>JAHJRQ010000024.1 GCA_018830485.1 Pseudomonadota bacterium | reverse complement strand
GCGATGGAAGCCGATTTTGATGTCAAGCCGCTTGTTCTCTTTGGAGAACTCGACCCCCTCTACCTCCAAAGGGGGAGTTATACCAAGGGCCACGGCGAACAATGATTCTGAATTCAAACGATTACACCTCCAAAGTGGGATAAATCATTTTTATACCATTACCCACTCGGAATAGCGACAAACCCATGTGTTGAATAACAAATCGGGCTACACCCCCATTTGTTATTCGTATTTGCGCTAGCGAATAAAACAGGCTGGACATTTATCCCGGGCTGAAGGACACAACGGGAAGACGTTGGGCATCTCAAATCTAAACTGCCAATAAAGGCAAACAAAGAGATCAGAAACAAGGTGCGGGGATGAAAAATATTACCGGCAAACTTACAATGCTTGGGAACTCAACTGTGGTCATAGATAAAAAGGCGACTATATACTCCGTCATTGAAATTGGAGACACAATCTTGAGCGATGTGGTTATTCCGAACGCCCTTGACAACTATTTGAGGCGCGGCTTTGACCAAGACGGCGAATGTACGCTCTACATTATGAAGCGCAGGATTATGGGACTTAGTCTGCCGGATGGAAAAATGTATTGCGAGGATGGACTTGGCCTTTCCTTTTTCTTTTGGATGGTGCCAATTTCAATTATCACCATTCCCCTGTTCGGCATGGGTCTAGTTTCGCTTTATATGGTCTATAAAGCCTGGCGGCTTCGATCCATCTCAAAAGAATTGCAGACGATGGGCGGAATTGTTGTTTAAGTGTCAAGAATAAGGGCTCAGGGAAACATCCTCGGCGTACACCAGAAGACCAATAGAGGTGAAACCAACAGGGACGCTGGCAAGTTATATAATTTGTTAAAGGAGGTCTTGAAAAGTTAGTCCCCCCGTTTGAAGAAAACTTCTCCCACCCAAATAAAAAGCCCCCGACGCCTTACGGCACCGGGGGCTTCTCATAACCAGCAAAAACGCGAAACGACTTATTCCTTCTCGTCCTCGCTCAAACCCTTAACAATCACCGCACCAGCCAAACCAAGCATACCCAGGCTCTTAGCCTGATCCATGGCCGGCTTCAGCATCTGAGCCATGATGGTCCGGCGCAGATTGGCCTGCGGCATGGTCTTCGGGGTTGAGGTGGTGGTCAGCAGGTGCATGTCCTTTTTGTTGCCGTAGTAACGGACATTGGGACCGATCTTCACCTTGGCGCTTTCCAGTTTGGCCGCGCCTTTCTTCACGTACTTGGCAACCTCGGAATTGGGATCGGAGAGATCGCCGAATATCCGGGCGCGGGCCAGGCAGGTCTGCACGCAGGCAGGTTCAAGCCCTACCGCAACCCGCTCCACGCAGAAGGTGCACTTGTCGGCCTTTGGGTCGCCCTCGTCCTCATTCACATAGCGGGCGCTGTACGGGCAGACATCGGCGCAAACACCGCAACCCAGGCAGCGTTCCTTGTCGATCTGCACCGTGCCGTTGAAAGGGTCCTTCCAGGTGGCAGCCACTTCCATCTTCTTGGTCGCTCCGGTCTTCGCATCGGTAAAGGTGACCTCTACCTTGTCCGCCGGGCAGATATCCACGCAAGGCGGGTTGTCGCAATGGTTGCACAGGCCGGGATAATAGGTGGAAGCCAAGCCCTGGGGGGTCTTGCTCGGGCCGAGGCGATCCACCCAGTTTCTTCTCCGTTCCCGCTGGGCCGAATCCTTGCCCGTGGGAACCTCCCACTCGGCCCGGCAGGCGATGGAGCAGGCATGACAGCCCACACATTTCTCAAGATCTATAATCATTCCGTATTGACTCACGGCATACCTCCATAAATCGAATTGGTTAATTTCCCTGCGGTATCATCTCGCCAAATCACTCATTTTCAGGCGGGAATACTCAGCACCTTGCCATTCTTGACAAACTTGACGAAGTTGTTCCGCATGCCGTGCGCGCCGGTTTCTGGATCAACAGCCTTGGCGGTGATCAGGCTCTGGTCGTCGATACCCTTGCCCACACCCACGGTCATGGCCGGGTTCTTGGTGCCGTAGCCATGGGCCATGTAGATGGTATCCTTGCGGATGCCGGGGGTGACCTTGACCACGCTGCTGGTCTCGGATTTCACCCCATCCTGGTTGACCAGCTCGATGCGGTCGCCGTCTTTCAGTCCCATTTTCTTGGCGGATTCGTCGTTGAGCCACACCGGATTTTCCGGCATCTCGTTCATCAGCCAAGCATTGTTCATGGAGCGGTTGAAGGTATGCACCGGGGCACGGCCATACACCAAGCGGGCAAAGCCCTTGGGCGGCTCCGGCACCGGAATATAGGTGGGCACCCCGGGGAAACCGGCATCGGCAACTTCCTGGCTGAAAAAATTCACCTTCAGCACTGCACCGTAGGGGTCAACGCCTGGCTGCACATGGATGCCGCCCTCCTTGACCAACTGCTCAACGGAGAGATTGGCTCCAGCCAGAATCTTGTTGGTCATTTCCAGCTCGGACTGTACCGGGATATGCTGACCGTATCCCATGCGCTTGGCCAGCTCGTTGACGATCCACACCGAATCCTTGCGCTCGTGATCGGCAGCAGTGGGAGAAACCAGAGGCATGCGAGCGGTGATGTACTGCTCCTGCTTGCCGGATAGGTCCCACTGAGTGCCGGTTTTGATCATGTCGTACCGCTCAAGATAAGAGGATTCCGGCAACAGGATATCGGCGTACATGGTGATGTCGGTGGGCATGACATCGCAGACCATGACAAAATCCATCTGCTGCAGCATCTTGATGGTGAGCGCCTGATCCGGGATGGTCTGGATGGGATTCTGGCCCCAGCCCACATATCCCTTGATCGCATAGGGCTTGCCGGAGACCGCGGTCTCGCGGATCATGTCCGTCGGGGTGCCCGGAGGCGAGAACTGATGCTTCTTGGCCATGAGATGAAGGGCATGCGCCTCGGCATGTTCAACATTCACCTTGGGCCAACCGGACTTACCCACCTTGGGGCCCTTGCCCTTGACAAAACCGCCCTTGACGCCGATGGCGCCAAGCAGGCCGGTGAGGCAGGCCAGGGAACGCTGGCGCTGAAAATCATTGCCGTACCAGCTCACGTGCCGGCCCGGATGGATGGAAACATTGGGGGCGTTGGCGGCCAGCAGCTCGGCCACTTCCTTGATCTGCCTGGCGGGAATGTCGCATATCTTGGCGGCCCAGTCCAGGGTGGCATGGGAGATACCTGCCTTGAACTTGTCAAAGCCCGCGCCGTTGGCCTCCACATAGGCCTTGTTGTATTTGCCGGTCTTGATCAGGTGGTTCATCATCGCCAGCAAAAAAGCGGTATCGGTGCCGGGCTTGATCTTGACCCAGGTGTGGGCCTTGGCCGCGGAGGCGGAGAAACGGGGATCAACCACCACCAGCTTGGCGCCGTTCTCAAGGCCTTTCAGATAACGCTTCACATGGGAGACGTGAATGTTTTCGCCAAGATGAGTGCCCAAGAGGAATATAACCTTGGCGTTGGCCATATCGACGTTTTCATCCGGCGCGGTGTCCAGGGTGGCGACGTAGGCCATGTCGCGGATGCCGCGGCACTGGAAAAAAGAAGCCTCGGAGTTGTTGGGGGTGCCGATCACATGCTCGAAGAAGGTCATGGGGTATTTGGCGGAGGAGCCGTGGGGGAAGATGGCGATGCCGTGGGGGCCGTACTTGTCGATGACCGCCTTGAGCTTGGTGGCGCACTCGTCCAGGGCTTCATCCCAGGAGATCCGCTTCCACTCGGGGGCGCCGCGCTTGCCCACATTCTTCATAGGGAATTTCAGACGATCCGGATCATAGAGCAGCTTGACTCCGCCATTGCCGCGGGCGCAGATGCTCACGCCGTTGTCGATGGACTTGGGGTTGCCTTCAAGCTTCACCAGTTTGCCGTCGCGAACCTTGCCCACCAACTGACAGCGCCAGAAACACATTTCACAGACGCCGCCCACCGCGGTCGTGGTATCGGCAAAGCTGCCCGGTGCGGTAAATGGTTTCTTGACAAACGGGGTGCTCGCAGTCGCCCTGTTTGCAAAACAGCCGGACATCGCTGCCGTTGCTGCCGCAAGGGATGCGGTCTGGAGAAATTTACGTCTCGTCAGATTCAAAGCCATTTCACATTTCCTCCCTTGTAAAAAAATCAATAAGATTGACTAGAACTCCATAAAAAGGGTGACGACCCTTTTGTAAAACACGCGCCTGAAAATGTGGAAACCATGGCCTGAAATGATTTTGCAGGAAGAGCTCTTCTTCCTGGTCCTTGCCTTCCTCGGCCAGCAACGCCAGAAATTCCAGCTCAAAGGTAAGATGATCGGGGATATCCGCCTCACCTGCCAGATCGAAGCCCTGCTCCCGGTAAAAAGCCTTGGCCTTTTCGGCGCTGGGGCCGTAGAGCATGCCGTCGGCGCTGAGGTAGACCGAACCATACGGCGGCGCAACCACGCAGGGAACGGCATTGACGAAAAGCCGGGTGTGTTCCACCTGGAGAGGTTCAAGCCAGTCCGCGCCTTCGGAGATTGCCCGGCGAATGGTCTGCGCCTCACCATCCCAGCCAAGTTCGACAAGAAAGGTATTGAGTGCGGAAAAATAATCAGCCTGCATCCAATCCGGGCTGGGATAACGCATGGACTGGGCGAGAAAGCGGTAAATCTCCGCCAGGTTGGTAGAAGTAGATTGGTTCATGAGCCTCGCGTGGGGGGGGGGCTGGAACGTATCGTTTACAAATGATGCTCCCCGACCGAGGTGCCACATTTCTAAAGAACGATTCCTGCACGAAAATGGTTTTCAATCAATGTGTGTTTGCAAGATAAAAAAAACACCTGAGAGTGCATAACATAAGGCCCCCCTGTTGCAAATGCGGCAAATTGTCGCATTTGCAACAGGGCACAAGGAAGCACTTCAACTTCCCGACGAAAGATGGTATGCATCACGGGTTGTTTGCGAGCAAACTACACAGGCCCATCGGGGCAACACAACCATGCTGCTTACCGCAAGAAAAGAGGGTACAACGGTGCACACGGCAATCCGGCAAAACAATTTCAGCGGGGATGACACCCAGACCGCCCCGGCCAGAATCGCCTTTACCTGGCTGCTGCATTTGCGTTGGGGAGCGGTGGCGGCCCAGGTTCTCCTGGTGTTGATCGCTCTTTTTTTTCTTGAAATCAGTCTCCCCTACCGGATTATCTCCGGCATTCTCACCTTTGAAATCCTCAGTAATTTCCTGTTCGGTTTTTTGATAAGAAAAAAAACAGCCATGGCCGACCGGTTATTCGCACTGGTCATGTTTCTGGACACCGCCCTGCTCACCGGACTCATCTACTACTCCGGCGGGCCGATGAACCCCTTCACCTTTCTCTATCTGGTGCATATCACCCTGGGCGCCATCCTCATGCCACCCGGATGGTCCTGGAGCCTGGCCATTTTCACCACCGGCTGCTATGCCAGCCTGTTTGTGCTGCCTGCCGAAGTAAGCATGAATCAGCCCTGTCATCCGGAACCGGCGATGCTGCACACCCTGAGCGACCCCATGAAGATCCATCTCCAGGGGATGTGGGTCGCCTTTGCGGTAGCCGCCTTTTTCATTGTTTTCTTTGTCAGCCGGATTCAAACGGCCCTGGCCAGGAACCAGAAAATCCTCACCGATCTGCAGGAAGAAAAAACCAAGAGCGAACGCATGGCCTCCCTGGCCACCCTGGCCGCAGGCGCAGCCCATGAGTTTTCCACCCCCCTGTCAACCATCGCCGTGGCTGCCGGAGAAATGCTCCATGTCCTGAAAAAAAATAACGGATCGGGGTTTCCTGAACTGCTTGCCGATGTTACCCTGATCCGTGACCAGGTGACACGCTGCAAGGATATCCTTTTTCACCTGGCCGCCGATGCCGGGGACCAGATGGGGGAGGCATTCACGGAGTTCTCCATGGACGAACTCATGGAAAATCTCCTCAATTCCTTTCCCGACCCGCTCAAAAACCAGGTACATTATACGAACAGTACAGGCGGGCTGTTGGTCAGGATGCCGCTTCGCACCCTGCGCCGCATAGTCCGAGGCCTGATCAAAAATGGTCTGGATGCCGCCCCGAGTACGCCTGTTCTCGTGGAATGCAGGCACGATGCAACCCGGCTCCATATTGAGGTCACGGACAATGGCGCCGGCATGACTCCGGACATCGCCGCCCGGGCGACGGAACCTTTTTTTACCACCAAGGAGCCAGGCAAGGGATTGGGCCTTGGCCTCTTTCTTGCCGAGTCAATAGCCGAAAGATTTGGCGGGGGCCTGAGCCTGATTTCCGAGCCGGGCAAAGGCTCAAAGGTGTCACTTTTCTTTGCTTTGCAACAGATCGCGGCCCATGCGCCGGAGGGATTTCATGAATAAGACGATTATTCTCGTTGACGATGAGGAGCTGTTCCGGGAGCGGTTGGCAAAGGCCTTTAGCCAAAGGGGGTTCACGGTTTTCACGGCGGGCGGTTGCGAGGAAGCCCTCCGGGTTATCGAGGCAAAAAAACCAAACCTGGGGGTGTTTGACCTTAAAATGCCCGGCAAATCAGGGTTGGAGCTCATCCCTGCCGCCCGGGCCATCAACCCGGATATGCAGATTGTCGTACTCACCGGCTATGGCAGTATCGCCACGGCCACCGAGGCGGTCCGGCTCGGGGCTCTCTATTATCTGCCGAAACCGGCGGATGTGGACGATATTCTCGGGGCTTTTGCCAGGAACCCCAAACTTGCCCTGGAGATCGACCAGGATGAGTTTTCCGCTCCTTCCCTGGCCCGGGCAGAGTGGGAACACATCAATCGCGTGCTCACCGACTGCGACGGCAATATCTCCCTGGCGGCCAAAAAACTCGACCTGCACCGGAGAACCCTGCAACGCAAGCTGCAAAAATATCCTCCCAGCAAATAACCACGACACCCTTCCCCCGGAGAGACAGCATGCGCACCAAACAGCCTGGCGACACTTGCACAAAACGAATCATTCTCGCGTTTTTGAGCGTGTCAATGCTGCTGACCTGCGTCCCGGCATTCGCTACAGGACCTAAACCCCAGCCGATCACCGAGACAATGACCTGCACGGCCTGCGGCATGTATCCGCACCGCTACCCACAATGGCAGACCCAGATCATCTTCCGGGACGGAACCGTGAGCGCCTTTGACGGCGGCAAATGCATGTTCCGTTTTCTTCTCAACATGCAGAAATTCGCCCCTGAACGCACACCGGAGCAGGTGGCGGCGGTATGGGTGAAGGATTTCAAGACCACCGCCTGGCTTGACGGCAAGGCGGCGCATTATGTGATCGACAGCAAGGAAATGGGCCCCATGGGCAAGGAGCTGATCCCCTTTGCGACCCGCGCTGCGGCGGAAGAATTCCAAAAGGCAAACGGCGGCGCCATCGAAACCTATGCCAACATCAGCATGGCCACCATCAAGCCGCTCATGGGCGGAATGCACATGCTGATGAAGATGCAGCATTCACCCATGCAGTAAAGCCGAGTCAACAAGGCACGGAAAACCTTCCGTGCCTTCGCTACCCCTTCCGGTTTCTGACAAAATCAAACAGAGTGCGCACCGCTATCCCGGAAGGCCCTTTGGGGATATAGGACTTTTCGGTGAAATCCCAGGCCGTGCCGGCAATATCCAGGTGAGCCCAAGGAGTCTTCCCGACAAACTCCTTGAGAAAGGAAGCGGCGGTAATGGCGCCGCCGTCTTTTTTTCCGACGTTTTTGAGATCCGCTATCTCGGACTTGAGCTGCTTGGTATACTCCGGGTCCAGGGGCAGCCGCCAGAGTGGTTCGCCGCAGCGCGCCCCCGCGGCAAGCAATTGCTCGCTCAGATCATCGTCATTGGAGAGCAGGCCGGTGCGATGATGCCCGAGACCAATGATGACCGCGCCGGTCAGGGTGGCAACGTCGATCACCATGTCCGGCTTGTATTTTTTGATGCCGTAGGCCAGAGCATCTGCCAGGATCAGACGGCCTTCCGCGTCGGTGTTGACCACCTCCACGGTTTTGCCGCCGTACTGGGTGATCACATCTCCGGGCTTCAAGGCGGCCGGGCCGGGGAGATTTTCCGTGGCCGGCACAATCGCCACCAGATTCAAGCCCTTGAGTTTCGCCTGGGCAACCGCCTGCATGGCGCACAGAACCGCGGCCCCCCCGCACATATCGTACTTCATCTCTTCCATCCCGGCGCTGGGCTTAAGCGAGATACCGCCGGAATCAAAGGTGAGTCCCTTGCCGACCAGCAGCAGGGTCGGCGCGCTTGATTTCACAGCATATTCGAGGATCACCATTTCCGGCGGGCAGGCCGATCCCTGATTGACCCCGACAATCCCGCCCATGCCCAGTTTTTTCAACCGTGCCTGATCCAGAACGGTGCAGGTCATCCCGTGGGCGGCAGCCAACTGCCTGCCGTATTCGGAGAAATGGCTCGGCGTCCAGTGGCTGGCAGGTTCATTGGCCATGTCGCGGGCCCGGCAGGCGGCCTGGGCGACGATTTCCCCCAACTTGATCGCCTTTCCTGCCCCAGTGCGGTCAGCGCTATACAGGGCTGCCTGCTGCAACATCTCCCCCGGGCCATCCGCATCTTTTTTGGTTTTGTATTTTCGAAACCGGTAGGCGCCCAGCACAAGGCCTTGGGAGAGCCCCTCGACCATTTCGGCCAGGTCGCAGTCAAGATCAGGCGCCACGAGCAACAGATCCCTGGCCTTGCTCTTCATGGCCAGGGAGACGATGGTCCCCCCTGCCTTGCGAAACAACTCCTGACTGAATTCCTTCTTGCCAAGACCGACAACCAGTATTCGCTGTGCGGCGGAAACCCCCTGTCTCGTTTTTTCCGGATAAAAAAGCAGGTGCTCTCCCTCTTTTCCGGAAAAATCCCCAAGCGCCTGCACCCGATGGAGAACCTCATCAACAATTCCCACGCCGGAACGGGGAGCTCCCTTGCCGGACTGACGCACCAGGTAGACAAGAAGATCCCCGGCATAATTCTTGGGCTCAACCTTACTGAACTGCAGCATGCATATGCTCCTCACGGTGGTATGCTGATAATAAAAAAAAGATGCAACAAAACGGGGATCATGCGGCAATGGGCATGATTTTTTCCATGGCCATGGAACGGGCGCATTGCAGCCACTGCTCCACGGGCAAGTCCTGGGAAAGCAGATTGAAATCCGTGGTGAACGCCTCTCCGTTGGCGACCTTAAGAAGACACCGGTCGGCAATGGCCACGCATAACGGAATCCCTTGCAGAGAGTTGAGCGGCTGGCTGTGATTTGCCGCGGCGTCAACCATGACCAGGGGAAGATTCCACCAGAGGAGCAAAGCGCTGCCCAACTCCAGGTGACTAATGCCGAAAAGCTGCTCTTCCATCTCGGTGGCGAACAAGCCGTAGCGTTGTATAAATGTTGGGGAATGGTGCAACACCTCATCAAGGGAGGCAAGAAAAACCAGCTTGCCTATATCATGAAGAAGTCCGGCGGTAACCGCGGTCCTCTCCTGTCCCGGGGCAAGCGTTTTGGCGATGAGTCCGGCCAGCTTGCCGCACTGGATGCTGTGGTCAATGATCTTCAGGGCATGGTGATGACATTTTTTCGGATACTGAAAATGGTTGATCGCGCAGAGAAAAAGGACTATCTTCCGTGTCCTGCTGATGCCGAGACAGCTTACGGCCCGATGCAGATCGTCAATCTTCATCCCCCTGGAAAAATGCACGGAATTCACCATCTGCAGGAGCCGGGCAGCAAGGACCGGGTCCTTGCCAAGAACTTCGACAACCTGCTTCAAGGCATAATCGGGTTTCTGGAAAACGGCTTCCAGTTCATGCACCACCGGCGGAAGCACGGGAAGCCCCTGCCCATTACCAAGAAAATCCCAGCACTTACGCATTCTGATCCGTGAGCGAACGGAGAGATCGTGCTCCAACGATTGGCCCAAGTCCTTGCTCAGGGGCAGGCAAAACCCCCGGTGCGCAGCCCCTGTGGCCACAGTCCTGACCAGGGCGTCAGCCCCGGTCTTTTCCGAAAAAATAATTCTGATCGCATGGGGGCAGGCGGTGGTGACATAGCCTAGGAAATCCTGCTCGTGCAGGCCGGGCAGGTTGAGATTGCACAACACGATATCCGGCACAATCCCGGAAAGAAGCTGCTTGAACTCTTCGATAGTTGCGCAGTAACAGACGAGATGCGGCCAGCGCCCCAGCAGTTCCTGAAACGCCGCCCTGTGGGACGGGTTCGGATCAACAATAAAGACCGAACATTTTTTTATGCAAACCATAGAATGGGAATCCCCTTCCGACCTTTCAACGCAATGCCGCGGTGGCGCATCCGGAAAACAGAGCTGTTCTCGCCATCACAAAAAAACTGAAGGGTTCGGTGGGGTGTCCGGGTCGGCTTTCCTTGCCTGTTGGAGTTAATTGAAGGAGATGTTTTTTTATATAATACATAGTACCCCTTACGCAATGATAATTGCATGATGTAATCAAATAATTTGATTACATTGCTGACGGATTCAGCAATCTCATTTCAAACCCCACCCCCCTCGAAAAAATGGAGGCACCCTTGATCCTGCTATTATGCCTGTCCGTCGGTTTTGCCGTTATAATCTCCGCGCTGTGCAGCATCTGTGAAGCGGCGCTCTACTCCTTGCCGATGAGTCATGTTGAAATCACCGGCCGGAGCCACAGCCGCATCGGCCGGATCCTCATGGAGATGAAAAAGGATATCCATCGCCCCATCACCGCCATTCTCACCCTGAACACCATTGCCAACACCGCAGGGGCCACGATCTCCGGAGCCGCGGCCGCCGCAGTGTTCGGCGCCGACAGCATGGTCTGGTTTTCCGTATTCTTCACCCTGGCCATTCTCCTCTTCTCGGAAATAGTCCCCAAAACCCTGGGTGTTTCCTACTGCCGGGAACTGGCGGTCTGGATCGCCTACCCCCTCCAGTGGATGGTGAAATTATTGGCCCCGTTCATCCTGCTGATCCAGGCCATCACCCGTCTTCTCCCGGCCAAGGACGACGGCCTCCTTGTCTCTGCCCAGGAAATCCAGGCCCTGGCACGGCAGAGCCACAGATCAGGGGAGATAAGCCTGCAGGAGCGCCGGGTCATCACCAACATCCTTGACCTCAAGGATAAAAACGTCCGCCAGATCATGACTCCACTCACCGTCACCTTCATGCTCGACGCCGACCTCACCGTAACCAAAGCAATGCAGGCCGACGAGAGGCTGCTTAATATGCACAGCCGGATTCCGCTTTACGAAAAAAACAGGGATGAGGTAATCGGCATTCTCCTGCGCAAGGATCTGTTCAACTTGGCAACCCAGGGGGCGGAAGAGAAAACCCTGCGGGAATTCATGCAACCCGTGCATTTCGTCCCGGAGACCGGACGGTTGACCACGGTCATGCTCGAATTCTTCGAACACCGCAAACATCTCTTTGTGGTGGTTGATGAATACGGCTCGGTCATCGGCGTGGTCAGCCTGGAGGATATCATTGAGGAAATTGTGGGCAGGGAAATCATTGACGAATCAGACCGGGCCATGGACATGCAGGAGCTTGCCAAACGCAAACGACTTTCCTTCATGACCCAATCCCCGCAAAACCGTTAACAGGACATCCTTGCCATGGGGAAAGACAGGAACTGCATCGCGAGATGTACCCGCTTACAGCCCAGATACACGGGATACGTGCCTGAACGAAATTATTTTCCGCCCAAAAAACACGGAAAATAATTTCCACCTTACTAACGGGAACTTTGCACAATTCGTCACACCGGTGAAAACCGGCGTCCAGTTTTTCCAGAACCTCCGAAATTAGCGGATGCCGGCTTTCGCAGCATGACGAGAAACATACTCGACACGATTTTCTCAAGGGACTCTAAAAAATAACAGTCAGATAGAAAAAAAGCAGGGCGATAATCAGGAGATTGATCCCGAGAAAGTTCCGGAAACGAACATGGCCCTCGAAATCATTGAGGCAGAATTGCCAGAGGATATAACATCCGGCGATGGAACCGTTGAGCATGAAGAACGCGGAAAGGATCTGGACCGGAAAATCCGGGATGGTAAAAAAGAACTTCTCCAGAAACCCGGCTCCGGTCTGACGCCCGACGGTTGGGATGAAATCGCCCACCCCCGCGGCAAAATAACCCAACCGGTAGACAAGCTCCCCGGTGAAGGCCATGGGGATCAGAATCGGGACCATGGGAGAAAACTTGCCGAACAGAGGATCCTCGTTGACTCCGAACAACCGGGCGCCTAAACGGATAATCCCCAGACTTAAGGCAAAACCGATCAACAGCAGCAGGCTGAAGAGAACAGCATCCGACCAGCCGGAGAATTCGGCAAGCTGGGTGTAGATCTCCTTTTTTCGAAGAAAACGAGCGAGCTGGGAACCGATGAGGAACGGAACGATGTACGAGCAGGTGATGTAGCGCCCCTTGTTGCGGATCAGCTCCGAATAGGGATTGCGCAGGAGAAGTTGCGGCGAATCCCGGTCGCAGAAAGGAAGACAATGGCCGCAGACCAGACAATGCAGATTATTCTGGACATTGTAGGCCCCAAGGTACACCGGGCAACCACGTTTGCCTGCAAGCCCTTTTTTACAGGCAAAGGTCTCGCAGCCACGGCATTTTTCGTGATCCGGCCTGAACTCGGTGATGGAAAGGGTTGCCGCCGCGCCGCTGATGCGGCCTAAAGGACAGAGATGCCTGCACCACGCCTGTCCGGGGAAAAAAATCGAGAACAGCGCCGCACCGAAAACAATGGAGAGGACGAAATACGAAGTGCCCACCGGAGAACGGTCAAGCCCGGCAACAACCTCGGTCCAGATAATGAGGGCCAGCAGAATAACCGAGGCGTACACCCCATATTTCTGCAGGATTTTCGGAACGCTCAGGGAAAAGCTTATCCCCCGGCGCTGCAGGAAGACGCCAAGCCCGGGGAAAGGACAGATCCCGCACCACATCCTTCCCACGAAAAACCAGCTCAGCACAATGCTGGGCCAGATCAGGCCCCAGGATAGGAACACCGCGACATTGCTCCGCGCATCCTTGGGACCGAAAAGACCCGAAACAACAACCAGGACAAAGAGAATATCGCCGGCGGTCCGGAGATAGGCGTAATGATGCCGGGCGGCGAGAAACCGTCGTATTCCGGGAAACACCCGAAACAGATCCAGTCGCTGCTCGTTTATGGAGATAAGACTCTTAAGGGCGCGGGTCCACCAGGTCACAAAGTTATCCCACCTCTTCCAGTACCACCGGCAGTTGTATCTGCCGCTCCTCCCGTTCAATGGTCAGGGTGACCGCATCCCCGACCTTGTAGCGATCCATGGCATTGCGCAAATCGTCGTAGGAAAAAACCTTGTGGCCATCAACGGCGAGAATGACATCCCCGATGACGATCTCGCCGCGAACCCGGCGTGTCCCACGGAGCCCGGCGGCTTCGGCGGAACTGCCAGGCCTGATATTCATGACCAGCACCCCTGCCACCCCAACCCGCCTGGCAACCTGATCATCCGCCACGGCAATGCCAAGACCCGGTCGAATCAGCCGCCCATACCGGATAATCTCGGGAATCACCTCGGCCACCACGTCCACCGGCACGGCAAAGCCGATGCCGGCGCTGCCGCCGGAAGGGCTGTAGATGGCGGTATTCACCCCGATCAGACGTCCGGCGCTGTCAAGGAGAGGGCCTCCCGAGTTGCCGGGGTTGATGGCGGCGTCCGTCTGGATGACCCCTTGGATGGTTCGCCCGGTTGCGGACTGGATCTCCCGGCCAAGAGCGCTGACGATGCCGGAGGTAAGGGTTTGATCAAGTCCAAAGGGATTGCCGATGGCGAAAACCTTCTGCCCCACCAGCAGATTATGGGATTCACCCAGAGGGAGCGGGGAGAGCTTCTCCGCCGGCGCCGAAATCTGCAGCACGGCCAGATCCTTGTCCGGGGCAACACCCACCAGGGTGGCCTGCCAGGTGGAACGATCCGCCAAGGTGACCTCGACCCTGCTGGCAGATTCGATGACATGATAGTTGGTCACCACCCTCCCCTGCTTGTCCCAGACAAAGCCGGAGCCTGTTCCTTGGGGAATTTCATGGATATTGAGGCTGAAGATGTTCCGCCGAACCTCGATATTGGTGATATAGACCACCGCCGGCGAAGCGGAACGAAAGAGGGCGATGGTGCTTTGCTCGTCGGCCGCGAGATCACCGCGCGCCGTTACCGGGATGGGAGTGGCTTCAGGTATGGGGATCGGCCGCTGGTAAACGTAAAAAAACAACCAGCCGAGCAGGATGAGAAGCAGCAGGAGTACAAAGGAAACACGTTTTTGACGTGGAGTGTTTGCAGGGGGAATATTCATCCCGTGGCCTTACAGTCCCGGCAGCGCATCAACAAGGAACAAGATCGCGGACAAACGGTGAAAAGCGTCTGCAGGTCCATCGTTGTCTTGCGGATGCGTTGCGTCTTGATCGTAATATGCATGCTCTCAACCCGTCTGTACGTCGAAAATCAAGAGTAATACGTCACACAACTATATAGCTTGTTTCCGCAAAAACCGCCAACCATAATGCAGTGCACGCTGGGAAGGAATACCTCTTGACGGTGTCCGGAAAAAGAGCCGCAGTCCGGAACTTCCGGCACAGACGACTCAACTACGCCTTCCTTTTATGAAAGCCAGCCTTGCAAGGCGTCGACAATCTTTTGCGCCTGATCGGGGCTGGAGATATTGAACTTGGACTGCGGGCTGTATTCGCCGTTCACCTTGCGATAGCGACGGATGGAATACCGATCCGGGCTGTATTCATTCTTCTTGGCATCCCACTGCTGATAGCGAAACAGTATAGTAGCCCAGGCGCCCTTGGACAGGATAACCTTCTCGAGTTCCTTGACAACCACGATCCCGTCTTCTTCATAATTGATGGTTACCTCGTCAACGGTCGCCGCCATATCCCCCCCTTATTACCGATCAGCCAAACGAGCTGCGAAAGACAGCATCCGACCTGAACCCAGCCAAGGACACTGCGACAAAAAAAAGGACTCGGCAGCTACGCCAAGTCCTTAACATTTACATGGTAGCGGGGGCTGGATTTGAACCAACGACCTTCGGGTTATGAGCCCGACGAGCTACCGAACTGCTCCACCCCGCGTCAATTTAGTGATAATACTCTATATTGGGAGAATGTCAAGGAAAATAAAGGGATTAAGCAGCATCCGGGGACTGATCCCGCAAGGCGGCAAGCAACGCCTCCGGAAACTTCGTCAATCTGCCGTCACAATCGACCACCGCGTGGGTGGTATATCCCTGGGCCAGCATTTTCCCGTCATTTTCCCGGAGAATCCGGTAATTAAAGCGGCAGGTCCGGGACTTCACCTGCACAAGGGAGGTTTCCACCAGCAAGAGATCGTCGTAGCGGGCCGAGGCCTTATACCGGACATGACATTCCACCACCGGCATGATGAGCCCCTGCTGTTCCATCTCCCTGTAGGAGATCGCCCGTTCCCGCATCAATTCGGTGCGGGCCGCCTCAAAGTAGCGCAGATAATTGGCATAATACACCACCCCGCCGGAATCCGTATCGCCGTAAATCACCCGGCAGCGGTGGTGATGCAGCGGTTCCTGCATGTCCAGCCGTGTATCGGCCATCAGCGCCCCAGCACCCGCAGGAAAAACTGCCTGCCATCCCCCAGCAGATCCCCCGCCTTGAGAGCGCTTTGTTCGTCATAGGGAAGGCCGCTGCCCGACCGCCCCGGCCGCGAATCATAAATGGCCACGGCCACGGGATCCGAACTGTGGGTTCTCAGGGAAAGCGGCGTGCAATGATCCATGGCCACGGCCAGGCGAAAATCATGCCCGCTCGCCAGCAGCGCTGCAAAAATCGGCTGCACGATCTTCGCGTCAAAATCCTCGATGGCCTGGAGCTTGTCCTTGAGACTGCCCTGATGCCCGGCTTCGTCCGGCGCTTCAACGTGCACAAAGACCAGGTCTTTTTCCTGCAGCGCCTCAATGGCGGCAGCGGCCTTGCCTGCATAGTTGGTGTCCAGATACCCCGTGGCGCCCGGCACGTTGATGATCTCAAGCCCGGCATAGACGCCGATGCCCTTGAGCAGATCGACCGCAGAAATCAAAGCCCCCTCAACGCCAAACTGCTCCGTGATGGACGGCATGGAAGGCGCCTTGCCCTCCCCCCAGAGCCAGATAGCATTGGCGGGATTATGCTGGCCCGCCCGCCGCTCACGGTTCACCGGATGATCAGCGAGAAAATCCACCGCCTTTTTCAGGGCTTCCTGCAGATGGGGGATGCCATTGTACCGCTGCCAGAACTCGGTCACCTCGCGGCCGGTATGATCATGGGGCGGCACGGTGACCAGCGGCCCCACCTCGCCGGAGTGCACGAGCAGATGCCGGTAGCTGACTCCGGGATAGAAATGCAATCGGTCGGTGCCGGCAACCGCCTCGATTCCCTCGATGAGGATCCTTGCCTCCGGGCTGGTGATATGGCCGCTGCTGTAATCCTCCATGTACACCCGATCTGCTTCGAAACGCAGGGTAACCAGATTGCAGCGGAAGGCGATTTCATCGGGCGCCAGGGAAACGCCGAGGCTGGCCGCTTCCAGGGGGGCGCGGCCGCTGTAGCACTCATGCGGGAGATAGCCGAGCAGGGAGAGGTTGGCCACATCGCTGCCTGGGGGAAACCCCTCGGGCACGGTGCGGACGAGGCAGAGCTCGCCCTGGCTGGCAATCCTGTCCATGGCCGGGGTTTTGGCATACGCCAAGGGGGTTTTGCCCCCCAATTCGGCAATGGGTAGATCGCCCATGCCGTCACCCACAAGAATGATATATTTCATCATGTTGCTATTCCGTGTGGGCCTTCATGATCCGGATCTTCACCGTCTTGTCGGTGCAGATATCCAGGGCGTCGATCTCGGCCAGGGCCTTGCGCACCGAGGCTTCTTCAGCCTCGTAGGTCATCATCACCACGGGCACGGTGCCCTTTTTCTGGCGGCCCTTCTGCAGCACCGATTCGATACTGATATTATGGTGCGCCAAAATCCCGGCAATGGTGGAGAGAACGCCGGGCTTGTCCATGGCGGTCATCCGGAAATAATAACAGCCGCGCAGGCTCTCCATGGGGGTGATCCCCCGGGGCTTGATCTCCTCCGGCAGATAGGCAAGGCAGGGCACCCGATTGATGCTGTTGCAGAGAATGTTCCGGGCGATGTCGACCACGTCCGCGGCAACCGCGCTGCCGGTGGGCATTTTGCCGGCGCCCTTGCCATAGAGCAGGATGTCCTCCACCATGTCCCCGGTGAACTGAATGCCGTTATAGGCGCCGCCGATGTTGGCCAGGAGATCCTTTTCCGGCACCATGGTCGGATGGACCCTGGCCTCCACGGTGTCGCCATGGTTCCGGCTGATGGCCAGGAGCTTGATGCGGTAGCCGAACTCCCGGGCAAAATCGATGTCAATGGGCTCGATCTGGGAGATGCCTTCGATGCTGACATCGCTGAGGCTCATCCGCATGCCGTAGGCCATGGTCATCAAAATCACCAGCTTGTGGGCCGTGTCAATCCCCTCGACATCATAGGTGGGGTCTGCCTCGGCATACCCTTTAGCCTGGGCCTCTTTCAGCACCTCGGCAAAAGGAATGCCTTCATCGGTCATCTTGTTAAGGATATAGTTGGCCGTCCCGTTCATGATGCCCATGATCGAGAGGATCTTGTTGGCAACCAGCCCCTCTTTCAGGGCCTTGATCACCGGAATGCCGCCGCCGACGCTGGCCTCAAAGCCGACTTCGACGTTTTTCCCGGCCGCGGCCTCAAAAATCTCCATGCCGTGCTGGGAAACAAGGGCCTTGTTGGCGGTGACCACATGCTTGCCATGCTCTATGGCCTTCAGAATAAAGGTTTTCGCCGGCTCAATGCCGCCGATGAGCTCGACCACGATGTCGATCTCCGGATCCTTGAAGATCAGGTCCGCGTCCCGGACAAGCTCAACATCCTGAAATTGCGGGGGCAATGCTTCAAGACGGATATCCGCAACCCGGCACAACCGGATGGAGGCGCCTGTTTTTCGCCGCAACCGCTCGGCCTGCTGCAACAAAACCTCTGCCAACCCGCTGCCGACCGTGCCGAAACCCAGCAAACCAACTTTGATTTCTTTCATGGGGACTATCCTGCAAAATGTATCCGGAAACGAAACGGAATCCTGCTCAAGCGGGCAACACGGCCCGCCGCCGTCCCGACGATGCTCAACCGGAATTTAATACCTTTTTTGCCGGATGATGTCAAAAATATTCACGGTGGATCACCGGGGGGGTTCCACGAAATTTTCTTGAAAAACCCGGCTATCATTAATGAGTTCCATTGACAAGATGCGCAAAAAAAATTACAAGTAGCGGGAATCTTCGGGGATGCAATCCACCGGAATGTCACCGCGTCACATCCCTTTCCTCGGCCAAGGATCAGCCAGGCTGCTCCATCGATGTGCATTCTTGCAGGAAGTATGTTTTTCAGATCTCAACCAAAATTAACCTAAAAGAGGATGACGGCAAGTGGGTGAGCTTAATATTATTTCAATGTTTCTTGAGGCCGGACTCACGGTCAAATTTGTCATGATCATGCTCCTGGGGTTCTCCCTGTACTCGTGGTTCATTGTTTTCCAGAAATTCACCCTGTACAAAAAAGCGAAAATGGAAAGCGAAGAATTCCTGGAAACCTTCTGGCAGAGCAAGAATCTTTCCGAAGCGCTCAGGTTCGCCAACAACCTCTCCCTGTGTCCTGAAGCAAACATCTTCCGGACCGGCTACCATGAACTCCAGAAGCTGGGCAAAACAACAGCGGCCTCCCGTGCCGGCGATGAAACCCTGGAGACACGCCTTGCCGGCATGGAGCCCCTGAAAAGGGCGCTCCGCAAAGCGGAAAATCTCGAATCCGCCAGACTGTCCCAGTCGCTTCCTTTTCTTGCCACCACAGGCAGCACCGCCCCCTTTATCGGTCTTTTCGGGACGGTCTGGGGCATCATGACCTCTTTTCATGAAATAGGCATGCGCGGATCGGCTTCGCTGGCCGTTGTGGCGCCCGGTGTTTCCGAGGCTTTGGTCGTCACGGCCGCAGGCCTTGCCGTTGCCATCCCCGCCGTTGTTTTTTACAATTATTACTCCAACCAGATGGCGGAAATCGAAAGCAGAATGCACAGCTTTTCCGTTGATTTTCTCAACCTCGTGGAAAGGGATTTCATCTCCCGCCAGAGTTAGCACAGAGTTGGGATTCGTGACAAAACACTGCTGCCGGTTCTTGTCACTTCGGTACGATTTCTTCCGCCGATCACGGCATTGAACAATATAATTTTTTTTCAAACTACGGTTTACAGGAATTCGCCATGGGTCCGGTCGAAGACGGCAACTGCAAAAGACGGCTAGTTTCGGATATCAACGTCACCCCCCTGGTGGACGTCATGCTCGTGCTGCTGATCATCTTCATGATCACCGCCCCCATGATGACCCAAGGCGTAGACATCGATCTGCCGGAAACAACGGCCAAACCCCTGCAACAGGAAAAGACCCCCATCATTGTGACGATTACGAAAAAAGGAGATTTCCTGCTCAACAACACCAAGGGCACCCAGGCCGCCATCAAACAAGAACTGGCCGCTCTTGCCAAAAAAGGCACAAATGATGCGGTCCTGCTCAGGGCCGACAAAGAAGTTCCATACGGAGTCGTGGTTTCTCTCATGTCCGACATCAAAGCGGTTGGTTTTGACAAACTCGGCATGATAACCCAGCCCGAAATCGACAAACCAAAAAAATAGCATATACACCGTGCCTTTTCGTCCGCCGACATCCGATCTGCCTGATACCCAATGGCAAAAACCCCTGTTTTTGACCATTACCGTGCATGTTTGCTTCATGCTTTTCGGGCTTTTTGCACCACATTTCCTGCACTTCCAGCGGAAAATACCGGAGGTGTATACGGTCAACCTTTTCTCCGTGGAGGATCTCGGCGGACCACCTCCGGCGGCCGCGCCGAGCAAAGCCGAAGCCCCCGCCGCCCCCCAGGCTGAACCCAGCCCGCCTGTAGCAACGCCTGAGCCAACAAAGCCCACGCCACCACCAAAAACACCGGCTGCGCCAGAACCGCCGGCGGTCGCCAAGGACGCCATCTCGCTGAAGCCGATAAAAACAAAAGAAAAAGCAGACGTTGACAAGGTAAAGCTGTTGCGGGACAAACTGCTTGCCGAAGACAATGCGAAAAAGGCACGGGACGCAGCGGAAAAAGCCCAGGCCGATGCGGAGAAAAAAGCAAAAAGCGCGGTTGACCTGATAAAACAAAACCTCAAGGCAAGCCAGCAGCTTGCCGCCGGCAAAGCCGCGGCCGGCACAGGGACAGGCTCCACGGCCTCGACTCAGGCAGGCAGTGGCACAGGGAGCGGCGCTGGCGGCAACGGAATCATGGTTGATGAAAATCTCCGCCGTTACCTTCTTGCGGTGAACAACCAGATCCATGAGCATTGGGCCCTGCCGGACCTGCAAAACTGGAAAGAAAACATCGAGGCCATCGTCATTATCCGGGTCAGGCGCGATGGCGTTATTGTTGAAAGCTCTTTCAAGAAAAAATCAGACAATATCTTTTTCAATCAATTTGTTGAAAAAACACTGAGGCTCTCTTCACCGCTCCCGCCATTCCCCATCGGCATCAACCAGTCAGAAATGGAAATCGGCCTGAAATTCAGACCAGGAGAAGTTTTATAACATGGATTTTTTAATGAAAAACATCTGGACAAAAAATACTGAAAACCCTTCATCGGACCTCGCCACAGCTCTTGGCACGATGCACCATGGCCTTCACAAGCGAAGCAGCATCCTCGCTTCCGCATCGGGCATGATCCTCCTCTGCCTTACCCTGTTGCTCGGCTCCGTTCGCCCGGCGGAAGCCATAGTCTATCTGGATATCACCTCTGCCAACGTCCGCAAGGTGAACATCGCAGTACCGTATTTTGTCGATAAAAAACAACCGGGCACCATCCATGAAGGCGGCAAGAAGATGGCGGATCTCCTGAGCCGGGCCCTGGCCTTTCACGGGTTTGTGGATATAATCGATCCCGGTGCCTACAGTGGCGCCCAGACCTGGGACTGGGCTGCTCTGGGCACGGAATTCACGATCCTCGGCCAATATGAAATGACCGCGGACGGACTTGTGCTGGAACTGCGCCTCAATGAAATTCAATCCGGGCGCATGATTCTTGGCCGCCGTTACCAGACTCCGGTCAGCAAGCATCAGGATAGCGTAAAAAAATTCTGCGATGAAGTCATTTTCCAGCTCACCGGCGAACGCGGGGTGAGCCAGAGCCAGATCGCTTTCGTTTCAACGTCGTCCGGACACAAGGAGATCTGGCTTGCCGATGTCCTTGGCGATAACGTCCGCCAGGTAACCCAGCACGAATACCTGGCTGTTTCTCCCAGATTCTCCCCTGACAACAAATGGCTCGCCTATACCTCATACCACCGTAATAACCCCAATCTCTATATCACCGCACTGAGCACCCTCAAAACCACCCGCGCCATCTCCCACCAGAAAGGCCTCAACATGGCTCCGGCCTGGGCGCCGGACGGCAGCGTCATGGCGGTGACCCTCAGCAAAGGGTCCAATCCAGACATCTATCTCATTGATATCAATGGAAAAGAACAGCGGCGGCTGACCAACGGCGAGGGCGTCAACGTATCCCCCACCTGGTCGCCGGACGGGAAAAAGCTTGCCTTTGTCTCCGATCGAAGCGGCACCCCGCAAATTTACGTCATGAACGTGGCCACCAAATCCGTGCAGCGGATAACTTACCTTGGCAACGAGAACACCACCCCGAACTGGTCTCCCAAGGGAGATTGGATCGCCTATACAGGCAGGATAAATGGCAGCACCCATATTCTGATGATCAAGCCTGAGGGCGGCACTCCGGTCCAGTTGACCCAAACAGCAGGCAATCATGAGTCGCCCAGTTGGTCCCCCGATGGCCGGCAGATCGTTTTTTCAAGAAAACGGAACAATAAAGAGGAAATATGCGTCATCTTCAAAAACGGCATGGGGCTTCGCCCGCTTTTCAATCTCAGGGGCGCACAATCCAACCCGCAATGGTCCGCGCGTCAAGAGTTGTAAGCCGTTGCAAAAAGAATAGTCCTGCTGTCGAAAGCGCACATGCGGCATATGCGAACCTTGAAAAAATCGTCTCGAAGATGTTTTCCGTCATACCGGCGAAATCCGGTATCCTGTAATTGCGGAAGTTTCTCACAATTCTTCACACCGGTTTTACCGGTGTGAAGAATTGTGCAAAGATATTTATTCAGCCTTGGATACCAAGCGTTATATTCTGCCAGGAGACAGACCGATGAACCGATCAGTGACCAATATTGTTCTTGCCCTGTGTCTTTCCCCCCTTCTCGTGCAATGCGCCGCTGAAAAAGATGTCCGGGGCATTGACATGAGGCTCCGCTCTGCGGATTCAAAAATCGCCGATATGGAAAACACCCTCACCGCCATGAAAAACCAGCGCGGTTCCCAGGCTGAGCTGGCGAGTCAATTCGAGCAGATCAAATCGCGCTTGCTGCAGCTTGAGGCTCGGGTTGAGGAAAGAAATATCCAGGCAAAGCGAATTCAGGATGAACAAGCCGCTTTGAAACAAAACACCAATAGCCAGCTTGAGCAATTGCGGAGCCAGGTGGCGGACCTGAACAACAAGATGACCGCCGTCAATGCCCAATTTGCCTCTGTTTCCGATGACTTCGGTCGCATCCAGGAAAACCGGGCTAAAGAAGCGGCGGAACATGCCGCCGCTGCGGCCAAGAGCGCGGAAGAGGCGCGCAAAAAAGCCGACCTTGCCGACGGCCCGCGTACCATCGAACCTGAACAAACCAAGAAAAAAACCGGCCAGACTGAAGAAACGGCAGAGCCGGAAGAATCATCAAAACCTGCACCAGCCAAAACCGCGGCGCAGGCCCCGGAAACAAACACCAGCGACACCCTTTACAATAAAGGGCTCGCTGCGTACAAAGCGAATAAATACAAGGAAGCGTACAACGCCTTTTCGAGCTACCTGGAGAAAAACCGGACCGCGCCCCTGGCCCCGAATGCACGGTACTGGCTGGGGGAGTGCCTCTTTCAACAGAAAGAATTCGAGCTGGCCATCCTTGAATATCAAAAGGTGATTGCCGATTACCCCAAGAGCAACAAAGCCCCGGCTGCACTCTTTAAGCAGGGGCAGGCATTTGAAAGGCTCTCCGAAAAGGAGACTGCCAAGATCGTGTACAACAAGCTTCTTGCAGATTACCCCAAGAGCGAACAGTTTGAAATGGCCCAGAAACGTTTGAAAGAATTGAAATAGAAAGGCTTTCCCGCGCAGGGAGATTCCGGTAAAACACCCCATAAAAAAAAGGGACCCGCTTGATTGCGGAGTCCCTTTTTTTATGGTTTCACCTTCAGCGAAACTTACGGGGTAATCCCCATCTCCTTCTCTTTGGCGGCCACGGCCAAACGAGTCTTGACCGCAGTGTCGGGGATCAGGCTCATGGAGTCGATTCCGCACTCGACCAGGAATGTGGCGAACTCGGGAAAATCCGAGGGCCCCTGGCCGCAGATGCCGATCTTGCGCCCCCGCCGTTTGGCAGTGGCAATGACCATCTTGATCATCTCCTTGACCGCATCGTCGCGCTCGTCGGCGACACCGGCAAGGAGGCCCGAGTCGCGGTCAAGACCGTAGGTGAGCTGGGTCAGATCGTTGGAGCCGATGGAGAAACCATCGAAGATGTCGGCAAAGGCATCGGCCAGTATGACGTTGGACGGAATCTCGCACATCACGTACAACTCCAGCCCGTTCTCTCCCTGGACCAAACCACATTCCTTCATGACCTGAATGACCTTCTTGCCCTCCTCGGGGGTACGGCAGAAAGGCACCATCAGCTTGATATTGGTCAGCCCCATATCATTGCGGGCCTTGAGAAGCCCCTTGCACTCCAGCTCAAAGGCAGGCCGGTACTTGGGATCGTAATACCGGGAGGCGCCGCGCCAGCCGATCATCGGATTCTCTTCGTGCGGCTCGTAGAAAGTGCCGCCGGTGAGGTTTGCGTATTCGTTGGACTTGAAGTCTGAAAGGCGAACGATGACATCCTTGGGATAGAAACCCGCAGCGATGCGGCCCACGCCCTCGGCAACCTTGTCGATGAAGAACTGCTTCTTATCCGTATACGCTGTGGTCTTCTTGTCGATCACCCTTACCACCGCCAGCTTTTCCGGATCCGAGGATTTCTTCAACTCCTCGTAATTGAAAAGCGCCAGGGGATGGATGCCGATATGGGAGTTGATGACGAACTCCTCCCGGGCCAGACCAACGCCGTCATTGGGAATCTGGCACTCGGAGAAAGCCTTCTCCGGGATGGCCAGGTTCATCATAATCTTGGTTTTGGTCTTGGGCAGGTTTGCCAGATCGAGCCGATCGATCTCGAATTTCAGCAACCCTTCATACACCAACCCCTTCTCGCCCTCTGCCGAGGAAACGGTGATATCCTGGCCGGCCTTGATCTTTTTGGAGCCGTCGCCGGTGCCGATGACGCAGGGGATGCCCAGCTCACGGGAGATAATGGCGGCATGGCAGGTCCGGCCGCCACGGTTGGTGACGATGGCCGAAGCGATCTTCATGATCGGCTCCCAGTCGGGATCGGTCATGTCGGTAACCAACACCTCGCCCTTCTTGAAGCTGTGGATATCGGCGACATTGGCAATCACGTTGGCCTTGCCCTGGCCGATCTTGGTGCCGACAGCCAAACCTTCGACCAAAACCTTGCCCTTTTCCTGCAGCTTGTAGGTTTCGATGCACCCCTTGTTGCTCTGGGAATGCACGGTTTCTGGACGGGCCTGCACGATAAAGAGCTTGCCGGTGCCGACATTCACCCCGTCGCCGTCCTTGGCCCATTCGATATCCATTCCCTTGCCGTAGTGGTCCTCGATGATGCAGGCCCATTTGGCAAGCTGGAGAATTTCATCGTCGTTGATCACGTACTTGCCGCGCTCTTCCGGCGTGGTGTTGATCGTCCTTACCGGTTCTTCGGTATTGGGATCGTTGTCATAGATCATTTTGATTTCTTTGCTGCCGATGGTCTTGCCGACGATGGGACGCTTGCCTTGCTTGAGGGTCGGCTTAAACACGTAAAACTCATCGGGATTGACCGCACCCTGAACCACGGTTTCGCCAAGGCCCCAGGCGCCGGTGATAAAGACCGCATCCTCGAAACCGCTTTCCGTATCGATGGAAAACATGACGCCGGAAGAGGCGGAGTCGCTGCGTGCCATCTTCTGGACCACGATGGAAAGATAGACGTCAAACTGGCCAAAGCCCTTGTCGTGCCGGTAGGAGATGGCCCGATCGGTGAACAGGCTGGCAAAGCAGCGGCGGCAGGCGTCGATAAGCTGCTCCGGGCCGCGGATATTCAGATAGGTTTCCTGCTGGCCGGCAAAGGAGGCGTCCGGCAGGTCCTCGGCGGTGGCGGAGGAACGCACGGCCACGTCAACGCTGGGGCCGTACATCTCTTCCATCTTCTTGTACGACTCAAGAATAGCGGAACGCAGATCCTCCGGGAACTCGGCGGTGCGGATAATATTACGCGCTTTCTCGCCGCGGGCCTGCAGATTGCGCAGATCGTGGGTATCAAGATCGGCCAGGGCATCTTCAATGGCCTGGGCGATACCGGCGGTTTTCAGCAGATGGCGGTAGGCATAGGCGGTAATGGAAAAACCGTTGGGGACATCAACACCCTTTGAGGTAAGCTTCTGATGCATTTCACCCAAAGATGCGTTTTTGCCGCCGACCAGCGGTACATCCTCGATGCCGATATCATCAAACCAGAGAATGAAAGCCTCATCATGTTTACCCATTGTGTTCTGCTCCCTAATTATTTATTTAAAAGTTCAGGACGTGGAACGCACTGAAAAATACATTGATTTGCGACGGTCATCACGCCAGCAATGTATAGCGAATCTTGCCATGCGGGTCAATCGAAACCTGAGCAAACTCCAAAAAAATGACCCGTTGCTCAGCACATATGCGCATAGTATAACATAATGTATCCTTGCCTGATTTTTTTTTATTCCTTTCCTTCTTCCAGCACGCCAAAGGTCTGCCCATGATCAACCAAGACATCGAACGCTTTTTTGCTGAACTTCTCGCGCCAGACAACCATGCGGCCAGCGACTATTTCGGCCTCATCAAAAAACTGGTGTCCCTGAAAAACTGCGCCGCTCCTGGCTCGCAAGTTTTCCAACAGGCAGGCGAGGCCATCGCCAAAGCATATGCCCTGGTGGAGGATGAAATACGGACCAACACCAATCCACCGAACAAGGAGATATCCTTCGGCACCTCCGGCTGGCGCGGGATCATCGGCAAGGATTTCTCCCTGCACTCCGTCGCCCTGGTTACCCAGGCCATTGTTGCCATGTACCGCGAGCTTGACCAAAACGATTCCCTGGCCGTCCCCCTTGGGGTGCGCAACTTCAGCGAGGCACAGCACCGGGGCGCGGTGGTCGGCTTTGACAACCGGTTCGGCGGCAGCCTCCTGGCCCAGCGGGTTGTCGACGTATTAACCAGCAACGGCATCACCGTTCACTATGCCCATGAGGCGACCACCGGCACCCTTTCCGCCGCGGTTATCATTGTAGATGCGGCCTTTTCGATAAACCTCACCCCCAGCCATAACCCTCTGGAATATGCCGGTTTTAAGTTCAATGCCGCCGATGCGGGTCCGGCCGCCTCCGAGGTGACCAGCCGCATCACGAAAAATGGGCGGCAGCTCATCGCCGAAGGCATCCCCTCCGTGTTGACTCCGGATGCGACCCTGGTGAAGCAATGCGACGCCCTGGCCTGCTGGCAGAAGCTGGTCGCCAGAGGGGGAGCCAAGCACGGCTTGGATTACCCCGGCATAATGGCAACCCTTCGGGAGTCCTCGGACTGCGTGGTCGTGGTCGACTGCGTTCATGGCGCCAGCCGGGTGCACATGCGCACCCTGTTCGGCAACCAGCCCTCGGAGAGGCTCATTGTGTTACGGGATCAGCCCGACCCAACCTTCGGCGGAGTCTCGCCCGAGCCCTCCTCGCAGAACATGCAGCAGGTGCTGGCCACCCTGCGCAAAAGACCGGAACCGCTCAAGCTCGGGGTCATCATCGACCCGGACGCCGACCGCATCCGTTTCAGCGATGGCGCCATCGAGCTGGATATGAACCTTTTCGGAGCCATGGCCTTTCATTATCTGCATGAAAAAAAGGGAAAGCATGGTCTGGTGGCAAAAAACGTGGCAACCAGCAATTTCGCAAACGCCATTGCCAAGGGGTTGCACGAAGAAATTTTCGAACCCCGGGTCGGGTTCAAGGAGTTCAAGCCGGTCATCGGCAAGGCCCTGGTCTGCTTCGAGGAGTCCGACGGCATCTCGGTTATCGGGCACACCCCGGAAAAAGACGCTTACATCGGCCTGCTTCTCGCCCTGGACATGATGCTCACCCTGAAAAAAAATCTTAGCGACTATCTGCGCGAGATCCAAGCGGAATACGGCCATTACTACCCGGCCAGGGGCGGGGTTGAGGTGAGCCGGCAGGGTAAGGCGCTGCTGGACACTCTTGCCGGACTGGAAAAATATACGGTTGGAACCGTGCTTGATATTGGCGGGCAACCAAGGAAAATCACCGAAGTAATCACCATCGACGGCAGGAAAATGATTCTCGAAGACAACAGTTGGCTGATGATCAGGCCCTCGGGCACCGAGCCCAAGGTGCGCTTTTACGTCGAGGCCAGAAGCGAATCGGGCAAGGATGCTCTGTTTGCCGCGGCCAAGGCAATGCTCAGCGAGATCGGCCTTCTCTAAAGGTTGAGGGATGAAAGAAAAAACGAACAGCCGCCAGCTCCTCCTGGTGGAAGACAGCAAATCCCTCGGATTGATGGTGAAAGACAAAATAGAAGCGCAACTCGCCCTCTCCGTTTCCCTGGCAACGTCCTTTGCCGAGGCAAGACGCCTCATCGCGGACCAGCGGAATCAATTTTTCCTGGCCATCCTCGACCTTACCCTGCCGGACGCCTCGGGCAACGAGGTGGTGGACTATGTCCTGACCCGCAACATTCCACCGATCATCTTCGCAGGCAGGTTCAACCAGAAACTACGGAATACCCTCTGGCAGAAAATGATCGTCGATTATGTCCTCAAGGAAAACCCCCAGAGCATCGACTATCTTCTTGGTCTAGTCCGGCGCATCGCCAACAACAGCGGGGTAAAGGCCTTGGTTGTGGACGACTCGCGTTCGTCGCGGCTTGAGTTGAGCAATATGCTGACCATCCACCGCTTCTGCGTATATGAAGCGGAAAACGGCGCGGAGGCCCTGCCCCTCCTTGAACAGCATCCTGACATCAAACTCCTGATCACCGACAACGACATGCCCACAATGACCGGTCTGCAACTGACCAAGGAGATCCGGCGCCGTCACGCCAAGGATGAACTGGCCATCATCGGCCTTTCCGGCACCGACGATAAAACCATCTCCGCGCAATTCATCAAGAACGGCGCCAACGACTTTCTGAGCAAGCCTTTTTCCACCGAGGAATTTTACTGCCGGGTGAACCAGAACATGGATCTGCTCGAATATATCCGGCAGATCAAGGAAAGCTCAAACCGGGATTACCTCACCGGCCTTTACAACCGCCGCTACTTCTTCGAAATGGGCAAAAAACTCCTGGCCAGCGCCAAACGCGGGCACATCGAGATGGCCATTGCCCTGCTGGATATCGATTTCTTCAAAAAAGTCAATGACACCCACGGCCATGACGCCGGAGATCTGGTGCTCAAGAATCTCGGCGCCGCACTGCTACGCCGCTTCCGCGAAACGGACATCGTCTGCCGCTATGGCGGAGAGGAAATCTGCATCCTGGTGCTCAATATGGCCGGGGATAGCATCCACGAAATTTTTAACGGTGTCCGACAAAATATCGCCAAAACCACGATGGATATTGGGCGGGAAAAGATCCGGATCACGGTCAGCATCGGCATATGCGTGGAGGCAAAGGAATCGCTGGAAGAGATGATCACCATTGCAGACGAGATGCTCTATGCCGCAAAGGTAAACGGCCGCAACCAGGTGCGCTTTTAGCCCGCACACCCGCCCCCCGGGATTTCGGGTATTACTTGGGATAGGTATCGAGGATCACGTCTCCCTGGATGCTTTTTTTACCTGAAAGTTTTTCAAGGTCTCTCCACTCCCCACCCCCTAGTTTATACAGATGAAATAGGCAGATGGGGCACGCGTCAATTCCCCTCCAAGTTCACGGATGCCCTTTTTATCCCGCATTTTCTACAGGTTTTTCTGTCACCTTAACTCCCAGGTAGGTTCCCGAGCTTATCCCCATCAGAACGAGAAGGGAAGAATTGAACTCCGGCATGGTCAAGTACGCAGTTACCTGTCGGATAAATACCGCGACCAGAACAATTGTCCAGGCGAAGATCTGAAACCGGTGAAAACTGACGCCGTAGTCGTCTGAAACGATATCCTTGACGAAACCCTGCGATTGTTTCGCAGGTCTCGACCGGTTCGTATCGATAGCCACACCTCCAATCCCAGTGCCTGCGCTGATGCCCATTAGGAGAACAAGCGTATCGGAAATCGTATTGAAGCTGTGCCGTACGACGTAGAGCAGCAGCCATGACGTCATGATAGCAAAGAACCAGACAGCCATCTGTACGAGCGCGAGGCTGTAAGGCTTTCTCCCAACATCGGGATTCGGACCGACATCGCGAAGGATATTGGTCTTGGCGGCGAGACACAGGAAAAGAATAATAAGCGCCGCGATAATAACGATGCTGACGGTGAACCATGTCTTATTTATCAAGACAAGAGTGAATGATTTTTCGTTCTCCACCAACGTCGGGATCGGCGCTTGATCTTCGAGTCCCACGCTGACTGAAACCCTGCGGGTAAAAAACTGCCCGGCCTTGCGCGAGGAGATAAAATGGTCCCACAGCGCAATCGGTGCGGCAGTGTGGCCGATAAAAAAACGCAGATCGTCTTTGTTGCTGTTGATGACATAGGAGCGGGGATACACCTCTTGTAACGGCATTCGATCAAAAAATAGAATGATATTTTTATTATTTTGCCGCGCCTCATCAATCAGTTCTTCTCCATTGACGATTGTCACGCAGATCTCTTCCGCAAGCCCCACCGAATCCGTGTGGCCGGTGTAGCCGGAAACGGCGGAGAGAACATAGGGCTTGCTCTGGTCCAGTGGCATGGCGGGCAAAGAAGGAGCGCAGGCCATTAATCCTATAAAAACAATCAGGGCGCTGAGTCTTCTAATCAGTTTGAATCCATGCGACTTCATGTGACCCACCCTTCCTCTGTGGTATAATTCCGGATGACATACCATGCAGACCTGAAACGACGGAGGCGGCACAGCAAAGGCCGCGGCTCAATACGAGGTAAATACGGTGATTGTGAAGAGCAGGGCAAAAAGACACGGCCAGAAACAGAGTCTTGGGATCAAATTTTCCTGGTACTGGACCAGATGAATATTCGCGTTCGCGGAATATAAAACCGAATTTAACGAGACCAGCAGGATGGCGAAATAGGTAAGAAAGAAAAAATATTCCAAGTAAAAGACCTGTTCCACCACAATCGTTCGCCTGATGTTGACATGACTGAAGACTATCACCAAAAACATCGAAGCGCAGATATTGAGTATCCTGCCGCTTCCGGCCTGCATGACGCTTAGATGCCGTTCATCCTTGCTCGTGAGCATAAGAAGCGTAAAAAGGAGGATCGTCACGATAATGAGAGCAGTCAGGTTGGAAATGAAGGCGTCGGTAAAATTCCGTTTAATCTCGAAGCTGAAGCATAATGACGGAAACCTTTCTTTATTCAACGGCCGTTCCAACCCGAAATTGGTATTGTAGCTGTTTTCCCGCAACTCAAAAAAACTGCGCTCAATCTTCCAGCCCGGCAGAATCGAGCCCTTCTGGAGTCCGGGAAGCGCAGTCGGATTTATGAAATTATACGCAGCAAGATCCGGAACCAGGAAAACATTATGATTCAAGCCCTTGTGCAGTATTTGCAGACTTAGTTTGTCCTGTTCAAGCGGATATTTTAGATGATCTATCTGCTGTGGAACCGTACAATTCACACTCCAGCGTATGATTTCGAACCCCTTCTCCTTGGTGCTGTAATTTTCCTGTGCAGTCAGGCTTGATGCTCCGCCTATCGTGAACCCGCGCGGCACCGAATCCTGTTCGCCCAGCCGGTATTTTTGCCAGATGTAGCCGGAAACCATCAGGGCGCTGGCAGAATTCAACGATGCGGATTCGATAAAGATACCGGTCGGTATGTACACCGGAGCCTCGGTATGCCTATCCGATGCTGCCCTGGTATACGAATTCATGATCCGATTCAACGCTGCTTTATCGTTGATCCGGACACCTTCACTCCTGCTTATGGAATTATGGGAAAGTGAAACCTTCCACAAGGCGCCGATCCCCGTCGCAAAAAAGATCGCAATCATCACGGACGCAGCCCATAAGCGCGTCCGGTTGCCGCTGCATACCCGGGACAAAAGCGCGGCCACCGAGGAGAAAAAGATCACCAGAGCGGTAATGATCCGGATGAGTTGGCGTCGCAGCAGATCGATATCCCAAGGCAGATCATCCTTGACAAAGGTATTCTGCATGGACCATCCGGTGGACGGTATGGGCGCGTAGATCAACCAGGACTCAAATCCGGTGCTCATACTCCGATGATCGAGCACACCCGAGCCGCGCTTGCCTGCCTGTTCTGCCAGGATCAGCCTGTCCCGGTCATTCTGCTCGTGTGCAATTTGCCGCAGCGTTTTGCGCAAGACCACCAGTTCGGTGTCCGGGTGGTACAGGTATGCCCCTTGTTGCGAAACAAGCGCCCCAAAACCTGTCGGCCCCAGGTCCAACGATTCGATGATCCGTCCGATCTCCTCTATCGAAATGGTGATGGTTACAACACCCCTTGCGGACCGTCGGCCGGCAACCCCATCCATATCACCCTGGAAAGGGACGGAATATGCAACCAGAAGAGAGCTGGAGGCTTCGCCGTAAAAGGGTTGCGACCACCGCGGCCCATGGTCGATCGCGGCGACGAACCAGTCGTATTCCGGCTTGGTGTAATCGTATACCGTGTCGAGTTGAATCCGCTCGATACGGCCATTCTTCCTCGCCTGCAGCACCGAGTAGAGTTTGCGGCCCGGATCAAAGGCATACGGCCTGTAAGACAAAGCGGCACTGAGAAAATGCGGATAACGCTCCAGAAGCTCCCGAAGCCTTATTTCTGCGGCTTTGTGAGTCAATTTTCCGCTGCTCATCTGATCCGCGATCGAATTGGCGTTGTCGATTACCTCGCGGGCGACCAGATCAATTGACCTGGTCGCCTGAACGGTCAAGGAGGTGAGGCGGCTCTTGGCGGATTCCATCACATCCCGCTTGTATGACAGATGACGGACAAGCAAAACAACGCTCGCGACGAGGCTGATGGCCGCGACCAGCAACAGCAAGGCAAAGATGATGCGATTTTTGAGTGCTCGCTGCATTTCCGGCGGTCGGATATTACTTGGGATAGATATCGAGTATCACCTCTAACCCTACGCTTTCACCTATAATATTGGCAGCTTCTGTCATTTTTTCGGTAACCTCCTCCAGGGTTACCGTTGCTTCTTTGATTTCATCAATTCTGCCAAAACGCCCTGATTTATTTGAGAGTTCCCATTTGCCGGAGATTTTATTAAATTTGAGCTCTCCCCCGATATAGGCCGCGCCCGCATAGCATGAAGATCTGCCATCATCCGCGAACCATGCGGCAAGCGTCGGATGGCCGCCACTCCCGTCCCTTTCAAAAAATTTTTTATTCTCTTCAAAATATTCCTTCATTTTTTCCAGGGTATCGTGGAGGGAAGGATCAAAGGCTTCAGGAAACCTCCACGGCTCTTCAATGCCCACGATAACCTTGCCGTCCTCCCTTAAGACCCACAAAAAAACCACATCCTGGAACGCTTCGATCTCCTTGATTTGAGTGAATTCCTCCGGATTGGCAGCAATGTCTATCCAGACGGGGTTGATCATGGTCAGTTCACTTGTTTTGACTCTTCTTGGCATAATAGGGTTCATGATATCATCCTCCAATTACATGTGGCTTGAAGCCACGGATTGTTGTTTACGCCCATAAAGGGTTACAATTACCGATAATCGGCTTTAGATATTGATTGCCTGTGTACTGTTTGCGCCAACTACTCCAGGCGGGGTATCAACGGCGCTCAACGCATGAGTAATGCCATTTTCGTGAAAGTGGCGACTGTGGAAAACCCAGTTTACTCCGTCGTAGGCTAGAAAGTTGGTGACCGCGCGTATTTGGGGAGCACCGTTTACATCGTTGTGATTCCAGGGGTAATTGTGGGGGTTGTAGTCTGCCACATTGATCCCGACCGGCATCATCCCTCCGGGAGGAGGTGCTCCGGCATACGCCGCGAACTGAACGGTAAAGCCGGCCGCAACCCAGGCAGCCAAGGTCGCCAATCTCCTATCGTGATATAGCCTCAAATGACCGGCCGCCAGCGCAGGGATGGCATACCCACCTGCAAGGGCAGGGACGGCAGTGACAACCACGAACCCGCAACCATTCATGGCGCCTGTGAAAACCACAGTGGGTGCGCCCGGAGCAGGGGCTGCTGAAAAGTCACAATACGATATCTCGTCGTAACGTCCGGCGTGCGCACCCTGGCTGGTATTGCACCATTTGGCAACAACCACCTCGACTCCCAATGGAACGATGGGGTTTTCCATTCGGAGCTTCGGGATGTTGTCTCCAACTGCGTCCCGGATGGAAAAATTGTATGTAGCGTCGTCTACGTTCTGCCAATTTGGAGGAGCGTACACCACGTCAACTTGTTGCACTCCAATGGCATTTGCTGCTAAAAAAACTGTGGGATTTGCCAGAAATGCATTTCCGTGTTCAGGCATTTCTATTCTCCTTTGTGCTATCTGATTGTTATGTTTCAACATCTCAGATTATCTATAGATAAACCGATAGAATTTGCTCTACTACCTGCCGAGACAGTGTTATTGCACTGTCGTTCATATTCCACGAATTTACCACTTCAGCATCGCTTCCCAATCCATGGCACTTTGGAAGAGTTGTATATGCTTCGCTGCCCTGATTGTAGGTATAAGACTCGCCAGACGAAAGTGCACATTTCTTCATCAACAACAGCCTATAGTCGTCAATTTCCGTACCGTCAATATCCGGACGAATGGTATCCTGAGCAAAGCATACGGATGCATAGAGTGCTGTCGCATACTTGATATTCGTATTGTAGTTGCCGCTCTCAAGATTAAAACCATCACCGCCTGTGTACTTGCTTCCATGATTACAGCGGATAGCCAATTCTTTTTTTTCAACAATCGTTCCCAGTCGGGAAAGTTCCTGGGTTGTAATAATGCGATCAGCCTCATCTTGACTTAAGTAGCTCATTTCATTTCTCCTATATACTTGAGGTTGAATTACGGGGGGAGTATCTGGAATTCGAATAAAAAGAGAACAACGATAGAGTATTTTCCCGCCCTGCCCAGCTTTATGGACAATTGAGAACCGGATCGTTACAAAGGGTGATATAGGAGGTTGCTGTGGCCGGCGTAATCCGTCCCAATTGCTCGGCCTGCACGAAAGACTCTTGGCAGCCATAGGTTTGCGGCACTGCATTGAAGCGCGCGACGTAATTTTGCACATTAACATTACAAATCGCCTCTGGTTGATTGACGCCAATGGCCAAAGCATCAGGCCAACTACCCGCCAATATTGAAGCGCCCTCGCACACAGTGGTGCGAACCGTAATATGCAGCGGCGTTGTTCTATTGAAAGTGCTATGCACATCAGGGTTCGCATCCGTCAGCCCACAGACCCACAGATTCTGCGTTCCAGGGCTTAAGGTCCTGCATAAGCCTGTCACGGCAGCATTACCATAGAGCGTGAGCGCTTGGCAGGTGGTGACAGCAAAAGCCGGGTTCGCCACCAAAAACGAAAGACCAAAACCAATGATGAACATGCGGGCGTGCCGTAATGACGTTTTAAGCATCGTGAGACTCCTCTTGGGTTGTGTGATGTACTGAGCAGATGCGTGCTAGCCTCATTACCTTTTGAGTTTAAAAAAAGAGTAGCCAGAACACATATGGCGTCGGTCAATCCGCTTTTCTCAAATCCAGGCCGAACTGCGCGGCAAGGTCATAGCTGATGCCGTGCACCACCCCCTTGCCTTCGGCAATGCAGAGCTTGCGCCTGCGGACATCTTCCACGAACTTCGGGTTGGCTGCCTCGGCCCGCCGGTTCGCCACGATCCGCATCTTGGCCAGCTCGGTTTCTTCCGGCGAGGCTGATTGCGGCAATTTCCCGAAATCCGCCATGATCAACGCCTTGACATTGTCGGCAATGCTTCCGTTCTGGACGCAGATATCGAACATCAGCGCCCTGCCGCGCTGGGACCAGAGGCCATAATTCTGGCAGAGCCGAAAGCCTTTTTGGTAGTACGCCGCCGCCCCTCTCACCTCGATGGCCTGGAATTCCGGGGTGAGCCCCAGTGCCCTGAACATCTGTTTCCAGGGATCTGTTATGGTATGCTTGGCCGGGTCCTGGATCGAGGCGGCAAAGGACAAGGCTGCCTCCTTGCCCCTGTTGATCGCCGTCTGCAGCTTCCCCAAATTTTCCCCGAAAATACCCGAGGCGATGTCCTGATGATTGGTAAACATCTCCTTCAGGAGTGTCTGGAGCGTCCCCTGCCCGAAATTCCACTGGAGGGCGCCAAAACTCATGCCCTGGCCGTCGAAGTTGCCGGTCATCGTTGCGAAGCACTCCGGGGAAAACTTTCCGGTCTCGAAAGATCCGGTGAGCGCGAGGCAGCGCGAGTCCAGATTGCCGGACACCTCCTCGGCAGCCGGAACCGGGGAGGGAAAGAGCTTCCCCCAGGTAGCGGGCCCCACAATCCCGTCCGCCCCCAGCCCGGAAGCGGTCTGAAAGTTTTTGAGCGCAGTCTCGGTTTGGGAACCGAATACCCCGTCCGATTCCCCCTGATAGAAGCCCGCGTCTTTCAGCGCCTTTTGGATACGCGTCACATCATCTCCGGTTGAACCGTTTTTATATACCGCCATTGGCACACCTCTTCTGGTTTAGGTGGCATTCATCGAATCGGTCCCCCGTATTGCACGGTTTCAGGCGACCATTCATTCCACCTTGAACGTCTTGAACACCCCTTGCGTCTGCGTCAGGTGATTGATCAGTCTGGCCGCGCCTTCCGTAGGCTCCGAACCCTCCACGCGCAAAACCACATGGATGCTCCCCGTTTTGCTCTGTTTCCCTCCGGCCATATCGACAAAGATGTTCTTTTTCGAAGCTTCGCTTTCCTGCCGATCGTCTTCGGTACTACCCTTATCCGCCTGTCCGACCGACTCTTCCGTAAGCTGACCGAGATCCACGTCAAAGGTGATTTCGACATCCTTGATTTTCAGCATGTTCGAAGAAACAAGCGGCAGCAACGGCGCACGGTACATGTCTTCAGACCCCTCTTCAGCCTGGGGATGAATTGACGGCATTCTGACAACCAGGCTCTTGGGCCGGTTCTGGCTGTCGAAATACCCAAGCAGGTTGGAAATCTGATGCTGCTCGATATTGTCTTGGGCTTCAATAACGGCGCCCGCCAACGCCTCGATCAGATCGTTCAGCGGTATGTTGCTGGCCATGTGTTCTCCTTGTTTTAATTGTTCTCCAGTCCAGACGAACCGATTAAAAGGACTGCATGCAGCCCTGGTTCAGAGCTATTTGCCAGGCCGGTGTAACGTGCCTTTTTCCGATATTTTTGTTGGTGATTTGTCATCCAGGGAGGTCAGGACACAGGAGAGACTATTATCTCCTTGTTTCCTCAGTGAGAGTGTGCCCAACAACAACTTGTCACAGAACCCACCCGTTGACTCAGCGAGCGAATACACCCGACCGTTGTCTCCGTCATTTTTCAAGAGCTTGACAGTAAGAACACAACTGCGCGGAGTTTCGTATGTCAATCTCGACTTGCCGGTCTGCTGAAGGTTGAGATTCACCACGGAGCTATTTGCACCATCTGAAGCCTTTACTTCCCCTGTCCACGAACCCTCAAAAACTGTGTCGAGTTTAGGAGCGCTGCCAGCAGAACATCCCGATCCAAACGATGATAGGGCAATCATGATCGCCAGAAACGAAAAGACCAGGATTGTTCTTTTCCCGATGTTGAACTCGTTCATTTTTTCCTCCTCATAAAGTCACTTTTAAAAAATTGCCTTCTACCCTGCCGCCGTTCCGTCACGCATCAGTGTCTCGGCGTCCGCTTGCCCCACTATTTCCCTAACCCTCTCCGACTGTTCCATCGTCATGGTGAACTTTTGCGGTCGCCCTACGTTCCACAGGAGATGTATTAGTTTTGAGAATATCGACCGTTCTGTTGCGGGCGCCGAACGACCCTTGCCTGCTCCGACATATCGGGGAATCTCAACAAGCAATTTGCCGTCTATTCTGACTTCGCCGGAAGGGTGGTCGGTTCCATGAAAAACAATCTGCATCCGTCGCTGTTTTTTGTGCCACCACCTTCTTTGATTGCCCGCCATTATCACCAGTGAATAGCACCGGGATGCGCCGGGAAGTCTTTTTTCTTTCAAGTCACATTCGAACTCCAACGAAAGCATGGATATCCGCGGGCGGTGATGTGCCCGGAAACTTGAAACCGGCAAAGGCAACATCTCGTATGTGTCTCCATCCATGCCTTTTTGCGGAATGGCAAAGGTGAAGAAGGAAGAGCGCGACCCACCGGGTTCATCAGCTTCGCACATTCGTCGAATCGACTCTTCGCGCCGTATTCGCAACGACTCCTGGGCCGCAACCAAGGCCGCCTGAAACGCCTGGAGCAGGTCATCGAAACTTCTATTGCCCATGAAAACCCTCTATCCGCATCAGTCATCAAGCCATATCGGCTTTCGGGTAAAGCCGACATGGTAGACGATCCACTGGAGCACCACCTGATGTTCGCCCATCTGCAATACGGCAAAGCTTTTTTCCGTGGCGATGATGCAGCCTTTTGGCGTGCCGGTCAGGCATTTGTTGAGCATGGCCGTCGCCGCTTCGATCTCTTCGGGCGTGTTCATCCGGGCCGGATTGTCGCTTCCAACGGTGATGCGTTTTATGTATTTAACTTCCGTAAGGTCAAACATGTCCCCTCGATAGTGTACGGCGCCGGGCGCGCCAGACGACGCCCCGGGCCGTAATGGGTAAAAGTTAGCTCATACTTCTGCTCCTCATTGTGTGCGCCGCGTTAGGCTGCCAAGGCCGCCACCGGCTTCGCCGGTCCAATCGCGCGGGGAGCGCAGGAGGTCTGCAGAATATCCATGACCCTGGCAAGGCCTTCCGGCATACCCTTGTCCTCGGCATGAACCGACACATGGTATTTCGCCGAGTTATCCGAAGAACGCGCATTTTCCTTGTGGGTCGCCACCGAGCCCTGGACTTTCACCGTTCCCTTGAAGCATCCCCAGCCAAAGGACATCTCCGCCGACAGCGAGGCTTGGGCATCGGTGGACTCCTTCGAGGAGAAAGAGGATTTGACCTCCATGTCGAAGGTAACATCAACCGTGGTGATGCTCAGATTCGGGACCTTGACGATGGCGAGCAGAGGCACGCAGATCTCGACTTCCTCCTCCATGGTCGAACCCGGCTCTCCCGGTTTGCCCGCAGGGTTGTCCACCGGCCTCTTGAATTTGAACGTGGCTGTTCGTGTCCCGCCGCTGTAAGGATCGTCGGCATTACTCGGCGGGAGGAATCCGATTACCTTGATGAAATCAGCGGTGGCCTGCGCCAATTTCACCTGGGCCTCGCAGGCCGCATTGAGGGGGCCTCCGATGAGGTCGCCCATGGGCAACCCCTTGAACTGATCAGACATGTTTACAAGTTCACCTGCCATTTTTTACGTCCTCCTTGCTGATTGTTATGAAATTTTCTCCATGGGGAAACCGGCCCCCTCCTAATGATCTTTTTTCCATGGCATACACATCCCTCCTTTTTGGGTTAGAGTTCTTGGGAAAATTCATTTACCCCCAAGATGAGATCCGCCTGTAATTCAACAATTACGCCTTACTAAGCAAAACAGAACATCACAAAAAAACAACGCAGGCTTGCAATGTTCGCCTGACACATCAATCCCACGTCTCCAGCCAAAAACACAAGAAACCATCTCGTTAATTATTGTTAACAATCTCCCAACATATTGTTTTTATGTTACAATATGCGCTTAAACAGCCGAAAGGCTGCCTTGAGAGGGAAACTATCAGTGCAGCTCCCGCAGACGCGCCAGCGCGGAGGCGCACCGCTTGCGCAGGGAAGTTTCGGCAGGGGCGTTCGCCAGAACAAAATCGCCGGTGAGGAGTACTTTTTTGAGGCGGGGTCTTGCAGGGAGTGTGTGGAGGGCCAGATAGCGGTCCAGGGTCTGGGTACGTTCCCAACCGTCCTGATTGACGTAAACAGCCCACTGGCCGCTACGACGGGCCAGGTCGGCCTTGGTGCTCAAGGTGGCCTCAGCCCATAGATCGAGGGCCAATTGCATGACCTTTACGATCATTTGGCGGGGATTCTGCCCAGGGGCATCAGGGGTCAGTTCCCGGCATATCCGCGCCAAAGAACGGTCAACGACGTGCAGTTCGTCCATGAATCCCGGATATTGTTCCGACATCGGCGGGGAAAGGCTGTTGAAGGTTTCTTCCATCCGTTGCAGCAAGCGACGATTCCGGGAGAGGTCATGGATCCAGCGAAGAGACGCGGCGACGGACGATGTTTCATCCAACAGCAACAACAGGAGGGACTCGGTTTCCAACATCAGAGCGGCAGGCACTATCCGGCACGACCACGGTGCGCCATCGGCGGCGACGAGCAAAAAAAACGCTCCGCCGGCGGGCAGTAAAGCCTCGGGATTCTCAAGTACCGCGAACCATGTTTCCAGCGTTTCAGACGAGGCTCCAAACAGGGTCTGCGCACTCCTTCCGAGCAGGTCATGGACGCAGTAACCGCAACGTTCAGCAAAGGCGCGAGTGCAAAAGGCGATTTCAAGACTTTCCTTGATGGCAACCATCGGTGCCGGAAGGGCATGCAGCATCCTGTCCAACCGCTGATGACCCAAATGCAACGCCGATTCCGCCTGGATGCGCAGCTCCAGCTCACAGCGCAGGCGGTTGTTCTCCAGCGCCATTTCGTGGGCCGCCCGCACCTTGAGCTGGGCATAGACCCGGGCCAGCAACTCTTCTCGGGAAAAAGGCTTGCCAAGACAGTCGTTGGCCCCGTTATTGAGCCCCTCGGTCAGTTCAGTGAGCTTTTTTTTGTCGACGAGCAACAGCAACGGTAATTCGTCGTGTTTGTAGCGTCGCCGGATCTCACGGCAAAGCTCGAAGCCGTTCCTCCCCGTCACCATGCCATCCAGCAGCACCAGATCGAAAACCTCGCCCGCATCCATGCGCGTCAACGCTTCGTGGCCGCTGGCAGCTACAACCACCGCCATCCCTTCGAGTCCCAGGATGTTGCGGACGACCTGCAGGGCAACCGGGTCGTCATCCACGACGAGAATGCGTGGAGCATTCGGGCCGGGATCGGGATTCTCTGGGTTAGGAGTCACGGGGTCAAGTCATGGGGTCAAGTCTTGAAAAATATGCATTTCGTCCCTGATACCGGGCTCTTCGGCAACTGTGCGCCACGCCACGCGGCCATGAGCCAGACTGTTTTCTCCTTGACCCTGTAGAAGAAACGGGGAGCGGTAACTTTGCGGGAATGGCTGTCGGGAAACTCCGGAAGAACATCCTCGGATTTCTGCGTTCAGGTCAATTGCCGGGATATGTATTCGGGATGTTCCGGATTGCTTCCAGCGCTTCGCCTTGCAACAAGACCCCCATGCCGATGGATCCTGCTGCTGCGAGGGGGCGGCGCGGTTAGGCGGGATATCAACGGTGGCCGGAAAACCCCATTCAGGCTGTCAATTTTTCTCCAAGTCCCGAGGCCCGTTCCACCTGTCTGCCCACTGCGGCCTCAATCTCCTGGGACCGCCCGACCAGAACAACCTGACGCCGGGCACGGCTGATGCCGGTATAAAGAAGTTCCCTGCTCAACAGGGCCGACTCCTCCCCGGGCAGGACCAGTCCAACCCGGTCGAATTCAGACCCCTGACTCTTGTGAATGGTCATGGCAAAGGCTGTTTCGTGGGTTGGCAACTGGCGCAGGGAAAAGGAACGAACCTCCGCACGGTTTTCAGCAAAGAAAAAAGCCTTGAGCCCCTCACCATCTTCCCCGGGCCAAAGGATGCCGGTCTCGCCGTTAAAAAGATGCAAGGGGTACGAGTTGGCCTGGATCAGCACGGGCCGTCCTTTGTACCATGGCCCGTTCGGCCCGGTCGGCTCGATCAGCCGGTGGCGGACCAGAACCTTTTCCGCGTAACGGTTCAGGGAGGAGACCCCCATCGGCCCGAGCCGGTGGGCACAGAGCAGCCGAAATCGCTCAAACAGCGCCAAGGCCGCAAACGGGTCGGCAGCCTCCAGAAAGGGGCGGTATCCGGCCAGGATCATCTCCGCCAGGGGATGGGCCGGATCACCCTGCACCAGAGGCGGCAGCAGACTGACCTCCGGCGAACCCTGCTGACATAGAGAAACGGCCTCATCCGCCTTGCCGGCGTGTATCGCGGAGGCAAGGGCGCCGATCCCCTCCTGCGGGGAGAAACGGAAGCTTTCCGTAAGCCGGACAACGCACCGGGCCAGGGGATTTCCCCCGGATCCGACCCCCTTGTCCAAGACCGCGCCGCAGATATCCCCCAGGATGGACCCTGCCTCCACCGAGGCGAGCTGGTCCTTGTCGCCGAGCAGGACCAGCCGGGACGTGGGCATCACCGCGGCAAAGAGCTTGGCCATGAGAGCCACGTCGATCATCGACGCCTCATCCACCACCACCACCTCGCAGGCCAAGGGATTCTCTTGGTTATGGCGGAAGGTGGTCGGGTGCTCGGGCCGGTAGCCAAGAGCGCGATGGATGGTCCCCGCCTGAGTGGGCAGGGCCGCAACCAGCTCCTGCGGCAAAGAGGACTCCTCGGTTTTTTTCTGCAGGGACTCGGTGAGCCGGGCCGCTGCCTTGCCGGTGGGGGCGAGGAGCAGGATGCGCGGCGATGGCCCACCCGAAGCCTTGGCATACAGCAGGAGCAGGGCTAGATATTTCGCGACCAGGGTGGTTTTTCCGGTGCCGGGCCCGCCGGTGATCAACCCCAGACGCTCCCGGAAGATCCCGGCGCAGGCCTCGCGTTGTTGAATATCCTGCTCCGTGCCGGTGAAAAGTTGGGCAAGGCAGGATGCGAGCAGATTCTCCTGCACCGCTACCGGGTGTGCGGCCCTGGCCCGAATCTCTTGGGCAAGCTCCTCCTCGTAACGCCAGTACCGTTGCAGATAGAGGCGCGCACCTTCGAGCACCAGCGGGGCCGGATTGCCATCCCGGCTCACCAGGGGGCTTTCCTGAAGCTCCGCGATTAGCTCTGCAAGTGAAGGCTCGATAGACACCCCCGCCCTTGCCGGGAGAGGGACGGGGGTTGGGTGAAGTTGCGAGCTGCCGGGTTCATCGCTGTTTCCCCCTCTCCCGCCGGGGGGGAGGGGACTCTTTTCAGGGGCTCCGGCCAGCAGCCGTTTGAGATCAAGGCAGACATGGCCGTTGCCCACCGCCTTCCGGGCGAGGGCGGCAAGGACAAGGGTCCTGGCGGTAGCGGTGGGGGCAACCCGCTGGAGGGTTCTAACAAAATAGCGGTCGAACTGATCCAGGGTGCCGCTGGCAATGAGCTGTTCAATCTCCCTGATCATGCGCCCTCCCCTGCCAGATTCTCAAATATTCGGGAGAGCTGTTCGATGCGAGCCAGGGGCGGCAGGTCGGCAAACACCCCGAATTCCGGCCCAAAGTCCGGGTGCATCCCCTTGATAAACAGGTACATGACCCCGCCAAAATCCCGGTCGTACGCATAGCCGGGCAAGCGGCTGCCCAGATAGCGGTGCAGGGCCACGGTGTAGATATGGTATTGCAGGAAATAGTGATGGTCGGCCATGGCCGCCGGCAGTTTCTCCCGGGCGTAATCATCCCGGCTTGCGCCGAGATGGTTGCTCTTGTAGTCAAACAGATACCATTTGCCCTCAAAGAGGCCGATCAGATCAATAAACCCTTTGAGAAAACCGCGCAGCGGGATGAAGCGCAAGGCGCGCAAAGCCTCGGCATACCCGGCGGGAATCCCCTGGGGATGATCGATAAATGGCCGGGCCAGGAGTTCGGCGGACAGGCTGGCGTCTTCGCCCAACCCTGCGCCCACCGGAAAGGTGAAAGGCATCTCGATGAGTCGCTGACCGTCGCCGATATCCGCAAGGCAAAAAACATCCCTTGCCCGCAGGGGGGTCTTGAGAACCTCGTCAAAGGCCCGGCAGACCGGGGCAAGCCACAATTCGGGATAGCCGTAAAACAGAAGCTGTTCTTGCACCTGCTCCCGCAATTGCGCGGGGTTCTCTGTCTGGAAAGAAATTTTTTCAAAAAGCGAGTGAAAGAAATTCCCGGCCACCGGCCCCTTGGGAAACTGGGCCAATGGAAGCTGGGAAACGGAAACACTTTCCATATACAGAGACGGCTCCGAACCCTCTGCCCCGGCTTCCGGCTCCCGTTGTCCAAAGTCATGGCCGGACTGGGCGGTGAGATGGGAGAAGCTGCCGATCCGCCAGACCTGTTTGAGCGTACGGCCCGGAACCCGGCAGGACAGGAACAGAGGGACCTCCGGCTTGGCTGCTTTGTCAATCGAAGCCGAAACCACGTGCACCTGCCGGACCTGCCAGCCTTCACTCGCCTTGGCTCGAGCCTGCAGCCTGGCCAACAGCTCCTGACCGGTGCATCCCTTGAGCTGCTCTTGCAAACCCTCCGGGCTTGCTGTTTCCGGTTCGGCCTGATCGCCATGCAGGAGCCAGGCCAGCGCGCTGCTGTCGTACCCGGAGACCGGCGCCCAGAAGATATGACATGCATGCCGGGCCCGGGTCATGGCCACATAGGCAAGGCGCAGCTCTTCGGCAAAGCGCTCGCCAGACGCCAGAGCCCGGGCCGCATCATCGGGAAAGAGGACGATCCTCCCCTGCCAGCCGACCTCCGGATCATGGAGGGAGACAAAGGGCTGCTTGGATGTGCCGCCTCCCCCCAGGCAGAGATAGGGGCAATAGACAATCGGATACTCAAGCCCCTTGCTGCGGTGGATGGTCACCAGTTGCACGGCATCCTCGTCGCTTTCCAGCCGCAGTTCCGCCTCTTCGCCACTCTCGTCCGCGGTGATGGTCTGGCTGAGCCAATCCACCAGCATCTCCGGGCTGAAATGGTTCCGGCTCTCCGTCTCCTGGAGCAGTTCACCAAGATGCCGCAGATTGGTCAGTCTCCGCTCTCCATCTTCCAGCACGAGCAGGCGTTCGGTAACGGAATGCTCCTGCCAGGCCGCCAGCAGCATCCGCATGACCCCGTTTTTCCGCCAGACCTCCTGCCAGGCAGCTACGCGCCCCATGAGTGCGTAGAGCTCGGATTCCGCCTGGTTGAGGCGGTCCAGATCATTTCCGGTAAAGCCGAGCATCGTGGTGGCCAGAACCTTGCGGAGCAATTGTTCGTTGCCCGGCTCTGCCACCGCCGCGAGAAGACGCAGACACTCCTGCGCTTCGGTACTGGCCCAGACGCTGGCCTTGCTCTGGAGCACCCCGTTGACGCCCCTGCTCCGCAAAGCTCTCTGGATCTCCGCGGCCTGGGTATTGGTGCGGACCAGCACGGCAATGTCTGCGGCCCGAAGGGAGCGCTCCCCGATCCTCGTATCCCCGGCAAGCAGCCCGGCGACATCCCCGGCCACCAGATCGGGGATCAGGGCAAGAAGCTGTTTCTTGATCAGACGCTTCCCCTTGACTCCGCAGAGGTCCTCGGGCAGGGTGAGAAACTGCAGGGGGGATGAGCCGAGGCTCGGGGATTGCCAGAGATCCTCCGCCCCTGGCCGCGCAGCAACCTGGGCGTAGCTGATCCGGCCATCGACAAAGGGGTGGGCCAGCCCGCCGAAAAGAGCGTTCAGCGCGGCGACCATCTTCCGGTCGGCCCGCCAGTTGGTGGTCATCGTGTGTTTTTCAGCTTCCGCCTGACCGGCGGCCTCCAGGTAGGCATAGATATCCGCGCCCCGGAAACCGTAGATCGCCTGCTTGGGGTCGCCGATCAGAAAAAGCGCCTCCTTGCCCCCTTGCCCATAGATGGTCCGGAAGATGCGGTACTGGACCGGATCGGTGTCCTGAAACTCATCGATGAGGGCCACTGGAAAGCGGCTGCGGATCTGTTGGGCAAGCGGTGCCCCCTGTGGACCTCGCAGAGCCCGGTCCAGCCCGGTGAGGAGTTCGTCAAAGGATTGCTGCTGACCGGCAAGCAACCGTTTGGGCAATTCCGCCCGGATATAGCGCGCCGCCCCACCAAGAAACCGCGCCTGGCACCTTGCGCCCAGGACCTCGGCCTGGGCAAGCAATCTGCCCCATACCTCGAAAAAGGGATTATCAGAAGTCCCCCCTTTTTTCAGGGCCGTGGCCGTAAACACCTTGCCATCCGGCTGAAAGATATTTTCCCCGCCAAGCAGTTCCGTATGTCGCGGCACACCAAAGGCCGCCGGCTCGTCCTGGGCAAAAAAATCAGCAATCCGGTCCAACAGGCCATTGGTGAGCAGCGTTTTAAAGGGCTTTGTCACCCCCTCCGCCAGGGAAAAATATTGGGCCAGCGCTTCGCGTTGCTCCTGCCAGCAATCACGCGCCTCAACATAGAGCCGGAAATACTCCTGCATCAGGGATGATAGCCCATCCTCCGAAGGAACTTCGCCGACAATGGCAAAATCACCGTGCCGGATCGCTTCCCGGGTCAGCCCACGCAATTGGGCAGGGGAAACGCCTTGTCGCACCAGGCTCGCCAGTCGATGATCCAGGGCGTAAAAAAAGCTGCTCCAGTAATCGTCGGCGATCTCCTGCACCAACCGTTGGGTGGCGCCGGTGAGCTCCAGCTCGAAGAGCAGACCGGTTTCCAGGGCATGCTGCTGCAAAACCCGACGGGCGAAGCCGTGGATGGTGGAAACCGCCGCCTTGTCGATATCGCTTACCGCCCGGGCGAGCAAACGGCGGTCCGCCTCATGGTCGGGGCTTTGCTCCAGAAGCTGACATAAAAATGGGTCATTGCCGCCGTCCTGCTCCTGAAACCCCTGCACCGCAGTGCGCAGCCGGGTCCTGATCCGTTCATGCAATTCGGCGGTGGCCGCCTCGGTGAAGGTGACCACCAGAATCTGCTCCACGGTCAGCCTCCGCTCCAGCAAGAGACGCAGGTAGAGGGAGGTGATGGAATAGGTCTTGCCGGTGCCGGCGCTGGCCTCAATGAGCTGCACGCCGGTGGTGGCTATGAGAAGCGGATCAAAACCCCGGCTCATAACTCCTCCATATGGTTGAGCATGGGCATGAAAATCCGGGTGGCAAGCTCGGTAAAGGGCGGGGAGTTGTCCTCCGCATACAGGGCATAGCCCGGGGAAACGGGCAGGACCTCACCAAAAAGTTGGCGGCAGTATGCGTCTTCCCCCTCTCCGGAGGCAAATTCGCTGCCGCGATACTCCTCCTCCGCCTTGGCACAGGCGCCAATGATTTTTTCTTGCTCGGTCCCTTTTGCGGAACACATGGCCCGGGCAAAGGCGAGGCCGCTTTTAGGGAAAAACACCAAAGGCGTGTTCAATCCTACTGCAAAAAGGGAGGCAAGATCATGGAGCACGCCAGCGGCCTCGGGAACCGAAGAAAAGCGCAACACCTGGGCCGTGCCTTTGTCGCTTCCTCTGCCGATCACCGTTGTTTCACAGCGCTGATCGGACGGGGCAACGGCGGAAAGAAAAAGATGCTCCAGCCAGACCGGCAGCAGGATCTTGCCATGGAGCAGGCTGTTGGTCCAATAGATGTGGCCGGAGGGATATCTGGAATGCAACTCACCGTGCAGGGCAACATCCTGCGCAAGATGGATTTCCCGGCGCAGAGGAGGCAGTTCGCGATCCGCCGGGCCTGGCCCGTATGCAAGAATCTGCTCCACAATGGGGCGCACGGTATCCAGAATCTCGGCAAAAACCGCATGGGCAGCCTGTCCCAAAGGAATCCGCCCCTCGCCCCGCCAACGGGTGAGCAGAATTTCCGGGCTGGCCGACCCCTCCCCGTGCATGGCCAGGAGATCCCGGCTCAACTGGTATTTTTCCAGGGAATCAAGATGGATGGGCTCACGGTCCCGGAACTCGCGGTTTCTCTCCTGCAAAAAAATGGCAAGCCGGTTTTCAAGAAACCAGCGGACCGGATGCGAAAAATAGCGGGACAGATCACCAAGAGAAATCGAGACAGGATCAGCAGCAACGGGCCGCAGGGGCGCGGGCAGGAAGGCATGCCTGCGCCGCACCCCTGATTCTTTTGCCTGGGCCGCCCGGCAGTATTCCGCGCCAAAACTGCACAACCTTTGGTCAGCGCCGGAAAAGTACTTCCGGCTGAAAGGCTGCAGGGGATGACGGACCACAAGGCGCTCCGCCATTTTTTTCCGGTGCTCGGCAAAAGTGGCGGAGCCGGAAGGTTCGGAATCGCGCAAGAAACTCTCGGCCAGGCAATCCACCAGCTCTTCCACCACCACGGCAGGCGGAATCTCCTTGCCGTCCCGCAAGGTATTGCCCTGATAAAAAACAAGGACCTTCCCGCGGCTGGCCAGCAGGGCCTCAAGAAAAACATAGCGGTCATCGCTGCGCTTGGACCGGTCGCCCAGCTTCGGGTACCGGGCGATCAGGTCAAAGCTCTGCGGATGCTCCACCCGGGGAAACTCCCCGTCGTTCATGCCCAGCAGACAGACAACCTTAAAGGGGATCGAGCGCATGGGCAGCATGCCGCAGAAGGTAAGGCCGCCCTCAAGAAAACCCTGGGCCGTGGCCTGGCCGGAGAGTTTCTCCTTGAGGAGAATACTGATGCCGTTGAGATCCAGGAGCTGGCTGAACCCGGCATCCTGCGCCTCAAGGGCTATCTGGGCCAGATTGTCCCGAATCTTCTGCACTTGCCACGCCTGGGGCGACTCCTCCGGAAACAGGGCTGCCAGCAGCTCGGTGAGAACACGGTGCCATTCCGGTATCTCCTTGGCGGTGGAGAGCTTGCCCGCCGCACCAAAGAGGGTCTCGCAAAAATGGATAAACCGACCGGCAAGCTCAGCGCCCTGCCCCTCGATCTCCTCATAGGGCAGGACATCGCCCAGGAATGCCCCGTCCGCGCGGACGGCATAACCCAAGGCCAGTCGGTCAAAGCCGAAGCGCCAGGTGTTCTGCCGCTCCTTGGGCTGTTGCAGCGTCTCCCGGTGCGACTCGTCGATCCCCCACCGGATCCCGGCCTTTTCCACCCAAAGCCGGATCCTTGGCAGTTCCTCCGGGGTAATGGCATAATGCTGCTGGACCGCCTCGCAGGCCAGCAGTTCCAGAACCTCTGAAACCGGCATCCTGCCGGGGACCATCTGGAGAAAACGGAAGAACACATCGATGAGCGACGCTTCGCTCAACAGAGAGCGGTCCGCAATGCGAAAGGGGATAAAACGCTTGTCCTCCGGAGAGAGCCCGAAAACCGCCTCGATGAGCGGGGCATAGGCGGAAACATCGGGCAACATGACCACGATCTCGCGGGGGGTAAGAGCCGGATCATCCTCGAGCAGGGCCAGCAGCTGATCCTGCAACACCTCGACCTCGCGGAGACGGCTGTGGCAGGCATGGATGCGGAGGGAATCATCATCCTCGCCCAAGAGTACGGGCGCGGCGTTGCCGCCTGCCGGAGAGCGATGGCAGAGCTGCAGGATATCGTTGTGCAGCACCTCCAGCATGGTGCGCGGCGCACCATGGCCCAAGTACTGCTCCCCCGCCTCGACATAGGCAACCGAGCCTTCAAGAACCTCCTGAAAATCCCGGGCCATGCCGCCCATGGAGGCAAGCAGCGGATGGCCGATCTCCAGAGAGAGGTCCGCTTCGTCCAAGCCGGAAGGCAAACGGGCCAGGGCGCGGTGGGCCTCTCCCTGGGAGCGGATGTCCCCAAAGTAGCCTTCCGTTGGGGAGAAGAGATGAAAATGCACCGGCAGGATGTGCGCCATCTCCCCCATGATGTCGAGATACATGGGGGGCAGGGTGTCGATGCCGAACAGGGAAACCCTGGCGGGAAGATGACGGGGAAAGGGAATCACGCCGGCGGCCAGCGCCTGCCTGGCTCGCTGCATGAGCCTGGCAGGAGAGCAGCAGCCAAGATGCGCTACCAGTTGCCGCCACAGCTTGGGCTGCCAGAGATCCTCGGCCAGATCATGGGAAAAGGCCCGGTTCTCTCCTTCCTCCCAGGCAAGGATCATCGCGGGCCGGTACACCGCGTATTGATCAAAGAGATGGGCGATCTGCCTGGCCAACTGGAGCTTCTTGCTCACCGGGCCATCGGAAAGGTAAGAGGTCAGGGGGGAAAAATCGGGATCACGGCGGCAGTCATCGAGCAGGGAGCAGATCACAAAGGCAAGCCTTTCCCGGCTGTACCTCTGCACCAGATCGCCCCCTTCGCCTAGCGTTGCCCGCAGCACCCGCTGGACAAACTGCCGGGGATGGGGAAAATCAGGATTGGCCCACACTCCGAACCTGCCGGAAAGCTGCATGGCAAGCCAGGTCGCCATGCCCTTGCTTTGCACGACGATACATTCCGGGGCAAAGGGCGAGGAAAGGGGCGTACGCAAAACGTCCGCCAACGAATCCAGCAGGGACTCAACCCTGTTGGATCGATAGATGTGCATGGCGCTTTTCATGACCTTACCCGACACCATGCGGAAGAGCTACGACAGAGGATCAAGCCGCAAAGCGACGGAGACAGTCCTGCAGTCTGATGACAAGCTGGCCAAGTTCTGGCTTGGATATTTGATCGTCAGCGCCCACGGCATGTCCTTTATGCAGGGCTAGATCGTTGACCAACGAAGAGAAAAGCATAACGGGAATGCCTTCGTAGCCAGTATTTTCCTTGATCCGTTTACACAGATTATGCCCGTCCATGCGCGGCATTTCGATATCGCTGACCACGGCCAACACCTCATCGTGCAGGGTGCCGTTGATTCTCAGTTTTTCCAGATACTCCCAGGCATCCTGCCCGTCGGAATGGGCGACAACCCGGTATCCCGCCCTTTCCAGAGTTTTTCGAATCTGATCCTGAATAACCCGCGAATCATCGGCAATGATCACGGCCTTGTTGAGCTGATCCGCCTCGGGACGCTCCGAAATGGAATGCGCATCGGAATCTATAACCATGCTGGGGTCGATGGAGGCGATGATACTCTCGAAATCAACCATCTGGATGATATTGCCGTCCACCAGACACACCCCGGTGAGGCTGCTGTAGTGGGAGATAATCGGCGGCGGCGGCATGATTTTCGTCCAGCTCACCCGGTACACCTTATCCACCCCATGGGCGACAAAACCGAAAAACTTGCCGTTGATCTCGGTGACAATGACCACCCATTTTGCTTTTGCCTCCGGGGAAAGGTCAGGGACATAGTCAAACCATTCGCAGAGATCGACCAGAGGGATGGTCCGGTCCCGCAGCAGAAAAACGCCCTTCATGGCCGCGACGCTATCCGGGATCTCGGTCAAATTTTCCGGCATGGCCACCAGCTCCCGGACCTTGGCGGCATTGATGCCGTATGCCGTCCTGCTGACGGAGTCGTTGGTCTGATCGTGCCACTGGAGAAAAAAGGTAATGATTTCCAGCTCATTTGTCCCGGCCTGCAGAAGAATATCGGTTTTGTACCCAGCGGCTTGACTCATGTAAAGGCTCCAATGTGTCGGGATAGTGCCCAGAAAGAACGATATCCATTACAATTATAAGAAAGCGGCAAATTACTCAACTAAATAATCAAAAGCGCACGACCGGCAAAGAATCGGGCAACCCCCTATCCCCGCTGTTTTTGCAAAACCTCGGCCATGGTCTGAAACAGGTTCTTGGCCTGAATCGGTTTTACGCAGTAATCATCCATTCCCGCGGCGAGGCATTGTTCCTTGTACCCCTGGATCGCATGGGCGGTGAGGGCGATGATCGGCATATGCCCGCCGTGGTTTTTCTCCAGGGAACGGATAAGCCCGGTGGCGGCAAAGCCATCCATCTCGGGCATCTGGATATCCATGAGGATGAGGTCGAAAGATTCCCGTTCAAAGGCGGCCACCGCTTCCTTGCCATTGTTGGCGACACGCACGGTGTGCCCTTTTTTCTCAAGCATCCGCACGGCCAGCCGCTGATTGACCGGATTATCCTCCGCCACCAGAATGGTGAGCGGCGGCAGGGTGTCCTCGCCCTCTCCCCAGGAAATCGCAGCCTGCCGCGACTCTCCATCCGTCCCCATGGCCAGGCCGAACATCTTGGCCAGCACCCTGACCAACCGCTCCAACTTGATGGGTTTGGGCAGAAGATACTCGCCAAGGTCCGTCCCCCATTCCCCCACGCTTTCCCGTTGATCAACCGCGGTCAGCATCAGAGCCACCGGGGTTTTTCCTTCCTCCTGCTGTTTCAATTCCCGGGCCAGGCTCCAGCCATCCAGGCCCTCCATCTCCGCCTCGGCAAGGACGCCGTCAAATGATCGCCCGGCCTGCCGCTCCTCGCAGCACAAAGCCAGGGCTTGCTCTCCGTTTTCCACGGTGTGCGCTGTCACATGCAGTTCGGCAAGAATAGCGGCAAGCAACCGTCGGCAAGCCGGTTCCCGGGCCGCCAGCACGACACGTTTTCCCCGCAAGGCCGCCATGGTTTCCGCCCAGGGATCGGCAGCCGTTTCCGGCCTGCCGTGCGCAAGCTCCAGCACGAACTGAAAATTGCTGCCCCGTCCGGGCGCGCTTTCCACCTGCAAGACGCCATGCATCATTTCCACCAGTTGCTTGCAAATAGCCAGTCCCAGGCCGGTCCCGCCATATTGCCGGGTGTAGGAACCATCAAGCTGGGTAAAGGACTTAAACAACCTCCCCTGCGCCTCCTTGGGAATGCCGATGCCGGTATCCTCCACCTCCACCCGGATCGGAATCATTCCAGCGCCGGGCGCAGCTTTATCGTTAGCCCGGGTAATCTTAATGCACACCGAACCCTTGGCGGTAAACTTAAGGGCGTTGCCCACCAGATTGGTGATCACCTGCCTCAACCGGGTGGGATCTCCCACCACAACCCGGGGCAGGTCCAGGGCGACATAGGCCAGAATCTCAAGCCGTTTGGCATGGGCGATCTGGGCAAACATCTCCGCGGTATCCTCGGCCAGATCCCGCAGCCGGAACTCGATGGACTCCAGCTCCAGCTTTCCGGCCTCGATCTTTGAAAAATCGAGGATATCGTTGATGATATGCAGGAGGTTCTCTGCCGATGAATACACGGTTTCGGCGTATTCGGTCTGCTCCTTGCTCAAGGTGGTGCTGAGCAGAAGCTGGGTCATGCCGATCACCCCGTTCATGGGAGTACGGATTTCATGACTCATATTGGCCAAGAACTCACTTTTTAGTTGATTGGCCTGTTCCGCCTCATGGCGGGCGACTTCAAGCTCCCTGTTCACCTCGACCAGATGTTGAGTGCGCTCCCTGACCCTTTGCTCCAGCAGCTCCTGCTGGTCGAGAAGATCCCGGCGCGATACGCTCAGGTCATCCACCATGGTGTTGAAGGTGTGGAGCAATTCGCCGATTTCATCGCTCCGCTCGGCCTGGATCTCTATTTTTTTCAGCTCGCCCTTGCCCACCCCCCGGCTTGAAGCAACCAACCAGGAAAGAGGATCGACGAAAAACCGTTTGAGACCGAAAAACAAAACAAGGGAAAGCAGCAGGACAATCCCCAGGGTGATGCAGAGGATGAGCGCCTGGAGGTTGCGCCCGGCGGCCAGCAGATCCTTCTCCGGCAATACGGCCCCAAGCCAGAGATCCGGCGCCACCTGGCTCAGTTTGCAATAGGACGGCTGGGGCAACTCGTTGGTAAACAAAAATCGCTCCGGATCGTGCCGCAGGGCGCTCAACAGGCCGGAAGGCAGGGTTTCCGGCAGGTTGTCTTCAGGGCTCCTGAAAAGAATCTGTCCTCCCCCGTTCACGAAAAACATCCGCCCGTTGGCGCCGATTTTCGTTTCGCGCACCGGCCTGGCCAGAAAATTCGGCTCAATGGTGAGAACCAGATAGCCTTTCAGCAACTTGTCCAACAACACCCCCTGCTCCGGATCATTTTCATAGACAAGTTTTTTGGAAAAATAGACCACACTCCTCTGATTGTCAGCATTGACCGCCAACTGAAAGAAACACTCCTCCCCGCTTTCGCGCATGCGCTGAAACCATGCGGACTCGTGCTCTTCCTCGGTGGCGTTGGCCACCTCCCCATGAACAACCCGGGCATCTTCATAGCCATCGGGCAAGAGCACCCGCATTTCGTAGTACTCGGGATAGACCTCCATGTATTTGGCAAACTGGGTGAGGAGCGGATTCTGGAAAATGGCGTAGCGGGTCTGCTCATCGGGGATCATCATGTAGCTTTTGAGCAGGTCGGAACGGGAAAAAAGCTCAAGATTGGCCCGGGAAATATCCAGGTAGGAAACGAGATTGTTCTTAACCTGGCCCACAAGCGCATCTGCCTGGGAAAAGGCGGTTTCGCGGGCATACTCGGAAAGCCTGGCCGAAACAAACACGCCGGTCCCCAAGAAAGGGAGGGCGATGAGCGGAAGCAGGAGCAGACTGATTTTTGTCCGAAGTCTCATGGAAAATCACGGCCTTGTATAAAAGGAACCCTTGAGTCGAGATGAAAACCAAAGGCCATGCCTAGCGGAGCCCTTCGGAGGTTTTCAGAAAAATGGAATTATACCGTTTTTCCACCCGCGCCGGCAAGGGCCCATACAGCTCGGAACCGAGCATGGCTTTTTCATCGGGCCAGATAATTGTATTCCTCAGGTGTTCGGGGGAAAGCAGTTTTTTCGCAGCCAGATTGGGGGTTGCCAGGAAGATATGCTCGGCAAGCTGCGCAGCATTTTCCGGCTCATTGAGAAAATTAATAAAGGCCATGGCCAGATTTTTTTTCGAGGAAGAGTTCATGACCACGAGATTGTCCAGCCAGAGGCTGGTGCCTTCCTCGGGAAAGGCAAAGGCTATGTTTTTGTTGAGTTCCTGAAGCGTCACGGCATCACCGCTATACACCATGGCCATCCAGATATCTCCCTTGACCAATTGAGATTTTTTGTCCAAAGCGGGATAGCCGTACTTTTTAACAAAAGGCTTCTGGGCAAGCATCGTCCTTTCGGCAGCGTCCAGTTCCGCCATGCTGGTGCTGTTCACCGAATACCCCAGCATTTTCAGGGCCGGCACCATGGCGTCCCGCCGATCCTTGATCATGAGGATTTTCCCGCGCAACTCCTCCTGGGGCGCGAGCAGATCCTTCCAGCCGCGCACCTCGCCCTTGACCAGATCCTTCCGGTAAACGATCCCCAAGGTTCCCCAGGAAAAAGGGACCGCATGCTTCATGAATTCCGGGGACAGCCGCCCCCAGGCGGGATCTATGTGCCTGATGTTCGGAACGCCGGCGGCATCCACCGGGGCCAGCCACTTCCGGTTGAGATACGACAGGCCGTTGATCCTGCTCACCAGCACCACGTCATACCCCTTGCCGTTGGTCAGCGAAAGCAGCCGCTCCTGCTCCTCCTCGGTTTCGTAATACACTTGGCGGACCTTGACCCCGTGCAGTTTTTCGAACTTCCTGATCAACCCCTGATCCATGTAGTCGGGCCAGTTGAGGAACACCAAATCCTGGGGCTTTTTCGGCGGGGGGGCGGCCTGGCCTTGGGGCGGCGAGATGAAAAGGCTTGCCCAGAGCAGGGCGAAAAAAAACAGGAGACACCCGGCGGAGGGCAAACGCGTACTTCCAAAAAAACGGACCATGGGCAAACTCCCTTTCCGGTGCATGCTTAAAAGGTGGGCATGGGCATCAGGCCCCATTTGTGATTGTCCGTGGTGATGACCACGGAGCGGACCGCATGGCTTGCGGCTTCCAGGTCGACAAGGAGAACCGGCCTCCGCTTCAAGCCGACCTTGAAGATCTCCGCCGGGGCTACGGGATGACCGCCGAGATCGTCCACCCGCATGAAAATAAGCCGCTCGACCTCATAATCGGTTTCCACCGAACCCCAGGAACGGACAAAATTATAAAAAATCCGGAAAAACTTGCCCAACCCGCCGCTGAACCGATGCTGGTGCCATTCGAGAATCTCGGGAAACCGTTCCAGCATGTCGTCGGAAAATCGCCGATCCTCATCGGTGAGCAGGGCATTCAAGAAAAAATCCCCGGGCAGCAGATACACCGCGTTAGCCTCCCTGCCTTGCAGCGCTTCCCGCACCCGTGCCGAGCCAAGGGCTGCCTGGTATACGCCAAGAATCTCCGAATCCGGCCGGGGAAACACCGAAACAATCAGCCGGGAATCCGCGGCCAGGACCATGGGCAGCGTCCGCACCGTATAGTAGCGCAACCCCATGGCCAAGAGCACGGCCACAGTCACGGTCAGACAATAGGCCGCGACAATCCCCAGCCATTTGGGCTGGATTCGGCCAAAGAACAGCCGATACAGCCGCCCTCCGGGCTCGCCGGGCAAAAACATGGGGGTTGTGGCCATGTAGTGCGCATAGGCCTCGGGCTGTTCCTGCCGCATCCGCCATTCTTCGTTGCGGGCCAGGGCGTAATAGACAAAGAGCATGGTGATGTACATGACCAGGATGATAAAGCGCGGCCAGTACAGCATCAGGCCGAATCCGGAGATGGCGAGGAACAGATACTGGGGATGCCGGATCTTGCCGTAAAAGCTGCGGGCCACCACGCCCTTGCCGGTGAACCGCCCATAATATAGAGGAATGGCCGCCAGGGCAAAAAGTACCAGGCCGACAACCATGAGTACCTGCAATAAAGAGATGGCCCGGACCAACGGATCATTGGGAAAAACCAGGTGCGGCAGAAAAAATTCCGTGGACCAACTGGTGAGAGGGCTTGCCGCCAGGGCCTGGAGTACGGGGCCGTACACCGAATAAAAATAGAGGGCAAAGGGGGAAATCATGATGATGATTTCAATGCCGATCAGACAGTAGGCAATGACTGTCCAGAAAACGAGCAGCTTTTTCCCCTTGCCGATGTCAGTCATACCCCTGCCTTCCCTTACAAAAACATGCTTACAGCAGATGCCGGACAAAACCGTGGATCGTATCGGAAAGCTTCTGCAGATCGATGGGTTTGTGCAGGAGCGCATGGGCTCCGCTGTGATCAAGCATCTCCTCCATATTCGGCACATCAATGGCGGTGACAACGATGATGAACAGTTCGGGATGCAGCCTCTTTACCTTCTGGAGAACATCATAGCCGTTGAGTCCCGGCATCCTGATGTCGAGGGTCATGATGGCCGGTTTCTCCTCCTTTACTATGTCAAGGGCATGTTCGCCGTTGGTGGCGACAAGCGTTTCGAATCCGAGCTTATCCAGAAAGGTCTTCAGCGACCGGCAAAAGACGTATTCATCGTCCACGACAAGTATTTTTATTTTCTTCTTCATCCATGCCCCCCCCGGATCCCCGTGCCCCGACGGCGCACGCCTATTTCCCCTCCGCCGGGCCGCATTCTTCCTGGCGCGGCGGATGCGTCGGCAAAAAAATCACAAACCAGGCCCCTTTCCCTTTTTCCGATTCGACCCGAATGGTACCACAATGGTTTTCAATTATCGAATAAACAATCCACAGGCCAAGGCCGGTGCCGCGCCCGGGATCCTTGGTGGTGAAAAACGGATCAAATATCTTGTCAATCTCGCCAGAATCGATACCCGCACCGGTATCGCCGAAACGAATTTCAATCCCATCATCCTTGGGCCTGGTTTCGACAATAATCCGCTTGTCCCAGGAAAACATGGCATCGCGGGCATTGCTCATCAGATTGAGAAACACCTGGGCCAACTGATCTTCATCCGCTTCGATGCGGGGCAGATCATGAGCATAATGCCGCTCCACCAGAATATTGTCCAGGTTCAGGTCATGTTCGAGCAGGGCTGTGGTTTTGTCAAACAAGGCATGGACATCGACCGGGCGAACCTCGAAGGCATGCTGATGGGAAAACGTTCTGAGGCTATTGGTGATCTTGGTGGCCCGCTTGATCTGGGCCAGCATTTCATCAAGATTTTTTCGCATGCTCGCCGGGATCTTCTCAAGTTGCATGACCTGGGCCAGGGTGCCGATGATATTAAGGGGATTGAGGATTTCATGGGCCACCCCAGAGGCCAGGGTGCCGATAGAGGCCAGCTTTTCCTGGCGGATGGCGACCTGCTGGGCAACCTGCAGATTGTCCAGGGCCTTTTGCAGCGCATCCTTGGAATCCCGCAGGGCCTGCTCCGCTTTTTTGCGCTCGGTGATATCCAGCCGGTATTCGATAATCTGCGTGACCTTGCCCATCTTGTCAAAAATGGGATGCGCGTGGATTTCGTGCGTAAACTCCTGGCCTTCCCGACCCTGCTCAACATATTCCACGAGACAGGAGTCTTTCTCCTGCTGCACCCTGGCAAGGGGCTCATGCGGCGGCGGGGCCTTGCAGGGTTTGCTGCCTCCGGCCTGCGGAAAACACTCAGCCAGAGCGGCCAGATGGCGCTGCGCGGAAGAATTGGCCAGCACCACCTGATAATCCTTGGCTCCGACCACAAAAAATGGATGGGGCAGCGACTCGATGAGTTTGTTCAGAAATTTGTTCTGCTCGCTGATTTTTTCCTCTGCCTGCTTCCGGTTGGTGACATCGTGGATAATAACGATGGTGGAGGCGCCCCCATCGCCAACAACAGGCAAAAACTGCAGGGAAACCTGTCGGCCATTGAGGGCAACCGGGGCCTCTTCCGAAATTTTTTTGGACGCTTCCGCAGGGTTGTCCAATAACGCGGCCACCGCTTGAAAGGACTGCTCGCCAAAAATCGCGGCGAATTCCATGCCCAACAGCATTTCTTCCGGTATCCCCACCAGTGTCACCGCAGCGGGGTTTACAAAGATAATCTTTCGATGCGCGGCAAACTCAAGAATCCCTTCGGACATGTTTCCCAGGATCACCTCAAAATGCTTCCGGGAAGAAAGCAGCTCCCTGGTGATCTCACGGGTCGCGACCTCCTCAAGCCCCATGATATCCCTGCTTTTCTCCTCTCTGCCCGCAGGGCTAGCCAGCTCGATAACCCTGGCCACATGTTTGGCCAGATTGCTCATGTTGCCCTTGGCAATACAGGCATCCGCTCCAAGGGCGGCGAAATCTAGCTCCTCCTCGGCGGCGATGGCCGAGAGAATAACAAGAAACACCCCCTCCAGATGGGGCATGTTGCGGATGATCCGGCACAGCTTCTCGCCGCTGATGTTGGGCATCACCAGATCGACGAAAATGATGTCCGGCACATAGGCCTTCAGGATCTCCAGGGCGCCAAGGCCATCCTCCGCGGTCCGCACCTCATGCCCGTCTTTTTCCAGCAAATTGGCGATGAGCCTGAGCACCATGGGATGGTTATCAACAACGAAAATTTTCTTGCCCATATCTCTCCTGTGCAGCTCTTCTGCTAAAAAATCCATTATATATTGAGTATAGCATAGCGTTTTCTTGCCCCACAATTTTCTTTCGGCAAACCGGAGGAGAAAAATCGCCCTCCATTGCGCGGAATACTTTCAACGCACCATCCTTTTTGCAATTTGACTTCTGACAAAAGGGGAGTATAATCTCGCACCGAATCATGCCTGCCCGGATGTAACGGAAAAATCGGCTGAAAGCCATACCGGCGGCAATATTTTTTCACCTCAACGGTCAACCCGCATCATGGAGTGTTTATGTCGAGTTCCCTGCGCTGGAAAATTATCCTTCTGCTCTGTGTCACCATCTTTGCAGGCCTAACCGTTACGCCATCCTTCACCACGGTTCCGGCCTGGTGGCAGAAATATCTTGCACCGGCAGGGCTGAAGCTGGGCCTGGATCTCCAGGGCGGCATGCATCTGGTCCTCAAGGTTGACCTCAAGAAGGCCATTGAAAACAATCTGGACCTGTCGGTCCAAGATCTGAAAGATGCCCTGGCCGAGAAAAAAATCACCGTGGTTCGCACCGCCTCCACCGACCCCCGCAAGATCATCCTGACCCTGCCCAACACCACAGCCCTGGAAACGGTCAAGCAAACCATCACCAAAGAATTCCCAGACCTTGAGGGCGACTTCCAGTCCGACCAGGGATCCTTTCCCCGCATCATCCTTACTTTGAAACAGGACAAGATCGACTTCATCAACAACAAGGCCGTTGACCAGTCCCTGGAGATTCTCCGCAACCGGATCGACCAGTTCGGCGTGACGGAACCGGCCATTGTCCGGCAGGGAGCCGACGAAATTGTCATCCAGCTTCCCGGCGTCAAGGATCCGCAGCGGGCCCTGAACCTGATCGGCCGCACGGCCCAGCTCGAGTTCAAGCTGGTGGATGAAACACCCGGGCTCAACCTGGGGCAGCTCATCGGCCAGGCCATCCAGTCCGGCCAGTGGCAGGAGAGCGGCAGCCGGAAACAGCTCAATGTCGCCTTGCAGAGCAAGCTCCCGGCCGGCACGGAGATTTATTTTGAAAAGGATGTGGACAAGACCACCGGCAAGGAAACCCGGCAGCCCATCCTGCTCAAAAGCCAGGTGCTGATGACCGGCGACATGGTCAAGGGCGCCCAGGTCGGCGTGGGCGGCAACTTCAACGAGCCCTACGTGGGCCTCGACCTTACCGGACGCGGCGGCAAGATCTTCGGCCAGGTCACGGAAAAAAACGTGGGCAAACGCTTCGCAATCGTCCTTGATGAGGTGGTCCGCTCCTCTCCGGTGATCCGGGAAAAAATCCTCGGCGGCTCCGCCCAGATCTCCGGCAGCTTCACCTATGAGGAAGCGACCGACCTGGCCATCGTTCTGCGCATCGGCGCCCTGCCCGCCCCGGTGGAAATCGTCCAGAACCTCACGGTGGGCGCCTCCCTTGGCCAGGACTCCATCAACAAGGGACTGATGAGCGGCGTGGTGGGCACCTTCCTGGTGGTGGTGTTCATGGCCGTGTACTACCGGCTTTCCGGGGTCGTCGCCAACATCGCCATGGTCCTCAATATCCTCCTGCTCTTTGCCGGTCTGGCAATGATGGGCGGCACCCTCACCCTGCCGGGCATTGCCGGCATCATCCTCTCCGTCGGCATGGCGGTTGACTCGAACATCGTCATCTTCGAGCGGATGCGCGAGGAATTCGCCCTGGGGAAATCCGTACGCTCCGGGGTCGAGGCTGGTTATTCAAAAGCCTTCTGGACCATCATCGACGCCCATGTGACCACCCTGATCACCGCCCTGGCCCTGTTTCTCTTCGGCACCGGCCCGATCAAGGGGTTTGCCGCCACCCTGTCGCTGGGCATCATATTCAACCTCTTCTCCACCCTCTTCGCCTCAAAATTGTTCTACGACTCCATGCAGGGGAAACGGAAACTCAAAAAGCTCTCCTTCATGCACTTTCTCAAAAAGCCGAACCTTGACTACATGCAGCTCAAGAAACTGACCTTTGCCATATCCGGCGGATTTGCCCTGGTCGGCTGCCTGGCCTTTGTCCAGATCACCCGCGGTCAGGCCAACATGGGCGTGGATTTTTCCGGCGGCACCCTGCTCCAGTATCAGTCCGCCCAGCCCTTCTCCCTGGGTGAGGTGCGCACCGCCCTGGCACAGGGGAATATTGAGGGCGTCGAGCTGCAAAAGGTCGAGGGCGAAAACCGTTTGATCGTCAAGATCAAGAGTAGCGAAGAGGTGGTGGGCCATGTCTCCGAAACGGTCACCGCTCAATTGAATACCAGTTTTCCGGACAAGCACTTCGTGGTGGAGAACCAATCGGAGATCGGCTCCTCGGTGAGCGACACCCTGCGCGAAAAAGCGCTGCTGGCCGTGTTCATCTCCCTGCTCGGTGTGGTCGTGTACCTTGGGTTTCGCTTTGACCTCCGTTTCGGCGTTGCCGCCACCCTGGCCACGTTCCATGACGTTCTGGCGGTGCTCGGCCTCATCTGGCTGCTCAATATGGAGATCACCCTCCTTACCGTCACCGCGCTACTGACCCTGGCCGGGTATTCCTTAAACGACACGGTCATCATCTTCGACCGGATCCGCGAGAACCTGCACAAGAGTGAAGACCCGGAGAATATCACCGACGCACTGATCAACACCAGCACCAACGAAGTTCTCAGCCGCACCATAGTCAACTCCGTCACAGTGTTCCTGGTTTTGGGAGCTCTATATGTATTAGGCGGCTCTGTGATCCACGACTTTTCCTTCGCCTTGCTGGTGGGGGTCGTGGTTGGCACCTACTCCTCGGTTTTCGTGGCCAGCCCCTTGCTCACTCTGTGGCACCGTGGTAAAACCGCTTAGCCATGCGGCCCGATCTTGCCCCAGAGCATGTCCGGCCCCTGACTCCGGACGAGACCTTCCGGTTTCGTTGCCATCCCGGCGTTGCCTGCTTTACCGACTGCTGCCGGGAACTGGAGCTTGCCTTGAGCCCCTACGATGTGCTCCGGCTGAGCAAGAATCTGGGGCTTGCCCCCTCTGCCTTTCTGGACAAATACGTGCTGGTCGAGCAGGCAGAAGGCAGCGGTTTTCCCCAGGCGTATCTCTGCATGGTGGATGACGGCCGGGCCAGTTGCCCGTTTGTCACCGCCGCAGGTTGCCTCGTCTATCCGGACCGCCCCGGCGCCTGCCGGACCTATCCCCTGGGACGCGGGGCCTTCAACACCGAGGACGGCGTCCGCCACGAAATGCATGTGCTCCTCACCGAACCACACTGCAAGGGCTTCAACGAAGGCGACCGGCAGGATGTCATTGCCTGGCAGAAAGACCAGGACCTGGCCTTCTACAACGCCATGAATGATGAACTCCTCGGCATCCTCCACCATCCCCGCCTTACAGACAGGCACCCCCCGGAGGAGCATGAGGAGGAAATCTTCCTCTTTCTCTACAGCCTGGATTCCTTGCGGCAGCAGCTCCTGAACGGCAGCCTTCCCCTGCCTTTTTCCATCACAAAAAACGAACGGCAGGAACTCGCCACGGAAGACCTTGCCCTGCTTCGCCTCGGCATCAGATGGTTGGATTATGTCCTCTCCCGACGCTGACAAAAAACTGGCCTGCCTCTCCGCCGGAGAGCTACAGGGCGAACCGCCCCTCGGCCCGGAACTCACCGCGAAGCTGCTGGCCATTTCCCATGAATACTGCCAGGCCGAAGGCGGCTGCCACGGCCCGGACCACACCGAACGGGTCCACAACCTGGCGCTCCACATCGGCCGGTTGATGAATGCCCGGTTGGATATCTTGAGCGCCGCGGCCCTGCTCCACGACATCGGCCGCAGCCACGAAATGCTCTCCCGAGGCAAAATCTGCCACGCCACCAAGGGCGCGGAGATGTCCCGCACCATTCTCAAGGGCCTGGAGTTTTCCCAGGAGATGCAGGATGCCATCATCCACTGCATCGAAGCGCACCGCTACCGCAACAACAATATCCCGGAAACCCTGGAAGCAAAAATCCTCTTCGACGCAGACAAACTGGACTCCATCGGCGCCATCGGCATCGGCCGGGCCTTTCTCTTCGCCGGCCAGGTCGGAGCCAGGCTGCACAACCGGGGTGTGGATGTGAAGAAAACCAGATCCTACTCCACCGAAGACACTGCCTACCGTGAATTCCTGGTGAAACTCTGCAAAATCAAAGACAAGATGCTGACCCCTGAAGGCAAACGACTGGCTGCCGAACGGCATGAGTTCATGGAGGTCTTTTTCAAGCGACTGGACAAAGAGATCCACGGAAGCCCGCCTAAGAATCCTGACCACAATTCCCGATAGACCCGGTTAATGCCCGTGGAAACCAACACCACCCAACGCCTCGCCATCATCATCAAAGACCTGCGCCGGGCCGTCCTGGCGACGGGAATCGGATTGATCCTTGGTTGCCTTGGCTTCTACAGCATCTCCAGCCACCTGTTGGGGTACATCCAGAACCATCTCCACCAGAAACTCGCCTTTTTCGCGGTGGCGGAACCCTTTCTCGCCCACGTCTCCATCTCCCTGGGCATGACGATCTTTACCCTCATGCCCATGCTCAGTTTTTTTCTCTGGCGCGCCCTGGCCAAGCCCTTTGCCTTGTCCCGCTCCTTTGTCTTCTGGTTCGTGCTCTTCACCTGTTTTTTGTTCTACAGCGGGGCCGCCTTCTGCTATTTCTTCACCCTGCCTTTCGGCATCAATTTCCTGCTGGATTTCCAGACCGAACAGCTCAAGCCGGTTATCTCCATCAGCGAGTTCGTCTCCTTTGTCTCGATATTTGTCCTTGCCTTCGGGTTGATCTTCGAGCTGCCCATCTTCATGATCTTCATGGCCAAGATAAAAATCCTGCCCAGATCGTTCTTTGAAAAAAACCGCCGCTACGCCGCACTGGTCATCAGCGTCGTCGCCTCCCTCCTCACCCCGACCCCCGATGTGTTCAATATGATGCTCATGGGCATCCCCCTCTACATGCTGTACGAAATAGGGATCATTGTCCTGAAGCTGCTGCGGATCGCGTAAACAGCAGCATTGGCCTTCGTCTTTTAGCGGCTGACTCGTCGATTCCTGTCTCATCTTTGTTGGTGGTTGACTTTAAAATATTTCGCCGCTATTCTTCCTGCATCACCCCCATAATTATATGGCCTCATCAATGAATGAACGTACTTTTAATGTCGTTACAACCGCGATATCGGTGGCTGCTCTCATAATGAGCGCTGCTGCACTTTGTTTGTCCTTGTCGCAACACTACGTAGATTACGAGCACGCCATCTTGGTTCAACCTGGGACTTTTCCCATAACAAAAATAATTGAAGGGAAAACCTCGTTCGATTTTGACATTGCTAACACCAGCAAGAGCAATCTCCAATATTTCTTTAGAGCAAGTACAAACATTGGGTGGATCAATGGCACAAGTGAACGCCCTGTTTTCTACCCATCCATATATGAGTCGCAAATTATTGGATTGAGTAAATCTGATGCAGGGAAAAGCAGGCTCCTCGCTGTTTCATGTGGGCAGCCTGAAATCAAGCTTACCTGCAATGAGGTAGGCCATGTTGATCAGGTTCTTGGTGGTTCGGTATCCTCTGGCCCTTCTTTTGGCCGCCTGGATAAGGCCGTTGACCGCTTCGAG
>JAHJRQ010000004.1 GCA_018830485.1 Pseudomonadota bacterium | reverse complement strand
TTCAAGGCTCCTGTGCGGGGCAAGGACGCCCCGTCATTTTCAGCCACTTACGTTGCTGAAAATGTGAGCAAAGGCAAAACTTGTTTTGGTTTTGCGGCTTGAAAAATCAACAGGAAGTTGATTTTTCAAGGTTCCCTAAAGAGACAAGGAAAGAAGATGAAAAACCTGCATGGCTTCGGAAAACGTCTGGGCTGGCTGGCCACTCTGCTGAGCCTGATCAGCCTCATCGGCGGTTGCACCTACCAGGATCGGGTCGCCCCCCTCAACCTGCCGGATGCCAAAAATGGCGGCATCGTGGTCGGGGATGGCCTCAAGATTTCCGCCCTGGCTTTCAGCAGCGATGAGGCAGCCAAGCAAGCCTTCGGTTTTGGCGCGCGCAAGGCGGGCCTGCTGCCCATTCAACTGACCCTGCAAAACGACGGCGCGGAGAAAGTGCGGCTCAATGCCGAGCAAACCTTTCTCATCGATAACAACAACCGGGCCTGGCCGATCCTCTCGCTGGAGAAGACCTATCAGCGGACGTCAGGGCATGTCGATCTTGGGGAAACAGCCAAGGGCGCAGGCAAACCGGCTCTGCTCATGGGCGCGGCCGGAGCGCTGGCCGGGCTGGCCGTCGGGGTCGTCACCGGCCAGAATGTCGGCGAGGCAATGGGAACCGGCGCCGTGATCGGCGCGGCGGGTGGAGCTATTGTCGGAGGGGCCAAGAGCTACAGCGACAGCGGGGGAAAAATCAGGGAAGACCTTGCCGCAAAAAGGCTGCGCAACGAGGCCATCCTGCCGCATCAGATCGCCTACGGCGTTCTTTTCTTTCCGGGTATGCCGGGCGAGGAAGCGGACGGGGTGAAGGAGCTGCGCCTCTCCCTGACCATCGGCAACACCCCGCAGGTGGTAGTCCTTTTTCCCGCGGTCAAGTAAGGCCGGTTGACAAACGAAGCGCGGCACCGTCCGCCGCCGCAACCTGGGCAACGGCAGCGCGCACCTTTTCGAGGTTCTTGCGGCCGGGGGCGAACTCCACTCCGGAGTTGAGATCCACGGCAAAAGGACGCGCCTGCCGGATCGCCTCCCCCACATTATCGGGGGTGAGACCGCCGGCCAGGACAATCGGCCGGAGGGGAGACATTTTTTGCAGCAGCCGCCAATCAAAGGTCTGCCCGGTGCCGCCGGCGATCTTCTCATGAAAGGTGTCGAATAAAAAGCCGCAAACCACTCCTCCATAGGGCGCCAGGTCTGCAGTGGCAAGAGACTCCTTCACCTGGAAGGCCTTTATCACCCGGCAATTGATCTCCGCGCAATAGGCAGGGGACTCGGCCCCGTGCAACTGGATCTCGGTCAAGCCGCAGTACCGGACAATCTCGTTCACCTCTGCAGCATCCTGATCGACAAAAACCCCCACCGCATCCACAAAGGGCGGCAAGCTTGCAACAATTTCCCGCGCCCGCTCCCGGTCAACACAGCGGGGACTTTTCTCGACAAAGATCAGGCCGATTGCATCCACCCCGGCGGCCACCACTCCGGCGACCTCCGCCATCTCCCGCATCCCGCAGACCTTTATCCGCGTTCTGGCGTTCATGCCCGTCATCCTTGCCGCCCGCCGACCAGGGTGCGCAGCGCCTCGGCCGGGTCCGCAGCCCGCATCAGGGTTTCCCCCACCAGCGCCGCCCTGACCCCATGCGCCGCGAGCCGCACCATGTCGTCATGGTCACGGATCCCGGATTCGCTCACCAGGGGGATCTGTGCCGGAATCATCTTCTGCAAGCGGAAGGTGGTGTTCAGGTCCATGGAAAAATCGCGAAGATCGCGGTTGTTGACCCCGATCAGACGGCTGCCCGCAGCCACGGCCTTTTCAACCTCCGCCTCGTCATGGACCTCCACCAACGCATCCATGCCAAGCTCCAAGGCCAGCCCCTGATACTCTTGAATCTGGCTGGTCTCAAGAATGGCGGCGATCAGAAGGATCGCATCGGCGCCATACGCCCGGGCCTCTGTGATCTGCAGAGGATCGATGATAAAATCCTTGCGCAGCACAGGAAGATTCACCGCCGCCCGCACCGCGGGGATATAGGCGAGGGAGCCCTGGAAGAAATCCACGTCGGTGAGCACAGACAGGGCCTGGGCGCCGCCGGACAGATAGCTGCGGGCGATGGCCACCGGATCGAAGTCATGCCGGATCACCCCCTTGGAAGGAGAGGCCTTCTTGGCTTCGGCAATGACGGCCACGCCGGGGAAATCGGTGAGCGCCCGGATAAAGCCGCGCGGAGGCGGGATCTCCCGATCAGGCGCGGCAATGCCTTTGATCTTGAGGGCGGCGACCTCTTCTTTTTTCCTGGCGACGATGGTATTGAGGATCATTTTTTCACCGAGCGGGAAAAGGCAACCAGCGCCTCAACCTTGCCGAGCGCGGCGCCGCTGGCCACAACCTCCCGGGCCAAGGCCACGCCGGCGGCAAGATCTTCACTGCGCCCGGCAGCCATCAGGGCGGCGCCGGCATTGAGCAGGACCATATCCAGACATGGACCGGCCGCGCCGCTCAGCACCAAACGCAGCTGCGCCGCAGCCTCCGGCGCGGTTCTGCCGCCCTTGATTTCCGCCAGACTGGCCGTGGCCATGCCCAGCTCCGAGGGATGGATGCTGTAGGTTGTCAATGCGCCGTTGGCCCAGTCGGACACCCGGGTAGCCCCGGTAATGGTGATTTCGTCAAGATTGCCCTCGCCGCATACCACCAGGGCGCGGCGGGTGCCAAGCCTGCCCAGCACCTGGGCCAGGGTTTCGGTGAGCGAAGGGGCATACACCCCCATGACCTGCACGTTGGCCCCGGCAGGGTTGGTCAGGGGGCCGAGAATATTGAAGATCGTCCTGATCCCGATCTCGCGGCGCGGGCCGATGGCATGCTTCATCGCCCCATGCAGGGCCGGGGCAAACATGAAGCCGATGCCGATCTCCCGGATGCACTGGCCGATCCCTTCCGGGCTTAAGGCCAGGTCCACGCCCAGGGCCTCCAGCACGTCGGCGCTGCCGCAATGGCTGGAAACGGAACGGTTGCCGTGCTTGGCCACCGGAACCCCGGCCGCGGCCACGACAAAGGCAGTGGTGGTGGAGACGTTGAAGGTGCCGGAGGCGTCGCCCCCGGTGCCGCAGGTATCCACGAGAACCTCTCCCTCGGCAACCGCCTGCACCCTGGTGGCCCTGGCCCGCATCACCCTGGCCGCGCCGGTAATCTCATCCACGGTTTCGCCCTTGATCCGCAGGGCGGTGATAAAGGCGCCGATCTGGGCCTGGGTGGCCTCGCCGCCCATGATTGTCTCCATCACCCCGACCATCTCCGCTTCGCTCAGGTCGGTTCCAGCCACCACTTTGGCAATGGCCTCTTTCATCATGCGACCATCTCCTTGCGTTGTTTTTCGAGGATTTCCGCATAGGCCGGATCAAGAAAATTTTTCAGCAACCGCACCCCGGCCGGGGTCATGATGGATTCGGGATGGAACTGCACCCCTTCCACCGGCAGACTCCGGTGCCTGAGCCCCATGAGCTCGCCCTGATCGGAACGGGCCGTGACCATCAAACACGCGGGAAGATCCGATTCCCGAACCACCAGGGAATGGTAGCGCATGGCTTCAAAGGGGTTGGGCAGCCCGGTGAACACCCCAAAACCGTCGTGGCTGATGGGGCTGGTCTTGCCGTGCATGAGCCGCCCGGCTCGCACGGTTTGCCCGCCAAAGGCCTCGCCCAGCGACTGATGCCCCAAGCAGACGCCCAACACCGGAATCCTGGTGCTGAAAAAACGGATCGCCTCGATGGAGATGCCTGCCTGGGCCGGAGAACAGGGGCCTGGCGAGATCAGCAAGCGGTCGGGGGCAAGCGAGGAGATGAAGGAGATATCCACTTCGTCGTTGCGGAAGATCTTCATCTCGGCGCCCATCCCCCCGAGGGTCTGGACGATGTTGTAGGTAAAGGAGTCGTAATTATCGATGATGACTATCATATTCTTTCTCGCGCTCCGCAGGGCCAAGCCGTTGTTCAGAAAAACTGTACCATTGAAATGCAGTGATCAGCATAAGAAGCCGTAACGAAACGAACAAAAGAGCTCCTGTTTCCTAACGGCTCCTAAAACTCTTTTTCCGCCAGCTCCACCGCCCGCCGCAGCCCCATGGATTTATTGATGGTTTCCTGATACTCCAGGGCGGGCACCGAATCGGCGACAATCCCCGCCCCGGCCTGCACCCAGAGATCATCGCCCTGCAGGACAAAGGTCCGGATGGTGATGCAAAAATCCATATTCCCGGAAAAACCGAAATACCCGACCGAGCCGGCATAAGGCCCGCGCCGTTCCGGTTCAAGCTCTTCGATGATCTCCATGGCCCGGATCTTCGGGGCGCCGCTCACCGTGCCGGCGGGAAAGCAGGCGCGCAGGACATCGAACTGATCCTTGCCCGGCGCCAAAGTCCCATGCACCCCGGAGACCAGATGCATGACATGGCTGTAGCGCTCGACCACCAGCAGATCGCGGACCTCCACCGAGCCGTAGCTGGCGACCCGCCCCACATCGTTGCGGCCCAGATCGACGAGCATCAGGTGCTCGGCCCGCTCCTTGGGGTCGGCCAGCAGCTCCTGCTCAAGGGCTGCATCCTCTTCCGGGGTTTTGCCGCGCCTTCTCGTCCCGGCAATGGGCCTGAGCTCGATATCGTCCTGCTCGAGACGGACCAGGATCTCCGGAGACGAACCGATCTGGACCAGGTCCCCGAGTTTGAGATAAAAGAGATAGGGGCTGGGATTGATATGGCGCAGGGCGCGGTAGAGCTTGAAGGGGGCGAGTTCTGTTTTGGCATGGAAGCGTTGGGACACAACAACCTGTATGATATCGCCGGCCTGCACATACTCCTTTGCCGCCTCCACCATCTTCTCGAAAGCCTCTTCGCTCATGTTGGAGGTAAAGGCGTGGGGCACGGCATCCTTCCTGCCGCTGCCGCCGAGATACTCCGTGGGCATGGGCGCCTGCAGGCGGACGATGATTTCCTCGATCTCACCCTGGGCTTTTGCGTACAAGGCCGGGATATCGCCCGGTTCGATCCCAACGCCGGAGGTCTGCACCAGATTGACCACGGTGAGCAGTTGCCTGAGATTGTCGTAAATCAAAACGGTGCGCGGCACCATGAAAGAACTGTCCGGAAACCGGGCAAGGGGCGGGTTGCTCTCGGGCAGCCGCTCCATGAACCGCACCATGTCGTAGCCCAGAAAGCCGACGGCCCCTCCGAAAAACCGCGGCAGCAGCTCGGGGTCGCAGGTCATCCCGGAGTTGCAGGCATTGAAGGACTTGAGCAACGCTTGCAGGGCCTCGAGCGGGTCGCCCTCCTGCTGCTCCACCGCGCCCTCCCGGATGATGGTGACCTGGTTCCCGCGGCTGGCAAAGGTGACGATGGGATCAATGCCGATAAAGGAATACCGCCCCCATTTTTCCCCACCTTCAAGGCTTTCAAAAAGAAAGGCGTGCGACTCCCCGCCCGCCACCTTGGCAAAGATGGTCAGCGGCGTGTCGAGGTCGGCAACGATTTCCCGATAGATCGGCACCAGTCCGGCATCGGCGGCCAGGTGTGCAAACTCCTGCAAGGAAGGTCGGAACATGATGGATCCTCAACTCATAAAAAAAGCCATGGAACATTGGCGTCCCATGGCTTTTTGATTTTTCATTTCACGGCACATCACTCTTCATAAGAAACAGGCAGATCCCTGCGCACGTGGAAGAGGCACAACACGCCAGAGCGGAAAGTCTTGCGCACGGCTTCTCCCGCAGGGAAGCCGAACGGGACTGTTGCCGCAACCGGCTCTCTCGTTACTGCGCGGCGCCCAACAAAGCATTCACCCGCTTGGTCAGACGGGACACCTTGCGGGAGGCATTCTTTTTATGGATGGAGCCTTTTACCGCTGTTTTCTCAATAACAGGGATCGCCGTTTTCAGTGCTTCCTGGGCCTGATCTCCGGATTTCAGCTCAATGGCCTCAAGGACCTTCTTCACAACGCCCTTCATCTTGCTCTTGTTGGAGCGATTGCGAAGCCTTTGCAACTGGTTCTGACGATTCCTTTTCTCGGCGGACTTATGATTAGCCAATTCTCAACTCCTGTTACTGTATTGTTGATTGATTCAAGACACTCTGCCCACGTCATTTGACGGCTGGCAGGTTTTCTGCCCGGCCGCCGTTCCCGGACAACACCGACAGAAATATGCTGGAAAATTTTGTAATGATAAATCAATTTCTCCGCCTTGTCAAGCAACAAGTGGCCTATTTTAATTGCTCGGTAGAGGCCCACAAAAGACCTGATTAAAGGGAGCCTTGAAAAATTCAAGGCTCCTGTGCGGGGCAAGGACGCCCCGTCATTTTCAGCCACTTACGTTGCTGAAAATGTGAGCAAAGGCAAAACTTGTTTAGGTTTTGCGGCTTGAAAAATCAACAGGAAGTTGATTTTTCAAGGTTCCCTAAAGAATACCGGGGTAGTTTCCGTTGAAATTACAAAAAGATGACCAAGCGGCTGGCTATTTCGTCAATCACCTTCCGGAAAAAATACCTGGTATGCGCTACAGACTCTCTTCCCCCGGCTCGACAGGAGGCTCCAGTGGCGGTCAGTTTCTGGCCACAAAGCCAAACAGAAGCTGGGCCTTTTCCTGTATCTGTTCAGCAGACGACATATTCTAATTCTCGTTGACACTATTCGTCTGAAAATTATACGATAATACCTGTGTAGGTATTACTGCCTGTCCATTGAGTTCCCGGTATCCAGCACCCTGCCGGCGCAGGAAGGTTCCTTGTCGTGTCTGTATGTGGTTCCGGCTCTTCCGGAAAAAGCAAAAAAAATACCCACAAAGGAGAGCGTATGCGCATCAAAATTATTCTCGCAACAGCCCTTATCATTGCATGTTTCGCTGCCCCCCTGTGCGCTGCGGAAACCTATGTTTTCGGAGTGCATCCCTATAAAAATCCGGCGGAGCTGGCAACC
>JAHJRQ010000023.1 GCA_018830485.1 Pseudomonadota bacterium | reverse complement strand
TTTCTCTTTTCAGGATCATCCGAATGTAACGGTCACGGCGGTTGCCGATCTCGTGCCCGAGCAGTGCGCCGCGTTGGCAAAAGCCTGTCGCTGTGAAAAGATGTATGGGACGGGCGAGGAACTTATCCGAGACGAGGCGGTGGAAGCTGTTTTCATTGCCACGGATGCGCCCAGCCACGCACGCCTCGCCATTGCGGCTCTCCAAGCTGGGAAGCACGTTGCCTCGGCCGTGCCGGCTGTTTTCGGCTCCCTGGAAGACGCCGATGCGCTTTTCGCTGCGGCCAGGAGCTCTGCTGGGAAGTACATGATGTTTGAGACCTCCTATTTCCATGGTGATCTCTACGCCATGCGCGAGATGTACAGGCGGGGGGCTCTTGGCAGGCTGATTTACTCCGAGGCCGAATACCTGCATTACCTGGGAACACCTCTGCCCGCGTACGGGGCATGGCGTACGGGGTTGCCGCCGCAATGGTATCCAACCCACACGAATGCCTATTATGTGGGGGTTACTGGCGGTTCATTCACGGAAGTGTCGTGCATGGGCATGCCCAGCTCCATTCCACACCTGCAGGCCAAGAACAACCGCTTCGGCAATCCGTTCGGCACCGAGATCGCGCTGTTCCGCACCAGTGAGGGGGGCATGGCCCGAATGGCGGTCAGTTGGGAGATACCCGGCACCGGTGACGAAACAGGTCGAATCTGGACCGAGAAGGGAATCTTCGACCGTGTTTTCAAAGACATGGATGGAAAGGAGGCGCCCTTGATCAAACGGCCGCCTCTGCCGCCGGGAGTTCAGCCCGCCGGCCACGGCGGATCGCACGGCTATCTGATGAGTGAGTTCATAGAGTCCATACTGCAGGACCGTACGCCGCTTGTGGACATTGCCCAGGCATTGAACCTGACGGTGCCCGGCATTGTCGCGCACCAGTCGGCGATGCGGAACGGGGAATTGCTGAAGATTCCGCAGTATGTTCTTTGACTCGGAGTGAGAACCAGCGGCCGACAAGGCCGAGGCAGGCGACGCTCGACAGCGCGCCTGAATGTTGATGTTGGCGTTACCGCCCCCCACTTTTCTGCCATGCAAATAATCGAGGCCGGCGAATCCGAGTATGACCATGTAATGCAGGTGGAGCACGACGCTTTCGCCAGTAATGAGGAGCCACGCCTGGTAGCCGCCCTGCTGCGAGACCCGACGGCTCAGCCAAGCCTTTCGCTCCTCGCCTACGAAGGAGATCAACCCGTTGGGCACGTCTTGTTCACGAAGGCAAAACTGCTCGGCGCTCCGCACAACGTGTCGTCGGCAATTCTTGCTCCATTGGCAGTCGTTCCAGAGTTTCAGCGCAGGGGCATCGGTCGAGCCCTCATAGAGCATGGCGCGCGGCTATTGGCCCAGTCAGGGGTGGAACTCCTATTCGTGCTCGGGCACCCAGGCTATTATCCTCGCTGTGGTTTTGAGACTGCGACGCCGCACGGCCTCTTGGCTCCGTATCACATAGTTCCCGAGGAGGCATGGATGGTTCGCGCTCTCACCTCAAACATCCTTGGCTCTGTCCGAGGCAAGGTTGCGTGCGCATCATGCCTGGACAAACCCGAATACTGGCGCGAGTAGAACCCCGTCAAACCTGTCCATGCGGAAACACCCAACCCCTCACCTCGCCGGACCTGCGCAAAAAGCCGCGCAGATTCCGGGAATTCAACGGTGGGTGTGTAAAAAACTTTGTGTTATATGGGCGGCGCAGGCTTCCAAATTGACAAGATGGCAGGTTGAAGCAAAGAAAAAATGAGGGCGCTTCGGCAAGGAGATTGAAACGAGGAAGCTTTCAGCCCTCAGCCTTCAGCTTCCCCTTGAATGGCCGGCTGATGAGGATGCCCGCCTCGTACAGGCCGAAAAGCGGCACGGCAAGCAGGATGGCGGACAGCACATCGCCTGCGGTGAGCAGAAAGGCGAGGACCAGGATGGCGAGATAAAAGTATTTCCGCTGCCTGGCGAAATATCCCTTGCTCACAATCCCGGCCTTGGCGGTCATCACCATGAGAAAAGGCACCTCAAAGGCCAGCCCGAAGGTGAGCGAGGTTCGGGCCACAAAGGAGAGATAGGCATCAAGCCGGAGCAGGGGTTCAAGCTGCGCATCGGCAAAGCTCAGCAAAAACGAGAGCATCTCCGGCATGACCACCAGATAGGCAAACACCACCCCGCCAACAAACAGGGAGGTGGCCCAAAAAACCACCGTTCTCGCCATCCTGCGCTCATGACGGTGCAGTCCCGGCGCAATAAACATCCACAACTGGTAACAGCAGACCGGAAACCCGAGCATGAGCCCGGCCAGCAGGGAAATCTTCAGATAGCTGACAAAGGCCTCGGTGAGATTGGTGTAGACGAGTTTGGCGAGATTGGGGTGGCCTTTGATCAGGGGAACCATCAAAAAACGGACGAGCTCCTCGGAAAAGGCATAGGCGATCAGGGTGGCCGCCAGGATTGCCAGAAAGGACGTCAAGATCCGATTCCGCAGCTCTCGAAGATGCCCGGAAAAATGTCCAGCCAGCGCGGTCATACTGCCGACTTCACATCCTTGGCCTCGGGTTCGTCGGGAGGGACGACAGGGCTGGCATCAGGCGACGACACTGCGTCAATCTCCACCGCGTCCGGCTCGGAAACCGAGGTGGAAGGCAGATTGGGATAGGCGTCTCCCAGCTTCTGTTGCCAGGGATCCTGCCCCAGCTCGTCCTTCATTTCTTCATGCAGGCTCTCTTTGAGACCCGAGGCTGTTTTTTTCAGATCCAGCACAACCTTGGCAATGGACTTGGCCATTTCCGGGAGCTTTTCCGGGCCCACCACGATAAGCGCGATACCCATAATCAGGATCAACTCAGGAAGCCCTATACCAAACATGCAGTTGCCTCAATAGGTCCGCAAAAAAGTCCATTCCGCCGCAAAAATCAGCGACGCCTCACATCCATAATATGCAAGCGGCAATCTACGGCATTTGCCCGAGGGTGTCAAGCCAGGCGCCGCCCGGAGAAAGAGCCGGCTCTCACCGCGATTGACTTTTTATTTTCCTTTGGCTATGGTGCCTGCTGCTACAATCACACAATGACATAATGAGCGCCGTCAACGGCTCACGAGATAACTTTTTTTGGATGATTGCGGAGGAAAAACACGATGGCCAATGTGGTAATTGTCGGGACGCAATGGGGCGATGAGGGCAAGGGCAAGATCGTCGACCTGTTGACGGAACACGCCGATTTCGTCGTCCGTTTTCAGGGCGGCAACAACGCCGGCCACACCCTGGTGGTGAAGGGCAAAAAGTACGTCTTTCACCTCATTCCCTCCGGCATCCTCTACGAAAACAAGATGTGCTTCATCGGCAACGGCGTGGTCCTCGACCCCGGCGTTCTGCTCGAAGAAATGGACAAACTGGCGGCCAGCGGCTTGCCGGTGAATCCGCAGCGTTTGATGATCAGCGAGCGCGCCCATCTGATCATGCCCTACCACCGGTTGCTTGACTCCTGCAGCGAATCGGCCCTGGCCAGCGGCAAGAAAATCGGCACCACCGGCCGGGGCATCGGCCCCTGCTACGGCGACAAGATCCTGCGCAAGGGCATCAAGGCCGCAGACCTGCTGGATTCCGGCTCGCTCATGGAAAAAATCCGCGAAAACCTGGAAGAAAAGAACTTCCTGTTCAGCAAGAAATTCAACACCGACCCGCTCAAGGCCGAGGCGATATACGACGAATACCTGCAATACGCCGAGCGGCTTGCCCCGTATATCGACAACGTTTCCGTTGCCCTGGACGAGGGCCGTAAGGCCGGCAAGCACATCCTTTTTGAAGGCGCCCAGGGCACCCAGCTGGACATCGACCACGGCACCTATCCCTTTGTCACCTCCTCGAACACCGTCGCGGGCAACGCCTGCACCGGCAGCGGCTTCGGCCCCTCCCACATCGACTGCGTCATCGGCATCCTCAAGGCTTACACCACCAGGGTGGGCGAGGGACCCTTCCCCACCGAGCTGATTGACGGAGTGGGTGACGAGTTGCAGCAAAAGGGCGGCGAGGTCGGCGCCACCACCGGGCGCAAGCGTCGCTGCGGCTGGCTCGACGGGGTCATTGCCCGCGAGGCTGTGCGCCTCAACGGCATCAACGGGTTGGCCATCACCAAGCTCGATGTTTTGAGCGGCCAGCCGACCCTGAAGCTGGCCACCAGCTACGAAGCGGACGGCAAGAAAATGACCGCCCTGCCTGGCAACATCAAAACCCTGGCCAAGCTCAAGCCGGTTTATGAAAGCCTCGCAGGCTGGAGCGAAGAGATCACCCAGGCCAACAGCGTGGACGATCTGCCGACCAAGGCCCGCGACTACGTGAAACGCATCGAGGAGTTCACCGAGACCCCGGCCTACATCCTCTCCGTGGGCCCGGGCCGCGAGCAGACCATGCTCCTCAAGAACCCCTTCCTGAAATAACCAAGGAACACGCATGAGCACAGAGCTGCGACCCGACAGTTATGCCCGGCATACCCTGGAGCGCTACACCGGCTCCAGCGTCAAGGACTTCGGCTCCCACATCCTGCTCTGCAATTTCCACCGCTACATCGACGATTTTTCCCGCATCACCGGCAACCCGGTCCAACGCGGACACTGGAGCGTGGTCCACGACCGCAAGCGGGATTTGAGCATCATCAACCACGGGGTCGGCTCCCCCTCGGCGGGCATTGTCATGCACTGCCTCTCCTTTCTCGATGAAATCAAGTGCGTGCTCATGCTCGGCATGTGCGGCGGCATCGACGATGTCCTGGAGATCGGCGACATCATCGTTCCCACCGCCAGCATCCGCGACGAAGGCACCAGCCCCCATTATCTGCCCAAGGATGTCCCGGCCCTGCCCTCGATCCATGTCAACCGCATCTGCGAACAGGTCATCACCAGCGAGCTGAAGATGGTGCCCAAGTCGGGCATCCTGATGACCACCGACTACCGGATGTGGGAGTTTGACACCGAGTTCATCCAGTACATCCGCAAGCATCGGATCATGGCCATCGACATGGAGATCGCCACCCTGTTCGCAGTGGGCTATGCCCTCAACGTGCCCACCGGGGCGATGATGCTGGTCTCGGACCTGCCCCTGAAAAAAGGCGGGATCAAGAGCAAGGACAGCGCCGAGGAGATTTTCCTCACCTACACCCAGGAACATTTGCAGATGGGCCTCAAGGTGATGGAAGCCGCCTGCCTGAACAGCCGGGGCCCGCTGGGGTAACGCCCTGATCCCATGCGTATTCCTGATTAGCGCTAATCTTCCGCTGGACACTAAAAGTGTCATTCCCGAAACGCTTTTGATCGGGAATCCAGTTTCTAACTGACCTAAATCATGGATCCCCGACAAAGACATTCGGGGATGACAGGCTTATTGCGGAAGATTAGCACTCATCAGGTGCGTATTTGACCGGCAAGCGCACCCCCTCCCGGGTATTTTGCCGCCTGCACCGGAATTGGGTGATGAGAGATACCTCCTTCGGAGAAATACATGCCCTGTCATATCGTCCACATCTCGCTGACCGCAAAAGACACCCCAGCCCGCCTGACCGAACAGCCCCCCGTGGTTTTTGAAGCCACCAGACCGGAAACAGCCGCCATAACCGTCGATCCGCGCAAGCGCTTCCAGAAGATGGAAGGCTTTGGCGGCGCATTCACCGAAGCAGCTGCCGTTACCTGGCAAAAACTCCCTGCAGAAAAGCAGGCCGAAGTGATGCGGGCATACTTCGACCGGGACAATGGCCTGGGGTACACCATGGGCCGGACGCATATCAACAGTTGCGATTTTGCCCTGGGGAATTACGCCCATGATGAAGTGGACGGCGATTTTAGCCTGGAACACTTTTCCATTGACCGTGACCGCGCCGCTATCCTGCCCATGCTCAAGGAAGCCCTGCGGTTGAGCGGCGGCCTGAAGTTGTTCGCTTCCCCCTGGAGCCCGCCAGCCTGGATGAAGACCAACAGGCAGATGAATGGCGGCGGCCGGCTGCTCCCTGAATGCCGCGATGTGTGGGCGCGTTACTATTGCCGCTACATTCGGGAATATGAAAAAGAAGGCATCCCCTTCTGGGGACTCACCGTCCAGAATGAACCGGAAGCCAGCCAATCGTGGGATTCCTGCCTGTATTCCGCCGAGGAAGAGCGCGATTTTGTCCGTGATTATCTCGGCCCGACCCTGCGGAAAGAGGGGCTGGGCCATCTCAACCTGATGATCTGGGACCACAACCGTGATGCCATCTACGAGCGCGCCAGGGTGGTGTACGATGACCCGGAGGCTGCGCAATACGTATGGGGCGCGGCGTTTCACTGGTATGTGGGGGATCATTTCGACAACCTGAGCGCCGTGCACGAAGCCTTCCCGGACAAGCATCTGCTCTTCAGCGAAGGGTGTCAGGAAGGCGGACCGCACACAGGCGAGTGGGGCGTGGGCGAGCGCTACGGCCGTTCGCTCATCAATGACCTGAACCGTTGGACCGTGGCATGGGTGGACTGGAATCTCATGCTGGATGCGAGCGGCGGCCCCAATCATGTGGGCAATTACTGCAGCGCGCCCATCCTGGCAGATACCCGGGCAGGACAGCCGCTGTATCAGAGTTCCTTCTACTATCTCGGCCATTTCTCCCGCTACATTCGCCCCGGCGCCGAACGCATCCTGCACGCCACCACCACCGACGACCTTGAAACAACGGCCTTCCTCAATCCGGAGGGGACAATCGCCGTCGTGGTGATGAATCGCACGGAGCAGGCAATCCCCTTTGCTCTGCAATGCCACGATCGGGCTGCCCGCACGATCAGTCCGCCCCATTCCATTATGACCTTGCGGTTTGCCGATTTTTCCGGATAAGCTAGCAATGGGGCAATGATTTTTCCATCACTGGCAAGAAGATGTTGACGGAGTCAGAGGCTTTCTGTAGGAATTTACTTGGGGATTGGACGGATTGACATGGCGGGATATCAGCCGGAAAAATGTTTTTTAACTGATTAGCGATAATCAGATTTCTTTTATAGCCCCTATGACCATCAACTACGATTTCTGCTCCAGGGACAATACGCGACGCCTTCAGCCTGCCGGCCATCGGTTTCCGCTGACCGCGCCACAGGTTCCACCGCCGCTGATCGGCGTCACTTTCACCAGTATCCCCTGAGCCCAGATGCCTAATTCCCTCGATTTTCTCGTTGAATTTCTTCGCCTGTCCAAGCTGTTTTGGCGCTCGAAGCAAAAACTGAAGATCCGGGGCGCCACCGTCCTCCTGGCGCTCCTGACCATACTGCAAATGATCCTGGCGGTGGTGATTACCCAGTGGAGTGCGGCGTTGTTCAACGCCATTGAGCAGCACTCCATGCGCGGCCTTATCACCCAGATCGGCGTGCTGGCAATCATCTTCGTCGCCGACATGGCCGTGACCGGATCGCATCTGGTCTTCAAGCGCAATCTGCAGATCTATTGGCGCGACTGGCTGACGGACCATGTCATCTCCCGCTGGATGCGGGATGGCCGCCACTATCTGATCTCCCATCTGCCGGGGGAACACGACAACCCGGACGGGCGTATTGCCGAAGATTGCCGCATCGCCAGCGAGTCGGCGGTCGCCCTGGGCCACTCGTTATTGTACTGCATCTTGCTGCTGATCGGCTTCTCGCAGGTGCTCTGGTCCCGCTCCGGGGTGGTGACCCTCGACCTGGGAGCATGGCAAATCCCCATTTACGGGCATCTGGTCTGGATCGCGGTCATCTATACGGCCCTGGCATCCTGGCTTGGCTGGCGTGTGAGTCTGCCCCTTACCGCAGCCACCAACGCCCGGCAGTCGGCGGAGGCGGACTTCCGCGCCGGTCTGCTGGAAGCGCAGGAAAACAGCCAGGCCATCGCGCTGATCCATGCCAACAGCTATGAACGGCAGCTTTTTCGTGAGATGTTCTGCAATATCCGGAAGGTATGGAACACGCAAACCGCGGCATGGAGAAATATTCAGATCTTCAGCACCGGCTATGCCTCGCTGAACATGGCCTTTCCGATCCTGATCTCCGCCCCCCGCTATATCCTGGGGAGCATCACCCTGGGCGCGATGATGCAGGCCGCCCAGGCGTTCCAGCAGATGGTCGGCGCCCTCTCCTGGCCGGTGGGCAATGCCGGCGGGATCGCGGAATGGCGCGCCTCGGTGGAACGGGTTCTGAGTCTTCTCAAGGTATTGGATAATGTGGACGAGGAACTGGCGCGACCGGATCACTGGATCCAGGTGAAAACCTCCGAACAGCCGGTGTTGGCCTTCCGCGACCTCAGCATCGCCAAATACGACGGGCCGACATTGGCACAAAACATCAATATGGAGATCGGCCAGGGCGAACATGTGCTGATCACCGGCAACCCTTACACCGGGGCAAAGCTGTTTCGCGCCATTGCCGGAGTAAGGCCCTGGGGCCGCGGGGTCATCGAACTCCCCAGCCAAGGCCGCCTCTTTTTCATGCCGCCCCGGCCGCATCTGCCCACCGGCACTCTGCGCAACGCCATCTGCTACCCAGCCTCCCGCCGGGTTTTCAACCAGGAACAACTCGAACAGGCGCTGCTTTTGGTGGGCCTTGAAGACCTCATCGGCCAGCTCGATCAGAAGGACAACTGGATCAACAGCCTGGCCCGGGGGGAGCAGCAACTCCTGGGCATGGTGCGTCTGCTGCTCAACCGGCCCCAGTGGATTTTCCTGCAGGAGGCCTTCGATTCCCTGAATCCCCGGGAAGAGGAACGGATGCTGCGCCTGATCGCAGAACAGCTCCCCGATGCCACGCTGCTCGCAATTTCTCACCTGCCAAACGGCGAGGCCTTTTATGCACGCCGCCTGGCTCTGTAACCCTTAAGGAAGACCAACGATGACTACCCAAATGGTTCACGAATTCGGCAGCAAACTCCGCGGCGTCAATCTCGGCGGCTGGTTGGTGTTGGAAAAATGGATTACCCCGAGTCTTTTCGAGGGGCTGCAAGCCACCGACGAGACCTCCTACTGCGTCGAGCTGGGCGAGGCCGAGGCTACCCGGCGCCTGCACCAGCATTGGAACACCTTCATCACCCGCGACGACTTCGCCTGGCTGAAAAATGCCGGCATCAATGCGGTACGGTTGCCGGTGGGCCACTGGCTCTTCGGCAAGGACTATCCCTACCACCGCAGCTATCAGGAGGCGCGCCATCCCTTCGTGGAAGGGGGGCTTGCCATCGTCGACAAGGTCTTTGAGTGGGCCGGGGAATTCGGCCTGCGGGTGGTTCTTGACCTCCATGCCGCGCCGGGGTGTCAGAACGGCTTTGACAACGGCGGCATCCTCGACGTTTGCGAATGGCATACCAGCGAGGAGTACATCGAACACTCCCTGGTTGTGCTGGAACGGTTGGCAGAGCGATATGGAGATCAGCCAACGCTGCACGGCATTGAGACGCTCAATGAACCGCGCTGGGATATCCCCACCGATCTCTTGAAGCGCTTCAACCTCGAGGCCTACCGCCGCATCCGCCGCCACTGCCCGCCCGAGCGGGTGACGGTGGTGTTCCACGACGGCTTCCGCAGCTTCCGGGAATATGCAGGGTTTCTCCTGGAGCCGGAGTTTCGCAACGTGGCCATCGATATCCACCGCTATCAATGCTTTATGGATTACGACACCAGTCTGGACATCTTCGGCCACCTCCGTAAGTCCGCCGTGGACTGGCGGGAGGAAGCGGACGAGATCATCCGTGAGTCGGGCTATCAGGTGTATTGCGGCGAATGGAGCCTGGGGCTCGATCTGAAGATGGTCTCCCTCTGGGCGGAGGGGCCGTTCAATCATGCCCTGGAGGAAATGGATCTCTTTCAAATGTCGGCGGCCTATCGCGGGTACGCCTCGGCCCAAGTGCTGACCTTCGAAAAATACGCCGGCTGGTTCTTCTGGACTTACCGGACCGAGACCACTCCGGAATGGTGCTATCGGGACTGCGTGGATCAGGGGTTCTTTCCCAATATGGGACGGCCGGAGCAGTTTTCCGGCATCCGAGGGACCCTGGAACGCGCCAAAAATTCATAAGTCTGACCGCAGGAACCGGTCACGGGGCAGGCCATGATCAAGGTGATGAGCTTCAACATCCGTGTCGGCCTGGCCGACGACGGCGAGAACCACTGGGAGCACCGCAAGTCCTTTGCCCTCGAGAGGATCCACGCCTTCGGGCCCGACTTGCTCGGCCTTCAGGAGTGCCTGGATGACGCCCAGGCCGAATTTGTCCGCGCCAACCTGCCGGACTACCATTTCTTCGGCGTCCATCGGGGCGGCCCCGGAGGCACGGCGCTGGAGATGGCCCCCCTGCTCTTTCGCCGCTCCGCCTTCCGGCTGCTCGATACGGGATGTTTCTGGCTGAGTGAGACGCCGGAGATCCCCGGCAGCATGAGCTGGCAAAGCAACTATCCGCGAACGGTGAGCTGGGCCAGGCTCTCCTGCCGGTTGACCGGGTCGGTGCTTACCTACGTCAACACCCATTTCGACTACGAACCGACGGCCATCGAAGGGGATGCCCGCGCCCTGCGCCAATGGCTCGATCAAATCCGCCACGACACCGCGCTCATCGTGACCGGCGATTTCAATGCCGACAAGGATTCAAACGCATACCGCCTCCTGACCGGCGATGGGGCGCTGATCGACGCCTTACGGCAAATCCTGCCACACGGGGAAGATGAGGCCACCTTTCATGGTTATGGGCAGCAGGAGGAAATGGCAGCCATTGACTGGATTCTGGTCTCCGGCCATTTCCGGGTCCTTGCTGCGCAGATCGACCGCTGCCGCCAAGGCACCCTCTTCCCCTCGGATCATTACCCCATAACGGCAGTGCTCGACCGGAAGACGTAAACCGGCGGGGGCGCATATGGGGGCGGCCTTTGCCCTCAACACACCATGCACCTGTCAGCGGCTGACCGACCTGGCACCGGCCATGACCTCGACCATGTCGACGGCAACCTGCGCCAGCATGTTCGGCACCACCGGACCGCCCTGCGAGGACTTGATCTCCGGAGGATTAAAGGCTGCGACAAATCGGGAAAGGGTGCTGCTTTTCGGATAGGCGACGGGCTGGTCCATGGACTGCTCGATATACCAGACGGTATTGCCGGTATGCACATTGAGCAGGCGGGTGGCCACTTCAACCCTTCCCCCGCCGAACTGGGTGCCTTCCAGAACATGGTTGACCTTTCCCGCCAGGACCAGATCAACCTTTGCCTTCCGGCCAAGGGCCAGGGCCTCCTCCACATCCCGGTACGACTCCTCCAGGCGGAGCACCTTTGGGAAAGCCTGCTTGCCCAGAAGGACATCCTTGAAGAGCATGGCGACCCCCTCCCCCTGCTGCCGGCTCATATTGTCGGGCACCTGAAAAGGCAGAACACCGACAGTCGCCTCCTGATAGGTATTCGTTTCAGGATAGATAAATACCACCGGCGAATTCTTCTTGACCTCCACCGGCTGGTTGGCCCAGTTTTTTGGGCCTGCTGCACACCCGACAAGAAGCAGGCCAAGAAACGCACCCACGATACTCTTTCGCATACCGCCCTCCTAATTACTATCCCGCTTAATGCCGGAATTAAAAGACCACGAAAGGTAACTGTTCAGCAGTGCCGCAGATGCGCGAAAGAGGTCTGCGAAGTGTGCTATTGCACACGAGCAGGCCGATGACAGGTAAGCGAACCTGTGAGACTCCGAAGCAGATGTGGCGCTGCTGGACAGTTACGCCCTCCTATCGCTCTTTAGCGGAGAGCAGCCCATCGCCCAAAGCGCCGCCTCCTGCCGCAAGCAAATGATTGATATTGCGGCTGCGCTGCAGTTCAAGCCCTGCCACGGAAAGCACCTGCTGGGAACCGGCATCGAGCAGCTTGAGATTGAGAATTACCGTGCTTGGGGTCAGCGAATAGGTGCCGGTAAGAATTGCGGCAGCCTGTTGCTGTTTGGCCAAAAGCGTGGCATCCCGGGTGAGCATCAGCTCGCCCCGGTTGTCCCGCATGAAAATCTCGGCGGACTTGCGGATTTCCACCACCCCGAACCCATGGCGAAACAGACTGGTGGACAGGGCCTCGGTCAGGGTCCGGCCGAAACGGGTGGTGGCATAGAGGTTGTCAAGATCAACCACCGTGGTCAGGATCAACCGCTGGCCGCCCCCGGCGCCGCGCATGCCGGATGTCAACTGGAGGGCCAGCTCCTCCCCCACCCCGAAAAAATCCGGAGTGACCACCGAGGCGGTGCCGCCGGTGGTCGCCCGGGGCGCGCACCCGCTCAGGAGCAGAGCGCAGCCCAGAAACAGCGCGAACCCCAAGCCACGAATCTTCATTCTTGTCTTTTTCATGGGCAATCCTTCGTTACGGGAGGCTTTACAGAACGCTTCGCGACCTTTTTCGCCGGTTTTTTTGCCGAAGGCGCAGAGACAGCCTGGCCCTTTTCCGGAAATTCGCGGATCGCGACCTTCGCGGTGCGGTTCGAAGCAGGCATGCTTTCATTGGCAAGGAGATTGGCGGTCAGCGCGTCAACGGGCAAAACCAAGCTGGCGGAGGAAAGAACCCGGTTGTCGTCGTTGCGCAACAGACGGGCATTGACAAAGATTTCCTGCCCGGCCACCGCATAGGTTCCCACCACCACCGCCTGGGCGTTCTGCACCAGGCCGATCTCATCCATGCTCCTGGACAAGGCATACTCTCCGTGATACGGGCTCACCATCAGACCCGGGGTTTTCCGCACCTCAATGACCTCCAGTCCTTCCTGCTGCAGGGTGGAGAGCAACTGCTCGCCGAGATAGCGGCCCAGGGAAGAGGTCGCATACAGATTGTCAAGGCTGACAAAGGTGCTCACCGCCACCACATACTCGTCGGCCACCACCTCGCTGGCATTGGCAATGAGAGCCTTCCCCATCTGGCTGATCCTGGAATGCAGTGCGGCACCCTGGCCTGCACCGCCTGCCTGTCCCCCTCCTGCCTGTCCAAAAGCCGACACCCCGGATTGAGACATATTCCGCGGCGAGAAAACCCGACCGGTGCGGAACACGTAATCAGGCGGTATGGCATGGGGATAGTTATAGAAGTAGGGCCGATATGCCGGGGAGGGTTTCTGCCGTTGCTGAAACACGCCCCCATTTCCGCCGGTGTCCGAAGACTGGCCGTCATCGGCCTGCACGGCGGTGGCTACACCGGTGAAGGCCAGCACAATCGCAAGCAGTCGTATACGCATCATTTTCGCCTCCCCCGCTCAGGGATTAAAATTGTAGCCGGGATAGTCATTTTCCATGCTCCGCCAGGAAGGCCCAAAGGCCTGAACCATGGGATCGCCGGAAACGCCTGGCCCGCCCGGGTAGACAACGGGCACTCGCTCGCCCCCCCCGAACATCGGAGAGGCAAACCGCATTTCAACCTCGACCAGATCGCTGTACATCCCGCCAGCACACCCGCAACAACTGAGGAGCAACAACCCCGCCATGATTTTCCGCATCTTCTCTCCCTCTGTGTCTTGCGTCACTCACAGTCGCCTTGTCAATAAAATGACAACATTTTCACCACCCGGTCTGGGAATTTTTTTCCCGCTCGTTCCCATTGAAAAGCCGAATTCCGGGCATAACAAGGAATTTTTTTCTGAATTACCCCTCCGTTTCCCCTTTTTTCTGCAATCTCGCCTTGTTTATAAGCATTTTTCATGCCACCTCAGCAGGCCCTCCCCGTCTCAGTGGTGATCTTTCCCATATGCCCGCATATTCACCGGAAAGCACACCGTGCAAACCCTTTTGCCTTCGAGAATGAATGGGGGGTCGAAGAAAAAATGATTGCCAAAAAACCGGGATGGATTATACTTTTGAAGTTTATACTACCGCGATACCCAACGGGAGAATTCCCACAGGAGGAGTTGCACCATGGCACGCATCACCGTCGAAGACTGCCTGAGCCAGATAGGCAATGAAAATCGTTTTTCCCTGATCCATCTTGCCGTTGAACGAATTAAACAGCACCGCAAGAACGCCCCTTTTCTTGTCAAATGCAAAAACAAGGAGATCGTCGCCACCTTGCGCGAGATTGCCTCCGGCCAGGTGAGTTTCTCCACCATCAAGAACTTCACCCCAACCAAGGAGGATTCTCCGGCCTCGGAGAAACCCGGCCCGGCCGCACAAAAGGGTGATGATCCAAGGGAACAGGCGTTCTTATAGCCCATGGAAACCGATTTTTACAAAAGACTCGGCGTCGCCCCGGATGCGACCGCCGAGGAGATAAAAAAAGCGTACCGCAAACTGGCCATGAAGTACCATCCGGACAAAAACCCGGGCGACAAGGCGGCTGAAGATACATTCAAATCAGCCGCCGAGGCTTACGAAGTTCTCGGCGATCTGGAAAAACGCAAGATTTACGACCGCTACGGAGTCGCCGGCCTGAAAGACAGCGGCTACAGCGGGCCGGGGAATTTTGAGGATATCTTCTCCAGCTTCGGCGACATCTTCGGCGACATGTTCGGCGGCCGCTCCGGGCAAAGGCGCCAGGGGCCGGTACCGGGAAACGACCTGCGCTACGATCTGGGCATCAGCTTCATGGATGCCATGCACGGCGCGGAAAAAGAGCTCGAGATCACCAAGCGGGAAACCTGCTGGACTTGCGACGGCACCGGCTTGCGCCCCGGGCATAAAGCCTCGACCTGCACCACCTGCAAGGGCCATGGCCAGGTCGTGCATGCCCAGGGATTTTTCCGGGTACAGACCACCTGCCCGAAATGCAACGGCGAAGGCACAATCATTACCGACCCGTGCAATGATTGTCAGGGCGAGGGGCTGGTCAGAAAAACGAAAAAGGTCTCCCTGAAGATCCCGGCCGGGATCGACACCGGCGCCCGCATGCGGTTGCGGGGCGAAGGCGAAGGCGGCCGCAAGGGCGGTCCGCCGGGCGATCTGTATGTGATCATGCATGTGGAACCCCATGAGTTTTTCCAGCGGGAGGGCAGCGAAATCCACTGCCTTTTCCCCCTGACCATGGTGCAGGCAGCGCTGGGCGCCACCGTGGAGGTGCCGACCATCAACGGCGCCCAAAAACTGGTCATCCCTGCGGGAACCCAGCCGGAACAGATATTCACCCTGAAAGGCGAAGGCGTCCCCTCCCTCAGGGGCGGGAATCCCGGCAACATGATCGTCGAAATCAAGGTTGTCATCCCAAAAAAATTGTCCGCGCGTGAAAAGGAACTGCTCACGGAGCTTGATGCCCTGCAGAAAGAAAAGGGCGACAACAAGGAAGAAGAGGGATTTTTCAAAAAGTTCCTCCACACATTTTCCAACGAAAATCCTTGATTCTTCCCCGCGAGACAACGACAATGAGCGACCAGCCCTTGACGGATAATCTGCTGACCCATTTCGACGAATCCGGAAACGCCCGCATGGTTGACGTGGGCGGCAAAAACGAAACCGTGCGGGAAGCTACCGCCTCCGGCGCCATCGTCCTTTCGGCGCAGGCGTTTCAGTTGGTGCGGGATGGGAATATCGCCAAAGGCGATGTGCTCGGGGTTGCCCGGATCGCCGGGATCATGGCCGCCAAAAAGGTCGACGCCCTGATCCCCCTGACCCATCCTCTGGCCATCAACAAGGTAACTGTCGATTTTGACCTGGACGACAGAACCCACACCATAGCAATTACCGCTACCGTGGGCATAACCGGCAGAACCGGGGTCGAGATGGAGGCGCTCACCGCCGTCTCGGTTGCCGCCCTGACCATTTATGATATGTGCAAGGCCGTGGACAAAGGCATGATCATTAATAACATCAGACTGGAAAGGAAAATCGGGGGCAAAAGCGGAAGCTACCAACGATAGCCGATAACGCTAGCCCACGATATGCCAAGGGAGTAAGACCGTGAACAGAGAACAACTTGAGTATTTTCGCCAGAAGCTTGAGACCATGAGCCAGGATCTTTTGCAGGAGGCTGAAAAAACCATCCACGAGATGACCGACAGCACGGAAAATTATCCCGATCCCACCGACCGGGCCAGCGCCGAGTCCGACCGGAGCTTCGAACTCCGCATCCGCGACCGTGAGCGCAAACTCCTTGCCAAGATCCGGGAGGCCATCGAACGCATCGATGAAGGCACCTATGGCATCTGCGACGAATGCGGCGACGAGATCTCGGTCAAGCGTCTTGAGGCGCGGCCGGTGACCACCCAATGCATCGAGTGCAAAACCCACCAGGAAAACCAGGAAAGGGCACAAAAAGGCTTATAAGAGACCGCGATGCCTGAACTGCGCAAAGATCCGATCATCGGCCGCTGGATCATCATCTCCACCGAAAGGGGAAAGCGGCCCACTGACTTCATTGTTGAAAAAAGTGAGACCAGGGGCGGATTCTGCCCTCTGTGCCCAGGCAACGAGAATACCACGCCTCCGGAGGTTCTGAGCTACAGCAACACCGCTGGCCATCAAGCCAACAGGCCCGGCTGGGATCTGCGGGTGGTGCCCAACAAGTACCCAGCCCTGATCATCGAAGGCAATCTCAACAAGGAGGGCGATGGCCTCTACGACCGGATGAACGGCATCGGCGCCCACGAGGTCATCATCGAAACCCCGGACCACAACGAATCCTTTGCCAATCTGCCGGCGGATCGCATGATCAAGGTTTTTCTGGCCTATCGGGATCGGCTGCTCGACCTGGCCCAGGATCCGCGCTTCCGGTATGTCATGGTGTTCAAGAATTTCGGCGCCGCAGCCGGGGCCTCGCTGGAACATTCCCACTCCCAGCTCATTGCCCTGCCCATTGTCCCCCGCATGATCAGCTCCGAGATCGAGGGGAGCCTTTCCTACTTCAAGTACAAGGAACGTTGCATCTTCTGCGATATCATCCGCCAGGAAATAAACCAGAACAAGCGGGTGGTGGCAGAAAACGACCTGTTCCTCGCCATTGTCCCCTATGCGCCCCGTTCGCCCTTCGAGATGTGGATCCTGCCCAAGCAACATGCCTCTTCCTATCTTGCCATGGATGACAACCATTTCAAGGCGCTCACCGCGATCTTTTCAGAGTGCATGCGCCGTCTGGACACCTGCATTCCCAATGTTCCATACAACTTTGTCCTGCACGGCGCCCCGTTGCGCTCGCAACCCCTGGAACATTACCACTGGCATTTTGAAATCATGCCCAAACTGACCATGATTGCCGGTTTTGAATGGGGCTCAGGCTTTTACATCAACTCCATCCCGCCGGAAGAAGCAGCCCAATTTTTAAGGGAAGCGGCAATCTAGGGCAAACTTTTGACCAAGGCCGGGCCGGCAAATCTCACAACCCATGGCAAGACAACAGGGGGGATCAATGAAAAAAATACTGCTTGTTGACGACGAAGACAGCATCCACCTCCTGTACCGCGAAGAACTGGAGGAGGAAGGATACGAGGTCCACTCCGCTCTTTCCGGGGAAGAAGCCCTTACCCAACTAAAGATCATCAACCCGGATCTGGTCATCCTCGACATCAATATGCCCGGCATCAACGGCATCGATGTTCTTCGCCAGATCAAGGAAATGCACTCCTCCCTGCCGGTGATCCTCAGCTCTGCCTACCAGGAATTCAAACAGGATCTGGCCACCTGGGCCTCCGACGAATACATCGTCAAATCCTCCAACCTGGATGAACTCAAGGCCGCAGTGAAAAAGCATCTTGCCTAAAAGTTGAACCAGCAAAAAAAGCAGACCGAGACCCAACCTCCTGCCCAATGAGCACACCCGTTCCCCCAGGAACTCCAAGAAGACTGATTCCAGTCGCACTGCTATCGTTCACCAGCGCCGCGTTGCTGCTGCCGGAGATGCGCGGAAGAGGTCTGCGAAATGTGCTATTGCACATGTTCAGGCCGATGACGGTTAAGCCAGCGCAGCGAAACTGCGAGGCAGATTCGCTGCCGGGGAATGTTTGCCAATGAGCGACATGAAAGATATCCAAGGCCAGCGTGATTACCGTCGGATCAACATCAAAAAGGTGGGGGTAAAAAACATCTCCTACCCGGTAACCGTCCTGGACAAGGCGCGAAAGACCCAAAAAACCGTTGCCACGGTCAATATGTACGTCAATCTGCCCCATCAGTTCAAGGGCACCCACATGAGCCGGTTCGTGGAAATCCTCAACCGGTTCCACGGCGAGATCAACCTGAAGAGCTTCCATCGCATCCTCGAAGAGATGAAGATCAAGCTCCAGGCGGAAGCGGCCCACCTGGAAATGACCTTTCCCTATTTTCTGCAAAAATCCTCCGGACAGGCGCAAGCGGTGGGCATGAAGGAATACCTCTGCACCATGCATGGATCGCTGGAAAAAACCGATGATCTTGTCCTGGAGATCCAGGTGCCCATCTCGCCGCCGGTCCCGTCCCAGCGAAGCCAGGGGTTGCCCCGCTCGCTGGGCCATTGGGGCAGGGCAACCATCCGGTTGCGGTTCAAGCACTTCATCTGGATCGAGGATATCATCCAGATGGTGGAAGAGGTGACCTCCCACGACCTCTGCTGGCCCGCCGAAGAATCCTGCACGGAATACACCCTTTCCGTGGAAAGCATCACCACGGCCCTGGGCCGCAAACTTGAGAACCATCCGGCCATTGCCTGGTTTTCCATACTGGTGGAAAACCTCTCGCAAGGGTATAACACCTTTGCCTCTTTAAAATGGCAGGACGAGGACACCATGGCTGTGTCCTGAGCACCTTTGCCACGCCAACCACTAAAAAATATCGCGAGAAACCATCCCATGCACCACGAGCTTCTTTTTGAAATCGGCACCGAGGAAATCCCGGCCGGCTACATCATGCCCGCCCTTTCCCAACTGGAGAAAAACTTAGGCGACCGGCTCACCGCCCTGGCCCTGCCCTATTCTTCCCTGCGCACCGCCGCCACCCCGCGGCGTCTCGCCGTGTCGGTCAGCGACCTGGCAGAGCGCCAGCCTGATCGTGAAGAGGAAATTCTCGGCCCCCCGAAAAAGGCGGCCTTCGACCAAAACGGCCAGCCCACCCAGGCGGCCATCGGCTTTGCCAAAAAGAACGGGGTCGAGGTTGAGGCCCTGCAAATACTGGCAACGCCGAAGGGCGAGTACCTCATGGTGCGCGTCGAACAGGTCGGCCGCCAAACCTCGGTACTCCTTGCCGAGCTGCTGCCCGAGGTGATCACCAGCCTCAATTTCCCGAAATCCATGCGCTGGGGCGCAGGCCGCACCAGCTTTGCCCGGCCGATCCAGTGGCTGCTTGCCGTCTATGGCGGCAAAACCGTCACCTTCTCCCTGGACACCATCACCAGCAGCAACACCACACAGGGCCACCGCTTCATGGCCAGAACCTCTGTCCCGGCCTCCTCGTACAGCGACTATGTCGAAACCCTGCGCACAGCCCAGGTCATGGTGGATCCCCAGGAACGCCGCGCCGCAGTGCTTGCCGAGATCGCCAAGGCGGCCCGGCAGGCGGGCGGCACGATCCTCCCGGATGACGAATTGGTGGACACGGTGTGCAATCTGGTGGAAAAGCCCTTTGCCATCTGCGGCGCCTTTGAGCAACGCTTCCTGGCCCTGCCCCGCGAGGTATTGATCACCTCCATGCGGGAGCACCAGAAATACTTTGCCGTGGTTGACAGCGTGGGCAAGATCATGCCCAACTTCATCGCGGTGAACAACACCAACACCAAGGATGCACAGCTTGCCGCAGACGGCCATCAGCGGGTGATCCGGGCGCGGCTGGAGGATGCCTTTTTCTTTTTCAAGGAAGATCAGCGCCGCACCCTGGCGGATCGGGTCGAAGACCTCACAGGGGTTATCTTCCAGCATAAACTGGGTACCATGCTCGATAAAACCAGGCGGGTCACCACCCTGGCCGGGCTGTTGGCCAAAAAGCTGGCGCCGGAGCACCTGGCCTCGACCGAACGGGCGGCCCTCCTGGCCAAGACCGATCTGCTCACCGACATGGTTGGGGAGTTCCCCACCCTGCAAGGGGCCATCGGCCGCGATTACGCCCTGCTCGGCGGAGAAACACCCGAGGTGGCCACGGCCATCCGGGAGCATTACCTGCCGGTCCGGGCAGGCGGGGTGCTGCCCACCTCAATCCCCGGGGCGCTGGTCGGCATGGCCGACCGGATTGACTCCATCGCCGGCTGCTTCGGCATCGGCCAAACCCCCACCGGCACCGCAGACCCCTTCGGCCTGCGCCGCCTCTCCCTGGGGCTTTTGCACATCATCAACGCCATGGGTTTTAGCCTCTCCCTGGCCGAGTTCGTGGACGAGGCGCTCGCCCTCTACGGCGAAAAACTGACCGTTCCCAAGGACGAGGCCCGCCGCAACGTGCTTGAGTTCATCAAGGGCCGTTTCAGCAATGACCTCACCGGCCAGGGCATCCCGGCCGAGGCGGTGGAAGCGGTCACCTCGGTCTCCTTCGACGATCCGCTGGACTGCAAGCGGAGGATCAGCGCCTTGATGGCCATCAGCGGCCAGGAATCCTTTACCGTTCTGGCTGGAGCCTTCAAGCGGGTGATCAATATCATCAAGGAGAACAGCGAGACTGCGGTGCAAGCGGAGCTGCTCACCGAGGCCGCCGAGCAGAAGCTCCATGCGGCATACCTGGCGATCCGCACCGAGGCAACTCCTTTGCTTGCAGCCAGCGATTACGAAGGGGCGCTGGGGGTAATCCTCAAGATGAAGGAGCCGGTTGACACCTTTTTCGAGGAAGTAATGGTCATGGCCGAGGATGCAAAGGTGCGCGCCAACCGGTTGAACCTGCTGACCGTCATCGCCCAGCTCTTTTTGCAGATCGGCGATTTTTCTAAGATGAACGCCATCAATCCGTAAGCTGTGCCTGGACAATGTCGATGTGGGAATTAACCGGACACCTCGGGTTGTTTCTCTCGGCGTTCGGCGCCGCGACCCTGCTCCCCCTCCAGTCCGAGACGGTGCTTGCCGGGCTGCTTTTCGCGGATCGCTATCCGGCCTGGACTCTGCTTCTCGTTGCCACCTGCGGCAATGTGCTTGGTTCGGTCGCAAACTGGTGGATGGGACGCTCCATCGAGTATTTCCGGGAGAAACCCTGGTTCCCGGTCAAGGAGCACGATCTTGAAAAAGCCCGGCGCTCCTATCACCGCCATGGTCGTTGGAGCCTGTTGCTGAGCTGGGCGCCCATCATCGGCGATCCCCTCACCGTGGTGGCCGGCCTCATGCGCGAGCCCCTCTGGAGTTTTCTCCTGATGGTTACCCTGGCCAAGGCGGGACGCTATCTGGTTCTGGCGATGCTGGTGCTGGGCTGGGCCAAGTAGCACCACGCCTTTCCCCCGTAGCTGTTTACTTTTCCCTGCGATTTCTCCTATAATAGAATCTGGTCCCCGTCCGGTTTCCACGTGCGGTGCTTGTGCTGAACCGCATCAACACACCCCAAGGAGCTGAATGAAAGTCTTATTGTTGCTTGCCCTGATCGGCCTTAACGGCCTCTTCGCCATGTCTGAAATCGCACTGGTAACCGCCCGCAAGGCACGCCTGAAAAAAATCGCCGCAGATGGCGACGCATCCGCCGGCGTTGCCTTGGAGCTTGGCGAAGACCCCACTCGTTTTCTCTCCACCATCCAGATCGGCATCACATCCATTGGGGTGCTCAGCGGCATCGTGGGTGAATCGGCGTTGGCGGTCCCCTTTTCCCTGTGGTTGCAAACCATCGGCATGCCGGGACAGACCGCGGATATCAGTGCCACGGCTGCCGTCGTTGTGGCGATCACCTATGTCTCCATTGTTGCCGGCGAGCTGGTGCCCAAACGCCTCGGCCAGATCAACCCCGAAACCATCGCCCTCCTGGTGGCCCGGCCCATGCGGGCGCTGTCCGTCTTCAGCCGCCCGTTTGTCCTGCTGCTTTCGTTTTCCACCCACTCCCTGCTCAAGATCATGGGGGTCAATCAAAGCATCTCGTCCAGCGTTACCGAGGAGGAGATCCATGCCATGCTGAATGAAGGCTCCGAGGCCGGGGTCATCGAGCTGCAGGAACACGCGATCGTGCGCAATGTTTTCCGTCTCGACGACCGCCAGTTGGGGTCGCTGATGATTCCGCGGTCCGCGGTGGTCTACCTCGACATCCGCCAGACACAGGAGGAGAACCTCAAACTTTTGATAGACTCGGAGTATTCCTGCTTTCCGGTCTGCGATGGCGGGATGGACAAACTGCTTGGCGTCGTGGAGGCCAAACATGCCCTGGCGACGGTGGCCCAGGGGCACCCCCTGGATTTCTCCGTTGGTCTGCATCCCGGCGCCTTTGTGCCGGAGACCCTGACCGGCATGGAGCTGCTGGAGCAGTTCCGGGCCAGCAACATGCAGATGGCCTTTGTCATCGACGAGTATGGCGAAATAGAAGGCGTGGTCACCCTGCAAGACCTGCTCGAAGCGGTGATCGGCGAATTCACTCCACGGAACGCCGAGGATGCCTGGGCCGTGCAGCGGGAGGATGGCTCGTGGCTGCTGGATGGGACCATCCCCATTCCGGAGCTGAAGGATCGCCTCGCGCTCAAGGCGGTGCCCGAGGAGGACAAGGGGCGCTACCATACCCTCAGCGGCCTGGTCATGCTGCTGCTTGGCCGGGTGCCACGAACCGGCGACTACGCGGAATGGGAAGGGTGGCGGCTTGAGGTGGTGGACATGGATGACAAGCGCATCGACAAGGTGCTGGCCACCTTACTCTCCGACATCCCCCAAAAAAATCGGAACATTTCTGATTCGCCGGTGTCTTAAGTTGCACCCGGTTCCCAGCGGATAGCGTGCCGACCCTCCGGCGCGGTCGGGGGCTAGGCGGCTGCGTCCGTTGACCATGTCTTCAACAACAAAAACAGGAAACGCATCATGAAACGGATTTTTCTCTTCCTCTGCACCAACCTCGCCATCATGCTCGTGCTGGGCACGGTGGTAAACCTGCTCGGGGTCAACCGCTTTCTCACGGCCAACGGCCTGAATCTCGGCATGCTGCTGGCTTTTGCCGCGATCATGGGCTTCGGCGGCGCCTTTATCTCCCTGTGGATGTCCAAGACCATCGCCAAATGGTCCACCGGCGCCCAGGTCATAGCGCAGCCCCGGAACCGGGAAGAGCAGTGGCTGATCGACACCGTGGCCCGGTTTGCCCGCGAGGCCGGCCTGCCCATGCCCGAGGTGGCGATTTACGAGGGGGAGCCGAACGCCTTCGCCACCGGAGCGAGCAAGGCCAAATCGCTGGTCGCGGTCTCCACCGGGCTGCTCCACGGCATGAACAAGCAGGAGGTCGAGGCGGTTCTGGCCCACGAGGTGGCGCATATCGCCAACGGCGACATGGTGACGCTGACCCTGATTCAGGGGGTGGTCAACACCTTTGTCTTCTTCCTGGCCAGGGTGGTGGGCTCGCTCATCGACAGCATGCTGCGCCGGGGCGACGAGACAGAAGCCCCTTCCGGCCCTGGGATCGGCTACATGATAATCGTGTTCGTCTGCGAGATGGTCTTTGGTATCCTCGCCAGCACGGTGGTGATGTACTTTTCCCGCCAACGGGAGTTCCGGGCCGACGCAGGCGCAGCGTATCTCCTGGGCGGCCCCCAACCGATGATCGCGGCCCTGCAACGGCTTAGCGGGATGCAGGCTGGTGAACTGCCGCAAAACATGGCCGCCTCGGGCATTGCCGGCAAGGAAGGCTGGATGGCGCTGTTTGCCACCCACCCCAGCCTGGAAAGCCGTATCGCCGCCCTGCAACGCTAGCTCATCTCCCTGGGAAAGCAAGGGGGCAGCCCCAAGACCATTCCGCACACGGAACATCAATCCGTAAGCTGGGACTGGGCGATTTCAATGGCCTGCTCGTAGAGCAGGGGCAGGGAGTCGAGTTTGATGGCAAGTTTCTTCGCCAGACGGGCGGTGTTTTCCCAGTCGCCGCGTTCGTAGGCCATGACCAGCCTGAGGGTCCGGGAGAGAGGGGTTGCGACCTCGACGAGAAGAGCCTCCTGAATCGCCTCGGGCAGGGCCAGATCCGGCAGGATATCCGCCATGGCTTTGTCAAGCATGGCGGGGAGCAGCGAGAACATTCCCACCGTATGAAACATCCCCGCCTCCTTGCGCCGATTCAAAAGCTGATCGGCGATCAGTTCGCAGAAACTGCCCCGAAAAGCCGCCAACCGCAAGAGCTCGGACGGCTTGTCCGCGGCAAGGTAGGACAGCATCATCAGGGACAGCCATTTCCGTAAAGTAATCTGCCCCAGCATGGCCACGACCATCTCGATGCTGTCCAGCTTCTGCCTCCTGGCAAAATAGGCGGAATTCGCATACTTAAGCAATTTGTAGGCCAAGGAGACATCCCGGCTCACAAACTTGGCCAGCTCGGCGAAATCGTAATCCTCATCCTGTATTACTTTCAGCACCTGAAGATAATGGAGCTTGGAGCCGGGGATATCCCGCCCCTTCATGATATGGGGGCGGCTGAAAAAATAGCCCTGGAACAGATCAAAGCCCAGCTTCTTTACGGCCTCAAACTCTTCATTGGTTTCGATTTTTTCCGCCAGCAGCTTCACGTTGTGTCGGCTGACCACCTTGGTCTGGCGCTCAAGCTCGGCAAAACTCATTTGGCGGATGTCGAATTTAATGATTCCGGCCAGCTTGATCAGCGGCAGAAACCGCTCTTCATAGAGAAAATCGTCGAGAGCCAGAACATAGCCTGCCGCGACCAGCCCCTCGCAGGCCTCGATGACCTCGGGCGTGGCCCCCACCGTCTCCAGCACCTCGACCACGGTGATCTCTTTGGGAAAAAGCGCGGGATAGCCCTTGAGCAGCATTTCTTCGCTGAAATTGATGAAGGCTTTTTTCCCTTCGGTGATGGAGGCAATGCCGATCAAAAGAAAGCTGTTGGTGATGACCTTGGAGGTGGCCTCTTCTCCGTCTTGTAGGGGGTCGAAATAATTATTGAGGCCGGAACGGAAGAGCAGCTCGTAGGCGAAAACCTCCTTGTTCCTCTTGAAGATAGGCTGACGGGCGACGAAGATATTCGGCTGGGAGGTGTCCATGGCTACGATGATTTTCTCACAAATCATCGAGCAGCGCAATCACCTTGTGGTGCAGTAACGCCTCCAACACCTCGGTCATGGGTAAGCCCACCACGTTGGTATAGGAGCCGCTGATTTCCGGGACCAAAAAACAGCCCTTGCCCTGAATTCCATACGCCCCGGCCTTGTCCAGGGGCTCTCCGGTGCGCACATAGGCCCGGCACAACTCCGGGGTAAGTTCCAGAAATCGGACCTTGGTGCAGACGGCCTTGGTGCATGATTCGCCTGTCGCCCGGCAGCAGAGGGAGAAGCCGGTCCACACCTCATGCCAGCGGCCGGAGAGCCGCATGAGCATGGCGCAGGCCTCCTCTGCATCGCCGGGCTTGCCGAGAATCTCCCCATCCACCACCACCGCGGTATCGGCACCCAGCACCCAGGCATCAGGAATATCCACCCCCCTGGCCTTTTCCCGGGAGAGCCGCGCGACAAATTCAGCGGGCTGCTCGCCGGTCAACGGGGTCTCGTCGATGTCCGCGACCACCACCTCAAAGGCAATACCCAAGTCGGCAAGAAAATCGCGCCGCCGGGGCGAACCCGAGGCCAGGATCAGCCGCGCCTCTGTCCGGAAGGCGTCCATAAGCGGGCTCAGGCCCGGATGGAATAACCACCGTCCACGACGATGGTCTGCCCCTGGATCATGGCGGCCAGATCACTGCATAAGAACAAAGCGACATCGGCCACGTCCTCTGGGGTGGTCAGCCGCCCCATGGGGGTACGCTGCAGGGCGACGTCGAGGATCTGCTCCCGGTTGGGGAATTTCTTGAGGGCCTCGGTGTCCACGGCGCCGGCGCTGATGGTGTTGACATTGATCCCCAAAGGCCCCAGCTCCACGGCGAGATGGCGAACCAGCGACTCAAGCGCCGCCTTGGAGGCGCCCACGGCCGTGTAATTCTCCACGGCCCGCACCGCCCCCATGCTGGAAACCGCCATGATCCTGGCGCCCTTGCCCATGAGCGGCGCGGCCTGCTGGGTCAGGGAAAGCAGGGCCCGGGCATTGATCTCCATGGCCCAATTCCAGTGGCGGCTGCTCAGCTCCAGCGCCGGCTTCAAGACGCCGGAGGCTGCGTTGCTGATAAGAAAATCCAGATGGCCGAACTCGCTTTTGATCAGGGCGAACATCCCCTGCAGGTCCTCGTCGTTGGCCACGTTGGCCTTGACCACCAGGCAGCGCGCCCCCTTTTCCTGGATGAGGCGGGCAGTGGCTTCCGCATCCTGGCGGTGGCGCACATAATTCACCACCAGATCCACTCCGTTTTCCGCAAGCCGCAGGGCGATCGCTTTGCCGATCCCCCGCGAACTGCCGGTCACCAAGCCTACTTTTCCGCGCAGATTGTACATACCCAACTCCTCTTTATAGCTGTTCCCGTAATGGGTTGATGAGCATCAATGTGCTGGCCACGATAAAATTTTCAGGCGGGAAAGTAAAGAAGACTTTCCCGCCTGCGGGAAATGGAATTACCTGGCAGTGAGCCGTTTCAGGGCGCCCCGCAAGAGCCGCCAGGGATGGAAACTCACCGGCCTCAGGCGAACCGGGGGCTGAAACCCCTGGACCGCGACCTCTTCCACCCTGGCCAGGGGGAATGACAGCTCTTCGAGGCTGCTGCCGGCAAGATGGCGCCGGCAACATTCCCGCCAGACCGGGCTTGCCTGGTGGGGAAGGCCGAGCACATCAAGCAGGGCCGTATCCAGGGCCACGGGATTGAGCCCGCCGGCCAGCAGATGCAGGGGAAAGGGCTTGCCCGCCACCGGCCCGTCCACATGCATGGCCTCCACCCCGTCGGCCAGGGTGATCCCTCCGGGGAGGACCTCAAGGAGATCGACCAGCATGGCTTCAAACCGGTTATCGATGTCGCCATGCCGAGCATGGAGCCAAGGCTTGCGAAACCCCACCACCGCCCCGAAATAGTTTTTCACCGCCAGGGTTATGTAGAGCTGGCCGTGGGCCTTGACCTTGGGCAGATTGACCAGCAGATCGCATTCGCCGATCGCCTGCGCCACCCCCACGGACAGCCCGGAGGCGAGGCGAACCGGCTGCGCCCCCTCGAAATTGACCATGGCCACGGGCAAACCCTTCAACGCCGCAGTGATGCCGCAGGCCGCCATAACGCCCAGCGCCGTGCCGAATGCCGGCGAATCACCGACCCGCACCGTGGCTCCCTGATCGAGGAACCACTCCGCCACGGCAGCGACAACCTCGGGGTGGGTGCAGGCCAGCCCTTTGTTGCGCACCGCGGAAACCAGGTTGGGCTTGAGCAGCACCCTGCTGCCAGGGGAGACCCGAAAGCCCAATCCGCTGCACAGCATCTCCACCCGATCCTTCAAAAGCCTCCGGTCATACTGATGGCATGCAGCCAAACCAACCTCACACGCCTTAAGCTCCATTCCCCCTCCAACCGGATCCCAACGGTCTCGTAACAACTTGAAACACCATCATTATTTTCCCGCGGCCTCGGCGCGTTTTACGGAGACCAGCACCGATTCTTTCAATTTCTCGATATTTTTTTGACACTCTGTCCGGCTGAAGTCAAAATCATGACGAAGAATTCCCATGCGAACCGTGCCGAAAAAAGACCGGCTCTCCTGCCTATTTTCCAGAAATACATTGAATTACCGATAATTTACATATACTGTTATACACAAGAAAAGCCTCGCGGCACAATGCTTGCTTTACAACCAAAACAAAGAGAAGGCTCCGGGGTTTCCCCTTCTTTCTTTTTCCTCGAGGAGACAGAACCATGGCTACGGACAAAGACCCACAGGCAACAGAAGATGTTCCTAAAAAGAAATCCAAGATGGGCTTTTTCATCGTCCTTGGCGTAGGCATTCTCGTCCTCGGCGGCGGCGGTTTTTTCGCCTATACCAAATTCCTGGCCAATAAACCGGCGGTTGAAGAGGTTGCCAGCCAGGAGGCGAAAACAGAAGCCGCCCCGGTGATCGGGGAAATGCTGGTCATGGAGCCCTTTGTCGTCAATCTCGCCGACCCCAAGGGCAAACGTTACCTCAAGGTCAAGATCGAGCTGGAGCTTGAAAGCAAGGAGGCCGTGGACAAGGCCACCAAGGCGGCGCCCAAGCTGCGCGACATGGTGATCATGATGCTCACCAGCCTGGGCTTTGAGGAAGTCATGACTCCGGAAGGCAAGATCCGGGTCCGGGATGAGCTGCTGGAGCGCTTCAACGAGATCATGCGGCCCGACCACATCAAAAATATTTACTTTACGGAATTTGTCGTGCAGTAGCCCTTCGGGCCTCTGTCGTTAACCCGAAAACCACCCAGCGGAAAGCCATGGAACAGATTCTCAGCCAGGACGAGGTTGACGCGCTACTCAAGGGAATTTCCGGCGGCGAGATCGAAGAGCCGGAAGAACCCATTGACGCGGAAGCCCTGGGCTATCAGGCCTACGACTTTACCCGGCAGGAAAGGATCGTCCAGGTAAAGATGCCTGCAATGGAGGCGATCTCCGACGCCTTCATGCGTGCGGTCCGCACCTCGCTTTCCACCACCCTGCGCCGGATCATCGACCTGACCTCCGCCCCCCTTGAGCTGGAACGCTTCGGCGCCTTTGTCCGCACCCTGCCCGTGCCGAGCAGCCTGCAAATCTTCCGCATGGCACCCTTTCGGGGCCATGCCCTCATCGTGCTCGAACCCAAGCTGGTTTTCACCCTGGTGGAAAACTTCCTGGGCGGCACCGGCACAAGAAACATCCGCATAGAGGGCCGCGATTTCACGGCCATCGAACAACGCCTCATCCGGCGGGTGGTGAACCTCCTGCTCACCGACCTGGAAAAGGCCTGGTATTCCCTGCAGCCCCTCAAGGTCCAGTACATCAGAAGCGAGATCAACCCGCAGTTCGCCAAGATCTGCCAGCCCGAGGACGTGGTGATCATCTGCCGCTACGATGTGGACATGGACCGGGCCGTGGGCAGCATCACGGTCTGCATCCCCATGAGCAACCTGGAATCGGTCAAGGGCAAGCTGCTCACCACCTTCCAGCGGGAGCAGAGCGACGAGGATATCAGCATCAAGCGCGTCCTCACCGAAAACATCAAGAACATCCCGGTGGACTTTGTGGTGGAACTGGGCCGCGCCACCATTTCCGCGGGGGATGTCATGGAGCTGGTGGTAGGCGATATCATCCAGTTGGAACGCCGCACCGACGACCTCCTGCCGGCCTTTGTCGCCGGAGAAAGAAAATATATGGGAACCCCTGGTGTGCATCGCGGCAACAATGCGGTGCTCATCAAGAAAAAGGTTCTTGACCCGAACCGGGAATGAGGTTCAAGGTGAAAGGCCCAAGGTTTAAGGCCAAGCCTTTCACCTTGGGCCTTTCACCTTTAACCTTCCAAGAGGAGAAGAGCCATGGCTGACGACCCGTTGGACGCCGCCGACGCAAAAACCGTAACAGAAGGCGCCGGGGATGACTGGGCTGCCGCCCTGGGCGAGCATGACGGCGCGGGAGGGGCTCAAGCCCCTGCCTTTGCCGAGCTGGGCAATGGTGGGCCCACCGCCCCCACCGGCAGCCAGAATCTTGATTTCCTGCTGGATATCCCCCTGGAAGTCACCGTCGAACTGGGGCGGACCAGCATGATCATCAACAAGATGCTGCAATTGACGCAAGGATCGGTGGTCGAGCTCGACAAAGCGGCCGGCGAACCGGTGGAAATCTTTGTCAACGACAAGCTGCTGGGCAAAGGCGAGGTGATCGTGGTCAACGAGCGGTTCGGCGTGCGGATCACGGAAATCATCAGTCAGGCGGACCGGGTCAAGAACATCGCCTGAGCATGAAAAATTCCTGACCGACTTCCATCGGCAAGGCTGTGGACGCAACGACCATGAAGATCCGGCAACCATCACCAACACGCGGAGTGTTCCGGGCAAAGACGCTGATCGCCCTAGGAGCAAGCCCGCTGTATCATCTCGCCTTTCCCTTCACGCTCCTTGCCGCCGAACCGCTCACGGGAAATCAGGAAGCCCTTTCCCTGACCACGACCATCTTTAAAACCATCGGCTCGCTTGTCATTGTGGTGGGGCTCATGCTCCTCTTGCTGGCCTGGATCAAAAAGATGGGGTTCGCCAAGGGCGGTTCCCGGCAGGAAAGCCTTATCACCGTCCTCGACAGCCGGATGCTGGGCCCCAAAAAACAGGTGAGCGTTCTGGAGGTGGCGGGTGCGTACCTGGTGGTCGGGCTCAGCGAGCAACAGATTACCCTGCTCGCCACCCTTGACCCCAACGAGCGCCTCATGGCCGCCGCCAAAAAAAACGACGCACCCCTCCCGGCTTCTTTTGCCTCCATGCTCCACAAGGCGACCCAGACCGTCTCAGGCATGAAACCAAACAAGAAAGGGTCCGCCGATGCGGAATAAACCTCTGCCGTCCTGGCCCATTCTCCTCGGCCTGCTTGCGGGGATCATCCTCCTTTTTCCCGGCGAAGGCAGGGCCGTGACCCTGCCCACCCTGCAGATCGGGTTGGGCGAAGCCCAGAACCCCAAGCAGGTCTCGGTCCTCGTCGAGATATTGCTCCTGTTCACGGTCCTTTCCATGGCCCCGGCCATCCTCTTGATGATGACCTCCTTCACCCGGCTGGTGATCGCCTTTTCCTTTCTCCGCCAAGCCCTGGGCACCCAGCAGGTGCCGCCGACCCAGGTTCTGGTCGGCCTGGCGCTCTTCCTGACCGTGTTCATCATGACCCCGGTTTTCAGCGAGGTCAACACCACCGCGATCAAACCCTACATGGCCGAACAGATCAACGCGGAAGAGGCCTTGCTGGAGGCGGCAAAACCGGTGCGCGCCTTCATGTTCAAACAGACCAGGGAAAAAGACCTCGAACTTTTCCTTTCCCTGGCCAAGACTCCCAAGCCGAAAAACAAGGAGGAGGTCTCTACCGCCGTGCTCATCCCGGCCTTCATGATCAGCGAGCTCAAGACCGCTTTCACCATCGGCTTTGTTCTGTTTCTGCCCTTTCTGATCATCGATATGGTGGTGGCCAGCATCCTGCTGTCCATGGGTATGATGATGCTGCCTCCGGTCATGGTTTCCCTGCCCTTCAAGCTGCTGCTTTTCGTGCTGGTGGATGGCTGGTACCTGATTGTCGGCTCCCTGGTAAAAAGTTTTGGGGTATAATCATGACTGCCTCTGAAGCCATCACCCTGACCCAGAATGCCGTTACCCTGACCCTGATAGTTTCGGCGCCGCTCCTGCTCGTGGCCATGGTGGTAGGCCTGCTGATCTCTCTTTTCCAGGCGATCACCCAGATCCAGGAGATGACCCTGACCTTTGTCCCCAAGATCGTGGCCATGATGTTGACCCTGCTGTTTCTTTCCTCCTGGATGATAACCAAGCTGGTGGACTACACCCGTGAGCTGATTACCAGCATCCCGAACATCATCCACTGACGGAGAATTTCGCAACCATGCCCGAAGCCGCGCTGCTGAACTGGACCCTGACCCAGCTCCTCTCCATGGTCATTATCCTGACCAGGGTGGCGCCGCTTTTATTTTTCATGCCCGTCCTCGGCTCGACAAGCGTACCACCCCAGGTCAAAATCCTGCTGGCCCTGATGACCGCCCTGATCCTGACCCCCGTGGTCCGGGTTGACCCGCGCCTGATGAGCGACCCGCCCATCGGCTTTGTCGTTCTCGTCCTCACCGAAATCCTGCTGGGTGCGACCCTGGCCATTTTTGCCCGGTGCCTCTTTGCCGCCGCCGAGCTTGCCGGCCAGATGGTGGGCATCCAGATGGGCATGGGCGTGGCCGGCGTCATGGATCCCCAGTTCGGCACCCAGATCTCGCTGGTGGGCATGCTCTGGAATCTCGCCACCATCCTGATTTTTTTAAGCATCAACGGCCATCACATCTTTTTCTCCACCCTGGTGGAAAGCTTTGAGTGGCTGAAACCCGGCACGGCAAGCATAACCCAGGCCACCTTCGAGGGCATCATGCAGGGGGCTTCCCACATGTTCGTTCTCGCCGTCAAGATCATGGCCCCTGCGGGAGCAGCCCTGTTTTTTTCCCATGTGGCCATGGGCATCGTCTCCAAGACCGTGCCCCAGATTCCGATCCTGATCGTCGGTCTGCCGCTAAACATTGCGGTCGGTCTGATTTTTGCCGGCTTGTCCCTGCGATATCTCCTGCCGCTGATGATCACCAATTTTGAAATGCTGGCCCGGCTCCTGCCCAGGCTGGCCATGGGCATGGGAGGCTGAAGAATGGCGGACGAATCCTCCGGCCAGGAAAAAAGCGAAGCCCCCACCTCCCGCCGCATCCAGGAGGCGAGGAAAAAAGGGGATGTGGCCAAGAGCATGGAAGTGCCCTCCGCCGCAGTCCTGCTCACCAGCCTGCTCACCCTCTATTATGCAAGCGACTTCATGCTGGGGCATTTCTTCCTCCTGCTCAAATATTACCTGGGAAACCTGCACTCCATCAGCATAACCCCGAACAACATGACCGTGCTTACCCGAGAGTCCATGCTCCAGACCGGGCTCATCGTGGCGCCGGTCATGGGGGTTATCTTCCTGACGGCCCTGGTGGCCAACTATGCCCAGGTCGGCATCCTGTTCACCACGGAAAAATTGCTGCCGAAGTTCGACAAGATCAGCCCCATCCAAGGATTTTCCCGACTCTTTTCCAAGCAGGCTCTGGCCAATATGATAAAGTCGGTGGGCAAACTGCTCATCATCGGCTATGTATCCTATACGGAGATAAAAAAGGCGCTGCCCGGCATCCTGCAACTCATGGATCAGGAACCCGCGCTTATCCTTTCCTTCATGGCCAAGATCGCCTTCTGGATCTTCCTGAAATCGACGCTGATCATCGCGGTGCTTGCGGCAATGGACTACGCCTTCCAGCGCTGGCAGTTCATGGAAAAGATGAAGATGACCAAGCAGGAGGTCAAGGACGAAGCCAAACAGACCGAGGGAGATCCGCACGTTAAGGGACGCATTCGCTCCATCCAGATGCAGATGGCCAGGCAACGGATGATGTCCGAGGTGCCCAAGGCCGACGTGGTCATCACCAACCCCACCCGCCTGGCCATTGCCCTTCGCTATGATGCGCTGGCCATGGCTGCGCCCACGGTGATGGCCAAGGGCGCCGGGGTCATCGCCCAACGCATCCGGGAAATCGCCCAGGAGCATTCCATTCCCCTGGTCGAGGACAAACCCCTGGCCCAGGCCCTCTACAAAAACGTGGGGCTGGGCGAGACCATCCCGGAAAACCTGTTCCAGACCGTGGCCGAGGTTTTGGCCTATGTATACAATGTGAAACGGAAAAGGGCCTGACTGCATGAATAGCGCCACCTTCCCCAGGCCCCCGGAATCAACCCTTACCACTGCGGGTCCGCACAACCATGGCAGATAACCCCGGCGCCGCAACAGGGCTGAAGGCAATTAATTTCGAGATGTCGGGCCTCTTCGTGGCGCTCGGGGTCGTGGCCATCCTCCTGGTCATGATCGTGCCGCTGCCGCCCTTCCTGCTGGACATGCTGCTCTCCTTCAACATCACCATCGGCATGCTCATCCTGCTAATGAGCATGTACAACACTAACCCGCTGGATTTTTCCTCCTTTCCCTCGCTGCTGCTGATCACCACCCTGTTCAGGCTGGCGCTGAATATCGCCTCGACCCGGCTCATCCTGCTGCACGGCCACGAAGGCGGCGGCGCGGTGGGCCACGTGATCCAGTCCTTCGGCAATTTTGTGGTGGGCGGCAATTTTGCCGTGGGCATCATCATCTTCCTGATCATGGTGCTGATCAATTTCGTGGTTATCACCAAGGGCTCCGGCCGTATTGCCGAGGTGGCGGCCCGCTTTACCCTGGACGCCATGCCCGGCAAGCAGATGGCCATTGACGCGGACCTCAACGCCGGGTTGATCAACGAAGCGGAGGCGAAACGCCGCCGGTCGGAAGTCAGCCGCCAGTCTGAATTTTACGGAGCCATGGACGGCGCCAGCAAGTTCGTGCGCGGCGAGGCCGTGGCCAGTCTGGTGATCATGATCATCAACATCATCGGCGGATTCTTCATCGGCGCCCTCATGCAGAACATGCAGGCCGCCCAGGCTGCGGAAACCTACACCCTGCTCACCATCGGCGACGGGCTGGTCTCCCAGATCCCGGCCCTGGTCATCTCCACCTCCGCGGGCATCATTGTCAGCCGGGCCGCCTCCGATGTCAGCATGGGCAAGGAGTTCATGCAACAGTTCGGCCTCCAGCCCCAGGCCCTGGCGGTTTCTTCCGGAATCATCATCCTGTTCGGCCTGATCCCCGGACTGCCGCATCTTCCCTTTCTCCTGCTGGGCATACTCATGGGCGGCATCTCCCTGATAGCCTTCAACAAAACCGCGGCGGACAAGGAAGAGCAGAAAGTCGAGGCGGAAAAGGAAAAGAAGGCGGCCACCCCGCTGCCCGGCGCGCCGGAAACGGTGGAAAGCCTGTTGCCCCTGGACATTCTCCAGCTTGAAGTGGGATACGGCCTCATCCCCCTGGTTGACGAGGCCCAGGAAGGCGACCTGCTGGAGCGGATTCGGGCGATACGCAGACAGTTCGCCATGGACATGGGCATGATTATCCCCCCCTTGCATGTCCGGGACAATCTCCAGCTCAAACCCGATCAGTATGTCCTCCTTCTCAAGGGCGTGGAGGTGGCGAAAGGGGAGATCATGATGGGCCACCTGCTGGCCATGGACTCCGGCATGGCCAAACGGAAGATCGAGGGGATTCCCACCATGGAGCCGGCCTTCCAATTGCCCGCCCTCTGGATTGACCGGGAAAAGAAGGACGAAGCCCAGGTGGCGGGCTACACCGTGGTTGACCCCTCCACGGTCATCGCCACCCACCTCACCGAGGTGCTGCGCACCCACGCCGATGAACTGCTGGGCCGCCAGGACACCCAAAAGCTCCTGGACAATCTGGCCAAAACCCATCCCAAGGTGGTGGAAGAGCTGGTGCCCGGCCTTCTGCCCCTTGGCCTTGTCCAGAAGGTGCTCCAGAATCTCCTGCGCGAACGGGTATCCCTGCGCGACCTGCTCACCATCTGCGAAACCCTGGCCGACTTCGCCCCCCTGGGCAAGGATCCGGACATCCTTACCGAGTATGTGCGCCAGAAGCTTGCCCGTTCCATCATCAGCTCCTTCGTCGATGAGCAGGGAACCATCACGGTTCTCACCCTCTCCACCCAGATCGAGGACATCATCCGCGAATCGTTGCAAAAAACCGACCAGGGCGTGTTCCTCAATATGGAACCGAACCTGGGCCAACGCCTTCTCGCCTCGGCTAAAACCATGGTGGAAAAGGTTTCGCAGGAGGGGTATCAGCCCATCATCATCTGTTCTCCGACTATCCGCCGCCATTTCCGGCGGCTTCTGGAACGGTTCATGCCCCACGTCATGGTCCTTTCCCATAATGAGTTGACCGCGCAGACCCAACTGCAATCCCTGGGGACAATCGAACTCAACCCCAAGAAATAGAGGAGTGAGGAGCAGCGATGCGAATCAAGCGTTTTGAAGCCTCGGACACCCATAGCGCCATGGCCATGGTCAAGGAGGAACTTGGCGAGGATGCCATTATTCTTTCGACCCGCAACCTTCCCGGAAGAAGCGCTTCGAGCAGGGGGGGGCCGAGGATTGAGGTGGTGGCTGCCATGGAATACGACCCGGAGCCGGAAGTCACCCTGCCCCCTCCGGAATCACCCGGCACTGAAGAACGGCGGCCGAAGACGGTGGGATACGGCTATCACTCGGTGCGCAAGGCTCCGGCACAGGAGGCTCCGCGCCCGGCCGCAGCAAAACAGGCCAGGCCGCGTCCCGATTTTGACGGCAGACTTTCCGCCGAGCTTTCCGCCCGCACCCTGCCGAAGGAAAAGGACGGCAAGACCGCCCAGGTCCATTTTGAAGCCAATGACCTGAGGCTGCGCTTTGCCAATTTCCTGCGGCGCCAGTACTGCGCCAAGGAAGAGCTCGAAAACCGCGGTCCGTCTCGGGCCCCCGGGGAAGCCGCGCAAAAATCCGCCCGCCCGGACCCGAAACAGGTTGCTAAATGGCGCGACAAGATCATCGATCAATTGCAGATTACCCCGCTGCGCATCGGGATCAGCAAGGCGCCCACCGTGGTGGCCCTGATCGGCCCCACCGGGGTGGGCAAGACCACGACCGCCGCGAAAATCGCCGCCTGGTACAGCATCCACGAGGGAATGCGGGTGGCGCTGCTCTCCATGGACTGCTACCGGATCGGCGCCACGGACCAATTGCGGACCTATGCCAAGATCATGCGGTTGCCATGCGAAATCGCCCTGCGCAAAAAGGATCTGCAGGCGGCCCTCGTTCGCCACCAGGATAAGGATCTGATCATCATCGACACCGCGGGAAAAAGCCCCTATGACCCGAACCACATCCGGGAGCTGTCCGAATGGTTTTCCCTGAAAAACGGCATAGAGCCCTACCTCGTCCTCAGCGCCACCAGCAAAAAAGAAGACCTGCAACAGATTCTTTCCACCTATGAGCCGTTGCAAGTCAAGGGGTTGATCCTCTCCAAGCTCGATGAAACCAGGGCATATGCCTCCCTCTGCCAACTGCTGGCCGGGGCGGCGCTGCCCATTTCCTGCCTGTGCACCGGCCAGAGGGTTCCGGAGGACTTCCTCCTAGCCTCCCGGGAATTCCTGCAGACCCTGTTCGGACAGGGATGGCAGGCCGCGGCAGGCGAGCTTGCCACCGAGTCCCAGGGCAGGTGGACCCAATGAACGTTTACGGGGAACTCTCATGAATCAGGCGGAAACTTTGGAAAGAATTATGACCCAGTCGCAAACCCGGAAGAAAAGAATGGCGGCGCCTTACGGCAATACCGACGCCCAACCGCGGGTTGTTTGCGTGACCAGCGGCAAGGGGGGGGTCGGCAAAACCAATATCGTCACAAATCTTGGCTATAACCTGGCAAAAGCGGGAAAAAAGGTGCTCATCCTTGACGCGGACCTCAATCTGGCCAACGTCGACATCCTGCTCGGCCTGACCCCGCGCTACAACCTCCACCACGTGTTCATGGGTGAAAAAACCCTGGCCGAAGTTCTGGTGCAAGGCCCGGCCGGCCTGCTCATTCTGCCGGCCAGTTCCGGCATCATGGAACTGGCGGATCTTACCGAACAGCAACGGCTGTACTTCCTTGCGGAGATGTCCGCCCTGGCCGAGAAAATAGATATCATGCTGATCGATACGGCCGCGGGCATCAACAACAATGTGATCTATTTCAATCTGGCCGCCCGGGAGCGCATCATCATCCTGACCCCGGAACCGACCTCCCTGACCGATGCCTACGCGTTGGTCAAGGTTCTTTCCAGTCGGCATGACGTGAAAAAATTCCGCATCCTGGTCAATCTCGCCCGCTCCGAAAAGGAGGCCCTGTCCGTTTTCCGCAAGCTGAGCATCGTGGCCGACCGTTTTCTCGACTCGCTTTCCCTGGATTATCTCGGGTATATCCCCTATGACAGCAAGCTGCCCACTGCGGTTCGCGAACAGCGGCTGGTATCGGACATCTTTCCGGATGCCCCTTCCAGCAAGATGTTCAGCAAGCTGGCCGCCGATATTGCCCAGGAAGAACCCGAGACGAAAGCCGATGGCAACATAAAATTTTTCTGGCAGGGACTCGTTGATCTGTAATATACTTTTTCATATTGCAGGCCATCAATCCCCTTTGCCCCCGCGGGCCTATCCGGTATGAGCAAACAGCCGTCACCCAAGTTCAAGGACTATACAAATACCTTTTTCAGCCAGGCGGAACCGCTCAGCGCCGAAAAGCGCAATGAGCTGATCCTGACCTACACCCCGCTGATCAAGTATATAGCGGCACGTCTGGCGGCTCGCCTTCCCGCGCAGGTCTCCCTCGATGATCTCATCAGTTGCGGGATCATCGGCCTCATCGACGCCATCAATAAATTTGATGTCTCCAAAAACGTCCAGTTCAAAACCTATGCCGAATTCCGTGTCAAGGGGGCGATGCTGGACGAACTTCGCGCCTTGGACTGGGTTCCGCGCTCGGTCCGGCGGAAAACCACGGACCTGGAAAAAGCCTACGCCGACATCGAAAAACAGATGGGCAGACCTGCCACGGACGAGGAAGTAGCCAAAACCATGGGCCTTGCCCTTGACGATTTCTACAAGCTGCTCGATGAAACCAAATCCGTCTCCTTCATGGATATCGAGTTTCTCCGGCAAAAATCCATGGATACCAGCGAGCCTACCCTGGCCGAAACCTTTGCCATGGATGACCGCGATCCTTTCACCTCTCTCAACCTGACCCAGATCAGGGAGCTCCTGGCCAGCGCCATCGCCGATCTGCCGGAAAAGGAAAAGCTGACCGTCTCCCTCTATTACCAGGAAGAACTGACCATGAAGGAAATCGGCGAGGTGCTGGGCTATACGGAATCACGCATCTCCCAGATGCACAGCAAGGCGATGTTCCGCCTCCGCGCCAAACTCAAAAAAAGCCTGGCGAGTTGAGCCGCGCCTGAATGAAAGTTCTCTTTCCGCCGGTCGCAGCGCGAAGGAATCATCCTGAAATATGGCGCGCCTCCCCATAACCCTCTTTTTTTATTTCCAAAATCAATTGTTACAGTTACACTAAATTCACTGTGATTTTTTTATTGCCACTGCGAACATGCCCCCAGGCCGCTCGCACTATACAGATGTTAGGGAGGAAATATGGCTGCTGATCCGAATATGAAAATTCTCGTGGTTGACGATTTTGCCACCATGCGACGCATAGTCAAAAACATTCTCACCCAGCTCGGCTTCAAAAACATCATCGAAGCGGACGACGGCACCACTGCCCTGAACGTCCTGAAATCGGAAAAAATAGGATTGATCATCTCCGACTGGAACATGCCCAAGATGACCGGACTGGATCTGCTGAAAGCGGTACGCGCCGATGCCAGCATGGTCAATACCCCCTTCATCATGGTGACGGCGGAAGCGCAGCAAGACAATATTATTCTGGCGGTCAAGGCCAAGGTCAGCCAGTACATCGTGAAACCTTTCACCGCTGAAACCCTTTCCGAAAAACTCAACAAGATATTCTGACCTACAACATGGCTGACGAACGTCTTCCCCAGTCCGTTGACCAGTTCGCCAGCACGGAGACCCCTGCCGACCACGATGAAACAAACTGGGGAGAGGATTGGGAATCCGCCTTTCAAGCCGAGGATGATGCTTTTTTCTCCGAAGAGAAAGAGGGGGAGGATTTCTTTCTTGAGGAAAACGAACCCACCGCAACCGGTGGAGTTGGCGCCAAAGACCTAGACTCCTCCCTGGAAAAATCCCTTTCCGCCACTCCGGACCAGAGTGGCGCTCCAGACGCCGAACCGAAAAAAATCCTCCCCGGCCTTGACGCACTCCCCCCCCTGCTGCTCGCTGCCCAAAAAGTCGCCCAAGCGCAGTTCACACGCCTGCAATCGTTTCCCATTTTTGTCCGTATCCCACTGTACGCCCTCCCTTTCGCTCTTGTTGCCCTCTTTTTTGTTGCAGGGGTCATGCTCAGGCCGAGCCCCCCGCTTCTCCCGAGCCCCTCCGTTCCGGGGCAACGCTCGGGAACCGGGATGCCCATCACTGACGGGGGGGCAGTCGGAACACCACCTCAAACAGGAAACCAGGCCGGCCAGCTCCACCCGGGGAAGGTCCGAAAAAAATGGCCCTTCCCTGCCTTCATTATTCCGGTGAACAACCCGGACAGCGACCAGCCGGTGACCTTTGTCCTCGTGGACATCACCCTGATCGCCTCCTTCGCGGAACAGGAAGATCCCCCAGCGGACAAAAAAATCTTTGTCCGCGACATCATCTACCAATTCTTCCAGAACAAGCCCCTTGAGGATTTGCGCAGGTATTCCCTGGCCCGGGGCGAGATGAACAAGGAGCTGCGCGCCTGGCTCCAGAAACAGTGGCCCGAGGCCCCCATCGAATCAATTATCTTCAACCAGTACCACCTCTCCTGACCCGCCTCCGTCGCCAAAAAAGAACAAATTTGTGTTTAATTTATAAATTTTTCACTTTTTTGTTACCATCCAGCCTTCACCACCAGTCGGTAAAAACACCACAACACCATAAAATCAGCATGTTACGACAAACAACCCTTCTGGCACGACACTTGCATTTATTCTTCCGCGGCATGCATAGCTGCCGATGACACAGAATCACAGCCAAACCATGTACTGAAAGAGGAAATGCTTATGGACACAGGTGATACCGCATTCATGCTGATTGCCACCGCCCTGGTCATGCTGATGACTCCGGGCCTGGCCCTTTTTTATGGCGGCATGGTTCGCTCAAAAAATGTTTTGAGCACTGTCCTGCAAAGCTTTGTCTGCCTGGGTGTTGTCTCGATAATCTGGGTGGCGTATGGCTACTCCCTGGCCTTCGGCCCAGACGTGAACGGCCTGATCGGCAATCTGGACTGGGCGGGGCTTGCCGGGGTCGGCCTTGAGCCCGGCAAGTACTCGGCCACCATCCCTCACCTGCTGTTCTGCGCCTTTCAGCTTATGTTCGCGGTCATCACCCCGGCGCTGATCACCGGCACCTTTGCGGAACGGGTCAAGTTTCCGGCCTTTCTTCTATTCACCGTTCTTTGGTCCACCCTGGTGTATCTGCCTGTGTGCCACTGGGTCTGGGGAGGAGGCTGGATCAGCGGCCACGGCGGCCTCGATTTCGCGGGCGGCACCGTGATCCACATCAACTCCGGCGCGGCAGCCCTGGTGGCAGCCCTGATGTTCGGCAAACGCAAGGGGTGGGGCAAGGAGTCCTTTCATCCCCACAACCTGACCATGACCATGCTGGGCGCAGGCCTCCTCTGGTTCGGCTGGTTCGGCTTCAACGCGGGCAGCGCCCTGTCCGCAAACGGTGTCGCGGTCAACGCCTTTTTCACCACCCAGGTGGCCACCGGCGCGGCCCTGCTTTCCTGGCTGATCGCGGAATGGAGGGTGCAGGGCAAGCCCACCACTCTGGGAGCGGCCTCCGGCGCCATTGCCGGCCTGGTCGCCATAACCCCCGGGGCCGGCTTTGTCTCCCCCACCTCGGCGGTGCTCATCGGCCTGGTGGCAGGCGCTCTCTGCTACTTCGCGGTTCTTGCCAAGAGCCGGATCGGTTACGACGACGCCCTTGACGTGGTCGGGGTCCATGGCGTGGGCGGGCTCTGGGGCGCTTTGGCAACCGGCCTGTTCGCCACCACCGCGGTCAATGCCGCGGGCAAGGACGGACTCTTCTTCGGCAACCCGCAGCTCCTGGCAATCCAGGCCATGGACGCCTTTGCAACCATCGGCTACTCGGTTGTGGCAACATTCATCATCCTCAAGGCTGTTGACCTGGTAGTCGGTCTGCGGGTAAGCGAGGAAGAAGAGGTGCAGGGGCTGGATCTGACCCAGCACAGCGAAATCGGGTATTCACTCTAACAGCGTCAGCGTCGCGGGGACTGACACGCACCATCCCCGCCGCTGCACACTGCCACTGCGAGGAAAAGGAGAAGTTTATGAAAAAAATCGAGGCAATCATCAAGCCGTTCAAGCTCGACGAGGTCAAGGACGCCTTGAACGACATGGGCATCAAGGGCATGACCATCTCCGAGGTCAAGGGATACGGCCGCCAGAAAGGACATAAGGAAATTTACCGCGGCGCGGAATATATCGTCGATTTCATCCCCAAAGTAAAGATCGAGATCATCGTGGAGACCGCCATGGTGGACGCCGTGGTCACCAAGATCCGGGAAACCGCCAACACCGGCAAAATCGGCGACGGCAAGATCTTCGTCCTGCCGGTGGAAGAGGTTATCCGCGTCCGCACCGGGGAAACCGGGAACGAGGCGATCTAGGGTGGTGGATGTTGAGCTGCGGGCAAAGCGTGACGCCCTGGAGTATCTCTGGCGCCAGGGGTTGAGCGGCCGTCCCCTGCTCCGCAGACACTCGCAGCTCATCGACGACTACCTTGTCGGCCTCTTCAGCAACTGCCCCGAGGCGGCAGAGGGCATGAGTCTCGTGGCCCTCGGCGGCTACGGCAGGGGAGAGCTGTTTCCCTATTCGGACATCGACCTTCTCCTGCTCCATGCACCGGGGAGCGAAGACCGTCTCGGGGTGGTCACCGAGGCCCTGTTCTATCCCCTCTGGGATGCGGGCCTTGAGGTGGGACACGGAGTGAGAACCTTGGATGCCTGCCTGGTTGACGCCAGGCAGGACTTCCTTTTTCAGGTGGCGATGCTGGACGCACGCTTCCTGGCGGGCTCGCAGCCGCTTTGCACTGCAATGCAGCAGGCCTTTCACCAGGAATTAATCGCAGGGCACCGACGGGAATTCTTGCAGAACATGATGCAGCACCGCAACAACCGCCATCAGCGCTATGGCATGCACAGCTACCAACTGGAACCGCATATCAAGAAAAGCCGAGGCGGCTTCCGCGATATCCAGGCCATGCTCTGGGTGAGCCACGCCCTGTTCAACCTGCGGGAGCTGCAGGCCATCGAAGAGGCCGGCCTGATCTCGCTCCAGGAAAAAGAAGCCTTTAGTCAGGCCTGGGATTTTCTGATCAAGATCCGCAACCGGCTCCACTACCTCAGCGGCCGGAAAAACGACCAGGTGTTTTTCGAGTATCAGGAGGAGATGGCCAGGGCCTTCAAATATTCCGACACCCGGGGCGCCCTGGGAGTCGAACGCTTCATGCAGGATCTCTACCGGCATCTGCAAACCGTCGCCACCACCACCGACCTGTTTTTCGAACATGTCGACGAAACCCTGGGCGCGCCGCGCGCCAACCCGGTCGAACAGACCATCGAGCCAGGAATCACGGTGCGCCAGGACCGCCTCCACCTCACCGACCAGGCGCTCATCGAAAAACGCCCCTATCTGCTGATGCGCCTCTTTGCCCATGCCGGAAAGACGGGCCTTGAAATCCATCATCGCAGCAGGAAGATCGTCACCGCCAATCTGCACCTGGTGGACGACAAGATTCGCCATTCAAAGCGCATGGCCAAACCCTTTTTCGATGTCCTGGAAAACGCAAAAGACGTACTCGCCGTCCTGTCGGTCATGCTGGACACCGGGCTGCTCACCGCCTACATCCCGGAATTCGCGCAGATTCAGGCCCTGGCGCAGCACGATGTCTACCATGTTTTCACGGTTGACCACCACCTCCTGCAAACCGTGGCGGAGCTGAAGAAGCTTTCTCTCAGCAAAACCCCTTTCGCAGGCGTCGAATCCCCCCATGTCCTGGCGCTGGCCGCGCTCCTGCATGATATCGGCAAGGGACACCACGAAGACCACGCCCAGCGCGGCAGCGTGCTTGTGACAGGCATTGCCAAACGGTTGGGTCTGACCGAGGCGGAGGCTGCCTGCCTCAGCTTTCTTGTGGAAAAACACCTCTTCCTCACCGTGACCGCCCTGCGCCGCGACCTTGAGGACGACGCCTTTATCCGGCAATGCGCCGAACAGATTCAGAGCCAGGAACGGCTGACCATGCTCTACCTGCTCTCCATCGCCGACGCCAAAGCCACCGGCCCCACGGCCTGGACCGAATGGAAGTCTGCCCTTCTTTTAGAGATTTCCCTCAAAATCGCCCATTTGCTTGAGCGAAAAGATACCCTGCTCCCAGACAAAAGCCAGGGCGCGGACTGGATGCTCGCCCAGGTGCGGACGCTGATGAGCAAGGCGACTCCGGTCGATTACAAAATTCTGCCCGAGGAATACCTGCTGAGCTTCCCGCCGGCGGAGGTGGCCCACCATCTCCGCCTGCGCGCCGGGCTGAAAAACGAAAAAAAGGCCATCACCGAATCAGCAGACCACGGTCTGTTCTGGTCGGTTCTGATCATGGCCCACGACTCCACCGGCCTGCTGGCCAAGATCTGCGGCACCCTGGCCCTGCACGGCCTCAACGTGGTGAGCGCCCAGATTTTCACCTGGGAAGACGGCACCGCCGTGGATGTGCTCAATGTCCGCCCCGCAGCGGCGCAGACTTACGCGGAGCAAAACTGGCAAGCGCTGGGCGAGGACCTCAACCTGGCCCTGAAAAACCGGCTGGGGCTGAGCCACCGGCTGGTGGATAAATTCCGCGCCGCCTTCCGCGGCACCGGCCAAAAAAACGTGCAGGCCGCACCACGGGTTGTTATAGACAATATGGCCTCGGAACAATTTACGATCATTGAGGTTTTCGCCAACGATAGGCCTGGCCTGCTCTACGACATCACCCGCACCCTGGCCGATTTTGAACTGAACATCCACCGGGCCAGAATCAGCTCGGATGGCGATCAGGTGGTGGACGTCTTCTACACCATGGACTCCTTTGCCACCAAGATCAACAGCCCCTCCTTCCAGGAAGAGATAACAAAAGCCCTTCTCCATATCGCGGGAAACGAGGCCGGAACAGGGGCAAGAGTGCAATGGTAGACCACGGGAACATCGCCAACCGCCAGTGGTTGGCTTTAACGAATGCCCATCCCCTTTTGCTTCGGGCGTGGGAGCTTTTCAACCTTACCCTTCAGCACCAAAAAAAATAAGGAGAAGCACAATGAGTGACAATTGCAACTGCGGTTGTGGCACCGACTACGACCATACCATGATGACCGTGCCCGAGCTGTTCGGCGCCAATGTCTTCAACAACAAAACCATGAAAGAGCGGCTCCCCAAGGAAACCTACAAGGCGCTGCAGAAAACCATCAGCACCGGCTCGGCCCTGCCGCCGGACGTTGCTTCCGTGGTGGCAAACGCCATGAAGGACTGGGCCATTGAAAAAGGCGCCAGCCATTACACCCACTGGTTCCAGCCCCTCACCGGCGCAACCGCGGAAAAGCACGACTCTTTCATCTCCCCCACCGACGACGGCGGGGTGATCATGGAGTTCTCCGGCAAGCAGTTGATCCAGGGCGAGCCGGACGCGTCCTCCTTCCCCAGCGGCGGGTTGCGCGTCACCTTCGAGGCCCGCGGCTACACCGCCTGGGACTGCACCTCCCCCGCCTTCCTCAAGGAAGACGAATCCGGCGACGTGACCCTCTGCATCCCCACCGCCTTCTGCTCTTACAAGGGCGAAGCCCTGGACAAGAAGACCCCTCTGCTCCGCTCGATGAACGTGGTGGCCAAACAGGCCCTGCGCGTACTCCGGGCCATGGGCAACACCACCTCCAAGACCGTCGGGTCCACCGTAGGCGCGGAGCAGGAATACTTCCTGGTGGAAAAAGAGTACTACCTGCAGCGCCTCGACCTGATGACCTGCGGCCGCAGCCTGTTCGGCGCACCCGCCCCCAAGGGCCAGGAACTGGAAGACCAGTACTTCGGCGCCATCAAGGACCGGGTCTCCTCCTACATGAAGGATCTGGACATCGAGCTGTGGAAAATGGGCATAACCTCCAAGACCAAGCACAACGAGGTTGCTCCGGCCCAGTTTGAAATGGCTCCGGTTTTCACCACCACCAATATTGCCACGGACCACAACCAACTGGTGATGGAGACCATGCAGAAGGTGGCCCTGCGCCACGGCATGGTCTGCCTGCTGCACGAGAAGCCCTACGCCGGGGTGAACGGTTCCGGCAAGCACAACAACTGGTCGCTCTCCACCGACGACGGCATCAACCTGCTCGAACCAGGCCAGACCCCGGAAGACAACGCCCAATTCCTCGTCTTCCTCTCAGCTCTGATCAAGGCGGTCGACACCCACGCCGACATCATGCGCGCCACCTGCGGCAGCTCCGGCAACGACCATCGGTTGGGCGCCAACGAGGCCCCTCCTGCGATCATCTCCATCTTCCTGGGCCAGGAACTTTCCGACGTGCTGGAAAAATTGGCCAAAGGCGAGAAGGTTTGCAGCAAAGGCGGTTGCCAGACCCTGAAGATCGGGGTGGATTCCCTGCCCGAGCTGCCCAAGGACAACACCGACCGGAACCGGACTTCTCCTTTCGCCTTCACCGGCAACAAGTTCGAATTCCGCATGGTCGGCTCCTCCCAGTCCATCGCCGGCCCCAACGTGGCGCTGAACACCATCGCCGCCGAGGCGCTGGACGAGATCGCCACCCGGTTGGAAAAAGCCAAGGACGTGAACAAGGAGATCCTTGCCATCCTCAAGGAAGTCATGACCAAGCATGGCCGGATCATCTTCAACGGCAACAACTACTCCGCCGAGTGGGCCAATGAAGCCGAGAAGCGCGGCCTACCCAACACCCGCAACACCGTGGACGCGCTCAAGGCCTTTATCTCCCCCAAGGCGATCAAGCTGTTCGGCAAGTACAACGTGCTTTCCAAGGATGAGCTGCACTCCCGCTACGACATCTATGTCGAGCAGTATGCCAAGCACATCAACATCGAGGCCCTCACCTCCATCCAGATGACCAAGCGCATGTTCATCCCGGCGGCCATCCGCTTTGTCGGCGAGCTCGGCGCATCCCTGGCCGCAGCCGGCAAGTACGGCTCCGTGCAGAAGGGTTTGCTGGAGCAGGTTGGCAAACACCTGGAGTCCGCAGGCAAGAAGCTGGCCAAGCTGGAAGATGAGACCGCGAAGGCCCAGGGAATCAGCGATGTCGCCAAACAGGGCGCTGCATACCGCGACAAGGTATTCCCCGCCATGGTTGATCTGCGCGGAGACATCGACGCGCTGGAGGCCATCCTGCCGGATGATCTCTGGCCGGTGCCGACGTACAGCGATTTGTTGTTTAATCTGTAAGAGTCGGGCGGCTAGGCTACGGGGATCGTTCCCGTTTCAGGCTGTTGCCGTGTTGATTTAAAAAAGGGAGGGAGTCGATTGACTCCCTCCCTTTTTTTGTGCCCAGTGGGATACCCGCAAAAACAGTCTGGAACCAGATAAAGAGAAATTTATCTCCAGATTCTTTGCAGAAGATGCTCCACGGTTCAATCCCGCTGCCTTAACGAACAAAAATAACCTTGCTATTATTTTTTTAGTCTGATTATATAATGTATAAGTTATATAAGTGATTAACACAAATAACATAAAGATTATTTTATCATGCCGAGATACAAACAGACAGTCCGACGGCAACTCGACACCACCTTGTCTCTGTTTGCTGCCGCAAAGAGCGTACAGCCTCCGGTAAAGGGATGGATACGGGCTGTGCGCGAGGCGTTGGGCATGTCCGGCAGGCAGTTGGCCTCTCGACTCAAGGTTTCCCAGCCCCGCGTTCACAAATTGGAGCAGAACGAACCATCTGGCGGGGTGACGCTCAGAACCATGCGCCAGGTGGCCGAGGCACTGGATTGCACTTTTGTCTATGCCCTTGTCCCCCGCTCTTCGCTGGAAGACACCATAAAAACCCAGGCTCGGCTGGTGGCGACAGAACGGCTGCAACGGGTATCCCACTCCATGCTTCTTGAGGCACAGGGACTTTCCGCCGAGGAACAACAAGACTCTTTGGAGGCTGCAATTAACGAGTTGGTGCGCGAGACGCCTACCGATCTTTGGGATTCAAAGCCTTGAAATCCGATGCCCCGGAGGGAGCAACCCCCTTTGATCCCGATGAAGCGGAGGGGCTTCGCCTCACCCACATCACCACCCGGGACGAGCTGGACCGCCGGGAACAGGATAACATCGCCGAGGCCGAGGCATGGGGTTTCCGCCGCGCCCAACCTGATATTCTCAGCGATGGTTTTATCAAACGGCTGCACAAACGGATGTTCGGCCATGTCTGGCGTTGGGCGGGATCTTACCGGAGCACGGGAAAGAATATCGGTCTGCCCGCCTGGCAGATAGCCACGGAGCTGAGAACCCTTTGCGCCGATTGCGCCACCTGGATTGAGCAGGGAACCTATACTCCCGGCGAGATAGCCGTTCGTTTCCATCACCGGCTTACGGCAATCCATCCCTTTGCCAACGGCAATGGCCGCCATGCCCGGCTGATGACCGATATCCTGCTGGTGCATCTGCTCAAGCAGTCACGGTTTACCTGGGGACGCGGCAATCTGGTCAATGCCGGAGATTGCCGAACCCAGCATATCAACGCACTGCGTGCCGCCGACCGGCACAATTACCGGCCGCTCTTGACCTTTGTCCGTTCATAGAGCAACCGGAATTTTAACGGGAGGGAAAAACCAGGGGGAGGTGCTGCTTTAGTGACTTATGCTCTTATCCAGCCTCTTTTACACACGACGCGACAACCCCTCAAAATCAGTTGGCTGCGACGAACAACACCACCGCAGCCAGCCAGCCGCAGGCCTCGCCCAATTCACAGGAAGCACCCAGCACATCGCCGGTGACCCCGCCCAGTGCTCTGGTCGTCTTGAACCGGAGCCAGATGGTCGGTAGCAATGCGGCGCCGAGGAGAATCAACCCAGCCGACCAGTTCCACCAGATGAGCGGCGCCAGCAGGAACCCACCGATAGCCAGTTCTCTCAAGCCAACCTTGCCGACAAAGGCGTGGCCGGTGCCGGTGGCCCGCGGGTATTGCACGCCGCACGCCAGGGTGGCCATGGCCCAGCGGGCCGCCACGGGCACGGCGAACAAGGCGAAGAAAAGAGATGCCTCGCCGTTGGCCAAAAGTGAGGCAAGGCAGGCAACCTTGAGGACAAGCAGCACAACCAGACCAATCACCCCAAAGGCGCCGGTGGCCGAATCCTTCATAATCGCCAAGCGTCGCTCCGGGGTCTGCCCACCGCCCAGGCCATCGAGCAGATCAGCCAAGCCATCGAGGTGCAACCCCCTGGTCAACCAGGCACCAAGGATCACCAGCAACACTGCGCTCACCATGGGGGGAAGCCCGGCCTGGACACATATCCAGGCACCCCCAGCCAGAAACCCACCGATCAGCCAGCCGACCAGGGGAAAAAATCCGGCGCTCCGCTTGAGCCCGTCAACGGGCAACTCCGCAGGCAACCGCACGGGCAGAATGGTGAGAAAGGCGATGGCAATCTTGGCGGTCAGCAGCATGGTCTTCAACCAGCCTCGCTCACCCCGGCCTCGCCGAAGGTGGCCATCTCGTTCATGATCTTGAGCCCCGCCTCCACCAGGTTCATGGTCAGGGCCGCGCCGGTTCCCTCGCCAAGGCGCAGGTCAAGGTGCAGCAGGGGGCTCAGGTCCATCTTCTCAAAAAAGATTTTGTGGCCCTGCTCCGCCGACATGTGGCTGAAAAAGCAGTAATCCAGAACATGGGGAGCAAGCCGCAGAGCAACCAGGGCTCCGGCGCTGGAGATAAAGCCATCCACCACCACCGGAATCTTGCAGATCGCCGCCTGCAAAATACAGCCGCAGATGGCGCCGATCTCAAGGCCGCCCACTGCGGCCAAGGCGCCAAGGGGAGAATCCAGCCGCTTTTGGTTCACGCTCAGGGCCTGCTCGATCACCGCGATCTTGTGCTGTAGCGTTGCGTCATTGATGCCGGTGCCCCTGCCTGTCACATCGGATACCTTGGCAGGCAGCAATGCGGCAAAGAGCGCGGCGGACGGGGTGGTGTTGCCGATGCCCATATCGCCGGTGCCCAGGATCTCGGCCCCGTCCTCGATGGCCTCGCGGGCCATGGCCATGCCGACCCCGATGGCAGCCAGGGCTTCATCGATGCTCATGGCCGGCCCCTTGCTCATGTTGTCGGTGCCGGGCCGGACCTTGCATTGGTGCAATCCCTCGGCCTCAACCGGAACGGCCACGCCCACATCAACCACCCGCACCTCGGCCCCCACATGCCGGGCCAGCACGTTAACCCCCGCGCCACCGGCCAGGAAATTCAATACCATCTGCGGGGTCACCTCCTGGGGGAAAGCGCTGATCCCCTCGGCCACCACGCCGTGGTCCCCGGCAAAGGTGAGGATGACCTTCTTCTCAACCTTGGCCGCAATGGTTCTCCGCATGGCGCAGGTTCTGGCCGCCAGCATCTCCAGCTTGCCCAGGCTGCCCTGGGGCTTGGTCAGGTTGTCAAGCCTGGCCTGGGCCTGAGCCAAGACATCCTTGCTGGCAGGCACAATGGCCGCGCAGGCAGCCTGCAATTCTTCTGGTGTCCGGATCATGTTCTCTTCTCCTTCAAGCCTTAGCCGCCGATTGCGGCGGCAGGATTATTTTCCGACAAAAGGCTGCCACGCTATATCCAGAAGCGCCAGCGAAGCCTTTAGTTTTTCCAGGCTGTACATCTCCAGGGTGACCACTCCGTCATACCCAACCTGGGCCAGCCGCTGACCCAGCATCCCGGCCTGTTCCGCATCATGCAGCCCCTGATGATCCTTACCATCCCGAACCCCGTGGTAGTGCAAATGCCGCGCCCGGGGCAGCATGGCCAGGCCTTCTCCCAAATCATGGTCGTAATGGACCAGGTGCCCGAGATCAAGGCAGATGCCAAATCCATGTTCCGCAACCAAATGGGCCACCAACCCGAAGGGATACTCGATATTTTCGACACCAACCAGCCTTTTCTCGTCGCCCAAAGCCTCCGCCAATTCCCGAAGGCTGGCAGCCAGATTATCAAGCCAGGCAGCCTCGGGCAAGTCCGGTTCCCGGACCAGATGCAGGTCAAAACTCAGCGGTGCAAGGGGGGCCAACTGCGCCATAAGCCGGAGGATCTCGCCGATCCCCTCCTGCCGCTGCGCTCGATTCGCCGCGCCCAAGGCAAGGTCGGTTGGCAGATGCGCCGTATAGGTGAGGCTGTGTTCCTCGGCAAACCCGCGCAACACCTGCACATGCAGAGGCTGGGGCATACGGCTTTTGGCCGCGCTTTCAAAAAAGAGCAACTGGACATCGTCCACCAGGGGCGCCAACCGCCGGACATTGGTCATGATATCCGCAGGCAGCACACAGGAGGTTGCGCCGAGCCGCCACGGGTAGCGTTTCGTAACCACCATCACCCCTCGCTGCCTCGCAGAGTAACCACCTCCCCGACTCGATCCTGATGGGCAAGGGAGATCACGGGCACCGGGCACCCGCCCCGTTGGCTGCGCAGGGTTTCGAGAACCACAGTCACCGCTTTCTCGGCAAGATGCGGCCGGTTGTTGGTTTCGCTGAGGTGGGACAGGACCACATGCTCCAGGCCGTCGTGGAGGATATCGCTCAAAAACCCGGCCGCGTCTTCATTGGCCAAATGCCCGCTCTTGCCGCGCACTCGCTGTTGCAGGGATGGGGGATAGGGTCCGTTGCGCAACAGCTCCGGGTCGTGGTTGCATTCGAGCACCAACCCATGGCAATTGCTCAAGCGATGCTGCATCAGTTTGGACACCACCCCGGTATCGGTGCAGTACCCCATGAGCACCCGGCCATTGTTGAGGAGAAAACCGACGGGATCGACGGTATCATGGGAGATCGCGTAGGGGTGGATCTGAAAATCCTGAAAGACGAAGGTCTGCCCCGTGACAAAGGATTGGCATTGGTGGAGGTTATTCAGAACCGGCCCGGCTGCGGCCAGGGTTGCTTCATTGATAAATACCGGCAAGCGAAAACGGCGGGAGAGGATCGCCGCGCCTTTGATATGGTCGGTGTGCTCGTGGGTAATGAGGATGCCGGAGAGGGTTTCCGCGCCAACCCCGATTCCGGCCAGACGGTGCTCGATCTCCTTGCCGGAAAACCCGGCGTCGATCAAAAGCCGCGTCTGGCCGGACTCGACAAAGGTCGCATTACCCTTGCTGCCGCTCCCAAGTACACAAAGTCGCATGGATCACCCAAAAAAGGTTACAAGTAAAAGGCTAAAGGGCATGACCCTTTCTCCTTGCCCCTTTAGCCTTTTACCTGCCCCAGGCCCGTATGACCGAACCCGCCGTCCTGACGGAGGGTTTCGTCAAGCCTGTCCACCGCGATCACCGTGGCCCGGCAGACCGGAGCCAGCACCAGTTGGGCGATCCGGTCGCCCCGTCGGATGGTGAACGGCTCGCGCCCCAGGTTGATCAACCCGATCTTCACCTCGCCCCGGTAATCGGCATCAATGGTGCCGGGGCTGTTGACCACGGTGATCCCGTGCTTGATGGCCAGCCCGCTGCGGGGCCGCACCTGCAACTCATAGCCAGCGGCCAGGGCCACGGCAAAGCCGGAGGGCAGCAAACGAATCTCGCCAGGTGCTATCACCACCGGCTCAACCACGGCGGCGGCCACATCCATGCCTGCGGCCAGTTCGGAATGATAGGCAGGCAAGGGCAGATCAGCATGCATTGCCGGATCGAGCCAGGACAATTGAAGAGTATGTGTTTCGGTCATCTTCTACTCCAGATCGTAACCAGTTACCAAAAAGGGGGAAACATGTAACCGTTCAGCAGTGCCGCAGATGCGAGGAAGAGGTCTGCGAAGTGTGCTACTGCACATGAGCAGACCGATGACAAAGCAGATGCGGTGCTGCTGAACGGTTACTCCAAATCAAGGGGGCGCCAGTCAATATCCTTTGCCTTTACCGGGCCAAGAACAGTGGCGAACAACGGCTGGCTGAAAAGTTGCACGGCCAGGTCGCCAATATCCTCTTGCCGCACTCGGTCAAACCCTGCGGCGACCTCGTCAAAGGGGATATAACGGCCAAAGGTCAGCTCATTTCTGGCGATTCTGGTCATGCGGGATTCCATGTTCTCGGCGGAAAGGTAAATCCCGGCCTTGGCGTAATCCTTGGCCCTGTCCAGCAACTCGCTTGAAACACTCCCCTGGCGCAACCCTTGTATTTCCCTGGCCACCACCGCCATGGCTTTGTTCACCACCGCCGGATCGACTCCCATGTACACCCCGAGATAGCCGCTGTCGGTGAAGGAGGAAAGATAGGAATAGATGGAATAGGCCAGCCCCTCTTTCTCACGGACCTCCTGGAAAAGGCGGGAGCTCATGTTGCCGCCGAGGAGAACATGCAGCAGATAGAGGGTATACCGCTCGGGCGCCACAATGGGCAGGCCGTAGGTGCCAAGCACCAGATGCGCCTGCTCCAGGCTTTTCTTATAGAGCCTGCGCACCGGCGCAAGCGCGCTGGGCGGCTGCCGGCGAAGGCTTGTGCCGGTATCGGCCAAGGCGCCCATCTGCTTCTGCCAGAGACGGCAGAACTTCTCGTGCTCCACATTGCCCGAGGCGGCGATGACGATCCTCCCTGGCGTGTACTGGCTCCGCATATACTCCCGCAGACCGTTGGAATCCATGGCTGCCACCACCTCCCGCCGTCCGAGCACCGTATACCCGAGGGGGTGCTCGCCCCACAGATTGCCGGTGAACAGCTCATGGATCCGGTCATCCGGGGTGTCTTCCACCATGGATATTTCCTGGAGCACGACCTCCCGTTCGCGCACCACCTCTTCCTCCTCAAAAAACGAGTTCAGGAAGATATCCCCCATGAGACCGACGAGGTGTTCCAACTGGTCATCAAGGACCGTGGCGTAATAGGAGGTGGTCTCGCCGGAGGTAAAGGCGTTGGACATGCCGCCCAGGGTGTCGAGTTCCTGGGCGATCTCCCGGGCCGTCCGGTTGTGGGTGCCCTTAAAGAGCATGTGCTCGACAAAGTGGGCGCTGCCGTTGTTGTCGGGCTGCTCGTCGCGGGCGCCCACATCCACCCAGATCCCTGCGGAAACCGTGCGGGAGGGAATTTTTTCGGTGATGATCCGGATGCCGTTGTCGAGCACGGTTTTTTGGTAGCTATTGGCCACGGTTTTCCCTACTGGTCACAGGATGATACGGAAAAGGGGAAAGAGGGCAGCGCCCTCCTTCCCCTTGGAAGAATCTAAAACAGTACCCGAAGGCAATGGATCAGGAACCCGACTCCTCCTGCAGGACAGCCTTACGGCTCAGGCGGATCTTGCCCCGCTGGTCGATCTCCAGAACCTTGACCCGGACCTCGTCGCCTTCCTTGAGAACATCGGTGACCTTCTCGACACGCTTACTGTCAAGCTCGGAGATGTGCACCAAGCCGTCAACCCCCGGCATAATCTGCACGAATGCGCCGAAATCGAGGATCTTCTGGACAACGCCGTCGTAGATCCGGCCGATTTCAGGATCAGCGGCGATCTCGTTGACCTTGGCGATAACAGCCTGGGCAACCTCGCCATTAGGCGCAAAAATCGTTACCTTGCCGGAATCCTCAACATCCATCTTGATCCCGTAATCGGCGGTGATCGACTTGATCATCTTGCCGCCCGGGCCTATGAGATCACGGATCTTGTCGGGATTGATCTGCAGGCTGAAGATCTTGGGCGCATGCGCAGGCACATCCGCCCTGGGCTGCTCGATGGCCATCTTCATTTTATCGAGGATATGGAGGCGGCCGCCCCTGGCCTGGGCCAGAGCGCTGGTCATGATCTCCTTGGAGACGCCTTCGATCTTGATATCCATCTGCAGGGCGGTGATGCCCTCGTCGGTGCCGGTGACCTTAAAATCCATGTCGCCGAGATGATCTTCATCACCCAGGATGTCCGAGAGGATGACGATGGTTTCGCCGTCCTTGATCAAACCCATGGCCACGCCGGAAACCGGCTTCTTGATCGGCACGCCCGCATCCATCAGGGCGAGACTGCCGCCGCAGACCGTGGCCATGGAGGAGGAGCCGTTGGACTCCAAGACCTCGGACACGATGCGGATGGTGTAGGCAAAATCGTCAGTTTTGGGCAGCACGGCAGCCAGGGCCCGTTCGGCCAGGGCGCCATGCCCGATGTCCCGGCGGCTGGGGCCGCGCATGAAACGGACCTCGCCCACGCAATAGGGCGGAAAGTTATAATGGAGCATGAAGCGCTTGAAGGACATGCCAGTGAGGGATTCAACCCGCTGCTCATCATCGCCGCTGCCCAAGGTGGCAGAAACCATGACCTGGGTCTCGCCCCGGGTAAACAGCGCGGAGCCATGGACTTTCGGCAGGGCCGCGACTTCACAATTGATGGGGCGAATCTCGTCAAAACGGCGGCCGTCTATCCGGCACTGATCCTTGACAATCCGGTCGCGCATCATGGTTTTATTCAGGGAATGGAGATGCTCCTTGGCCTCCTTGAGGCTATCGGCATACTCATCGCCAAGGGCGGCAATGACATCTTTCTGGAGCTGATGATACAAATTGCTGCGCTCCTGCTTGTCGGCCATGGTAATGACCGCCTGCATCCCTTCGCGGGCCAGCTCCGCCACCTTGGCCTTCAAAGCCTCGTTGACCACCGGCGGCGCAACCGCCATCTTGGCCCTGCCCACTGCGGCACGCATCTCTTCCTGCATATCCAGAATGGGTTGCAGCGCCTGGTGACCGAAAAAGATACCCTCAAGAACCTCGGCTTCAGAGAGGCTGTCCGCCCCGCCTTCGACCATGACCACGGCATTCCTGGTTCCGGCCACGATGAGGTTCAACCGGGAATTTTCCCACTCTTCCGGACTGGGATTGAGCACATACTTGCCATCGACATAGCCCACCTTTACCCCGGCAACCGGCGCATTGAAAGGGATGTCGGAAACAATCAGGGCGCAGGAAGCGCCGATCATGGCCAGCACATCGGGGTCGTTCTGCTGATCGGCCGAAAGAACCGTGGCGATCACCTGGGTCTCATGCTGATAGCCTTTTACAAACAGGGGTCGCAGGGGACGGTCGATGAAACGGGCGGAAAGGGTTTCCTTATCGCTGGGCCGGCCGATTTCCCGGCGGAAAAAGCTGCCCGGAATCCGGCCCACCGCATAAAACCGCTCCTGATACTCCACGGTGAGAGGGAGAAAATCGATTTCCGCTTTGGGGTCCTTGGCTGCGGTGGCGGTAACCAGCACCACGGTTTCACCGTAAGTTACCAGAGCCGTGCCGTTTGCCTGTTTTGCCAGGCGTCCAGTCTCAATGGTGAGAGGGCGTCCACCCAGATCAATCGTTACTTTTTTAAACATATACTCTCCTCTAACAGCCGCCCCTTCCATTGCCGGGGGGAGCAATCGCGCCACCCGGATCTAGCTCGGGCGAAGTATATTACCGCAATGGGAAGGTGGTGTTTTCGCTGCCCCAGCCGCACTCGAAAGCGGCGATGCCGGATTGCATACAGGGGCAAAAATGGAGCCACCGCCAGAAACCCGGCGGTGGCTGTTATCGCATCCTACTTTCTGATGCCAAGCTTTTGAATCAGGTCACGGTACAAATCAACATTTTTCCCCTTGAGGTAGTTCAGGAGCCGCCGTCTCTGACCGACCAGCTTCAGCAGCCCGCGGCGGGAGTGATGGTCTTTCTTGTGCTCCTTGAAATGCTCGGTCAGATAGGTGATACGGGAGCTCAGCAGGGCAATCTGCACCTCCGGTGAGCCGGTGTCCTTCTCGTGATGGGCGTATTGGGTGATAATCTCTTTTTTCTGGTCGGCTTGCAGGGTCATGACTTCCTCGTGCACTAAAATTAATAATTCGGGAGATCGACAGAAATTTAGGAGCCGTTGCGAAACAACCTGTACTCTCTGAGCCTTTTCGTTACGGCTCCTTATGCCGTTACGGGATCACAATTGTACAAGTGTATGAGCTACGGCTTCAAACCATCGATTCCTAATTGGGCAACGCTTCTTAATAAATGATCCCGGCGCCAATGTCAATTGAATGTCGTTGCGTGCTTTTTTCCGGTTGGCGATCATTCCTGCCTGGGCAACAGGGCCAGAACCTCTTCCACGCTCAGGATCTTGGCCAGCAGCTCCTGCCGTGCCGGAAGGGAATCCTGAAGCACAGCGCCATCCACAGCGTCATCCACGCTAAACAGCCCGCTCTGCAGCCGCCGCAAGGCAACAAGATGGGCGCCGCAGCCAAGGGCGCTGCCAATATCCGCAGCCAGGGTCCGGATATAGGTGCCCTTGCTGCACTCCACCATGATGCGCAGACTGTCCGGCCCGGCCGCCAGGAGCTCCAGCCGGAAGATCGTTACCGGCCTGGGGGCCTTCTCGATGACAATCCCCTTCCGCGCGTAATGGTACAGGGGCTTGCCCTGGTGCTTGAGCGCCGAATACTGGGGGGGAACCTGCAACTGCTCGCCCATGAATCCGGCCAGACATTGCTCCAGCTCTTCCCGGGTAAAAGCCCGAACCTCGTGCTGGGCGACAACCTCGCCCTCAAGATCCTGGGTCGTGGTTTCGATACCCAGCTTAAGCACCGCTTCATAGCGTTTATTGCCGTCCATGAACTGCGAAATAAGACGGGTGGCCGGGCGGCCGACACAGATAATCAGCAGGCCGGAGGCAAAGGGGTCAAGGGTGCCGGCATGCCCGACCTTCTTGATGGACAGAGCCCGGCGCACCAGTTGCACCATGCGGAAGGAGCTTGGCCCCACCGGCTTATCCACCAAAAAGACAGCGGCCTCAAGGACCGGTTCCGGGGGGATTTTTTTTTCAACCGAGGCAGCGCGGGCATCGGCAGGCATCACTTGCGATATTTCCATCTTTTCAAGACGTTACCATGGGCAGCAACTCGGCCAGCAATTTTTTCCGCACCTCGTCAATGCTGGTGTCCCGCAGCTTGCACCCGGCCGCATTGCGATGCCCGCCGCCACCAAAGGCGGCGGCAACCTGAGCCACGTCGTGGTCCTTGCCCTTGGAACGCAGACTGACCGAAACCAAGCCCTTCTCCGTTTCTTTCAAAAAGACCGCGACCTTGACGGTATTCAGGGAGCGAGGATAATTGATAAAGGTTTCCGCATCCGCCTGGGTGGTGCCTGTTTTGAGAAAGACCTCCCGCGGAGCCGAGATGATTGCCAGCCGATCCTCGGCATACAATTCCAGGGAATCAAGGACCAGCCGCATGAGGTTGAGGCGCTTGACCGTAAAATTATCAAACAGCTTGCCGGAAACCTCGGCCGGCTTTACCCCTTTGCGGAGAAGCTCGCCTGCGATACGAAAGGTTTCGGCACTGGTCGAGGAATATTTAAAGGAGCCGGTATCGGAAACAATGGCTGCGTACAGGCAATAGGCGGATTCGTAGCTGAGCTCGGCGCCCAAGGCCTCGGCCAGGTCATAGACCATCTCGCCGGTTGAGGCCCGATCCGGGGCAATCCAGCGAAGGTCGCCAAATTCCTGATGGCCGACATGGTGATCAACAACCACAAAGGGATGCACGGTCAGCAGGGAGTCCATGGCCGCGCCCAGCCTGTGGCAATCGCCACAATCCAGGGCAATGGCGCAATCAAAACCGTTCAGGGCCGGAAGCAGCGACTCGATCCCTGCGCTGCCCGGCAGAAACCGGTACAGATGGGAAACCTGCTCCTCGCCGTACAAAAAAACATTCTTTCCCAGGGAACGCAGGATATTGCCCATGGCGATCTGCGAGCCGAGGGCGTCGCCGTCCGGGTGGATATGGGTCGACACCAGGACATTCTTGGCCGCTTTCAGGGTACGAACAATCTCTTCACGGGAATGATCCATCTTCTTTCGCTATCTCCCTGAGCAGTTGTTCCATTTCCGCCTGCTTCTGGCCCGCGAGATCCAGCCGGAAATCAAGCACCGGCACATGCCGCAGCGCCAAAGCCTTGGCCAGGTTGCTTCTGATGAATCCCTTGCAGCTCTCGAGCCCCTTGGCAACATCCTTGGGCTCTTCGTTTCCCAGTATACTATACATAACCCGGGCATGTCCAAGATCATCGCTCACCTCCACCGAGGTGATGACAATATTGTACAACCGGGGATCGCTGATCTTGCGTACAAACAGCGAGGCAATCTCGGCCTTGACGGCGTCCGCCACCCGGATTGGCCGCCTTTTCGGCCCGCTTCGCGCGAGGCCGGCTGGCAGGCCGAACCGTGATTTTGCTTTTCCGGCCGCCATTACAGCTCTCTTTCAACCTCTTTCAAAACAAAGAACTCAAGCACGTCGCCGATCCTGAGGTCGTTATAATTGGCAACCCCGATACCGCACTCATATCCGCTCTGCACATCCTTGACATCATCCTTGAAGCGGCGCAGGGAGGCGAGCTGCCCGGTAAAAATCACCACGCCTTCGCGCAGGACCCGGACCTTGGCGTTGCGCTCGATCTTGCCGTCGGTCACATAACAACCGGCAATGGTGCCGACCTTGGGAACCTGATACGTTTCCCGGACCTCGGCCGCGCCGAGAACCTTTTCCTCGTACCGGGCATCAAGCAGACCAACCATGGCCTTCTTGATGTCATCCAGGGCATGATAGATTACGTCGTAGGTGCGGATATCCACCTTTTCATTTTTGGCGAGTTCCTGCACCTTGGCCGAGGGCCGGACATTAAAACCGATGATAAAGGCGTCCGATGCCGCGGAGAGCAAGACATCCGAGTCGGTTATGGTGCCGGTGCCGGCATGGAGGATCCTGACCTTGACCTCATCGGTTGCCAGATCCTCAATGGCTTTGCTGAAGGCCTCCAGGGTTCCCTGCACATCGGCGCGCAGGGCGACCCGCAACTCCTTGACGTTTCCTTCCTGCAATTTATCAAAGAGATTTTCCAGGGAAATCTTGGTGGTGGTGCCCAACTCGGCTTCGCGGCTTTTGAGCTGCCGGTCGGCGCTCACGCTCCTGGCCCGTTTTTCATCGGGGAGAACGACAAATTCATCGCCGGCTCGCGGCACCCCGCTCAACCCCTGCACCTCGACGGGGATGGCCGGTCCGGCCTCCTTGACGCTTTCCCCGCGGTCGTTGGTCAAGGAACGCACCTTGCCGTAGAATATCCCGGCGACACAGGCATCGCCGACCCGCAGGGTTCCCTGCTCGACCAGAACCGTGGCCACAGGCCCGCGGCCTTTGTGGAGCTGGGCCTCGATCACATGCCCCTTGGCGCGCCGGTTGGGGTCCGCCTTGAGTTCAAGAATTTCCGCCTGCAGATGAATGCTTTCCAAAAGTTCGGGAATGCCTTGTCCGGTTTTGGCCGAGGTTTCGCAGAAGATGGTGTCGCCGCCCCATTCCTCGCTCACCAGATTCAGGTCGGCCAATTCCCTTTTCACCCGCATGGGATCGGCATCGGGCTTGTCGATTTTGTTGACGCACACCAGAATGGGAACCTTGGCCGCCCTGGCATGGTTCACCGCCTCGCGGGTCTGGTCCATGACTCCGTCATCCGCGGCAACAACCAGGACAACGACATCCGTCACCTGGGCGCCGCGGGAACGCATTTCGGTGAAAGCCGCATGGCCAGGAGTGTCAAGAAAGACCACATCCCCCTGCGGCGACCGCACATAATGCGCGCCGATATGCTGGGTAATGCCGCCGGCCTCGCCGGCAGCCACGTCTGTTTTCCGGATGGCGTCCAGCACCGAGGTCTTGCCATGGTCAACATGCCCCATGACCGTGACCACCGGCGGTCTGGGAAGCATCTCCCCGCCGCCTTCCTGCTCTTCCAGATTAAGAATGGTCTGCTCCTCGGTAACCCCTTGCTCCACCTCGTAGCCGAAGTCCGAGGCTACCAGGGTCGCGGTTTCGACATCAAGGGCCTGATTGATGGTGGCCATAACCCCCATGCCCAGCAATTTGGCAATGAGCTCGCCGACCTTGAGTCCCATGCGGTGGGCAAGATCGCCAACCGTAATGGTTTCCAGCACCTTGATCCGCTTCTTGATCGCCTTTGTTTCCGCGACTTGCAAGGAAGCGCCCTGGCGCTTGCCTTTTTTGCCGCCGCTCCGCACCGAGCGTCCGACCCGCAAACCAGCGGGAATTTTTCCGCCAAGGGCATCGTCAACATCCTCGATATCGATATCCGCCTGCCGCTGGGTGCGTACCGGAGTTTTTTTCGTCCGGTCATGCTCGGCGGTCTCGGTGGTAAACTTCACAAACCGCTTGCCCTTTTTCCCCTTGAGCGCATCGCCTTTGTCCCCCTCATCCTTGGCCGCTGGAAGCTGGGCAACAACGGGCTTCCCTTTCACCGGCTCGGGCCTTTTCGCCGGTCTGGGCGTAAAGGTGCGGGCAGGGGCCGCGGGCGCAATGACAATGGCAGCCCTTTTGATCACCCGGGCGAACCCCTTGCGATGATTCTCCTCCACCGCGGACTCCTTCGCTTCCAATTCTTCCTCAGCCACCTCCACCCCGGAGATTTCCTCCTCTCCGACGATCTCGTCCGAGACTTCCTCGGCTTCTTCTTCCGCCAACGGCGGAGGCAATTCGGGCTCCTCATCATCGCCCCTCGGTTCGGACTGCATGGTCACTTCGACAACCTCCCCCCGGGCGGCTTCTTCGTCGCTTTCCGCGGGTGCTTCCGTAGCCCGAGCAGACACAGCCTCCCCACCCTCTTCCGGCGAAACAGCCGGCATCCTCGGCCTGGCAGGGGCTTCCTCCGCCGGCGGCACTTCAACCGGCACGGTTTTGGTTCTTCTGCGGATAATGGTCGTTCGCCCGGAGCCCTGAATCCTTTTTTCTTCCGTCCGGGTCTGGCCTATCCCGAGTCTTTGGCGGATATCCTGTGCGGTTTCGTCATCCAGAGTGGAGCTGTGGGATTTAATGGCATAGCCCATCTCAATGAGGGCTGCCACCAAGTCCTTGTTTTCCATTTCCGCTTCCTTAGCTAACTCGTAAACCCTGATTTTTGTCATTGCTCACTCCCGAAGAGGTCTTGCACCCCTTCGTCAAATCCCAGCACCTGTTGGCGAAACGCTCTGGATAATCCTTTTTTGTTTTTAAAAAATTTCCGCAGACAACCGTCATCCTGACAACAATAAGCATGACGCCCATCATGCTTCCCGCGAAAATCCTTCAATACCCGACCGTTATTGTCCACGGCAAAGCGCCACATCTCCGGCTGCGCTTTCCTCTGGCGGCACCCCAGACATGTCCGGATCGGCGCCCTGCCTCTCCCCCCTGGAACGGTGGCCATCCGCAATGACCTATTTCTCTGCGTCCCCGGTTGAGGCAGTCTCTGAATCGTCCTGCCCCTGGCCGGCATTGGCTTTTTGCGCGGAGGCGATCAAACGGGCAACCCTGTTTTCATCAAGGGATTCCAGTTCGGCAAGCACCGTTGCAACCTCAGCCTGGGCCAACTCCTGGGCCGAATTAAAGCCCGCGTCATAGAGCGCTTCCGCGGTCTTTTCGTCCATTCCCTGCACATCGAGAAGCGATTGGAAGCCTTCTTCGCTGAATTTAGCATATTTCTGCTCGCTCTTCACATCAATCCGCCAGCCGAGAAGAGCCCCGGCCAAGCGCACATTCTGTCCCTGCCTGCCGATGGCCAGGGAAAGCTGGTCATCGGGCACAACCACCAGCAAGGTTTTCTTCTCCTCGTCCACCACCACCAAGGAAACCTGGGCCGGGGACAAGGCATTGGAAACATAACGGGCCGGATCCGGACTCCAGGGCACGATATCGATCTTTTCTCCCTGCAACTCCTGAACCACGTTCTGGACCCGGGACCCCTTCATCCCGACACAGGCGCCAACCGGATCGACATCCGACTCGGAGGAACTCACTGCAATCTTGGCGCGGGCGCCCGGCTCGCGGCTTACCCCCATGATCTTCACGATCCCTTCGGCAATCTCGGGAACCTCCATGGCAAACAGTTTGGTGAGGAACTCGTCATTGGTCCGGCTCAGGACCAACTGGGGATCCCTGCTGCTCTGGCGAACATCAAGGAGCAGGGCTCGGATCCGATCCCCCTGGCGGTAAGACTTGCGGGGCATCTGCTCCTTGGTGGGCAGGATGGCGTCGGTTCTTCCGAGATTGACGATGATATTGCCCCGCTCGAAGCGCTGCACAATGCCGTTGACCACCTCGCCCTTGCGCTCCTTGTACATTTCATAAATAACATTGCACTCAGCGTCCTTCATTTTCTGGATGATCACCTGCTTGGCGGACTGCGCTGCAATCCGGCCAAGATCAGCGACGCTGTCCATCTTGCTGCCAAGCTCATCGCCGAGCTGCACTTCCGGGTCAAGAGCCAAGGCCTCGGTCAGGGAAATTTCCGTCTGCTCATCCTCGACCGCAGGAACAACATTGCGGAACTGGAAGAGTTCAACCTCACCGATCTCATCATTATAACGGGCTTCAAGCTCCCGTCGCTGCCCGAACTTCTTCTTGGCCGCGGACATCACCGCTTCCTCGATGGCGTCTACCAGCAACTGACGATCAATCCCCTTGTCTCTACTTATCTGATCAATAATTCGTTTCAAATCTGACAGCATTGTTCTCTCCTGTCTCTCTTTCGGCGATTACGCCCAGGCATCAGCCACCGAAAACGGTGCTCTCGCCATGATCAACACCGGCCATGCGGTTTTAAAACTCAATAACCAGACGGGCCTTTTTCATCCGGATAAACGGAATTTCTATTATACCATGATCGACACGCAGGGTTACCGACTCCCGGGTCGCATCTTCAATCAGGCCAATCCATTGGTTCTGGCCGTCGATGGGCTCCCTGACAACCACCTTGGCCTTTTTTCCCTTGCAGCGCAGAAAGTCTCTCTCGCTTTTCAAAGGCCGATCAAGGCCGGGCGAAGAAACCTCGAGGCTGTATGACTGCTCGATGGGGTCTTCCACCTCGAGAAGATGGGCGACCTCGCGGCTGATCCTGGCGCAGTCGTCGATGGAGACGCCATTTTCATGATCGATGACAAGACGGAGAACCCAGCCGGGCGCCTCGCGCCTGAACTGCAGTTCGACCAACTCACAGGCCAAATCTTCGACCACCGGCCCGACAAGCTCCAGCAAGCGGCTAACCAGGGGTGATTCTATCGCCTCTTCTTCCATGGCACAGTATACCAATAAAAAAAGCGGGCCTGAGCCCACTTTCAAAAAATAACCGAATCGGAATGACCGGTTCTTGCAATACGAGAAACACCGCCACGTCAGGACCCATGCCCCCAAGAAGACATTGCGTCTTCTTTCCAGTCGGAGGGCCAGAATCGCCGGCACTTAACTGGAGCGGGAAACGGGATTCGAACCCGCGACCTTCAGCTTGGGAAGCTGACACTCTACCACTGAGTTATTCCCGCCGGCCCGAATAATTCTGTAGATTATACAGTTATTTTACCACTTGTCAAGAGTCTCCCCGGGCACAGGCGGAAACTCCACGGATGAGAGGCCTCTGCTCAAGGCCTAGAGGATGGCGCGAACAGCCTCGGTGGCCAATTCGAGAAGTTGATCGGGAAGAAGCCCCATGGCGATGATGACCAAAACCAGGGCAACACTTACCATCTTGGATACCCCGCCAACCAATACGGCGGGACGATCTTCCGGGCTGGCCGAGTAGGTTACCCGAACCACGGAGAGATAATAATAGATGGAGATGGCGGTATTAATGGCCGCCAGGATGACCAAGGGAAGATGCCCGGCCTTGAAAGCCCCGGTCAGCAACATGAACTTGCCCATGAACCCGACAAACGGCGGAATTCCGGCCATGGCAAACATGCTGACCGCCAGAGTCAGGGCCAGCAAGGGGGCGCGCTTGTGCAACCCGCTCAGGTCATCGACCGCAAGGTTCTCGCCGTGCTCGGACACCTTGCAGATAACCAGAAAGGCGGCAAGATTCATCACCAGATAGCCGGCAATATAATACAAGGAGGCGGCATAGCCGACCTCCTGCATGGTGACGAGACCCAACAGCACGTAGCCGGCATGGGCTATGCCCGAGTAGCCGAGCATCCTTTTCATGTCGGTTTGCACCAGGGCGACCAGGTTGCCGTAGAACATTGAACAGACCGAAAGAATGATGAGCATGGTCACAATGGCTTGGCCTTCCGGGGTGGCCAGTGCGGTTAGACGGATGAGCATGGCCACGGCCGCAACCTTGGGAACCGTGGCTATAAATGCGGTTGTTTCGTTGGAAGCACCTTGATAGACATCCGGAACCCAGGAATGGAAGGGGAATACCGCCAGCTTAAAAAAGAAGCCCCCCAGAACCATGGCTATGGCGATGAGGGCTGCGGGGCTGCCCATCATCTGGTGGAGCCTCGGCAGCAGGTCGACAAGATAGGTCGTGCCGGTGAGGCCATAGAGATAGCTCATGCCAAAGAGCATCACCCCGGTGGCGACCACCCCGAAAAGGATGTACTTGATCGCCGACTCCATTTGCATCCGCACTCCCGTCCGGTCGTCGCGCATGGGCACCAGGAGGTAGAGGGAGTAGGAAGAGAGCTCCAGGGCGATGAACATGGTGAGCAGCTCCACGCTGCTCACCAGCATGAGGAGGCCGAGGGTGCTCAAGGTCAGGAACAGATAATATTCGGGGCGGATCTCGTCATCGACGCCCTTGAGCTCCGTGCTGAACAGCAGAACAACCGAAAATCCCAAGACGATGACGAGCTTGATGAGCTGCGAGAAGAAATCAATCCGGTACGCCTCGAAAAACAGAGTACCCTCATGACGCAGGCAGGCCAAACAGACAAGCACACTGCCCAGCGCCAGAGTCAGTGTCACGGCGCGAGCCGTCTTGCCGCCAACCTTGCCGGTGCTGAGCAGAAAAAGGACCAGACTCCCCAAGAGAAGAAATAATTCTGGAGCAAACAGCATGAGCTTCATTTTGTATCCTTTGCGTAAGCCGTTGTTCAAAAATAACTACAACGTTTAATGCCGCGACCGGCATAGAGAGCGGTAACGAAATGGTCGCTGTATCGGCTATTTGGCAACCGCTCCTAAGTTCCTTAAATACTTGATAAAATTCCGCTACGGAATCATCAGCTTTGCGACGGAAACAGCCCCATCCGAGGCAAACCCCACCTGCTCGATGAGGTGGGTAACGCTCACGTTCATCACCCTCAGGAAAGGCTCGGGCGACAGACCAATCCAGAAAACGAAGAAGAGCAAGGGCGCCAGGGTTACAATTTCCCGGACATTGAGATCCAAAATCCCGGAATGATCGGGATTCACAGGCCTGCCCCACGCCACCCTCTGGAGCATGCGGAACATATACGCGGCAGCCAATACCGCCCCCGGAATGGCGAAGGCGGTCACGATCTTATTGTCGGCAAAACCGCCGGCCAGGATCATAAACTCCCCGACAAAACTGTTGGTTCCCGGGAAGGCAAGGGAAGACAGCGAGAAAAAAGCTAGGAAGCTCACATACACCGGCATGTATTTGCCGAGACCAGCCGCAGCGTCCAGCTCACGGCTATGGGTCCGCTCGTAAATCATGCCCACGCAGAAAAAGAGGGCGCCGGTGGTGATACCGTGATTGATCATCTGCAAAATCGCCCCCTCGATACCCTGCTGGTTGAGCACAAAGATACCAAGGGTGACAAAACCCATATGCCCGACGCTGGAATAGGCGATCAGCTTCTTCATGTCCTGCTGGGCCAGGGCGGTGAAGCCGCCATACAGAATACCAACCACCGAAAGCCAAAGAATATAGGGGATGAACAGAATGGTGGCTTCCGGGGTGATGGGCAGGCAAAAGCGCAAAAAGCCATAGGTGCCCATTTTCAGCAGAATCGAGGCCAGAATAACACTGCCGGCGGTGGGCGCCTCGACATGGGCCGCGGGCAGCCAGGTATGGAATGGAAACATCGGCACCTTGATGGCAAAGGCCAGAAAAAAGGCGAGGAAGACCACAATCTGGAAGGTGGTGGAATAATCCTGTCCCATCAGGGCGGGAATGCTGAAAGTGCCCTGGTCAAGATAGAGGCCGATGATGGCCACAAGCAGCAGAACCGAGCCCGCCAGGGTATAGAGGAAAAATTTGGTCGACGCATAGACCTTGCGCGGGCCGCCCCACACCGCGATCAACAGGTACATGGGAATGAGCATCGCCTCCCACAACAGGTAAAAAAGAATAAAATCAAGGGCCATGAACACGCCGAGCATGGAGGTTTCCATGAGCAGCAGGCAGATCATGAACTCCTTGACCCGCTTGTCGATGTAGCGCCAGGATCCGAGCACGCACAGGGGCATGATCAGAGTGGTCATCAGAACCAGCAGCAGGGAGATGCCGTCGATGCCCAGGGTATAGTTGATATTCAGGGCGGAGATCCAGGAGGCGTGTTCGCCAAATTGATATTTGGCCGTGCTCGCATCAAAATTCCAATAGAGAGGCAGGGAGACCAGCGCCGTGACCACGGTCACCAGCATCGTCCAGTTCTTGGCCGCCGTATCCCCTGGAATACACAACAAGATCAGGGCGCCGGCCAAGGGCAGAAAGATCAGGGCGCTCAGAATGGGAAACCCCATCGAATTCATTATCAAAAAGTCCATTCCCACTATCCTCAGTAATAAAAATTAGGGGCCGTCACGAAAACCGCTATGCTCTGCGGCCCCTTTCTTTACGGGTCCTTATGCCGATTGGGCCAACAAACATCGTGCTCCAGCGACGACGGCTTAGGCAAATACGTATAGAACCAGAGCTACTGCAACAAAGGACACTGCATAAAAAATATTGTACTGCAACTGGCCGCTCTGCATCCGCCGCACCAGGGCGCCGATGCCGCGCACCGTTTTTGCCAGGCCGTCGACCACACCGTCAATGGCGTGCCAGTCAAACCATGACCAGAACTTGGCCGTGGTCATCAGCGGCATCAACCCGATGTATCGATACCCCTCGCTGACACAATTGTCTGCCCACTGAATGGGCCGTTTGGCCAACCAAAGAAACCCGCGCCCGCCCATGCGGTAGAACCAGTCCAGATCGATGCTGATCTTGGGCTCCGGCGCCAGCTTCTTGATGAGCAGGAAGAAGCCCAGGGCGGTAAAGAGCAGAATCTGCAAGGTCTCCGAAAGATGGTAGGTATTATACGGATGATAGCCCGCGGCAATCTGCGGATACGGCAGCATGTTATAGAGATACGGGGTGTAGCAGCCGATCAGGATGCAGAGGAAAGCGGCGATACCCATGCCTAACTGCATATTCCATGGCGGATCCGCGGCCTTGTCCCAGGTTTCCTTGCTGCAGTTGTTTTTGCCGAACCAGATGAAATAGGGCACCTTGAGCCCGGTGTGGAGAAAGGTTCCGGCCGAGGCCAGGGTCAGCAGAAAGGCGGCCCAGTAGTTGTGGACCTCAAAGCCTGCGGCCACGATCATCGCCTTGCTGACAAACCCGGAAAAGAGCGGAAAGGCGGAGATGGAGAGCCCCCCGATCATGGTGAAAACAAAGGCCATGGGCATCTTTTTGTAGAGGCCGCCCAGCTCGGAGAACTTGCTCTTGCCGGTCATGTGCAGCACCGAACCGCAGCCCATGAACAGCAAGCCCTTGTAGAGGATATGGGCAAAGGCGTGGGCGCAGGCGCCGTTGATGGCAAGCTCGGTGCCGATGCCCACCCCGGCCACCATGTAGCCGACCTGGCTGATGATGTGGTAGGCCAGCAGCCGCCGGGTATCGTTTTCAAGCACTGCGTAGACTACACCGTAGAGGGCCATGCACACCCCCAGCGGCACCAGGATCTCCATGCCGGCAAAGGCGCGGGCCAGGGCATAAACCGCGGTTTTCGTGGTGAAGGCGCACATGAACACCGCGCCGGTAACGGTCGCTTCCCCGTAGGCGTCAGGCAGCCAGGCATGGAACGGCGGCACTGCGGCGTTCAGGAGAAAGCCGATCATGATCAGGTAGGTGGAAAGGCTCGGGCTGCCCACGCCGATGGGGCCGAAGGAGAGGTCGCCGCCGGTGGCCTGGTAGCGAAGGATCAACCCGGCCAGCAGGGCGAGGCCGCCGGCGGTATGCACCAGCAGATAGCGGTATCCCACGGCCAGGGATTCCGGCCGCCTGCGGAACCAGACGAGAAAGACCGAGGCAAAGGCCATCAGCTCCCAGAAGAGAAAGAGCACCAGGTAATCGGCGCAGAAGATGACCCCTAATGAACCGGCAACATAGAGCCAGGCCGCGACATGCTGAAAATCATCCTCCACATGCAGCCCGTAGATGGTGCCGATGATGCACATCAGGGTCATGATGTAGGCAAAGACCATGCTCAACCCATCCACCCGGCCAAAGGTGAGGTCCCAGTCGAGAAAACGGACCACCCCGAAGGTGCCGTGCTGCCCCTGCATGGAGAGAACATCCAGAAAGGCCAGGGTCGGAACAATGATCAGATAGGGCCGTTTCAGCCATTTCGGCAGAAAGGGCAGGATACAGGCGCCAACAATGAGTATCAGGGCCGGGTGCAGCCAGAAATCAGTTATCATAGTAATCCTCACGGGTCATGATCCCCAGGTGGCCGTACCACTTGGAAACAATGATGATCACCACACAGGCGATAAAACCGAAGGCGGCCCAGAAACCCGGGATCCGCTCAGCCGCGGTATGGGCATGTTCCTTGGAGACAAAGACAACGTCCCAGGCCACCAGAAGCGCCAGCCCGACATAGGACAGGCGGATGACCAGTTGCAGCCGGTCACGCAGAAAATCAATCAGTTTCACTATCATCCCGTCACCGCCTTGACAAAGTTCATCATAAAATCAGGGTACATGCCGATGACCACGGAGATGATCGCGGCAATCATGATGGGCACCACCATGGCCAGGGGCGCCTCCTTGACCCCTTCGTAAACCTCGCCTTCCGGGCGTTTACCGAAGAAGGCCCGATAGGTCACCGGCGCGAAATAGGCCACGTTCAGCAGGGTGGAGGCCAGCAGCACCAGCAGGATGCCGATATAGTGGGTCTCCATTTCCATGGTCCCGACCAGGAGTTTCCATTTGGTGACAAAGCCGGCTACCGGCGGCGCGCCGATCATGCTGAGCGAGGCGATGCCGAAGGCGGCAAAGGTGAAGGGCATGGTCCGCCCCAGTCCGCTCATCTCGGAGATGCATTTCTTGTGGGTTGCCACATAGATGGCGCCGGCGCAGAAAAACAGGGTGATCTTGGAAAAGGCATGGTTGGCGATGTGCACCAGGCCGCCCTGAATGCCGCTGGGGGTAAGGAGAGCCACGCCGAGGATGATGTAGGAAAGCTGACTCACCGTGGAATAGGCGAGCCGCGCCTTGAGGTTATCCTTGGACAGGGCGATGATCGAGGCAACCAGGATGGTGAAGGAAACAAAATACGCGGTGGGGATGCCAAGATTCAGCCCCTGCATCACATCGGTGCCGAAGACATAGAGCATGACCCGGGTGGTGCAGAACACCCCGACCTTGACCACGGCCACGGCATGCAATAAGGCGGAAACCGGGGTCGGGGCCACCATGGCGCCGGGAAGCCAGTTGTGGAAAGGCATGATGCCGTTCTTGGCGAAACCCAGGAGACAGAAGACATAGAGCATGGTCACCAGGGCGCCGTGGGCGTCAACGGTTCCGCCGGAGAAGATGCCGGTGCGGATGTTGTCGGCAAAATCAAGGGTGCCGGTGAGCACATAGATCAGGATCATGGCCGGCAGCACCAACCCCTTGGCCGTGGTGGTCAGATAGACGATGTACTTCTTGGCCCCTTCGTAGCCCTCTTCATCCTGATGATGGGCAACCAGCGGGTAGGTGCAGATGCTGACGATCTCGTAGAAGAGATAGAGGGTGAAAAGATTGTCGGAAAATGCCACGCCGATGGCGCCGAACAGGGACAGTGCGAAGCAGGCGTTGAACCGGGTCTGCGCATGCTCGTGCAGACCCCGCATATAGCCAAGGGAATAGAACACCGCCAGCATCCAGAGAAAGGAGGCGACCACGGCGAAGATCATGGAAAAGGCGTCTACCCGCAGGGTGACGGAAACGCCGGGCAGTATCCGGAACAACTGATAGACGATGGTTTTCCCCTCGCCAAGGGGCGCAGGGGCAACGGTGGTGATCATCGAGGCGATGATGGAAAACATCGTCACCGCCGCGATAAAGGACCACGACTCCCTGATATTGGGCTTGCGGCCGGACATCATCACGAGAACAGCCCCGGCCAGGGCCGTCAGTATGGCGAGCAGCGGTTTTACGGAAACAATTGTATCCATGACCCTATCCTTTCCTCTCTAACCTTGCAGATCCACGACATCTTCGGTGTCGATGGATTTGTAGTTCCGATAGACGGCGATGATTATGCTCAGGGCAATGGCGCACTCGGCAGCGGCAATGGCCATGATGAACAGGGTAAAGATCTGGCCCACCGTGGGATCAGGGGCGAGAAAACGGTTAAAGGCCATGAAATTGAGGGAAGCCCCGCCCAGAATCAACTCCGCGGAGATCAACATGCCGATAAAGGTCTGGCGCTGGACCAGGCCGTAAATGCCGATGCCGAAAAGCAGCGCGCCGATCACCAGATAGGTGTGCAGGCTGTTGCTGAGCACAAGAATCTCCATTACTTATCCCTCCCCTGTCGGGCCAAAACCAAGGAGCCGACCACCGCCACCAGCAAGACAACGGAAATCAGCTCGAAGCTCATGCTGTATGTGGTGAGCAACGACTGGCCAAGATCCTCAACCGTGCCGCGATTGACCCGGCAGGGAGCGGCAAGCCATTCCGTTTTCAGGGCCAGCCCCGCCAAGGCAAAAACCAAAATTCCGCTGCCCAGGATAGCCAGGGGGCCGACCAGCCCGTTGCGCCGGGTGAGCTGCTTGAGTTCGGACGATCCGGCCAGCATCACGGCAAAGATAATGGTGACGCAGACGGCGCCGACATAGATCAGAATCTGCATCAGGGCGACAAAGGGGCTGTTGAGATAGTAGTAGAGCCCGGCCACCCCGAGAAAACAGATAGCCAGCCCGGCCACGCTGCGGATCAGGCTGCGGGCGTTGGTGGCAACAACAGCCCCGGCCAGGGTCAGCCCGATAAAGCAGAAAAACAAGAGGCCGGAAAGGCCTTCCATCGTAAACAGGGACACCATCAGTTCTTTGCCTCCAGACGTTTTTTGAGATCAAAGATGTACGCTTCCTTTGTGACGCCCGCGAGGTTGTAATCCTTGGAAAAGGTGATTGCCGAGGGCGTGCAGCTTTCGACGCAGAGCCCGCACAGGCTGCATTTGGTGAAATCAAGGGTATACTCGGTCAGCACCTTGCCCTTGACCCCTTCCCGCTTTTCGCCATTCACCGTGATGCAGTTCGAGGGGCAGGCCTTCTGGCACATGCCGCAGACGATGCATTTGGTTTCGCCGGTCTCCTCATCCTTGACCAGCTCGATATGCCCCCTGAAACGCGGGGTCATGGGCAGGGTCTGGTACGGATACTGCACAGTCACCACCGGCTGAAAAAAATACCTGATGGTAATCCCCAGGCCGACAAACAGGCTCCAGGTCCCGCTGATAATCTCTCTGAGATAGTCGATCATGGTTAAAACACCTTCAACATGGCACTGGTAAGAATCAGGTTAACAAAGGAGATCGGGATCAAAATCTTCCAGGAAAGATTGAGCAGCCCGTAAAAGGTTGTGCGCGGATAGGTCCAGCGGATCCAGATGACGGTGAAGATCAGGAAGTACATCTTAAGCAGGAACCAGTGCACCCCCGGAAACAACCCGAAGGGACAATCCCAGCCGCCCAGGAAGAGAATGGTGGCCACGCTGGCGCCGATGACGATATTGGCATACTCGCCCATGAAAAAGACGCCGAAGCCCATGCCCGAGTACTCGGTAAAAGTGCCGGCAACCAGCTCGCTCTCCGCCTCGGCCATGTCGAAAGGTGCCCGGTTGGTCTCGGCCAGCATGCAGACAAAAAAGATCAGAAAAGCAATGGGCATCAGGGGGCTGGCGGAAAGGTTGAGGATGTTCCAGTTCCAGAAGCCGCCCATCTGCAAGCCGACAATCTTGGAAAGGTTCATGGTGCCGCTGATCATCACCAGGGTCACCACCGTGATCAGCATGGGAATCTCATAGGCAACATTCTGGGAAACCACACGGGCTGCTGAGATGACCGCGTATTTGTTCCGCGACCCCCAGGCTCCCAGGAGAAGACCGAGCACGTTCACCGAGGCAAAGGCAAAGATGGCCAAGAGACCGATATCAAGATTTCTCGCCACCAACGTATCGCTGAAGGGAATGGTGACAAAGCTCATGATCGCCGGGACCATGACCAGGATCGGGGCGATCTTGAACAGGACCGGATCAACCCCGGCCGGCACGATGAGCTGCTTGGTCATCAGCTTGATGCCGTCGACCAGAGGCTGGAGCAACCCAAAGGGACCGACCTCCTTGGGTCCGATCCGCCGTTGGATGTGCGCGGCCTCTTTGCGCTCAAGCCAGACCAGGTAGGCGGCGTTCAGGGCGGCAAAGGCGATCACTCCGATGAGGAATGCCAGCAGCCGTATTATTTCAGGATCCACATGCATAACGAAGCTCCTTGAGAACTACCATAATCAAACAAACACCGCGGCATGAAACTGTTCAGCAGTGCCACAGATGCGCGGAAGAGGTCTGCGAAGTGTGCTATTGCACATGAGCAGGCCGATGACAAAGCAGATGTGGTGCTGCTGAACAGTTTCACTCCTTACCTGTCTATCTCGGGGATAACCAAATCCAGGCTTCCCATCAGGGCAAGGGCGTCAGGCAGCAACATGCCCTGACTGGCCTCGCCGAAGAGGCTCAAATTGGAAAAGGTTGGGGAACGGAGTTTCAAGCGGTACGGGGTGTTTGTCCCGTCGCTGACCACCCGCACGCCGAACGAACCGCGCGCCGTTTCCACGGCATGGTAATAATCGCCCTTGGCCGGCTTGAGGATCTTGGGAACCTTCTCAGCCATGACCGGACCTTCCGGGAGCTTATCCAGCGCCTGTTCAATAATGCGCAGACTCTGCTCGATCTCGTCCATCCGCACCATGTACCGGGCCATGGAATCGCATTGGTCGTACACCGGCACATCGAAGTCGAATTCCGGATACACCGAATACGGCTCATGCTTGCGCACGTCAAAGTTGATGCCGGAACCGCGGCACACCGGGCCGGTGGCCCCGTATTTGCGGCACATCTCAGCAGAAATCGGGCCGACCTCCTGGAGCCGTTTCATCAGGATGATATTCTTGGTGACCAGATTGTGGTACATGGGCATCCGCTCGCGCAACCGCTTGATGAAGGCCCTGGTGCCGGGAACGAAGTTGTCGTCGATATCGTTGTACACCCCGCCGAAGCGGAAATAGCAATAGGTGAGGCGGGAGCCGGTTACGGATTCCAGCAGGTCCAGGATATGTTCCCTGTCGTCAAAGGCATAGAGCAACGGGGAAAACCCGCCCAGATCCAGGATAAAGGCACCGAACCAGAGAAGGTGGCTGGAAACCCGGTTCAGTTCGGCGGTGATCACCCGGAGGTATTCAGCCCGCTCCGGCACCTCAATGCCTGCGGCCCGCTCCACCACGGAAACATAGCCGTGGTTGTAGGCCAGGGCGTGGAGATAATCCATCCTCCCGGTGTTGGGCAGGAATTGAGCCCAGGTCCGGTTCTCCCCCATTTTCTCGTGCATGCGATGGATGTAGCCCAGAACCGGCTCCGCCTCGGCGATGTACTCGCCGTCCATGGTCAGCTTGACCCGCAGTACGCCGTGGGTGGCAGGATGCTGGGGCCCGAGGTTTAAGACAAATGTTTCTTTGGCTTCACTTTCGGCAAAGGCGCTCATGGGCGGAAATCCTTCAGCAAAGGATGATAATCAGCATCTTCCGGCAACAGCAGCGGCACAAGATAGGGGTGGCCGACGAATTTGATCCCGAAGAAGTCATGGGTTTCCCGCTCATGCCAGTCGGCGCCGGGATAGATCTGCGAAATGGTGGGAACCTCGGGCTTGCTGCGGGGCACCCTGGTCCTGATCGTCACCCGGCAGAGCGATTCATAATGGTTGAAGTCGTACACCGCCTCCAGCGCGTCTTCGGGAAGCTCTCCCTGTTCGGCAACCGGCTCGGCAACGGGGGCTTCCTCCCCTGCGGCTGCGGCGGCCTCAGCTTTTGCCTTGGCCTCGGCTGCAACTTTTGCCTCTGCTTCCTTGCGCAGAGCGGCCTGCTCACCCAGCCAATCCACGCCGGTGACAGCCTCAATAAAAAATCCCTCCGCATCGAGCACCGAAACGGCGGCGACCAACTGCTCCGGGGCAACCTGTACATCCAGGGCAAAGCCTTTGCGTCCGTATTCCGTTTCGTTTACCGCCGCAGCACCAATGGCGGACAGTTTCTGTTTGATCGCAGCGCAATTCATGATCAACCCACCTCCACTCGTGGCCATCTGCGGGAACCCGTCACCTTTTCCTCCAGTTCGAGAATCCCCTCGATCAAGGCTTCGGGACGGGGCGGGCAGCCGGGGATGAAGACATCCACCGGGAACAACTTGTCCGCACCCTCGACAATGCCGTACTGACCGTCAAAAACAAAGGGGCCGCCGGAAATGGCGCAGTTGCCCATGGCGATGACCCATTTGGGTTCCGGCATCTGGTCGTAGAGGGTTTCCACGGCAGGCGCCATCTTCTTGCTGATGGTGCCGGCGACGATCATCACGTCGCACTGGCGGGGGGAGGGCCGGAAGACCTCGGCGCCGAACCGGGCCAGATCGAAGCGGGAGGCGCCGGTGGCCATCATCTCAATGGCGCAGCAGGCAAGGCCGAAGGTCATGGGCCAGAGAGAGTTGGCCCTTCCCAAGGCAAGCAGTTTGTCAAGCTGGGCGAACTGCACTATCGCTGGTTGTATATTTTGCGTTCCCACTTGAACACTCCCTTTTTCCAGGCATAGATGATTATCAGTGACAGGATTCCGACAAAGATCAGGATCTCGACAAAGGCCCGGAGGTCGCCGATATTGAGCCCGTCCTGTCCTGTCTGGTTGTATACAAGGGCCACCGGGAACAAAAAGAGGATGTCCACGGCAAAGGCCACAAACATCAAGGCATAGAGATAATAGACGATGCCGAAACGGATCCAGGCGTCGCCGATGGGCTCCATGCCGCACTCAATGAGTTGTTTTGTTTTTTCCTTGGTGTTTCTGGTGGAGCGGGGGGCCAGGAGGAAGGAAATGATGAACGGACCCACCGCAAAGCCCAGGCCACCTAAGAAAAAAGCCGCCACATAGAGGATATCAAGAGTTGCCTGCTGTTCCACGACTGTATGCTCCTTAGGTTGAAGCGCATTATACGAATGGCTTCCGACCTAAATAGCCCTATCAAAAATTGATGTCAAGCAAATACTGAATGAGCATTCAGGAAAAGCAACCTGTCGAAAAAAGGGGTAAAAAATCACGTTTTTGCCATTTTTTCAAGAGGTTAAAAGCAGCGTGTCGCGCAGGAATTTCTTTTGGGACAATGGGAGCAAAGACCTGGAAATCTGCACAAATTCAAACTGTTAGCCAAGGTACAAATACCGTGGCGACAACTACCTAGCCCGCGCTTTTTTTTTCGTTTTTTTCTTTTTACATCGAGGAGGCGGGAACTTGCCCCAGCAGCTCAAGAAGGCGCTGGTGGATGTTGTCAAACCCGCCATTGGACATGATGGCCACCACATCACCCTCACGGGCGCTGCCATCAAGATAGGAGAGAACATCTTCGGTGGTGGAGAAATACCCTGCGCGCAGGCCGCGGCCGGCCAGATCGTCCACCAGATGCCGGGAGGAAAATCGTTCTGCCTCCGGGAGATCCGCAAGGGGTGCCGGTTCGCGCACCAGGACCTCTGCCGCTGCATCAAAGGCAGAGGCATAGGCCTCCTGAAAGACCTTGCGCCTACTGGAATTTGTCCGGGGCTCAAACACAGCCACCAGACGGCGCCCGGTATAGGCCGCCGCCAAAGCGGCCAGGGTTTCCCGGACCGCAGTGGGGTGATGGGCAAAATCGTCGATCACCGTCACCCCCCGCGCCACCCCCCGGACCTCCTGCCGCCGCCGCACCCCTTGAAACTTTCGCAGCCCCTGGGCAACCTCCTGCCGGGGAAACCCCAGGATATCGAGAACCGCAATCACCGACAGGGCGTTCAAGGCATTATGAAGCCCGGGCAGCACGTTTTCGTATCCGCCGAAGGCAACACCACGCCTGCTGACCCGAAAGGAGGTTGATTCCGGGCGCACCAGCAGATCCGTGACCCGCCATTCGCAGCCCTCGGAACTCCCATAGCCCACCACCGTACATCTGGCTCCCTGGCACACCTCGCGGACAACCGGGTCATCCCAGCAGGCCACGAGAAACCCGTCCGCAGGCATGCTGGCCACGAGCTTGGCAAAGGAAACCTTGATGGCGGCAAGATCGGCATAGATATCGGCGTGGTCGAACTCGATGCTGGTCAGAATAGCGATCTGCGGTCGATAATGGAGAAACTTCGGCCCCTTGTCGAAAAAAGCCGTGTCGTACTCATCGCCTTCGGCGACAAAATAACTCCCCTCGGCCACATTGAAGTTTCGGCCAAAGGCCTGCACCAGACCGCCGATCATGAAACTCGGCTCCGCCCCGATCTCCCCGAGCAGACTGGCCAGCAGGGAGGAGGTCGTGGTCTTGCCATGGGTTCCGGCAACCACCAGAGAGGTCTTGTCGCGGATAAAGAAATGGCTCAGGGCTTGGGGAAAGGAGACGTAGGGGATGCCGCGTTGGGCCAAGGCCAGGGCTTCCGGGTTTTCCCGCCGGATGACATTGCCGACCACCACCAGATCCGGGCGCGGCGCAAGATTGTCCGGGGAATAGCCGGACTGCACAGCAATACCCTGCCCGGCCAAAAAATCACTCATGGGGGGATAGACCTGCTGATCCGAGCCGGTCACGGTAAAACCGGCGCTTTTCAGCATGCCGGCCAGGGCGCCCACCCCGGTGCCGCAGATACCCATGAGATGGATGTGCCGGATGTTTTCAGGAAAGCGGTTCAGGGCAGGATCGAGGCCCACGGAAGAAACGGACACGGTCACGACCGGACCGTGTCCCGCACCGACTGGTAGATGGCGCGGAACATCTCGTCAAAATTGGACGGGGCAAGCCGGCCCACTTCAATGAATTTCACCACGATCTCCTTGGAGACCTTGAGAATAGCGTCCTCGGAAACAGGCTTCAGGGCAGGCTCGGGCGTTTTAACTGAATGACTCATGGATTCTCGCAGAGAAAAGAACACCGAAGAGGAAGCAAGAAAAAACCTCTGCCAAACACGAAGAAGGCCAATTCTTAAGGCTGGCAGAGGCTGACCCGTTGAGAAAAACCGGACAGGCCCTCCCCAAAGGTGCGTTTGTAAAGAGTGGTGGAGCTAAGCGGGATCGAACCGCTGACCTCTTGAATGCCATTCAAGCGCTCTCCCAGCTGAGCTATAGCCCCACATGTTCTTGAAGCATCCGGCAACGACAACCCGCCGGACACGCTGCTTCAAATACCACCCCGGGGCATGGCATGTCAAGCGTTTTCTCCAGGAAAAGCCCTGCCATTTTTCTTGCCAAGCCCAGATGAGTCTGTTACAGTCTGGGAGATTTTCTTCTACAGTCATAACTCTCTGGAAATTAAAGGCATTCTAATAAAACATAGAGGTAACCGCATTATGTTCTCGCCCTTTGACTCGCTGTTCGGATGGCTCTCCAACGATCTGGCCATTGACCTGGGGACTGCTAACACCCTGGTTTTCGTGAAAGGCAAGGGCATTGTCCTGCGAGAACCATCGGTGGTCGCCATCCGCAAGGATGCGCGCACCAACAAGGTTCTCGCCGTGGGCAAAGAGGCAAAAATGATGCTGGGCCGCACCCCGGGAAATATCATCGCGGTCAGGCCGATCAAGGACGGCGTAATCGCCGATTTTGAAGTGACCGAGGCCATGCTGCGCTACTTCATTAATAAGGTCCACAACCGCCGCACCCTGGTGCATCCCCGCATCATTATCAGCGTTCCCTCCGGCATTACCCAGGTTGAAAAAAGGGCGGTCAAGGAATCCGCTGAATCGGCGGGCGCCCGCGAGGTGTATCTCATCGAAGAGCCTATGGCCGCAGCCATCGGCGCAGGTTTGCCCATCACCGAGCCCACCGCCAACATGGTGGTCGACATCGGCGGCGGCACCACCGAGGTAGCGGTGATCTCCCTGGCAGGCATCGTCTATGCCAGCTCCCTGCGGGTGGCGGGCGACAAGATGGACGAGGCCATCCTCCACTACATCAAGCGCAAGCACAACCTGGCCATCGGTGAACACACCGCCGAGGTCATCAAAACAACCATCGGCGACGTCATGCCCGAGCCTCCCTACGACACCATGGAGGTCAAGGGCCGCGATCTTGTTTCCGGCGTACCGAAAACCCTCACCATTACCTCGGAGGAAATCCGCACCGCCATCACCGAACAGGTTGACGCGATCATCGAGGCGGTCAAGATGGCCCTCGAACTTACCCCGCCGGAACTTTCCGCGGACATCGTCGACCAGGGCATCGTTCTCACCGGCGGCGGCGCCTTGCTCCGCAATCTGGACAAACGGCTTTCCGAGGAAACCGGACTGCCCATCATCATTGCGGAAGACCCCCTATCCTCCGTGGTGCTCGGCTCGGGCAAAGCCCTGGAGAACATCGACATCCTCAAAGAGGTAATGACCACCTGAGCATGAACACGCGGGCAGCCATTCCTGCTCGTTTTTACCCAAGAAAACCAAGGCGCGCTTTCCTCCCCTATTCCCTATTCTCAAGAGTAGCATGGCGACATATAACTATTTACAGAGTCTGTGATGAGGAAAAAAAACAAACGCGCCAGGCAGATCAGACTCTTTCTTTTTTTCGGCCTTCTTCTCGCCCTGTTCATTGTTCTCATTGTCTCCACGGTGGGCCGCCAGGAATTCAACGCGCCCCACAAACTAGCCCTTGAGGTCATCGGCACGGCCCAGCATGCCATGACCCGGATGACGGGAAGTTTGAAGAACGGCTGGCGGAATTACACCGCGCTGATCAACGTCCGGGAAGAAAATGCCCGGTTGCGGGAAGAGCTCCAGAAACACAAGGCCGTCAACAACGAATACCGGGAAGCCGTGGCAACCAATGTCCGGCTGGCAAAGCTCCTTGAAATGAAGGAAACTCTCCCGGCCCCCACCCTCACCGCCGAGATCATCGGGGTTGACCCTTCCCAGTGGTTCAAAACCATCATTATTGACCGGGGCAGCAGCGACGGCGTCCAGGCCGGCATGCCCGCCGTGACCGTCGAAGGCGTTGTGGGACAGGTCACGAACACTTCTCCCCATTTTGCCAAGATCCTGCTGGCAACCGACCCGAACAGCGCCCTTGACGGCCTGATCCAGGAAACCAGGGTTCAGGGAATCGTCAAAGGGGGCGGGGCCAATTTCCACATGGAATATGTCCTCAAAAACAGCGAAGTGGCCAAGGGCGATAGAATCGTCACCTCCGGGATCGGCGGAGTTTTCCCAAAGGGCGTGCCGATCGGCACCGTGTCAAAGGTCGAGAGATCAGGCCGGGGGATGTTTCAGGAAATCGAGATCCAACCTGCTGCGGATTTTTCCCAACTCGAACATCTTATTATCGTTATGAAAAAGGATCCGCTGGCAAAATAATGCTGCGCACTTACCGGGAAAAAACATTTTTTATGCAGGACACGGCACGATTCCCCCTGGCGATGCGCCGGCGGGTGCTTCCAACAATCTCAGCCCAGACTCCGACCCAATGGTTCTAAGTTTTCTTTTTCTTTCAGGGACCATTCTTCTCATCCTGCAGACAACCTTGCTCAATTCCTTGCCTGAGTGGTTTGGCAGGCCCAACTTTCTGTTTTTATTTATCGTTTTTCTCGGCACCTACCTCGATGTCTACAAAGGCGCGGTACTGGCCCTGCTGTTCGGCTTGATCATGGATATCTTTTCCGGAATTTTCCTCGGCCTGCATCCGGTGATCTACCTCGTTCTCTTCTTCCTCCTCCAGGTCATTTCCAGACACCTGGCCATCAATGAGTCGATTCAGCAGATTCCTGTGGTCGCCTTGAGCTATCTCTTCACCGCCAGCAGCATCTTCATTTTCACCTCAATTCTGTCGCCGGAGAGCAGATTGTACTGGGCCTGGGGAAATGAAATTCTGCAAATGCTTATTCTCTCCGTGCTCTGCATTCCGTTTTTCAATTTTTTCCATTGGCTCACCACGGTTTTTGACAGCAAGAACGCCAATAATCCGTTCCGTCGCCATAAAACAGGAAACCGCTACCGGATGTAGCAAGGATCCCCCCGAAAAACATGCCACCACGCCCCCTTGCCAAAATAAACAAGATTGACCCGGCCGAACTCAAGATGCTCAAAAAGCGGATTGATATCGCCATGGCCTTGATTATTCTTTCCGCGGTCCTGCTCCTGACCAGGCTCTGGTATCTGCAGATTTACCGTGGCGATGAGTACGCAAAACTTTCGGAGATCAACCGTATCCGCATCCAGGAAATCGCCGCGCCCCGCGGCAATATCCTCGACCGGACCGGCCAGCCCATCATCACCAACCGTCCTCGTTTCAATGTGGTCTGGAACCGGGAAGACGCGCCCAACCCCGATACGGTCATAAAGGATCTCGCCAAGATCCTCAACGAAGACATTTCCGTGCTGCTGGACAGAATCCGGGCCGCCACGGAAAATCCCCGCTACATGCCCACCAGGCTGAAAGAGGACATCGACTGGGAAACCCTGGTCACCATCGAGAACAAACACCTTGCGCTTCCCGGGGTCCGCATCGAGGTCATGCCTTCCCGCGACTATCTCTACGGCGATTTCGCCTCCCACCTGGTGGGCTACCTCGGCGAAATAAGCCGGGCGGAACTGTCGGAAAAGCACTATGCCGCTTACCAAAGCGGTGATCAGGTGGGGAAACAGGGGGTTGAGAAGGTCTTTGAAAAGTATCTCAAGGGCGAAAAAGGCAGGAACTATCTGGAGGTTGACGTCCATGGTTTTGAACAGCGCCAGATTAAGTTGCAGGATCCCTACCCCGGCAACGACCTGCACCTGACCCTTGATATCGAGCTGCAGCGTACCGCGGAAGAAGCCATGGCCGGCAGGGCCGGAGCCGTGGTGGTCATGGAAGTGAACACCGGCAATCTGCTGGTCATGAGCAGCAGCCCCCCGCTGCACCTGCAGGAATTTATCGGCGGTATTTCGCAAACCGCCTGGGACAGGATGCTCCACGACCCGCTGCATCCCCTGCTGGACAAAACCATCCAGGGACAATATCCGCCCGGTTCCGTCTTCAAAATCGCCACAGCCCTGGCGGCCATTTCCGAGGGCATCGTCACCCCGGACGCCACCTACTTCTGCGGCGGCTCCCTGAATTTCGGCAACCGGAGGTACGGTTGCTGGAAAAAAGGCGGTCACGGCACGGTGGATTTCCAGCGGGCTTTGATCGAATCCTGCGATGTCTATTTTTATTCGGTGGGAATGCGGCTGGGGGTGGACAAAATAGCCAAATACGCAAACAGCCTTGGCCTGGGCAAGAAAACCGGCATCGACCTAGAACATGAAAAAGGCGGGATCATTCCGTCAACGACCTGGAAACAGCAACGTTACAAGGAAAAATGGCACGACGGGGAAACCCTCTCTGTGGCCATCGGCCAGGGGTATGTACTGACCACCCCTTTGCAACTCTGCCGCATGACTGCGGCGGTGGTCAACGGCGGCACCCTCTACCGGCCCCAACTGGTGCACCGCATCACGGCTCCGGACGGGAAAACCCTGAAAACATTCAGCCCGGTCAGCGAGGGCAAAATCCTCGGCTCCGCCCACTCCCTCGCACTGATCAAGGAAGCCTTGGTCGGGGTGGTGAACTCAGCAGGCGGCACCGCCAAGGTGGTGGCTCTTCCCGACGTGCTCATCGGCGGCAAGACCGGCACCGCCCAGGTGGTAAACCTCTCCCATGTCGCCGGCATGAGCGATCAAGCCATCCCATACAAATACCGGGATCATGCCTGGTTTTCCGCCTTCGCTCCGGCGGAAAATCCGGAGATTGCCATAACCGTCCTGGTGGAGCATGGGCAGCACGGCGGTTCCGCCGCCGGCCCGGTCGCCAAAGCGTTGTTCAAGCGCTACTTCGAGCTTAAAAACGGCACGCCGGAAAACCCGGCGGAGGGACCCTCGCCCTCCCCGGCCGTGGATGAAAAGGAAGAATAACATGCTACGCTTTGATCGCCGCCTGCTGCTGAATATCGATTGGGTCCTCATCATGGCCGTGCTCGTTGTCGCGCTCATCGGCCTGGCCAACCTCTACAGCTCAACCCATCTGTACACCAATATGGGGACGCCGCTCTATATCAAGGAGCTCACCTACTACCTTATCGGCGCGGCGGCCATCCTGCTCATCGTCAGCATTGATTACCGGGTGCTGCTCACCCTGAACTATCCGTTGTATGGGGCCATGATCCTCCTGCTGGTCGTGGCGCTTGCCGTAGGCAAGACAGTCGGCGGCTCCCAGCGCTGGATAGATCTGGGCTTTTTCCGGCTGCAGCCTTCGGAACCGGCCAAGCTGATCTTGGTCGTTACCCTGGCAAGCTACTATTACCGCAAGGAAACGGGAAAAGGGTTCGGCCTGCTCGACCTGGCGGTTCCGGCCCTGCTGACCGCCCTGCCCTTTCTGCTCATCGCCAAACAGCCCGATCTCGGCACAGCCCTTTTGCTGGCCTTTGTCTTTGCCTCGATGACCCTGTTTGTCAAACTCCGCTGGACCACCCTGGCGACCCTTTTGTGTTGCGGCCTCTCAGCCATCCCCCTCGCCTGGAAATTTTTCCTGAAACCTTACCAGCGCCAGCGGGTTGCCACCTTTCTCAACCCGGAAAACGACCCATTGGGCACGGGCTATCACATCATCCAGTCAAAAATCGCCGTGGGCAGCGGCCTGATCTTCGGCAAGGGTTATATGCAGGGAACCCAGGGCCAGCTCGACTTCCTGCCGGAACGGCACACCGACTTCGCCTTTTCTGTCTGGGCCGAGGAGTGGGGATTTTTCGGCTCCTCCCTTCTGATAATCTGCTACTTCTTCATGATCCTCTGGGGGCTGAACATCGCCATCTCCGCCAGGGATAAATTCGGGGTATTGCTTGCCTTCGGCGTGGTCTCGCTCATCTTCTGGCAGACATTCATCAACCTGGCCATGGTCATGGGGTTGCTGCCCGTGGTGGGAGTGCCCATGCCCCTTTTCAGTTATGGCGGGTCCTCGCTGCTCACCAACCTGGCAGGCCTCGGCCTGTTGATGAATATCCGGATGCGGCGCTACATGGGAACAAGCTGAACCGCCACTCCGCCGATTCAGGTTTTAAAGAATTTCAACTCGGAACAGGCAAGTTTTTTCAGATCGTCCAGCCCCCCGCCTTCTTTTTCAAGTTCATTGCAGATATCCTGAATTATCCGGATGTGGCTCCGCAAGCCGGCAACGCTTTGATTGATGCCCCCGACCAGATCCTGAAATGGATCCGCGGGACGCAACCTGATTTCCACCGTCAGATCGCCCTCACCAAGCCTCTCTAATTCCTTTTCGATCCGATAAATCGGCCCGGCTACCTTTTGCGGCAGAAAAACCGCCAGAAGCATGCCGCTCAACAAACTCACCAGGGAGCCAGCGGCAACCACCGGCCAGAGCAGATCGCTGACCCGTCTGATGGTTATATGGGCATCGTAAAAAGAATCGCCCAGTTCCTGGTTGGCATAAAAATACAGGATTAGGGCGGAAACCAGGGAACTCAGGAGGACCACCCCGAAAATTCGCACCAGCAACCAGCGCTGCAACTCTTTTTTCACCGCCATATTCAATTTCTTTCTTTTAAAACCGGTCATGCCCCCCCCTCATTTTTGTGTTTCCAGCCCGCTGTCCGTAGATCAGCCGAAATTTTTATGACAGCCAAGGCATAATTTCTTTTTATCGTTCTTTACCACCCGGGTTTCATTGTCCGAGGCATGGGGCACATGGCAGGTCATGCAGGTGAGCCGGCCATCGCCAAGAATTTTATACTCACGGGTATCAATGATCATTCCCCGTTTTGGTTTTACATCCACGGGATGCGACAACACCCCCTTTGCTTGCGGATGACAGGTCAAACAGACCCCGGTATTGAGAAAGCGGGGATCAGTCAAGGGCAGATGATTCAGCGGAGGCTTGCCGCTCTGAAGGCCGGAGTCTTTACTCGAAGCAGGCATGGTCCCGTCAAATGTCCCGAGCCGCATACTGGTCGGTTGATTGGCGACAAATCTGGCAAAAAAACGGTTGTCCACCCTGAAGTACTTTCCGGAAACCGTCACCTTTTCCGTGTTTTTGGCTTTTTCGATACTCGGCTTGCTGAAAAAAGCGTGGGTGGAAAACGTTTTGGCAGGCGAAACCATTTGGTTTCCGAAAATATCCCGTGAAACAACAGAGAAAGTGTACGTTTTGCGCGGCTGCAAATCCGTGAGCAGCACTTCATGATCCTTGGACAGCCAGGGATCAACGATATTTTTGCGCGTCGCCTCGCTTTCACCATACAACACCGTCGAGTCCGTAACCCTGTCGGTTTTCCAGGTGACCCGGGCGGTCAAGAAAACACCCTGCTTTACCTCATCCACACTAAGATCCGTAATCTCCGGCGGCTTGGTAACCGCGGTCAACTGCTCGGCCTCCAGGAATTTCGGCAACTGCACTTCCTGCCGCAAGGTTTTCTTGCCCTGTCCATCCGCCTGGAGAATGATCTTCTTGCCTGCCAAGGCCGGCGGAATGGAGAACCAGCATTCCATCTCCTGCCGAGGATACCCCCCTGGCAGCCAGCGGACCGTGCTGTCCTCTTTTATGGCAACAGTCATCCGATCCGCCCCGGTTGAGGCAATGTGGCACAATGCGCATTGTTTTTCCCGGACCGGCGCATGCACATACCGCTTGCTCGCCGTATCCTCGCAAACTTCCCGGTGACAGGCGCAGCACTGTTCAGGGCCAATCGCCCCACCGGCAAGCCCTCCCCCCATGCCCAGCCAAAAAAAGGCCGCGCACAATACTCCCACCATGAGTACGAGAATGAAGGGTCTCAAGCGATTATACAAAACGTTCTTCATTGTTTCCGTTTTTCCATTCGTGAAATAGCCATCGCGGCCTTACTGCACAACGAGGAGATGCTGCGGTTTTGTGCCGAGTTCGACATGCTGCACAACCCGGCTTCCCGTCTGGTCGACAACGGCAAGCCTTCCAGTGGCCTGTTCCGCGACATACACCCATTTATGCCTGACGGAAACCGCCATCTCCAAAGGCATCCCCCCCACGCGAATATCCCGGACCACTGTCTGCTGCCGGATGGCGAGCAGGGAGATTGTACTGTCCAGAGCGTTGCTGACATATACCCGGTTGTCATTCTGCACCAGACGTCGAGGCTTGAACCCGACATTGAGCCTTTTACTAATCTGCCCGCTGCGCACATCGTAGATACCCACGGTGTTGGACGCGCTTTCCGCAACATAGAGATAATTGTCCGTGACCAGCAAGCCGTCCGGCCCATTGCCCGTCAAGAGAGTACTCCTGGTGGCCAGGGTTTCCGGATCAAGCAAGTACACCGCCTGAGACAGGCCCGAGGAGATAGCCAATTGCTCACGATCGGGCATCCAGAGCATAAAACGCGGCTTGTCCCCCAGACGCACACGCCTGTCCAGGGTGCCTTGCAGCAGATCGATTTTGAGCAGGGAATCCCCGTCTTCATCAAGGACGTATCCCCATTTCCCATTATTCGTCAAGAAATAGGAGGGCTTGACGCTCATGGGGATCGTAATCCGGTCGATAATTCTGCTGGTGGCTGCCTCCACCACAAAGATGGTTGCATCCTTGGCGGCCAACACATACAACCGCTTTTTATCCGCGTCATATGCCATGTATGTGGGCGTGCCGCGTATGGCCAGGGAACCGCAGACCCGGTTGTTATCGGTTCGAACCAGATAGACCGTATCGATGTCCGGACAGCTCACGTAGGCCAGATCGGCAAGCAGGGGAGATTGTTCGGGCAGTACCGCCATACTGGGGATGAAAAACGCGCTATTGCGGACGGAGGCCTCCTCATCCCAGGCCAGGAAAAGCGATCGGCTCATCCCTGCTTCCAAGCGAAAATCGCCGGGCAGGGGCAATTCCACCACCGGTTCCGGCACCGCGAGGAACAGCTTCTCGCTCTGCCGCTCCACCGCGGCTTTATTGATGGTCAACCTTAAGGCCCTGTAACGGCCGGGCGCCACTGGCCCCCGAGCGACAAAACGCTGCCCGCCCATAATTTCTCCGGCTCCAAATGCCGTTGCTTTCATATCCAGGGGAATAACCGTATTTTCACCCACCAGGGCCACGGAATCCACCTCCATCCAGAGTCCTGCGGAAGCCGGCCTGACAAGATGCAAAAAAACCGAGAGCAGGGCCTCGTTTGCATTAGCCGCCCGGACCGGCTCCAGGGGCGGAGCCGGTGGCTTCACCTCGGCGCCGACGCAGGAGCTGAGCAGCAAGGCCAGAAGCAGAAGGATGAAACCGTTGCATCCTCGCTGCCGACAGGGCCTTGAGTCAATCGCGTTTTTGTTTTCCGATCCGAATGATGCCATGGCTTCCTTTGCGGTGAATTCGTTGCAACCACATCCTGTACAATACCAAAACCTGCATGGGCGCCGGAGCGGAAAATGAAAACAGCACAGGTTGTTCCGTTACTACGCCTAAAATGTCTTTCGATATGTCGGTGTTTTCCCCTTGGTCAACAACCAACTGTCATTAGAGCCATGAAAATGACAGTTCCCGCAGGGGACCGGGTTGGAATACGGTGACCCGGCATGGCAGTCTGAGCACCGACCCGGGCTTGGATAGGGCGCATTTGCAACGTTGTGATGAATCGATTCCATGCCCCCGGTATGGCAACGGCTGCAAAGCGGTCCCAAGGCATTGACGGTGCTGATTGCCCCGGAAAGCGCGGCCCCGTTCACCCTCCGCCGCAGAAGCATGATGTTCGACGAGCCGTGGGGCTCGTGACAGTCCAGGCAGGAAAAAACAAAATTGCTCTTGGAGCCGGCCGCGGTGAGGTATGGTTGCCTGAAATTAGCGGAATTATTGTCCCTGGCAAGGCCTCCATGCTTTTCCCCGCCGACCGCCCAGTTGATTACCCTGAGGTTGCGATTCAGGGTGGTGCTCCAGATGGTATTGGTACTGTTATGACAATCGGTGCAGAACCCCACATAGTCCGAGGTCTTGGCACCGTCCGTGGTGGCGCCGTTGTCCGGCTCCCGGTAGGCGCTGACGTATGTGCTCTGCCAAGTGAGATAAGGCGCTTCGTAGCTGTAGGATGACATCAACTGGGGGGAGGCCTCGCCCCAAAGGTTGAAATGACTGGAAGGCTTTGAGATGGCCGATTGCGATGGGATGGAAACCCAGTTCCGCTTGGCCAGATGCGGGTTATGGCAGCCTTCGCAGGGGTTGCTGGAGTCGCTGAACCAAGGATATGCGCTGGAATTGTTGACAAAGGTTTTGATGTCGCCGAGATTATGGTAGGAGGCCTGGTTGAAGGCCGCCATGATGGATTGGGGGCCGGTCCCCAGACCTGCGCCCCCAAAAGTTTCGCTGTAATCCCGGTTTGTCACCTGTTGCACCGACCCCGTGCTGTTGTGACAATAAAAGCAGAAGTTGCTCGCCTCTGTATACGGTTTTACCGCCGGATCAAGGCTCCCGGCAAAAAGCGCATAGGGGCTTGCCGCTCCGCCTGCGGGAGCAGGCTCATCACCGGCGAGGCTGGCATGCATTTCATGGCAATGCCCGCAGTTGCCCCGACCGTACCCGGCGCTGGCCATCGCCGCGCGTTCCACCCCGATCGTGCCGGAACCGTGGGCAGAGAGCAGATACGCCCCGGCCAGGGCCGCGGCAGGCAGGAAGAGGCAGAACACTCCTGCCCCAAATGCAGCCTTGCGTGTTAGTTTTTGCTTGTATGACATACCGCGCACCCGTTATAGCCATCCGCCTGCGGCCATTTTTTGTAATCCCAGCGCATTATTGCGTCATATGGGGTGCCATGGGCCCGATGGCAGGAGAGGCACATGACGATGGCATCATCGCTGGAAGAATAGACGGTGGTGTTCACCCCGGCAGTGGTGCTGGCGGTTGCAACCGGAGAGATGACGCTGTAGGGGTTGCCCGTGCCGGCGCCATTGTTGTAGGTTGCATATTCCGAGGATGACACCGCCCGGCTCATGTCAAAATCAATGGGATGCCTGAGCCAGACCCCGGCGCCAAAGGAACCCGCCGCCATCTTGCCGTTGCCGTTGTGAAAATCGCCATGACAGCGGGCGCAGTGACTGCTGATGGAGCCGGCTGCCAGATTGGTCTCCGAGCTGCGATCCACCCCGTAATACTTGTTGTGTTGATTCTGGGTGGGCCGATACTCAAAATTCGAATCCTCCAACCCCTGGACGCCATTGAGGAACCGGTAGCTCTTTGCCACGGAAGTGCCGTCCTGCCAGGCGGTCATGTCTTTGCCGTGGTGCCCCCCCATGATCGCCTGGGTGGGGGTGGCGGCCGAAGGGCTGCCATGGCAGCCCAAGATTCCGCCGCAGGTGATTTGCCCGCCCATGGCGACCCCGCCCGGCGGGGTTACCCCGTGGGCGGAATCCAGCGGCGTAATCCCGGCAACATTATGCCCGGTTCTCTCCGCCCCCATGCCGACCCAATGGAAATTTCCCCCGGCCAGGGTGGTTGTGCCCGCTTCGGTGCCGGTAATCCCGTAATTGGGCGCACTCGTGTCGAAAACGAAAGGCACCGAGCCGCTGACATTGGCGCCCTGATGACACCCGATGCAATCGGTGTTGAGCAAGCCTTCATTCACCAGGCCGCTGTAAACCTTGCTCCCGCCGCTCATCCTGAAGGCCATTGGGCTGCCGCCCTGGCTGTTATGCATGGTATGGCAATTCACACACGGGCCGCTCACCTTGGCCGGAGATCCGGCCGGACAAGCCGCCAACACGATAAAACATGTCCCCCACGCTGCAAGATGCCGCATAATCCTGGCCCTATCGTTTAAAAACCATGATCCTGCTGTTGCCCTCGTCCACCACACACAGCCGCCCCAGGTGATCAAAACGTATCTCCTGGGGGAAGTAGAGATTGTCCCGCCCCTGGCCTTTGCTCAGAAACTGGTACTTGACCTCGCCGTTGCGGCCGAAAGCTACAATCGCGCCCCGGTGCCGGTCGAGAACATACAAGAGACCGGCCGGGTCAATTGCCAGAGACACCGGGAAGTCAATGCCGGTCAATTGTATGGCGGGGCTGGGGCGTCCATTCTCGTCGTACGAATACACCTGTTTTTTCTTCTGATCCAGAACCCAGACCTTCTTTTCCGCCACCTTGAAGTCGGCAAGCCAACCGGCGCCGGCGGGCATTGCATAGCTTTTTACCGGTTGCAATGTCTCGTCGAGTTGTAAAATACGGCCGGATGAACGATCGAGAACGTACACCTTGCCCCCGGCGATTTCCAGACGATCCACGAACACTTCCTGGCCCTGATGCTTTACAACGGTATGCGTCGTCTTCTTGTTTTTCAGATCGACCCTGGTCAGACTGTTGCGGCCCTTTTCCACGACCAGCAGGGAGCCATCCGCCAAACGCACCATGTCGTAAGGCTTTTTCAGGTTGCCTTCGGCGGTGAACTCCTGCAGGTACTTGCCGTCCGCGCCAAAGGAAACCAGCTTGTTGCCGGTGCTGTCCACCACATAATAGCGCTCTTTCTCATGATCGACATACAGGGCAACCGGCAGGGCCATGCCTTTGCCCTGCCCTTGAAGACTCAAGTCAAATTTCCAGGGGGATTGCGTTTCCGCCGCCCACACAAAAGAAGAGGCGGAAAAAAACATCCCGAAGAACAGCAACCAACCGAGACGACACCGTGGGTTTTTCCGGAGCATACTCTCTCCCATGCGTTGGGTTAATAACTGCGATGACATTGCGTGCATAATTCTCTTTTCGCGCTCAAGACAAGATGATACCGATGCGGCGAGCCCATCGGATCATGACAGGTCACACAGGTCATCATCTGCCCGGTTCGCTGGTCAATCACCTTGTCGCCCACGGGATGGCTGAACTTCCCTTGGGTCAAATGGCAGCGCGAGCAGACCTGGTTGCCGTCATCCCGCAGCATGGCCAGCCGATCGGAGCCGTGAACCTCGTGGCAGTCGCTGCAGGAATCGATTTTGGGATGCCGATGCTGGCTTTGCGCATACCGGGAGAAAGTATCTTGGTGACAGGACTGGCACACCTTGTTGCCCGAGGTCTTCAATATTTTCTTGTCGTCTCCGGCATGGGGGCTGTGACACAGAATACAACCGTTTTCCGTTCCGGCGAACATATGATTATGCGGGGCCATCATGGTGGTTTTTATGCCTGCGTGGCAATGCAGGCAGGCTTCGCTCCCGGTATTTTGCTGAGCCCCATGACAGGAATCGCATTTTTTTTCGGCAAAAGGCTGGTGCAAATGCTGCCGGACAAGCCCCTTGCGCGAGCTGCCGTGGGGGTTATGGCAGGAAAGACAGCCGGTGAGCTTGCGCGGAAAGCCGCGATGCCCGGCACTGCCTTGCGCCTGCTGATGACAGGAGAGGCACAAGGCATCGGCTTCCATCTTGAGAAGCTGGTCGTTTTTTGCCTGATGGGGCTGATGGCAGACAGTACACTGCCCCTGGGCAAAGGGTTTGTGGCTGACAGCCTGGGGTTTTGCCATCTCCTGATGGCAGACAAAGCATGTTTCCGCCAGATTTTTCCTGAGCAAGCCATCATGCCCCGCGGCATGGGGAGCATGGCAGCCAAGACATTTTCCATCACGGACAGGTTGGTGCACCACCCCTTTGGCAAACTCGGTTTTGGATCGCTTATGGCAGGAATAGCAAAGCGTTGCTCCCTCTCCCTGCAACAGCCCGGGATATTTGGCCACATGGGGATTATGGCAGTCTCCGCACTTGCCTTGGGCCACAGGGCCATGGGTGAATTTGCCGCTGAAGTTTTTCTTGTCATGGCACTTGTAGCAAACCTCATTGGCCAGTGCCACAGAGCAGGCAAGCCCGGTGAACAGGCCGAATATCAGTAGAATAATAACCAGGCGCCGCATCAATTCTTCCTCCCAGGATGACAGGCTTTGCAACCTCCCTGCGTGAAGGGGGGGTGTTGCACCGGATACAGGAGCCCTTTTGCAGGAGCCCCATGGGGATCATGACAGGAAAGGCATGATTTCCCGGAAGGGGTCATACCCGAGTGCGCCTTGGCGTACTTGGGATTGTCTCCCGCATGACAGGTAGCGCACAATTTCTCCGGCGCTGTTTTCAATAAAACAGTCTGGTTGCCGCCGTGGGCTTCGTGACACAGGCCGCAATCCTTGCCGGCCGGAGAATGAACAACCCCGGTCTGCCAATGAATGGCTATCTCCGGATGACATGTCAGGCAGACGTCCGGCTTCTTCTTTGCCAGATGTTTCCCCTGGCTGGACCCATGCGCCAGATGACAACTTCCGCACTGCTGGGCTTGGAACGGCTCGTGGATGTTCTTTTTCTCTGCCATCTCTTTCTTTGTTGCGGCATGGCACTGGAGACAAAGCTCACCCGGTTTTTTGATCTGCACAAATTCATGTTCCGTGGAATGAGCGCCATGACAACCGAGACAGGAGCCTTCCTTGAACGGCGGATGCCCCTTCCCGTCCTCTGTTTTTTTAACCAGTGTTGCATGGCAGGTCAGGCACAGCTCCCCGCGGGTTGCGGGTTTGACAAGAAAGGCTTTCTCGCTGCCCTGGTGAGGGTTATGACACCGGCTGCACTCCCCGGCGGCAAAAGGCCGGTGCAGACTGAACCGGGCAAGCTGTTCATCGACCTGCTGATGACATCCGACACAGATCTCGCCGTCGCGCTTGAGAAGCAACCTCTTTTCTTTCGACTCATGGGGGGTGTGACAGGTCGCGCATTCATTCTTCGCAGCGGGAGAATGACCGCGTTGCCCAGCCCCGTAATGTTGCCGTGGATGACACTGTGCGCACAACTCGGCCGGCTTTGTCCTCAGGCCGGAATTTTTACTCTGACCGTGCCCGAGGTGACAGGCCAGGCAATCGCCTTTTTTCACCGGAGCATGCACACTCTGCATCGCAGTTTTTTTGCCCTGCGTATGGCATTTCAGGCACAAGGCTGCCGCGGGCAGAACCAACAGCGCCGGTTCGCCGCTGGCATGGACACTATGGCATTGCGTGCACTTGCCTTCCTTCACCGGCTGATGCTGCCCGGCGAGCATGGCCTGGTCCTTTTTATGGCATTGCACACAGAGCGCATCCGCCTTTTGCGCGGGCTTGACAAAATCCGTCCCGGTTCCGTCATGGCAGCGTTTACATTGACCGGCAACCATCGGCTGATGCACTACTGATTTCAACAAGCCCTTGCTGTCGCTGGCATGGGGGCTATGGCAGCTCAAACAGTTCCCTTTCAGAAGATACCCCTGGTGCGCTTTGCGCATGGATTCCTTGCCGCCCTCGTGGCACTTGAGACAGAGGCTGTCCGCCTCCTGCACCAGCAGGCGGGGCTGCTTGCTCTTATGGGGGGTGTGGCAGGCAGCACACCCCTGGCTGAGAGGGGCATGGACGTTTTTTTTCTCAAAAAGGGTGCGATCATGGCATCCGTAGCACAGCTCTTTCTGCTCCTTCAGCAACAGGCGGGGATGGGGGGAGTTATGGCTTGCGTGACAGGCGGAACAATTGCCCTTTTTCACCGGCTCGTGACTGGAAACCGCACCCGGATCCGGCGCCACGGCTTGATGGCAACGGAGGCAGAGATCCGGTTTTTCCTGCCGTAAAAATGTGCCGCCGATTATGCCATGGGGCAGATGACAGGTATCGCATTTTTTCTCCCTGACAGGGGCATGGACAACCCCTTGCTGGAATTTTGCCACCATGTCGGCATGACAATCCACGCACGTTTTTCTGAGTTGTTGGGCAAAAGCTTCCTGTCCGCCGGAAAACAGCAGCAGCAGGCCCGTGACAACAACGACCAATCTACTTGTTTTTAACAGCGACATCGGCATTTGCCAGCTCCTTTCGCAGCTTTTTCCACACCTTGGGGTTGATGCTGATCTCCGATCCTTCCTTCAACCTGCGCAGCAACTCTTCACGAGTCTGTTGATATTTCAGGCGGCTCAATTCCTGGCGGATCTGCTCCTTGACCTGAACAAAAGGCACAGAGACTTTTTCTTTATATTGTACCAGCCGCACCAGGGCGCTACCATTTTTAAATGCAAAGGGAAGACTTACCTCGCCAGGGCGCAGGGAGGAAACAATTTCCTTCAGTTCCGGGCCAAGCTGGCTTACCGGCATCTGCTGAGGAGAAGGCCCGCCCGGGATATGCTCTGCCGCGACTTCAAAAAAATCATGCCCGGTGGAAATCTTCTGCCACATTGCGCTTATCGTTTGCGCCTCACCCTCCAGCACAACAAAATCCACCATTTCCGGATGCGAGAACCGTTCGGGGTTTTCCCGATAAAATTGCTCGATCTCCGACTCGTCAACCTTAACCTTCGGCTCGACGAGACGTTTTTCAATCTCCTTGTTCAGCCGGTGGTCACAGTAAAATCGATACACCCACTTGAATGGCTCCTTTTCCTCGTAATGCCGGTCCGCGGCCTCCCAGGAGACAACGGTCTGCGCGATCATGCTGGCCAAGACCCTCTTCTTGAGAACGTCGAGTTCCTCGGCCGGGAATTTATTTTTTTCCCTGAAGCTTTTTTCACTCTGCAAACTCGCCCATAAATTCGCCGCGGTGACATCCCCTTGTTTTGAGCTGATCACCAGCTTGTCAGCCAACTCCTCGGGCGGGGGCGAAAGATCGATTTGCGCCAAAACTTCCTCATCCACCTGCACGTTATATTTTTTACCCAAACTATCAACCAGGCGGGCGGTCAGTTCGTCGGCTTTCCGGGTTTGCAATTTTTTGAGTATGATCCCCTTGAGCTGCTCCAGATCCTGCGGGTCGTCGTCCTGCCGTTCTTCGACCTTCAAGACAACAATCCCCTTGTCCATCGTAACCGGTTGCGTTATTTCCCCAACCTTGGCGTCCTCGAGAAGCGTCCGCCATTCCCCCTGCAACTGGGGAATACGAAATATTTTTTCTTCGTGATAGGTTGGCCCTCCCTCCTCGGGCTTAAAGGCAATAAACTCTTCAATGGACAGTATACCATTGCGCAAGGCGGTTATTCTCTCTTCCGTCGGGCTCCCCGCAATATAGTAAATAACCCGGGCTCGTAATTTGGGGATATATTCTTCGCGATACAATTTACGGACATCCTCGTCATGTATCGAAATTTTGTCGTTTATCTCTTCATCCTGCAGCAACATGAGAGAGCGAACTTTTAAAAAGGTGCCCACCTTGCTTCTATAGCTCGGCTCCAAAAAAAGCTGCATCTTGGTCGCTTCCTGAACCAGTAGCTGCCACTCGACAAACACGTCGGGGGTTTCCGGCAGCGGCGTCGCTTCTTCCCGCCAGTTCCACCACCAGTTTTTGAAATCTTGCGCGGAATACTCCGTGCCGTTAACCGTCGCCAGATTCGTTTCTTGCCAAAACCAGCCGGCCATGGCCCGTTCTTGCGCAAGTCCCGCATACGACATCAAGAAAACGCAGACAACCATTATGACTCGACGCATGACAACAGCCCCTTTTCTTTCCATACTCCCAAAATCTCCTGCACCATTTTTGTCCCGAGCTCGCTTACCGTGTTGACCATGCCGAAATGCATCATCTTCTGATAATCTCCGCCCTCCCGGCGATATAGACTGGACCACTGAAGAAGCCCGCTCTTCCCGTCATAGACCCGCACCTGGATGCTTAATGCCGGGCTCACTCCGCTGGAGGTGACTTTTTCGTCCATCTCAAGCACTTCTCCCACAATCAGGGTATCAACCCCGAGGCGCACGGCAATAATCCGCAATTGTTCAACATCCGGGACTTCCCACGGTTTGAGCCGCATCTGCCTATACAGTTTAACGACATCACCTTCCAGCGCCACCCGCCAGTTGCACAGCTTCACCAGCTCGACCAGCACAAGGCGGTAAACGATCTTCCCTCCTTGATCATAGCCGCTTCTGTCGGCAAAAGGCAACACAGCAATGCCCTGGGTTTCCTGGGCTGTTTTTTGGGAAAACTCCTGAACATAGGGTTTTTTCCCGCCGCATCCGGCCAAGGCGGACATTCCCCACAGGAAAACAATCACCCCTGATATGAAACAACGAACCTTTTTGCAGTTCTTCATTTGCCTCTTTTTTCCGCGGCACATCACCCACCATCCCACGGTGCTTTTTTGCTTAGGGACTCTGCAATTTCAGATATACCGTTTACAAAGTAACAGGTACGTCATTCCCGCGTAGGCGGGAATGACGACAAAAAATAAAAGGTACCTTTACAGCTTCCAAGTCCCTAAAAATCCACCGACCAGCCACTTTCCTCCGCGCCTTTTTCGCTGTCCTGATCGCCGTCCCTCTCCCTCCCGGGTCTCAGAGCAATGATATTTTCAATAATCTGCCGCATCTTGTTTCCAAGGACATCCTGTCCATAAATACGGCAGGAAATCTTCTCGCTCTCGTTGCCGAACGGCACCGAGAACCGAACCGGTAATTTTTCTCCGTTTTTCTCCAGGAGAATTTCACCGGAACCGCTTCTCAACTCAACCCGCCAGAAAGCCAACGGAACCTTGGCATCATAGCCCAGGTCAACCTGTATCTCCCCTTCTTTTTTTTCCGTCACAATGGTCAGTTCCGGGCGTTTTCGCACAACCCGGAATTTTTCCGAAGCCACACCGTTGTTTCCGGCCCGATCCGCCACCTCCACCCGGACGCTGTACAGGCCATCTTCCGCCAGCATTCCATCCTGGCGTTGCCCCCACCAGGAAAACCGCCCCGGAAGATTGCCGCGCCCGCTTTCCGTCTTGACTACCTGCTCGGAACCATCGAGGATGGCGATAGTCCAGGAGGCGAGGGGTTCGGGTTCTTTCAGCACGGCGCTGATCGTCAATTGCCGCCGCAAAACAACCTCTCCATCCAGCTCCTGCCCGCGCAGCGCCAGAACAATGTCGGGTGGCCGGCCGTCAATCATAAAGCTTCCGGCAAAAACATTTTTCCTGCTCTGTTGCCCTCTGTTGATGCTGACGGATACGGGATAGCGGCCATCTTTTCCTGTTGCCTGCCAAACAGCCTCAAAATATTTTTCCTGGGGCAAATAGACAGCCTCGATAACCTTGCCGCCGACCACTACGGAAACGGCTGCCTCAGCCGGCTTCACATTACTCTCGCCGAAACGGATCCGGCACCGCAGGGTTTCTCCCGGCTTTACCACCTCATGACTGAGATGAATCTCCTCGGTGAAATTTCCCTTGGAAGCCTCCGGACTTGCCGGCAAGTCGTGCGGCATGATTTCCATTGCCCGCGCAACCACGATGTCCTCTATCTCCGGCAGGTTCCGCGGCTCGGCGAGGCCGAGAAATTTACGCACATCCGCCCGGCAAAGATGGACACTTCCGGCCCATATCATCTTTGCATCGTTTGCCCGAATTATCTGCAGGGAAATAGCCAAAGCCGCGGGCTCTTTGTCCCGCAACTGATTCACCGAACCGAGCAGGAGATACTCTATGCCGAGTTCCTGCCGAAGCCGCAAAATATTATTGGAATCAAGGCTACCCACCCTGCGGATACGGTTTTTTGCCATGAAATCGATAATCCGCTTCTCTTCAACGACGGCATGTCCTTTCCGAATGAGCACCTCGCGCAGCCTGCTCGTCATGGAAGGGTTCAAGCCATTATCCCCCTGGCTGAGATCCTCAACGGGCATCACCGCCACTTGTACGGCAAACGCCTGTTCAACCACGAACAGCAGCACGAACAGCAGCAGGCTGATCCCTGCGCCTTCTTTCCGCCTGTTTTTCCTCCGGCTCAGCGCAAACATGAAAAATTTATCGGGGGATAGTATGCAGAATGTCTTCCAACAACGACACCGTCACCTGATATTTATCTCGTCCGGCAAGACCGAAAAGCCGACGCCAGACCGAATCGCCACTTTGATGGCCGCCGGCCTGCCAGATAACCAGGCCTGTTTCCACCTCCAGAAGCCGCAAGGTAACGGACACTTCAGGATAACTCATCGTCCCTTTACGACTTTCCGCCGCAAGGTCCAGGGTCGTGAGCAGCAGGCTCTGCACATTGAGTTTCTGTCCCAGCCGTTTGATTGCCCCGGCATCAAGCGGCTTACCCGGGTCGATGGCCTCTTCCCGCAGAAAACTGTCCACAAGCCCTTTGTCCGTCACATCAAAAAGTTTCATGGCAAGAATCCGGGTAATCGTGATATCCCTCACCAATTCCGGAGCAAATTCGTCCTTGCTGTTGTTTTCAACAGGCAACACCGCAATTTTTTGCACAAAGCCGAAATCCACGTTCTCGCGGACAAAGGCCTTTGATTTCCCCATAAACGGCAAGCCACAGCCTGCCAGCCCCAGAGAAACGCCGATCAACAGCACGGTGCAGAAGGTCTTTTTCCCAAACAGGAAAAACGATTCGGACCGTTCCAGCAGTATCGATGACAACCGCATCTTGATTCGCACTGATCTTCTCTCCTCGACACTCAACTCTCATTCGTCGGATCAAAATCTGGCGATCAGTTGAGTTCTGATCTGCCAGTCCGTATCGGCCCCTTGCGCCCCGAAAACAAAGCTCTCCTGCTCACGCTCAACATAAAAGACATTCCCCTGGAGAGTCAAATGGGGGCCAATGGCCCAACTTCCGTTCAGGGCGTATCTGCTGAGATCGTTGTCGTCATTGACAACATAATAACTGAAAGAAAATTGGGTATTTTCCGTCGGCGCCACCGTGGTTTGAAACAACCCGTCCTCCCCGGCGCTTTGCCAATTTTCCCATTTTTTACCAACCGCTGCCAAAACTGAAAGAATATCCGACACCCGCCAATTCAGGGTAAGTTTGTTGTCCAGCACTTCCGTGCCGACAGCGCCTTGGATTTTCTGGTAGTCGTTGATCAAATCCGCGGTCAGGCGCGGAACAAGCCTGGCGGTCAGGGTCAGACGCGAACCATAATCCGTGGTCGTTGTTCCTGTATTCCCCTGGAGTGGCCCAAAAATTGTAGTCAGCGTGGAAATGCTCTCATATACCGTTCGCCCGGTGGTAAGATCGAGGTTGGCATCAAGATCGGGATAGAGCGCGGCAGAGGTATAGAGTCCCGTCACATAGGAGGTGGATAGCAGTTTCTTTTCTTCATACCGCTCGGTTTTGGACAACCCGAGGTTAAGATCAACGCTGGGCACGGGAAGAGAATTCACCCGCAGCGTATAGGCTCTGTTGAGGGTCTCCGGCAGACCTTCGATCTTTTCCATGTTCTCGCTGACCCCAAAAGCAGAGGAAAAATATTCCCACGGAGCCCAACGCATTTCGCCGATCTGATTCTGCCGGCTATAATCAATTTCCGAGGCATAATTTCCATTTTCAAGGGAAAGATTATAGGTCATGCCCAAGGCCTGGGAAAGTTTGTATCCCACATTCAGGTCACTGATATTGCTTACTGTTTTGTCCTTTCGAGAGACAAAATCCTCGGAAGAAGCGACCTGGCTATATGTCTCTATTTCCGTAAAATCCACCCGCTGGACAGGGCTGCCGGTAACAACCAGCTTGAGCCACCGGAAGCTGACACTGCCCATGGCTATATCGAAACGTTTTTTTACAGAGTCATAAATAAATGAAACATTTTGCTGGATCCGCTGATAATCCGTGCCGTTCATGCTCCCGTAGAGATCCATGGTGAAGGAGCTGGCCGTCACCAGGCCGATATTTTTTTCCGTGTACAGGAAAATTCGGTTGACCTCCCGCAGGTCGACACGGAAGGCAATGTTCAGCGGCGGATTATCAAAGCCATCCGTGTATACTCCGCTCACGACTTCAACATCACTGTCGGACATCAGGGCGTTGGTGCTCATTTCGCCGGAATCGCTGATGAGCGGGGTATCATCCTTGCCCACTAGAACCTGAGCGATACCCTGTTTTATAAGGGCAAAACCGCCGGCCCCGACCGCAGTGGAAGAGTCGGTCTGGCTTGTGGAAAACTGCTGGGAAAACCCAAGGCTGAGCCGATTGTCGAAAAAACGGCCGGAACTGTCCAGTCTGGCAAAGTGATTGGTGGCGGTGGTTTCTCCAAAAGTCACATTGTCATTCTGCTGGGTGCGATTGAAATTATAATGGGTTTTGAACAGTTCGAAATCCCAGTCCACCCCAACGGACTCGCGGCTGTCATCGGTATCCTGAAGATGGGGAGTTTCGCTGTCGCTACTGAAATCCCTGCCGTAGGAAGCCCGCAATTTCGGCCAGAAACGATCCTGCCAGTTACTGGCCCAGGTAGATTCCCAACTCCGACGGCTCCGATTCGTGGCAATGGAACTCCGCTGTTCGCTGACCGAGCCGAACAGGTCAAAGAGGAAAATATCGTTCTGGATGGCAAAACGCAGACTCGGATCAAATCCCTCCGTGTCTTCCTGTTCCCCCCAGTTCCGATTATAGCGAAACGCTTCCTGCAATGACATGGCCTCGGTAATCTCCTGTTTGAGATCAACCGTATACGTCACCCTGTACTCATCGGACTCGGGATCGTCTTTTGTGTTTTCATGCAGCCAACTGGAAGTCAGGGCCTGCCCGGCCAACGCATTTCCTGATGAGGTCAAGAGCACGGCAAGGACAGCAAGAACCATCCGCCGAAAACAGCCAACCCGTAATATCCAGCAAGTCATTTCCCCTGCTCATCCCTGGCAGGGCAGACCATATCGGCCTGTCGCCATTGTCTCACCCGAGGTCCTTGCAAAGGCCGTCATCCCCGTGAAAACGGGGACCCATGTTCGATGGCTCCTCCCAAAATAACTGGATTCCCGCCTGCGCGGGAATGACGACACATGCGGCGCCTGGGCCTTTTGTAAAAACCTCACCCATCATTTCCGACCCCAAAGGCCCATGACCGCCGGAGGAATTCATCTACCTGCTCGGTTTGATTTTCGGATTTTTCCGGTCATAGGTCTTCGGCGCATGGCATCCCACCACGCACGTTCCGCCGGTTTCGGTTTTGGTCATGGTAATGGGGTACGACCACGACCCGAAAGGAACCTCCTTGCGGATATGCTTTGCCTGGCTGCTGGCATGCGCATCGTGGCAAGCAACACAGTTTCGGCCCTTCTTCATGTTGACATGATAAAAGTGCAGATTGTATTCGCCATCCCGGAAATTGGTCAGGGTGCTGGTGAATTTATTCTTGGCGATTTCCTTGTTATGGCAGCCGAAGCACAGATCATAATTCTCCGGGCTGTATTCCTTGTAAAACTCTTCGGGATAATACCGCACAAGCATGCGGCTGAATTTGGAGCCATGCACCTTATGGCAGGCCATGCAATCACCGGTCTGAACCGGGCCATGCTTCGATTTGCTGCCTATGACAGTATCGCCCAGCTCATCATGGCAGGAAAAACACATCTTTGTCGTGTTGTCTTTCAGCAGAGCTTTCTCGTTGGAAGAATGAGCCCGGTGGCATTCCGTACACTTGCCCTGATCAACGGGGGCGTGTTTAAAGGTGGCGGTTTTAATGTCGCTGTATACGGCAGGACTCAACTTCTCATGGCATTCAGCGCAAAGCGCGCTGCTTTTTTTGTGCAATTGGAATCGGGAATCGGAGCTGTGCGGATCATGACACTTGTTGCAGTTTTCATTCACCGGTTTATGGACGTTCTTCATGCTGAATTCATTTTTCCGTTCCTGATGGCACTGAAAACAAAGCTCCGCCTTTTCAGGAGAAGCAATCAGCAGGTTTTTGTGCTTGCCGGCATGGGGCCGGTGACAGGCGATACAATCCCCCGCGCCGACTGGCCCATGGCGGTGGGATTTGGTAAAGACCGCCGCCGCATGACAGTTGAAGCACAGGCTGCTGACGCTTGAGCCGTTGCCGCGCAACTGAAAGCGCATCGGGGATTCGTGGGGGTTATGACAGTCGACACACCCTTCTTTTACAGGTTGATGCACTACGGTGTCATTGAATTCCTGCTGCTTCGTCTGATGACAGACCAGACAAAGATCCTGCCCGGTCCGCCCCATGGCCATGGGGTTAAAGGACCCGTGCGGGTTATGGCATGAGATGCAGACCCCGGCGCCCACAGGCCCATGCACATGGGCGGCCTTGCCCATATCGGCATGGCATTTCCCGGTGGTACAATTGGCCCTGGTCGGCACAATCTTTTTAAAATCATACTGCCCACGTCGCAGCCTATGGCATTCTTTGCAGTCCAGAGCCACGGGATTACTATGCATATAAAACCGTTTGTACCCCTTGGGGCCAGTCTTATCCTTCTGAGGCGGGCCGTAATACACCTTCAGCTTCTTCTGCAGTTTGTCGGCGGTCAAAGTGATGACATTTTCACCTTCCCGGAGAGAAATCATCGTCCCGAAAGCGCCCCCTTCCACCGGAAGAACGCTTCCGGAACCCTTGTGGCTCACCCCTTCGACGGAAACCCCCTTGACCTCGGCTCCGTTGACAAAGCCGGCAAGAAAAAGCTCTTTCCCGGTCACCCAGGCGCCATCTAGCGGCGCAACAACGACTATTTCCGCCTGCGCGGCCCTGGCGCCGGAGGGCGGAAAAAGAACTCCAAGCCCAAGCAAAAGAAAAAATGCCGTGAGGATGCCTTGGAACAAACCGGCATGACTCGATGGCCTGTCGCCGCTCTGTGTTGTACCGAAAAAGCGTTTCAAATTTTTTCCTCCCCGAACTTTTTTTTCTGATTGCCTCAAAATTTCAGCAGGTTTGTATGAGAGCCTCACGAAATTACCGGATACCGGCTTGTGCCGGCAAAACGGAAAACACATTCGAGGCTCTTGCAACATGCTTTGTTATGCTTCGACGGGCTCAGCATGACCGGAAGAAACTATAGGGGAATCATGCACAATTCGTCACACCGGTGAAAACCGGTGTCCGGTTTTTTTAGAACCTCCCGAAATTGCCGGGTACCGGCTTTCTCCGGTATGACGGAAAACATATTCAACACAATTTTCTCAAGACGCCTGCATGAATCACCATGTTGCCCGCCCGTCTTGAATGCTGGCTGAAGCTCGGGGGGCATCAGATTTTTAATTCCATTCATCTCACTGGAGGTGCGAGTATCAGTTGTCCTTGGCGGTGTGGCAGGTAAAGCAACCCGTATTGACATCGCCGCTCTGGTGCGCATTCATCTGGCTGTAATCCCAGCGCAGCATGTCCGGATACGGGCTGGCATGGGCCATATGACAGGAGAGACAGGTAACCACATCGGCGCCGGGGGTCACCACGCTGCTGGCGGATGCCGGCACCGTGGCGCGCCCGATGGGCGCCTGTACACTGTAGGTCGTGTAGTTCTGATATTCCTTGGAGGCCGGGAGCACGATATCGTTGGGGTGCCGGATGAATGGCGAGGTTATGTTCGCACCTATGCCGTCGCTGGCGCCTGCCGAGAGGGT
>JAHJRQ010000003.1 GCA_018830485.1 Pseudomonadota bacterium | reverse complement strand
TTACGAATAGTTGCTTTTTTGAGCCACTTCGTTACGGCTCCTTATGCCGCCCCCTTGTTATGCATGGGGCAACGGTGTGCAGAACATTTTGTGAAGTGTGTAGGCCTATTCCCAAACATGGGAATAGGCCTATTTATTTGCTGCGTGGGATGGGTTGCTTCTGGTCTGGCGGGCTTGGAGGGGAAGAACAATGAGTTGGTTGCTCCGTTTGAAGCCGGGGGCGAGTGCCCGCACCAATCTCTTGGTTGCTGCCCTGATGTGGAGTTTTATTGGCCTCTACCTGATGGTGCGAGGGTACCTTCTGCAGGTCCCCCTGTCTGGGGTTTTTTGGGCTCTGGCCCTGGGGCTTGGCACTTTGAAAGCGCGTTTTGTTATTGAGCAGGCGGCCCGGAAAAATATCGCCCGGATTATCGCCCGCCCGGATGGGATGTGTCTTGGCGGCGTCTACTCCTGGTGGATGTGGGGGCTGGTTGTCTGCATGATGCTTGGCGGGCGGCTGTTGCGTAATTCCGCCGTGCCTTCCCTGGTACTCAGTGTTATATATGTTGCTGTGGGTTGGGCTCTCCTCTTCTCGAGCAGGCTCATCTGGCAGGAATGGAACGCGCGGAAGATTCTTCGCTGAAAGAACGGGTTGCTTGGTATGGGGACACCTTCCTGGAATAGAGTGGAGGTTGATCGTGCCGCCCTGCGCCATAATTTCCGGCAGGTGCGAAAACTGGTCGGCCCGTCGCTGGGCATTTTGGCTGTGGTCAAGGCCGATGCCTATGGGCATGGCCTTATTCCGGCGGCCCAGTCCTTTGCCGAGGCGGGGGCCACTGCTTTCGGTGTGGCCGAGGTAGAAGAGGGGGTGTGTCTGCGGCAGGCCGGGATAACCGGAGAGATCGTGGTTATGCTCGGGGTTGACCAGGGGGCGGAGGAGGCGGTGGCCTACGACCTCACCCCGGTGGTCTACACCCTGGAAGCCATGGAAGCGCTTGCCGCCTGCGCGGCAAAGGGCGGCTGCCGGAAAGGGGTGCAGATCAAGGTCGATGTCGGTATGGGGCGGCTTGGTATTCTCCCCCGCGAACTTGAGCCCTTCCTCGCTGCCTTGCGCCGGTTTCCCAATCTCTACCTTGCCGGGATCGCAAGCCATTTTCCCAAGGCCGATGCGGAAGGCGACGCCACGACGACAGATCAGTATAGATTATTTCAGGAATTGCTGGCCGGGATTCAGGGTGCCGGTGACGGGCGGATCAGCCATATTGCCAATTCCGCCACCCTGATGCGCTACCCAGAAATGCACTGTGACATGGTGCGGCCGGGTATTTCCCTCTATGGCTGTTATCCGGCGGATTGGCTGCAACAGACTTCAGCCCTCGATCTGCGGCCGGGCATGCGTTTTACCACCACGGTGCTGCAGGTCAAGGAGGTTCCGGCGGGGCAGGGGGTCAGCTACGGGCACAGGTATGTGACCGAGCGTCCCACCAAGCTGGCGGTTCTGCCGGTGGGGTACGCGGACGGCTATCTGCGGCGCATGACGGGCAAGGCCGAGGTGTTGCTGGCCGGGCACCGGGCTCCGATCCGGGGCATGATCTGCATGAATGCCTGCATGGCCGACGTGACGGATATCCCCGGAGTCAAGGCAGGGGATGCGGCGGTATTGCTTGGGTGTCAGGGCGCAGGGGAGATCCGGGCCGAGGAGATCGCCCGCTGGTCCGAGACCATCAACTATGAGATTCTCTGCCTTTTCGGTTCCTGCAACCGGCAGGTGTATTATGACAGCGAAGCACCGGCAACACCGCCTGTTTACTGAAAGAAAAATTTTTTCGGATTACCGAGATGATCAAGACACGCCTGAAAACATTGATAGACCACTGCTTTGACCAGGGGGTTGAGGCCGGATTCTGGTCCGCCGCCGCGGCGGGCGGGTATTCCCTGGATGAGCCCAAGCATGCGGGTCAGGGCGATCTCGCCACCAACCTGGCCATGGTGGTGGCGGGAAAAGACAAAAAGAATCCCCGGGCCGTTGCCGCCCAGTTGCTGGAGATGCTTGCCCCCCACACCGATCTGCTGGAGCGGGTGGAGATCGCCGGGCCGGGCTTTGTCAACTGCTACCTCAACAAGACGGTCTGGCAGTCGGTGCTGCCCGAGGTCTGCGCCAACGAGGCGACCTTCGGCCGCGGCACCGTAGGAAAGGACAAGAAGGTGCTGGTGGAATTCGTCAGCGCCAACCCCACCGGGCCTTTGAGCGTCGGGCACGGGCGGCAGGCGGTTCTGGGCGACGCCATCGCCGGCCTGCTTTCCGCCACCGGCCATCAGGTCACCAGGGAATATTACTACAACGACGCCGGCCGGCAGATGCGGGTGCTGGGCGAATCCACCCGGGCCCGGTATCTGGAAGCGCTGGGGCTGCCCTTCACCTTTCCGGAAGACGGCTATCAGGGCCAGTACATCCGGGATATTGCCCAGGCGCTCATCGAAGAGCACGGCGATTCCCTCAAGGATGAGCCCGAGGTCATGCCCTTCAAGACCAAGGCCGAGCGGGTCATCTTCGACGACATCAACAATACCCTGCGCCGGATGGGCATTGTTTTTGACAACTACTACAACGAGCATTCCCTCTATGAAAACGGCCTGGTTGACGATGTGGTCGCCTCCCTGCGGGAAAAAGGGCTGGCCTACGATCAGGACGGGGCGGTGTGGTTCAAGGGCACCGAGTTCGGCCTGCCCCAGGACCGGGTGATCATCAAGTCCACCGGCGAGCCCACCTACCGGCTGCCGGACATGGCCTATCACCGGGAGAAGTTCAAGCGCGGCTTCGACTGGATGGTCGACATCTTCGGCTCAGACCATATCGCCACGGTGCCGGATGTGCTGGCCGGGGTCAAGGCCCTGGGCTATGACCCGAACAAGGTGACCGTGGTCCTGCACCAGTTCGTCACCCTGCTGCGCGACGGGCAGCAGGTGAAGATGTCCACCCGCAAGGCCAACTTCGTCACGGTGGACGAGCTGCTCGACGAGGTCGGCGCGGATGTGGCCCGCTTCTTTTTCCTCATGCGCAAGGCGGACAGCCAGTTGGAGTTTGATCTGGATCTGGCCACCAAGACCAGCCAGGAAAACCCGGTCTACTATGTTCAGTACGCCCATGCCCGATTGCACAGCATCCGCAGGCAGGCCGAGGCCAAGGGGGTTGTTTTGGGAAACTTGGCGGACGCGCCGATCGGGAGACTCACCCTGGATGACGAGATTCTGCTGCTTAAGGCCATGGCAGGATTTCCCGGGCTGGTGCAGGGCGCGGCCCTTGATCTGGCCCCGCACCGGCTTGTTTTTTTTCTCCAGGACCTTGCCGGGCAGTTTCATAGCTACTACAATAAGCACCGGATTGTTTCCGAGGATGAGGAATTGAGCCGGGCCCGTCTCTGGCTGGCCATGGGCTTGCGCATCGTTCTGCGCAATGGCCTTGGTCTCATTGGGGTGAGCGCGCCGGAATCCATGTAGGGCTTTGGAAATGTCCTGTAAAAAAGATCAGCATGAGGAGGCGTTGCCTGGCAACGGATAATCTGGGTATGACCGCACCAAGGCAGAAAGGCAGATTTGGGTTTGTTATCCGTTTTGAACTGGGGTTGTTGGGGATATTCAGCCTGACCCTGGTCACCGGCTGCATTTTTTTCTGGATGTTCATTATCGGCATTTGGGCCGGACAGACCATCCTTCAACCCGCCCCGGGCGAGGCGGCGAAATCCCCGCTGGCAAAGCTTGCCGGGGCGCTCACGCCGGGAAAACAGGATCCTGTCGATTCCGGCGCCTCTTCCGGGCAAAAGGAAAACATGGAGCCGGCAATCGAGATGCCGGCGGAATCCGCTCCTGCTTCCGAAACGGAATGGGCCGAGGCCGAACCTTCTTTCTTTGCCCTGCAGATCGCCGCTGTCCGTGACCAGGAGCGGGCGCAACAGGATGTCGCAGAATGGCGCGGCCGTGGCTATGAGGCGTTTTTCCTGCCGCCGGAGGACGAAGATGATCCCTTCATCCGGATTTACGTGGGGAAATTCGACAAGCTGGCCGATGCCAACCAACTCATCGCCAAGCTGGAAAAAGAAGAGAAGGTCAAGGCCTATATCGCTCTGTTGCCTGCTTCCCGGTTGAAAACCCCCTGATTTTTTTAGAGAAGCCGTTGTGATATCCAAAATAATGTTGTCGTCCGGCTGGCCAGAACTGCTAAGGATCCGTGAGGAAACGGTCAAGAAAGCATTAGGGTGTCTTGCTGCGGCTCCTAAATCTTTTTCTTTGCGGCCGGGTATGGTAGAACGAACGGGTTCCTGCCGGCCAGCGGGGCGGAAAAGGTGAGAGGTCGTCATGATTGTTGCAATCGCACAAAGCCGCGATTACAGCAGGAAACGAAAGTGACCGGCGACGGTTGTTGCCTCGCACCCTTTGATTCAGTATTACGGACATGTGGATTGTTTCCCTTTTTACGAGGTTGTCATGATTCGTGATGCCAGAATGGACGATGTGAAGGTGATGTACGCCCTGTTGCAGCATTTTGCCAACAAGGGCTTGCTGTTGGGGCGGTCCTTGAGTTCCCTCTACGACCAACTGCGGGATTTCAAGGTTTTTGTCAAGGACGGCGACGACTCCGCGGCCGGACAGATGCTCGGCATCTGCGCCCTGCATGTCTGCTGGGAAAACCTGGCGGAAATCCGCTCCCTGGCCGTAACGGAAGAAGCCCAGCGCCAGGGGATTGGCCGGCAGCTTGTGGAGGCCTGCCTGGCCGAGGCGGATCATTTCGGCATTACCAGGGTCTTCACCCTGACCTATCAGCCTGTTTTTTTTGAGCGGCTCGGGTTCAGGCCTATTGATAAGAACGAACTCCCCCACAAGGTGTGGAGTGACTGTATCCAGTGTCCGAAATTTCCGGACTGCAACGAAGAAGCCCTGATCTGGGAAAGATAAAAGAGCAACCGTTCCGCGCACCGCATCCGCGGCCCTGCGGCACGGGGACAAAACAATGCTGATCGCGCCGGGGTGTGCCGTGTCGCATGCTTTCGGCGTTGACCTTCTGGAGTGGAAATATGCTTGCTTCTGTTTTGAAAAAGGTTTTTGGCTCCAAAAACGAACGGGTGCTCAAGTCCATTCAACCGCTGGTGGCGGCGATCAACCAGTTGGAGCCGGAGATCCAGAAGCTTGATGACGCTTCCCTGGTGGCGAAGACCGTGCTTTTCAAGGAGCGGCTTGCCGCCGGAGTACCCCTGGACAGCCTGTTGCCCGAGGCCTTTGCCGTGTGCCGGGAGGCGGCCTGGCGGGTTTTGGGCATGCGGCATTTCGACGTGCAGCTCATCGGCGGCATCATCCTCCATCAGGGCAAGATCTCCGAGATGAAAACCGGCGAGGGAAAAACCCTGGCCGCCACCCTGCCCGTATATCTCAACGCCCTCACCGGGCGCGGCGTGCACGTGGTCACGGTCAACGATTACCTGGCCCGGCGCGATGCCGAATGGATGGGCAAGCTCTACCGTTTTCTCGGGCTTTCCGTCGGCTCCATCCTGCATGAGATGGATGACGCGGCCCGCAAAGAGGCCTATGGGGCCGATATTACCTACGGAACCAACAACGAATTCGGCTTTGATTATCTGCGCGACAACATGAAGTTCGACCTCAAGGATTTCTGTCAGCGCGAGTTCCATTACGCCATTGTCGACGAGGTGGACTCCATCCTGATCGACGAGGCCCGCACCCCGCTGATCATCTCCGGCCCGGCCGAGATGTCCACCGAGCTGTATGAGAAAGTGGACAGGATTATTCCCAAGTTCAAGGTGGACGAGCATTACACCATGGATGAAAAGGCCCGTTCAACCTCGTTGACCGAGGATGGGGTTACTCTGGGCGAGAAGCTGCTCGGGGTGGACAACCTCTACGACCCCCGGAACATCGAATGGCTGCATCACCTGAACCAGGCCTTGAAGGCCAATGTCCTCTTCAAGCGGGATGTGGATTATCTGGTGCGGGACGGCCAGGTGGTGATCGTGGACGAGTTCACCGGGCGAGCCATGCAGGGCCGCCGTTTCAGCGACGGCCTGCACCAGGCCCTGGAGGCCAAGGAACGGGTCAAGGTGGAGCGGGAGAACCAGACCCTGGCTTCCATCACCTTCCAGAACTACTTCCGGATGTATGAGAAGCTGGCCGGCATGACCGGCACCGCGGATACCGAGGCGGCGGAATTCAAGAAGATCTACAACCTCGACGTGGTGATTATCCCCACCCACAACACCATGATCCGCAAGGATTATGCCGATGTCATCTATAAAAACGCCAAGGCCAAGGATCGCGCCATTATCCGGGAGATCCAGGAGCTGCACAAAAAAGGTCAGCCCGTGCTGGTCGGCACCATCAGCATCGATGTTTCCGAAAAGATCTCCGCCATGCTGAAGAAGGTGGGGGTGCCCCACGCGGTGCTCAACGCCAAGCAGCATGAGAAGGAGGCCGAGATCGTCGCCGATGCCGGACAGAAGGGCAAGGTGACCATCGCCACCAACATGGCCGGGCGCGGCACCGACATCAAGCTGGGCGAAGGGGTTACCGAGCTGGGGGGGCTGCACATTTTGGGCACCAGCCGTCACGAGAGCCGGAGGATCGACAACCAGCTGCGTGGCCGTTCGGGCCGTCAGGGCGATCCCGGTTCCTCCCGTTTCTATCTGTCGCTTGAGGACGACCTGCTGCGGATCTTCGGCTCGGACCGGATTTCGGGCATCATGGACAAGCTGGGCATGGAAGAGGACGAGCCCATCGAACACAACATGATCAGCCGGGCCATTGAAAACGCCCAGCGCAAGGTGGAAGGGCACAACTTCGACATCCGCAAGCACCTGCTCGAATACGACGATGTCATGAACAAGCAGCGCGAGGTTATCTACCGCCAGCGCCGCGAGGTTTTGGGCTCGGATGATGTCCACGAGGTGATCACCGACATGTTCCCGGAAATGGCCGAAATGGTGGCGGGCGAGTTCGCCGAGGCGAGAATCCCCTCGGAGGAGTGGGATTGGAGTGGGGTCGCCGAGAGAATGTTCGCTCTGTTCGGCTTTGCCGGGGAGTGGAGCGAGGAAGAGAAAAAGGATCTCGAACCTGCCGCCTTTGCCGACCTGGTTCTTGCCGCCTTGACAGACCGTTTTGCCAAGCGGGAGCAGGAGATCGGCGAATTAAACATGCGCCACCTGGAACGGGTTGTCCTGCTGCAGATTGTGGATCACCTCTGGAAAGAACATCTGCTCAACATGGATCACCTCAAGGAAGGCATCGGCCTTCGGGGCTATGGCCAGAAGAATCCGTTGGATGAGTACAAGAAGGAAGGCTTCAACATGTTCGGCGAGATGATCAACGCCGTAAAAACCCAGACCGTCAGCACCCTGTTTCGCCTCCAACTGGTGCGGGACGAGGAGGTGGCCGAACTGGAACGCGAACAGCGGGAGCAGCGCCAGCCCATGCAGCTCAGTCGCGGCGCCGAGGGAGAGGACGAGCACAAGCCTTTTTCCCGCGAGGGAGACAAGGTGGGGCGCAATGCCGATTGCCCCTGCGGCAGCGGTCAAAAGTACAAACGGTGCTGCGGCAAGAGCAGCGGGAAGCAGTGATATGGCAGCGGAAAATTTTTCAGTTCAGGGGTTCAGGGCGGCGGCGGTCAATTCCGGCATTCGCGGCAAGGACCGGCTCGATCTTGCCCTGATCGTAAGCGACAAGCCCGCCGTGGTGGCCGGAGTGTTCACCACCAGCCTGGTCAAGGCGGCGCCGGTGCTCCTCGACATGGAACGGTGCAAGTCCGGCAAGGGGCAGGCCATTTTGGTCAATTCCGGCATTGCCAATGCATGCACCGGCGAGGAGGGCATGCGTCTGGCCCGGCTGACCACGGCCATGGCGGCGGATGCCTTGAATATCTCCCCGGAGCTGGTGCAGGTCTGCTCCACCGGCATCATCGGCCAGCAACTGGAACTTGCCTGTTTTCAGCGGGGGATTCCCAAGGCGGCCCAGGCTCTTGCCGTCGACGGCCTGGTTGATGTGGCCCAGGCGATCATGACCACCGATACCTTCCGCAAGATTGCGGTGCGCACCGCCCTTATCGACGGCAAGCCGGTGAAGCTTCTCGGCATGGCCAAGGGCGCGGGCATGATCATGCCCAACATGGCCACCATGCTTTCCTTTATCCTCACCGATGCCAAAATCGACCACGACCTGCTGCACAGTGTGCTGAAAAAGACGGCAGCCAAAACCTTCAACGCCATCACCGTGGACGGCGACACCAGCACCAACGACACGGTGCTGGTGCTGGCCAACGGCCTGGCGGAGCACCCGCCCATTGCCGAGGACCGTCCCGAAGCGTTGCGCGCCTTTGGCGCCGCCTTGGAAGATCTGTGCAAGGAGCTGGCCCTGATGATCGTCCGGGACGGGGAGGGCGCGACCAAGCTGGTAACCATCCGGGTCCGGGGCGCGGCCTCGGACCCGGAGGCCGATCAGGCGGCCCGGACCGTGGCCAACTCCAATCTGGTCAAAACCGCCTTCTTCGGCGAGGATGCCAACTGGGGCAGGATCATCGCCGCCCTGGGCCGCTCCGGCGCGCAATTCGACCAGCGCCGGGTGGATATCGCCTTCGACGAGGTGTTCATGGTGAAGCAGGGGTTGGGCCAGGGCAGCGAGGTGGAGAAACGAGCCACCGAGGTGCTCAAAAAACCGGAGTTCGTGGTGACCATCGACCTGCATGCCGGCGAGGGGAGCAAGGATATCCATACCTGCGATTTTTCCCTGGATTACGTGAAGATCAACGCGGACTACCGGTCATAGGGCGACGCCCTATGGCTGAGTTCCGAGTACCGAACACTCGGAACTCGACGTATAAGGGCTGTAAATGAATAAACTGAAAAGCACAATTTATTCATCAACAGCCCATAAATTTCTTTTTCCGGCCCTGCTCGTCGCCGTCATAGCCATCGGCCTGCTCCATCTTTTTACCCCCGGCGATCTGCACTTCTATCACAACACCTACCGGCGGCTCAGTTATTTTCCCATTGTGCTGGGCGGTCTCTGGTTCGGCGTGCGCGGCGGCCTGGGTCTGGCCCTGCTCTCCTCCATAGCCTTCATCCCCCATGTCCTCCTCTATGTCGGGCACGGCTCGCAGGCCGTGAGCGAGCTGATGGAGATCATCCTCTATCTGGCGGCCGGTCTGCTGGTCGGGGTGATCTCCGGAAGGCAGACCCGGTTGCGCGAACGCTATCGGCAGTTGTCCGAAAAGCTGCAGGCTTCCTATGCCCGGCTCCATGATGAAACCGTTCAGCTCATCGAGGCGGAGGCCCGGCTGGCCGCGGCCCAAAAATTCTCCGCCCTTGGCAAACTGTCCGCCTCCCTGGCCCATGAGATAAAGAATCCCCTTGCCTCCATCAAGGGCACGGCGGAAATTCTCCGCGATGAATTTCCCGGGGATCATACGAAGCGGGAATTCGTGGATATCCTGTTCAAGGAAACAGGGCGGTTGCACGACACGGTGGAGGAAATCCTCCGTTATGCCAAGGAGCGGCCCCAGGAAAGAGAAGAGGCCTTGGAGCCGCTTGCCGCGGTGGCGCACCATGTCGGCGCGTTGCTGGAAAGGCAACTGCGGGAAAAACAGGTGCATTTTTTCCTGCCGGAAAACGATGAGGCCCGGCATCTGCTGGTGGAAAGCGCCAAGTTCTCCCAGGTTCTCTTGAATCTTGGCCTCAACGCCCTGGAAGCGGTCGCTCCGGGCGGCCGGATCTGGGTTTTGGCCGAAAACGGTGCGGACGGAGGGTGGCTGATTGCTGTCTGCGACGACGGACCGGGCGTGCCGGAGGCGGAAAAGGAACGGATATTTGAGCCGTTTTATTCGGGCAAGGGGGACGGCACCGGGCTTGGCCTGCTGATCAGCAGGAAAATAGTGGAGAGCTACGGCGGCAGCCTTCGGGCCACGGACCGTCCGGGGGGCGGGGCGTGCTTCGAGATTCTGCTCCCCCCGAAAAACGGCGCGGATCCCGGACAGGCAGGCTAAGGGCGGAGGCGAGGCGATGAAACCCCGGATACTGTTGATTGATGATGACGCAAGCCTGCGGCGGGTTACGGAGTACAACCTGAGCCGCGGTGGTTTCACCGTGCTTGGCGCAGCCTCGGGCCGGGAAGGACTGGCGCTTTTTCATCGGCACAACCCGGATATGGTGATCACCGATGTGCAGCTTGGGGATCTGGACGGCTTGCAGATCCTGGCTGCGGTGAAAAAGGAGTCGCCCCAGACCCCGGTGCTGGTGATCACGGCCTTCGGCTCCATTGAGCTGGCGGTCAAGGCCATGCAGGAAGGGGCCTTCACCTTTCTGACCAAGCCCTTCGACCGGGAGGCTCTGCGGCTTTCCTGCCGGAAAGCCCTGGAGATGCGGCAACTGCACGAGCAGAAACAGCAGCTCAGCGGCGAGGTCAACCGGCTCACCGGCACCGAGGGGATGGAAACCGCCAATTCGGCCATGGTCGAATTGCTCGACACCGCAAGGCGGGCGGCCAACAGCGAGGCCACCGTCCTCATCGGCGGGGAATCCGGCACCGGCAAGGAGGTGCTGGCCAGGCTCATCCATCAGCACAGCCCCAGGGCGCAGGGTCCCATGGTGGCGGTGAACTGTGCGGCCATCCCGGAAAACCTGCTGGAAAGCGAACTCTTCGGCCATGTCAAAGGCGCCTTCACCGGGGCGGTGAGCAATCGCAAGGGAAGGTTTCAAGCCGCGGCCGGCGGCACCCTGTTTTTGGACGAAATCGGCGAGTTGCGGCTGGATCTGCAGGCCAAGCTGCTCCGCGCCATCCAGGAGAGAGTGGTCTCCCCGGTCGGCGCGGATGCGCCGGAAGCGGTGGATGTCCGGCTGATTGCCGCTTCCAACCGGGATCTCTACGCAGCCATCGGCCAGGGAACCTTTCGGGAGGATCTCTACTACCGGCTGGGGGTAATTGTCTTGCCTCTTCCGCCCCTGCGGGAACGGCGGGAGGATATTCCAGGGCTGGTGTCACATTTTCTCCTGAAAGTGGGCGCTCCCGCCGGGGTGCGCTTTTCCGCCGAAGCCTTGGCCAGGCTCAAGGCGCATCCCTGGCCCGGCAATATCCGGGAGATGCAAAACATTGTCGAGCGGGCGGTTATCCTGCGCAGGGGGCTGCTCATCGAGGCGGATGAACTGCAGCTTGCTGCCTGCCCCCAGCCTGCAACGGAAAACGGAATTCCGGAAATCCCGGATGAGGGGCTTTCCCTGGAAGCGGTTGAACAGGGGTTGATTAAAAAAGCCCTGGCCAAGGCCAACGGCAATCGCTCCGAGGCTGCCCGGCTGTTGAAGATTCCGCGCCATGTCCTGATCTATCGTCTGGAAAAATTCAAAATCTGATCGCTCCTGTTCAGTGGAGAATATTCTCTAAGCGTCTTGGCGAATATTCTTCATTGCTTTACTGTCTCCTTCGCTTTCATTTTCGAGTCACCCCTGTAAAACCTGCCGGGAAAAGGGCTGCCGTGTTCTGTGTCGCGGTGGCATGGGCCTTGCTTTGTCTGAATGGCATTGCAAGGAGGCAGGCTGCGGGAATGGGTGCAAGAACCGGGCGCGGGAAGCGATACATCTTCGTAACAGTGGGGTTGCTCGGCGTTCTGGCCGGGATCTGGTGGGGGATTGGCAATCCCCATTGTACTGACTGGAAGTTACCAAACACCATTCTTGCGGCGCGGGCGCACTCTGGAATGACCGGCGGAGAGCCAAGGCCACAGCCCTGCTCCGAGTGCGATCAAAACATCTGTCCTGCAACGGCGGCGTCCTGGCGGGAGCTGTTCAGGAAGGGGTTTGGCGGTACTGATGCCGAAAAAATGAAACAGGGAGATGCGCGGTGAAAAAAACGGCGGCAGTGATTATGGCGGTAACGATGTCTGTGGTGCTGGCCGGTGCGGCCATGGCCGGTTTGTGGGGGGGCAAGGTAAAGACCCTGACCCCGACCAAGGGGAGGCTGGAAATCCCCGTGGCGTCCATTGATGACGGCAAAGCCCACCATTTCAAGGTGCAGGCCGGCGACGGGGTGATGGTGACTTTTTTTGTGCTGAAAAGCAAGGACGGCGTTATCCGGTCGGCCATAGACGCCTGCGATGTCTGTTACCGCGCGGGCAATGGCTACGAGCAGAGCGGTGATGAAATGGTCTGCCTCAACTGCGGCATGCGTTTTGCCTCGGTCAGGATCAACGAGGTGAAAGGAGGCTGCAATCCGGCTCCCCTGGCCAGAACCATTGAAGGGAACACGCTGGTGATTGCCATGGCCGACATCGACCGGAACAGTTGGTATTGCACATATAAAAAGTAAGGAGCAACACTGCGGATGGCGTACGATCTTGAAAAATACCGGGAAAAGCGGGAGCGGGTTCTGGGGGTGAAAAAACGGGGGATGGGGTTCGGCCGCGTGGCCACCCTGGTCTCCCTTGCCATTCTTCTTGGCCTGGGAATGGTTGTCATCCCAAGGTCCGTCGCTTTTTTGAAAAACCGCCAGCTTGAGGACGCAATTTACAAATTGTCCGGAGAGCGGGCCGCATCGGAACGGGTGCTGGCGGAACTCACAAAGCAGGAGGGGGTGCGCGGGGTGGTGATGGACGATCACGGCTCGCGGGTTGTCGTTACCTTCAACAAAGGGGTGCTTGACGCGGCAAGGATTTCCGCTTTTTTCCTGCAGCAGGGGGCGCAGGCGGTGCTGCTCAATGAGGTCGGCCACCACCAGCGGCTGCACACCATGAAAAAGGAGGCCGAGGCGGCCGGCGGCCAGTAGCGGCGGCGCTTGCGCGGAGAAAAAACAGATGAAGCTCTATCATATCTCGTATAGCAACCTCAAGCGCCGCAAGGGCAAGGTGATCTTTCTCGTGCTCGGCCTGGTGCTGGGGATCGCCACCATTGTTACCCTGTTGTCCATCACGGAGAGCATGACCCGGGACATCGAGGAAAGGCTTGATCGCTTCGGGGCCAACATCGTCATGGTTCCCAAAAGCGAGAATCTTGCCCTGAGCTATGGCGGCATCACGGTGGGCGGCGTGAACTACGCAGTCCAGGAGTTTAAGGAGCAAGACCTCAAGGGTATCCGGGAAATTGAAAACCGCGAGAATCTCGGGGCGGTGGCCCCCAAGGTTCTCGGCGCGGCCCAGGTTATGGGGCGGCAGGTGCTCCTGATGGGGGTTGATTTTGCGGTGGAGCTGCCGCTGAAAACCTGGTGGCATCTGGGCGGCGCCGCTCCGGCGGCTTCGGGGGATCTGGTTGTCGGGGCGGAGGCGGCCGCGGCATTGCATCTTGCCGTCGGCGATACCCTGCCGCTTGGCCCCCGGACCTTCACGGTGACTGCCATCCTTCAGCATACAGGGGGTGCGGAGGACGGCATGATCATCGGCGATTTTCATGCCGTGCAGGAAGTTCTGGGCAAAAAGGGCGTCGTTTCCCTGGTGGAGATCGCCGCCTTTTGCCGGGATTGTCCGATCAGCGAGCTGGTTTTGCAGATCGCCGAGAAATTTCCCAATGCCAAGGTCACGGCGCTCAGGCAGGCGGTGATGGCCAAGATGCAATCCATCGAGTTGTTCAAGACCTTCAGCTACGGCGTTGCCGGGCTGGTGATCTTCATCGGTTCGCTTTTGGTTTTTGTCACCATGATGGGGGCGGTGAACGAGCGGACCCGCGAGATCGGCATCTTCCGGGCCATCGGTTTTCGACGGGGGCATGTCATGCAGATCATTCTGCTGGAAGCCATTGTGGTCGGTTTTGTCGGCGGCTTCCTTGGTTTTGCCGCCGGCAATCTGATCGCCTGGTCGATCCTGCCTGTGGTCATCCCCGGCGGAACCTTTGCCGGGGTGAATCTTCCGTTCGGCGGACTGGCCGTACTGCTTTCCATTTCCCTCAGCCTGCTGGCCAGCCTCTATCCGGCCAGGAAGGGCAGCAGTCTTGACCCCAGCGAAGCGCTCCGCGCTCTGTAAGGAGAAGTCATGCAAGCACAAGAAAAACCGGTGCAGCATCTCATTGAGATCAGGGATATCGGCAAGGACTACCAGGTCGGGGCGAACACGGTGAGCGCCATCCGGCACATGCATTTTCATGTGGACGACGGCGAGTTCATCAGCATCATGGGGCAGTCCGGCTCCGGAAAAAGCACCTTGCTTGCCGTGCTCGGCGGGCTCAACCATCCGAGCCGGGGGCAGGTTCTGGTGGATTCCCTGGATGTCTATGGGCTGAGCAGCGAACAGCGCGCCGATTTCCGCAGCGAGTATATCGGCATCATCTTTCAGTCCTTTCAGCTCATCCCCTACCTGACGGCGCTGGAAAACATCAAGCTGCCCATGGCCATCACCGGCATCTCCGCCAAGGAGCAAGACGGTTTGGCCCGTTCGGTTCTCGAAAAGGTCGGGCTCGGGGCCAAGGCGCCCCGTTTGCCGGACCAGCTTTCCGGCGGCGAGCAGGAACGGGTCGCCATTGCCAGGGCCATTGTCAACCGGCCGCCCATCCTGCTGGCCGACGAGCCCACCGGCAGCCTCGACAGCGAGACCGCGGAAGGGGTCATGGGCCTGCTTCGCCGGTTGAACCAGGAGGGGTTGACCATCATCATGGTGACCCATAATCCGGACGCCTGCCGCCATGCCGACAGAACCATCCTGGTCCGGGATGGTCTCTGTCTGGCCCAGTGAATTCAGCGCCGCTTTTTTGTCTCACGGGATAATTCCCGTTGACACCCTTCTCCTGAAAATTATACGATAAAACCTGTGTAGGTGTTACTGCCTGTCCATTGTGCTTCCTGTGTCCGGCTCCTTGCCTGCGCAGGAAGGTTCCTTGTCGTGTCTGTATGGGGTTCCGGATTCTCCGGAAAAAGCAAAAAACAATACAGCGAGGAGAGGTATCATGGGAAGCAGCATGAAAAGAATCGGGATGATGGGTCTGGCTCTGTTGGTCAGCGCCATGTTTGTTGCAGCGGCGCAGGCGGAAATCAAGGTCGGAATCCTGGCCCTGCGGGGCGCGCCCAAGGTCATGGAGGAATGGGGTGCCACCGGGGAGTATCTCACCGGCAAGATGGGCGAGCCGGTCACCATCATGCCTCTGGAGTTCAACGCCATTGAGCCCATGCTCAGGGACGGGAAGATCGATTTCATGCTGGCGAACTCCGCCTTTTTCGTGGAGATGGAAAAGCTCTACGGCGCCAAACCGGTGGCCATGCAGGTCAATTCGGCGGGCGGCAAGCCGGTCAAGGAGTTCGGCGGGGTAATCTTTGTGCGCAAGGACCGCCCCATCAATACGCTCTCCGATCTCAAGGGCAAGAAGTTCATGGTGGTCAAGGCCTCCTCCTTTGGCGGCGGCCAGATGGCCATGCGGCTCCTGCTGCAGAACGGCATCGACTACAAGAAGGATTTCGCCGAGTTCAAGGAAGGCGGTAAGCATGACAACGTGGTTCTGGCCGTGAAGAACGGGGCCATGGACGCAGGCACCGTGCGCACCGACACCTTGGAGGCCATGGAAAAGGAAGGCAAGATCTCCATGGCCGATTTCAAGATCATCAACCCGATCAAAGACAGCTTCCCCTTTGTCCGCAGCACCGAGCTGTATCCCGAGTGGCCCATGGCCGCTGCAAAGCATGTAGACCAAGCCAAGGTTAAAAAATTCGGCGACGCCCTTTTGGCGGTAAAATCCGATTCCGATGCGGCCAAAAAGGCGGGGATCATCGGTTGGGCGCCGCCCGCGGATTTTAACAGCGTGCGGGAATGTTTGAAGGCCCTTAAATATGGGGCGTTTGCCAACTGACCGAGGTGTTGAGAATTCACGCCTTGCGCGGTTTGGCAAGCAGGAGGGCGCCATTGCGGCCGCCGGGCGAGGCGTGGTCCGTTAAATAATTGTATCTGTCATCACCCACAAAGGAGAGCGTATGCGCATCAAAATTATTCTCGCAACAGCCCTTATCATTGCATGTTTCGCTGCCCCCCTGTGCGCTGCGGAAACCTATGTTTTCGGAGTGCATCCCTATAAAAATCCGGCGGAGCTGGCAACC
>JAHJRQ010000001.1 GCA_018830485.1 Pseudomonadota bacterium | reverse complement strand
GCCTTTGGCCACCTCGATTCCGTCATGCACCACGGTGCCCAGACCCCAGAAAGCCCAGCCCCCAACAACGATCAGCAGGAAAAGAATGCTGCAGGAGCCGATCATTATCTTCTTGCCGATCTTCAAATCATTCCACCGCATGGACGAGCCTCCAAATCATAATTTACCTAAAAACCCCATAGGGCTACCAGGAACCATTGCCGGGAACACCTCCGCCCCGCGGCGGAACGATGCCCAAGACAGGAACAACCGCTCATACGTACAAACACCCATGCCTCCATGCTATGAAAAGTCAGGAGCCGATGTCAACCATAAAACATGCGGCACGGTCCTGAACAGACTAGAGAGGCGGCAATGAGTACCTGGCAGCAAGGGACAGGCAGTGCAGGCCTTCTTCGCGCCGACCATGCTTGAGACTGCCGTTTCCGTAAATCGTCGCCTTGCGGACCAATTCCCGGCGGGCGAGAAGAGACTGCTCCGGGGTGAGAAGCTTCGCAGCAAGAAGCTTTTCCATGGCCCGGATGCGGAAATAGTCCATGCCGGTCTTGAATCGGACGGAAACCTGATCCTCCCTGCCGCCGTGCTTGACGGTCAGCGGGGCATCCACCAGAAGAAAGGGGTACGCCGCACCGGCCCGGAGCCAGAGTTCGTAATCCTCGCAGCAGGGAAAGGATTCGTCGAACAGGCCTACCCGGTCGAACAACTCCCGGCGGGCCATGACCGTGGACATGCCCACCACGCAGAGCTCCAGGCTGCGGGAAAAAATATCGCCGCCCTCCTTGGCGTGGCGCTTCTTCTGGTTGAGATGGCGGCCATTGCGGAACCAGGTTTCCTGGGTATGGGAGATGAGCAGCTCCGGCTGCGCCTCCATGGCGGCAACTTGGAGGGCCAGCTTGTTTTTAGTGAACCGGTCGTCGGAATCGAGGAAGGCAAGAAGGGAATGGCGGGCCGCGCTGATCCCGGCATTCCTGGCCGCGGCCGGGCCACGGTTTTCCTGGCGCAGGACTACGAGAGCCTCGCCGTAGGAGGAAAGCAGCGCCGGGGTTTCGTCGCTGGAGCCATCGTCCACCACGATGAGTTCGAAATTGGCATAGGTTTGAGAGAGGACCGAATCGATGGCCTGGGCCAGAAACTCGGCCCGGTTATGGGTGGGGATGATGACGGAGACCGGGGTGGCTGGAGAGGACATGGGCAAAAGACTCCGCCACGAAACCCACGAAATCCACAAAAAAACTACAGGGGGTCGCTTAGAAAACTGCCCAGCACCAAAAGACAACTGGACAATCTGCGGTGGAAGCTTCGCTTTTTTCGTGTCTTTCGTGGTTTTCGTGACAAAAAACATCAATCGATATACAACAACTCCCCGGAATGTTCGACGATCTCCGCCCCGCTTTCAAGATGGAGGAGGATGATGCCGCCGTCCGGGGCAAGCCCCAGCACCTCGGCTTGATATTGGGGCTGCTGCTGAACATCAAAACCGAACCAGACCCTGCGGCCCACGGTATCGCTCTGCTCCCGCCAGGCACCAAGCAGCAGGCTCTCCGACAGATCCGCGCCGGAACCGTCGTCAGCAGCCAGCCGTTGCGCCTCGTCATAACAGAGCAGGCCGAAGTTCCAGGAAAATTTAGCCAGCAGCCGGGCGGCAAAACCGGCAAGGTCGGTATCGCGCCCGAGGATTTCCTTCATGGACACCGCTGTTGCCCCCAACTCCGCGGGAAAGGCCAGGTTGTTGATGTTAAGCCCCGCCCCGATCAGCACATATTCCTCGCCGTGGACGGCGCTGGCAAACGATTCGCAGAGCACCCCGCAGATCTTGCGCCCGGCCACATGCACGTCGTTCACCCATTTGAGGCGCGCATCGATGCCGTAACTCCGCACCGCCTCGCAGCAGGCCATGCCGGCAGCGAGGGGATAGAGGCGCATGCTCTCGGGCAGCAGGGTGTTGGCCATGACCAGGGTCAGCCAGAGGCCACCGGTCGGCGCATGCCAGGAGCGCTGGAACCGGCCCCGGCCATCGGTGAGTTCATCGGCGAGAAACACCATGCCGCTGGGGCAGGATTGGCCGCTGGCCTCAAATTCGTTGATCCGTTGCCGGGCAAGGGGCATCAGCCGTTGGGCCTGGGGCAGATGAAGAATGACACTGCCCACCGGCGCGCCATAGCGGTACACGGCATGGACGACTTCGGCGGGATAGCGAAGCAGACGGGCAGGAATCTCCTCTTCGGAGATGCGTTGTCGGACGGCGGAAAAGGAAAGAGGCTCAACCATTGGTATTTATGTAACCAAAATCAAAAAACAGACTCAAACAGCCCCAAAAGAGTAACCGTTCAGCAGTGCCGCAGATGCGCGGAAGAGGCCTGCGAAGTGTGCTAGTGCACACGAGCAGGCCGATGACAGCTAAGCGAGCGCAGAGCGAGACTGCGAAGCAGATGCGGTGCTGCTGGACGGTTACTCCCATTCCGCCTTGACCCTGGCGATGATCTTCTGGATCATGGGCAGCTTTTCCTGGGAACAGATGCCCAGCAGCGGCTCGCCCTGGGAAACGCTGACCCCCGGCTGAAAATACACGGAATGGATGATCCCCGGCTCCCCGGCATAATAGACCGGGGTATCGCGCTTCATCAGGGACATGGTGAGGATCTCGTCCCCGGGCTTGATGGAGACTCCCCGCTGGCCGTGCTTGTCGATCTTGGCTTGCAGGTCGAGGGAAAAGAAATACTTGGCCCGTTCCGGCGCGTTGAAGGGCTCCAGCACCTGACGGAGGATATTCTCGATGATCTCGCGTTTCTTCAACGGATGCCGGATGGTAAGGATCTTTTCGCCCGCTTCGACGAACTGCCCTTCCAGGTCGCTGCGGATAAAGGAAACCACTCCGTTGCTCGAGGAAAAGATCTTCTTCTGGTTTCCCTCCCGCAGCAGTTCATAGAGCAAGGTGCCCCGGAGATGATGCCACTCGCCGGACGGCCCTTCAACCTCGGCGCCTTCCTTCACCCGGAACCGAACCTGGCCTGTGTGGCTGGTCCGCACGTCCAGATAGTCAAAAGGATCGGAACGATACTTGCCAATTATTGCGTCGAAATCTATTTCGTCAGTCATGATATATGAGGAAAGGTTAAAGGTTAAAGGTACAAGGCCAAAGGTCTCATTCATCTTCCCGCAGGAAACTGCGCCGTGCTTTTATCAGCCCGGCAAGCATCGAGGATATTTCCACGGTTTCCTGCCGCCACTCCTTGCCTTTCTGGTTTTCGATATAACCGATGTTCACGCCAATGTATATCTGGGTGCGAAGTTCTCCGCAGAACCCTTTGCATATGAGAAAAAATTAATACTCTCTTTTATCGATTCTCTTTCAAAGCCTTCCGCAATGTTGCTTGGAATGGAAAGCCCCGCCCGCGTAATCTGATCCTGAAAGCCAAAATCCCATAATTCCCGCAACGTCTAGTACAATTCAGCACTCAAGCGGGCTGAACGCTTCCAGACCTCAACGTCCTCAAAAGCCTGCGGCACCGGCAAGTTCCTCTCCCCCAAAGCATCTGCCCTTTAGCCTTGAACCTTTGACCTTTCGCCTTATCGGTAATACAGATTGCCGCCGCCCATGGTCAGCAGGGACTTATGGAGATTGCGCCTGAACTCACGGCGGTCCCAAATGCCCTGGATATGGCCGCGTTGCAGGGCGTTGCGGGCATTGTGGTAATCGGGCGGAATATCCGCTCCGGTGGTGTCGCGGATAACCCGCGGCCCGGCAAAGCCGACCCGGCTTGAGCGGATGGCAAACTGATACGGCGAACAGCCCAGGAAACTCGCCACCGGCCCGGCATAGGAGTTGTTGTCGTAGACCACGATGTACAACCCGCCGGAGTCGATGTATTCCCGCACCGCCATGGTGCACTTGGGCATCTGCACCACGCCCAGGGTGCCTTCGTGGATGCGGATGCCGCCGGTGGTGTGCACATAGGAGAGCAGGGGCCGCCGTTTCAGCTTGGCAGCCTCGCAGGCCCGGACGAATTTTTCGCCTTCGGCGGAGCCCACCGTCCCGTTGCGGAAATCGCTGTACAGCATGGCCACCACCAGATCAACGCCCATAACCGTGGCGTCGAAGGTGATGATGCCGCTTTTCCGCCCGGTTTTGGCAACGGCGGATTGCAATTTCTTTTCAAAGCCCGGATAGGCCAGGGGATTGCCCGCGCAAACCCCTCCATTGAATTCCCGGATGGAATCCGGATCAAAAAGATGCTTGAGATACCATTGATATTCCAAGGGGAAATGATGGCCGCAATTTTCGCAGACCCCGCCGAATTCGCCGTAGAGGTCGGGCACCCAGAGGTCCTTGCATCCCTGCTTTTCGGTATTGGGGCAAGTTACGGTGCGGTCCTCGTTGGCCAGCGGGCTGGTATAGACATCTCCGAACTCAATGGGGTCTTCCCCGACGCCGCTTGAGGAAACAGGTGACTTGCCCGGACGTACGCCGGGCTTTTTCGAGATAAAATCATACGCCGCGGTGATCGGAGAGGAAACCTGCCTGAGCAGCACCGAGCCCTCGCCGGAAACATCCTGAAATACCTTTTTCACCTGCTTCTGCTGGGTTTTCAGCAGATCATAGCGGAAGCTGTAATACAGTTTGGCAATACTCTTTTTTGCCTTCCGGCAGAAAACGGAGCAGGCGGAGCTCTCTTCGGAATAGGCCGCGCAGGACATGCTCCGGTATTTTTTCGAACGGTAACTGAGCAGCCGCTTGACCTCGTCCTCGTTGAGGTCCCAGGAAATCTCGATATGCGGTTCCTCCACGGCCTGCCCTTCTGACTTCTTCATCGTCAATTCATAGGCGCGAAAAGCCCGGAGGCTCTTGGTTTTCAGCACCACTTCGTCGGTGGCCCGGATGATCTCGCTCTTGAGCTGCCGGAAAAAACCGAAATCGTCCCGTTTTGCCCCCAAGGGCGGCTCATGGACAATCCGATCGATGGTCCCGAGCGTAAGGTTTTCCGCCGCCGTGATGTGCAGATTTTCGGCGCAGGCCTCCACCAGCTCCTTGGGCATCTTCTCGCCCTCGCGGATCTTGCCCTCGATGGCGGCCGCGCCCTCCGGGGAGATGACCGAGTAGTAGCCGTGGGAAAACATCAGCCGGGCATCGGCCATGCCCACGGCCTCGGCCCCGCCGGAGCCGCCTTCCGAGGTGACGGAAATCATCGGCACCCGCAACTTGGCCATGGCGTAGAGATTGCGCGCGATCTGCTGGCCGGCGCCGGGATAATCCTCCACCGGAAAAGACCCTGGGGTGAAGATATAGAAATGGATGGGAATGCCTTCGGTTTCGGCAACCTTCATGTAGCGCAGGGCCTTTTCGTTGCCCCAGGGCTTGCTGCAGCCGCCGTTGCGGTATTCCTCGCCATGCCCCTTCTCGTGGCCGATGACCATGACCTGCTGCATGACGGTTTTGTTTTTCACCCGCCGCATGATGCTCGCCCTGGCCGCGACCATGGAAGGGTCGATGCTGACCTCTTCGGCGCCGCCGAGTTCGGTGTAATCCTCGTAGACATTCTCAAGGATGTCCTTCAGGGAAAACCGGTGGGTGTTGCGGACAATGCGCACCCGGTCCATGGAGGTCAGGGTTTCTTCGCAGCGGACCTCCAAAAAGGAGATGGATTCCTCCAGTGCCCTGATTTCCTCGGACAACCGGTCCTCGGTATAGTCGTAGAACTTGTCCCGCAGGGTGACGATTTTTTCGCGCAGGCCCGAGAGATTCCCCCACTCGACGCCGTCCTTGATCTGGCTCAGATAATTGATGCGTTCTTCTATCTTGAGCAGCCGCTTTCGTAAATCTTCCATAAAGTGATCACCTGTAACTCATCAAAAAGTGAGCAGTCGGGCTATGTTTTCCTGAAGATAAGGGAGGTTGGTCATGATCTGGCCTCCTGCGGCGTTGCTGCCTTCGATGGCCACCTCAGCCAGAAATTTCCGCCCCCGTTCCTTGGCTTCCTCCATGGTGTCGCCCCAAACCAAGGCCAGGGCCAGATTGGGGTCATACTCGCTGGGGATCGCGTAAGTTCGGTCGGTGGGCACATGGCTGTAAACCGCGGACCAATCGTATTTTGGGTAGGAGAACTTGGAGATCGTTCCGATCCAGGGAGCAAAGCCGCGGGCGGTGTCTTCCGCAACGATTCTGAACTCGATGCTCGCGCCCCGGGAGGCGATATCTTTCTGGCTGTATCCCATCTTGTCGCCCAGCGCCAGCCGGATCTGCTCGCGGATGAGGTTGGGATGCTTGTTGTTTATGTAACTGACCCGGGCGGAGACATCGTTTTCCACCTGGATACGGGTGTTGACCTCAAGGAGATAGGGCTGGCCGTCCCGGGTGACAATCCACTCCCAGGTGCCGACGTTGTCATATCGCACGTGGGCGGCAAGCTTGAGCGAATACTCAACCACCTTGTCCAGCACCTCCTGGCCGTTAAAATCGTAGGCAAAACAGGAGTTGTCGAATCCGGGCGCGGCCTCAAGCCGCTTCTGGCGGCCGGTGCTCTGGATGGTGCAGTTCCGGGTGCCGAAATGCACCCGCTCGCCGTGCCGGCTGCAGACCAACTGCACCTCAAGATGGTTGAAGTCGCGGATTCGCTGCTCGATGAGCACCCCGCCGTCGCCGAACTGCCGTTTGGCATAATTCTGAACCTGGCGGTAGATGCGCCGGAAATGCTCGATCTGGTAGACCTCTTCGATGCCCATGCCGCCGCCGCCCGCAGCGGCCTTGACCAGAATGGAGGGGTTCTTGATCTTCTGGCCGTCCTGGATTTCGAGGAGATGCAGGGCGATGTCCTCGGCCTCCATCTCATTATAGATGGGACCGTCGGTGCCGGGGATGGTCGGGATACCAAGGCGGTTGGCAACCCGCTTGGTATTGATCTTGTCGCCAAGATCCTTGACCACTTCCCATTTCGGGCCGATGAAGGTCAGGGGCCGGTTGCGGATGGTTACCCGCCGGGCAAAACGGAAATCCTCGGAGAAAAAGCCGTAGCCGGGATGGATGGCGGTGCAATTGGTGTGATCCGCCACGGAAAGAATATCGTTGGGATCGGTATAGGCCGATACCCGCCAGGCCCGGCGGACATTGCTCTGGCTGTCCAGGCAGCGGCGGACATGTTCGGATTCCTCATCCGCCCCGGTGTAGATCACGGTATAATCCAGGCCCAGGTCTTTACAGGCTTCCATGATCCGCAGGGCAATCTCGCCCCGATTTGCAATCAAAACCTTGTCTTTCAAGCGAACCCTCGATATCGGTTGCGGGGGCAGGCTGCACCGCTCACCATCTCCCCATATACAAATAAGGAAAAAGAGAACGATCACTCCGCCGTTTCCGTTTTCTAATTCTTACTAATTTTCAGGGCAAATGAAAAGATGAATTCAGATGATCTCATAACAAGGAAAGGCACCGGCAAGGCTGTTGGGCTTGCTGCGACTGCCTCAATTCTCCCCTCGGAGCAAAAGCCCTCCATTCGCTGAAGCGCAATCTGTTGAAACAGCATGGTGATCTATGGTATAATGTATCTGTTTTTGAATTCCTCGCCTGGAAAGCATGCATTCCATGGTCAAAGTGTGGCCCTTATACCGATTTTAAAGATAAACGTCAATTTTTTTTCTTGACACCCCCGGCTATTTCCTTTAGCCAGAGCGTGTTGCCGCCGATTGTATAAACTTTTTTCCACCGGACGACAGCGCCGGCCTCACCGTTGACGGTGCGCCTGCTCCGTCGTCTTACCCCAGAGGATTCTTACCCCCACATGGACACATCCGCCCCGGACACCGGCGACTCCCCCTTCAAGCGCATTCTTAATTTTTTTGGCATCAACCGCGCCCCAGACACCACCGAAGATATTGAGCAGGAAATACAGGAACTCCTCGATGACGGAGAAGAACAGGGGTTGATCACCCGCGAGGAAGGGGAGATGATCAGCTCCATCCTCGAATTCAGGGACACCCTGGTCCGCGAGATCATGACCCCGCGAAGCGACATGATCAGCGCCGAGGCGCAGGTGTCGGCCGCGGAGCTTATCCAGTTGATCACCGATGAGGGATACACCAGAATCCCCATCTACCAGGATTCCCCGGACAATATCATCGGCATCCTCCACGCCAAGGATCTGCTGCCCTTCTGCCTCAACGCCTCCACCATGCCCGCGGCCTCGGAGCTGGTCAAACCGGCTTTTTTCGTGCTCGACACCCGCAAGATCGTCAACCTGCTCAAGGATTTCCAGAGCCAGAAAGGCCATATGGCCGTGGTCACCGACGAATTCGGCAGCGTGCGCGGGCTGGTGACCCTGGAAGACGTGCTGGAAGAGATCGTCGGCGAGATTCGCGACGAATACGACAAGGCGGAAAAACGGTGGAAGGTGGTGAACGAACACATGCTCCTCACCGACGCCAAGGTCAATCTTGAGGAGGTGGAGGATTTCTTCGGCATTACCCTGCCGGAAGGCCCCTACGAATCAGTGGGCGGCCTGATCATCCACCAACTGGACCGGGTGCCGCCGGTGGGCGCCACCATGCTGATCAACTCCCTGGTCTTTGAGGTGGTCTCCGCCGACCGGCGGCGCATCCACACCGTAAAAATCCAGACCAAGCTCGACTGATGGTTTCCTTGTTCCCGTGCTCCGATAGCCACATCCCTTTCGGCAGGAGTGCCCTGCTGGCATTGCTGTCCAGCGCCCTGTTATTTTTCGCCTCTCCGGGAACCCTTGCCCTGCCGCAGCTTGCCTGGCTGGCGCTGGTCCCTCTTTTCTGGAGCCTCGACAACCAGCCCCCACGCCGGGCCGCGCTGCTCGGCCTCATCTGCGGCCTGGCCTATTACCTGCCCCTTTTGTACTGGATCGTCATTGTCCTGGCCACCTACGGCCAGGTATCCCTGCCCATCGCGGTGCTGGCCCTGGTGTTTCTGGCCCTGTACATGAGCTGCTACCTGGCGCTCTTCGCCTTTCTCTGCGCCAAAACAGGGCCGCGCCTTCCCCTGCTCGTTTTCGCCCCGGCATGCTGGGTGGCGCTGGATCTGATCCGGGGCATATTGCTCACCGGCTTTCCCTGGATGGATCTGGCCTACACCCAATACAATCTGCCCCAGTTCATCCAGATTGCCGACCTGGCAGGCCACCATGGCCTCACCTTCCTCCTGGTGCTGGCGAACGCCCTGATCTTCACCCTCGCCGCCTCCCTCGTCCGCGGCAAGCGGACGAACCCCGCTGCAATTACCATTGCGGCATCGGCCCTGCTGCTGCTCGCTTCGGGCTATAGCTTCTGGCGGCTGCAAACCCTGCCCGCAACCATTGCCCGGGCGGAACAGATGGAAGTGGCGGTGGCCCAGGGCAATATTCCCCAGGATCAAAAATGGCAGCCCGCCTTTCAACGGGAAACCATTGACACCTACCTCCGGCTGAGTCGGGATTTTTTCACCACCGGACAACCGCAGCTCATTGTCTGGCCGGAAACCGCCCTGCCGTTTTACCCCTACGAGCACCCGCTTTTTTTCAGACTGCACAGCGAACTGACCCGGCCCCACCAGACATATCTGCTCACCGGCGCGCCCCACCGGGAAAAGACCTCGGCTGCAGGGCGGCTCAGCTATGCCAACAGCGCCTTCCTGCTCTCTCCGGACGGTCAGGTCGCTGACCGCTACGACAAGCAGCATCTGGTGCCCTTCGGCGAATATATTCCCTTCCGCCGGATCCTGCGTTTTGCCTCGCCGCTGGTGGAAACCCTGGGCGAGTTCACGCCCGGCCGGAGCAACGCGCCGCTCTCGTGCCAGAACAGCAGGATCGGAATATTGATCTGCTTTGAAAGCATCTTCCCGGATATTTCCCGGAAACAGGCACTGGCCGGGGCAAACCTGCTGGTCACCCTCACCAACGATGCCTGGTTCGGCAGGTCGAGCGCCCCGATGCAGCATCTGGCCATGGGGGTGTTCCGGGCGGTGGAGACCAGAAAAACCCTGGTGCGCGCGGCCAACACCGGAATCAGCGCCTTCATCGACCCCATGGGCCGGATGCGGGAAGCCTCCCCCCTTTTTACCGAGTACGCCCGCAGTCAGCCGGTACCCCTGGTCAATGGCTTGACCTGCTATGTCCGCTGGGGGTATCTTTTCCCGTGGTTTTGTTTACTCCTGACCCTGGCGGGTGCAGGAGTAAACAGGCGCAAGGCTAAAGGTAAAAGGAGCAAGGTATGATTTTTCAACCTTTAGCCTTTTGCCTTTTGCCTTTACCCCTTAACCTTTTATTTTCAGGAGAACACACCATGTCTGCGGAACTCAAACAAAAAATCCAAGATCTCAAGGGGCGACTCATCTCCCTGAAGGAGCATCTTTGAGGTAGATCACAAGCGAGAACGGTTGCAGGAACTGGAGCAACTCACCCTGGCCCCGGCCTTTTGGGATAACCAGGAAAACGCCCAAAAGGTGCAGCGGGAGCAGGGCGCGATCCAGAATGTTGTTGACGAATGGGACAGTTGCCAGGCAGAGCTGGAAGAGGCGGAACTCCTGCTCGAAATGGGCATGAGCGAAGGCGACGAGACGACCATCAACGAGGTTGATCAGTCGCTGGACGCGCTGCTTGAAAGGGTGGGAACCGTTGAGCTTGAGTGCATGTTCACCGGCGAGCACGACGCCAGCAACGCCATGATTACCATCCACGCAGGCGCGGGCGGCACCGAGGCCCAGGACTGGGTGAGCATCCTCCTGCGCATGTATCTGCGCTGGTGCGAAGCCAAGAAATTCCCCACCGAGATGCTCGACCTGCAACCCGGCGACGAGGCCGGGGTCAAGAGCGCGACCATCATGGTCACCGGGCACAATGCCTATGGGTTGCTGCGCTCGGAAATGGGCATCCACCGGCTGGTGCGCATCTCCCCCTTTGACGCCAGCGGCCGTAGGCATACCTCCTTTGCCTCGGTATTCGTCTTTCCGGAGCTGGACGATAACATCCAGGTGGACATCAACGACAAGGATCTGCGCATCGACACCTACCGGGCCAGCGGCGCCGGCGGCCAGCACGTCAACAAGACCAGCTCGGCCATCCGCATCACCCATCTGCCCACGGGCATCGTGGTCCAGTGCCAGAACGAACGCAGCCAGCACCGCAACCGGGAAACGGCCATGAAAATGCTCAAGGCCCGGCTGTACGAGAAGGAACGCGAGGCGCAGAAGGAGCAGCACCAGGATATCGCCGGCGAGAAAAAGGAGATCGCCTGGGGCAGCCAGATCCGCTCCTATGTGATGCAGCCCTATCGGCTGATCAAGGACCACCGCACCAATTTTGAGGTGGGCAACGTGGACAGCACGCTGGACGGCAACCTCGATCCGTTCATCAAGGCCTATCTCTTGTGGCAGAGATAGACTCCAGCCACTGCGCAAAATGCGGGGCCTGCACCGTGGTCTGCCCGGCATTTCAGGCCTCGGGCCGGGAATCGCTCTCGGCCCGAGGCAGGCTGCATCTTTTGACTCGGCTTGATCCGGCCCAGGCCTCGGCCGCCTATGCGGAGATTCTTTCGCAATGCCTGCTCTGCGGCGCCTGCCGGGCCGTATGTTCCCGGGGGCTTGATCCGCCCACCCGTTTTATCGCCGCCCGGAAACGGCTGGAGAAAACCGCTGGGTGCCAGGCCGTGCTCAGGGCCATCACCCGAAAGGCTCTGGGCAATCCGGCCCTGTTGGCGACAATCGCCGGTCTCGGCCGCCCCCTGCTGGAGCGATTGCCCGCCGACAGCGGCCTGCGGCTGCGCCTCGGCCTGCCAACGGAGAGCGCTTCCCTTTCCCCTGTTCGCCATGAACCTCCGGGGGGGGAATCATCATCCCCGGCCCTGGCCTTTTTCCCGGGCTGCTACGCCACCCATCTGCACCGGGAAATTATTGAGGCAACAGAACGAGTAGCCGCACGCTTCACCGGCGCCCCCCTCCTCATGCCACCGCGGCAATGCTGCTGCGGGCTTGCCGCGGAAAACAGCGGCGACACCGCCGCAGCCATGCGTCTTGCCAGGAAAAACATCAGCGCCTTTGCCGGAAACACCTTGCCCATCCTGACATCCTGCGCTTCCTGCTACAGCCAGTTGCGCCGCTATCCAGAACTTTTTGCGGATGACCCCGAATGGCTGGCACAGGCACAGGCCTTTGCCGGCCGTCTCCTTGAGTTCTCAACCTTTGTGGCGCAAGCCATGGAGGCAGAGCCTGATTTCCGTTTTACCGGTTCGCCAGTGCCCCGCACCGTGGTCTACCATGACCCCTGCCATCTGAGGTTTCCCTCTGAAATTATCGCCCCGCCCAGGAAAATCCTTACGGCCATCCCCGGACTGCACCTGGCCGAACTTGCCAACGGTCCGCAGTGCTGCGGCCAGGGGGGTTTGTTTCATCTGGCTCAACCCGAACTGGCCGCAACGATAAGAAGCCGCCTGCTCACCCAACTGGAACAAGCGGCGCCCGATCTGATAACCACCACCTGCTCCGGCTGCCTCATCCATATCCGGCAGGGGTTGGGCCATGACCCGGCACGACCGGAGGTTCTCCATCTGGCCATTCTTCTGGCAGAGCTTCTCCAGACACAACCTTGAGGCTAAAATTTTCTTCCCCTGCCTCCTGCTGATCCTTGCGTAATTTTTCCGGGCATTATAATGTATCCCCCGGACAGGATTGCCGTTCCGTGAGATTCCTGGCCGGATGGTTCGGCCGCGCATAGTATGATCATCAAAAAAAAGGAGAGACAACAATGCCCCTGACCGCACGACGATTTTTCGGCTGTTTCCCCATAATTTTCGCGGCCCTGCTTGTGGCGGCGCCCTGCCAGGCCGGAGTTGACTGGGAGGTAAGCAGCTCCCTGAAAACCCAGGCCGCCCCCCTGGACATCGCCGCCTCACTGGACGGCAAATGGACCTTTGTACTGGTCGAAGGCGGCAGGCTCCTGGTCTATTCCGAAAAGGGCGCCCTGGAGGAAACCATTTCCGTTGACCCGGCCATGGACCGCATCGCCTCTTCCGGCCTGCAGGCAGCCAACATCCCCGATCGGATCTATCTGTCCAGCGCCAAACATAAAACCGTCCAGACCATAAGCCTGGATTTTTCCGTGCCCATCAACATCCAGGGCGCGCCGTTTCTCGGGCCGGAAAACGCCCCGGTGGTCATTGTCGCATTCAGCGATTTTGAATGCCCCTATTGCGGCGCGGTGGGCGGCCTGTTTGAAGAGGCGCTGGCCAAATTTCCCAAAGAGGTCAAGGTCGTTTTCAAGCAGTTTCCCCTGGCCATGCACAAACAAGCCCAGTCCGCCGCCCTTGCCTCCCTGGCCGCCCATCGCCAAGGCAAATTCTGGGAGTACCATGACCTGCTGTTTGAAAATCAGAAGTCCCTTTCCGAGCCGAAATACACGGAGCTAGCCAAGAAGATCGGCCTTGACCTGGAACGGTTCCACAAGGATGCCAAGGGGGCGGTCAACCGGCAGATCCTTGAACGCGACATGGCCGAGGCCCAACAAGTCGGAGTTCGAGGCACCCCGACCATCTTCGTCAATGGCCGCCGCCTGAAAGAGCGCAACTTCAAGGATCTTCAGCAGATGATCAACCAGGAGCTGAGCAAACGCACCAAGACCGGAGCCTCCCGTTGATCAAACGCGACATCGCCCTGGCCGACAACACTACCGCCCTGCTGCTTTACGGCGACCTGAACAAGAACCTCGCCGTTCTTGAGGAGGGCGCCGGTGTCACCATCCAGGCGCGGGGCAGCCAGCTCACCGTCAGCGGGCCGAAACACGAGGTGGAGCTGACGGTTTCTGCCATAGATAAACTCCAGGGGCTGGTGCGCGCGGGCTATCCGGTGTATCCCTCGGATGTCGCCTATGCCCTGCGGATCCTCCAGGCCTCGCCCAAGGCGAACCTCAAGGAGATCTTCCTCGACAAGGTCTACATCACCGCCGAGCAGAAGGTGATCTCGCCCAAGAGCATCAACCAGAAGCTCTACATCGACAATATCCGGACCAACGACATTGTCTTCGGCATCGGCCCGGCGGGCACAGGCAAAACCTATCTTGCCGTGGCCATGGCGGTTTCCGCCTTTGTCGGGAAGCAGGTCCGCTCCATCATCCTGGCCCGCCCCGCGGTGGAGGCGGGCGAGCGTCTGGGCTTTCTCCCCGGTGACCTGGCTCAAAAAGTGAATCCCTACCTGCGCCCCCTACACGATGCCCTAAACGCCATGCTGGGGAGGGGCAAGGTTGCGGATCTCATCGAAGAAGGATCCATCGAGATCGCGCCCCTGGCCTTCATGCGCGGCCGGACGCTCAGCAACGCCTTTGTTATCTTGGACGAGGCACAGAACACCACGCATGAGCAGATGAAAATGTTCCTGACCCGGCTAGGCTTCAACTCCCAGGCGGTGATCACCGGAGACATCACCCAGATCGACCTGCCAGACCGCAGGCAGTCCGGGCTCATCGAGGCCGCCAGGATTTTAAAGGATATCAAGGGGATCGCCTTCAACCAATTCTCCGAGGTGGACGTGGTCCGCCACCGGCTGGTGCAGGAGATCATCCGCGCTTACGCCGCAAAGGAAACCCTGCCGCCGCCCCGCCGAACAACACACAGGAAACACTAAAGCCCTCATGCCCGTGCTCATCACCATCCAGACGGCCTCGCCCCCAAACATCAGCCTGCATCAGCTCCGACAGCGGGCCGAACGGCTCATGCGCCTGTGCGGCTGCGCTGAAAACGAATTGAGCATTCTGCTGATTGACGACCCCGCGATGGCGCAGCTCAACGAGCAGTACCGGAACAAAAAAGGGCCGACCAACGTCCTGGCCTTTGCCATGCAGGAGGGCGAAGGCGTACAGCCGGTTGCGGACCTGCTGGGCGATGTGATCATCTCCCTGGACACCGCAACCCGAGAAGCCATGGCCGATGGCGTTACCCTGCACCAGCGGGTGACGATCCTCCTGATCCACGGCCTGCTGCACCTGCTGGGCTTTGACCACGAACGCTCCCGCGCCGAAGAAAGAAGCATGGCGGACAGGGAAAAACAGCTTTTACACCAACTGCTCATCGAAGAAAGGAGAGGAAAAGTGGTCACTCTTGCCATCAATGTCGATCATGTCGCCACCCTGCGTCAGGCCCGGGGCATCAGCGAACCGGACCCGGTTCTGGCCGCGGGTATCTGCGAACTGGCCGGAGCCCAGGGCATTGTCGTCCATCTCCGCGAAGACCGCAGGCACATCCAGGACCGCGACGTGCGGCTTCTCCGGCAGACGGTAAAAACCAAGCTCAACCTGGAAATGGGCGCCACTGAGGAAATCATTGACATCGCCCTGGAGATCAAGCCGGACATGATCACCCTGGTTCCGGAAAAACGCAGGGAGTTGACCACCGAAGGCGGGCTCAACGTTGCCGGCCAGAAGAAGAAACTGCAGGAGGTCATCGGACGGATGCGCAAGGCCGGCATTCCGGTGAGCCTGTTCATCGACCCGGACACCAAACAGATCAGCGCGGCCCACGAGGTGGGGGCGACCTTTGTCGAAATCCACACCGGCCGCTACTGCGATGCTGCCACGGATAAATTACGGGACCGAGAATTCAGCCTCATCGCCACGGCAGCGGAAGAGGCCTATGAACAGGGGCTGCGGGTCAATGCCGGACACGGCCTCAATTATCTCAATACCCGGCGGGTGGCAGCCCTGGGAACCATCGAGGAGTTGAGCATCGGCCATGCGATCATGGCGCGGGCAATCTTCGTCGGCCTCGATCAGGCGGTGCGGGAGATGCTGGCCCTGCTGCCGGCGAGATAGTTGAAAATATAGGAAATCCGCATGGGAATCGCCGCCGATATCGTCATCATAGTGGTTGCCGCCCTGATCGGGGCGCTCATTGCCCAGCGGCTCAAGCAGCCGCTGATCCTGGGATACATCCTCGCCGGGGTGGTGGTGGGACCGTATACCGGGGGGATCACCGTCGGCGACATCCACGAAATCGAGCTGCTGGCCGAGATCGGCGTGGCCCTGCTGCTCTTTGCGCTCGGCCTGGAATTTTCCTTAAGCGAACTCAAACCCGTCCGCAACATCGCCCTGATCGGCACCCCGATCCAGATCCTGCTCAGTCTCGCCTTCGGCTTCGCCCTTGCCAGGTATTTCGGCTATCCCCCGGTTCAGGCCCTCTGGTTCGGCGCCCTGATCTCCCTGTCCAGCACCATGGTCACCCTCAAGACCCTTACCGGCAAAGGGCTCATGGGCACCCTTTCCAGCCGGGTGATGATCGGCATCCTCATCGTTCAGGATCTGGCCGTGATCCCCATGATGATCATCCTGCCGCAATTGGGCAATCCCGAGGCAGGACTGCCCCTGCTTGCCGTGGCGGTGGGCAAGTCGATCATTTTCCTCGTGGTGATGCTCTATCTGGGCACGAAGATCCTCCCCTGGCTGCTGGCCACGGTTGCCCAGTGGAACTCCAGGGAACTCTTCATCCTCTCCACCACGGCAATCGGCCTGGGCATCGGCTACGCCACCCATCTCTTCGGCCTCTCCTTCGCCTTCGGGGCCTTTGTCGCCGGCATGGTGCTCAGCGAATCCGACTACGGCCACCAGGCATTGAGCGACATCATCCCGCTGCGGGACATCTTCGGGTTGCTGTTTTTCACCTCGGTGGGCATGCTCCTTGACCCGGCCTTCCTCTTTGCTCACTGGGACCGGATCCTTCTTCTCCTCCTGGCGATAGGGCTTGCCAAGGGAGCGATCTTCTTCTTCCTGGCTAGGCTCTTCGGCTACGGCAACATCGTTCCCCTGGCCGTGGGATTCGGACTCTTTCAGGTGGGCGAGTTCTCCTTTGTCCTGGCCAGGGTCGGCATTGAAACACAGACCATTGATCAGAACCTCTACTCTCTGGTTCTGGCCGTGTCGGTGCTCAGCATGGTGGCAACCCCCCTTGCCTCGGCCCTGACAACTCCCCTGTACGCCTTGAAAATGCGGTTTTCCCGTCCGGAGCCGCTGCAGACGGAAAATCTCCCCAGCCATGGGCTCACGGACCATGTGGTCATCGCCGGCGGCGGCAGGGTCGGGCAGCATATCGCCCGGATACTGACCGAACTCTCCGTCCCCTGTGTCCTTGTCGAATTGAACCATCAACGGATGCTGGAATGCAAGGGGGCCAATTTTCCGGTGATATTCGGCGACATGAGCCAGCCCACGGCAATCGAGGCATCGCATGTGGTCTCCGCCAAGCTGCTCCTGATCACCACTCCCTCGGTGGTGGTCAGCCAGGCCATCGTCCGGCAGGCACACCGGTTGAACCCGGACCTGCATATCGTCGCCAGGGCCGAAGGGGTGGCGCAGACACGCAAGCTTTATGAAAATGGGGTCTATATGGTTGTGCTCCCCGAGATGGAAGCGGGACTTGAGATCGCCAGGCAGGCGCTGCTGCATCTGGAGATACCCGTACCGGTCATCCAGCAATATACCGACGAAATCCGGCAACAGATGTATGCGCCCATGTATTCCCAGCAGAATTATCAGCTCCTCACCAGGCTGAACACGATCAAGAACCTGCTGGAAATCTCTTGGGCGGAGATCGGCCCGAAAAGTCCCCTGATCGGGGCAAGCATCAAGGACGCTGCGGTCCGCACCAAGACGGGCGCTTCGCTGGTTGGGGTGATGCACGAAAAAGAATTTCACTCCAACCCGAAAGCGGAGTATTGTTTTGCAGAGGGAGACCTGATCGCGGTGGTGGGGAACAAGCAGGAACAGCTTGCATTCAAAAAAATGGCGGAACCCTACGACAAAGGGCTGCCGCCGGATACCGTCATGGAGAAACTCCTATGAAAACGATTCGCTCCCTGCCCGCCATGCTTCTGTTTGCGCTCCTGCTTCTCCCGCCCGCGGAAGGTCATGCCTACGGAGCCATGGAGCTCTCGAAGGGACAAACCGTGTATGTGCCCGCCTATTCCCATATCTATGTCGGCAACAGAGAGCGGCCTTTTTTGCTGACCATTACCCTGAGCATCAGAAATATAGACGCCAAGAATCCCGTCACCATAACTGCCGCGGACTATTACGACACCAAGGGAAAACGCATCCGTAAATACCTGGAGCAACCCGTCTCCCTCGGCCCTTGGGAATCGATCCGGTATATTGTTCCGCAGAAAGACAAGAGCGGCGGTTCGGGCGCCAACTTCGTGGTGGAGTGGAGTGCGGAAAAAGGCGTCAACCCGGTGCTCGTGGAGACCGTCATGATCGGCGCGGAATCGCAGCAGGGAATTTCCTTCACCTCCCGCGGCCAGGCAATCAACACCGCACATTGAACATGGACAAGGCAAGGCAAGAAGAGATCAGGCAGGCATGGCGTCGCGTTCGTCGCGGCTCATCTTGCGCACCAGGATCTGGTGGCTCGTTGGGTCGAAATACACCACCGACTGTTCTTCCTCAAGGGTGATGGTCCGAACCAGGGAGCCTATCTTCACCACCACTCCGGGGAAGAGGCGTCCATAGACATAGACCACCTCGTTCACCATCTGCTCAAGCTCCAGCTCGAGGGCCTGGTTTTCTTCGGTCAAAAGATTGACCTTGTCCATGGCCTTGGGCATGAAGGATTTGCACTTGGCCAGCAGGGTGCTTTTCTCCGCGGGGAATTTCGCCGCCAGCTCCTTCTTGATCTTCTCCAGGGCGCTGATGTTCTTGATGACCTCATTCAAACGGTCCGACCACAGGCCGAGCTCCTCGTCGATTTTCTGTTTCTTCATCTGCAAGGAAGGAACGAGCCCGACGCAAACCTCGGTGACCACCTCGGCTTCACACCCCAACTCCTTGACGTGCACGGAACCGGCGGCAATAATCTTGCCGCCGATGATCGTGCCGTTCCCCTGGGTGGCGATCACATCCTTGCCGACACTGGCATGCGCCTGCAACAGCACGTCATTGACCCGAAGATAACTCGCCGTTTCAAGCTTCGGGCCATTCTCCACGAAATCAACGGTGATATCGCCCTTGGCCCGCAGTTTCGCTTCCTCGCCGACAACGCCGCCGATAACGGTCAGGGCGCCGCCGGCCATGACGGAAGAGTTATTAACCCCCTGGCCGATCCAGATATCCCCCCGGCATTTGACGCTGAAGCCGGGAAGAACCTCGCCGCTGATGGTCAGTTTGGAGCCGCCGAAGACGATGTTTCCCACCTTCATATCCACATCGCCGGTAATGGAATGTTCTCCGAAAACCGTGGGCCTGCCATCGTCCATGACAAACTTGCCGTCAAGCGCGGCAAAAATCTTCATCTCGTCGGGCGAGAGGGTAACCCCTTTGCCATATTTAAGCTTGCTGTCTTTTCCCGGCTTGGCCGGGATGCCTATTCCAAAAACATCCTGGCCCGCCTTGCCCTGGGTGGGGGCGATTTTCTCCAGCAGCAGCCTGTCCTTGGCGACATTGACGATCGTTCCGAGCTCGCGGAAATCCACCTGATCCTTATCCGGATCCGTTCGCTGCGGACCGGGGATGGCCGGTTTGACATGCATTTTCACCCTGGCGTTTTCGCCCATGGCCGGCGGAACCCCCTTGGCCACGACAAACGATCCTCCTCCCGTTGGCTCGGGGGCCGGAAGCAAACCGCCGACAATCCCGTTCTCGGCAAGCTCCTTCTGAAGCAGATTGTTGTCGAGCTGCACTCCGGCCTTGGCGTCTTTCATAGTGACAACGGCCTGAAGACGATCCTTGGTGACCCTCAGAATAAACGCGCCATTCTGGATCTCTACTCCGCCTTTGAATAGTTTCTCACTTGCCATTGCGCCTGCCGCCTACGGAAGAATGAAAAAACGGGCTAAAGTCCCCTTTCCCTTATCCTGTCGGCCAGTGGAAAAAAATCTTCAAACCAGGCCGTTATCTCCCCAATGGGTACAATATATCACAATCGCGGCGGATCACAGTTGCTTTTCAAGCGCCGCGATATGCTCATGCTCGCCAAGCACCACCAGAATGTCTCCCGGGAGGATGAATGTCTGCGGTTTGGGATTGAACTGCATCTCCCCCTGCTCCCTCTTGATGGCGACGACAATGAGGTCATATTCCTTGCGAAGCCCGGAATCCATCAGCCTCTTGCCGGCAAGGGGAGAATGCTCGGAAACACGCAACTCTTCCAGGCGCAGGCCCAGCTCCCCGCCATGCACGGTGAGATCGAGAAAATCCACCACCGTTGGCCGCACCACCAGTTGGGCCATGCGGCAGGCCCCGATGAAATAAGGGGAGATCACCTTGTCGGCCCCAGCCCGCAACAGCTTGGTTTCCGAACCTTCCGCTCCGCTGGAACGGGCCATGATGAACAGCTTGGCATTGAGTCCCCGGGCAGAAAGAATGATGTAAACGTTTTCCGCATCGGAAGAGACTACGGCGATCAGTCCCCTGGCCTGTTTGATCCCAGCCTTGAGCAGCATCTCGTCGCTGGAGGCGTTGCCGGGCAGAGCCAGATAGCCGAGTTCGTCGATCTTCTGCACCTCCTGGGGGTCGCTTTCCACGATGACGAAGGGGAGGTTGCTTTCTTTGAAATTCTTGCAGATCACCTTGCCGATCCGGCCGAAACCGCAGACAATATAATGATCCTTCAAGACCGCCACCCGCTTTTCCATGTTGTTCCTCCCCATGATTTTCCGCAATCCGCCTTCAACCATGGATTCCGTGACCTCGCCCACCAGATAGAGGACAAAGCCTACCCCGGCCAGGATGAGACAGATGGTAAAGACCCTTCCCGCCGGACTTAAAGGGATAATCTCCCCATAGCCCACAGTGGTGATGGTGATCACCGACATATACAGACTGTCGAGAAAAGAAGCGTGTTCGATCAGCATGTAACCGGAGGTGCCGATGCACAGGATCACGACCAACATGAAAACGGCAAAAAATATTTTTTGCATGCACCCCTCGAAGATTGTACGGCCTTGGCGGTTTACGACTTAGAGGCCGCTGCAGCAATGCCGCCGACGGCCAGCTCTGCCCGGACACCGTACTTATTGCACCCACAGTATGCTGCATTTTTTCAATGGTATCAACGAGTAAGAAACAATATCCTGAAAAAGTCGCCTTTCCCCCTCCGCAGAACGTCCCACCTTTTTTCTCAATCAAGTTTGCGCACACATTCTCCGATGAGCTAATCACAAGGGAAAGCGGATGCCTCAAAAAACATTCCCACGGAAGGTGAATGCCATGACCCCTCAAAACGCCATACGAATCCTCATGCAAAGCCCTTTCTACTTCAAGCTGGAGCTCTCCGCCCGGAAACTCCTGATCAAAGAATTCTGCGCATTGCATAACGCCAGTTGATCCGCTTGCCGTAGCTCTTTTTTCCAGCAACGCCTTTGCCCATTCGCGCCGAATATTGGCCCGCGCCAGCCTCGGGAAAGCGGCGATAATCCCGCCGCTCCCGTTTCCTTCGCCTTTCCCGCAAAAAAATATTTTTTCTGGCTTCAATGTTTTTTTTGGTATATAGTCATCACCTATTTCTTTCTTGAGTGAGTACTCATTCATGTCCATGGAGCGGGGGGCATCAGGCGTTCCCGCCAACATAACACTGTATTGATAAAGGAGAATCGTCATGGCGGTAAACATCCTGGCTTTCGGGCCAAATGGAAGCGGCAAGGGCACCCAGGGCGCCATTGTCAAGGACAAGTACAATATTGACCATATTGAATCCGGCGCCATCTTCCGCGAGCACATCAAGGGCGGCACCGAACTGGGCATGAAGGCCAAGGCGTTCATCGAACGCGGCGATCTGGTTCCCGACGAGATCACCATCCCCATGGTCCTTGAGACCCTGAAGAAATCCAAGGCCAAGGGCTGGCTTCTCGACGGCTTTCCCCGCTCCCTGGCCCAGGCCGAAGCGCTGGACAAGGCCCTGCAAGAGGCGGACATGCCGCTGAGCTATGTGGTGGAGATCGTGCTGGACCGCCAGATCGCCAAAGACCGGATCATGGGCCGCCGCCTCTGCGCCAATGACAACAACCACCCCAACCACATCGCCTTTGAGGCCATCAAGCCCGTGGAAAAAGACGGCAAGCTGGTCTGCCGGGTATGCGGCGGCGACTTGAGCGCCCGCGCCGACGATCAGGACGAAGACGCGATCAGCAAGCGTCACGACATCTACTACGACGAGAAGACCGGCACCATGGCCGCGGTCAATTACTTCAAGAAAGCCGGCGGCGCCAAGGTTATCTCCGTTGATGGCTCTACCTCCATCAAGGCAGTAACCGAGACCATCATGAGCCAGTTGGCCTAAAGCAAGACCAGCCCCATTGGGGCTTTGGCTACAAAAAGAAGGGGTGGGGACACAGGTCCCGCACCCCTTCTTTTTTTACCCTGCATGGCTGTTTTTGCCAAATTTACCCCATGCCTGGGCATACAGGACATTGAGCCGCTGCTCCATCTCCAGGCGACCCAGCTCGATCTCCTCCGCCCCTGATTTTTCCGGAACCATCAGAGGCTCGCCATACCAGAAGTCGAGCCGGGCGAAAGGCTTGGGCAGCAGGGTGCGATCCCAACTGCGAAAGGCCCAATACCGGTCAGCCGCCACCGCCATGGGCAGGACGGGCGCACCGCTTTTGCCGGCAAGCAGGATGGCGCCGGCCTGCATTACCCTGGCCGGACCCTGGGAGCCGTCACCAACGATGGCCGCATTATAGCCCTGGCGCAGTAAAGCGATCAGCCCTTTGAGCGCGGAAAGTCCCCCCCGGTTGCGGGAACCGCGCACCGCAACGACCCCCTGGCGGGCAAGAATCCGGGCGACAAATTCACCATCCTCGCTGGCGCTGACCATGGCGCCCCACCCCCTGCCCCGTCCACGGATGAGCTCAACCGCGGTAAATACGCTGTAATGCCAGAACACCCCGACAAAGGGTTTTGCTTGCGCCTCACATTGCGCCAGGTTCTCACCCCCATGCACCCGCACCCTGCAAGTGGCGAACAACAAACGGCTCAGACCGGCATAGAGCCATGGCGCAACGACCAGCAACACATTATGCAAAAAACCGCTTTTCACAGCCATGCAAGTTCCATTTCCTTTAATTTCTTGAGCTGATCGCGCAGGGCAGCCGCATCCTCAAAGGCAAGCTCCTTGGCCGCGGCAAGCATCTCCTTTTCCAGCGCCTTCATCTCCCGGCGCAGCTCCGCCAGGGTTGCATACTGCTGCCCTGCCTCGCCGGTTGCCACCGGAACGGTCACATAATCCTGTTCATACACTGTCTCCATGAGATCCTTGATCCGCGACTGCACGCTCTCCGGAGTAATACCGTGGGCGGCATTGTATTCCGCCTGAATGGCCCGCCGCCTCTCGGTCTCGTCCATGGTCTGCCGCATGGAGTCGGTGACCCGGTCCCCGTAAAGGATTACCATGCCTTTCACATTCCGGGCCGCCCGGCCGCAGGTTTGAATCAGCGAACGAGCGCTGCGCAGGAATCCCTCCTTGTCGGCATCCAAAACCGCCACCAATGAGACCTCGGGGATATCCAGCCCCTCGCGGAGAAGATTGATGCCCACCAGCACTTGATACTCGCCCAAGCGCAGATCGCGGATCAATTCCATGCGCTCCATGGTTTTGATGTCCGAGTGCAGGTAGCGCACCCGCACCCCGAGTTTTTCGTAATACTCGGTGAGATCCTCGGCCATTCGCTTGGTCAGGGTGGTGACCAGCACCCGTTCCCCGCGCTCCTCCCGCAGCCGCACCTCTTCCAGCAGATCGTCCACCTGGTTGGTTGCCGGCCGGACCAATATCCGGGGGTCCAAAAGCCCGGTGGGCCGGATCAACTGCTCCACCACCCTGCCGGCGGCCTTTTGCAGCTCGAAATCCCCGGGGGTCGCGGAAACATACACTGCCTGGGGTATCCGGGCAGCGAACTCGTCAAACATCAGGGGCCGGTTGTCAAGGGCCGAAGGCAGCCGGAAGCCGAATTCGGTAAGGGTTTCCTTGCGGGAACGGTCCCCCCGGTACATGCCCCGCACCTGGGGGATGGTCACATGGGACTCGTCGGCAAAGAGGACAAAATCAGGGGGAAAATAGTCCAGCAGGGTGGGCGGCGGCTCCCCGGGCTTCAGGCCGGTGAAATGGCGGCTGTAATTCTCGATCCCGTGGCAGTAGCCCAGCTCCTGGAGCATCTCCAGGTCGAACATGGTGCGCTGCTCAAGGCGCTGGGCCTCGACCAGCCGGTTGTTTTTATAAAAAAACTCCAGTCGCTCCCGCAGCTCCTCCTTGATGGTGGCCGTGGCCCGCTGCAACCGATCCTTGGAGGTGACAAAATGGCTGCCCGGAAAAACGGTGAGTTCCCCGAACCGCTCCAGCACCTTGCCGCGCAGGGGATCGATGATGCTCACCGCCTCGATGGTGTCGCCGAAAAACTCCACCCGCACGGCGCGATCCTCCTCGTAGGCCGGGAAAATTTCCAGCACATCGCCCCGCACCCGGAAGGTGCCGCGATGGAAGGAGAGATCGTTGCGCTCATAAAGCATATGGACCAGCCTGCGCCGCATCTCCTCCAGGGGGTACTCCTCCCCTTGTTTAAGAAAAAGATGCATGTTCTGGTACTCCTCCGGGGAGCCCAGGCCGTAGATGCAGGAAACCGAAGCGACGATGATCACGTCCCGCCGGGTAAGGAGCGCCCGGGTGGCCGAGTGGCGCATCTTGTCGATGGCCTCATTGATGGCGGAATCTTTTTCGATATAGGTGTCCGACGAGGGGATGTACGCCTCGGGCTGGTAGTAGTCGTAATAGCTGACGAAATACTCCACCGCGTTATTGGGAAACAGCTCCTTGAACTCCGAATAGAGCTGGGCTGCCAGGGTCTTGTTAGGAGCCATGACCAGGGCCGGACGGCCTGTTTTGGCGATGACCTGCGCCACGGTGAAGGTCTTGCCCGAACCGGTGACCCCGAGGAGAACCTGATGCGGCAGCCCTTCCGTAAGCCCTCGGCACAGAAGATCGATGGCCGCTGGCTGGTCTCCGGCGGAAGTAAAGGTGGTTTCAAGCTGAAAGGACATGGGGCGCATCTCCAAGGCGGACACAATCAGGGACGAAATGGCATCATACCACATTGACGAGGTGTTACCAAACAATCCGGCCCAATGGCTTTTTGCCTTTTTTACTGAAAATCCGGAGAAATCCCGAGCCGGACACAAAAAAATAATCCCGCCCATGAACAGGATTGACAAGCAGCATCCTGGAGACGTATATACTGGTACGGTTCATGGTGTAAATTCCAGCACTTTCCCCCCATGCGCGCATGCGGAAAAAGGGTTTGGCCCTGCACATCATCCCACAGAGCAGACAAAGCGCCGGGGACCCGAGCAGCCCGGCTTTGCCGCGGTTTTTTCCCGGCTTGCCCCCCCCGCGGCGACAGCAACGTTTCCACAACAAGAGAGCCATATGACCAGGGCAAACATCCTCATTGCCATCGCAATCGCGGTTATTTCCAGCAGCATCTGGGCCTTTGTCAACAAGCCGGAACAGGAGCCCCGCTGGCCCGACAAGATTCAAGGTTTCTCCTTTTCCCCCTTTCGCGAGTGGCAGAGCGCCATTGACCATGTCCTGCCCTCTGAGGAGGAAATCGACGCGGACTTGGCCCTGCTGGCCAACAAAACCCATGCGGTGAGAACCTACACCCAGGAAGGCACCCTGGCGGAGATTCCCCGGCTGGCCCGCAAATACGGGCTCAATGTGGCCCTCGGTGTCTGGTTGAGCGCCGATCTCGAAAGAAACGAGACGGAAATCGAAACCGCCATCAGGGTTGCCCATGAAAACCCAAAAAACGTGATCCGAATCATCGTCGGCAACGAGGCGCTGCTCCGGGGCGACCTGACCCCGGAGCAGCTCATCATCTATCTCGACCGGATGCGGGAATCAGTCGTGGTTCCGGTGAGCACGGCCGAACCGTGGCACATCTGGATGAAGTATCCGGAACTCGGCGAACACGTGGACTACGTCGCCACCCACATGCTGCCCTACTGGGAAGGGGTGGAAATGGCCCAGTCCATTGACTACATCGTCACGCACATGAACATGCTCAAGCAAAAGTTCCCGGACAAGCAGGTGATCATCGGCGAGGTGGGCTGGCCCAGCAACGGGAGAACCCGCCAGTTGGCCGTGGCCTCCCCGGCCAACGAAGCCATCTTTCTCCGCCGCTTTCTGGCCAAGGCCGAACAGGAAAAATACACCTACTATATCATGGAGGCCTTTGACCAACCCTGGAAACAGGGCAGCGAAGGCGCGGTGGGCGCATACTGGGGCGTGTACGACGTCAACCGCCAGCCCAAATTCCCCTTCACCGAACCCATCGTCAGGATTCCGGAATGGCGGATGCTGGCCGGAATCTCCGCGATAATCGCCATCATCACCTTCGCCTTTCTCCTGATCGACAGCAAAACCCTGCGCACCCGGGGGCGCAGCTTTCTCGCCACCATCGCCTTCACCGCCTCCACCGGAGCGGTATGGATCGTGTACACCTACACCAGGCAATACCTGAACCCGACCACTATCCTCATCGGCATCCTCATGGTCATCGGCATGATCGGGGTCGTGGTGGTCCTCCTTGCCGAGGCCCATGAATGGGCGGAGGCAACCTGGCTTTCCCAGTGGCGGCGGCCGTTTATCCCGCAGCATCTGGAGGACGACCAGTTGCCCATGGTTTCCGTCCAGGTGCCGGCCTACAACGAACCGCCGGAAATGATGATCGAGACCCTCAACGCCCTGGCCAAGTTGGACTACCCCCGCTACGAGGTCCTGGTCATCGATAACAACACCAAGGACCCCGCGATCTGGCAACCGGTGGAAGCGCACTGCCAAAAACTCGGGCCCAAATTCCGTTTTTTCCATGTGGCTCCGCTGGCCGGATTCAAGGCCGGGGCGCTGAACTTCGCCCTGGAAAAAACCGACCCCGAGGCCGAGATTCTGGCGGTCATCGACAGCGATTACATTGTCACCCCGGACTGGCTGCGGGCCATGGCGCCCCAGTTTGCCAAACCCTCCCTGGCCATTGCCCAGGCGCCCCAGGATTACCGGGACGACGGGGAAAACCTCTTCAAGGCCATGTGCTACGCGGAATACAAGGGGTTTTTCTATATCGGCATGCTGACCCGCAACGAACGCAACGCCATCATCCAGCACGGCACCATGACCATGGTGCGCAAATCCGTGCTGCAGGAGGTGGGGGGCTGGGCGGAATGGTGCATCACCGAGGATGCGGAACTGGGTTTGAAGATCTTTGAACGCGGCTATGAAGCCACCTATATCCCCAAAACCTACGGCCGGGGACTGATGCCGGACACCTTCATCGATTTCAAGAAACAGCGCTTCCGCTGGGCCTACGGAGCGGTACAGATCCTGCGGCGGCACGCCAAGGCCCTGCTTTTCGGCAGAAAGACCTCCCTCACCAGGGGGCAGCGCTATCATTTTGTCGCCGGCTGGATACCCTGGATGGCGGACAGCCTGAACATGTTCTTCACCGTTGCCGCCCTGGGCTGGTCCACCGGCATGGTTTATTTTCCCCTCCAGGTTGACCCGCCCCTGGTCATTCTGTCGATCTTGCCGCTGACCCTTTTTGTTTTCAAGGTGGGCAAGATGATCTACCTCTACCGGACCCGGGTCGGCGCCACGGCCGGACAGACCCTGGCTTCGGCCCTGGCGGGCCTATCACTGTCCCACACCATTTCCCGCGCGATCCTCCTTGGTTTTGTCACCAAGGACATCCCGTTTTTCCGGACCCCGAAACGAGCCAAGCGCCATGCCCTGCTGCAGGCCCTGCAGGCCGCCAGGGAAGAAGGGCTGATCATGGTCGCCCTCTGGCTCGCAGCGGTCTGCGTCGTGATCTCCCAAGGATCGGAGACCGCGGACCTCATGATCTGGATCATGGTCCTGCTGGTCCAGTCGATCCCCTATCTGGCTGCGGTCATCATGTCGATGATAAGCGGTTTCTCCAAGACCGAGGAAACATTCATCAGCAGCATCACCGCGCCGCCTCCTGCGACACCTGAGCCGGAAAGCGCCGCCTGACCCCGGCGACTCACCATGCTCTTGCGGGTTTTTCCCCGGGTGCGCGGGAAGAAAACCCGCCCGCCCTGCCGGACCAGGGGAAACCGCCCGAAAATCCATTCCTCTTGCCTCCGGCGAAAAAAACGGCTATACAGCCGATCATTACTTTTTTCCCAAGCATGACGGAGACATAAATTTACGCGCCATGGGGCGCTGAAAAATATCCAGCAACCACCATTGCCCCTGGCGTGCGCCGAGCAGCCGTACGCTCCGGCCTTCTCCCTCTATGCATATCTCCCCTCGCAACAACGCCGAAAACTCCCCCCAAGACCTGCCGTTCGGGAGGAAGCGATTCAGCCATCGGCTCCGTTCGTTTTTCCGTCTCGCATTCCGCTGGTTTGCCTGCTTCCTCGCGGCCACCATGGCGATCACCCTTCTCTTTCGCTGGGTGCCGCTGCCGGGCAGTTCCCTGATGGTCCAGCGCCAGATCGCCTCCCTGTGGAAAAAAGACAAGGAGTACCGTTTCCGCTACCAGTGGGTGAACATGGACCGCATTTCCCCGTATGCCCCGCTGGCGGCAATCGCCTCAGAAGACCAAAAATTTTTCAGCCACATGGGGTTTGATTTTGACGCCATCGAAAAGGCATGGGAACGCAACCAGCGCCGGAAACGGGTGCATGGGGCAAGCACCATTTCCCAGCAGGTTGCCAAGAATCTCTTCCTCTGGCCGGGGCGAAGCTATATCCGCAAGGGAATGGAGGTGTATTTCACCCTGCTGATCGAGGGGCTCTGGCCAAAACGCCGCATTCTCGAGGTCTACCTCAACGTGGCGGAGTTCGGTCCAGGCATCTTCGGGGTGGAAGCGGCCAGCCGGGCGTATTTCCACAAACCGGCCGCCAAGCTCAATAGCGCGGAAGCCGCCATCCTGGCGGCCATACTGCCCAGCCCTCTGCGGTCAAATGCCGCCCGGCCTTCCGGCTACATCAGCGAACGGGCCTGGCATATCCAGCGGCAGATGCGGCTCATGGGCGGCCCTGCTTCCCTGCGCAAACACCTCGGCGCCCCCCCTAAGAAATAATCGTCCCAGCCTGGGTTTCCAGGCTGACACATACCTCCTTCCTGGTGAAGGGGCAGCGAAAGGCAAGCCGATGGGCGACAAGCTCCATGCCGGTGCTGTTCTTGTTCCCGGCCCCATACTTCGGATCCCCGAGGACGGGGTGGCCGAGCATGGCAAAGTGCCGGCGGATCTGATGCAGACGTCCGGTTCCGAGGGTGACCTCGACCACGGAACTGTCACTGGCCGGATCATAGGCGGCGAGGGTGTATCCGGTGAGGGCGGGCTTATTGTCCAGCGGCAGTTCAATCGTCCCGGACTCCGAGGGGAGACGGCCGAGCACCGTCACCCGGTACTGCTTGTCAATGGCCTTATCCTGCAACAATCGGGAAAGTTTGGCTGCCGCCGCCTTGGTGTGGGCAAGGATCATCAGGCCGGCCGCTTCCCGATCCAACCGATGCACGGGCAGAACCGGCCGTTTCAGGCGGAAATGGACCTCGACCTGGCGCACCAGCGAGCAATGATCGCCGTAGTCCGTTCCCTGGGCGAGCAGGCCGGCTGGTTTCAGCCAAACGCTGTAGTGCCTGGCATCGAGGAGACATCGGGGTGCCGGCGGTTTCAGCGCGAGAAGCCGCGCGTCGTAATACAGATCCAGCACCTCGCCCGGCTCCGGCTGCGCGGTTGCCTTTCGCAACCGTTTCCGTCCGCCCCTTTTGCCGGTCAGCCAAACCGCCCCCTTGCACATGGCGTCCTTCACCCGGCTCTTGGCAAGTCCGGCCCGGGAGGCGAGGAGATCGCAGGCCGAACCCGCATCCTCAGGCGCAACGGTGATCCGCAGGGTAAACGCCGTTACAGCCGGAGGCAGCCCCTCCGGCCGGTTATCTGAAATGCTCATAGCCACGGTAGCTGATCTCCCGGCTCTGTCCCGCTTCTTCAAGAAAAACACCCTGGCCCTCGACAATACGTCCCACGGCAAAAAGCTCCTTGCCGGTTTTTTCCCTGACAAGAGCGCGGAGCGACGCCGCCTGCTGCTCGCCCGCGGTGAAGAGCAATTGATAATCCTCCCCGCCGGCAAGCGCCCAGTCAAGGGGAGACTGGCCGCAGGTTGCCGCCGCCTTGCGCAGCAGGGGGGAAAGGGGAATCATTTCCGCCGCCACCACCGCCCCAACCTTGCTTTCCGCGCAGATATGGGCCAGATCTGTGGCCAGGCCGTCGGAGAGATCCTGCATGGCATGGACAAGCCCGCTCGCGGCCAAAACCCTGCCGACAGTCACCTGGGGAACCGGGTCCAGATGCGCTCGGACCAATGGCTGCCAGACGGGATCATGAACCAATCCCATCCGGCACAGGGCGAGACCAGCCGCAGCCTCGCCCAGGAAACCGCTGACCAGAACCACATCGCCGGGCCGGGCGCCCTTTCTGGTAATCAGCTCTGCCTCGTCCATCTCCCCGAGCATCGTAACGGAAAGCACGCTCTCCTGTTCGCTCCGCACCGTGTCCCCGCCGATCAGCACAACCCCATGTTCGGCAAGCACGGCCAAAAAACCGGACATGAATGCATCCAGCCACTGACTCGCAAAGGCCGGGGTCAAGGCCAGGGAAAGCAGGGCAAAACGGGGCAGACCGCCCATGGCGGCGATGTCGCTGATATTGACCGAGGCCGCTTTCCTGCCCAGCTCACGGGGCGGATGCCAGGCTGAGTCAAAATGCACTCCCGCCACCATGGTATCGGTGGTAACCAAGCTGACCCTCCCCTGGGCCGTCCGGTAGACCGCGCAATCATCGCCGATCCCGATCACAAGGTCGTCCGAACTCCCCGCCGCCTGACGGATACGGGCGATAATCCCTCTTTCTCCTTCGGACCGCGTCATGCCTCCCCCAATTTTTTCATCAAGTTTTCCGGAAACTATCCCGATCCGTAGAGCAAAGAACAACGAGGAGCCCAGCCATGCAAGTAATCTGCTGCGTTTGTCACAAAACAAAAAATCACAAGGGCTGGGCAAAACAGGCTGCCAGGTCCGGGGCACAGTTCTCACACGGCTATTGTCCCCAGTGTTACAGGCAGATGATGGAGATGGTTGAAAATTTCTTTGTCTTAAACGGCTGCCGCAAGAGCGCCTGACACACTCCCTTTTCCACGAAGCCCTTCTTACTTGATCACCTTGAGAAAAGATCCTTTCTTTTTCCCGGGCCCCGCCGGTTCGCCCTTTTTCTTCTCCGCTGCCTCACCCCTGCCGAAGTCGATGGCCTTGATAAAGCGCTCCTCGCCCCCCATGGTGAATATTTCCTGCCCGGTGAACTGCGGGGTCCGCAAGGTCCAGACCGTCTTCTGCGGAGGAATGGTCAGCAACTGCAGACCCACCTGCCACCACTCCTCTTTCTTGGCATAATCCCGCTCGATTCCGGTAACCAGGGCATACATAATTTTTTCGGCCACGATCAGGACGATATCCCCGACCTGGGTGCTCTCCTTGAAAACAAATATATTCTTCAAGTCAGTGACGATTTTTTCTATCATGGAAGAGTCTCATAACAAAGGGGGAGCAACGGCACAGGAACACCTCGAAAAAAACAAGATACCCAATCATGGGGAATCTTTCAAGCGTCCGCGCAAAACCCGCGAATCACGATTCCCCGCGCTTTCCTGTTGTTCTTTTGATTCCTTTTTTGTTTAATCGAGCAAGAGGCTCTCTTTCCCAGCGCCCCTCTTCGGTGAAATCGCCGAAAACGCGTTTCCATTTTACCCGGAACTTTTTATCCGGGTGGTTGTCTCATAATTAACAGCACACATTGGCCCTGGCCTTGAAGGGCAAGCGGATAACAATGCCATACCAAGAAGCAGCCCAACTTGTCCGCGCCTTTCGCCAGGGGAACCAGCAGGCCTTTAACCGGCTGGTCGCCCTCTACCAGAGGAAGATCTACAATCTGGCGCTTGGGTATGTGAAGCAGGAGGACGAGGCCAAGGATCTCGCCCAGGACATCTTCGTCACCGTGTTCCGGCAAATGGACAAACTCCAGGACGAAAGCAAGTTCGGGGCCTGGCTCTATCAGCTTGCCATGAACCACTGCCGGAACCGTTACCAGAAACTTCGCCGCAGGGGATTTTTCACCAACCAGTCCCTGGACGACACGGAAACCGGACTGAACCTCAGCTCCGGAGCTACTCCGGAAAAAGAGTATGAACGGCAGAACACCTCCCGCCTGGTGCGAGAAGCCATCGCCACCCTGGCGCCGGCGGAAAAAGAGGTTATTCTTCTCCGCGATCTGCAAGAGCTGTCCTACGAAGAGATCAGCGAAATCCTCGGCCTGCCCATGGGCACGGTCAAATCAAAGTTGAACCGGGCCCGCCTGGCCCTGAAAAATCGCCTAAAACATTTCCTGTAAACGAAACGGCCCGCCTATGCAATGCACTGACGCCCACATGCTGTTCACCGATTTCGCGGACAACACCCTTAGCCGCGAAGAACTGCACGCCCTGACCGGCCATCTTCTCGACTGCCAGGCCTGCGCCAAGGAATGGCGGGATTTCCAGCAGATCCTCGGCCTGATGCACAATCTCGAGCCACAGACTCCTCCGGCGGATCTGCTCCCCGGCATCCACGCGAAACTGGCACAACGGGGGATTTTCCAACGTGCCTGGGCGCTTGTCGAATCCCTGAATTTTTCCCTGTCCATCCCGGCCGCCGCCGCCATATTCACCCTTGCCATGCTGGCCGGTTTTCTGCTGAAAACCTCGCACCTGGAGCAACCCGGCGTTCTTTCCTCCCGCCCGGCCCGCATGAGCGCCACGTCGCACGGGGAACTTCTCACCCCCCGGCGGCTCCCCATTGCCCCGAACTCCATGTTTGCCGTCTCCCATGACGGAGGCAGCCTGAGCGAACGATTGGCATCCCTCGCCCCGACAACCCGGCGGCCCGCGGCTGACCATGCCCCTCGCCTGTTGTCCCCGGATATCCATGTCCTCATTGAAAAAATCGACCACGAAAGCCAGGTCGTGCTCTGCCGGGAAATAGTGCGCCACAACTGGCAGCTCCACCGCATCACCGCCAATCTCTTCCTTGTACATCTTCCCCAGGCGGAACTGGACAATTTCCATGAACTGCTCGACCGGCACCACTACGCCCTGGCGCCTGCCGCAGCCGCGGAGGCACGGTTCGGCTACGGCAAAACGGTCTTGACCGCTGCCATCCGCTTTGAATAACACCATGCCTTGAATTTTTTCAGGAACTTTTACCCGTCACGCCATGTCTTTTTTTCAGGATGCGCATCCTCCAAGCATCCCTTCCTTCTCCCTTCTTCCCCAGAAGGGCTCTTTCCTGGGACCGCGGAGCAGCCTCGCTCCCGCGGTCCCGCTTTTTTTTGGGAGGGGGGATGAAGGATGTACACACCGGACTTGACTTCCGGCTAAAGAGATATACACAATACATAACATACGTAACATCCCCGCACGACACTTTTGTCTTGTTCAACACACCAAGGAGTCCACAATGATGCAGCCCTTGCCAACCTTCTCCCGCCGCCGTCCAGCTTCTGTTTTCCTGACCCTGCTGCTCATGGGACTTTTTTTCGCTACCCTCCCCGGAATAAGCCGGGCGGCAAGCAGTCCTCCGGAAACCTTTGCCGATCTGGCGGACAAACTCGGTCCCACCGTGGTCAATATTTACACCACCCAAACGGTCAAGCCTTCCCGCTCTCCCCACGACCTGTTCAACCACCAGGATATTCCCGAACCGTTCCGCCGCTTTTTCGGCCTGCCCTCGCCCTTTGACCAGGATCAGCCCCAGCGGGAGCAGAAACGAACCAGCCTCGGCTCCGGGGTAATCATCTCCAAGGATGGCTATATCGTCACCAACAACCATGTCGTGGAAAACGCCGACACCATCAATGTGCGGTTGACCAACTTCGAGGAATACGACGCAAAGATCATCGGCCGCGACCCGAAAACAGACCTTGCCCTGCTCAAGATCACGCCCAGAAACGGGCTGCCGGCAATAGCCTTCGGAGATTCGGAGAAATTGCGCGTTGGCGACTGGGTCATGGCCATCGGCAATCCCTTCGGTTTCGAGCAGACCGTTACCGCCGGGATAGTCAGCGGCAAGGGCCGTTCCCTGGGCAGCGGCCCCTATGAAAACTTCATCCAGACCGACGCCTCCATCAACCCGGGCAACTCCGGGGGGCCCCTGTTCAACCTCAAGGGCGAGATGGTCGGGATCAACACCGCCATCTACAGCCGCAGCGGCGGCAACATCGGTATCGGCTTCGCCATCCCGGCCAATATGGCTAAAAACGTCATCAACCAGATCAAGGAACATGGCAAGGTGGTGCGCGGCTGGCTCGGGGTGATGATCCAGCCGGTAACCCCGGAGCTTGCCGCCCAGTTCAAACTCGACCGGCCCATCGGCGCCCTGGTGGGCGAGGTCTCCCCCGGCAGTCCGGCGGACAAGGCCGGCATCAAACCGGGCGACGTCATTGTCGAATTCAACGGCAAGGAAATCTCCCAGATGAGCATGCTGCCCAATCTGGTGGCGGAAACCACGGTGGGCAGCAGGGCGGAAGTCACCCTGTACCGGAAAGGCGCGGTGAAAAAGCTCCCGGTGGTCATTGCCAAACTCAACGAAGAGCAAGCTGCCGTAAGCGAACCGGCGGAGACGCTCAACAAAAGCCTTGGCCTGGGAGTGCAGGATCTCACCCCGGAGATTGCCGCGGCCCTGGGCATCACCGATACGCACGGGGTGCTGGTTACCGGGGTTGAGCCTTCCTCGCCTGCGGCCCTTGCCGGCCTGCGCAGGGGAGACCTGATCCTCGAGGTAAACCAGAAACCTGTCCGGAATGTAAAGGGGTTCCTCAGCGTGATCAATGGGTTAAAGGCCAAGTCAACGGTTTCTTTTTTCATCAAGCGTGACGGCCGCACCAGATTTTTGGGCCTCAAACTCAAATAACATCCATTTAAGGGAGCCTTGAAAAATTCAAGGCTCCTGTGCGGGGCAAGGACGCCCCGTCATTTTCAGCCACTTACGTTGCTGAAAATGTGAGCAAAGGCAAAACTTGTTTTGGTTTTGCGGCTTGAAAAATCAACAGGAAGTTGATTT
>JAHJRQ010000026.1 GCA_018830485.1 Pseudomonadota bacterium | reverse complement strand
ATGGCGATCTTGGCCAGGAACTCATGGGAGCGGTGCATGGGGTTACGCAGCTGCAGGGCAGCAACGTCGGACCAGCCGCGCTCTTCGAACATGGCGCGTACTTCAGCGGGAGTCAGGTACACGCCCTTGTACTTGGCAGGATACTCGCCCTCGGAGAGAACCTTTACCGGTCCGGCCAGGTTCACTTCCTTCTGAGCCATAACCATTTTGACGCCCGGATGATCTTCCATGGCGATCTTCCAGAACTTGTCGTCGGCAGACTCTTCGCCTTCGCCCTTGAATACCTTCTCGCACTCCCACTTCTTGTCAGCTTCGCTCATCTCGAACTTCTCGGAGATCTTCATGGTGGCGTAGATCTCGCCGTCAGCCTCAAGGGCAACCTCGTCGCCGACCTTGATCGCATCGGCATCGGCCTTGGATACGTCCAGAGTGATGGGCAGGGGCCAGAAGGTGCCGTCAGCCATGGTGAAATTCTCAACCACGCCCTTCCAGTCAGCCTTGTTCATGAAGCCATTCAGCGGAGAAAAGCCGCCGATGCCCATCATGATCAAGTCGCCTTTGGCGCGGGCGCTGATCTTGATCTTCTTCAGGCCCTTGGCCTTTTCCTGCTCAGCGGTACGCTCGTTGCCATGCAACAGACAGCATACCAGACCTTTTCCACCATGGGGAGCGACTAACTTAGACATGATCGAGTCTCCTTGTTATAATGATAAAAATATTGAAAGAATGCACAATTGCACAATGAACACGGATTCAGTTTGACGATCAGGTATACGAGAGGGCCAAATGATTGTCAAGCAAAAAAAGTCATCCGCGAAAAAACAAAAAAGCGCCGTGCCGCCAGATTCCTGACGCGAAGACGCTTTTCTTTATAGAACTATTTCGAAGGGAAAATCAGGGGTAGGGATGGCATGCCCAGAAATCTCCGGACGCACCTCTAGCGTCCATTGCCCGTCCGCTTCTTTTTTTCAAGGGATGAGCGAGCAACGCATGCGAAGCATCGGCTACAGAACCGGGGACTTAAGCCTGTTCGTCAAAAAGCAGGCCGGTCAATTCCTGCAACTTTGCCCGGAGCTTAAGCGCCTCTTCCGAGGGGAACTGCCTCACCAACTCGCCGCTCTGCCTGTCCGTGACCTGCACCACGACTTCGTTTGGCTTTTCCTGCACCCTAAAATTCAGCCGGGTATTGCCCAGGGCATCGAGGCGCTGCTGCATCTCCTCCACCGCCTTGGCAATTTCCTTGGCGTCGGCAGGCTTCGCCTGCGCCTTGGAATGCAGTTCTTTTTCCCCCAAGGCCGAACGGGACGAGTCCCCGCCCTTGGCCACCGGAGTCACCTGGGGTTTCACCCGGTCTTCCCTTTCCACCGCCGCAGGTGTTACCGTTACGCCAACTCCCTTTATTTCGGTATTTACGCTGACATCCATGACATACCTCCACCCGTTTTTTCCATTTTCCCCTACATTCTACTGCTGAGATATCTGGGCCGGGGAACCAGGCCCTTGTTCATATTGTACCCCTGCAATGCTTCCTTTCCCTTGCGCATTGCCAGGAGCTGCTCCTGAACTTTCAACCGGCGGGCCAGGATGAGTTTTTGCAACGCGTCCTCCCCTGCCAGCAGTTTCTCCATGATTTCTCGGACACGAACGACACCTCCCGGGTTATCCCACCCTCGGGCAGCGACATTCTCAAGCATCCGAACCAACCCCCTGAAGGCCTGTTCCCTGCTCTGCCGCCAGGAAAAAACATCAGTGCAGTTTCCGGCGGCAAGGGCGTCCCGATGCTCCTGCTGCATGGCAGAAAAATTTTCCGCCGCCTGGGCAAAATTCTCCAGCATTCCGGCAGGGGACACATCACCCCGTATTTCCGACGCATCCGGCATCTTCATCGCACGCACCTGATTCAGATGGAAACAGAAAGCCCGCCCGCAGCCATCTGTGGCTGAGAGACCTCATAATCCAACCGTTTGCCAGCCCGTGGCGCAACAATCGGGCTCGCGGCTGCAGCCTTGACCGCAACCTCCTCATCCACCGCCCCTGCTGCATCATTGGTGGAATTCAGCTCGACGGCCGACTCCCGCATGGCGGTCTCTTCCCAAATCTGCTTGAGCCGCTCCAGGTAAGACCTGGCTTGGCGCAGCACCTTCACGTCCTGGGATATCGAAACCCTGGGCAGCTCTGCCAGGATTGCCCCATACAAACCCCGCAAAAACCGGGCGGCCTCGGAATGGTCTTCGGATTTGATCGAGGCCTGAAGCTCGGTGATAATGGCAATGGCCTTGCCCAGATTCTCCCCTCGCTTCTTGGGCGCCTGCTCCCGGATCCCTTCCTCGGCCAGCGCCAGATGCACGAGCACCCGCTCATACAGCATGTGGATCAGCTTCACAGGCGAAATTTCCCCCTGCTTTTCCGTCGTCCGATAGGCATCCAGCGCTTTTTGCCCAACCATGCGCACCCTCCTTTTCAGGTTGAAATTGCTTAAAAACGGCTTCCACTTCCCCGCTACTTTTTTGACAGCATGCTGCCCAAGCTGTCAAACTGCCCGGTCAGGTAACTGCCCATGGACTTCATCTGGCTCATGTACCGGTCCAATTCGACAAACTGCTTGGTCAAAATCTCATACCGCTTATCAAGCCGTTCGGTTTCGGTTTCGATTCTCAGTTGAAGATCGTCAATGCGGGTCTGGGCCGCGGATTTTTCCGCCTCAACCAGCCCGCCCCCGCCGGTCACTTCCCGGAGATACTCATTTACCGTGTCGGCAAGCCCCGTGATACCCGCCTCCTCATCGCCCAGGAAAAAGGCGGAAACGCTGCCCGGCGCTCCGGCAATGGCCGCGGACAGCGTGGTTTCGTCGATACTGATGGTGCCGTCCCGATTGAACTCAAGGCCCAGATCGAACATGGTCGTCACCAGCCCGACGCTGTCCGCCTTGACCGAAGCCGTCATGATATTCTGCAGGGCATAGGGCAGATCCCGCAAGGTGGTACGCGCCAGAATGCCGAAATCTTCGGTTGTCTCGTCATATCCGGTATTTTTGGATATTTCCTGCACCGCATCGTTGTATGCGGTGACAAAGGCCACAACCATCTCTTTGATGGCTGTGTCGTTGTTGACCACCGAAACGGTGGATGCTCCTGCGTCCTTGAGGGTGAGGGTAATCCCGGTCAGCACATCGCTGATGGCGTTGCTCTGACGCTGGTAGGAAACGCCGTCAACGGTGACCTGGGCGTTGAGATTGACTCCTGTCTGTCCCTGCAAGGTCATGGTCAAATCCGGCAACTGGGCGGTAATGCTGATCTCCTGATCGCTGCCGGTTTCATTCGATTTCAACACCAATTTATATGGCGTCACCCCGGAACCATCATCGATCAGGGAAGCTGTCACCCCGGGGTTGCCCGTGCCATTGTTGATCAAGGTCACCAGGCCGCTCATCGTGGTTGCATTCGGCACCGCCACGGCAACATCCACCCCGTCCACCCGATAAATGAAATTCTGACTGACTCCGGTGGTATTGACGCTGGTAGTTGAGTCCGCCTTGCCATCCGACAGCCAAGTGCTCTTGGTGGCTATCCGGTCAACGATCACCGGGGTGGACTGAACAGCGGTGCCGTCAGCCACCGTGGCGGCGAGTACGCTTTCGCTTGAGCTGGAAACGGTTCTGGAGATAAAAGTGGAGGAGAGGGAGAGGTTGAGCGCCGCGCTCTTCATGGTCAGCAGCTTGTTGTTGACCACAGTGAACTCGTTGAGCTGGGACTCAATCGTTGTCACCTCGCTTTTTTTGCGATTGATCAACTGCTCATCCACAGCGCGCAACTGCTCTAGCATGCCTTGCAGCTCAAGACCGGAGCCAACTCCGAGCGATGAAATCGTGCCTGTTGCCATGGGAGAATCCTTTCAAACCGCATTCCAGACGAAACAAACCCTTCTTTACCCACTATACATATCGGCATCCCTCCCGCCGGCTTGAACATTTTTACAAAAAAAGGGGCGACAGCCTGTTACGGCCATCGCCCCCTGTTGAGGTTATCTTGTTCCACCGAGATCGGTCCGTGGTGTCCGGCCCTTACATTTACCTTGAACCTTTCACCTCGGACCCTTCCCCTTCTCCCCTTACCCCTGCAGCAGGCTCAGAACGGTCTGGCTGCTGGCATTGGCCTGGGCCATGGCAAAGGAGCTTGCCTGGTTCAGGATCTGCATCTTGGAGAAGTTGGCTGCTTCCTCGGCAAAGTCAACGTCGCGGATGGACGACTCAGCAGCCGCGATGTTAACCTTGGTGGCGGAAAGGTTGGCAATGGTGGAGACCAACTGGTTCTGTACAGAACCGAGGTCGGACCGCACCTTATCCAAGCCCTTCAGGGCCGCATCGGCAACCGCAATAGCAGTCTGGGCACCAGCCTGGCTGGTCACATTGACATCGGAAAGCCGAGACGCTACGGCAGCAGAAGTGCTGCCAATCGCGGCATTCTCTGCAGCAACGCTGTTGGCCGCCAAGGTGCTGCCGGCCGCCAGGATCGACCCGCCATTCAAGGTCATGGTCTTGGTGATGCTGGTACTGCCGGAAGTGACGATATCGGCGGCAAGAGCAGCGCCCGCCCTATAAGTTACGCCATCGTTGGCCACCACATCGTTGGTCAAAAAGGTACCGGCGGTGATGGTGCTGCCGGAGGCCAGGGTGGAGCCCCCTGCCAACCGCATATCGGTGGCGCTGTCCACGGTCTCGGCATTGGCCAGGGTCACGGTGCCGCCGATGGAAGAACCCTCTGCCAGAACAGAAGCAGTGGCAAGAGAGGAGTTCGCTCCCAAAGTCATGCTGCCACCGGCAACACTGATTGCCCCGGTATTGTACCACGCATTGGAAAGGGTTGTATCATCTCCCAATGTGCCACTGGTCGTGAGATTGGATCCTGCCGCCAAGGTCATGTCGGCGGTCAGGGTAAAGGTGGTGCCAGCACCGACATAGGCATTGGCAGAAAGACTGGTATCCTCCGTAAGGACGGAACCACTCGCAATGACGGTGCCGGTCGTCAGGGTCATGTCGGCTGTGGTCGTGACCGTAGCGCCACTGGTGGTGAAATTAACACCAAGCGATGATCCTGCTGTGAACGACTGCCCGGAAGAGAGCAAACTTGAGCCGATAGCAAGGGTCGCACCACCATTAGTGAAAGTGGTAGGACCACTAATGCCACCGCCCGAGGTGATGATAGTATACAGCCCCGATACTGATGTGCCAGAGGCATCAATAGTAGCTGAATTCGCGGTATAATCAGCAGTAAGCATAGAGCTACCAACCGCAATGGTGCCGGAGCTGATAATCGAACCGGTAGCCAAAGTGGTAACAGCTGTGGTTACCCCTGCCAGAAGACCGTCGGAAAAGGTCCCCTGAAGGGTTGTACCCAACCCGATGACGGTGCCACTCGCAATTGTCGACCCACTCCCAAGGGTACCGGTTGCGGTAATTGCACCAGAGTTGGTGAGATCCCCCTCAAGAGTTGTTCCGGCAGCAATCATGGTCCCGGAATTGAGCACGGAACCGGAACCGATTGTGCTGCTCCCTGTGGTAAAAACCGCTCCGGAAATTGCCACAAGGGCGGTTCCGACCTTCAGGGTGGAGTTGGCGCCGATGGTTGATGCTGCAGCAATTGAAGATCCCGAAGCCAAGGTGGAAGAAACCGTGGTGGTGGTCACCCCGGTCAACTCCAGAGCATTATCCAACAACGCGACAGCCTGTCCGCCGGCCCGATTGTTGATAACGATCTCGCCGGTGCCCTGCTGGGTCAGAGTGATCTGGCCCAGGGTGGACATGGAGGCAGTGTTACCGAGAACGGTGGTGGTAGCGGTGCCCTGGGTCACTTCGATGGCCCGCTGGTCGTTGGAGGTCAGGGTTAATTTGCCTTCCTGGTCCACAGAGGCGAAGACACCGTGCTGATCGGTTTTCTGATTGATCGCGGAAACCAAGGCGCCATCCGCATCGTTTTCCGACACGGCTACTGCGCCGATATTGACGCCATTGATGGCAAAGGTGGAATCGGTGGTCCCGGCAACGATGTTGTTGTCGGTGGTTTTGCTTACCGAAGCCGCTGCAGTGATACCCAACACGTCGCTCAGTTTGTTGATCGCATCCGCCACCGCGCCAAGGCTGTTTTCCCTGGTGTTGTCGTAGGCGATCTCAACGGAGTTCAGGGTGTAGGTCTGATTCTGCAGGTTACTGTAGATGGCCAACTCCGCAGTGCCCTCACCACCGAAGGTCAGTGTTGAAGCTGAGATATGACCCACTTTGGTGGACTCTGAAGAACCGATGGAGATGGAAACCGTCTCGCCGGAATACGCGCCAACCTGGAATTTCTTGTTGGTGAAGTTACCGGAGAGCAGCTTCTGGCCGTTAAATGCCGTGGTTTTGGCGATGATGTCCAACTCTTCCAGCAGCTTGGTGATGTCGGACTGAATCGCCTTGCGGGAATCGGTGGTCTGCCCGTCCTGAGCTGCCTGGATGGCCTTGGTTTTAATGGTATTGACGATTTTGATGGACTCATCCAGAGCGCCGTCCGCGGTTTGCACCATGGAGATACCGTCATTGGCATTCCGGACTGCCTGGCCAAGGCCAAGAACCTGAGACTTCAAGGCGTCGGCAATAGCCATGCCCGAAGCGTCATCCGCGGCCCTGTTGATCCGCAGACCTGAAGACAACCTCTCAAGAGACGCACTCAAACCGTTGTCGTTCTTGATCATGTTCGTGTGAGCAGTCAGGGCTGCGATGTTGGTGTTAATTCTTAAAGCCATGATGTTTCCTCCATGAGGTGTTTTAATGAGGGAATCCGTTCCCTCTTGGTCAGGTTGGCATGGTTTCCCATGCCGCTTTACAAGTAAACATACTGATCAACTGCTTCCGGTCGCGCCTCACCTCCTCGGTAATGCAAATTGTTTTTTCAACAAGAAAAAACCTTCTCCCGAACGGTTCACAAGGGTACTTCACCCTGCGTATCGACCAGCGGAACCATAACTTTAAAAAATTTCATCACAGGACAGTCTTTTTTGGATCAACCCCTGCCATGTAAAAATGTTTTCAGAAAGCCGTCACGAGGCAAGCCCACTGCCTCCGATCCGACCGCTGAGAATACTCTTTTCTCCTTTTTCTTCATGAATCACGCCAATCATGCCGATCATTCATTTATAATATGCAAAAACCGCTCCGACTATTTCAGAATCCACCACAACGGCACGGATATTGCTTAACAATCAGCAGAACCACTTATAACCCGGCGCCACTTGAAACGATCACCCAAGCAAAAAGAGGCCACCATGCCCGCCAATGCACAAGATTTGCTCAAAAAGAACATGGCGACCCTGAAGAAGAATCACCTCCAGGTGTGGGAATTTTTGACCCACTTTCCACTCGAACCGGCGGGAGAAGTTTGCCCGGCACCCAACGGCAAACCCAACCTTTGGGTCAACAACCAAGAAGGCGACCGAGTATCACTCCATATCAAAGATGCCCCCGAGATCGAAGCCCGTCAATTCCTTGACGTTGTGGCGGAAAATTTCAATGGGATACTCACGCTGACCGGAATGGGGCTCGGCTACGCTCCGCTCGCCTTGATCCAGCAACGGCCAATGGTCAGACACCTGGCTATTTTTGAACCGAACGCAGGCATCTTCCTGCACGCCCTGCACGCCCTGGACCTGACTCCACTGCTCTCCGACCCCCGGGTCATCCTCGGCATCGGACCGGACCTGGACGTTGGTGCGATTATGTCCCCGGCGCACAAGGCCATGCAACTTGAGAATATCCAAAACCTGCAGCATCTTCCTTCCTTCGCACTCAATCATGAACAATACAGCTCACTCCATGAGGCCATTTATAATCATTGCAGCTCCTTCAATATCGAAGGCATTACCGTTGCCCATATGGGGAAAGACTTTCTGGGCAACCGGCTCCAACATCTCAACTCCATGCATCACGATCGCCTCCTGATGGAGCTTGCCCAAAAATTCACCGGACTCCCCGCCATCCTGGTGGCGGCCGGGCCTTCCCTTGACAAGAACGTGCATCTTCTCAAGGAGGCAAAAGGAAAAGCGTTGATCATCGCCGTGGACTCCGCCCTGCCGACCCTGATTGCCCATGGCATAATGCCCGACCTGATCGGAACCATTGATCCCCTGGAATTGATTTTTGAAAAAGTGGCCGGAGTTGCCCCGCAGGTGCATGACACCTCTCTGCTTTGCATGTCCTGGGCCAGCAGCAAGATGATCAAATTATTTCCGGCGGAACAGGTCTTCTGGTGTTTCGGGGCAAAACCCATCGAGACCTGGATGGTGAGCCTCATGGGCGACAATATAGTGACCCCCGGCGCCAGCACCGTTGCCCATCTGAATTTTCTCGCCGCAATTATCATGGGCAGCTCGCCCATCGTTTTCGTGGGCCAGGATCTCGCCTTTTCCTCCACGAAGAGCCATTCTTCCCACGCGGTCCTGCAAACACAGGACCTCGGAGAGGCCTTGCAAAATGGTAACGCGAACGCCGTCTGGCTTGACGGCATTGACGGCGGCAAGGTGTTGTCCGACCGGGGCTTCCTCAGCAATAAGCTCTTCTTCGAAAGCATGATCAAGAAACAGGAAGGCGTCTACATTAATGCAACCGAAGGCGGCGCACACATCGAAGGCACACAAGTAATGCCGCTGCAGGAAGTGCTGGATCTTTACTGCACGAACCCAATGGAAATAAAGGAAAAACTGCGGCCAACGGACGGACAGAAACAAGACCAGCGGCGAGAACGTTTTTTACAGGAGTTTGACCGGGTCGCCACACTCGGCCGGGACATCATCAAGATTCTTGAAAAGACGGACACGCTGTCGCGAAATATTTTGCAGCATTTTGCAAAAACCCCAAAAATAAGCGTTGCCCGTTATCGCTCTTTTAATGACCTCCCCGCTTCTATCAGAAAAAAGGTCGAGGAATTGGACAAACTCAACAAAAGGCTCGACACTGAAAGCGGCATCTGGCCCCTGCTGCAGGAGGTCACCATGGCAGGTCTTCGCCGGAGCGAGCAGCAGAAACATGTTATCGGCTCTTTGGCCAACGACCCGAATCGCTATGTCGAGTGGCTGCAAAAAAACATCGAGCGCTTTCTCCAGATCAATGAGATCCGGCGGGAGGTGCTTCCCATGCTGACCGAAACCCTGGCACATGACGTCACCTTCCTCAAAACGGAAGAAAAACTGCTTGCCGCCCTGCGAGCGAACGGGTCGGACTCCGACGATGCCGAGACAATCCTTGCACTGGCGCAACTCTATTATAAAGCAGGCAACCTGAATCTCGCCCGTCCCCTGATAAGCCGCCTCGCCACGCTTCTGCCGGAATCGGCAGAGGTGATTTTCCTCCAGGGCTGGGTCGCTGCGCATTACACCGAATATGCGCAGGCGGAAGCCCTTTTTGTCAAGGCTGTGGCAATAGACCCGGGCTATGCTGCAAAAATTGAATCCTTCCGCCAACACCAGGGAGAAGCGTACATGAAATATGCGGCCTTCTTCAGGGAGATGGACAAGGCAACTTCCCGGAGGCTGCTCATTAAGGGGCTCCGCTATGCGCCGGACCATGCGGGAGTAGTGAATCAGCTCGTTGTGCTGTGCGATCAGGCATTGAACGAGATCAAACAGACTCCTGAAGCGAAAAATTTAAAAAAGGCCGTGGGGGTGATCGACGGATGGCTTGCCGATCTGGCTGCAGGCCAACGTCTTGCCGAGATACTCGGCCCGGAGCGAATCGCGCGATTCCATCTTGAGCGCGGCATTATCCTCGCACAAGAGAACGACTATTCCGAGGCGATCAAAGCATTCGACAATGCTCTGCTGTTGACGCCGGACGACCCTACACTGCATATCAATCTTACGGATATGCATTTTGCCCTGGACCAATACTCACAGGGCCTGGCACACCTGAGCAAGGCGGTTTCCCTGGACAGCGCCTATGTCGTATATTGGGAGGGAATCGGGGATTCCCTGGCTGAAGCAGCGCAGCATGAAGAGGCACTTGCTGCCTACGAAAAATGCTTCGCCATTTTGCCGGAACGCGTGCACCTGCTCAAAAAAATCGGCGATTGCTATCTGGCGGCCGGACAATTGGAGCCGGCCAAGGAGGCGTACCTTCTTTTAAAGGGGAAAATGCAAGCCATCGAAACCACAACAAACTGCGTGCAATAATCCGCACAGACAACAAATAAGCATGCCATGAACATACGAGACAAAACCATTTTGGTCACCGGCGCGGACGGCTTCATCGGCTCACACCTGACCGAGATGCTGGTCGCCAAAGGCGCACAGGTGAAGGCTCTCAGCCAATACAACTCCTTCAATTCCTGGGGCTGGCTGGAAGACCTCGATTGTCTGGGTGAGATCGAAGTGCTCACCGGCGATGTCCGCGACCCGCATTACTGCAAACACATCAGCAAAAATGTGGATATCGTCTTCCATCTGGCGGCCCTTATTGCCATTCCCTACTCCTACGTGGCCCCGGACAGCTATGTGGACACCAATATCAAGGGGACTCTCAACATCTGCCAGGCGGCGCTGGAAAACGGATGCGCCAAGGTCATCCATACCTCCACCTCGGAGGTATACGGTACAGCCCAGTATGTGCCCATCGACGAAAAACACCCCCTGCAACCGCAGTCGCCCTACAGCGCCACAAAGATAGGCGCCGACTGCATGGCCATGAGTTTTTACAATGCCTTCGAGTTGCCGGTGGTTATCGCCCGCCCGTTCAACACCTACGGTCCCCGCCAGTCTGCCCGGGCGATCATCCCCACCATCATCACCCAGATTGCCAAGGGGGTTTCGCAACTGAAGCTGGGCGATCTCTCCCCCACCCGTGACCTGAATTACGTCACCGACACCTGCCGCGGTTTCATCGCCTTGGCGGAATGCGACCAGTGCATCGGCGAAACCGTCAACATCGGCTCGAACTACGAAGTGACCATGGGCCAGGTTGTTGATACCATCAAGGAACTCATGGGAAGCACCATTGAAATCGTGACCGAGGAGGCCCGGCTCCGCCCCTCCAAATCCGAGGTGTTCAGGCTCTGGTGCGACAACACCAAGATCCACAACCTGACCGGCTTTACCCCTGAGCATGACCTGCGCCAGGGGCTTGAAAAAACCATTGCCTGGCTTGCCAACCCGGCAAACCTCGGCAAATACAAGGCGCATATCTATAATGTTTGAAGCGGTCACCAGCCAAATTCGCTCTTTCTTCCCGAACAGGGATTTCATCCCCCTGCACGAGCCGAAATTCATCGGCAGGGAAAAGGAGTATCTCGCCGCCACCATCGATTCGACCTTTGTCTCCTCCGTGGGAAAATTTGTCGATCGATTTGAGGAGATGATGCGCGATTACACCGGTACCGGCCATGCGGTTGCCACCGTTAACGGCACTGCGGCCCTGCACGCGGCCTTGGTGGTTGCCGGCGTGACCGCGGGGGATGAGGTCATCACCCAGCCCCTTACCTTTGTCGCCACGGCAAATGCCATCTCCTACTGCGGGGCGCAACCTGTTTTTCTCGATGTGGACTGCGACACCATGGGCCTCTCCCCCGATGCTCTCCGGGCTTTTCTGGAAGAGCACACCGAACAGTCGGGAAACAGCTGCCGCAACAAGACCACGGGCAGAAGGATACGCGCCTGCGTGCCCATGCATACCTTCGGCCATCCCTGCCGGATAGAGGAAATTGCCGACCTCTGCCGCACACATAATCTTTTCCTGATCGAAGACGCAGCCGAATCCCTGGGCAGCACCCGCGTCGGAAAACAGACCGGCACCTTCGGAACCCTCGGCGTTTACAGCTTTAACGGCAACAAAACCATCACCTGCGGCGGCGGCGGCGCCATCGTCACCAATGACAAGACCCTGGCCGCGCATGCCAAGCACCTGACCACCACGGCCAAAAAACCGCACCCCTATCTCTATGAGCACGACGAGGTGGGATTCAATTACCGCATGCCCAACCTCAATGCCGCCCTGGCCTGTGCCCAGCTTGAAAACCTCGACCGCTTTCTTGCCGACAAACGCGAACTGGCAGAGCTGTATCGAAATTTTTTCAGCACCCAGCCGGCCATTGATTTTGTTGCCGAGCCCGAAGGCACCAGGGCAAACCACTGGCTCAACACGATTCTGCTTACAGACCGCCCCACCCGCGATCTGTTTCTCGCGGAGACCAACGAGGCCGGTATCCAGACCCGCCCGGCCTGGACCCTGCTCAACCGGTTGAAAATTTATGGCCACTGCCGGACCGACGGACTTGTCAACGCAACCTGGCTGGCGGAGCGGATTGTCAACATCCCTAGCAGCGTGCGCCTATGAAAAATTCCCTTATCCTCATCGGCGGCGGCGGCCACTGCAAATCCTGCATCGATGTCATCGAGCAGGAAGGACGTTTTGCAATTGCCGGCATCCTTGACAAGACCGAGCTGGTGGGCGCCCGAATTCTCGATTACCCAATCATCGGCACCGACGAGGAGATCCCACGACTTGTTCCGGATCATTATTTCCTGATCACGGTGGGGCAGATCAAAAGCCCGTCAACCCGGCTGGCAATTTACACCAAACTCAAAGAAACCGGCGCCAGGATCGCCACCATCGTCTCGCCCAGAGCCTATCTTTCCTCCCATGCCCGCCTCGGCGAAGGCTCCATCATCATGCACGGGGCCACGATCAATGCCGGGGCCACCATCGGCAACAACTGCATCATCAATTCCCATGCCCTGGTGGAGCACGACGCAATTATCCACGACCATTGCCACATCGCCACCGGGGCGATCATCAACGGCGGAGTTGCGGTATATGAACAAACCTTTATCGGCAGCCGGGTAATGACCAGGGAATATATCACCATCGGAGCGGAATCATTTGTGGCCGGGGGGATGAACATCTACCGTGATCTCCCGAAACAGAGCAGGGTGACGCCCTCATGAGCTTCACAAAAGACAAGGTATTCATTATTGCCGAAGCAGGGGTCAACCATAATGGCGAGCTTGCCCTGGCAAAACAACTTGTCGAGGCCGCGGCAAGAGCCGGCGCCGATGCGGTGAAATTCCAGACCTTCAAGGCGGAAAACATTGTGGCTGCCTCGGCCCCCAAGGCCGACTACCAGAAAAAAAATACCGGAAATAACGAATCGCAGCTTGAGATGCTCAAAAAACTTGAGCTTGCCGCAGCAGATTTTATTGCTCTGAAAACGCATTGTGCCGAGCACGGCATACTCTTCATGTCCACTCCTTTCGACCTGGAAAGCATTGATTTCCTCGCAGGCCTGGGGTTGGAGATATTCAAAATCCCCTCCGGCGAACTCACCAACCTGCCCTATCTCCGTAAACTTGGCTCCCTGCGCAAGAACTTGATCCTCTCCACCGGCATGGCAGACCTGGCTGAAGTACAGGCCGCGGTTGCCGCCTTGCTCATGGCAGGCACCGAACAGGAACAGCTCGCTGTTCTGCACTGCAACACCGAATACCCAACCCCGTACCAAGACGTCAACCTACGGGCCATGGAAACCCTGCGATCCGCACTGCACCTCCGGGTCGGGTATTCGGACCACACCCTCGGCATCGAGGTGCCCGTTGCCGCAGTTGCCCTTGGCGCGACAATAATAGAAAAACACTTCACCCTGGACAAAACAATGCGCGGCCCGGACCATCGAGCCTCTCTTGAACCGGGCGAACTCAAACAGATGGTGCAAAGCATCCGCCACATCGAAATCGCTCTGGGACGGGAAGAAAAAAAAACAACTCCTTCGGAACTGCATAATCGGAACATTGCCCGCAAAAGTATTGTGGCGGCTCAAGCCATCTCCAAGGGAGAAATGCTCAGTGAACACAACCTCACGGTGAAGCGGCCGGGAACCGGGATATCACCCATGCTGTGGGACCAGGTGATCGGCAAGCCCGCCCGGCAAGACTTTGTAAAAGATCAGATGATCGTTTTATAGGCCATTATGCGAAAAATTTGCGTATTCACAGGGACCCGCGCCGACTACGGCTTGCTGCAGCCCCTGATGCGGGAGATATCACAAACACCGGGCTTGGAGCTGCAGGTAATTGCCAGCGGCACGCACCTCTCGCCGGAGTTCGGCAACACCTATCTGGAAATCGAAAAAGACGGCTTTCGCATCGATGCCAAGGTGGATATAGAGCTCAATTCCGACACTCCGAAGGGTATCGGCAAATCCGCAGGGTTAGGGCTGATCAAATACAGCGAAATATTAAGCCGCCTGCAACCCGACCTGGTGGTTCTTTTAGGTGACCGCTATGAAGCCTTTGCCATGGCTGCCGCAGCCACACTATGTAAAATACCGATTGCCCATCTGCATGGCGGCGAGCTTTCCTGTGGAGCCATCGACGAGGCCTTCCGCCACGCGATTACAAAAATGAGCCATTTGCATTTCACCAGCACCGAAACATACCGCAAACGGGTCATTCAGTTGGGAGAGGCGCCTGAGCGCGTCTTCAACACGGGAGCCATCGGGGTCGAAAACATCACATCCTTGCCTCTTCTCGATCGTGATTCCTTGGAAAAGGCTATTAATTCCCACCTCGGAGAAGCGGTTCTCTTGGTCACCTTCCATCCAGTGACCCTGGAAGACAACACCGCAGGCAAACAATTCCAGGAACTCCTGCTGGCCCTGGAAGGGTTTCCGCAATATAAAATCATCTTCACCAAGGCAAACGCTGACATGGATGGCAGAGTAATCAACCAGATGATCGATACCTTTGTCGCCCAACATCCGGACCGCAGTTGCTCGTTCGCCTCCATGGGGCAACTGAGATATCTGAGCACCATGCAACAGGCAGCGGCCGTAGTCGGAAATTCCTCAAGTGGGATAATCGAAGCCCCCAGCCTCAAGGTGCCCACCATCAATATCGGCGACCGCCAGAAGGGCAGGATTAAGGCCCCCAGCATCATTGACTGCCAACCCACCACACAAGCCATCGCAGAAGCTTTGAAACTGGCCACCTCCCCCTCTTTTCAGGAAACAACCCGGAAGGTTTGCAATCCGTATGAGAAAAAGGGAACAACAGCGGCAATCATCCGAACGTTGAAGGAATACGACCTGACCAACATTCTCAAAAAGGAGTTCTACGATTTGCCCACTGACACACCCGCTCTCCCTGTGGATAAATGATGGATTCTCGCAAAATCATCTAAACATTTTCGCGAAACAGCCGATAGTAACTGTAAGAACTGAAGGGTGGCAAACCGCCACACGGTACTGGAAAAAGTCACCGCCACTGTTGATTACGATGGCGAAAAACTCAGCAATAGCCGAGTTGCGGCAGGAGTCAACATCATGAAAGACTGGAAAAAAGCCATCATCCTCTCATCTAATTCCATCCATGATGCCATCAAGGCCATTGATGTAAGCAGTATTCAAACCGCGCTTATTATTGACGGAAATTCCCGCCTCATGGGAACAGTCACCGATGGGGACATTCGACGGGCGGTGCTGAAAGATATCCCCCTGAGCGAACCGGTGACCAAAATCATGAATATTAACCCGACAATCGCCCGGCATGGCGACAGCCAGGAGAGCATCCTGATCACGATGAAGCTGACCGGTCACCGTCACATCCCGGTGCTGGATGCTGACGACCAGGTAGTTCATGTTGCCATCATGGACGAGATGATTCAGGCGGAAGAACTGGAAAACCCGGTCGTTATCATGGCAGGAGGTCTTGGTTCCCGCCTGCGGCCATTGACGAACGACTGCCCCAAGCCTCTTCTCCGCATCGGGGACAAACCCATCCTGGAAACGATTATTGAAAACTGCCGCAGTTACGGGTTCAGGAAAATATTCCTCTCCATCAACTACAAGGCGGAGATGATCAAATGCCACTTCGGCGACGGTTCCCAATGGGGCATCTCCATCCAATATCTTGAAGAAGAGAAAAAACTGGGCACCGCAGGAGCGCTGAGCCTTCTGCCCGAGATGCCCGCCAAGCCGATTGTCGTTATGAACGGAGACCTGCTCACCAAGGTCAATTTTCTCCATCTTCTGAATTTCCACAAACAGCACCAGGCCAAGGCGACCATGTGCGTCCGTGAGTTTGAGATGCAGGTGCCTTATGGGGTTGTCGAAGTCCAGGAGCAACGCATTTCCCGTATTACGGAGAAACCGAGCAAGCGCTTCCTGGTAAACGCCGGCATCTACATCTTGGAGCCGGAAACCCTGCAATTGATTCCTAAAAATACCCTGTTCGACATGCCCGACCTGTTCAACTGGCTTGTAGAGCGCGGACTCTCGACCTCGGCATTTCCGGTAAGAGAATACTGGATAGATGTCGGCCAGATGCCGGATTTTGAAAAAGCCAATGCCGAATTTCCAGAGGTCTTTGCATGATCAACGGCCACACAGTCCTTGCGCTGATCACAGCCCGAGGCGGATCCAAGGGGCTTCCTCGGAAAAACATCCGGGACCTGGGCGGGAAACCTCTGTTGGCCTGGACCGCCGAAGCGGCTAAGCGTTCCCGATATATAGACCAGGTCGTCCTTTCTTCCGATGACCAGGAAATCATTAAAATCGGACTGCAGTATGGCTGCGAATGCCCCTTCATCCGACCAGCCGAGCTTGCCTCTGATGAAGCCTCCACAATGGATGCGGTGCATCATGCCCTGGCTGCTGTTGGAAACAATTATGAATACATCGTCCTCCTCCAACCGACTTCCCCTTTTCGGTCGGAGGAGGACATCGATAATTGCCTTGAGCTTTGCCTTTCCTTAAACGCCCCGGCCTGCGTTTCGGTGACAGAATGCGAAAAAAACCCTTACTGGATGTATTCCGTAACCGAGCATAGCCGAATGGAGCCGCTTATTCCCGTGACAAACCGCCCCCAACGTCGCCAGGAACTCCCCAAGGCTTTCGTTCTCAACGGCGCCATTTATGTAGCACAATCAGAATGGCTCTCCAAGCAGGATAGCTTCGTGCAAAACGAAACCGTAGCCTGCGTTATGCCACAGGAACGGTCTCTGGATATTGACACCTTGCAGGATTTTCAGCGCGCACAATTTTTACTAGAAAAGGAGAACCACCATGGGTCCGATACCGCAAAAATCCATCGACTTTGCTAAAAGCAATAAAGACAATAATCCGCCGCAGTTAAAGGTAGTTGAAGCGAAATGCGCCCCGGAGCATTGGCATTTTAAGGCTCGCGAGAAAATAAATCTTGAGCTTTTCGAGCAGCCCCAAGAACAGCTGACGGCAAAATACGGCCTCCCTCAGGAAGTTAAATTCTGCCGTGCTTGCACGATCTCCAACCAGCGACCCAACTCGAGCGTGGAACATACCAATTCCGCCGACACTCAGAAAACGACGATCAATTTTGATGCCGACGGGGTCTGCGATGCCTGTCGTTTCAAAGAGCACAAAACGACTAACATTGATTGGCAGGAGAGGGAAAAAGAGCTGGTGGATCTCTGTAATCGGCATCGTCGCACCGATGGCCGTTATGATTGCCTCGTTCCCGGATCAGGCGGGAAAGACAGTTTCTATGCCGCTCATGTCCTCAAAAACAAATACGGCATGCACCCTCTTACCGTCACCTGGGCGCCACACATCTATACGGAATGGGGCTGGCGAAACATGCAGGCCTGGATCCATGCCGGGGTGGACAATTTCCTTTGCACGCCAAACGGCCGGATTCACCGCCTGTTCACCAGGCTTGCCCTGGAAAACCTGTTCCATCCTTTTCAGCCCTTTGTTCTGGGACAGAAAAATTTGGCCCCGCGCATGGCCATTCTCATGGACATTCCACTGGTATTTTACGGAGAGAACGAAGCCGAATACGGTAACCCCATCGCCGACAATGTGAGTGCAAAACGCGAAAGCCAGTTCTTTGCCTTAAACGAGACGGAGAAGGTCCGAATAGGCGGCGTCCCCTTTGCTGATCTCAAATCGGGCTTCGGGGTGGAACACAATGATATTGTGCCGTACCTTCCTGCTGACCCCAACCTTATGCACGAAAAAGGGGTGGTGGTGCATTATCTCGGCTATTACTTGAAATGGCATCCACAAAGCTGCTATTATTATTCCGTCGAGCACGGGGGATTCGAGGCATCTCCAGAGCGTACTCCCGGCACCTACAGCAAATACAACAGCATAGACGACAAAATGGACGATCTCCATTATTACACGACACACATAAAGTTCGGCATTGGTCGCGCCACCTACGATACTTCTCAAGAAATTCGCTCCGGAGACATTACCCGCGAAGAAGGCGTCGCCCTGGTAAAACGCTTTGATGGAGAATTTCCGAACCGCTTCATCAATGACCTGTATACATACCTGAGCCTGCCTGCGACAGAATTTCCGATGGCAAGCAAACATTTTGAAGATCCCATCATGGGACATGATTACTTCATGCATCTTTGTGACAAATTCAGATCTCCCCATCTCTGGGGGAAAGAAAACGGCCAGTGGAAATTGCGGCATACTGTCTGGCAGCAGCAGTGCTGACGCTGACCCTGCTTCAATGACGAATATCCGCCTCATAGCCCGGCTCGATATCAAAGCGCCCAACCTGATCAAAGGCGTCCGGCTTGAAGGCCTGCGGGTCGTTGGCGATCCGCAGGCTTTTGCCACGCGATATTACGAACAGGGAATAGACGAGATTCTCTATATCGACATTGTCGCCAGCCTCTATGAACGCAATAATCTCGGAGACCTCGTTCGCTACACGGCTGAAAATATCTTTATCCCAATGACCGTGGGCGGCGGTGTTCGATCACTCCATGACGTGGAGCAGCTGCTCCTGTTCGGAGCTGACAAGATCGCCATCAACACTGCGGCCATAAGGAGACCGGAACTCATCAGCGAAGTGGCAAAACGATTTGGCTCACAATGCATGGTGCTTTCCATCGAAGCCAAAAAGCAGCGTGACGGCAGTTGGGAAGCATACACAGACAACGGCCGGGAAAAAACCGGCAAAGATGTCCTGGAATGGGCCCGCATGGGCCAGGACCTTGGTGCCGGCGAAATACTCATCACCGCTGTGGACCAAGAAGGCACTCGCAAGGGTTTTGATATCGAGATGTGCAGAACCATCTCCGACGCCATCTCCGTTCCTCTCATCATCAGCGGCGGCATGGGCAGCATTGACCATTTTCTGGCTGTAGCCAAAGAGGGTCATGCCGATGCTGTGGCCATGGCCGATGTCCTGCACTACGATCGCCTCTCCCTCAGTGATATCCGTCAAGCCGCGCTGGCAAACGGCATTTCGGTCCGGCAACCATGAAATCAAGTACGGTTATAGTGGATTATGGAGTAGGCAACTTGCGCAGCGTAGCCCGCGCCTTTGAATTTTGCGGCGCGGAAGCAACGATAAGCTCCGACCCAAAAACAATTACTCTCGCTGACCGTATTGTCCTTCCCGGTGTAGGCGCTTTTGGAGACTGCATGTCGGGACTGCAAACAAGAGGCCTCCGCCACCCCCTTATGGAGTTCGTCGACACAGATCGCCCCTTTCTCGGTATTTGCGTCGGCATGCAGATTCTGCATGAAATCGGAGAAGAATTCGGGCAACACGAAGGTCTTGGAATCATTGCCGGTCGTGTGTCTCCAATTCCCAGAGAAGGGACTGACGGCTGCCTCCACAAAGTGCCCTTCATCGGCTGGAGTGGGATATTTCTCCCTGAAAACGAGGGGAAATCCTGGGAAAACACGATCTTAGCGAATACGAAAAAAGGCGCCAATGTTTATTTCGTGCACTCATTCGGGGCAAAGCCAACAAATCCGGAAAATATCCTCGCCGTGTATTACTATAATGGGCAACCCATCACTGCCGCGGTGCGTTCACACAATGTGTATGGCTGCCAGTTTCATCCTGAAAAAAGCGGCCAGGTCGGCCTCCAGATAATAAAGGACTTCTTGAAGCTGTAATATCCGGTGTGCGACTTGCCAGTCGATTGGCCGCAACATATCAATTATCCCGAGGAATTCCCCATGCGCATCTTGCTGGTTGTCTACGACAATGACTCCTATATCCACTGGTTTCCGCAAGGCCTTGCCTATATCGCCGCCGTACTGAAAAACAATGGCCATGAAGTCACGATATACAATCAGGACACCCACCATTACCCAGAAAAACACCTGACCGCACATCTCGACGCAAATCATTACGATGTTATCGGCGTCAGTGTTATCGCCGGCTATTACCAGCACAAAAAGATCCTTGCCCTGGCCAAGGCCATCAACAAATCCAAAAAACGCCCCGAGCACTTCATCATCGGCGGTCATGGCCCAACTCCTGAGCCCGAATATTTTCTCAAAAAAACCGAGGCTGACTTTGTCGTCATGGGAGAAGGGGAAGAAACCATCATCGAACTCCTGAACACTCTCAGCGCCAAAGGTGATATCAAAAAAGTCCGGGGAATAGCCTTTAGAGAAGGAAAGACGGTAACCGTCAACAATAGACGGCCGTTGATCGAGGATATCGACACCATCCCCTGGCCGGCCTACGAACTTTTCCCCATAGAAATATACAGACTGCTGCGGCTGCCTCACATTGCAAACAATGAGTTCTGCATGCCGGTTCTCTCCGGCCGAGGGTGCACCTTCACCTGTAATTTCTGCTACAGAATGGATGAGGGTTTCCGGCCTCGCAGCACCGAAGCCATCATCGAAGAAATCAAGTTTCTCAAACACGAATACCAGATCGGCTACATTGCTTTTTCCGATGAGCTCCTGATGTCATCGCAACAACGCACAGAGGAACTCTGCAATGCTTTCTTAAAAGCCAAGCTCAATATCAAATGGGATTGCAACGGCCGTCTCAATTATGCAAAAGCAGATTTATTAAAACTAATGAAGAAGGCGGGATGCGTTTTCATCAATTACGGCATCGAGGCATATGACGACCAGATTCTTAAAAACATGAACAAGGCCCTCACAACAAAACAAATCCAAAAAGGAATTGAAAATACGCTCGCCGCCGGAATCAGCCCGGGTTTCAATATCATCTTCGGCAACATCGGAGAAAACAGAAGAACCTTGCAACAAGGCGTTGACTTCCTCCTTAAATATGATGACGGATCGCAGATGCGGACAATCCGTCCGGTAACACCCTACCCTGGCTCCCCGCTCTACTATTATGCAATCAAAAATGGACTCCTTAAGGATATTAACGATTTCTACACGAACAAACATATCAATTCGGATCTTGTTGCCGTCAACTTCACCGACATGACCGATGACGAATTTCATCGGGCTCTCATGGAAGCGAATCAAACTCTCCTCGCAAATTACTTCACAAAAAAACAGGCATCGGTGAGCGCCCAGACAGAACAACTGTACCTCACCAAAGACGCGTCGTTTCGAGGATTCCGCCAGTCATAGCCGCCAAAACACAACCAACCGGCTGGTTCTTTTTCGGAAAACTACCTTTTTGAGGGGGTGCCGACCGGAGTGAACAGGGGGCAAACTTTTCTCCCTGCAATTTCTTGCAGGAGAAAAGCCAGTTACAAACGTGAATGACTTCATGTCGTTTGCCTTAAAATCTTTGGCGAAGAACACACCTCGGTTCGACAGAGCTCTTGTGACGCCCCTTGCTTCATGCTGGACAAATGGTTATTTTTATGTAAATATATATAAGTAAGGACTTTCCGAAAGAAATGAACAGTTCCGCACATCTTCCATCATCCGTGCCGGAGGGAGGATAACATGGCGCCGGAAATCACCTCTGCGATTCAGCCTGTCCCACCTTCTTCCGCCTCCACAGGTTTTTCCAGAGTAAACACCTCAGAGAGTCAAAGAGCCTCTCGGAATTTGCGGCAGGCACAGAAAGAACGCCAGGACGCGGCGCAAAGAACTCAGGATGCCAGGGCCGAGGAACAACAGGCTCAAAAAAACCTACAGGCAGCCCAAGCTGAAGAACGACGGGCAGCAGAGAAAGTTAATTCGGCCCAGGCCGAGCGCCAAAAAGTTATCCGTCCCACCCCAGCACAGACAAGCGGGAAAATAATCAACGTATTGGTTTGATAGCGTTATTTCTCACCCGAGCCGATTACGCACCAAACCTTCGCCTTTTCAGCACCCCATGGACGCGGCAAATACCTCTGCCTGTATTGTTGTTGAATTCCGACCAGGACTAGACTAGACTAAGTGTAAATTTGCAGACTTCTAATGAGGAGAAAGTCATGCGCAATGTCAATATTCACGAAGCCAAAACACATTTCTCGAAATTGGTCGATACAGCCATGCATGGAGAGGAAATCATCATCGCAAAGGCAGGAAAACCGGCAGCTCGTTTGGTTCCGCTTCGCGAGACGGGACGGAAAATTCGCTTTGGGCTGATGCAGGGTGAGGTGGAGATCGCCAAAGATTTTGATGCCCCCCTGCCCGAAGATGTCTTGGCTAGCTTTGAAGGCGCCAAATGAGGTTGCTGCTCGATACACATGTGCTGCTCTGGGTTATGACTGACGATACCGCCCTTTCGCAGACGGCAAGAGATACAATCAACAAAGCAACGGTGGTCTATGCCAGTGCGGTGTCCATATGGGAAGTCAGTATCAAAGCAGCCTTAGGCAAGCTCCAGATCAACCAGGACCGATTCATGAAGGCACTCCCTGCAACCGGTTTTGAACCATTATCCATAACGTGGGAGCATGCCGATGCAGTACACCGTCTTCCCTCCATCCACCGCGATCCTTTTGACCGGATGCTGATCGCCCAAGCAGTCAGCGAACCGCTCCACCTCATGACAGCCGACAAGACACTTGTTCGATATTCGGAGCTGGTTCTTTTCGTGTAAAAAAAAACCAGTGGCACGCTTACTCAGCCTGCCCTGTCGCCTCCGAATTGCCAAATCCAGCCAATCTCTTCCTGCCCAGCAGCCAGACCGCGACAATACTCACCTCATAGAGCACGATCAGGGGCAGGGCCATGAGGCACTGGTTGATCACGTCCGGGGTGGGGGTGAGGATGGCGGCGATGACAAAGGAAAGCAGGATGGCATACTTGCGATGCCTGTTGAGAAAAGCCGCATTCACCACGCCCATTTTGGCCAGCAGCACCATGAAGACGGGCAGCTCGAAAATAACCCCGAAGGCAATGAGCAAACGCAGGCAGAGGGAAAAATATTCCTTTACCGTGGGCATGGGGCTCAAGAAGTCATTGGAGTACCCGAGCAGGAACTTGAAGGCCGGAGGAAAAACAACGAAATAGCCAAAGGCGGCGCCGCCGAAAAAAAACAGCGAGGAGAGCAGGGTGAACGGCAGGATCACCCGTTTTTCATGCTGGTACAGTCCTGGTGCGACAAAGCGCCAGATCTGGTAGAAGATCACCGGGCTGGCCAGGAGAAGCCCAGCAACCAGGGAAAGCTTTAGATAAAAAAAAACCCTTCCTGGTACGAGGTGAAGATCAGGCTGGAATTTTCCGGCATGGCCGCATACAGCGGCTTGAACAGCAACTGCCCCAGCTCCTTGCTGTAGGAATAGCACAAGGCGAACCCTGCCACCGTGGCGAGCAGGGAGTAGATAAGGCAGGTGCGCAGTTCGGTCAGATGTTCCGTAAGCGCCTGTTTTTGAAAATCATCCATGCCAGCCACCAAAACCGTTTCGTTGATAAAATCAAAGCGCCGCCATAGTACCCCTTCTCCCCAAACCGGTCAAGAAAGAGCGCCTGAGAAAAATCAGTCCCTTGCATTGAGGGGCAAAAGCCGGTATTACTTGGCGCCATGATCGATAACAATCCCCATTGTTCGCAACGGGTGCAGCCATGCTGGCCAACCCCATCCTTCCGCTGGGCCGCATTGTCCAGATGCTCTATATCACCGGGCCCTTTGAGCGCATCGCTCCGATTCTCAATGAATTCAACGAACCGGTGGAGATGGCGGCCAGCACCTACCCTGATCCCAAAGCGCTGCTCCTGCCCTATCGTGAAGACCTGCAACTGTTCGAGCAGCTTAAGGGGACTTTGCACAATTCGTCACACCGGTGAAAACCGGCGTCCAATTTTTCTAGAAACTCCCGGAATTACTTGATACCGGCTTTAGGCGGAATGACGAAAAACATATTCGGCACAATTTTCCCAAGGCTCCATTAAATATCCCGGACAAACGGAACCGCCCCTTTAATCTCGATTTTCCGCGGCCTGGTTCAATGCATCCTTGATTTGCATGTTCAACTTCCACAGCGGGGTTATCTTGCGGATCCTTTTCGGCTCCAGCTCGTCCCACAAGACCCGCCGGTCCACATGGGTGCCCGCGCTGCTCAGGGCAATACCCTCCGGCGTTATGAAGCCATTGAGGCGGATATCCCAGGCGCCATGCTCGATTTCCTGGTCCAGAATCTGTGCCAGCTCTCCCAGGCCATAGACCTCGGCTTCAGGGGCAAGCCCCCGCAGCTCGGCAAGGATGGCAACCGCAAGGTCGAAAAAACCCTTGCCCTCGCCGACAAAATATCCCTCCGGATCCACGGCCAGACAATCGGTGACCAGCAGACCGACAGGCCCCTGACACAGCTCCTCAACCGCAACCCGGCGGCCGTATTGGGCAAGCCCCTTATACCCCACGGCATAGGCCAGGTGCTTGAAGGGTATTTCATACGGGGCCAGAAGGTAAAACCCTTCCTTCAAGCCCGGCGCTGGCACCAACAGCTCCTTGCCATCGGTCAGGGCGTTGATCCTGACCTGCTGCAATCGTGCGGTGGGCCCGACGAATATCCTTTTTGCCTCCCGGTATTGCTCAAGACGCCGCACCAGCTCCGCGGACTTGCCCGAGGCCTTCCCTTCCGCCGCAGTCAAACAATCCGCCCTCACTGCTTCCTTGGTAATCATGATTCCACGCTGTCGCTTTCAACAAAAAAAGCCGACAGGCTGATTCCTGTCGGCTTTGCTTGTGTTCTGAAGGGAAACCGCTACATCTTGATTTTTTTCTTCTGCTCGGAGAGGGTCAATATGGCATAGTCAACATGATCCTCGCCAGGGTTCTGCCGGCTGACCTGCGAAACCTGTACTCCGCCTGCAGCATCCCCATCGCGACGAGAGGCGGAGGCAATCATTTCCTGTTTGGTAAACCCGTGCTCAACCAGGGTGGCGATATCATTCCACATGGAGGCGCTGCCCAGCAAGGCAACAACAATGGCCTGCCCATCCCGCTGGAACTTGCCGACATAGGTTTTCCCGGCCGCCGCCGTATAACCGGTTTTCCCCCCAACCGCGCCATCGACGGTCCACAGGGCTTTGTTATGGCTCCGCAACACCTTGCCGTCGCTGGTATGCACCTTGGCGGTGGCCATGCGCTCGGCAAACTCGGGGTTGCGCATGGCCCGATTGAATAGCGTGGCCAAATCACGGGCCGTGGTCTGCTGACCGGGACGGGTCAAGCCATTTGCGCTTTTACAGATGGTGTTCTGGGCGCCGAGCGCCTCGGCCTTTTTGGTCATCAATCTGGCAAAGGCCTGCTCGGAACCGGCAAGCTTTTCCGCCAGAGCCACGCTGGCATCGTTGGCCGAAGCAAGCAGCACGGCGTTGATCAAATCGCTGGCCTGATAGGAAGCGCCTTTTCTCAGATATATCTTCGAGGCCGGCATGTTTGCTGCGTAGGCGCTGGTGGGCACCATCTCATTGCCGGTAAAACTTTCAATGGCAATAAGTCCGGTGAGAACTTTAATGGTGCTGGCCGGCTGTCCAGGCTGGTCAGCACTGAGGTCGTACAATACATTGCCGGTTTTGGCATCCATGACATAGGCGCTGCGGCAGGTAAGTTTTCCTTGCAGCTCAGTAGGAACCTCGGCGGCTGCGACATTGTGCGGCTCTGCCACCTTGCGCTTCATTTCTTGCCCGGAAGGACGCTTGGCGACCTGAGCCTTTTTGTTTTGTTTTTTCTGTGCCGGTGCCTGCTTCGGCACAAACTTATGCGACGTATCAAGGGATACCCCCTTGGTCTTCTTTACATCAATTTGCGCACCTGCCGGAGAGGCGAGAAGAAAAACCAGCAAGAACACAGGGAGAAGACGTCGGCAAAAAAAAGAACCCATGGCGTATCCACGTTCCGGTTAAAAAGTTAACTCAAGAAAAAGCGTATGATTTCAAATTACTAGATCCATATTAAGCTATAATTTATACTTGCCTCTAAAATCAAGTTTTTTTTGAGCTTTTTCGCCCATCTTGTTGATGTATTGTTTTTCCAGCCATAAAAAAAATTCTGATTACCACTAATCTTCAGCCAGTTCTTTAACGTCATTCCCGCGCAGGCGGGAATTTAGAGGAATTAGCCAGATGGCCTGGATTCCCGCCTGCGCGGGAATGACTTGGTTGTGCCAGGCAAACAAATCAAAAAAACGTTATATATCAACATGTTGCCCTGCCAGGCTTGAATACTGGCTGAAGTTCGATGGTAATCAGAAAAAAACACCTGTCCACTCCGGCTGAAACATGTTGTCCCGTGTCAGGCGGATATGGTCGGCATGCCGTCGGCAATCCCGCAAACCCGCGCGGAAACCTCCTCCATACCTCTCTTATCGAACGCAGCCGTGCTATCATGAACACAGAAGAGAACTTTGCATAATTGGCCTCACCGGTGAAAACCGGTGTCCAGCTTTTTTGAGAACCACACGATGATACTGAATACCGGCTTTCACCGCTATGACGGAAAACATATTCGACACGATTTTCTCAAAATCCCCATCTTTCAATATCTCGAGGAGAACGACGATGCAGGACCATGCGACGCACGCCCTTGCCTTTTCCTATGCTTTCAGGGAAATACGCTGCCAGATGATTTGCCTTGAGGGCTTTCCGATCCATCTCACCTTTTCCAAGGAAAGGCACGAAAGGGCAAAGCAGTGGCTGCAAACCCGCCTCGGGGTGGCAGGCATCCCGGCATTGACCAGTGCCCCTGCTTTTGCCGAATTGCTTGGAGAATTCTTCGAGGGGAAACGGCGAAAATTTCCGCCGCTGCCCAGATCGTTATTTGTTGAAAAGGGGACCATGTTCCAGAAATCCGTATGGGAGCGCATTGGCGAAATCCCATATGGGGAGACAAGAACCTACAAAGAGTTGGCACAGGCCATGGGAAATCCCGGCGCCGCACGGGCGGTGGGACAGGCCTGCAACGCAAATCCGCTCGCCCTTATTGTTCCCTGCCATCGGGTGACTGGCTCTTCAGGGCTGGGAGGATTCGCGGGAGGGACTGCGGCAAAGAAAATGCTGCTGCTTGTGGAACAGGAGACTTTACTGCGGGCACAAAAAAATTCTTTATAGACAAGCGCTACAGCATCTTCATGACTTCGGCGGGGATATCGAGCAGCGGCACAATCTTATCCACTCCGCCTGCGGCGATGGCCTCCTTGGGCATCCCGAAAACAACACAGGTTTTTTCATCCTGGGCGATTGTTTGCGCACCGGCCTCCTTCATCTTCAGCATGCCCTGAGCGCCATCCTTGCCCATGCCGGTAAGGATAACGCCAACCGCGTTGGCTCCGCCGTAGGCAGCCACCGAATTAAACAACACATCAACCGCAGGCCGCTGATAACAGACCAGCGGGCCGCTCTTGATATTCACATAATAGCGGGCGCCGCTTCGCCGCAGCACCATATGATAATTCCCCGGGGCAAGCAATGCGGTGCCCGGCACCACGGAATCGCCGTCCTGCGCCTCTTTTACCCGGATTTGACACAGGCTGTTCAGCCTCTCGGCAAAACTGGCGGTAAAGTTGGCGGGCATGTGCTGGACAATCATGATCCCCGGCGTATTCGCCGGAAACTGGGTGAGAACATCCTTCAGGGCTTCGGTGCCGCCGGTGGAGGCGCCGATGGCGATCAATTTATTCGTCGTCTTGGTCAGCGAAAGCCGGGGCGCATCGGCGGGCCGAACCGAAGCGAGGTGCATGGCCCGTTGGGCCATGTTGACATGGGAGGCGGCCCGGATTTTTTCGGCGAGCTGTGCGCTCATATCGCCGACGGAATAAGCCTCGCCCGGCTTGCAGATGACATCCACCGCCCCGCTGTCCATGGCCTCCATGGCCAGGGCACCTCCCGCCTTGGTCAGGGAACTGACGATGATGACCGGAAGAGGAAAGTACCGCATCAGCTTTTTCAAAAAGGTAATGCCGTCCATCCGTGGCATTTCCACATCCAGCGTCACCACATCTGGCTTGAGAGCAACGATCTTATCCCTTGCCACATAGGGGTCCGGGGCCGTGGCCACAACCTCGATGTCCTTTTCGTGTGACAATTCCTCGCTGAAAACCTTACGGACCACCGCGGAATCATCCACCACAAGTACGCGTATTTTTCTCATAATCTCTTCTTGTCTTTTTGCTCGTTCAAAAAAACAACGCCCATTTTCCGGATTTGCCCATTCTACGCATGCGTTCCCACAACCCAAAGAATCCCGAATTCGGTGCTGAACATGCACAGGCCCGGCTCGCCAAGCAGGGTCTCCGGGGAAAATTCGGCAAGCACCCGGGCTTGGGGAATGGCCAACGAAGCATTGCCGCCAGGATCCAGCTTGCCCAGCAAACCGCCGATGGCCATGTTTGCTGTTTCCGCCGCCGTATCCTTGACCTGGCCTTCCTGCACTCCATCCTCGTCAACCCCGAGAAAATTCACGGTGATATTCTTGCCAAGCTCCCACGGAAAATAAAAAAGGAATCTCCCATTGCAACCGCCTGAATAACTGATCGCTGCCTCAACAAATCTGCCCTGGCCGAGATCCTCCTTTCCCGGCGCCTCTTCAAGCGGCTCCAGAAAAGTGAAAAACATGGTCTCAAACACCTCTGAAAACGTTTCAAATATAACCCGCCGCAAATCCTGATCCATGTCAGCCATCCTCCCGGCTCGCACTCCAATAATCAATCACCCGTATTCTGCGCCCGGGATCAGCCGAAAAGCCCGTTCCATCCCTTTTTCACCTCGGCTGCGCAGAAAAATTATCCTCTAAAAATCACTCTCGCCGGCATCTTCCTCGCCGGGCTGATCTTCAAGCCTGTGCGCGTAGGCCTTTTCCAGCACCTCGTACAGAATGGCCTTGATGGTCTCCGGCTGGAAGGGTTTTTTAACATAACCGGCAACCCCGAACTTTTTCGCCTCTTCCTTCCTGGCATCGCTGGCCTCTGTGGTAATGAAGATCAGGGGAATTTTTCTCAGATCCTCATCTTCACTGACCTTTTTCAGGAGCTCCATTCCGCCCATTTCCGGCATGTTGATGTCCGACAAAATAACATCAATCCAGGTTTCCGCCAAAATAGCCAAGGCCTCTTTGCCGTTACATGCCTCATGGAACTCGCCGACAGGCACTCCGGACATGCTCACGGTTTTTTTGATCACGGCCCGCATGGTCTCAGAGTCGTCTGTCACCAAAATATTGAAAGCCATCGCCCTCTCTCCCGCCTTCTTGAATTATCCCACCCAGGACATTCGTCGTCTTACGCGTGTCCTGTCCCCCGCTGTTTTATTCGTACCGGTTGGCCGGTGCCTGCGCCGGGGATGATTTTACTCTTGCCGAACCGTTGTTTGCAAAAAACACACCCGCTAAATATGAAAAAGTTCCTGAGCCCGATCGAGTTCGCTGAGCAGATTCGCCATGCAAAGCTCAAGATGCATTGGCGTAATGCCGAATCTTTTCAGCCCCCCTCCCTGCATTCTCACGGACAGGCCGTCGGCGCCAACTCCGATTCCCATGCTGATCACCAGGGCATTGGCCAGGGCCACAATGGCGGTGAGGGGATCCTTTTCCAGGGCATCGGGATCATGGTGCTGCAAAACCGCCAGCTCTATCTCCTTGGGGAAATCCCACTGGCTCATGATCATCCCGCCCAGTTCGGCGTGGGAGGCCCCCAGAAGCTCCTTCTCCGCCTCGACAAAAGAGCAGTTGTCCTGAACCACCTTCATCATGATCTTTTTGAAATCATCGGCCACAAAACTGCTCAAAAACCGCTTGCCGATGTCATGCAGCAAGCCGGCGGTATAGGCGCTGCCAGGCTCCACGTCCTTGACGTATTTCACCATTTCCTTGGCCATTATCCCAACGGCAATGGAATGCTTCCACAACTCGCCCTGATCCAGCTTATACCCCTCTCCGGCGGCGCCCTTATAAAACCGGGCGCTGCTGCTGGTAATGATGATATCCTTGAGAGTGTCATTGCCCACGATGACCAGCGCCTCATCCAGGGAAGAAACCTTGCGGGAGAGGCCGAAATAAGCGGCGTTACAGATTTTCAACACATTGGCCGTTATCACCTGATCGTATTGGATAACCTCCGCCAGATCCGCGGCACTCACCTCCGAATCGTTCAGCATCTCCGAAACACGCTGGGCCACCTTGGGGAAAGGCGGGACATGCTTGACCAGGGACAGTATCTCATCCAGACGGCTCATAACTCAAACTCCCCTCTTCCTGAAACCTTCAAGTGGGTAATCCCTGTGCCGATTTCCAAGCTCACCGTGCGGTTGCCCGTGCCACCGACATCTTCCTTGGCGAGCATGATCTGGTTCTTCCAGAACATCTTGCGCAGAACCGCCTGGTTTCGCTTGCCGATATTAAAGATCCCGGCGCTGTCCATGATTTGCGAGCCGCCAACCACCTTAACGATCAAGCGGTTTTTCAGGGCGCCGAACTTGTATGTTTCCTTGAACAACCTGGGGATGCCGGTGTCCGCAAACATGAAGGGCTTGAGCTCGGCCTTCTCCTTGTCAAGGGAAGAATCCGGCAGCATATAATGCAGCAGCCCTCCCACCTTGGCCACCGGATCCCAGATCACCACCCCGATACAGGAACCCAGGGAATAGGTGATCAGGACATCCTCTGGCTTGTTGCTGACTTTCATGTCTGAAATGCCAACGATTATCTTCATGCGCTCCCTGTCCTGTAACCGTCATTGCCCCGGGCGTCTCCCCCAAGGCTACAGCCGTCAACGCTTCATATACGCGGTGGCGTCAATCTGGGCGAAATTATGCTTCAAGCCGCTGATGCTTTCGGAGTGGCCGATAAAAAGATACCCGCCAGGGGTAAGCGCCTCATGGAATTTGCTCACCAGCTCCTGCTGGGTTTCCCGGTTGAAATAGATCATGACGTTTCGGCAGAAAATAACATCAATGGCCGCACGCCATGGAAAATCACCCATGAGATTGAACCGGTCAAAGTGCACCATCCTCCGAAGCTCATCCTTCACCTTCACATAGCCGTCGGAATTGCCCACCCCTTTCTGAAAATATTTTTTCAAGAATGGCGTGGGCACCTTGGTCACTCTTTCATCGGCATACACGCCTCGCTTCGCCTGGGCCAAAACCCGGGTGGAGATGTCCGTGGCCATGATGCGATAGCGCATCCCCGGATGGCGGCTGACAAAGTCCTCCACCACCATGGCCATGGTGTACGGTTCCTCGCCGGAGGAACTGGCGGAAGACCAGAGGAGAATCTCCTTGCTTTTCCCCCGCCCCTCCTTGACAAAGGCAGGCAAAACCGTGGAGTTCAATATCTCGAAATGGGAATTTTCCCGGAAAAAAGAGGTGAAATTGGTGGAAACGTTGTCGATGAGCTGAACAAGCTCATCCCCGGACCTGTCATTGATGACATACTCATAGTATTGCTTAAACGACTCTATCCCGGTGGCTCGCAGCCGCTTGCCGAGGCGGGCATTCAGCAGCTCCTTTTTTTCCGGTTTCAGAAAAATCCCGGTTTTCTCATACACCAGGTCGCTGAATTTCTGAAACAACCCGTCGTTGAGCTGTTGATAACGAATATTGCTTGGTCCGTCACTGTTCAATACCACAAAGCCGCTCCCTTGTTATCCTTGCAGAATATTCGCTTCCCCTCTGCAATCAGATACAACTCTTTCTCGGCCTGCGACTAGGTTTGTTAACCGCAAAACAATCCCCACAGCCAAGCCCCACCACCGGTTCTGCCCGCCCCCCACAGGCAACGCAAACACCTATTCGGAAAGCTTGCTCGCTGTAATGTATTACTGGGCGGCGAACTGCTGCAAAAGCCCTTCACCAACAACCCTGTCCACATCGAGCAGGATCTTGACCTCGCCTTTGACTTTCGCCATACCCAGAATATTTTCGGTTTCCGACGAAGAACCCAGGGAGGGCGGAGGCTCTATTTCAGCGGCGGCGATATTCAAAACCTCCGAAACCGAGTCCACAACCATGCCTACCTGCACCGGCGCGGATTGCCCCTGCACCTCGACCACGATGATACAGGTTCTCTCGTCATATTCCTTGTGGTTCATATTGAATTTGAGCCGCAAGTCCAGCACGGGAATGACCTTGCCCCGCAGATTGATAACCCCCTTGATATATGCCGGGGTATGCGGCACAGCCGTAATCTCCATGACCCCGATTATCTCCCTGACGCTGAGAATTCCCACCCCGTAATCCTCGTTTCCCAAGGAAAAGGTGAGATATTTCCCCGCCAGCTCGGCCCCGGGTCCCAAATTCTGCGCTACGCTTGCTGCTTCCATCAACATCCTCCTTTTTCATGAAAGACCCACAGGGCATTTATCCAGCCCCTGGGGATGAAAACATTCCCCAATTCCGCCTGTTTGCAAAAAACTCAATCAGCCTTGCTGGCCATGACTCCAGCCAGGTCAAGGATAAGACCGACCCTGCCGTCGCCAAGAATGGTCCCGCCGGCAACGCCAGGCACATCAAGGCCGCCGAGATTCTTGATTACCACCTCTTCCTTGCCCAGAAGTTCATCCACCATCAAGGCGCGACGCCTCCCCTCGTTCTCCACCACAACGACAATGGCGTCGCAAGGGTCGGTATAGGTGGGGGCTACGCCGAAAATTTCATACAGCCTGATAATGGGCACCAGATCGCCCCGCACCAAGAGGTTCTCGCCTCGGCCATGCACGGTGCTGTAATTTTTTTCCTCGGGATGCATTGACTCCTGAATGGCAATGGTCGGAATGATGTACCGTTCACTGCCGACCCGGACAATGATCCCGTCGATGATCGCCAAGGTCAAAGGCAGGCGGATCACGAAGAGGGAACCCTTGCCCGACTGGCTTTGGACCTCCACCTTGCCCCGCAGCTTTTCCACCGCCTTTTTCACCACATCCATGCCCACCCCGCGGCCGGAAACATCGGTAATCTTTTCGGCCGTGGAAAACCCCGGAAGAAAAATAAGGTTGTTCAATTCATAATCAGACAGGGCCTCGGATTCGCTGATCAAACCGCGCTCAATGGCTTTTTGCCTGATTTTTGTGGTGTTGAGGCCCTGGCCATCGTCCTCGATCTCGATCATCATGCTGCCGCCCTTCTGATAGGCGCGAAGATGAACGGTGCCGGTTTCCGGCTTGCCGAACTGCGCCCGGTCGGCCGGGGGAGAGATGCCATGGTCCACGGAGTTTCGCATCATGTGGACAAGCGGGTCATAGATCGAATCGACCATATTGCGGTCAATCTCGGTGTCGGCGCCTTCCATGATCAGGTCAACCTTCTTTCCGGATTTTTTGGAAAGATCCCGGACCAACCGAATCATTTTATCGAAGGTTTGCTTGATGGGAACCATGCGCATGGACATGGCCGTGCGCTGCAGCTCGGAAGTAATCCGGGTCAGTTGGGAAAAATCCTTGGTGAGCTTGGGATCGGCGATCCGGGATACGAGCTTGTTCTGGCGGACCAGCGACTGCATGATCACCAGCTCTCCCACCGCATTCACCAGGGCATCGAGTTTTTCCACGTCAACCTTGATGGAGGCGCCGATTTTTTTCGAGCCCGAATCAGCAGAGACGCGGGCGGCGGAACTCGCCGGGGGTTCAACCCTCGGGACGGAGGCAGGCTGCACGCCCCCTCTGGCAGTGGCCGGCCTGGACGGAGCAACGGGGGCTTCCTCCTCGACGGCTGGCGGCTCAGCCTCTTCCTCGGGGTCGAAAACCTCCGGTCGGGAAACCGGCTCTGGAGCAGAGATCTGTTCAACCGGCGGGGCTTCAGCCCCTCCCTCTTGCAACCGGGTAATATTCACCAGAAAGCCGCTGATATCGGTATCCTTGTAATTTGCCGGCCCGTTCTGCAAGACATCCTTGATGTCTTCAACCATGGATTTCAGCGCGTCACCAACGGTCAGGACGATGTCGATAACCGCGGAATCCATGGGCCGCTTGCCATTGCGCACATCATCCAGCAGATTTTCCGTGGCATGGGCAAGCCTGTTGATGGTTTTCAGGTTGAGAAAGCCGGAGACGCCCTTGATCGTATGGAACGGCCGGAAGATATTATTGATGATCTCCATGTCGTCCGGGCTCTGCTCCAACTCCAGCACGTTGACTTCGATGGATTCGAGATGCTCGAATGCCTCCTCGATGAACCCGGCAAGCAGATCCGTGTCCTGCAGGAAATCGGGAATTGCCTCCTGACCCGCTCCGCCTCCCCCGGATGGCTGCGCCGAAGCGGAAGCGAGCGAAGATGCTGCAACAAGGCATTCTTCCTCTGCCTTAAGCCCGTCCTTCTCCTCACCCTTCCCGGCAAAAGCCGCGGCGGTGCCGCCCACCAGCGAGGAGGGATCCACGGCAAGGCCGATTTTTTTCATGTTATCGCAGAATTGGGCAAGAATATTTTCGCCGGGATGTCCCTCTTTCCGGGCAGATTCCTGCATTTCGGTGATGCACTGACCGAGATACTCATAGTTTTCCGCGGAATCGGCCAGTTCGCCCATGATAAATTTTTCAAGAGCGCCCTTGAACGCGACAGCCATTCGCTGGATAACCACCGGCGTATCGGCGGCTGCGCGCCCTGGCAACAACTGCTCGATCAGGTCAAGCAACTCTCCCACAATGGAAAGGTCACCCGGTTCAATCATCAGAATCTTCAAGGCCATTTCATCGAGAAGATCCGATAATGGTTTATGACCATTTGTCATACAAGCACTCCTTGCAAAGCGAAAAAAAAATCAACTACCCGCGGGAAACAACGCCCTCTTCCCCGGGAAGCAGGGAGAAAGTAACATATTATGCTTCCATCCTGCGCAAACATCAATGAATATTGCAAGTTTTTTCTTGCCGCGCCACGCAATGGAGCCACAGGGCGCATCGACATAACGCCCCTTTTTTCCCACCATATGTTCGATTAAGAATCGCGCCGGGGGATTTTCCTGAAATTGCAAACTCCTCTTCCGCAGGGAGGAACTCCGTGTTGCCGCGGGAACAGCACGCCCTGCTGCACCCGGAACAGGGCACTACTTAACCTGCTTAAATAATTCAGCAAATAGAAAAACCAAAGACGCTGATCCCTGTTTTTTGGTTGCAGAAAAAGAGGTTGTCCTGTAAAAGTGGCTGAGCGTTATTCTGGTGTACTGCAAAAATTGCTCCCCGGAAAATTCCGGCACCGTTGCCCCAGTCTGCAAGAACCATTCACCGATTCCCGCCCAGGCTTACCGGCACGGTTAACGCCTGAAAACCAAGGAGCCGTCACCAAATAACCATCCCATTTTTCGCCAGTGCATCACGACTCCTTGTACCGGTCTCGGCATTCACTTTCTATGGTTATTTTTAAACGACGGCATACCGCAACAGGGGAACACGGCTTGCATACACACCCAATGGTTTCCAGGTTCCCCTCCTCTCCCTTTTCCAAGCTCTTTCTGCTCCTGGCGTTCGCCGCTTTGGTTCTGGGCAGCTTCACCGCCTGCGCGCCGCTGGGAAATCAGAGTACCGCCTTGATCGTCCCAGAGCCGGTGCCCAGGGTGTATACACAGAAAACCGCCCCTGCCGCACAACCCCAAAAACCTGCCCAGCCAGAGGAAAAACCGACCCCGGAACCGGAAGAGGCAAGCCCCCAGGCGTTGCAACTGGCCGTCAGTCCGGAAATACGCGAGCTGGCGAAACTCAGCGCTTGGGATGCACTGCCGTTGCTCAGCTCGGGGGAAGAGACCGAATCCTACGATTTCCCCCTCGCCATGAACGACCAGGTGGAATACTACCTGGATTTTTTCACGAACCGCCACCGTAAGACCTTTGCCCGCTGGCTCGCCCGCTCGTCCCGCTATCTGCCCATGATCAAGGAGGAATTCGCCAAGGCGGGACTGCCCCAGGATCTGGCCTATCTGCCCATGATCGAAAGCGGCTTCAATCAAACCGCCATCTCGCGGGCCAGCGCCGTGGGCACCTGGCAGTTCATGCGGGCCACCGGCCAGAGCTACGGATTGGAGGTCAACAAGTATGTTGACGAACGGCGCGATCCGGTAAAATCGACCAAGGCGGCGGCGGCCTATCTCTTAAACCTGCACAAGATGTTTGACGACTGGCATCTGGCGGTTGCCGCCTATAATGCAGGGGAAGGACGAATCAAAAAAGCGATGAAGCAGTCCGACACCGACGATTTCTGGGAGGTTGCCAAGAGCCAGTACATCCATTCGGAAACCAAGCTCTATGTCCCGCAACTCATCGCCGCCATCATGATTGCCAAGGATCCGGAAAAATACGGGTTTGACAACATTGATTACGATGAGCCGCTGGAGTACGAAACTGTCCTTGTGCCGCGCGGCACCCCGATCAAGGCCGTCGCCCTGGCGTGCAATCTTCCCGACGAGGAAATTCTCGCCCTCAACCGGCATTTGTCCAAGTCCATCACCCCGCCCTCCGAAGCGGATTACCCGTTGCGAGTGCCGCCGGGCATGAAGGAGTCGGTGATCGCGAACCTGCCCAAGGTTCGCGTGGTCACGGTCACCAAGTTCGATACGCATGTGGTGAAACGCGGGGAAACCCTGACCACCATCCGCAAAAAATACAAGCTGAGCAAAACCGCCCTGTTGAAGGCCAACAATCTTGAGCAGGAGCGGCTCTCCCTGGGACAACGCCTGCGCATCCCCTATCAAACCACCGACTACAAACTGAGCGACGAACCGCTCCACCTGGACCGGAATGCGGCCAGCATCCCCCTGCTTTCCTTGAGCGTGGAACCCTCCGTCCCTGTCGCCGACACGAAGAAAAAAGCCCGCAGCCTCACACAGAAAAAGCCGGCAAAAAAATCGCAAAAAAAAGCGGCTCCCCCTTCGGCAAAGGGAAAAAAATCGCCGTCCGCAGTCAAGAAAGAAAAGAAAAAGAAATCTCCGGCGCCCTCGCCCAAGAAAACCGGAGACGGCAAAAAGAGTTAATCCGTTCCCCCGCTATTGCCAGAGGCTTGGATCGCTGATGAAACTTCAAGGCAAAACAGCCCTTGTTCTCGGAGGGGCAAAGGGGATAGGCAAGGCCATCGGCTTTGCCTTGGCCAAGGGTGGAGCCACGGTGGTGCTTACCCACCACGACTGGCCGGAAGAAGCCGCTCTTATGCAGCAAGAGCTTGCCGCCCTTGGCGATCACCTCGCGGTCAAGGTCGACCTGCGCGAACCCGCGGCCATCCAGGAACTTTTCTCCACCATCCAAACCCGCTACGGCGGACTCCACCTCCTGATCAACAATATCGAACGCGGCGGCATGCCCATTGTCCACGGCCCCTACACCCCGGAGCAATGGGAGCTGGAAATGGCCACCACCCTGCGGGCCAAATGGTGGGTCATGCGCTCCGCCCTGCCGCTTTTATGCAAAAACCCGGAAGCCGCGGTCATCACCCTTTCTTCCATTGCCGGGATTGTCGGCCGCTTGGGTCCGGCAGGGCTCATCTTCAACGATGGCTACGCAGCGGCCAATCGCGCCATCTCCTCCTTTACGGAAACCTGGGCCAGGGAAGGCGCTCCCAACGTGCGGGTCAATGAGTTGATGCTGGGTTTTTTTGAGACCAGACACGCCGAACAGACCCGGGGATGGAACCTGCTCAGCGGAGAACAACAGACCGCGATCCGTGAGCATATCCTGCTCAAACGGACCGGGAAAATCGAAGAAATCATCGCGGCAATCTTCTTTCTGCTGCAAGACGCCACTTACATGACCGGGGCGGTGCTGCGGATGGACGGCGGCTATGTGCTGGGCGGAGAAGAAATCCCGCCCATGCCGCCTGGAGTGGAGTAAAAGAGTGCTTCGACAGGCTCAGCACGAACGGAACATCAATACATTAAGACGAATATCCGTTCGTGCTGAGCCTGTCGAAGCACTCTTTTTTTTGCGATTCCATTACCTTTCGACTCTTACTTCTTTTCAAGCCCCATCTTGATGAGCAGATCCTCCACCGCCCATTTCGGAATCTGGTGCAGGATCAGCTCCACGGCCTTGGCCTTCATGTCATCTTCATTTCTGGGAATCCCGCCCTCGCTCTGAGCCATCTCGGTAAAGATATCCTCGGCGTCGAACCAGCAGATCTCCTGGTCGTTGGTGCCGTACACGGTCAACACCCTCCGGTTGGTCTCGTGCAGGTGCTCCTCTTCCATCACCGCGCCGACCAGCTTCTTGGCCACCTCATAGGGAATGCATTGCGTATCTTCCGCGTTCATTGTTTTCTCCTCGCTTTTTTTGGTGTGCAGCGCACTCAATACTCTATTTTTGGGCGTTTTTCAAGCATTCCCTGCTCCTCGCCAGCGTGGAATTTCGCTCGCTTTCCGGCTTGACGGCCTCCGGGCAGACTGGTAATACAAATTCACCTCTCATGAAAAAGGATTTCCATGCAGCACGAGACATTCATGCGCCTTGCCCTGCAACAGGCGCAACAAGCCCTTACCTGCAAAGAATTTCCGGTTGGCGCCGTCATTGTTGCCGGCAACGAACCGGTGGCTTTCGGCAGGCGCGCCAACAGCCGGAGCGAAACAGCCAACGAGCTGGACCATGCCGAGATCGTCGCCCTGCGCGATCTGCTGGCCCGCAGGCCGGATATCGCCCGCGATACCCTCACGGTCTATTCCACCATGGAGCCCTGCCTCATGTGCTACTCCACCATGCTGCTCAACGGCATCCGCACCTTTGTCTACGGGTATGAAGACGCCATGGGCGGCGGCACGGGGTTGCAGCTTGCACATCTCACCCCCCTGTACCAGGCCATGGAAACGGAGGTGCACATCCTGCCCCATGTCCTGCGCCAGGAAAGCCTGGACCTTTTCAAAACCTTTTTCTCCAGCCCGGAAAACAACTACTGGCAGAACAGCCAGCTGGCAGATTACACCCTGGCCCAGCCCTGAACAGCCCCCGCCATGAACCAGCCCGTCGCCAAGACCCTGCACTTCAAGCCCCACGAGCGCAATATCTTCTTCCACATCCTCACCGCCTGCAACCTCGCGTGCAAACATTGCTACATCAACCCGTCCCAGCACGGCACCGGCACTGTTTCCCGCGAAACCATGGAGCAATGGCTCACCCTGTTTTATGATCCCAAAAAGGAAAGCAACGTCATCTTCCTGGGCGGCGAACCGACCCTGCACCCGGACCTGATCCACGGCATCCGCCATGCCCGGGCCTTAGGCTACAAGACCATCACCGTGGATTCAAACGGCTTTCTGCACCACGACCTGCTCAACCGGCTCAAGCCCGAAGAGGCGGTGCTCAGCTTCAGCCTGGACGGACCGAACCCGGCGGTCAACGATGGGCTTCGCGGGGAGGGGGTTTTCGCCACCTGCACCGGGAATCTTCAAAAAGCCATTGGACTGGGCTTTGAGGTGAGCGTGATCTACACGGTGAGCCAACTGAACATCGCCCATCTGGCGGCGATGCCCCCGCTGCTGGAGCGGTTGGGCTGCAAGCGGTTTTTCATCCAGGTCATCGGGTTGCGCGGCAAATCAGCAAGCGAACAGGAAGCGAGGCTCCAGGTTTCCCCGGAGGAGTGGCTGGCTGTGATCCCGGGGGTGGCCAAGGATGCGGCCCGACGGGGCATCCATGTCATCTACCCCAAGGTTTTTCTGGAGCCGGGGGAGGAGTTTCAGTGCGCAGGCAATGTGGCGGAGAACTACTTCATCTTTCCCAATGGCAGGGTCTATCTCTGCCCGCTGTGCGAGGATTTCCCCCTGCACACCTTCCGCATCGAGGAAAACTGCCTCATTGAAAACAGCGGGATCACCGAAAAACGGCTCTTTTCGCTGAATATCCCCGAAGGCTGCGTGATGAACAAACTCCTGCAACCCGGCAACCTTGAATACCTGCCGGACGGCAGCCCGCGCCATCGAATCTCCTGCTGCCTGCTCAAACAGGAAATCCGGCCGAAATAGCCAGAACCCCGCACGCAAAAAAGGCGGCCGGGCTTTGCGCCGCAACCGCCTGTACAAATTTTCGCCATATTAACAACTGGCGGGGCAACATGGTGATAAATACGATTTTCGGCTGTTCGTTTGGCACAGCCAAGTCATTCCCGCGCAGGCGGGAATCCATGCGACCTGGCGAATTCCTCTGGATTCCCGCCTGCGCGGGAATGACGTTAAAAAACCGACTGAAGATTAGTGGCAATCAAAAACGGCATTGCCAGAAGCAGCCGCCTCCGCCTATCATTGCGGGGTGAATTTGGTTTTTTCGCCTTTTTTGGCCTGCTTGGCTGCCTTCTTTTCCTTCATGGTCTTGGCCGGTTCCTTCTTCACTGCTTTCTGGGTGTCCTTGGCTTTACTCATGATTGATACTCCTGATGGTTGAGGTTAGGACCGCACCGCGGCCGGCGAACTCCAATGCCCTGGAAGCGGCGCTACTCATGGATTCATCATGCCTTTTTCCACACATTATCGCAAGCATTACGCACACGAATCAAAGAGAAACCTGATTAGCGCTCATCTTCCACAAGACGTAATTTGTACTCAAGAGAGCCTTTTGCAAAATAATAGCAGGGGCACGGCGCGTCGTTCCCCTGCGAAATCCCCCCTCTCCCTCGCTTTGTGGGGGAGAGGGCCGGGGAGAGGGGGTAACTGGCGGCTGCTTCACCCTCACCCTGACCCTCTCCCTCAAGGGAGAGGGGATTTGCGGAAGATTAACGATAATCAAGAAGGGAAAATTCTCCATTGTTGCCTGTGCGCTAATCGTCTAATATAGCGTCTTTCCTTTTCGCTTTCGGGGACGCATCCCCGCTTTTTCTTGGGAACCGCCATGAACATAACACTTCTCGATTACGGCGCAGGCAATGTCCGCAGCGTCCGCAACGCCATCAAAAAACTCGGCTTCACCGTTACCGACGCCAAAACTCCGGCGGATATCCTGGCCGCGGAAAAACTGATCTTCCCCGGGGTGGGCAGCTTCGGCAGCGCCATGCAGCGCTTGCACCAGTTCGGCTTTGTCGAGCCTCTGCTTACATACCTCCGGTCCGACCGCCCATTTTTGGGCATCTGCCTGGGGCTGCAAACCCTGTTCGAGGGGAGCGAGGAGGCCTTGGGCGTGGCCGGGCTGGGGATCATCAAGGGCCAGGTCAAACGGTTCACCGAAACAACCCTTTCGGTGCCGCAGATCGGCTGGAACGGCATCCGCATCAAAAAACCCTCCCGGCTCCTGGCCGGTTTCGCGGAAGAAAAGCTCTACTTTGTCCACTCCTACCGGGCCGGTATGGAACCCGGCAACGAGGAGTGGGTGCTGACCACCACCAACTACGGCGAGGAGTTCATCAGCTCTGTGCAGAAGGGCAACGTGGCGGCCTGCCAGTTTCACCCGGAAAAAAGCGGCGCAGCCGGGCTGGCGATCCTGAAAAACTTTTTGGAAGCCACGGACCTCTCCGCAACGACTGGACCTGCACCGACCACCACATCTGAAACCCGGCTCGCCAAACGGATCATCGCCTGCCTCGATGTGCGCAGCAACGACAACGGCGATCTGGTGGTAACCAAGGGTGACCAGTACGATGTGCGCGACAAGGGCGAGGTGCGCAACCTCGGCAAGCCGGTGGAGCTGGCCCGCCGCTATTACGAAGAGGGCGCAGACGAGATCACCTTCTTGAACATCACCGGCTTCCGGGACTTCCCCATGAAAGACCAGCCCATGCTCGAGGTCTTGCAGCGCACCTCGGAGCAGGTCTTCGTGCCGCTCACCATCGGCGGCGGCATCCGCGAGTTCACCGACTCCACCGGCAAGCACTACTCGGCACTGGACGTGGCCGCGGAATATTTCCGCTCCGGGGCCGACAAGATCTCCATCGGCAGCGACGCCGTCGCCATTGCCGAGGAATACCTGAAAACCGGCAAAAAATCCGGGACCAGCTCCATCGAGCAGATCTCGGCGGTGTACGGCAACCAGGCCGTGGTGATCTCCGTTGACCCGCGGAGGGTCTATGTGAAATCGCCGGCTGACACCCCGCGCCACACCATCAAGACCAAATTCCCCGGACCAAACGGTGAGGAGCACTGTTGGTATCAATGCACCATCAAGGGAGGCCGGGAAGGCCGCGACGTGGACGCCCTGGAGCTGGCCACCTCCTGCGAGGCCTTGGGCGCTGGGGAGATTCTCTTGAACTGCATCGACAAGGACGGTACCAATTCGGGATTTGACCTGGAGCTGATCAACCAGGTGCGCTCAGCGGTCTCCATCCCGGTCATCGCCTCAAGCGGCGCAGGCAAGGTGGAGCATTTTTCCGAGGTGTTCGAGGAAACCGGAGCCGAGGCGGCCCTGGCGGCGGGGATCTTTCATAGACAGGAAGTGCCCATCAGCGCGGTGAAGGCACATCTGCGCGAAAAGGGGATTGAGACGAGATAGCTTCCCCCTTGAATGGGCGATCAATGGCAATGAGCAGGATGCACTAAAACGGAACATCGCTTTACTTTTTCTTTAGTGTTCCATATTCTGTTAAGTAATGTCGTATAGGTGGAAATCAGTCACAAAAAAACCTGATGGCGTTCACCAGAATTAGGCATTCCCCTCGAATTCAGGGAAGAAAGGAGTCGTGAAACTATGGCTGCTACAGTAGAAAAAATTATGCATGAGGCCATGGGCCTTCCCCCTGCACTCCGGGCGTTTGTGGCCGAAAAACTGATCGAAAGCCTTGATATGCCCGACAATCCCCTATCGACGGAATGGCAAGAAGAAATTCGGCGGCGCTGTGCTGAGGTTGACAATTCCACAGGCCAGCTACGCGATGCCGATTCCGTATTCAAGAATGCCTACGCCTCGCTGACATGAAAGCGGTCGTCTTCCAGGAAGATGCTGAAACCGAGATGCTTGCAGCGGCTGCCTATTACGAAGCTCAGCAAAGCGATCTCGGCAGGCGGTTTCTGGCTGCGGTGCAAGACGCCATCAATCGTATCATGTTGAACCCCAGTTTGTATCCTGTTGTGGTATTCGATGTTCAACGATGCCTTACGAAAATATACCCTTTCGGAGTTCTGTTTCGAAACCGTCCCGAACAAATCGAAGTGATAGCGGTTATGCACCTGCACCGTGCACCAGATTATTGGCAAGAAAGGCGGTGATTGGGGCAGAATCGCTATTGTTTTAGAGCCTGTGCTAGCTAATTAGCAAGCAACGTCCCCTCGAAACTTTCTTGGCGAAAAAATACAATTTGACGCAGAGGTATTACTCTGGTTATACTCAAAACATGAAAACAGCAATCTCTATCCCTGACAAATTATTTCGCGTTGCGGATCAATTCGCCAAAAGCCATGGCTTCTCACGGAGTCAATTATTTGCTGAGGCTGTTGCGCAATATCTTGAGCGGCACCATTCTGACCATATCACCAAACAACTTAATGAAGTTTATACATCCAACCCTGCAAAATTGGATGAATCTCTTTCCAAAATGCAATTCGGCTCGATAGAAAAAGAAGAATGGGAATAAATCGAGGGGAAATCTGGTGGGCCGCACTTCCCGAGCCGGTTGGTTCCACGCCCGGTTACAAAAGGCCAATACTCATTATCCAATCAAACGAATTTAATCAAAGCAACATCAATACATTAATTGCTGCGGTAATCACCTCAAATACCCGTCTGGAAGCTGCACCGGGAAACGTCACCCTCTCCGCCAAAAATTCAAAGTTACCGAAAGAAAGCGTAATCAACGTTTCTCAAGTAATCACCATTGACAAATCATTTTTAACCGAAAAAGTTCACACCCTTTCAAATGCAATTATGGCCCAAGTTGATGAGGGGCTGAGGTTAGTCCTGAAATTATAGCAAAATTTAGGGAGTGCCCTTATCTTCTTAATTGAGCGGAATATAGAAAAGCTCCAAGAGAAAAGCCGGTTGCGTCGTGTCGGTCCTGCCAAGGGTGGCCACTGGGAAGTGCTGAAAAAGTGCGAAACCCAATACTTGACATGCGTAACCCAAAGGGTTACAATAAGCGATGATTAAATCATTCAAACACAAAGGGCTTGAAGATTTCTTCTACAACGGCACGAAGAAAGGAATTCGGCCTGAACATTCCGTTAAGCTTGCGCTCATTCTTGACCGTCTCCATGCCGCGAACGAAGTCAAGGATATGAATTATCCAGGCTCCAACCTGCACAAATTAACAGGAGATAAAAAAGGACAATATGCCGTAAATGTATCCGGAAACTGGAGAATATTTTTCGAATTTACGGCTGGTGATGCATACGTTGTTGATTATGACGACTATCACTGACAGAGAGGTTAAAACATGAAAAGGCAACCCACCCACCCAGGAAAAATCATAAAAGAAGACTACCAAAATCCTTTAGCCATATCCATAACTGAGCTGGCTTCCATCCTTGGCGTTTCCAGAAAAACGATATCAAAAATTATCAATGAAAGAGGTGCCATCACCCCGGACATGGCATTGCGCCTCTCTCGTGCCTTCGATACTACACCCGAGCTATGGTTAAATTTACAAAAAAATTATGACCTTTGGCAGGCAGAGCATGAATCAACGGCTTGGCAAATGGTAAAGCCAATTTCTTCGCAATTGCTTCATTCTCTCGGATAAGAGATAAATTGAGGAGTGTCCGTTATCTCCAGTGTTTAGCAAGGAGACAGCTTTGAAAACGAAGCAACAAATCATCGAGATTCTGGCGTCCTGTAAGCCTGAGGTAGAAAAGAATTTTGGGGTGAAACGGCTGGCGCTCTTCGGTTCTTATGCCCGGGGCGAGCAAAAGCCTGACAGTGACGTGGATATCCTTGTGGAAGTGGGGCCGGAAATCGGTTTGGAATTCGTAACTCTGGCCGATCGGATTGAACAATTGCTGGGTGAGCCGGTGGAACTGGTATCCACCCGGGCAATCAAACCGAAGTTCTTACAGCACATCAGCAAGGATCTGGAATATGTCTGAACATTCAGCCGCTCTGCTGATCGATGATATCCTGGAGGCGTTGACCTGGATATCATCTGAGCCATCACGCGGCAAGACCTGCCGGACTTTATATCCCAAATCACCACCCTGTAGAAGCAGGGGGCTCTGAACTCCTGTTGAGGGCTGCGCCAACTTGTCTCCGCCATTTGCCCTACAACAAAGAAACCACGCGCCGGAAACGGTTGCGGGGTTTTTTTGTGCCTTTTCCACGTATTTTTTCTGTATTGTGATCGGAGATCAGGTTTGATAGGGTGTTCTAAACCTTTTTCTGGCAGGTGCTCCGGGAAGGGGAGGATGTGCAGTCATAACTGGAATTCAAGAATCAGGGATAGGTTGGCTGGCAAATCAACAACGCCCCCCTCTGCAATTTACGGGAGGCATGTGAATTGCGTATCCTGTCCCCGGAAGTCACCGCCGACCGGATTGAACAGTTGCTGGGTGAGCCGGTGGAACTGGTATCCACACGGGCAATCAAACCGAAGTTCTTACAGCTCATCAGCAAGGATCTGGAATATGTCTGAACGTTCAGCCGCGCTGCTGATCGATGATATCCTTGAGGCTGCGGCAAAAATCGCTTCCTACACGGCTGGGATGGCGCGGGAAGATTTTAATTGCGTATCCTGTCCCCGGAACTCTCCCCATGTGGATGTCCCTAATTTCCTCATTTCCATGTTATCTGAATCAAGGAAATGACAAACACCAAGGAGTAAATGTGAAGCCCTACACTCGGTCTATAATAGAACTCTTCGACGGAAAGAAACGTTATCTTATCCCTCTGTATCAGCGGCAGTATGCATGGAAGGTCAAGCCGCAGCTTGAATTGCTGTGGGAGGATATAGAGCGAGCCGCTCACCGCCTAACAACCAATAGGGCTTCCCTATCGCCTCACTTCATGGGCGCTCTAGTTGTTATGCAATTGAAAACGTATGGGAAACAGGTTCAGGCCTTCGAAATTATCGACGGCCAACAGCGGCTAACTACATTTGAGTTGTTGCTTGCTGCACTTCGCGATGTTGCTCTAACAAACGGCTCCCGATACGCCGATGAGCTGCAAAAATATCTGCTCAACGATGGAGTAATGGAGTCACCGGAGGTTGAGCGTTTCAAGTTGTGGCCATCTTTGACTGACCGCCGCGCATTTGTGTCAATAGTAGAACCATCAGCCGATTTGGATGCGATAGAGCCAAGGCCAAATGATGAAGATGGCTTTGTGCGGCGATCTACAGCTGCTCATGCCTTTTTCAAACAGAAGATTGAATCTCATGTTCTAATTGATGGAAAATTCGAAGAGTATCACCTTGAAACTCTGTTTGAGGCTCTCAAGGAAGGGCTTGCAGTCGTTTCCATCGAGCTCGAAGGTGGTGACGACCCCCAAACAATATTCGAGACATTGAACAGCCGAGGTGTTGATTTAACCCCAGCCGATCTCATGCGTAACTTTATTTTTCAGCGAGCAAAAGGTTTGGGGCAGGTTGAAGGCATATTGATCGTTGATAAGCTATATGAGAAGCACTGGCATCCCCTTGACCGTGCTTTCTGGAACCAAACCGCCTCACGTGGGCGACAGACCCGCCCGCGCCTTGATTGGATGTTGACTGATCATCTCTCAATGCAGGTTGGCGATTTGATTTCCGTCGAATCTCTTTTCGAGAGTTACCGACGCTGGATATTGAACAATCAACCATTCCCTACCGTCGAAACAGAACTAGAATCAATTACCGCAACTGCTGGGGTTGAAACGAGGCTCTTCGCACTAAAGAAAGGCGACCCTCTAGGGGAGTTCGGGCGTTTCGCTGACGCTTTTGATGTTTCGACTGCTATGCCTCTTGTTGTGTACCTCGCGACCGGAGCTGATATCGGAAATGATCTTGCTCGTGGGCTAGAAATACTGCAAAGCTACATCCTTCGGCGTGATATCTGTGGTCTTACAACAAAGAATTACAACCGATTTTTTGTAGGGATGATTTCCCGTCTAAGGGCTGCGGAGGACAACAAGGTGAATGAGATGCTTGCCTATCTTTCCAGTCGTCAGTCAGATACTGATCGTTGGCCTGATGATTCCGAATGGGGCAAAGCTTGGATGGGGCGCGACCAATATAAGGGGGCGCGTCAGCCAAGGTTGCGCTTCCTATTCGAATCGATTGAATTAGCAAAACGAACAGTTTTGAACGAGGACATAGAGATTAAGTCGGAATTGACTATTGAGCATATCATGCCTCAGCGTTGGCAAGATAACTGGCCTATCCTCGGCTTTGAGTATCTGGATGAAGGTGATCTCAATCGCGACCTTGATTATCTTACGAAGCAAACGGAAAGAGAGGTTGCTGTAAATAAGATCGGCAATCTTACACTTCTAACTGGCCCGCTAAATACATCTGTCTCAAACGGGCCGTACTCTGTAAAAATGCCCGCTGTCAGATCTCATTCTAGCCTAGCCCTTAATCGTGAACTTAACAATTTTGATGAGTGGGACGAAACGTCTATTTCAGAGAGAGGCCGCTCTCTGTTCAAATGTGCATGTCAAATTTGGCAGGGGCCAGATCGCCTAGTAGGTATTAGTCCCACATCCTCAAACTGGAATGATACGATTAAGCAAAGCGTCAAGCTGCCACCCGATGGAACAGTTGGCCGATTTACGTATTTTGGCAAAACATACACAGGAAAAGTGATAGACGGCGTTTTGTATGTCGACGGGGTCGAGGGAAAATTCAGTTCACTTTCTTCCGCCTCTGGAGCAATTACAGGAACGAGCAGAAATGGCTGGAATGACTGGTCTTTTCTCGATGAGCATGGAAGCTGGAAATTGGCTAGTGAGTGGAGGCAGATGACCCGATGAGATGATAAGGGAGCTAAGGGGGGCAGGTCTTGGTTGCAAATGAAAAAGGGGTCAGATTTATTTTTTTTAAAGAACCAACGGCAAAAATCGCCAACCAGCCACTTCAGCCGACCGCGTTGAGCTGCTGATTTTGTTTCTGCAAATTCAGTGGCGCGGTCGGCTGAGTTTAGCGTTGGCCGAAACACAGAAGACAGGGAGAAAGCGATGCAAGACGAGCTTGAGAACGATATGGCAGGAAGAGGCGAGGACTCGGGGTTGACGCACGCGGTTCCTTCGATTCAGGGATTTGAGCGGGGATTGGCTGATCAGGACCCCGAGCAGCAGTGGGTCCCGGTTTCCGATCGCAAGATCCGGGTGGGCATCATTGGCTTTGGCGTGTGTGGATTCGGTGCGGATTTCTCTTTTCAGGATCATCCGAATGTAACGGTCACGGCGGTTGCCGATCTCGTGCCCGAGCAGTGCGCCGCGTTGGCAAAAGCCTGTCGCTGTGAAAAGATGTATGGGACGGGCGAGGAACTTATCCGAGACGAGGCGGT
>JAHJRQ010000022.1 GCA_018830485.1 Pseudomonadota bacterium | reverse complement strand
TGATCGGCGGACCACAAGAACAGAGAAAAAAGGTCGGAAAGGTTGAAGGGTTCGTGAGGTAGATAAAGCCGCCGGAGTACTCCGCGAGGGTTGCGGGAAATCTCCGTTTTCCCCTTGACTTTACTTATCATGGATGTCCCCGCAACTTACTGTCCCCGCAACTTCCCGGGACTGCGGAACTGACGGACGTGCTTGGGTGTGTGATGAATTCCACATCTTTGCGCCAATCGTCTCGCCTCATGCGGGCATCAGTAAATGCGGGTGTCCCGTGACTCGCTTCTGACTTGACTTCATCCTCTGCAATACAAGTTGCTCGAGCAACAAAAGTTTCTTCACGCTGTTTAGAGTAAGGGGTATTGTCAATCACTCGAAATCACATGAATTATTTCGTGCAAGTGACGGCTGTGCGAAAAAAAATGATGAACCGGACCAGGCTCCGGCAACTTTTATTGCAAGTGATTCCCGCTTCGGCTTGGCACTCTTGTAGTGCAATATTGACGCGAAAACAGTATGTTAAAAAATATTTTCCTTGCCGGCACAGAGATTGCTTTAAAGAAAAACATCTGAGTAGTTCATCATGTTGAGAAGCCTGCCCGCTTCCGGCATCGAATCGTTACCTTTCTTCGTTTGTTTTCTTCGTTGTCAGCGCCCCGGGCAACCGGGGCGCTGACCCCCCCTCTTTCCCCACAAGCATCCTGATCAAATCCTAATCGTATTTTTATGTACCTGTAATTTTATCCTGTTATATTTGTACAATTTGAATTTCCGTCGGTGCGGGAAGAATCGTTCTTGTGGAAAGGGCATTGCTGTTAGCTGGTATTCATCCGGGAACTCGTCTTTCCAGATGAACGCGTTAAGCTATCAGCTTTTAGCTTAACGTGCTTACTTGATTAAGTTTTTTTGCTGTACGCTGAAAGGACACTAGCTAAGCAGCGCAAAAAAACGGGTGCCGCAAGAGCGGGATGCTTTATGCCGAATGGGGGAAACCATGGAAGCGATTAGAAAAGCGATATTAGCCTGCATGCAGAATTGCACCCCGGATGATGATCTGGTTGCGAGCCTGAAGGGGATTGTTGAGCAAGAGGGGATACAGGCCTGCAGGATCATCATGGAAATGGTGGCGCATCGCGATTTTGAATCCGAAGAGGCTGCGCGCCATTGGGATAAAATTCAGATCCATCAAGCGGAATTGTCCGCTCTTCTCGCCCGGCCTGTAAGTCTTCCGGTCGCTGTGTGCGACTATCTCCATTGGGTCGAGAAAACCATCGGCTATCCAAAGCTTATCGATGTCAATAAATTTGAAGAACTTTTCACGCAGGCGAGACGGGATTTTCTGACGGGACTCTATAATCGTCAAGAGTTCGAAGAGGCGATCTCGCGCGAGATTGCCAGGGGCAAACGGCATGAGCGGAAAGTGTCGCTGCTGTTTATCGATCTTGATTCCTTTAAGATGTTGAACGATCAATACGGGCACTTGGCGGGCGACAGCGCCTTGCAACATCTTGCCAGGATCATAGGCGAAAGCAAGAGATTGGAGGATATGGTCGCCAGATATGGCGGTGATGAATTCGTGATGTTGTTGCCGGATACCAGCAAGGAAGAGGCCTTACGCTTTGCCGAAAGGTTCCGAAAGATGGTTGAAAGCAACAAGGCCATATATAACAGCCATTTTTTATCGATAACCATAAGCGGAGGGGTGGCGACTTTCCCGGATGATGCGCAGGAAGTTGTCAAGCTTATACAGTTTGCGGATCATGCCCTTAATGTTGCAAAACGTCAGGGTAAAAATGTGGTTCTAGGCTATAAAAAGGAAGCTAGGAAATTTCTGCGGCTTCCCTATGTCGAGAAGGTCAGAGGGACAGCCTTGTCAGGGAAGCAAAATATCGTCTTGCGGGCGGAAAGCAAGAATTTGGGCAGCGGCGGTATACTTTTAGAAAATACATTTCCTGTTCATGTCGGATCATCAGTTGAAATCAGCATTGTGTTGGATGGGAGAACAGTTACGGTTCTTGGGGAAGTTGTTCGGACCGACCAGTTGGCAACGGATCGTTTTGCCATCGGCGTTTCTTTTCTGGAAAAACAGGAGTCGACAAAAATCGTTCTGGACAGGTATGTTCTGAACAGTCTGATGCAATCGACCAGAGCGTACCAATAATTTTTTGTCGGAAGAATGGCTGGTTGCTGGCTGTTCCGCAACACTGTTTCCGCATAATATAAAGCGCTGCGTCGCGCTTGAAGGTGGCCTTTCTTGTCTCAATCGTGTGTACATGACTGAAAATATCTCCTCTCTTTTCGGCGAACGGGACGGATACACGGGAAAAATCCTTTCCGGCCGGTACAGCGCCTCGCTGAAAAAAAAGCTTTTTTCTTCCATTGCCCACTTCAAGGCACTGGAGAGGATCGGGGCTCCGGTCATTCCATACATCGCCGCATGGCGACCGGATGGCGGGCATATCTGGTATGAATATACCGGGGCGAGGCTGCACGAATTGCTCGGCGTGCATGGCCCTGAAGTGGCCGGGCCTCTGCGGGACAATATCCTCAGTCGCTGCCTGTACCGGATACAGAAAAATCCTCCCGCCGTCGATAAAATTATCCGCGACAAGGCCCAAATAGATCGCTTGCGTGACGCGATGCGGCGGATGGCAGAGCGGGGCGGCGGGGTTGACGCGGTATACAAATTCCATGTCAATGGCAGTCCGCTTTGGCTTAAGGATTTATCCAAGGTCGAGATCCATGACCGGGATCTCGTCGTGCTTTCCTATGGGACATTGATCGATGTCACCAAGGAGATGCAGTTGGAAGAAGCCCTTGTCGAGGTAAAGTGTGAACTGGAATCCCACAAGGAAAATCTGGAGCTTTTGGTCGGGGAGCGCACGCGGGAACTCAAAAAAGCGCAACTGGATGTCCTTACCCGCCTGACCCAGGCCGCGGCCTTTCGCGACGGCGGCACGGGTGCGCACATAAAAAGATTGAGTCAATATTGTGCGGTTCTCGGGAATGCGTGCGGGTTGAGTAAAAGCGCCAACACGGTGTTGTTCCATGCGGTTCCCATGCATGATGTGGGGAAATTGGGAATAGCGGATTCGATTTTGCAGAAAGAGGGCTCACTCTCGCAGGATGAGTTTGAGGTCATAAAAACACATTGCAAGGTGGGCTCGGATCTGTTGAGCGAAGGGAGCTCTTCTCTGTTGCAGGTTGCGCAGACCATCGCGCTTACCCATCACGAACGGTGGGACGGGTCCGGCTATCCGTTGGGGTTGGCTGAGCGGCAAATTCCCCTGGCCAGCAGGATTACCTCGATCTGCGATGTCTTCGATGCGCTGACCTCCGAGCGGCCCTATAAAAAGGCCTGGGGATTCGATGAATCCGTTGACGAGGTCTGTCGCATGCGAAAAATATATTTCGATCCAAAGATTGTGGATCTATTCTTAAAGAACATTCAACACATCAAAAAAGTATATCATGTGTCCTAGCAGGATATTGAAAAAGAGTCTTCTCTGGCGGGATTCCTTCCGCAGTTGCGCTTCGCTTCGTTCGCCGTGATCAACTTACGGTGGGACTTGCACCCACAAGAGTGCGCCCATGCCGGGCGCACACAAAAAAACCCGACAGGCTTTTAACCTATCGGGTTTACGTTATTTTCTTGGTGGGCGGAGCGGGGATCGAACCCACGACCTTTGGCTTCGGAGGCTAAATTTATATTTTTTAACTACTTGTTTTATTGACTTAAAAAAAATAATGGTTAATTATTGGTGACGCTCATGGGACATCAAGTCCTAAAAAGGAGGTTCACCAATTATGGCAACTTTCGAGAAAAGAGGCCCTTACCAAATCCGCGCCAAGGTCCGCAAACTCGGACACAAGACGGTCACAAAGACCTTCAACAACAAAAAGGACGCCGAGGCTTGGGCCAAAGGGATTGAAACTGACATGAACCGGGGAACCTTTATCCCCTCTACCGTAGCGCAACGAACCACAGTTCGCACAGCCTTGGAGCGATACCAAAAAGAGGTCTTTCCCCGCCTAGCCCAAGATGGTCGGTGTGAAATTTCACGAGCCCGGAGGCTGATTGATGCCCTTGGCGAGTTGTCCCTGACCGCCCTGGACTCCTCTCACGTTGCCGCATACCGGGATCGCCGGTTGCAAGCCGGAGCAGCGCCGCAATCCGTTAAGCATGACCTCGGCCTGCTCGGCCGTGTTCTCAAGCATTGCGTCATTGACTGGGGCATACCCCTCGCTCATGGTATTGTTACCAGTCAGGTAAGGAAACCATCCCTTCCCCCCGGGCGAGATCGCCGTCTTATTGATGATGAGGAAATGCGGTTACTCGATGCAGCCAAGATATCAAAAAGCAATGATATTGGGAGCATCGTCATAATCGCCCTGGAAACGGCTGCCCGTCGTGGCGAAATTGCAGCTATGCAGTGGGAGCACATCAACCTCGCCCGACGCACTTGGCACATTCCAAAAACCAAAACCAATACACCTCGCACTGTTCCTCTTTCACCGCGAGCGTTAAAACTCTTAGACGGATTGCCCCGGCGAATCGACGGAGGAGTGTGGGCCTTACAGCGAGCCGATGGAATCTCCCAGGCCTTTGATCGTATCTGCCAGCGAGCCGGAATTGAAGGCCTCAATTTCCACGATCTGCGCCATGAAGCAACCAGTCGACTTTTTGAACTCGGCACCCTGGGGATAATGGAAGTGGCCAGCATCACCGGTCACAAGGATCTCAAAATGTTGAAGCGGTATACCCATCTACGGGCGGAAGACCTGGCGGCGAAGCTGGGATGAAGGAAGATTACTGTATTGTGTCGCTTGACACAGTACGTCGATGCGTGTTATTATAGCTCATGAAAATTAGAAACGTTCTGCACAAGGGATTGCTCCGCTTCATCGAGGATGATGACCCGAGTGGCATTCAGCCCGCCATCGCGCCGAAACTCCGGCGCATTATCTCTTTTCTTCAAGACATGGAGCAAGAGAACGAACTTCGGACAATCCCAAGTTGGCGAGCGCACCAGTTGGCGGGTGACCGAAAAGGCACCTGGAGCCTGTCCATCACAAAAAACTGGCGGCTCACGTTTCGGATCAACCAGGCAATGATCGAAATCATCGACCTGGACTATGAAGACTACCACTAAGGAGATGGTCATGGGCACCACACAAGGCATCAGAATGAAGGCCCCCGCTCACCCCGGTGGGTTTGTGAAAAACGAGGTTGTTGACCCTCTTGGCCTGACGGTGACAGGCGCAGCTCATGTTCTGGGCGTAACGCGGGCGGCTTTGTCAGCGCTGCTTAACGAACGTGCCCGGCTTTCGCCCGAGATGGCTCTGCGTATTGAGAAGGCTTTCGGAGTGCCAATGGATACGCTAATGCGCATGCAGAACAGTTTTGACATCGCCCAAACTCGCAAGCGAGAAGGAGAGATCACGGTTCGCCAATATATTGCGCCGACGAAGCATGCTCCAACTCTCCACAAATAGCGCGCCGGGGGATCTGCCGGTGGCCTTGAAAGGGTGATCACCCTGCGAGATGCCGCCTGAAACACTCTACGCGCTATGCGCGCTTGCAAGGCCGGTACAGGTTCGCCTTGCCGACCTTTTTGCTTTTGAAAGGGGAATGCACCCCAAGGGCAAAAGGGGCTTGAGATGCCCTAAGAGCCGTTTTCCTCTTCGAGCCAGCTTTCCCCCCTGCCCTCCAAACCAGCGGCGACCTACACGCGGCCCCGAGGGCCACGAGCGGCCGCTTCCTTCTGCCACCTTCCCCGGCCGGCGGCGCCGGGCAACACGACCTTCGGTCTTTTTACGTAAGTATCACAAAAAAATGAGTTGATACGGAAATGGCCCACCTATACGAACATTGCTACGACTGTGAGCGCTGGATCGGAAGAGATTGGGAGGAAGTCCACTTGTGGCTTGATGAATTTTTCACAGAATTCGGCCCGGCGCACCGCTGTCAACGGCACCATATTGAGGGGATCGAGGAAATTCGGCAGAAATTGGGTGATGAAGCCGCACTTGCAGCCAAGATTCATATCCTCGTTGACTGCTGGGGCATACCCAGCAAGGCCGATTATGAAAATTGTTTCGTCAATCAGCTCGGCCAAGAAGAAGACTCGACTTGGGAAGAAGCATGGAAGATGATTCAAGAAATCCGGAATGAGCGTGATGTTGGGCGGAAAAATGGCCCGCAAACACTCTCTGGGTAAGGATTTGCGATTTCATAAACTGAATGAGTTTCGCGTGATATCGGGCGGAAAGATAGACCTCAATTCCCCGCAGAATAAGGGTTTGAGGCTCCGGTGTTATACCGGGCGGAAATTTGCGTGATATCGGGCGGAAAAATGGCCCGCAACCACACGCAGTATAACAGTTTGGCAAAAGAGAGGATCTTGTAAAAAGATGGCTTACCTGTACGAACACTGCGCAGATTGCCAAAAACTGCTTGGCCGCGAGTGGAAGGAAGTCCACAAATGGCTCGATGCGCTCTTTAAAGAATATGGCCAGGACCACCGCTGCCACCGCCACCATGCGGAAGGAATTAGAGAGGTCTGCCGGATGTGGGGCGAAGAAGCTGAAATGGCCGCCAAAATTCATATCATCGTGGACTGCTGGGGCATCCCTTCACAGGCCGACTATGAGAGTGGTCGAGTCAATGTGAATGGCTTTACGCCGGAATCGACGGAGGCCAACGTCGCCTGGTTGCTAGATGAAATCCGATTGGTTGTGCCAAAAATGAAACTTGTAGGTGAAAAAATCAGGGAGTGTTCGGTGCTGATTTCGGAGTTGCCGCCCGAGGATCAAGAACCCTACCGCCGACATATTGCAGAAACTGCCCCACGAGCATGCCCGGCGCCGCTGCCGGGAGATGTTCCCGGCGACTTGCGAACCTGGCGGTCAGATTACAAACGATGGAAAAAGGGGTTGTACGGGATTGAATTGCTTTATTAGTAGTAAGTTTGCGTGATATCGGGCGGAAATATGGCCCGCAATCCCGCACCGTATGATATATGGTGTTTCGAATAAACAAAAAAGCTCCCCGATTAACTCAGGGAGCTTTTTTAGCATTTGGCATCAATTTTATTTGGTCACGAGGCTGTAACCGGGCAATTATCCTTTGCTTGGAGCTTCAATATAAAGATTGACAGTTTTTGTCTGTTAGAGGTAGAAAATCATAATTTGTTTATCCGGAGCGGGGGTTGCAACTTCAACTAGAGGGCTATGGCTTCATGAATTGCAAGAAATGCAACGCGGAGATTCAAGGGACATCAAAATTTTGCAAGCAATGTGGAGCTCCGATTTCAGCGGAGAGCCCGGCTTCGATCCCAACCAAAATTTGCCCTCAATGCGGGGCAGAAAATCCCGTTGCAGCCAAATTCTGCAAGCGGGACGGTTATGCGTTTGAAGCAAAGCCTCAAGCGGCGCAGGCCAGTCAGTCTGCCCCAGTCAGCTCGCCCCCACCTGTCGCGCCACCTCCACCCAAGGCGACTCAAACGCCCGTCATTCCAGTTCCGCCTCCTCAAGAAATCAAGTCATCCTCCAAGGCTCCGGTGGTCATCGGAATCGTTATCGTGCTGCTACTCGTAGCCGGGGCAGGTGGCTATTATTATTGGACGAAAAAGAATTCTGGTGAGCCAGCAAAAGCGGCAACAGAGGCCGAGACTACTTCAAAACCCAAAACGCAAGCACCTGTAGCCCCTCCCGCTGTTAAGCTTCAAGAACCACCCGCCGTTGCGGCCCCATCTCCTGCTGCACCAACGCATGATCCCGCACAGGTTGAGAGAGGACTCAATCAGGAATTGCGCACGGCTGGTCTTGCGGTGGTAATGGCAAGTGTAGATGACAAGCTGCATGCCGATCTCAGAGGTACGGTTGCCAGTAAGGAAGAAAAAGAGAAAGCGGTCGGCATTGCTCGCGGCCATGACGGTGTAACAGGAGTTGATGCCGCAGCTTTAAAAATTGTCATGCCCAAGGTGCGATCCGAGACACCTATTGCCACTCCGTCTCCAAGTCGCCAGCCTCAGCAGACCGTCGCCGTTCCACCACCGGCTCCTCAGAAGCGCGATCCCGCCAAAATGGAGGGCGAAATAGGCCGGAACTTGCGTGCTAGCGGGATTAACGGAATCACGGCTCAGGTCAGTGATGATTTTGTTGTTACCCTGAAGGGCTCCGTCAAGAGTGTCGCGGAAAAGGATCGAGCGTTTGATATTGCGCGGCAGTTCGGAGCTGTTGGACCAATCAAAGATAAAGTCTTTATTGTAGAATAACATCCCCGGAGGAATTATGAAAAAATGCATTAGAAAAAATGCGGTATTTGCTCTTATCGTTCTAATGGTCGGCACTCAAACCGCCGGATGTGTGGCGACTACCCCTTCCGCAGAGCGAGGAGGTCTCTTTGGGGCTGGTTCGGGTGCGGCAATAGGGGCGATCGCCGGACAACTTATCGGCGGGAATACTAAGGCAACTTTGATCGGTGCGGCGATTGGCGCGGTAGTCGGAGGGTTGGTTGGCAGCTATATTGATCAACAAAATGCCACCCGTGCTGAAGCAGCAAAAAAATATCAATACGACGAAAAGGTCGCAAAGCTTGAAGTGGAAAGTGCTTCCGCTACGCCAGATCGTGTTGCACCAGGATCGGCGATAGATTCAAGCGTGCAATACACGACACTTTCTCCGAACAAGGAGCAGCAGGTTGCGATTACCGAACGGCGAGTCCTTGTGGGTGAGCAAGAATCGTTTGATCTTTCGGAGCGGAAAGTAATGCGTGAACAGGGGACACACACTTCTACAGCGAAGGTCAATCTTCCCAAGGATCTTCCCAAGGGTAATTACACGCTTGTAACCACCATCACCGACGGCCAAATCACCAAAACATCGAAGACCCCCTTCGCAGTGGGTTGACCTAAACGGAAAATCGAGGGTGTGTAGTTTATAGTCTGTTAACCAGAACCAACAATAGACTGGAGAATGAATGAATACCGCTACAAACGCGAAGCATGGTGATCTGTTGCGTGCCCTTGACGGGCTGACAAACTGGCGAGCTATTGTGTTATTGATCGGCACTGGACTGCTGGCGGCTTTCCTGTTTTGGTTGGGAATGGCCACGGCCTCTGGAGTGATGATAGCCGTTGTTGGTCTTCTTTCGGCGTTGGTGTGGTTGTTCGGCATCTGTGCGGCCGGAGTAGTGTTGATGGATGTCGCACGCGGCTTGGAGCCGCCAGCGATAATTACGGCATTCTTTGCCGGAGCCGCCAGTTTTGTGAAGGTTCTGGCTATTTCGGTCATGGCCCTGCTGGCAGTGGCCGTCTATTGGTTGGTTTGGGCATTAGTATTTTTCCTTTGCAAGATTCCGGGCCTGGGAGTAGCGCTTTTCGCAATCACTTTCCCGGTGGCAATTATTGCAACCGCGCTGATAACGATCGGCATCATGGCGGCCCTTGGTCTCGCTTTTCCGGCTGTTTGGGAAGGGCACTCGATCATGGCTGCCATCGCTCGTCTTGTGGCGATTGCTGGCAAGCGGCCCGTCGAAGCGATTGTCAATTTTTTGTTGCTCGGTATTCTGGTTGCGTTTGTTAGTGCGGTAATTTTCGGCATACTTTCTGTCTCGCTTTTTCAAGTGGGGGGTGTGGTTGGGGGGGTGATGGATTTCCACCTGATGAATTTGTCTAGTCTATTTGGTGGATTTTACATGGGCGGAGGAGGGAACGGATATTTGACCGCCACCCTCTTTGCCGGGGCAGTTATCTTTGGTGTCGCGGCGGCTGCGGTTTTTTCCGTTTATCTGATGGGGGTTAATCTTATTTATCTCAAGTTGTCCGAGGGAATAGATTCGTCCTCTACCGAAGCCATGTTGTCCGATGGGCTGGCACAAGCGAAGAAAAAGGCGGAAGAAGTACATGAGCGCGCCAAACAACATGCGCAGCAGGCTCAGGAACAAAGGCAGACGGCCGCCGCCACAGCGACCAAGAAAACTTGTAGTGCCTGCGGGGCAACGCTTACTTCAGCCGATACATTTTGCGGCGAGTGTGGGCAGAAGGTGAACTGATGCCGAGGAAAATACTCTATTTTTTGTTGGCGGGTATCGTTCTGTTCCTTTCCGGGTGTGTGGAAGTCAAAGAGCTGATAACCATCAAGACCGATGGCTCTGCGGAATCGATGCTTTCCATCATCGTCCAGAAGGATTTTGCCGCACTCGTCGTGCCTGATCTGGAACGACGAATCAAAAAAGATGCTCCAAATGCTGTTGTTTCTGTCAAGGAGGTCGAATCTGGCAACACGGCAATTGTGAGCCAGAGAACAGTCAAAAACCTCTCAGAACTGCGGAATGACACACGGGGCTATGAGTGTGAAATCGAAAAGGACGGCACGCCGCGGACCCGCTACATTTTTAATGGCCGCTGGCGTATTAATGATCCTGTTCCCGTCGAGGTCACAGTCAAATTCCCAGGAGAGGTTGACGAAACCAACGGCGAAAAAATTGATTCGCAGACGGTTCGTTGGAAATTTGAAACCGGGGCGAATGTATGGGGTGGTCGTGGCGACAAAACGCTCACGGCAACTGCCACCGCCACGGCTTTTCCTGTTGTCATTGTAGGTATAGGTGTTGGTGCTCTGCTTCTAATGGTGGCAGGGTTGGGCTTTTTTTTCTTGCGACGCAAGAAGAGCGATGCCTCTGTGGCTTCCGGCCCTGTAACGCAAGCTCAACCACAAGAAGCCGATGTCTTTTGTACCGAATGCGGCAATCGACAGTCTGCGACTGTTAAATTCTGTACCTCGTGCGGGAACCCCATGGAGAAAGTCGTTTAGGAAAAGAAATGCAGAGTGGAATAGAAAAGGGCGGCCGGGGAATCCCCGAACCGCCCTTTGATTATCAGGACTTCCGCTACGCCGGACCGCGCTCGATACATTGCAATGCTTCATGCAAGCTTCCAAAACGCCCCCACAATGTTGGGCGATCCCAGACACCACCATCCAGACAATATACGCAGTAGAACACGCCATCAGGCCATTGCTCCGGATCTTCAATTTCAACCTCAAGGTATGGCCTCCCCCACCACTTTTCCAGTTGCTCCGCCGGTCGTTTTTGGTTATCCGTGCACTCGAAATTTTTCGGCAATTTGGGGTTGATCAGCACATTACCGAAGCGGTTTTCAGCCAAAAACTCGGTTTTACCGATGACGAAAGTCTTCATGACCGATCCCACACCAAAGGCCGGCAGCCAAAGGACCATGGCGCCAGAACAGCCAGGAATAACCATTCCAAGATCGCGGCATCCTGGTCGGGATCCCCGGTCACTATCAGTTTCATTTCCTCAAATTTCTTCATTTCCATGTCGGCTTCCTCCCTTATTTTTTGGAACTGGGCGGCACGCTGGTCGCCGCCCGGTATTGGGAATCGATCTGGCCACCATTGGCGCGGACCGCTTCGGAGAGAATCCCGGCCAGCAGCATTTCTTGCCGTTCTATGCGCAACTCCAGGCGATGCAGCATCTCAAGCAATCTGGCCAGCATGAAGGCTTCTTCCCGGCTCACGGCCGCCGGCGAAGCCGCCACCATTTGCGAATACCACTCGGGGTTGTTGGCTCGACGGTCCACCTCTGCCTGCTGCAACAGGAAATGACTCGCCTGTCCGGATTTGATTGCATCCTCGACTCCCTGGGGGACAGAGACTCCTCCCATCTTTGCCCAGATATTTTTGATATGCTGGGCGAGTGACACGCCGTTCACCTCGGCCGGCGCCCGCCAGGCCATGGCCTCGGTAAAAACAGAGGCAGCCAGGCCCAACTTTGCCTGCTCCGCCAGCCGCATGGCCTCGTACCCGCGTCCCTGATCGGTATTCTCAAGATTCCCCGGCAAAACCGGTCGGGGCACCGCCTGCGCGACATTGCTGGCATAGGCCCTGGCGGCCTCCGTCTGCTGCTGGTTGAAGACATAGCTCTGGTTGCCCAGCAAGCCAGCGCCGTGCGTGAGGGATCGTGGATCAATGTCCGCGTCGGGCAACGAGGATGTGGAGCTGCAGCGCTTCTGCGCCACGTCGGCAGGCCCGCAGTACTTTTCCCTGTGCCGCGAGTAAGTGGTATAGGTGGCCGAGGCCGGGGAGCTGGTGTTCCGCCCGCGCATCCGGAACCCAGCATGCTCGGTCGCAGCGGTCCGGGCCGCGCTTCTGGCCGCTGCCCCGGAGACAGAGGCTGATGCTAGAGAGTCACAGGGATTCGGAGGCAAAATGCCATAATCCTGCTGCGCCCTGGCCGCGTTTTCCGATCCAGCCAGGGCCACTCGTTTTTTATCCCGGTTATCCGCCACATCCCCCGCCACCCTGGTTGCCTCGCCTTTGATCGCGTCGGCCGCTGTCGCCAAGGCCTCTTTCAGGTCTTTTTTCAAATCTCTGATTGCACCATCAGTGGACGCCCCTGAAGATTCGATCGCGCCCGAAATAGTTTTTGCTGCCACATTGATGGCGGCCACTTCCCCGCAGCAACCGGCCATGGCGCTATTCGATGGAGACAACATAGCGAGAAGCGCTATACCCACAGAGTATTTTCTGAAACTTTTCATTTTTTGGGCCTCTTCAACGTGATCATTTTTTCTTCGAATTTCGCCCCAGGCTGCCCATTGCTCAAGAAACACTCACATTGGCAGGTGCGAGAAAACGAATCAGCAGTAAGCGGCGCGAGTTCTTCCGGAAAACATTTGCAATCACATTCGGTAACGCCCGCCAGGTCGGTAACAAAAATGGTCATTTCGTCATCGGCTTTGAGCTGTCCGGCCATAGCCTGGCTACTGGATCCCAAGATCATCATTCCCACCACCGCCATCATTGCAAAGATTGCCTTTTTCATTGAAAGATCCCCTTGATGTAATTTGGAATGCCGTTGATGGTGTTCGAGATGATCCCACCGTTTGACTTTTTCACGGTCACATCCGCCCCCGGAGTGCTGACCGTGTTCGGAGACTGATAAGGATTCCCGAGCTGGCTGGCCCCAGGCAAGCCGACCTGCGCACCGCCGATGTTGCCCGGCAACACGACCGATTGCGACATGGATGCACCGGCCTGGTTGTAGATTGAGTCGATGCCGGTACATGCCGCCTTCGAAACGCGATCCAGCGCCTGTTTTGCAAGATCGCTCACCGATGGGACGCCGATCATGCTCCCTACTTTTACATCCTTGTACTTCTCCAGGCAGTTGGAGCTGGAGGCATTAGCAGCGCCGGGCTTGCCCGACTGCCCAGGAGAGCCACCTTCGAGAGTCGCGGCCGAGGCCTCGGAGAAGTCTTTAATCTCCCGATCCCGAGCGTTCTGCGCCATCTGCTGCGCTCTGGTCATCAGATCCGGCCGGATCGATTCGCAATCCGCGGCCATGACTGCTGGCACTGCAGCAAAGAGCACTACAGCTACGGTGAGGATGATCTTTTTAATCTCTCCCTGCACCCCTATGATTTTGAGGCAGCGGGCGCAGGTCACCGCCGCCTGGTTAGTGGTGCCTTGATAATCCGGCCGCTTCTTGTCGCTGCCGATTATGTTGATCATGCAGGCAGGCAGTACATGTTTTTCAGGGTGCAGGGAAAAGTTGTAGTGCACTCTCTTCATCGGCTTTTTCATGCCAATCCCTCCCTTGCCCGGATAAATTGAAGTTCCGCTTTCGCGATCAGGTACTTGCGTGTAAAGATCGCCACCACACCGGCCATCAGAAGCAAAAGCACCGGGCCAGGATATACCCAGGCATGAGCGAAGAGGACGCAGTTGATAATCAGAAAGACTTTAAGCCGATTTTTACGGGCCAGGAGATCCACCCGCGACAAGCCCAGGAAGTCAGATTTTGGATCCAGCAGATCGAGCCTTTTTGCTTTTTTCCATCCTCGCCACCCCGCCCAGACCAGAGCAGCGCCTGCCAGTGTCACGCCGAAGTAGAAAAAAGGATTTGCTTCCGCCTCCCGGCCGGCAGCCAGCCGGACCACGAAGTTCCATGGGGCTGTGATAAAGAAATTGGCGCCGGTGATAATCGCCGGCAGCGAGAAAAAATAGAGGGTTTCCGTCGAATTTTTCTTTTTCATGATCATCAGTACACCTTTCTTGCTTTAAGGCCGACTTCATCGATTTTTTTGTAAAGTGGCTCAATTTTTTCGCACATCGAGTCAAAAATGACTCGCAGCTCTTTGTTGCAGGACCGGATCTGCTCCTGGCGATCGTGTCGCTTCTCGATTTTATCGAAGGTTAGTTGGGTGGGGCCATGAATCCAGAGGAAACTTCTGAGCGGCGCAACATGTTGCGCCCGGATCGAATTGATAAGTTTGTAGTTTTCCTTTAACGTTCGGCTTTTTGCCTCATCAAAGTCGAATGTTTTGGCAAAATCATCCACCGCCAGGGCATGTTTTTGCGCAACCTCTATAATTTCCTTGAGCCATTGATTGACGGCTTTTGGGGTGTTTCGGTTTAGGATAGGGACTGGGACTATCATCATCATCGTCGCGGACATGTTTTTCTCCTTTGTTTGGTTTTTTTTGCGGTTCTTCCCTCAGAAAAACATCTTTTTCCTCCCTCCCCTCACCCCCACGGGGGAGGGGGGAAAAAGATCCGACTTCGGCTTGCCGACTTCCTCTGCAGTCCCAGACTTCCGGATCGGCACTGCCTTACCCCGGCAGGGCGAGGGAGCGAGCGGCGTGACACCGGCGGCTTTTTGCCGGTGGCGCGACTTTCGCCGCCCTGTCCGGCCACCGCCCTAAAATCCCGGTGGGGTCGGGGGGCCAGGGGGCGGGGAGGGCCTGCCCTCCCCGCCCCCTGAAATTACATCGACTCCGACGGGGCTTTCTGTTTTTTGGCCGGCGTCGTCTCTACCTTTTTTTCGTTGGCGGTGTCGGGGCCTGTTGGCTCGGGATCTGCCGAACGATGATCTTCTCGATCTGGCGTTTTTCCTGGTCGCTCGCTCGGGACCAAATCGAGTGGAACGTCTCCGCCGCCTTGGCTATCATCGGGTCCGGCCTGCTCTTCTGCCATGCAAGCCCGAAAATGCCGGCCGAAATCGCAGAGGTCAGCAACATCGCGAGGAGGCACATGACGAAGTATTTGCGTACCGTGGGGATCTGCGATAGGTCCCTGCGTATCGCTGCCCGCTCGTTGGCCACGGCCTGCGCCATCTGCGTCGCCACCTGCTGCATGGATCTCTCGACCTCCCGCCGCACGCCCTTCGCGGCGGCTGTCATCTGCGCGGCTGCCGCTCTGGACTCGGCTGTCCCGGCCCGCAACTGCTCCACCAGGGCCGCCAGGGACTCCATGGCTTTGCGGGTCACCAGCGCGTGATCCGTCGCCTTCCCGAGTCGCTGGCGCAGCGGCTCGGTCTGCGTCACGATTTCCCGGGCTGCCTGCGTCGGCAATGCCCGCAGCAGCCGCAAGATCTCTTTCCCCTGCTCCGCTGTCAGCGGCAGGGGCAGCGGTGTCTCTGCCGGCGGCCTGGGCTCCTGTTGCGGCGGCATCTCCTCGGCCGGATCCACCAATTTCAGGGGTTGCTGTGACTGCTCGACTGTTTTCTGAGGTTCCTGATCCGTCAGGAACTCGATCTCCTTCTCCATGCTCTGAATCATGCCCATCAGCTACCTCCTTCTCTGGCAACGTATAACCGGGTTGTATCTCGTTTTGCTCGACCGAATGGGCCGGTCCGATGGAATCCGTCACCGTTGGCCCACCATGTTTCTCGCGCCAGGCGGCTAGCTCGGCCAGATCCTCGGCGGTCGGCTGGTAGCCCTGGATCTCCAGGCCCATTTTGGATCCGGCCAGCCATGCTTTCCGGCAGAATTCCTCTTCGCCCTGGATCTTCAGCGATTGCCCAAAAGCCTCCGAGGCGGTGAGCAGCGCCGCTCGGATGGCCAAATCCTGGCGGGCCAGGACGTGGACTTGCTGGCCTTCCATCTTGAAGGCCACCCGTTCGGGGTTCCGCCGGTGCACCCAGGTTCCATCTTCCCGATGGACAAAATACCTGTCTCGTTCTTTCCAGGGGGCAATCTGTCCCCTCGCCCGGTAGATATCAGGCGCCTCGGTCGGTGCCAGCCCAGCCGGGGCAAATGAGCCCGCCACTTCTGAAGCCTCGGCCTTCTCACGCAGCCGGGCAATCAACTCAGCGTCGCGCTCTGCATCAAAATGCGTGTCTGCCGCTATCCTCTGCCACCTGAAGGCCTTTCCCAGGCTGGACCCTGAGAATGCATCACCGCCGGCCAGCCGGAAGGAGATGCCGCCGACCTGGCCGGTTTTCCCCGCGGGAAGCACCTCGATGCCGCTTTTTTGACATCGGGAAACGAACGTAGAAAAATCCGGGCAATCAGTCCTGGCGGTCCCGATTTTTTTCTGGAGAATAAGACGATCCGGGATTTTGCCGGTTCGGCGATATTGGCCCAACTCGCCTTTGCTAAGGCTTTTTTTCTCGCCGCCTTCTTCGCCTGCGGTGAGGCGCAATCCGTGTTTTTTTTCGAGTTCCTGGCATATCCGGATTGACTGACGGACGCCATACTGGTCATGCCAGACCTTCCCATCCAGGGCAATGCGGGAGACAAGTAAATGGATATGGTCATGCTCCTGGTCAATGTGGCGGCAGCAGAACCATTGGTGCCGATCGGGATCAAGGCCCATGCTGGAAAGATAGTCCCGGGCGACTTCCGCCCATTTCGCATCCACTGGCTTTTCGCCTGGGGGACAAGAAAGACTGACATGAAAGACTGGATTTTTGATTCCCGGCCTAAGGCGCCGCGAGGCCGCAAACTGGCGCGCCAGTTTGCGGGGCTCAGTGCCCAGGATATTTCCGGCTCCCATCACCGGCACAGCTCTGCCCGGGTGATTATCCTCGCCCGGCCCAAGCAGGTATTCCAACCCGCCGCGGAATCCGTTCCCTTTTGTTATTTTGCCCTTCACTTTGCGCAGTCTCCTTTGGATGATATATGTTTTTGGGTGCCCTCAAATCTCGCCACCCTTCCCACGCAGCGAATTTGCAGAGGCAATATGTGATTCGGTGTCCTCTGAGGGAGGGAAAAAATCCTCGCCGAGGAGCTGAAGGCGAAGCTGCTCCAGTGCTTCCCGGATCTCTAAGATATCCGGGACAACGACTCCCTCCGCGCCCGCCTCTACGAGGTGCAGCCGATGGGCAATCTGATTCAGATTTCCGCCCACCCTGGCCAGGGAAACCCAAGCCTCGTGGTTTATGGTGGGAATTGTATGGATTTTCCGGCCCAGAGCCTGTTGCCGGATGAAATCTGGGATCCCGCCTTCGACGATGCCACCCTCCCCGGCCATCCGAATCAGGTACTGCATTTCCAGGTCAGAAAAATGGACCCGGACCCGATTTTTTCTTTTTTGGCTGGCCGGCAATGCCGGGCGGCCACTTTTCTTAAAGGCCATGATGCCTCCTCCTATCGATGCAATATGTGATTAGGTGCCCTTTAATCTTTTGCAGGGCAAGCGAAGCGCCGCCCTGCCCTTCCCGCTGCCGACAGGCAGAGGGCAAGGTAATCGGTCCCCCATTTTGGGGGCACCGATTAACACCTTGCTCCCTGCCCTCACTATGCGATCGCGTTTAGGTCATCGCTCGCGATGAATTGTGTCACCACCCGCACCAGGGCCACCTGGCCGGATCGTGTTGCCACCTACCCCCTTAATGGCATTTTTTGACTGCCCGGCTCCTCCAGCTCCCATGCCGTGTCCCATTTGATTGCCGCCGTGGTAAAGCGCATTGATCGTGCGCTCATCCTCTCCCCCGCCAATTTTGCCTATGTGACCCCCAGCCCAAGCCAAAACCTCATTTGGAAGATGATGGATCAGCGCGAAACACTTGGAAATTAGCAAATAAGACAGATAGCAAAAGATGATCAAGGTGACGAAGAACATCCCGATCGAGGCCCATCCGGAAAAGGAAAAGGAGGAAGATCCATACAAAACGGATAAGGAATATTTAAGGAATTCGCCCAGGATATTCATGAGCAACCAGCCGGAGACCAGGCCGAACACCATCAACACCGGTCGAAACAGAACATTCAGCAAAAACATATAGCCATGGGCAGTTTTCTGGCCCATCCCCTCTCCTTCGGTCTCCAAATGCGCCAACATCCACAGCGGCGCACCTACCACGGCCTCTATACACACGATAAAATAGCTGATGACCCCGGAAAACCAGAGGATGTAGGGCAAAAAAGGCAACAGGTAAGCCATGGCTAGGCCGATTATCAGTAAAATTTTAAAAATCGCGGGCAAGCCCAATACCTGCAGGACACCATCCCCGCCAGCGGCCGCCAGGCCGCCAGCAACACCCAAGCCTATCCCCCCTGCACCGCTCAAGGAATAGCCTAACCGGGTAATCCCGATCATCAAATCGCCTTCTCCACCTGTCATGAAATCCAGCGCGGATCTGACTCCAGCAGATTGCATGCTATCGCCAAAAATTTTAGGAAAATCAAAAGTCACAATATTTTTGACTGTTTTTAACCAGCCAGACATCACCCCGGCTCCTACAGAAATACCCTGCTCAATTAGTCCTCCCTCCCGGGGAGAAAGGGGTAATATCTCCGCAGATGCGGCATCCATGATATCTCGATTGACGGAAGCTATTTTAACGAAAACGACCCCAGAATATAGCCACGACGAACCCTCCTTCTTCATGAAATCAGCAAAACCATGTTTGCTTTTCATGCTGGAATCGGCCAGTGCTGTACTTATTTGTTGGGTGTATCGATTTTTGATATCTGCTAAATCTGCCGGGTCTGGGGTCAGGCCCTCCAGTGCGAGAGCCTGGGAATGAGGATGAAGGGAAGCACTCATGGCCACCAGGGCCTGAGCTTGGGCTTTGTTTACTGCCTGATGATCGAACGGCGGCAGCGCTGCCAGGCCCTGTGGTCCATCGAGAATGCCGCGGGCATTGGACTTTGGATATATTTGCACCCCCCCGCAAGTATCTGGAAAATACCCCCCCTCGGTGGACCCAAAAACCAACTTTGAAATGTTGCCCTGTTGGATTAAAGTCCCTTTCTCTGGGAACAAAATTGATGTTTTCCCGCTTTGTTCAGCATCTTGTTTTTGTTGGATATTATTTACGATTGAGCATACTTGAGCTGCAACCAAGGCCTCCAAAGCATTATCCCTGCCTGCAGCTTCAGGGCTGACAAGAACGGCACTTTCGACATGATCTAGCATGTGCTTCCAGCCGACGTCCCAGGTTTTGTTGCCTATGCCTATGCCGACAACCATCCCTAGAATCATCAGAGCTTGGGGAAAAGACCACCCGGAGAAGATGGGAACCAGGCCGAAAATGCCAAAGATTGTCCTGATGGGGTACCAGATCGAGGAGTGCCGCTTGCCGAGAAACTCCCCCTCAACCGCAGTGTGCATGACCCCAGAAATGACGCCATAAAGCACCATCAACACTGCCACAGAGAAGACAGCCATATTGAAAATTACGAACATTTCAGAAAGAGGAGAAGCTGTGCCAGTGAGGATGCCAGGTATGGGACCGAAAACTTTCCCGAGCATGTTGAAGGTCGGATCGCCATCGGCCGCGCTCAAATAATCACTTATGGTCGCGCCGGCTGTGCCAGGGTGGAGCAAAACAAGCGCCGAGGGAAGAGCGAAGAAGGCTTTGCGGGAAAATTTCATGGAGTTCACCATTTAACCAGTTAACCAGGATTCGCCGGATGCCAGCGAGGCTGGTCTCAGCAGCACCTTGGCACCCATAAAGCCGACATTTTGCAAGGCGTCGTGAATATTATTCAGGTGGTTATCCTTGACCCAAGAGCAGAAATACATGTCAGGACCAACCAGCTCCAGGGTGTTGCCCTCTTGAGATACGCAGACCAAGGGCTCGATCCAAAGGGAGTAGGTGCCGGGGTGAATGTTGGCCCGCAGTTGCTCTCGGGCCTGCCTCCATACGGGCGGCTCATCAGGTAAAGGGAGGGAGATGATTTCTGCATGGACTGCCCCCTGGACCTCCTGCTTTCTCTTACTGAAAGCCGAGAGCTGATGTTGGTCTATCTCGGTCATGCCGCCCTGCAAATTCAGCCGCTTGCGGATGCTCCTAATTGTTCCCGCTAGCCGCTCTGGGCCGAGATTCTTAATCCTGCAGTAATCCTCGGCAGCGAGGAGGATATACTCCTCCACATCACCATCACCACTACCACATCTGTCTGCCTGGGTAGTCGCCACTGGAAATGGAGATGGTGGGAATGGGGGAAGGGGGGTGGTGGTAGTCTTTGTTTTGGTAGTCTTTGAATATATAGTCGCATCAATTTCCCCAGAGTCGATTTTGGGTTTTCCCCGGGATGGATTATTGATTTTTCGCGGAATGGTTTCTTCGGAAACAAAAGAGAGCAATAATTCTAGCAGCTTATCCATGTCAACTCGGTAATGTACTGTGGGCACCCTGTCCCGAGCCTGATCAGACCATGCCTTGCGGATGGTAGTCTCCAATATTCCTGCTTTTTTGAGACGCTTCGTGCCCTCTCGGACTTGATATTCGCCGAGGGCTGTTTCCTTATTCCAATCTTTCATCGACTTCCAAAAATATCCGTCGCTGGTGCCTCCTTTTCCCTGCTCGACTATTGACTGCCAATACACTGATTGGCAGAGCAAAATCGAAGCAGGATAGTCTCCGCCCAATAGTTCCAGTATTGACCTTGATATACTGATTACATTGTCGTGGCCCACCAATGAGGCCACTAGCAGAGCCGCCGATCTGGTATCTATTTGTCGCCGGTCAGCCATTTCCTACCCTTCCTGCCTATGGGCTACCTGCTCTGCCTTGGTGGGTCGGCCCCGCCGGCGAGCAGGGGCGGCCACCGCAGCCCCTGAAATCCAAGCATCAAGGCTTGCTCGGCTGATTTTCCAGATTTTGCCCTGCCGCAGAGCCACCACCCCCCGCGGTAGCTTTTTTTCTCCCCTGACCGCCTGGCGCCACCAGCTGACCGAGCTGCTGGTCAGCTCCGCCGCCTCTGCCAGGGTCAGGAGTATTTTCTGATTTGCTGCAATTTTATCGCTCATGGTTAGACCTCCATGCTCTATTTCATACCACCCCCTTTTTTTCTTGTCGAGACAAAATATTCAACAATATCCAGCAGATAAGTTTCAATAGGCGATACCCTCTATTGAAATTACGTGTGCTAATATGCGCTAAAATGGCGTAAAAACATTGTGTTGCGTTACTAAATCAACAAGTGAGCTTGTAAAAATGGAAGGCGAAGAAAGATAAAATACGATAAAACAAAGCGTTATGCTTGTTTTTCAGCCTGAAAGTTTCAGCGGAGGATATTGATTATTGAAAAAGAAGAAGAATAGAAAACCATAAAAAAAATCAACAGATCAATATTTTTCTTGAAACGTGCAATAAAAAAGCATGGGACACTAGCGGGACACTTAAAAATAGTGCAGTGGTGACACTCGGTGTGCGTGGGTGTCCCTTGGTGACACTCTTGGGACACTATGGGACAAATTGGGGGGACTTTAGACAGAAAAACGAAAAAGGGAAACCAAGCCTATTTGCTTGATTTCCCTTATGTTTTTTGGTGGGCGGAGCGGGGATCGAACCCACGACCTTTGGCTTCGGAGGCCAACACTCTATCCAACTGAGCTACCCGCCCTCGGGTTTTAATGCACAATGGCACCCTACTTACCATGTATCGCTTTTTCAGTAAAGCCATTTTCACCGGTGGGCAAAGGGTGCAGGCTTACGGCCAGAATCCTTCTGGTGCTTAAAGAGATGGCTGCCCGCTGGTCAGGACGCACGCCGAGGATGGCAATGATCCCCTCGCGGTCGGACAGGATGGGTATCCGTCTCCTTTGGATCACGGGGATCTTCCGGTCGGTGAAAAAATCGCCGACCTTTTTTGAGCCCGGCGCGCCCAGGGGATGAAAGCGATCTCCCTGCCTAACGGCGTGCACCGTCATGGGAAAGGAGACTTTATCGGCATCGCAATACAGGGCCTGAGGAGACTCATCTTTCCATCCCTCGGGCGCAGCAGCCAAAAAGCACAGGGTAATCCTCGCCCCTGGGCCCTCCAAAACATATTCCCCCGGGCCGGGAAGCTCCCTGCACGCAAAGCCCTCTTCCCTATCCGCCTCCAAGAGATTGCCGCGCACTGCCTGTTGCCCCTGGGGATAACCAAAGCCCATCCGCCCTTCTGCCTTCACAACCCGCAACCCTTGGGCCAGATGCAATCCCGCGCCCTCATCCCCGGTTTCCGCCAGGGAGAGAAGCTGGGCAATTCGCCTGAACGTCGGCCTGCAGCCCATGCGCCAGCAAGCTGTTTCCGCAATGCGCCGCCGGATGGCCAGGGGGTGGCGCAAAAAATCCGCCACCCGGATCGCCAGCCCGGAGGGTTCGCTCCCCTCCTCCGCAACTACCTGGGCATAGGCCTGACTGGCCATCCCGGCCAGCAGCTCCTCTTCCCCTTGCAAAATCGCCGCTGTTTCCCGCAGGGAGTTGCCGATATTGGGGTTAAAATGTTCCTCTAAATAGGGCAGCAGATCAAGCCTGATCCGGTTGCGCAGATACATCCGCTCCCGGTTGGAGCTGTCGAGGCAATAGGGGATCGCTTCTTCGGCAAGATAACGGAGGATCTCCTCCTTGGCGATGCCCAAAAAAGGCCGAATCACAAGACCATCGCGCATTCCGGCCATGCCGGCCAAACCCGCGCGGCCGGTCCCCCGGATAAGCCGCAACAGAATCTCCTCGGCCTGATCATCCGCCGTATGCGCCACGGCAATCTTCGTGGCCCCATGGCGCGCCGCCACCTCCGCCAGAAATCCGTAGCGAAGATTGCGGGCGGCATGCTCGATGGATAGACCCTCTTTCCTGGCGCAGGCAACAACCTCGAGCCGGCGGCTCTCGCAGGCAAGCCCCAGGGACTGAGCCGCTTCCCGCACCAGTCGCTCTTCCGCCTCCGCTTCCTTGGGCCGCAAGCCATGATCCACATGGGCAACCACCAGAGAACAGCCAAGCACTGGGGCCAGATGCGCCAAAACCTGCAGCAGGGCCATGGAATCCGGTCCTCCGGACACCGCCGCAACGCAGCGTTCTCCTTCGACAAGAAGCGCCTGACGCCTGATAATTTTTTCTGTTTTTTTCAGGAAAGAATGCATGCGTCTCGTTCACGATGCCCCAGGCAACAACCCGATCTCCAGGGAGTTTTTACGGGGCTTCCATTATTTCCCTTGAAGTAGCAGCTATCTTTGGCTATGTGGTATACCATAACTGTAGTCTGTCTTTTTTAAAAAAATACTCAGCAACGGGTCCCCCCATGAACGTACGCAAAGCCGTTATCCCGGTGGCCGGCAAAGGCACCCGCTTTCTTCCCGCCAGCAAAGCGATCCCCAAGGAAATGCTCACCATCGTCGACCGCCCCACCATCCAGTACATTGTTGAAGAGGTGGTCGCCTCCGGCATCGAAGAGATTGTTTTTGTCACCAGTCAGGGCAAATCCGCCATCGAGAATCATTTTGACTACGATTTCGAACTCGACACCATCCTCAGACAGAAGGGCAAGGATGCGCTCTGCGAAGAGATCAACCACATCTCGAATCTCATCGACATTACCACGGTCCGCCAGAAAAAACCATTGGGCCTGGGCCACGCCATCTGGACCACCAGAAACGTCATCGGCAACGAACCCTTCATGGTGCTGCTGGGAGATGATCTGGTTCTGAGCAAGGTGCCGTGCTGCCAGCAGATGCTCACCCTGCACCAGGAGCTGGACGCGCCCATCGTGGCGATCCAGAAGGTGCCGACCGAGGAAACCAACCAGTACGGGATCGTGGAGGGAACCCAGGTCCGGGAAGGGGTGTATCAGGTGGACCGCATGGTGGAAAAACCCGCGCCCGGCACCACCGACTCGGACCTGGCGATCATCGGCCGTTATCTTCTGACCCCGGAGATCTTTCCCATGCTCGAAAAAACCACGCCCGGCCACGGGGGAGAGATCCAGCTCACCGACGCTCTGCTCGCCCTAGCCAAACAACGCCCCATGTATGCCTATGAATTCAGCGGCACCCGCTTCGACGCAGGCGACAAGCTCGGCTACCTCAAGGCCATTGTCGCCTATGCCCTGCGGCATCCCGTAATATCGAAGGACTTCCGCAAACACATCAAGGAAGTTTGCGCGGATTTTTAGTTTCACGGGGCTTGCAACCGCAATTTTTTTTCGTCGCTGGGGCGGAGAGTTCTCGCCCTCTGATTTCAGCGTGTTATCTCTGCGCGTCTGCGACAGTGCGTCGCATTTTTAGTTGTCATCAGATCATCAACCTTTGTTGCGCAATTCACCGACAGGCCCATGTCCGCATCCCCTCCCTATCTTGAAGTCGCCGTGGCCGCGCCCCTGCCGCAAACCCTGACCTACGCCCTCCCGAGCAGCGGGGAGATCCCCGCCCCGGGTCAGCGGGTGCTGGTCCCCTTGGGCGGACGGTTGCTCACCGGCTATGTGTTGGCCTTAACCCAAGAAAAGCCCTTATTCCGTCTCAAGCCCATTGCCGACCTCCTCGATGATTTCCCGGTGTTCCCGGAAGGCATGGTCCCCTTTTTCCGCTGGGTGGCCCGTTACTATCATTACCCCATCGGCGAGGTGATCCGGGGCGCGCTGCCCGGCGGGCTCACCTCGCAGAGCGGCCGGCAAATCAAGGCCACCGAGGCGGGGCTGCACTATTTCCTTGCTGAACAGCCGCAGCTTGCCCTCGACCATCCCTGGCTCGCCGATTTGACCGCCAAGAAGAAGCTGAGTGCTGCAACGGTGCGCAAGCTCTGGCGCGGCAAGGAAAGACGAATCATCGAACAGTGGGATGAGCAGGGGCTGATCTCGGTGGAGCAGATTATCTCCGGGGCGACCATCGGCCAGAAAACGGAAACCTGCGTGTTCCTTGCTTCGGAGCCGCTTGCCCCGGAACGCCTCGCCTCCCTCAAGCCTTCGGAAAAAAAGACCCTCGCCCTCCTTGGAGAGATGCTGCTCCCTGCACCCCAGGCGCTTCCCCGGAGGGAGCTGACTCGAGTATACAGCGGCGCGGCAAAAGCCCTCGCCTCTCTGGCGGAAAAAGGCATCATCCGCCTGGAAGAACGCCCGGTGTACCGTGACCCCTTTGGGGAAACCCCGCTTTTTTATCCCAGGCCCCCCCAGCTCACCGTTGATCAGGAAAGCGGACTTGCCCAACTGAACGCGGCCATCGCCAAGAAAAAATACGCACCCTTTCTGCTGCACGGCGTCACCGGCAGCGGCAAGACCGAGGTCTATCTGCAGGCTGCCGAAACCACCCTGGCTCTGGGGCGCAGCGTCCTGGTTCTGGTGCCGGAGATCGCCCTGGCCACCCAACTGGAGGCGCATTTCCTTTCCCGCTTCGGCGAGACCGTGGCCCTGCTCCACAGCGGCCTGGCCAGGGGGGAGCGATTCGACCAGTGGCAGCGGGTGGTTTCCGGGGAGGCGCGCATCGTCATCGGCGCCCGCTCCGCCATCTTCGCCCCCCTTGCCGATCCCGGCCTGATCATCGTGGATGAGGAACACGACGGCGCCTACAAGCAGGAAGACAGCCTCCGCTACCAGGGCCGCGACCTGGCCCTGGTTCGGGGCAGCCAGGCCGGGGCCACGGTGCTCCTCGGCTCGGCCACCCCGTCGCTGGTCAGCTACCAGCACGCGCTCAGCGGCAAGTACACCCTGCTCAGCCTGCCTACCCGGATCGAGGACCGGCCCCTGCCCCAGGTGGAGCTGGTCGATCTCCAGGCGGTGAACACGGTTTCCGGCCGGCCGCCGCTTTTTAGTCCGCAACTCAAGCAGGCGCTGCGGGCGACCCTGGCCCGGCAGGAGCAGAGCCTCGTCTTTTTAAACCGCCGCGGCTTTGCCGGCTGCATGCTCTGCTCCGACTGCGGCCAGGCGGTGCAATGCCCCCATTGCCGGATCACCCTGACCCTGCACAAGGGCAGGGGCGAACTGGTCTGCCATTTCTGCGGCTATGCCACCAACAGCCGCACAGTCTGCACCAATTGCCGCTCCATCAACCTCGCACCCATCGGTTTCGGCACGGAGCGCATCGAAGAGGAACTCGCGGGGATGTTCCCCAAGGCCCGCATCGCTAGGCTCGACCACGACACCACCCGCAACCGCCATGATTTCCTCCGCATCCTCCGGGCGGTGCATGACCGGGAGGTGGACATTCTGGTGGGCACCCAGATGATCACCAAGGGGCATCATTTCCCCCATGTCACCCTGGTGGGCATCGTCTGGGCTGATGCCGGACTGGGCATGCCCGATTACAAAGGCGGCGAGCGCACCTTCCAGCTTTTGGCCCAGGTGACCGGCCGCGCGGGAAGGGGTGAGCAGCCGGGGAGGGTCATCGTTCAAACCCACCAGCCCGGCCATTACAGCATTGCCGCGGCCCGCGACCACGATTACCCCCGTTTCTTCGAAAAAGAGATCGGGCTGCGCAAGGCTCTGGGCTATCCGCCCTTCAGCCGCCTCATCAATCTGGTTCTCGACGGCGAACAGGAAGAGGCGGTGCAGAAGCGGGCGGAAGCCCTCGCTGCCAAGGGCAAGGCCCTGCGCCGGTATCGCAAAACCGCCATCCTCGGTCCGGCCCCGGCTCCCCTGGCCAGATTGCGGGGCAGATTCCGCTGGCAGATCCTGCTCAAAGGCCCGGACCTTGAAGAGCTGCACTCCCTCTGCCTGGAGTTGGAGCAGGAGCACGACCGGCTGGCTGGAGCGGTGAATGTGTCGGTGGACGTTGATCCGGAGAGTATGTTATAGGGGCAGAAGGATGTTTTTTTCTTGCCATCACATGCCACAGAAGATACAATTATGCGCATAAGCAATGCGCATATGGAGGCAACAATGCAGGCAACACTTTTTGATCTGGCTGCTCCTAAAAAATCCGCCAATCTCAGTATCAACAGTGACTTGCTGCGACTGGCGAAAGAGAACCACATTAATCTATCCCAAGCCCTTGAGCAGCGGCTTGCTGAAGTGCTTCGGGAAGAACAACGCCGCAAGTGGCTTGCGGAAAACCGCGAGGCCATAAACGAATACAATTCCCGCATCGAAAGCCGCGGAGTATTCAGCGATGAGCTCAGGCGGTTTTGATGGCGCAGCTTGACGTGTACGAAAACCTCAATCCGGCAACCCGGGAAGAAATCCCCTATCTGCTAGATGTGCAAACCGGCCTGCTGGAGGGGCTCGCTTCCCGCGTAGTGGTTCCGCTCGTCAAGGCATCAGCCATGAGCAAGGCGGCGCAACACCTCAATCCCATATTCACGGTCGAGCAGACCAAGGTGATCATGTCCACTGCCGAACTGGCGGGCATTCCAACGCGCGTTCTAGGGCAAAAAATTGGCTCCCTGGCTGATCGCAGAAGCGAGATTATCGCGGCGCTTGATTTTTTGTTCAGTGGGTACTAAAACCTGCACCGCTAAAGCGGCGTAATCACCCCCGCTTGATGCCGTAATTGAACAAAAAAAACACGTTACGCGGCAATCATTAAGATAAGGATACACCATGGCATTGCAAGAGATTGTCACCTACCCCTTTCCCATTCTCAAAGACACAGCCAAGCCGGTGACCGAATTCGGCGAAGAGCTTAAAAAACTGGTGGCCGACATGGCGGAAACCATGTACGACGCCCCAGGCGTCGGCCTTGCGGCCCCGCAGATCAACATCCCCCTGCAGCTCTGCGTCATTGACATCTCACCCAAGGATGCGCCCAAGGAGCTGATCGTGCTGGCCAACCCAAAGATCATCAAGGGCGAGGGGGAAGAGGTTGACGAAGAGGGATGCCTCAGCGTGCGGGAGTATTGCAGCAAGGTTCCCCGCTATGCAAAAATTTGGGTGGAGGCCCAGGACATCGACGGCAAGCCGCTGAGCTTTGAAGCGGAAGGCTATTACGCCCGGGTGATCCAGCACGAACTCGACCACCTGAATGGCACCCTGTTCATCGACCGGATCAGCTCCCTCAAGCGGACCCTTTATAAAAAGAAGCTCAAGAAAATGCTCAAGGCCGAAGAGGGGAAATAACCGGTGGTGACCAGCAGGTACCGCATAATTTTTATGGGCACCCCGGACTTTGCCGTGCCCTCGCTTAAGGCGTTGCTCGACCACGGGGAAGAGGTGGTCGCCGTGGTCTGCCAGCCGGACAAACCCAAGGGCCGCGGCCGCAAACTGAGCCCGCCGCCGGTCAAGGAACTGGCCATGGCCGCGGGCCTTCCGGTGCTCCAGCCCACCAAGGTCAGAACCCCGGAGTTTTTGGAAGAGCTGCGTGGCTATCACCCGGATCTCATGGTGGTGACCGCCTATGGGCGCATCCTGACCGGGCCGGTGCTCAACCTGCCGCGCCTGGGCACCATCAACGTGCACGGCTCGCTCCTCCCCAAATACCGGGGCGCGGCGCCGGTCCAGTGGGCGGTATTGAACGGCGACCCGGAAACCGGCATCACCATCATGCAGATGGACGAGGGCATGGACACCGGCGACATTCTCCTGCCGGGGAGCCTGACTATCGAGCCGGACGACACCGCAGGCACCCTGGCCGTGAAGATGGCCGAACTCGGGGGCCGATTGTTGATCGAGGCCCTGGAACTCCTCAAGGGTGGTAATCTCCCTGCGCAGAAGCAGGACGACAGCCTGGCCACCCCGGCCCCCCCGCTCACCAAGGAATTGAGTCCCATCGACTGGCGAAAATCTGCCCGAGAAATCAGTTGCCAGATCAGGGGCCTTGATCCGTGGCCCATGGCGCACACCACCCTGGAGGGCAAATGGCTGCGCTTTTTTTCCCCGCGGGTGATCCCCGGCCAGGTGCGCGAAGCGCCAGGCACCCTCTGCAGGGCTGACAAAACCGGCTTAACCGTGGCCACGGGCGAAGGGTATCTGCACGTGGGCGAGGTGCAGCTTGAAGGATCCAAACGGATGAGCGCGGACGCCTTCCTCCGGGGCAGATCCCTCGAAGCAGGGCTGAGGCTCCCCACATGACCCGGTTCCTGAAAAGCCGCATCTTCTACCTGGTTCTCATCCTGGCCGGGATTGGCGCCGTTACCCTCTACGCGCTCCAAGAGGACAACCTGTTCGGCAGGGTCATTTCCTACCTGCAAAATTCCCGGCACCACGGGGAACAGATCCGGGAAGCCATCCTGGCCAAAGGCGTCTTCGCGCCGCTCATCTTCATCTCCCTGCAGATTCTCCAGGTGCTCATTGCCCCCATTCCCGGCGAGGCCAGCGGCATCCTGGGCGGCTACCTCTTCGGCGCCCTGCCCGCCCTTGTTTACTCCACCGTCGGCCTTACCATCGGCTCCTGGCTGGCCTTCATGATCGGTCGCCTGCTCAGCGATCTGGTCCGCCGCCGGTTGGAGCACACCGCCATCTACAAACGGTTCAATCGCTTGGTTTCCAAGGGTGATTTTATTATTCCCTTTGTGCTCTTTCTCCTGCCCGGATTTCCGAAGGATTCCCTGGCCTACCTGCTGGGCATGAGCCACATGCCGATGCCTGTGTTTCTCTTCATCACCGCGGTGGGCCGGATCCCCGGCACCCTGCTTCTTTCCTTCCAAGGGGCGGAGATCTACCAGGGCAACTACCTGAAGCTTGCGATTCTCCTGGCGGTTTCAGCCCTGATCGCCATACCGTATGCCTTCTATCACAAGCAGATTCTCACCTGGCTCATCCATTACAGCAAACGGACCTTTCCAGACGACGACAACAGCCCCGGCCCGACGAAAAAAAATGAGTGAGCAGCGCACCATCGCCTATATCGACTGTTTTTCCGGAATAAGCGGCGACATGTTCCTTGGCGCCCTGCTCGACGCCGGACTGCCGGAAGAGGAGCTGCGCCGCCAGCTTTCCTTGCTCGACCTTGACGGCTACACCCTGACCGTGGGCAAAAAAAGCTGCGGAGCCATCGCCGCCACCACCCTTTCGGTTGAAAGCAGCGAGAGCCATCCGCACCGCACTTTGGCGGATATCCGGCAACTCATCGCAGCAAGCGGACTTGCCGAGCCGGTCAAGGCAACAGCGCTTGCCATCTTCTCCCTGCTGGCCGAGGCCGAGGGGAAGGTGCATGGCAAGCCGGCGGACACGGTACATTTCCATGAAGTAGGGGGAATCGACGCTATTATAGATATAGTCGGCACGGCCATCGGCCTTGCCTGCCTGAAGATCACCCACCTGCATTGCGCCCCCCTGCCCATGCCCCGCGGCTGGGTCCGGTGCGCCCACGGCTTGCTCCCCCTGCCCGCCCCTGCGGTTTGCCAACTGCTGCACGGGGTACCCGCCTACGGGGTCGAACTGGAACAGGAACTGGTCACCCCGACCGGCGCTGCCCTCGTCAAAGGACTGGTCACAAGCCATGGCCCCATGCCCCCCATGACCATGACCGGTGTGGGCTACGGCGCCGGCAGCCAGGAGCTGAGCAATGGCCAGCCCAATCTCTTGCGACTGGTCCTGGGCACGGCCCGAATGGCAGCCGAAACCCAGGAGGTGGAGGTAATCGAAACCCATCTGGACGACTGGTCCCCGGAAACCTTTCCCTATCTCAGCGAACGGCTATTTTCCCTGGGCGCCCTGGATGTGGTCCTGATCCCCATTCAGATGAAAAAAGGGCGGCCCGGCTTTCTGCTGCGGGTTATCTGCGACCGGGCAGCGTCCTTGGCCGCCAAGGAATGCATCCTGAGCGAGACCACGGCCATCGGGTTGCGTTTCCGCACGGAACAGCGCTGGACCCTGCCCCGGGAAATCGGCACGGTTCCCACCCGCTGGGGCGAGGTCCAAGTAAAGAAGGTAACGACCCCGAGCGGGGAGGTATTGACCCCGGAATACGAAGATTGCAGACGGGTGGCAATCGCGCACAACGTCTCGATCAAAGCGGTGTACGACGAAGTGGGTCGCGCCGAACGCACGGATTTCACAAAGGATACCTGATGGATCGTTTATTCATGACCATTGCCACGGGTTTCGGCGCGGGGTATCTGCCCAAGGCCCCCGGCACCTGGGGGTCGCTGCTGGCCCTGCCCCTGCATTTTTTTCTCAGTCAACTGGCCCCGTCCCATTATGCCCTTGCTCTGGGGGGGATCTTTTTTCTCGGAGTCATCACGGCCGGACAGGCGGAAAAAATTTTGGACCGCAAAGACCCCGGCGTAATAGTGATCGACGAGGTCATCGGCATGCTCATCACCCTCATCGGTGCACCGGACAACCCCCTGATCTGGCTGCTGGGATTTGGAATCTTCCGTTTTTTCGACATCTTCAAGCCCTATCCCATCCGGATCATCGACCGACGGATCAACGGCGGCATGGGCATCGTTTTAGACGATGTCTTGGCCGGGGTTTACAGTTGTATCGTTCTGCAAATTTTCTGTTATGCTATAATCGGGTAAGAAAGTGATCTCCCTGCACCGGGACATTCGGGCAACGACCTGCAAAAATCATCGGACCGTCCTCCGTTTCACGGACTCTTTCCCACGGAGAATACCATGCCGAAACGTATCGAGACAACGGGACAGTTGTTTTCCCTGCCGCCTTTCTGGCGCCGCCGCCTCGCCATCCTGGGCATCATCCTTGCCGCGCTGTTCACCCTCTATGGCATGGCGGGCTTCCTCCTGGCCCCCTACCTCATCTCCAGATATGCGCCGCAGTATGCCGAAGAGCAGCTCCACTCCACGCTTCTGCTCGGCAAGGTACGGATCAACCCCTTGCTCTTCACCTGCGACATCCAGGATCTCAGCCTGCGAACAACCGACGGTGACGAGCCCCTCTTCTCGGCGCACAGGCTTTTTGTCGACTTAGAGCTCGAAAGCATTCTCCGCCGCGCCTGGACCTTTGGTAACCTTGTCATCGAGAGCCCATCCCTTCATCTGAAGATCGACGGGAACGGCCGCCTCAACCTGGCCGATCTCCTTAAAAAGCAGCCAGCGTCAGCCCCGCCTCCGGACACGGAAAAACCGACGCCCCCTCGTTTATTGCTGCAGCATCTGGCCCTCTCCAACGGCACGGTGCATCTGGCCGACCATTCCACAGCACAACCGATCATCACCGCCTTTACGCCCATTGCCCTTGAGCTCAAAAACATTTCCACCCTGCCGGAGCATCGCGGCACCTATACTGTTTCCGCCTCCCTCCCGAACAACGGAACCCTTGGCTGGCAGGGGGACTTGTCCCTCCAGCCGCTCTCTTCCACCGGCTCCATTGAGCTCAAGGATTTTAAGCCCGCCGCAATCTGGCACCTCTTTCAGGACGGATTGAATCTCGCACAACCCGGCGGCACGGCACACCTCACTGCGGGGTACGATTTTTCCGCCGGAAACGGAAAACCCGAACTGCGGATAAACCCCATCCGGTTGGAGGTGCAGGGCCTCTCGCTCGCTGAAAAGGACACAACAGAGCCGCTCCTGAACATCAAGAGCTTCGCCGCCTCGGGAGGAGACATTGACTTTGCCACCCGCCGGATATCCTTGCCATCCATTATTCTCAAGGGAGGCCGGTTCGCTCCCATGGTCAATGCCGCAGGTGTCGGCAACTGGCAAAGGCTTGTCAAGGAAACGGCCAACCCTCCCGGCACAATCACAACCGCTCCCGTCACGACGCCCCCTTGGCGGATTTCCCTCGGCTCTTTCGACGCCACCGGTCTCACCCTGCAATACAACGATGCCAGCCGCGCCACCCCCATCAGCCTCGAGGCGGATCTCGCCCTTTCGCTGTCCGGAGGCAGCCTGGACCTCGGCCGGCAGGAAGCCGTGGTCAAACGTCTCGCCCTGCGCGGCGGAGGAATTACCTATACCCAAAATCCGCTCAACCGCGAAAAATCCGCGCAAGGAAACACCCGGTCCGAGAGCGGACCGCTACCTGCCGGAGAAACCGGGCCGGAGCAAAAAAATCCCTGGAAAGTGGCGTTCAACCAGATCGACATCTCCGGATTTCGCCTTGGCTTTGTCGACCAGAAAAACACCACGCCCCTGGCGTATGGGCTGACCGGCCTGACGGCGCAGGTGAAGGATTTTGCCAGTCCCGCAGACAAACCGATCGCCTTTGAGGCTCAGGCGGAAATAGACCAAGGCGGTTCAGTCAACCTGAGCGGAACCACGGCGCAATCAGCCGGAAAACTCGGTCAAACGGAGGCCCGGATCGGCATCTCCGAGATGAGCCTCAAGCCACTGGCTCCCCTGGTTACGGAGCATACCGCCCTGACCCTTGTTTCCGGCAACCTCTCGACAAACTTGCACCTGCTCCATGCCACGGACGGAACAAAACCTTCGCTCTCCATGGAGGGCGAGGCAACGATCGGAAAGCTGCTGCTCAATGAGGAAAAAACCGGGGCGCGCCTTCTTGCCTGGAAAGAACTGACCGCCAGCGGTCTTGATTTCGGACTCAACCCGGACCGGCTGACCATCAAGCAGATCCGGCTGCGGGAGCCGGAGATAAAAATCACCATCTTCAAGGATAAGAGCCTCAATCTGGCCAAAATCCGCAAACAGAGAGCAGAAACAGAAGAAAAGAAAGAGGACGCCGGAAATCCCCCCTTTCCCGTGGAGATAGATCGCATCCGCCTGAACAACGGTGTGGTGGATTTTGCCGACTTAAGCCTGGTCCTGCCCTTTGCCACCCGGGTCGAGCAATTCAAGGGCGCGGCCACCGGCATCTCCACGAAACCCGCCAGCCGCGCCAGCCTCAAGTTCGAGGGGAGGGTCGGGGAGTTCGGCCAGGCCAAAGCCAGGGGCAGCCTGATTCCATCCAACCCCAGGCAGTTCACCGACATCACGGTCACCTTCCGCAATGTCGCCATGATGCCCCTGTCCCCATACAGCGCCACCTTCGCCGGGAGGAGCATCGCCTCGGGGAAACTCAACCTCGATCTCGGCTACAACATCAAGGACAGCGAATTGCTCGGCGAAAACTCGGTGGTCCTGGAGGATTTCATTCTGGGGGAGAGGGTCGAAAGCCCCAGCGCCATGGACCTGCCCCTGGACCTGGCCATTGCCCTGCTCACCGACAGCGCGGGCAAGATCGATATTGCCGTGCCCATCCGCGGCAACATCGACCATCCGGAATTCTCTTACGGACATGTGATAAGGCAGGCGCTGTTCAATCTGCTCGGCAAGATCGTGACCGCGCCCTTTCGCGCTTTGGGCGCCATGCTTGGCGGCAGTTCCGAAAATCCGGGCATCATTCTCTTCGAACCGGGCCGGGCAGAGCTTGCCCCGCCTGAACAGGAAAAAATTAAAAACCTGGCCGAGGCCCTTGCCAAGCGGGAACAGCTCCAACTCACCGTCCATGGCGGTTTTGATCCTGGCCTTGACGGTACGGCAATCAAGCGGTCACAGCTCCGGCGCACCCTGGTGCAAGAATTTGGGACAACCCCTGGCCCCATTGCCTTTGACAACGCCAAAACCCAGCGCGCCCTGGAAAAACTGGGCGAAGACACCTTGGCCGCCTTTCAGTCCCGTTATGAAGAGACCTCCGGCCAAAAGGTCAAACGGGTCAACCCGGGCCTTGCCTTGCTCGGAAAGGCCAGCGAGGATTCTGCTTTCTACCGGGCCCTGTTTCGCCATCTGGTGGAGACCGCGCCCCTGCCCCAGGCGGAGCTGCAGGCCTTGGCCGAACAACGAGGGCTGGCCATCGTCCAGGAACTCGCAAGCCGTTTCAAAGGGGATCCCGCCAGAATAGGCATCGGCCCTGCGGTGCAGACCGAGGAACAGGAAAAGGGTGTCCCTGCCAAGCTCGAATTGAGCGCGCGGTGAAGAACCAGCTCCCGCTCAAGGTACCCCGCACTCTGCAAAAAACTCTGCGGCCTTGCCAGGGGAGAAGGGCTGGCAAGGCCGCAGTCGCCCCGGCAGCGAGGGAAGGGCGCAACCGGTGCTGAGGGCGATCACTGGGCGCGGACTTTGCCGCCAATCATAAAAGCCGCGTTCACCAAAAAGATATTCTTCACGATATACTGCCCTTCCAGGGTGAGCCCGAAAGGCGGACGGGTAAAACAAATTTCCGGCAGCAGAAACAAGGGCAGCATCGTTCCGGGCAACTGGAGAAGCAGGAGCAGCAGAGCGATGCGGATCAACGGCCGATAGAGCAGACACAACCCGACTGCCACCTCCCACCAGCCGAGAACCGGCAAAAAAACCTGGGGCGAAACCCAATAGACCGTCCGCTTGATCAGCTCTTCCTCCGGACTCATGCCCAAAGGCTTCAACAGGCCGAACCAGATGAAGATCAAGGCGATGGAGTATCGCATCAGGGGCTGGCAGTACCTGTCCATCCCCTGGGATATCCTGATATCGGCCCGATCAAGCCAGGCGTACATCCGCATTCTCCATTACCCGCGCTTTCCTATCAGAAGGATATGCCCTACCGGTGGCATACACGGATTTGCACTCCGTGTACCGCGTGTCGTAGGAAAATTGCGGGATATGGGCGTTGTTCAGGATGAAGCTTTCCAGTTGCCGCACCTGAACCCCGGAAAGCTCGCCAAAACGGATCCGTCTTTCCCTGACAAAATAGTCGCTGGACAAAAACCGGAAACACACATCATCGGCCAGGATCTCAAAGGGAACCCCCTGGACATGCTGGCCGTTGTGGGTAAAGAGGATTCCCTCTTCAGGCAGTTCCGCCGGCGGAGGGTTGTCGGCAATGTATGAAAACGACACCCCGCCCATGCTGATGTCGAGCACCCTGCCGACGCCCTGATGGAACACGTACATTTCCTGGCGCGGAGTGAATCGGGGAAATTTTCCGTGGTGCTCGCCCGGCGCATTGCCGGTCTGGACAAGATTGCCGCACCCGGCATTGAGCCACGTCCCCGACCGGTTTCCCGGAGCCTCTCCGCTTTTCGGCGGAGAGGCGTTGCGCTGTGGGGCAATCCTGCAGAGACCATCTTCCGACTTTCCCATGGCATTCCTCCTTGTTGCTGAAGTATCCTTGTGGCTCGTCCCGCCAGAGTCTTGTGCCGCGGGAAACGACCCGTGCGAGTTTCTCTGTCCCATGCGCCCTGCCGTACATGCACTGTAACGAACCTCAATGATAAATAAAAATGAATAATATAGATATTTGCAGCAAGTTTTACTTATAATACAGCGGGGCTGGAAAGAACCGGGCCAACCATTGCCGCGCGAGGGATTCCTGATGAGCATCACCCTGAGACAACTGGAAATCTTTGTCGCCGTGGCCGAAACCCTGCAGGTGACCAAGGCAAGCGAGAAACTGTTCCTGACCCAATCGGCGGTGAGCATGGCCTTAAACGAGCTGCAGAATCAACTGGCCGGCCCTCTTTTCGACCGGCGGGGCCGCACCCTGCTGATCAACGACCGCGGCCGTTACCTCCTTCCCTTTGCCAAGGAGATCCTCTGCCAGATCAACAACATCGAAACCCTGATGACCGAGAAAAAAGACAAGGTTGTCGGCGCCCTCAAGATTGTGGCCAGCTCCACGGTGGGCAATTATGTCCTGCCCTACCTGATCGGCGCCTTCAAGCACATGCACCCCTCGGTCTCCATCGACATGGAGGTCTGCAACACCCGCCATGCCGAGGAACTCATCGTCGGCGGCAGCATGGATCTGGGTTTTGTGGAGGGCGAGGTCAGCAATGACCAAATATCAGCGATTCCCTGGCTGCAGGATGAACTGATGGTGATCGCCGGGCCGAACAGCGAGATTGCCGCTCAAAAATCCTTCCGGGTTCCGGAGGATCTGGAAAAATGCGATTGGATCATGCGGGAAAAGGGGTCGGGCACTGCCCAGATTTTCAAGAAAAAATTGGGCCGCCATGTGACCGGACTCAAGGTGGTCATGGAACTCGGCCATACCGAGGCCATCAAAAAAGCGGTGGAATCAGGCGCCGGAGTTGCCTGCCTCTCGAAACTTACAGTCTGCCGGGAGGTGGAACAGGGATGGCTGGCAGGGCTGCCGGTGAAGGGCGTCGACATGCACCGAACCCTGCAGATCATTCAATACAAGAACAAGGCCACCACAAACCTGATGGATGAATTCATCAACTTCTGCGCCGTGCTCAACGAGTGCAGCCAGGGGTGCCTCTGTCTCTCTTCGCCCTGGAAGCTGCAGGAACTGCTGGGCAAATCCTGTGAGCAACCGGGAGCATAAGGGTGACCAGGGAATTCTATGAATCCAGCAAAAACGCCACCTGCGACAGGAAAGCGCAATTCATTTTCCTCGTGTTTTGCCTTGACATAGGCAGACAGGATATGCATATTAATACATGCAAATCATGCATACAGTGGAGGGCACCCATGAGAACAACGCTCAATATCGAAGATACCTTACTGGAAAAAGCAGCGAAATTGACTGGGGTTACGGAAAAAACATCTCTGGTCAGGCTCGGATTGCAGGCGCTCATCGCCAAGGAAAGCGCGAAAAGACTCGCCGGACTGGGGGGAACTGAAAAAAATCTGGAAATGATCCCGCGAAGAAGACCCGAGGGTTCATAATATGATTCTGGTCGACACCTCGGTTTGGGTTGATCATCTACGATCCGGGACTATCGGACTTGACGCATTATTAAACGACGGCCAGGTAATCTGTCACCCGTTTATCATCGGCGAACTCGCTTGCGGATATCTTAAAAACAGAACGGAAATACTCAATCTTCTCCAAGAGCTTCCCACGGCGATCCGCGCAGATGACGAGGAGCTTATTAAATTCATTGACGATTACACGCTGATGGGGAAAGGGCTGGGGTATATTGATATTCATTTGCTCATGTCCGCCATGCTGACCAAGGTTCCTCTCTGGACGATTGACAAACGGTTGCATGAAATTTCCTTGCAACTTCGCTTAACCCATTGATGTCGCGAGGGAGGCAGTAACAGTGGCATTGATACCGATGGAGGCCCACTATTTTGACGGGAGGCTCCAATCTTCACTGGAAGGTATCAAATATCGGGCTCCGTCCCCATTTTTCTTCCCTTTTTTCATCGACCATACCCTAACCATTTGACGTGTATTTTTTTAATTGACTATACACAAAACGCCTGATAGAAAAATCAAGCACATATTCCGACAAAGGCAAACCTGGGGCGACCTGGGGACGCAAAGTCACGGGCCTCACTGAGGTAGCCGGGCTACCGAAGAGCGTAGTAGGCAAGAGTTTGAGCCCGTCTTCGGTTTTGGAGGCGGGCTTTTTTTGTCTGCCTGCGTCGGGGAAAAGAAGAGCATAAAGATTCACTGCACTTTGGAGGGGGGCCTGCCAAGTGAGATGCACTGTGTTGCGGTGCGTCCTCATTATCGAAGTTGGTCCACACACCCTCCAGAAAGTTTCACCCGTGCGACGAAGCCGAAGGGCATTCGCTTGGCCGGATAAAGAAACGGAAGGGAACACCGAATGACAAAACCAAGAAAGCCTCTCTTGAAACTCCTGTTGCCACTGGGCCAGCGGAAAAAGTCCGTGTTGATCTCGGCCAAGGCATGGCGCAACGTGTCACTCGTACTGCTGATCGCGCTGTGGTCGACCGTGGCCTTGGCTGCCGAGCCGTCTGCACCGGCAGGTGGTGTTGCTCCGCAGGTCAAGGTTCCGGCGACGAGTCGTCAAGATTTTCCGCCCACGCCTGGGTATGTTACGGCGTGGCCCAGAAAGGTGGAGGTGGCCAAACCGGACCCGGTGCTCGGCGACAAGCCGTTTCAGGAGATCTGGGCCTACAACAAGGCATTTGCCAAGCGCTTCAAGAACCTGCCGCCCGAGGGCATCACGGAGGATTTCTTTCCTGGTGCCTATGCCCTGGTTTTTCGGGTGTATAAGGAGATCATTTTTAAAGGTTACCCGGAGCAATATCGGTGTGAGTACGACTTCTACTTCGACAGCTCGATCCGGATTCCGCAGCTCGATCCGGATTCCGCTTTCGGATAAACCCACCTGGGTTGACAAATACACTTACCCTCAAGGAGTGACAGAGAGCTATTCCCGCCTGGAGACAGTGAATGAGAGCGACAGCAAAGCCCTGTGTGTTGCAAAGCCATCACCGTTTGACATTCAACAGCGACTGGCAGTATTCGCCGACGGTCCACTGGACGGACGTTTTGTCACCTTTGGCGCTGCGTATTACCCTGACCTTGCTCCGGGTTTGGCCATGCTGAGATTCCCGTCCATATTCAGCTGCAAGGCATTGGCGCCCAAGGCGGAAGGAACCCACTACTGGCTTTCGCTGCTTGGCAAACATCCTTACCTCGAAAGTCCCAGCGGCAAAGCTCGCTCAGGAAGCTATGTTCGAGATGCGCATGGTTCTTTCAATCCTGGACCGGCCCCGAACAAAGATGGCTACTTCCGCATGCCAGAGGCCTTCTATCAGGCGGTTCTGCCTAAAGTGACGCTGGCAAAGGCACTCAATGAGTGCATTAATCAACGTCACGTTTCCTCCCTACCTAACAAGTGGCCTCAGGAAAGCTGGGCAAAGGTCTTTGCCGCCTGCGAGGAGATGGAAAAGAACGGTACGGTTTATAACGTTCTCGGTGGAAGAGTCAGCGAAGGACTTTCAAATCTCGGTTTTTAACAAGCGTACCAACAAGAGGGGACACGACTTATGGCTACCTTAGATCCAGTACTTCTCGAAAAATATGCGATCGCTGCCAACGCATCCTACGCCAACCAGCCCGTGCCCTTGGGTATGGAGTTCCTGGCGGCAAGTGCCCCCTCGTCCACCGGCTTTGCCGCGAGCGCGTTTCGCGATACGACAAGCAGGATGGGCAGGATGATGGGCAGGATGGTGGGCAGGATGTTGGGCAGGATGGGGGGTTGGGCAGGATGGGGTCGGGCCAAGATAACAGATTGGTTTGACAGAGTAAAAGCGGAATATATTGATGGAATATGGCCTTAATCAGCCTTTTCAGGTCCATAAAAGGTGATTTTTAATATGGCACGAGCGAAGCGGCACTATCTCCCCGGCCAAGTGTGGCACCTGACGCACCGGTGTCACAAGCGAGAGTTTTTGCTCAAGTTCCGTAAGGATCGTCAAAGCTGGATGCAGTGGCTGTACGAGGCGAAAAAGCGCTATGGACTTGTAATCTTCAATTACACCGTAACGTCCAACCATATTCATCTTCTGGTACTCGATGCCGGGGATCGTCATGTTATCCCCCGGTCGATGCAACTGCTGGCCGGACGTGTCGGCCAGGAACATAACCGACGCAAGAGTCGCAAAGGAGCCTTTTGGGAAGACAGATACCATGCGACGGCAATTGAGAGTGGAGACCATCTTTGCCGCTGCCTCGTGTACCTGGATCTCAATATGGTTCGTGCCGGTGTGGTGTCGCATCCGGCAGAATGGGAACATGGCGGCTATAACGAGATCCAGCGACCGCGCCAAAGAAAATCGCTGATTCATTATGATGCGCTTTGCAGCCATCTTGGCATCGGCACGTATGAACAATTGAGGGGGTCACATCGGGAATGGGTGGAAGACGCTCTCAAGGCAAAGAGCCATTGCCGGGAAGAGATGTGGACCCAGAGCATTGCTGTCGGCAGCCGGGAATTTACTGAAACAATCAAGGAGGCGCTGGGCATCCTGGCCAAAGGGAGAACGTTGCGGGAATCAGAAGCCGCTTGCGAACTTCGGGAACCGTTATCCTTTTACGAGCATGATTTCACAGGTGAAAAAGAGGGGTTAAGCGGAGAAAATGCCTACTTTTGGGATAATTATGATGAGATATCAAGCAGGTAGCTTGGCCCGACCCCTTGCCACTTGCCCTTGCCACTTGCTCCTTGCCACTTGCTCCTTGCCACTTGCCATTTTCTCTGCCATTTTCCTTGCGGCAGCATGGATCTGGGTTTTGTGGAGGGCGAGGTCAGCAATGACCAAATATCAGCGATTCCCTGGCTGCAGGATGAACTGATGGTGATCGCCAGCCCGGCCAGCGAAATAGGCGCCCGAAAGACCTTCCGGGTGCCGGAGGATCTGGAGAGATGCGAATGGGTCATGCGGGAAAAGGACTCGGGCACGGCGCAGATCTTCAAGAAAAAGCTGGGCCGCCATGTAACCGGACTCAAGGTGATCATGGAACTGGGCCATACCGAGGCCATCAAAAAAGCGGTTGAATCCGGGGCCGGGGTCGCCTGCCTCTCAATACTCGCGGTCTGCCGGGAGGTGGAACAGGGCTGGCTGGCAGGGCTGCCCGTCGAGGGCATCGACATGAAACGGACCCTGCAGATCATCCAATACAAGAAAAAGGCCTCCACCAACCTGATGGAGGAGTTCATCAACTTCTGCGCCCTGCTCAACGAGTGCAGCCAGGGCTGCGCCTGCCTCTCCTCGCCCTGGAAACTCCAGGACCTGCTGGCAAAATCCTGTCAGCAGCCGGGGGCTTGACAGGGCCGAGGTCAGTCTGTAAACAGAGCGGGATCTTACATGGCGCGGAACGCCAACACCAGAGGAAGACACCATGATTGTTGATCGTTTAGAGCACTACAGATGTTATCCCTTTGGCAAGGCGTGGCAAATGGCCTTTGATTTTCTCCTGTCGTTGCCCAGCGACGCGGAAGAAAAAAAATACCCATTGCTTGGCGATGACCTCTTCGCCATTGTCATGCGCTATGAAACCCGCGCTCCGGAAAACGCCGAGATCGAAGCGCACCGGAAGTATCTCGATATCCAAGCGGTTATCACTGGGGAAGAGGGGATTGGCTGGAGCCAGATCGATGACCTGGAGATTGACACACCCTATGACACAGCCAAGGATGCGGAATTGTACAAGCACCCAAAGCAAGGGCTGCTGCGGGTGGATCTGTTCCCGGGAGACTTCATGGCGTTGTTCCCCCATGATGCCCATATGCCGTCGATCATGACCCGGCAAGGACCGGTCTTTAGCAAAAAGGTGGTGGTCAAATTGGGCATGCATCTTCTGTGAGGTCGCAGGCGAGTCGCTCCCAAGACGCGATGGGTTGGGGGGCGGAAAAATGGCAATCCACACAACATCTGCCGACTTCCCCCTCTCCTTAGCCGTCCCCCTCCAGGGGGAAGGGGATTATTCCTCTTCCTTGCTCCCCTCGCAAAAACGCCGGATCTCACCAAGGAACTCCGCGCCGTAGCGTTCCAGCTTGTGACCGCCGACCCCGTGGATGCGCAGGAACCCCTCGTCGTCAATGGGCCGATGGGCAGCCATCTCCGCCAGGGCGACATCGCTGAAGATGACAAAGGGCGGCACTCCAGCCGCATCGGCCAAACCCTTGCGCACCGTGCGCAATCTCTCGAACAGCTCAGGATTGTACTCCAGATCGCCCACCTTGCGCCGCACCGCTTTGGGCAGGGCCGCAACCTTGGCCCTGGGCTTGGCCATGCTGATGGTGTGCTCCCCGCGCAACAGGGGCCGGGCGGAATCGTTTAATTTAAGCACCGAGAAATTCCCCACATCCTGCTCCAGATACCCTTGCTGCACCAAATGGCGCAGAACGCTGCCCCAGTACTCCTGGCTTTTGTCCGCGCCGATCCCGTAGGTGGAAAGCCGGTCATGCCCCAGTTGCAGGAGCCGCTCTTTTTTCGAGCCGCGCAGCACCTCGATCACATGCCCCACCCCGAACCGCTGATCCACCCGATAAACACAGGACAATGCCTTGCGGGCATCTTCCGTCACATCGACCAGCTCCGGAGGGTTGAGACAGATGTCGCAATTCCCGCAATCCTGCGCCAACCGGTCGCCGAAATAGCCGAGCAGCACCTGCCGCCTACAGCTCAGGGCCTCGGCAAAACCCACCATGGTGTTGAGCTTGTGGAGTTCGATCCGCTTCTGCTCGGCATTGTCGCTGTTCTCGATCAGGCCACGGGCCAGGGCGATATCGCCGTAGCCAAAGAGGAGCAACGCCTCGGCTGCCAAGCCGTCGCGGCCCGCACGGCCTGTTTCCTGGTAATAGCTCTCGATGTTCTTGGGGATGTCGTAATGCACCACATAGCGGATATTGGATTTGTCGATGCCCATGCCGAAGGCCACGGTAGCCACGATAATCTGAACCTCGTCCCGCAGAAAATCCTCCTGCACCTGTTGCCGCTGCGCCGCAGGCAAGCCAGCGTGGTAGGAGGCCGCGGAAAACCCGGCCTCGCGCAACTGCTCCGTCACCTTCTCCACCCGTTTGCGGCTCAGGCAGTAGACGATCCCTGCCTCCTCCCGCCGCCCCTGCAAAAAATGGGTGAGCTGTCCAAAGGGCTTGTGCTTTTCCAGCACGGTGTAGCGGATATTGGGCCGGTCAAAGCCGGAGACGTAACACTGGTTTGCCCGCAAGCCCAGACGCTCAAGAATATCCTTGCGGGTGTGGGGCTCGGCCGTGGCGGTGAGGGCAATAAGGGGGATCTCGGGAAAGAGCTGGCGCAACTGGCCGAGCTTGCAGTATTCGGGCCGGAAATCGTGGCCCCATTGGGAGATGCAGTGCGCCTCGTCGATGGCGAACAGGGCGATGGGGATCTCGCGGAGCCGCTCGACAAAGCCATCGCTCATCAACCGCTCCGGCGCGACATAAAGGAGGTCCAGCTCCTGCCGGTGCAGCTGGGCAAGCACCTGGCGCGCCTCCTCGCTTTTTAAAGAAGAGTTGTAAAAAGCCGCCCGGACCCCGCAGGCAAGCAAGGCGTCCACCTGATCCTTCATCAGCGAAATCAGGGGAGAAACTACGATGCCGACGCCTGGGCGGTGCAGGGCCGGGATCTGATAGCAGAGCGATTTGCCGCCGCCGGTGGGCATCAGGACAAAGGCGTCCTCGCCCCGGATCAATCCTTCGATGATCTCCTGCTGCGGAGGCCGGAAGGTGTCATAGCCGAATATTTTTTTGAGGCTTTCCTGGGGGGTGGTGTGCGTGCGACTCAAAGATCTTCTCCCATATTTTTAATCGATCTTTGATCTTACCCATCACGACAACACTCCCGCCACCATTTATCGACCGACCCGACAAAATTCTGTTTATAAAATACTTTCAACAAAGGAATACGCGTCATCCTTCTGTTCATTTCTTTGCTTGCCCAAAGAAACGAACCAAAGAAAAGGCCCCCGGTGTCCCTTGTCCCGCCGTTGGCGGGATGCCCCTGTGCTCCTCGATGCTGCCGGGGCTTTGCAAACTCGGCTGCGCCTCAAACAGTGCAAAGCCCTTTTTCGGCAGCCTCTCCGGTGCTCGGCTGCGGGCCAATGGGATTTTTACTGCCATGAAACCAAAGGAGTTGACTGAGACTGCTTGGTAAGAAAAAAAGTTACCCCTTCGGCGTGTACCGCCTGGCGGATGATTACAGATACTCCTGCATTATCTGCTGCAGCCCCTCCCGGGAAACCTCCTGCCGTGCGAGCGGCCCGTTTTTAAGAACCGCGAACTGCTCCTCGAAAAGCGGCTTTTCCATCTTATGAATCACCCCGAGCGGGATGCGCTCCCCGAATTCCAGGGCAATGCGCAGAGCCTGTCCATGATCGGTGGGATCATGGTCCTCGCCAAGCTCATAGCAATGTTCCTTGTACCATTGATAGGTGTTGACCTTGTTGAACGAGACGCAGGGCTGCAGGATATCCACCAGGGAGGTGCCCCGATGCTTGATGGCCTGGGCGATCAGGTCGGCGAGATGCTCCGGCAAGCCGGCATAGCCGCGGGCCACAAAGGAAGCGCCCATGGTCACCGCCACGGCCACCGGGTTGAAGGGCGGGGCAAAAGCGCCATGGGGCTGGGCCTTGGTCACGAATCCCTGCTCCGAGGTGGGGCTGGCCTGCCCCTTGGTAAGACCGTACACCCTGTTGTCGTGCGCCAGGATGGTGAGGTCGAGATTGCGGCGCAGGGCGGCGAGGAAATGGTTGCCGCCCTCCCCGTACATGCAGCCGTCACCGCTTTCGGCGATCACGGTGAGTTCGGGGTTGGCGAGCTTTGCCCCGATGGCCACCGGCAGGCTGCGGCCGTGCAGACCGTTAAAAACATTGGCCTTGAGATAATGCGGAGCCTTGGCCGCCTGGCCGATGCCGGAAACCAGCAGCACCTGATGGGGAGAAAGTGCGCAGGCGACCAGGGCGTGCTTCAGGGAGTTGAGAATCCCGAAATTGCCGCAGCCGGGGCACCAGGCTGTTTCGTATTTTCCGTATTCCTCAATGGATGTCATGCGCGTTCCTCCATGGCTGCAAGGCGTTCCACAATATAGCGGGCGGTAAAGGGCAGTCCGTCGTAACGCGCTATCCTTTCAGGGATGGCAAAACCTGTCTCCCGTTGGATGAGCCGGGCAAATTGGCCGGTGGCATTGCCCTCCACGCACACGATCTTGCCGGCCCCCTGAAGGATGTCGAGAAACTGGTCAGGAACCAGGGGCCACACCTGGGAGAAATGCAGGCTGGCGACATTCCTCCCCTGCCCGCGCAAAACATCGGCTGCCTCCTGCACCGGCCCGAGGCTTGAGCCCCAGCAGACGAAAAGAAGGTCCGCGCCCTTTTCCCCGCTAAGCTCGGGGGCGATGGCCTCCTGCTTGAGCAGCTCACATTTGCGGAGCCGTTTTTCCACCATGGCGATGCGTACCCCGTGGTCTTCGCTGATATGCCCCTCTTCGTCATGCTCGTCGCTGTCCGCCACCACCAACTGCGGCGAAAACCCTGGCAGCAACCGGGGCGAAAGGCCATTTTCCGTGAGCCGGTAGCGCTGGTAAGGGGTCGACGCCAACGCCGTCTCACCCCCCGTTGCGACCGGAACGATGGCCGCCAGGTCAAAGGGCGCGACCGGCCGGGACGAATCGGCCAGAAACTGATCGGTGAGAAGAAAAACCGGCGACTGGGCCCGCTCGGCCATGACCAAGGCCTTTTGGGTCAAAGCAAAGCAGGCTTCGATGCTGCCCGGGGCAAAGATTGCCCTGGGAAATTCGCCATGCCCCGCATGGAGCACGAATTCCAGATCCGCCTGTTCGGTGCGGGTGGGCATGCCCGTGGCCGGACCTGGCCGTTGAGCCACCGCGATGAGCACCGGCGTTTCGGTCATGGCCGCCAGGCTCACCCCCTCGGCCATCAGGGCAAAGCCGCCGCCCGAGGTGGCCACCATGCTGACCGCTCCGGCAAAAGCAGCGCCGATGGCCATGTTGATCGCGGCGATTTCGTCCTCGGCCTGCTCGATCACGCAGCCCATCACCTCGGCATGGGTGATTAGCTCAAGGACAATGGAGGTGGCGGGGGTCATGGGATAAAAAGCGCAAAACTTAAGGCCGCCGGCCAGAGCGCCCAGGGCGATGGCCTCGTTGCCGTTCAGCAAAAGGCGATCCGCCGCAGCAGAGACTCCGCCGGTCAGGGCAAAGCCATGCTCCGGCACATGGGCCGCGGCCCACTCCCGGCTTTTCTCCATAATCTCCCTGTTTTCAGCCAGGGCTTCCGGATGTTTTTTACCGAGCATCGCCTCCACCGCCTGATGCAGAGCCTCGGAGGGAAGATCCAGGATATTGCCGAGCAGGGCGAGGGCGGCCGTGTTCCAAAGCTGCTCCGGGCCAAGCTCGGCAAAGGGCACCGCAATGACCCCCGGCAGGTCGGGGGCAAAGGAGGCATCGGCAATGAGCAGCGCCCGGCCGGTCAATTGCCCCCGATGCAGCGCCACGGTTTCGGCGTTGAGCGCCACCAGGATGTCAATGGACACGCGGGGCGCAAAAAATGGCCCCGCACCCAAACGGATGGCAAAGGTGTTGTGCCCGCCGCGAATTCTCGAATGATAACTCTGGCTGACAAAGACCTCATACCCAGCCCGGACCAGGGCCTTGCTGAGCAACTGGCCTATGGTCACCAACCCCTGGCCGGCCTCGCCGCCAATAAGCAGATGAATGTCCAGTGACATGATCGTGACTCCCAGGGTTATTTTTTGACTGCTTTGTAGCGGGCGTACAGATCGTGGATGCGATGGCGCAACTCGCTGATCTTTTTCGAGTCTTCCGTGGAAAGCCAGCGCGGCTCGCTGACCGCAAAGATGACCTTGGCCAGCTCGTCAAGCACGCCCTCGGTGGCCAGACACCACTCATCGGTGCAGATATGCATCATCTCCTTGGCCTCATCTATATCCTTCGCCACCAGAGCAAGGGATTTCTCAAGATGCTCCAGGAACTCCCGGTGCGCACGCAGCATGGTTTCTTCCATTTCAACCTGACGTTTCATGATGTTCCTCCTGTGCGGGATGAGGGTTTATGCCGCGCTGCTCAGAGATTCAGCAGCCGGCGGTTGATCTCGATGCCCACCATGGCTCCCTGGCCGGCGGCAATAATGGCCTGGGCCTTGCCCGCCTTGAGGGCGCCCAGGGCAAAGAGGTTTTTCACAGAGGTTTCGCAGGCAGGGTCGGTTGCAAGCTCGCGGCCGTTGCCTTCCCGCGCAAGGGCAAGCCCGGCCAGACAGGAATCGTTCACGGTGTACTCATAACTGAGCATGACCGCCTGGCAGGCAATCTCCTGCCCGTCCGTCAGCCTCAGGCCGCGCAACATTGTCTCGCCAAGAAATTCCTGCGGGGTCCCGGCCAGGAAACCAATTCCCTCCTCGGCCAGCAAATCGGCATGATCTTCAGGCAGAACGCCGTCCGGCAGGATGAGCATGATATCCGGGGTGAACATCTGGCGCATGGCAAAGGCGAGGCGCAGGGCTTCGAGGGAATCGCCGAGAATGACGAGCTTCTTGCCGGTGGTGCGGTAGCCGTCGCAGTCAACGCAGGTAAAAACCGTCCGGCTGAAAAACCGGTTCATCCCCTTGATTTTCGGCGGATGCTCGACAACGCCGGCGGAAACAATGGCATAGGGCGCCTGGTACCGCCCCTTTTCCGTGGTCACAACAAACTCGTTCTCGACCCGAACCGAGGCAACATCCTCGCGTCTGAACTCGGCGCCGAAGGATGTAATCTGCCTGATGCCGGTGTCAACAAGTTCTTTCCCGGAGGTGAGATCAAGGCCGAGATAGTTCTCGATGTGCAGGGCATGGCGTGTCCTGCCGCCGCCGTGATCGAGGAGGATGACCTTCCGGTTATAGCGGGCAAGATGGATGGCGGCTTGCAAACCCCCAGGCCCTGCCCCGATGATGATGCAGTCGTAGCTGTTTTCTTGCATGGGCTTTTCCCGACCCTCCCCCCGGCGGCAGGAAATCGTTGACACAGCGGGACACGCGGATCGGTCGGGAGCCGATGGACAACCCGGCTGATCCGCGCGCCCGGAACCTCAGAGGAGCCGATAGGGATAGGCGCGCTTGGTCCATTCGCTGTCGGGGAAAAGAGCGCTCAATTTTTCATAGGCCGCCTTCAGCGGCTTGGGATCGTGCGACCGCTTGTAGCTGCAGACGCCGACCAGGAAGATGGCCTCGGGCGCGCTGCCGCTTTGCCCATACCCGTCAACCAGTTGCGCAAGGCGGGCCAAGGCTTCGTCGAAACGGTCATTTTCGTAATGATATTTGCCGAGTCCCAACAGGAGCGAGGAAATCAACTCCTCGGGCCCGAGAAACCCCACGGTCCGGTGATGTTCCTGGGCTTCCGGGCTCAAGGTTATCAGGGTGGGGGTCCACTTGACGTTGAACTTCTCCGCATGGGGCTTGCTGTCAGACGGAACGCGGAGCGGGATGAAATTTTCCTCGATGAAGCGAACCACCTTGCTTTCGGGATACGTAACTGTATCCATCTGTTGACAGCCAATTCAGTTGTGGTTGAAAAAATCGAGCAGAATCGGCTTGCCCGCCTTCTGCCCCAGACACAGGGCATCGTCCATTTCGGTTCGCCATTTAATTTCTGTCGTCATGGTTGTCCCTCCTCGTGTGGTTAGTGGATAAACACCCCTTTATCGCAGTTTGCTTCAGAACCGCGCCACGCTACATCTGCTCGATATTTTTCCTGAGCTGGCCGATCTGCAGACCCAACGACACGCATTGCTTACCGTCCATGCACTGTTGCGCTTCGGAGTCCTCCAGGAAGGTCTTGAGCTCATGCTTGTCCTTCTTGAGATCAACGACCCAGGCCTTGTTGTCCTTGTCGTAATCAACCTTGAGGTCGATGCCGCAGGCGCCTATCTCCGGAAAAACAGCCTTGATCTTCTCACACAGCTCTTCTTTGGTGTGCATGGCGCGTCCTCCTGTTGTGTTCTGCTCTTCAGAATTCGTGTATTTTACTATATGCCCTGAAAAACCGGATGTAAAGGGGCGGAGGGAAAGTTGCCCAGGATGCTTGTCCTGTCGGCATTTGAGGACAGAGGGGGTGTTGTTCGCTTGCGAAAATGGGTTGCTGTTCTCTGCGTGAAAAAAACGGGAGGAGAGGAAATTTGGATACCCAGGTTGCCTGCCAGGCTCTTGCCTTACCGAAGAGTCCGGGCAATCTCCTGCTGCATGGCTTCGATAACCGCGATGGGATCAGCGGCCTTGGAGATGGGGCGGCCCACGACCACCTGATCGGCGCCGCTTGTGATGGCGCGGCCTGCGGTCATGATCCGGGTCTGGTCGTCGGCCGTGTCCAGCACATTGGCCCCCGGCCTGATTCCCGGCGTGACCAGCAACAGCTTCTCGCCAAGCCCGTCGCGCAACCTGGCCGCCTCAAGACCGGAGGAGACCACCCCGTCGCAGCCCAGTTCCAGCGCCCGTTTGGCCCGGAAATAGACGAGATCCTCGATGGACTGGGTCATGCCCATGGCCCGCAGATCATCCTCGCCGAAACTGGTGAGCACGGTCACGGCCAGCAGCTTGATGTCGCCTTTTTCCTCCAGGGCCGCCCGGATGATCGGGTCGTTGCCGTGCACGGTGGCCAGGCTCACCCCGTGGCTTCTCAGTTGGGCCACGGCAAGCTTGACCGTCTCCGGGATATCGAAAAATTTGAGATCCAGCATCACCTTGTGGCCCCGGTCAACCAGCCAGTCAACGGTCCGGAACCAGTCGGCCATGAAAAGCTGCAGCCCGACCTTGTAAAAACCAAGATGGGATTCTGTTTTTTTCACCAGATCCCTGGCCTGCTCCGGGGTTTCCACGTCAAGGGCCAGGATGATCCGTTCTTTCAAGGGAATATCTTTCACGCGCTACCTTTTCCTTCTGCCGATCTTACTGGATGTCCACCTTGACCCGGCCGCGGACATCGTAGGAATCCTTTTCCATGTCATACGCCATCCCCATGCCGCGGATGTCCAGGTTTTTGTCGGTGATCTGCACCGGGTCCAGGGTCGTGATCTTTCGGGCCTGATCGTCATAGCTCAGGCTGTCGGACTGAATCAGCATGCCTTTCTCGGCCTGCACCTTGACTTCGTTGCGCATGGTGAGAATTTTTTGCTTGCTGTTGTATTCGCCTTCCTGACCGGTGATCACAAACCTGCGTTCAGCGTTCTTGAAAACCTGCGCCTCCACCGTTACGAGCTGCATTCTGTCCTGGTCTTCTCCGGAATGGAGCCGCTTGGCCTGGATCTGCCAGTCCCGCACCCCGTTTTTCAATTGGGAAAACAAGACCCCCTCCATACTGAAACCGGCGCCTGCGGTCGCGGCCTTGGGCGCAGCAAGAGTAGCGCCGGAATCCATGCCGCCGCGGGGAGCGAGAACCCGGGTGAACCCTCCGCCCCAAATCGGCCAGGAAAGAGCAAGAATCAAGGGCAAGGCCCAGAGGATATTGCGGTAACCGGTCATCATCGCAGATACCTCGCCAACAGCTCTTCCCGCCGTCCTTTGGCCTCGATGATCAACTCACACAATTCGCGCACCGCCCCCCTGCCTCCGACCTGCCTGGTCACATAATGGGCAACCGCCCTGACCTCGGCCACGCCGTCGGCCGCCGCTGCCGCCAAGCCCACCCGGCTGAGCAGGGGCAGATCGAGCCAGTCATCCCCCATGTAGGCAACCTGCTGCGGGGTGAGCTTCTGGGCGGCGAGGATCTCGGTGAAGGCCTCGATCTTGTTGCCCACCCCCTGGTAGAGGTGGGCCAGCTTCAGATCCTGGGCCCTGCGCTCCACCGCCTCGGAACGGCGGGCGGTGATGATGCCCACCTCCACTCCCGATTCCCGCAGAAGGCGGATGCCGAAGCCGTCCTTGATGTTGAAGGATTTCAGCTCCGTGCCGGAATTGCCGTAGGTGATGGTGCCGTCGGTGAGCACCCCGTCCACGTCAAGGAGCAGGAGCTGGATCTCCTTTGCCCTGGGCAGGCAGGCGCGCCAGGCATAACCGCGCTCGTCCTGACCACTCCGCGACATGGCCCGCTGGCGCAACCCGTCGGTGACCTCGCAGTCGGAAGGGTACTGGCCGCCCGGGATGCCGCGGGAACCGTTGCCGGTCATGGACCGCCCTCCGCTGCTTGCCGCTGGATAAGGGCATGAATCTCCACAAGATGGGCGAGCAAGGGTTCCACGCCGTTGAGGGGCATGGAATTGGGCCCGTCGCACAGGGCCTTGGCCGGATCGGGATGGATCTCCATGAACAACCCGTCGATCCCCGCCGCCACGGCGGCCCGGGCCAGGGTCGGGATAAACTCGCGCTGGCCGCCGGAGCTGCCCCCTGCCCCGCCGGGCAATTGGACGCTGTGGGTGGCATCGTAGATAACCGGGCAGCCGAAGGAGCGCATCACCGGCAGGGAGCGCATGTCAACGACCAGATTGTTGTAACCGAAGGTTGTGCCCCGTTCCATGAGCATCAGCTTATCTTTTGTCACCGCGTTGATCTTGCTCACCGCGTGCTGCATATCCCAGGGCGAGACAAACTGGCCTTTTTTGAGGCTCACCACCTTGCCGCTTCGGGCCGCAGCCACCAGCAGATCGGTCTGGCGGCAGAGGAAGGCGGGAATCTGCAGGACATCCAACACCTCGGCGGCCGGACCGACCTGGGCCACCTCATGCACATCGGAAACCACCGGCACCCCAAAATCCCGGCGGATATCGGCCAGGATGCGCAACCCCTCGTCCAGGCCGGGGCCGCGGAAGGCAGCGAGCGAGGTCCGGTTGGCCTTGTCATAGGAGGCCTTGAACATGTAGGAAATGCCCAACCGGCCGCAAATCTCTTTAAGCCCCGCAGCCACTTCGCGGCACAGGTCGGCCGATTCGATGACACACGGGCCGCCGATCAACAAAAAAGGCCGGTTGGGACCGACCTCAAAAAAATCCGGGATACGAACAGACTCCACTTTAGCTCTCCTTCGTTAAAGACAGGTCCAAGGTGAAAGGATAAAGGTTTTACCTGGGTTCTTCTCCTTGAGCCTTTAACCTTGGATCTTAAATTCCGGCGTTCGTGAGGGCCGCCTTGATAAAATCCTTAAACAAAGGATGCGGCTTCATGGGGCCGGACTTGAACTCCGGATGGAACTGGCAGCCAAGAAACCACGGATGGTCGGGCAGCTCAACAATCTCCACCAGCTTTTCGTCCGGGGAGGTGCCGCTGATAATGAGCCCGTGCTGCACCAATTCGTCCTTAAAGAGGTTGTTGAATTCGTAGCGGTGCCGATGCCGCTCTTGGATCTCGCCTGTACCATACGCCGCGTGGGCAAAGGTGTTTTCCACCATCTTGCAGGGGTAGGCCCCCAACCGCAGGGTGCCGCCCAGGTCGGTGGCTTCGTCGCGGATCTGGGTTTTGCCGGTGCGGTAATCGTACCATTCCTTGATGAAATAAATAACCGGGTGCTTGGTCAACTGGTTGAACTCGGTGCTGTCCGCGTCTTTCATGCCGGCGACATTTCTGGCGAACTCGATCACCGCAAGCTGCATGCCGAGGCAGATGCCGAAATAGGGGATTTTTTTCTCCCTGGCAAAGGTCACGGCCTGGATCTTGCCCGCCACCCCGCGGCTGCCGAAACCGCCCGGCACCAAGACACCGTGGCAGCCGGCCAGCAAGCCCTCGGCCCCCTTCTCTTCAATCTCCTCGGCGCTCACATAGCGGAGCCGCACCTTGGCCTCGTTGGCCACCCCCCCATGCACCAAAGCTTCGTGCAGACTCTTGTACGACTCGGTCAGATCAACATATTTGCCGATGATGCCGATTTCCACCTCGCGTTTCGGGTGCTTGACCTTATCGACCAGCTCCTGCCAGGCATCAAGACGCGGCGCTCCGGTCCAGATATTGAGCTTGTTGAGGATGATGTCGTCGAGCCCCTCGGCGTGGAAACAGAGCGGCACCTCGTAGATGTTGTCCACATCGCGGGCCGTGATCACCGCCTCTTTCTCCACGTTGCAGAACAGGGATATCTTGGCCTTCAGCTCGTTACTGAGCAGGCTTTCCGTGCGGCAGAGCAAAATATCCGGCTGGATGCCGATGGCGCGCAGCTCCTTGACGCTGTGCTGGGTGGGCTTGGTCTTCACCTCGCCCGCGGTCTTGATGTAGGGAACCCAGGTAACATGGATGTACAGGGAATTTTCCTTCCCCACATCGGTGCGGAACTGACGGATCGCCTCCAGAAAAGGCAGCCCTTCGATATCGCCGATGGTGCCGCCGATCTCGATGATGGCCACATCCACCTCGCCTTCGAACTGGAGAATGGCTCTCTTAATCTCGTCGGTGACATGGGGGATCACCTGCACGGTGCCGCCCAGGTACTCGCCGCGCCGCTCCTTGCTGATCACCGAATGGTAGATGCGGCCGGAAGTGTAGTTGTTGCGCTGCCCCAGGGCCACGGAGGTGTACCGCTCGTAATGGCCGAGATCCAGATCGGTCTCCGCGCCGTCGTCGGTAACGTATACCTCGCCGTGCTGGAAGGGGTTCATGGTGCCGGGGTCCACGTTGATGTACGGGTCCAGCTTCTGAAAGGTGATGGACAGTCCGCGGCTCTCAAGCAAAGCGCCGATGGACGCGGCTGCCAGCCCTTTGCCCAGGGACGAAAGAACGCCGCCGGTGATAAAAATGAACTTGGTCCGATGGGTCTGATTGGTAGTTTTCATAAAATGGCGCCGGTCTCGTAAAATAGGGGAAAAACACGGTGGCTGGTGTTAGCGCGAGTAATACAACCCATCGCCGCAACGCGACACAGGCGAAGCGAGACTTGCGCCGGAATTCCACCAAGCAATCGACAAACAGCAGACAAGGACAACAGCCCGAGACAATCGAGCCGCACAATAAACATCCACAATAAAATACAGCATCCCGCCCTCTTTTGTCCAAAGGAAAATGCCCCTTTTGACAAGAGAAGCTTCCAAGATGGCTCAAACAGAACGAACACGCTAAAAAAATTCCCGCGGCCGCCCGGCTTCATTTCCGCTGACAGATCACACCCCTGTTGCCGGAGGCGACCATGCAGGGAACAGGCATATTGCCGCCAAAATTTATTTTTTTCTGATTACCACTAATCTTCAGCCAGTTCTTTAACGTCATTCCCGCGCAGGCGGGAATCCAGGCCATCTGGCTAATTCCTCTGGATTCCCGCCTGCGCGGGAATGACTTGGTTGTGCCAGGCGAACAAATCAAAAAAACGTTACATATCAACATGTTGCCTTGCCACTCTTAAATGCTGGCTGAAGTTCGATGGTAATCAGATTTTTTTTTTGGGGGGGGGCAATGGGATGAATCTGTCACGCGGTGTTCTTTTCAATATTTATCCTTTACTTATCCAAAAAATATTCGTTACTATCGATAGATACTACAAGACAGGACTCCCCCAGCCTGCAAATTGCGATACGCTCTTCCAATTTGCCTTTGCCTCTCCGCAAAAAAGGACCGCATATGCCCGAACAACAGAAGAATGCAACGGAACAGACTGCTGATCAGCAAGCACCCGGGCTATTCAGCTGTCAGAAAAAAAATCCTTTCAGTTGCTTGATCAGAAAAGCTCTTGACACCGGAATCACCGGAAAACTCCTGGGCATGCTGATCGTCTCGCTTCTCGGCTTCACCCTGATCCTCGCCCAGAACACTTACACCCTGCACACAATAGAAAAACTCACCGACAACATCAAAGATGAAAACATCCCCCAATACAAGGTAAGTCAATACATTCTCCGGAGCCTCAACGGCTTCAAAATTTCCCTCATCCACCTGCTGAACCAGAAAAATGTTACGGCAGACGACAAAAACATCCTGGAGAACCGCCAGCGAATGGAGACCCTGGAACGCATGGTCCTTGCCATGAAGGATGGCGGCACCATCATGGATGTGGCAAAGGTTTCCCAGAAAACCATGGACATCATCACGATTGCCCCTGCCCGCAGTCCGGAAATGACACTCCTGGTCAATGAGATCATCGCCGAATTCACCGACCTTGATACAAACTTCAATGGACTGGTGGACGCTCTTGCCCATCAGCCCGGCAGTGCCGCGGCCAACACCTACACCGAAGAGGTAGTGGGAAACCTCGATGAGTTGCACAACCTTGTCACCGACCTGGCCATAACCGTAAACGACAGCTACAATCATAACCTCAAAGAAACCGCGACAACAATCTCAGCCTCGCAGCTCAATCTCTATCTTACCAGTTCCATCATCGCCGTTATTCTCTTCATCGGCACCATCTTGTACATCCTGCTCATTGTGGTTCCACTCAAGGATATCCTCGCCAAGATCAAGCAGATCGCAAAGGAAGAAGGAACCCTGTCCCAGCGGATCGAGGTTCACACCCACGACGAAGTCGGCCAACTGGCAAAGGAACTGAACACCCTGGTCGACAACATTTTCAGTCTGAACACCTTCAAGGCGGTCATTGAAGAGGAAGAAACCACCACGGAGGTAAACAAGCGTTTGGCCAATCTGCTGCAGGACCGTTTTACGTTCAAAGACCTTTTTGTTTATGAAATTTCCGGCAGCAAGAATACCATGAACGTTGCCTTTGCCTCCGCCCATGAAAACATCTGCAGCCCTGATATCCTCGACGATTGTAATTATTGCCGTGCCAAACGCACCGGACATCCTATCTCCTCCATCGAATACCCTGCCATCTGCAAAAAATTCCCCCACGGGGACAGACTGGAGCACCACTGCATCCCCATGATTGCCAACGGCAGGGCCGTGGGCATCGTCCAGTTCCTTCTGGACAAAAACTGCCCGCCGTCGGAAATGAAGATTTTTGAAAAAAACATCGGGAGAGCCAGCCGCTACATCAAAGAGGCAACGCCGGTGCTTGAGGCCAAGCGCTTTGCCTCGGCATTGCAGGAAACCACCCTCAAAGACCCGATGACCGACCTTTACAACAGACGTTTTCTCGAGACCTACACCGAAACTCTGGTCGCAAACACAATGCGGCGCGCCTCAAAACTCGGCATCCTCATGTGCGACATGGATTTCTTCAAGGAGGTCAATGACACATACGGCCATGAAACCGGCGACGTGGTGCTTATCAAAACCGCGGAGGTGCTCAAAAGCTGTGTCAGGGCCTCGGACACGGTCATCCGTTATGGCGGGGAGGAATTTCTGATTCTGCTCACCGATGTGCATGGCCGCAACGAGGTTTCCGAGCTTGCCGAAAGAATCCGCAGCACCATGGAGCAGACGATTATCAACATCCCGGACGGAACCCTTAAAAAGACCCTCAGTATCGGGCACAGCCTTTTCCCAGACGACACCCAAGGCTTCTGGGAAGCGATCAAGTTCGCCGACGTCGCCCTTTATCGGGCAAAGGACTCCGGTCGCAACAAGGCCATCGGTTTTCAGCCGGAGATGTGGTCCCAGGACAAATACTAAGCGGAAACTTCCAGGCTTTCCCCTCCTCATCCGCACAATTGCCCAGAGAGATCTCTTCTTGCGATGCAATTGCTGCTTGTTGCCTGTGCCGCAATTAAGGTAGTATGGCGAAAATTATCAATCCCGAGGATATACGGTCGTTCATGCCTTTTCGTCTCAACAAAAAACATCGCGCCATGCTGCTGTTTCTCTGCTTCCTGCTCCTATCCATTCCCGGCTGCAAAGAAAGCAAGGCTCCGGAAAAATCCGCTGTTCAGGAAACCGCGCCCCAGACAGTGCGTCAACCCGGATGCCAAGGATGCCACCCGCTGGTCCGGCTTGACATCAACCACGATTTCGCCTGCACCGATTGCCACGGCGGGAACACAGGGGGAGCAACGAAGGATCAGGCCCATGCCGGACTCGTTGCCCGGCCGGCGCATCCGGATCAGATGCAAACCGGCTGCGGCGACTGCCATGCCTCTCAGGTGGCCTCGGCTGCTTCCTCGCCACATTTCACCCTGCGCAACGAGGTCAATACCGTTCGGACCGCCTTTGGCAGCCAGGCCTCCCTTGCCTCGCTTACGGAAATCCCGGTCCACCAGACAATCGACTCGCCCCTCGACCTGGTCGATGACCTGCTGCGCCGCCGCTGCCTCAACTGCCATGTGTACAATTCCGGCGACGGTTATCCTGAAACGATGCACGGCACCGGGTGCGCCGCCTGCCATCTCGCTTACACCAACGGCACAATGACAGGCCACGCCTTTGTCAAATCGCCTGCTGACAGCCAGTGCCTCCACTGCCATTACGGCAATTTCGTGGGCGCGGATTATTATGGCCGCTTCGAGCACGACTTCAACCTGGAGTACCGCACCCCCTACCGCACCGACAACAGCGAAACCAGGCCCTACGGGGTTGAGTTCCACCAGCTCGCCCCGGACATCCACCAGCAAAAGGGCATGGCCTGCATCGACTGCCACTCCGGGGCGGAACTCATGGGCACACACGGTGCTGCAGGGAAAAAAGAAAAACCCGTGACCTGCCTCGGCTGCCACGGCTGGCGCACAGGTCTGCCCCTGCCCTTGGACAACCTTCAGGTTGAGGCGAATCGGCTGGTGCTCTTCACCCGGCTGACCGGCAGGAAACTCTTGGTGCCCCAACTTGTCCATCCGGCCCACAAACAGTATGCAAAAAAGGCGCATTGCACCGTCTGCCACAGTCAGTGGTCCTTTAACGACCACGGGACCCATCTGCTGCGAACCGAGCGTCCCGACCATCCAGCCTGGTCATGGCTCAGTGTGCAGGGCAGCCGCGAGGTGGAGGCGCAGTTGGACGATCCCACCGGTCAAGCCCCTTCCCTGCGGGACAAGATCACCGGCACGCCGAGCCCAAGCCTGTGGCTCAAAGGCTACGAGCTGCGCCGCTGGGAAAGCCCCTTGGTCGGGGTTGGCCCGGATGGCATGCTCCATATCTTCCGCCCCATCCTGGACCTGCACCTCTCCATGGTTGACGCAAACAAAAAGGTACTTTTCGACAATATTGCCGTGGAGCCCAGGCAACAGCGCTATCTCCCCTACACCCCGCACACCGTTGGCAAGGCCGGAGCATTTTTCAACGAACGGCTCACACCCAACCTGCCCACAGAGATACAACCATGATCCGCCCAAAACATATCCGGACAATCTTCCTCCCTGCCCTCGTTCTCCTCTACGGGACAACCTTTTCCGGCTGCACCACCGTGCTGACCAGCACCCCGCCGCCGCAGGCGACACCGCCCCAGCCCAAACCAGCAGCCAAGGCGGGCCGCATCCCCGCAACGCAAAGGCCCTACCAGATAGAGGGCAAGACCTACTACCCGCTGCCCTCGGCCGAAGGATACGTCGAAACCGGCACTGCCTCCTGGTACGGCAATCCATTCCACGGCCGCAAGACCTCAAACGGCGAGACCTACAATATGTACGGCTGGACCGCGGCCCACAAGACCCTGCCCATGAACACCAGGCTTCTGGTGGAAAACCTGGACAACGGCCGCTCCACCACGGTGCGGATCAATGACCGCGGCCCTTTCGTGGGGAACAGAATCATCGATCTCTCCTACAATGTGGCCAGGGACCTCGGCATCATCAAGGACGGAACCGGCAGGGTCCGGATCACCGCCTTGGGCGAGGCGGAAACCATCCAACTTGCCGACAACAAGACAGCGACCCGTTTTCTGCCCCACGAGGATTTCCAGAAGGGTGATTTTTATGTGCAGATCGGCGCCTTCACCGTCCGAGAGAATGCCGACCGGCTGAAGGACAAGATGGACAGAGGGGGAAGGGCAACCGAGACCGTTCGCCATGAACGGGGCGGACAGGTCTTCTACCGCGTTCAGGTCAAGGCAGGCTCAACCCTCACCGCAGCAAAACAGATGGAACAAGCCTTGGCGGGTTCCGGCTTCCCCGAATCTTTCGTCGTCGCGAGATAATTCTGCCAGCGGACAATTGCTTGACAGCCGGAGGCCGATCGTTATATCCCATACACATGGGCTGTTTTTTATAACGATTGCGCTATTCCCCACTCTGCCGAGGAGAGCTGTCATGATCTTCAAAGTCTTCAAAAAACAGGAGCTCGCTCGCCTGTATGAGCTGCTGGCCGTCAACGTCATTGTCGGCCCGGTATCAAGGGGCAACGACCGCAACGGCAACCCCCTGTACGATTTCGATGTGGTCTACGATTTCGACGAACTCGCCCTCGACTACACCCAGACGGTGCACTCGCCCAAGCGCTTTGTCCTGCCCTACCATGAAACCTTGGCCACCTTCACCACAAGCCCTGGCGGCTGGGAGAAGCACGTGGATCTCAATGTCTACCGCCCCCTGGTCTTCTTCGGCATGCATGCCTGCGACATCAATGCCCTGAACAAACTGGACCTGGTCCTGGCGCAAAGCACCTACCCGAACCCCTACTACATGGGCAAACGGAAAAACCTCTTTATCATCGGGATCGACTGCACGCCGGAACCCCAATGTTTCTGCCGCTCCATGGGAACCGATTCCGCCATCCACGGCTTCGACCTGTTTCTCACCGATCTGGGCGGCAAATATTTTACCGAAATCCTTACCGCCACAGCCTTTGACCTGCTGAGCGAAATCAAATGCACAGACCCGAGCAGCAAAGAGCTTGCTCTCTACAAGCACACCGCCAAAGAGAAAAGCAAACGCTACACCGCCACGGTGGACACCTCGGACCTCACCAAGATACTTGATCTTGAGTTCGAATCAAAAGCCTGGGATGCCTGGGGTGACAAATGCCTTTCCTGCGGCACCTGCGCCAATGTCTGCCCCACCTGCTACTGCTATGGGGTTGAAGAGCATGTCGATCTCGATCTGCAGCACGCCAGCAAGACAAAATTTCTGCACTCCTGCAACCTCATCGATTTTGCCAAGGTGGCCGGAGGCCACAACTTCCGGCCCACCAGCGCCAGCCGACTGAAATACCGGTACTATCACAAGCATCGCGGTTTCGTGGAGGCATTTGAAGAGTCCCTCTGCGTGGGCTGCGGTCGTTGCGGCACAGCCTGCCTTGCCGACATCACCCCCCCGGAAGTCATCGCCAGCGTCCGGGGCAAGGAGTAAGCCATGCAAAACAAACTCCACTTCATCAACATTCTCGGCCAAGGCTCCGGCGCACACCGCAAGGAAGACCCGGACAGCTTCGAGTACACCCTGCCCGCCGAGATCACCAGCATCTACCCGCTCACCGCCACGGAAAAGCTCTACCAGATCCAGATCATCGACCCTGCCCAGCGAAACCGCTTCTCCTTTCAGCCGGGCCAGTTCGTGATGCTGGAGCTGCCGGGCATCGGCGAGGCGCCGTTTTCCATCTCCTCTTCCCCGGTGCGGCACGGCGATCTTGAGCTGTGCATCCGGGCGGTGGGCAATTTCACCAACTTTCTCAATCGGGTGGAACGGGGCGCCAGGGTGGGGATCAGCGGGCCGTTCGGCACCTCTTTCCCTTTAGAGAAGATGCAGGGGAACGACATCCTGCTCATCGGCGGGGGGTTGGGCATCGTGCCCCTGCGCTCTCCCCTGTTGGCCGTGCTGGAAAACCGGAGCCGATACGGGCGGGTGGACATCATGTACGGCGCCAAGAGTCCGGCGGAGCTGCTCTTCACCTACCAGTACGAAGAATGGAAACGCTTCGACATCAACCTCGGCATCACGGTGGACAAAGCGGACAAGAGCTGGAAGGGCCGCACCGGCCTGATCACCGAACTCCTGCGGGAGCGCATCGCCCAAGCCTCTAGCCTGCGCGAGAACACCTACGCCATTGTCTGCGGGCCGCCGGTGATGTTCCATTTCGTCTGCAAGATGCTGACCGAGGCCGGGCTGCCCATGCAGAAGATGTTCGTTTCCCTGGAGCGCCGCATGCATTGCGGCCGAGGCAAATGCTGCCGCTGCAACATCGGCTCCACCTACACCTGCCTGGACGGCCCGGTTTTTGACTACTGGTCGGTGATGAACCTCAAGGAGGCGATCTGAGATGAGCGAACCACTCTCCTACCTCGGTGTCCCCCTTGCCCGGCCAAAGGTCGGGTTCTTCGAACTCAGCTCCTGCGAGGGGTGCCAGTTGCAGCTTCTGAACAACGAGGCGACCCTGCTGGATTTTCTCAATCTGGTGGAGATCGTCAACTTCCGCGAAGGCATGACCGAGCGCGGTGACACCTACGACATCGCCTTTGTCGAGGGCAGCGTCACCCGCAAGGACGAAATCACCCGGCTCACCGAGATCCGCAAGAACGCCAAGATCCTGGTCGCCCTCGGCTCCTGCGCCTGCTTTGGCGGGGTCAACCAGCTCAAAAACCGCTTCCGCGATCTGGATTGGGTCAAAAAAGAGGTGTACGGCGACTTCCCCATCGAGACCATGGAGGTGCATCCGCTCAAGGATTTTGTCCAGGTGGACCTTGAAATCTTCGGCTGCCCCATCAAGAAGGAAGAGGTCGAGCGAATCGTCACCGATCTGGTGGTGGGCAAGGCAGTGCATCACCCGGAATACCCGGTGTGCATGGAGTGCAAGGCCAACGAAAACATCTGCCTGTTCGAACTCGGCGAGCCCTGCCTCGGCCCGGTCACCCGGGCGGGCTGCGACTCCTGGTGTACCAGCAACCGCAGGGGTTGCTGGGGTTGCCGCGGTCCGGCGGAAGGAGCAAATCTCAAACGACTGGAAGAAATCATGCATACCTACGGTTTTGACCGCGAAATCATCCTCGACCGGTTGGAGTGTTTTGGCGGCTTTGCCTCTTTCACCCAGGCAGCCCCCACTCAGGACAAAAAATCCCCTGCCAGGAGGAAAAAATCATGAAGCTCTCCTGCGAGGTCAATGTCCACCACCTGACCCGGGTGGAAGGCCACGGCAACATCAACATCAGCATCAAGAACGGGGTGGTCAAAAAGGCGCAATGGGAGGTCATCGAAACCCCGCGGTTTTTTGAAGCCATGCTGGTGGGCAAACACTGGGAGAATGCGCCATACATCTGCGGGCGGATCTGCGGCATCTGCTCCATCGGCCACACCCTGGCCAGCATCCGGGCCGTGGAAAACGCCTTTGGCATCACCCCCACGACCCAGACCGCAAATCTCAGAATCCTGCTCAAGCACATGGAAACCCTGCAGAGCCATATCCTGCACCTCTATTTTCTTGCCGCCCCGGATTTCCTCGGCGTGGGCAGCGTGCTGCCCCTGGCCAAAACCCATCCGGACGTGGTGCAGCGGGCGCTGCGCCTCAAGCTGCTGGCCAACGATGCCTGCGACATCATCGGCGGCAGACGGCTGCATCCGACCCGCACCGTGGTGGGCGGCTTCACCATGCTGCCGGAAAAGAGCGAGATGGAAAAAATCCGCCAACGGCTGATGGCCTCGGTTCCCGACCTGCTCGCTTCGGCGGAGCTGTTTAAAACCTTTGCCATCCCCGACTTCAGCCGGGAAACGGAATTCGTCTCCCTCAAGGGCGAGAGCAACTATCCCTTTATCGGCGGCGGGTTGGTTTCAACGGACGGGGTCGTGAAAAAAGAGCACCAGTACCGGGCCATGACCAATGAATATTGCCAAAAGGGCTTTACCTCCAAGCTGAGCAAACTCTCCCGGCCCTCCTTTGCCGTGGGCGCCCTGGCCCGACTGAACAACAACTTTACCAAGCTCCACCCCACCGCACGGGAGATTTCCAAATTTCTCGGCCTTGTCCCGGTGAACCATAACCCGTACATGTGCAATGTGGCCCAACTGGTGGAGTGCGTCCAGGTGGTCCTTGATTCCGTGCGGCTCATCGATACGCTGCTGGGCAGCCCATGGCAGGAACCGCGCCAACCGGTAAAAGCGAAAAAAGGGGAAGGGGTCGGCGCGGTGGAAGTTCCCCGGGGCATCCTCTACCATTATTATAAGTTCGACAAGGACGGCAAGGTGATCAAGGCGGATTGCGTTATCCCCACCAGCCAGAACCATGCCAACATCCTGCACGACATTGAGGCGCTGGCCGGCCAGTATGCCAAAACCGGCAAACAGGACCGGGAAATCGAGCTGTTGGCGGAGATGCTGGTCAGGGCGTACGACCCCTGCATCTCCTGTTCGGTCCATTAAGGGAGCCTTGAAAAAATCGTCGCGAATATGTTTTCCGTAATACCGGCGAAAGCCGATGTCCAGTATTTTCGGGAGGTTCTCAAAAAACCGGACATCGGCTTTCACCGGCGTGACGAATTGTGCAAGGTTCGCTCAAGCTTTCGTGTTTCCTGTGAGGCACAGCAATCCTTACCAAACAACCCTGTTTCCAACGCAAAAAATAATTCCAAATTCACCGGAACAGGGTATGATGTACGGTATTTCATAGAGGATTCAATGCATGCCAACTGACACCCCTGCCAACACCAGCGACCAGAACCGCCGGGAAAATTTCCGGATCGATGATCTGCTGGCAACCTCGGTGCAAAAAATCGACAATGGAGTCCTGCCCGTACCCAGGGTCATTCCAGTGGCGCTTTCCGACTCCGGCACTCTCGGGGCAGGCCTGAAGCCTTTTCCCCACGAAATAGACGCCTCCTTTGCCCTGATGCTTCTTGAGGCCAACACCAAGCTTGATCTGCTGTTCAAGTTTTACAAACTGTCACGGTACAACGAGGAGAAAAACCTTAAACCCGCCTTGACTCAATTACTCCTCCAGGTCAACAGCAAGCTGGACAGCCTCCTCGATTTTCATCTTATCGCCAGACCGCAGGAAACAACCCGGGTTGGAGAGGTCAGCCTCAGTGCGAGCGGCATCAAACTCACCTCCCACGAGACCCTTGCGTCCGGAGATCTCGTGGAGGTCCACATGCTTCTCTCCACGGACCAGCCCTGCTGGGTTGTGGTCGGCGGTTCGGTTGCGCGGGTAAACCCGCTCCCGGAAGGAGGCAATCAGGTGGCCATCCAGTTTACCGCAACAAACGGAGCCATCCAGGACGCCATCGCCACCTATGCGCTTAGGAAACAAAAAGAGCAACTCATGAATCAACGCTGGCTGGAGCCTTGAGCTTTCCGGTTTTCGGAAGGGATATCCTGATCCGCCCCCATGCCATCAAGACCATAGACATTCCATAGGAAAACAACGCCCAATATGATCACACTCATCGGCATAGCAGTTGTTTTAGGGTCGGTCATCGCCGGCTACGCCATGGCAAAAGGCAATTTCCACATCCTTTTCCAACCCGCCGAATACATCATCATCGGTGGTGCCGCCATAGGCGCCCTGATCATTTCCTCGCCGGCCAAGGCGCTGAAGGTCATTGTCGGGCATCTCGGCGGCATCTTTTCCGATTCTCACATGAACAAGGCGCATTATCTGGAACTGCTGCTGCTCATGAACGCCGTCTTTTTCAAGATCAAGAAAGAGGGGCTGGTCGCCATTGAGTCCGACATCGAAGACCACGAAAAAAGTCCGCTCTTTCAAAAGTATGCCAACATCATGAAGGATCGGGAGGTGGCGGAATTCATCTGCGACACGGTGCGCACCATGCTCAGCGCCAATTACCCGGCCTACGAACTGGACAATCTCATGGAGATCGACCTGGAGGCCAACCAGCATGAGCGGCTGCTGCCCGCCCACAGCGTCACCCGGCTCGGCGATGCCCTGCCCGGGCTGGGTATCGTCGCGGCGGTTCTCGGCATTGTTGTCACCATGGGACATATCAACGAATCCGCCGAGGTTCTTGGCCACCATATCGGCGCCGCCCTGGTCGGCACCTTCTTCGGTGTGCTTGCCTGTTACGGATTCGTCGGGCCCATGGGAACCAAGCTGGAGCATCATGCCCATGAACGCGAGACCTATCTGCGGGTGATCAAGACCTCGCTGCTCGCCGCTTATTCCACCAGCTTCATGGTCCAATTCGCCGTTGAGGCTGGCAGACGGGCGATCCCCGGAGACGATCGCCCGTCTTTTGCCGAGGTTGAGGAGGCTATCAAGAAGTGGAAGACAAAAGCATAATCATCAAGAAGGTCAAGAAGGTCCAGGGCGGCGGCCACCACGGCGGCAGTTGGAAGGTGGCCTTTGCCGACTTCATGACCGGCATGATGGCCTTTTTCCTTCTCATGTGGCTGGTCAACATGACCCCCGCAACGAAAAAGGAAGAGCTTGCCAGATATTTTCAGGAGTACAGCCTCTTTACCGAGGGCGGCGCCGGCGGAGGCAAAGAAATCATCTCCATGGAACAAGCACAACCCGCCGCCCAGATCACCATCGCGCAAACTTCCGCGTCCGGAGAAACAGACGGCGAAGGAAGTCCCGCTGGTTTGGAACAGATGAAAAACAAGCTGGAACAGGAGATCGAGCAGCGGCTCGCCGACCTTAAGGATCAGGTCCGCATCGAGGTTGTTGAAGGCGGGGTCAAGGTGGATATCATGGACAAGGAAGGAAACCCCATGTTCCCTCTCGGCAGCACGACCCTGACCGAAAGCGGTCAAAAAATCCTCAAAGTGCTCTGCGATAATATCAAGAGCACCTCAAGCCGCGTTGAAATCGAGGGCCACACCGACGCCGTGAGCTACGCGAACAGAGAATTCGGCAACTGGGAGCTTTCCACGGCCAGGGCCTCGGCCGCCCGGGTCGAAGTGGAAAAAAACGGCATCCCTTCCAGCCGGCTCCGTCGGGTCTCCGGTTATGCCGCCACGGAACCGATTATCAAGGAAAACCCTTTTGACCCCCGCAACCGGAGGATAAGCCTGCGCCTCTATCCGGAAAAACAGAGCAAGACGCCAACCCCGGCCCAGCCGCAGCCTCAGCCCCAGCAGCAGGGTCCGGCCCAGGTCGATCCCAAAGCCGTACCCCAGGTTCACCCGGCACGGATGAAGTAAGGCAGAGCCGAGATCAGCAGCAGGAGCCGCCGTCCGCTTTGCCCTCAAGCGAACAACACGCTTCGCGGCGGCTGCGCCAGCGGGCTGGATCGGCAAGCCGTTCAGCTCCTTGAATGGGCTGTGGATAGTCCCGATGGGCTTCAATTCAGTCATTTTCTCCTCACGCGAACGTTAAGCTCACTTGCCTCAAGTTAATGACCAACTATGCAACAAGCACCGGAAACACAAAAAGGGGCAACAGGCAATAAGCCCGCGCCCCTTGCGGTCAATGTGCAGCGCCTGGTTCGCCATTCTTTCATTTCATTGATGTGATGCCATGTATTCAGTAACTGCTTGCGTCAAAAGGCCTGAGCGGGTTTCTCCATGTTTCTTTGCATAATAATCGATTGATTTAAGAATTCTCTCAGGGA
>JAHJRQ010000021.1 GCA_018830485.1 Pseudomonadota bacterium | reverse complement strand
TGATCGGCGGACCACAAGAACAGAGAAAAAAGGTCGGAAAGGTTGAAGGGTTCGTGAGGTAGATAAAGCCGCCGGAGTACTCCGCGAGGGTTGCGGGAAATCTCCGTTTTCCCCTTGACTTTACTTATCATGGATGTCCCCTGAACTCTCCCACAGGATTCTACCGTTCACAGGCTTACCTTCCGCCCAACTCCAACATATACAAAACCAGCCTCTCGCATCTTCTCCGGGTCGTACACATTTCGCAAATCAATAAAGAGCGGCGTTTTCATGACGGTCCTCAGTCTTTCCATGTCCAACGCCCGGTATTGATTCCATTCCGTGAGCAGAATCACGGCATCCGCTCCTGCGCAGGCGGCATAGGCATCTACGACATAGTTATAGTCAGGTAAAATTCTTGCGGCCTCCTCCATTCCTTGAGGATCATGCACCTGTAGCCTGGCGCCTTTTCCATGAAGGGCCGGCAGAATCGTAAGCGCTGGCGCCTCGCGCAAATCATCGGTTTCCGGCTTAAAGGTTATACCCAGTACACCAATGGTTTTACCCGCTTCCGATCCGCCCAGGGCATCCCGGATTTTTTTTATCATTTTCCCCTTCTGGGCGGAATTCACTTCCACGACAGCTTCAACCAACCTCAATGCGCTCCCATGCTCCTGGGCGATCCGCAACAGAGCCAGGGTATCTTTAGGAAAGCAGGAGCCACCGTAGCCAGGGCCCGGATGCAGAAATTTGCTCCCGATTCTCCCATCCAACCCGACCGCTTTGGCCAAGGAAATTACATCCGCCCCCACAGACTCGCATAAGTTGGCCATTTCATTTATAAAACTTATCTTCATCGCCAAAAAGGCATTGGCGGCATACTTAATGAGTTCAGCCGTCTCAATACTGGCAACCACAAACGGCGTGGAATTAAGATATAACGGATTATAAATTTCCTTGAGTACCTTCGTTGCCCGCTCACTGTCCGTGCCAAGCACGACCCTATCCGGCCGCATAAAATCATTGATCGCAGCCCCTTCCCGCAAAAATTCCGGATTGGATACCACATCGAAATCCGCCTCCGGATTGCTTTCCTTGATGATCCGCGCAACCTGTCTGCCTGTGCCCACCGGAACTGTACTTTTATCGATCACAACTGTATATTTTCTGATACAAGCGGCAATCTCCCGGGCCGCATCATAGATGTAGGAAAGGTCAGCATAACCGTTCCCCCGTCGTTGCGAAGGGGTGCCGACCGCGATAAACACCGCCTGCGCCTCAGCCATGGCGAAACGCAGGTCAGTAGTAAAACACAGCCTTCCTCCTTTAACATTCTTCGCGACCAAGGCTTCAAGACCTGGCTCGTAGATGGGTATCCGACAATCCTGCAGCATCGATATCTTCGCGGGATCCTTATCCATGCAGATGACCTGATGGCCGAATTCAGACAGACAGGCTCCAGTCACCAAACCAACATATCCCGCGCCAATTATGGCTATATTCATATCCTGCTCATCCCCAAGACAAACGATTCGCAACCAGGGCCGAAAGAACTCTCACCTCTTAAACCCGATAATAATCCCGGTACCAATCCACAAAAGACCGAATGCCCTGTTCAATGGGAGTATTTGGCTTAAAACCGACATCACGGCTCAAGTCTTCCACATCTGCAAAAGTGGCGGGAACATCTCCCGGCTGCATGGGCAAAAAATTCTTCTTCGCCTTTTTGCCGAGACAATCCTCCAGCACCTCTATGTATCGCATTAAATCCACTTTTTGATTATTGCCGATATTGTAAATCCGATAGGGGCAATAGCTGGTGCCGGGATCAGGGTTTTCCCGGTCCCAGGCGGGATTGGCAACAGGGGGCAGATCAATGACCCGGCATACTCCCTCCACAATATCATCGATATAGGTAAAGTCGCGCTGCATCTTGCCATGGTTGAAAACATCGATGGGACGGTCCTCGATAATTCCTTTGGCAAAAAGGAACAGCGCCATGTCGGGTCGTCCCCACGGGCCGTACACGGTAAAAAACCGGAGACCGGTCGTCGGCAACCCGAACAAATGGCTGTAGCTATGGGCCATCAATTCATTGGCTTTCTTGCTTGCAGCATACAGAGAAACAGGATGATCCACATTCTGATGCGTCGAAAAAGGAAGAACAACATTTGCCCCGTAGACCGAACTCGAAGAGGCAAAAACCAGGTGCCGGACCCCGGAATGACGACACCCCTCCAGGACATTGACAAAGCCGACCAGGTTGGTATCCACATAGGAATGCGGATTTTCCAAAGAATACCGCACCCCGGCCTGAGCAGCCAAATTGACAACCGCATCAAATTGGGTGGCAGCAAAGAGGTCACTCATCCCCTGGCGATCAGCGATATCAAGGTCAACATGTTTGAAAAACGGAGATGCTTTCAGGATCGCCAAGCGGGCTCGTTTCAGCTCCGGGTCATAATAATCGTTCAGATTGTCAATCCCGACCACATTCAGTGAACGTGCGAGGAGTTTCTGGCAGAGATGAAAACCGATAAAACCGGCGGCGCCGGTGATGAGAATATTTTTTAATTCCACGTGTTGTCCTTTTCAAAGTTGCAAAAATAGAGCCCGTTGACCTGCAACCGGTTGCCTTGGATGGTGTAATTGCCGGTGTTGTCCACACTCACCCGGAACCGGCCCTGGCCCAGATATTCCGTGTTGCTGATAGTGAAGCCGAACTCCGGCGCCGGCAGGGGGCCTAGGGCATCCAGGCGTTCTATCTGCGGGGAAATCGGTTTGCTGAGGGTGGCCGGGGCTGGGCTCACCGGCGGGAGGTCAATGGCGACCGGTGGCGCGGCCTGGCTGTGCTGTCCGGCAACAAGGGGGCAAAGAGCAAAAAAGGCGCCGATCTGCAGATATTTTCCGATGGTGGGCATTTTTCTTCTTCTCCTGCAATCAATGATGCTTTAATAAGCGACACGAGATGGACCTGCACCGTAAGGGGTCAGGCTTCAGATTTTGACTTTCAAAGCGCAAATATCAAAATATCAAGCCTGACCCCCATTACTGACCCATTACTTCCCTTGTTTTCTCCATGGTAGCACAAGAAAACTGAAATATCCAAAAGCAAACTTTTTTGGCAAAGGGAAGGGGGGGGCTGCCGAGGGAGGGCGATCGTTGGGATGAGCGGGGCGGTCAAAGATCACGCGCTATGGCAAGAGTGGCGTTTCAATGCCTGGCTCGCCATGGTTCTGCATGTGCATGGGTTTGTTTATTCCAGCGCTTGAAATCGTCGCATGAAGCGGCGATCAATATAATCCTTGAGCCAGAATGCCGGTCGCCCGGAGAGAATCAGCCCCCGCTTGCGCAAGATGCCGGTGCCGTCGCCCAGGTTGTAGATGAGGAGATAGTCGCCGCCCGGAGAAAAGCGCCGGAGTTTGTCGCCTTGGAGGGTGGCCAGCAGGTTGTGGCAGAGCATCGGGTTCTGGCGTACGGCATACACTCCGACCTTGTCAAGTGGTTGCGGCGCGAAATGGATGCAGTCGCCGCCCCCGAAAATTTCAGGGTGCTTCGGGCAGTGTAAATACTCGTTGACCAACAATCCGCCGTCCGGACCTACCGGCAGTCCCGAATCGGTGAAGAGCGGAGAGGGCTGGATGCCCAAGGCCATGAAAGTAAAATCCGCCGGATGTTCGGCGCCGGTATCAAGGACCACGCTGCCCTTGCCCAGTTCCCGAACATAGGCCCCCTCGAGAACTTCAATGCCACGACGGGCTAAGGAGTGATAGGCCCGTATTCGCACCGGTTCCGGCAGCCTGCCCATGAATCGTTTTCCGGCAAAAACGGTGATGGCTGGAGCCGCCATTCCGGCATCATGGAGCAGCCGCCATGCGCCTCCCGCAATCTCCAGCGCGGAAGGGCCGCCACCGATCACTGCAAGGCGGATGGCTTTACCGGCCGCCAGCTCCAGAAGCCGGTGCCGGGCTGCCATAAGTTTCTCGATGGGCTTGACCGGAAAGAGGTCGCGAAATGTTTCCGCCCCTGGCATGGAATGGGGCACGAAACTGCCGGCATTGCAGGAGAGCACGTCGTAGGGGATTGTGCCGCCGTTCTCAAGGTGCACGGTTTTTGTCAACGGGTCGATGCGCTCCGCCTTGCCGAGCACAAAGGCTGCTCCCTGTCCTTCCACAACCCGGCGGGTGGCGAAACGGATTTCTTCCGGCCGGTACATTCCGGCCAGCATGCCGGGGCCCATGCCCGAGTAATAATGATAAGGCGACGGGCCGATCACTGTCACCTCGTGTCCCTTGGCTGTGAATCGGCGGAGGCTGGCCAGGGTCATCATATGGGCATGGCCGCCGCCGATGAGAACCAGATGTTTTCCCATCCCAGCTCCTTGTGGGTGCTCACAACTGTTGCTGTCAATGCCTCCAGAGACTGTTTTCCGGAGGGTTGTGGTTCCGCGCTTGTGCGGAAAGCGTCAAAAAAACGCTTGTTTCGCATGGGCTAACCGGTATCTTTCCCGCACTCCGGCTAATGCCAAGTCTCCCTTCGATGCCATGAAAATCCGGGTTGATGAACGTTGGCGAAGCCGTACCCTGTGGCAAAAAAAGGGGAGAGGAATCTGCCTGAAGCAGGAGCCTCTCCCAGAGGCCCTACAGCAACCAAGGCTGCGGGGTGCTGCCCGTGGGGGTTGGCAGCACGGGATGCATAACCAGTTCCTTTTTGCCGGTGGCGCTCTTCAAAAAAGTTGTCACCAGATCAACTTCAGGGCCGATCAGGGTGGCGCCCAAATGGGCGGAACTCATCATCGCCAACGCCTCATTTTTACCAGTTTTCGCAGAGCAGTTCGAAGTGCGCTTGGGCATGGGCGCAGGCGGGGCATTCGGCTATCGCCTCGGTGCCATGGTGCAGATAGCCGCAGTTCCGGCAGCGCCAGGCAACCGGGGTGTCCCGTTTGAAAACCCGTCCTCCTAGAATGTTGGCGGCCAGTTCCAGATAGCGTTTTTCGTGTTGTTTTTCCGCCACGGCAATGGCCATGAAGACATCGGCGATTTCGATGAAGCCCTCGTCCCTGGCCACGGTGGCAAAACCGGGATACATGATGGAGTATTCATGTTTTTCTCCGGCCGCCGCTTCCTTCAGATTGTCCGGGGTGGCCCCGATCATCCCTGCGGGGAAAGCGGCGGTGATCATCACCTCGCCGCCCTGCAGCATCTTGAAGAGCCGCTTGGCGTGCTCCTTTTCCTGGTTGGCAGTCTCCTCAAAGATGTCGGCAATCTGCACAAAGCCGTCCTTTTTTGCCTTGGAGGCAAAGTAGGTGTAGCGGTTGCGCGCTTGGGATTCTCCGGCAAAGGCGGTGAGGATGTTTTTTTCAGTCTGTGAGCCCGGTAGTTTCGCCATGGTGCTTTTCCTTTTTCTTGAATTGTGTTTGAATAAATGGGGTTTCAGGCATTCCGACCGCTGTCCCGTCGCCCGCGCCAGGATATTATCCTGACGCGGGCTGTGAGGCGTGGATCAGGGTCCTGGTAAAATCCGTCAAACAAGGTCGAAGCGGTCCAGGTTCATGACCTTGTCCCAGGCTGCGACAAAATCGCGGACGAACTTCTTCTCTGCATCGCCCTGCGCATAGACTTCGGCCAGGGCGCGCAGCTGGGAGTTGGCGCCGAAAACCAGGTCCACGCGGCTGCCGGTCCACTTGACTTTGCCGCTGACGCGATCGCGCCCCTCGAAGATGTTTTCGTCTGCCGGGGCTGGTTTCCAGGTCGTGGACATGTCGAGCAGATTCACAAAGAAATCATTGGTAAGGGTCTCTGGTCGCTTGGTGAAGACGCCGTGCTTTGCCTGCCCGAAGTTGGCATTCAAGGCGCGCATCCCGCCGACGAGCACTGTCATCTCAGGCGCGGTCAGGGTCAGCAGTTGCGCCCGATCAACCAACAGTTCCTCCGCCGTTACGGCGTATTTGCTTTTGAGGTAGTTGCGGAACCCATCTGCTTTCGGCTCAAGCACACTGAAGGACTTCGCATCGGTCTGCTCCTGCGAGGCATCCGTGCGCCCAGGCGTGAAGGGAACGACAACCTTGTGGCCAGCCTTCTTTGCAGCCTGCTCGATTGCGGCGCAACCGCCCAGAACAATCAGGTCGGCAAGCGAGACCCTTTTCTTGCCGGACTGCGCGCTGTTGAATTTCTTCTGGATGGACTCCAGGGTTGCGAGCACCTTGGACAGTTGCTTGGGCTGGTTGACCTCCCAATCCTTCTGCGGGGCAAGGCGAATGCGCGCCCCGTTGGCGCCGCCGCGCTTGTCGGAACCACGGAAGGTGGAGGCCGACGCCCAGGCGGTGGAGACCAGTTGGGAGATGGATAGGCCCGAGGCAAGAATCTTACCCTTGAGATCGGCAATGTCCTTGGCGGTGATCAGCGGATGATCGGCTGAGGGCACCGGGTCTTGCCAGATCAGCTCCTCCGCCGGAACCTCCGGGCCGAGATAGCGCGAGCGGGGGCCCATGTCGCGGTGGGTCAGCTTGAACCACGCCCGGGCAAAGGCATCCGCGAACTCCTTGGGGTTGTCCAGGTAACGCCGTGCGATGGGCGCGTAGATCGGGTCGAACTTCAGCGAGAGATCCGCCGTGGTCATCATTGGCCGGTGCTTCTTTTTCGAGTCGTGGGCATCAGCCACCATGTCCTCTTCGGCCACGTTCTTGGCCAGCCACTGATGCGCGCCTGCCGGGCTCTTGACCAGTTCCCAGTCGTATTTGAGCAGCACCTTCAGATAGCCCATGTCCCAGGTGGTCGGGTTGGGCTTCCAGGCGCCCTCGATGCCGCTGCTGATCGTATCGCCGCCCTTGCCGCTGCCGAAGCTGCTCTTCCAGCCCAGCCCCTGTTGTTCAAGGGGAGCGCCTTCAGGCTCCGGCCCCACATGCGAGGCAGGGCCGGCGCCGTGGCATTTGCCGAAGGTATGGCCGCCGGCCACCAGGGCGACGGTTTCTTCGTCGTTCATGGCCATGCGCGCGAAGGTGGTGCGCACGTCATGGCCCGATGCGACCGGGTCAGGCTTGCCGTTGGGCCCTTCCGGGTTCACGTAGATGAGGCCCATCTGCACGGCCGCTAAGGGGTTTTCCAGATCCCGATCGCCGGAGTAGCGCTTGTCGCCGAGCCAGGTGTCCTCGCTGCCCCAGTAGATATCCTCTTCCGGCTCCCAGACGTCCTCGCGTCCGCCGCAGAAACCGAAGGTCTTGAACCCCATGGATTCCAGGGCGCAGTTGCCGGTGAGGATCATCAGATCGGCCCAGGAGATCTTGTTGCCGTATTTCTGCTTGATCGGCCAGAGCAGACGGCGCGCCTTATCGAGATTGACGTTATCCGGCCAGCTGTTGAGCGGCGCGAGGCGCTGAGAGCCGGACCCGGCCCCGCCGCGGCCGTCGCCCATGCGGTAGGTGCCGGCGCTGTGCCACGCCATCCGGATAAATAAGCCGCCGTAATGCCCCCAATCGGCCGGCCACCACTCCTGCGAATCGGTCATCAGTGCGCGGAGGTCCTTTTTCAGGGCCTTCAGGTTGAGCTTCTTGAATTCTTTTGCGTAGTTGAAATCCTCGCCCAGGGGATTGGACTTGGCGGAATGCTGATGCAGGATATGCAGGTTCAACTGGTTCGGCCACCAATCACGGTTGGAGGTGCCGCCGCCTGCTACTTGTTTGCTGGTTCTGCCTGTTACGGGGCACTTGCTGTTTTCGCTCATCTTTGTTCTCCTTTGAGGTTGAAGGTTTCACAGCTAACAAAGGTGTTGCACGGCTTGGCTGGGATTTTTGTGCATGACCAGATGTCAGGCTCAGTCGACCTTGAAAAAGGCATTGGCAAGTGCCCCGCAGACGGGGCACTTTTCCGGCGGCTCGTTTTCGCAGGTATGGCCGCAGACAGAGCAGACATGGTAGTCCACCTCCGCGAGGGACCCGAGGTTTTCCAGGGCCTTCCGGTACAGTGCTCCGTGGGTTTTCTCCACAGCATTGGCATAGGAAAGCACCTGCTCGGCTGCCTTATTGCCCTCTGCCTTGGCATCCTCAATCATGGGCGGATACATGTCGGTGAATTCGTACTCCTCGCCGGCAATGGCTTCCTTAAGATTTTCCGCCGTGCTCTTGATGCCGCCCATGGCCCGCAGGTGGTTGTGGGCATGGATTGTCTCCGCCTCAGCCGCCGCGCGGAAAAGCCTGGCAACCTGGGAGTGCCCCTCTTTTTCCGCCTGTCGGGCAAAGGCCAGATACTTCCGGTTTGCCATGGACTCTCCGGCAAACGCCTCCTTGAGATTTTTCATCGTCTTGTTCATCTGCGCCTCTCTTGGTACACTGGAGTTACCTATTAATTATAAACAGAGTTACTACCTTATCAATTCCAAGGAAAGCAAGCCTTGAAGGGAATTGTTATGTTATAATACTATTTAAGAATTATTCTTATTAAAGGCAACAAAAAAATCACTTTATTATTTTTTTTCTTTTTTGAGGCAATCTTTGCAGATTCCTTCGGCCACGATATTCCGCGTCTGGATAGTGCCCCATGCTTCCAATTCCGGGGGCAGGAGCATAGTGTCAAAGGATTCCCATATGAAGTCCTCGATTTTCTGGCATTTTTTGCAGGTCAGATGGTGGTGGACGCCGTAGTCCGATTCAAACCGGGTGAGCCCTTCTGAGGTTTGGATGCGGTTGGTCATTCCGGCTTCTTCCAGCAAGGCAAGGGTCCGGTAGACGGTATCCAGAGAGATGGTGGGGATGCGTTTCCGCACTCGCAGGAAAAGAGCTTCAACGGTGGGGTGATCGCTGGAAGTGAGCAATTCGCGATAGATTTCCAGCCGCTGGTGGGTCATTTTAAGACCCTTTTTCCGGCAGAATTTTTCAAAATCGGTGAACCGAGAATGCAGGGATTGTTCATCCTGGTCGAGCATGGAGTTACCTCTCTCTCGGGAAAAGATGTTGAAATTTGAAAACTATTATACTGGTTCTTCCCCCTTTTGGTCAAGGGCGTTGCACCAGGGAGTTTGACCGGGAGAAAGCATCTTTCCCCGGGGCTTTCTTCGGAAAAGAAAAGAATAATCGAATGATAGAGGCCCTAGCAAAATGGTTTATTGTGCTTCGACAGGGCTCTTTTGAGCGTGTCGAAGGGATCAGCATGAACGGAAGAAGAAACTATTATGGGAACCTTGAAAAATCAACTCCCTGTTGATTTTTCAAGCCGCAAAACCAAAACAAGTTTTGGCTTTGCTCACATTTTCAGCAACGTAAGTGGCTGAAAATGACGGGGCGTCCTTGCCCCGCACAGGAGCCTTGAATTTTTCAAGGCTCCCTTATGATTTCAAGAGGGTTACCGTTCACCCTGAGTCTGCAGAAGGGGCTTTTCCTCTTTTTGCAAGAGGCTTGATATGCAGACGATATCTCCTTATTCCGATCGGCTCGTTTATTTCGCTTTGCGGATGTGCGCTCTGACTACTACAGTATGAGGAGCAACAGGGGGCGCGGCATGCAAGGCGAATTGGTCATGACGTCGTTTTGCGGCCAAAACAGGAGGGCGGAACAATGAAAAAGGTCATTACTTCCGAAAAAACCGCGATCAAGCTCTGGCTCGACGACATGGACTCCGGAGCCATGGCCCAGGTCAAGAATCTTGCCAATCTGCCTTTTGTTTTCAGGCATGTCGCCGTTATGCCCGATGCCCATCAGGGGTATGGCATGCCCATCGGCGGGGTCATGGCCTCGGAAGAGATGGTTATCCCCAATGCGGTCGGTGTTGATATCGGCTGCGGCATGTGCGCCGTGCGCACCTCCCTCACCGGTCTATCCGCGTATAAGCTCAAGGCGGTCCTGACCGAGATCAGACGGACCATCCCCCTTGGCTTCAAGCATCATGACAGGGGGCAGGATCGCAGGCTCATGCCCAAGTCCGAGATTCCCCTGGAGCAACTGACGGTTATTGCCCGGGAATACAGCAGCGCCCTCACCCAGCTCGGCACCCTGGGCGGCGGCAACCATTTCATCGAGATCCAGAAGGGCAATGACGGCCATGTCTGGCTGATGGTGCATTCCGGCAGCCGCAACCTCGGCTTTAAGGTTGCCAACTATTACAACCGGTTAGCCATGGAGCTGAACAGGAAGTGGGGCTCCAGGATCCCGCCCAACTGGCAATTGGCCTTCTTGCCCATCAACAGCCCGGCCGGGCAGATCTATTTGCATGAGATGCGCTTCTGCGTCGAGTTCGCCTATGCCAACAGGAAGATGATGATGGAGCGGGTCAAGGATGCCATCCTCTCCGTGGTGCAACCGGTATCCTTTGAGCCGATGATCAATATCGCCCATAATTACGCGGCCATGGAGGAGCATTTCGGCAAAAATGTCATAGTCCATCGCAAGGGTGCGACCCGGGCCCAGGCCGGGGAGATCGGCATTGTCCCGGGCTCTCAGGGCACCCCCAGTTATATCGTGCGGGGCAGGGGCAACAAGGAAAGCTTCGAGTCGTGCGCCCACGGTGCGGGCAGAAAAATGGGGCGCAAGCAGGCGCAGCGGCAGCTGGATCTGGACCAGGAAAAAAAAAGGCTGGACGAGCAGGGGATTATCCATGCCGTCCGTTCGGTCAGCGACCTGGAAGAGGCGGCCGGCGCCTATAAGGACATCGACGAGGTCATCGACAACCAGTTGGATCTGGTGGAGGTGCTGGAGGAGTTGCGCCCTTTGGCGGTGATCAAGGGGTGAGCGGGATTTTGTCCTTGGGTTCTGTGTGCTCGCGGAAGGATTGCAGCGCCTTCAGGAGAAACTCGATATCCTGTTGGGTGTGGCCGGCGTTGAGCTGGAAACGGATCTCTTCGTCGCCCTTGGGAACCACCGGGTAGTTGAGGCCGGTGGCAAGGATGCCGTGGTTGAAGAGGTGTGCCGCCAGGCTCGCGGTCTTGGCGGTGTCGCGGACCAGGAGCGGCACAATGGGGTGGGCCCCGGCAATGCTCTCGTAGCCCAAGGCGTGTAGGCCGTCGGCAAGAAATGTTCTGAGGGTACGCAATTTTTTAAGCAGGAGCGAACCTTCGCCGCTGTCGACGATGTCCAGCGCCTTGCCTGCTGCTGCGGCCTCCGCCGGGGTGATGGGGTTTGAGTAGATATAGAAGGGCGTGGTTTCCCGCAGGTAGTCGATGAAGAGCGCATCCCCCACCACATAGCCGCCGTTGACGCCGAAACCCTTGCCCAGAGTGCCGATCAGGACATCCACCCGGCCATGGGTGTGCTCCTCGGTGCCCCGGCCGCTTTGGCCAAAGGCGCCGACACCGTGGGAGTCGTCGGCCATGGTGATGACCCCCTCGGGAAAATCGTTTTCAAAACGGGAGCAGAGCGCGCTCAAATCGGCCAGCGGCGCGTGGTCGCCCCGCATGCTGAAGACCCCGTCGGTAACCACCACAGCCCGTCTTGCCTTCCCCCGGAATTCCTCCAGCCGTGCCGCAAGATCCTCCAGGTCCAGATGGCGGTATATCGCCTTGGCAGCGGGCTGCGCCAAGCGGATACCATTGATGATGCAGTTGTGGTTCAACGCATCGCTGATAACCACGGTTTCTTCCGTGACCAGCCGGGGCAGCGCCCCCATCACCGTGGCATAGGCGGAGCTCATGAGCATCCCTGCCCCGCGGCCGTGGAAGCGAGCCAGCTTTTCTTCCAGTTCCGTGTGCGCCAGGCAGGTGCCGCTGATAAAGCGCACCGCCCCGGGGCCTGCGCCGAAACGCCGTGCCGCCTCCTCCGCCGCCCAAAGTACTGCCGGGTGCTGGGAGAGCCCCAGGTAGGAGTTGGAGTTCATCCGCAGAAACGCCCGCTCTCCATAACCGGCCAGGAGGCAGCGGGGGCCCAAGCCCGATTGTGCCGGGATGATGGCAACGAGCACCCGCTCGCTGCCCTTGCGGGTAGCCTGCTTATCCAGGGTGGCAAGGGTGGCGGTGAATAGCGGGCGAATCTTGTCAAGGCTCATGGCTGGCTCCTGAACCGGAGAGGGCGGCCAGCATTTCCCTGGTCATTTCGGCAAGGGTGTATCGCGGCTGCCAGCCCCAGTCCGCACGGGCGGCGCTGTCGTCCAGGCTGTTGGGCCAGGAGTCGGCAATGGCCTGGCGGATCGGGTCCGGCTGATAAAGCATAATAAAGTCCGGGATGTGACGGGCGATTTCCGCAGCCAGCTTTTCCGGGGCAAAGCTCATGGCCGTAAGGTTGTAGGCGTTGCGATGGTGGAGCTTTTCCGGTTTGGCCTCCATGATCTCCATGGCCGCCCGGATGGCGTCTGGCATGTACATCATGTCCAATGAGGTTCCCGGCCGCAGGAAGCAGGTGTATTGCTTGTACTTGATGGCGGCGGAAAAGATCTCCACCGCATAATCGGTGGTGCCGCCGCCGGGCGCGGTTTTGTGGGAGATAAGGCCGGGAAAGCGGATGCCCCTGGTGTCCAGGCCGTAACGGCGGTGATAGTAGTCGCAGAGCAGCTCGCCGCTCACCTTGGTTACCCCGTACATGGTGTTGGGGCGCTGGATGGTCACCTGGGGGGGTCGGTCGGGCGGGGTGGAGGGGCCGAAGACCCCGATGGAGCTGGGGTGAAAGACCGCGCAGTTGCCGAGGCGGGCCACCTCCAGCACATTGACCAGCCCGCCCATGTTGATCTCCCAGGCGAGCTGGGGATCCGTCTCGGCCTTGGCGGAGAGCAGGGCGGCCAGGTGGTAGATGGTGTCGATCCGTTCCAGCTCGACCAGGGCAGCAAGCGCACCGCGCTCAAGGATGTCCAGGGTTGCATAGGGACCGGCCTCGCGCAGTTCCGGCATCGGGGTTTTCTTGTGGCCCGCGGCGACGACATTGGCCGCGCCATACCGTGCGCGCAAGGCGGGCACCAGTTCCGAACCGATCTGACCCGTTGCGCCTGTGACAAGAATGCGGTGCATGGTTCTGTATCCTTTTGAAAAACAGGAAAAATTACACGGTTATCCTACTTCGCGCCCATTTTCTTCTGCATGATCCTTTCAAGCTCCCCGCCATCGACGATCTCCTGTCGGATCAGGATGTTTGCCAGGGTCTCTATCTGCTGCCAGTGGGCCTCCACCATTTCCCCGGCCTTTCGCGTGGCCTTATCGATCCAGAGGCGGACCTGGCGCTCCACCACCTCCCGAAAAAAGTCTTTGTTCACGTTGCGGCTCAGGGTGTCGGCATGGACGAAACCCAACTCCTCGTCCATGCCCAGGTTGGCGATGGCGGTGTAGGCCTGGTGCGTCGCCTCCTCAAGATCGCCGGCCGCGCCGGTGTCCATGCCCTTGGCCCCGAATTTTTTCATGCTCGCCGTTCTTCCGGCCATGAGCACGCAGATGTTGTTGAACATCTCTTCTTTCGAGAGGTTGCTGGGAAAATCCTCGAAGCTGTAAGAAATAAAGCCCAGAACCCGCAGGCGCGGGGCAATGGTCACCTGCTCGATTTTGGTGTTCGGCAGCAGCAGGCAGGAGAGCACCGCATGCCCGGCCTCGTGGAAGGCGGTCAGGCGCAGGTCTTCCTCCAGGTTGCGGATATGCGTTTTTTCAAGCCTGGAGCCGTACTTGATGATGTTGATCTGCTCGATGAGGATCTCTTCGCTGATGCACTTCAGGCCGTGGCGGATGGCGTGAAGGGAGGCTTCCTTGCCGATGCGCTGCAATTCGTAGCCGTTCATTCCCGAGATGTAGCGCACCACCTTGTCCACATCGATTTTGCCGTTATTGGGCTTTTTCAAAATCTGCTCGACGAAGAAGCGCCGCGCCTCCCGGTCAAGCTCCGGCGCTTCGACAAAGGTGTCGATGCGGTCAGGTTCGATGAGCAGCGGCGGCACCTCCTCTCGGCTTACCGCCGTGACCACGGTGAACACCGATTCCTCCGGGTCGTCGGAAAGGGCGTCGATTTCAAGGGCGATTTGGTCGGAAGGCACGCTGGTCAGCACTCCTTCCATCAAGCCCTTGACATCAATGCCGTCCAGGAAAACGATACTGGGGGCGTATTCCCGCGCTTTGAGATAGACCAGGCGGATGTATTCCGAGTCAAACAGCTCGGTGCGGGAAACATGGATATAGGGCCGGCCGGCCTCCCGGGCAAAGGCTTTGCCCAGCAAGGTTTTTCCCACCCCCGGCGGTCCATGGAGCAACATGCCCTTGGGCATGCTGATGGAAAATTTTTTCACCAGCTCGGGTTTTTTCAGGGTGGTGATGATCTGCTTCAGGGTGGTTTTGGTCTGGCGGTTGCCGGCAATATTTTCAAAGCCGATCTCGGAGAATTCGACGGCCGGTCGTTCGCTGCGCAACAACCCCTTGCTGACCGGCAGGGCGCGGGTTTCCGCCTTGTCCAGGCTGAAGATGAGTTTTTCTCCAAGCTGGTACTCCTTCCAGGTCAGCTCCACGGTTTGGTTGTTCTTGTATATCTGGGGCAGGAGCTGTTCGCCTGCCTCCGAAAGCTTGTGCAGCGAGGCCTCGGCCTTTTTCGTTACCTTGAAGGCAATTCGGGCCGGTGCGGCTGGCAAATGTCGCAGAAACCGGGTGATCTTGAAAAGCACCTCGTCGGGCAGCTTCTGCTTCACCTTTTTGGCGGTAATCGCCGGACCCAGGGCGAGCACCAGTAGGGTGACCAGATCCGTAAGCTCCGGGAATTCAAGCTCAATGCCTTTTTGCCGGAAGTGGCCGGCCAGTTGCAGCAGGGAATCAGTGCCAATGCGGACCATGGCATTGATGCCCAAACGGTTGAAGAGGATGATATAGTTCTGGGCCAGGGTGGAGAGGAGCTTCGGGGTGATCGCCTCCTGAATCACCTCGCCTGCCACCTTCTTTTCCTTGGCGATTGTCTCCATGATCAACCCCTGGGCCCTGGCCTTGCTGCGCCGGAAGGCGGCCTGAAACTCCTTGCTCTGGTAAAGGACGCTGCTCAGGGTGGAGGTGAAGATGAAGATGACCTCCCGGCAGTTGATGCCGTTGTCCGGATCCTCCTTGCTGATCAGGTCGAGCAGCGCCATCTGCAACTGATTGCTCGCCATTTCGATGGATTCAAAGAGGATGATGGCGCGGGGGGTTGCGCGGAGAAAGCGGATCAGTTCGCCTTCCTTGATCTCCTCGCCCACCACCTGGGGGGCGAGGAGCTGGTCGGCGTTTTCCGCTTCGCTGTACCGTTCGAGATCAAAATGTTTGAACCCCCCATGCTCTTTGAGCATGGAGCAGAGCACCCGGGCCAGATAGATCTTGCCCACGCCCGGTGCCCCGAGGAAGGTGAAAATCGCCTTTGGCGGAGCTTCCTTGGGCGGGAGGAAGGCCATATGGATGAAGGCATCCACCACCTCGTCGATGGCATCGTCCTGGTCGAGAACGGTTTTTTTCAGTTCCCGGCGGATGGCCTCGAACTGCTTGAGATGGTTTTTTGGTGGGATGGGACGCGGCAAGAGCTTTCTCCCTCGATGGTTTTCGAGCGGGTTATTCTTTGCGGCCAGCCAAAGAGGCAAGCTGGCAAGCAAAAAACGGATGCTCTCCTTACTCTAGGGAAAAAGGGGGCAGGGAGTCAACTGGTTCCGTTCTTTTGCTGCCCCGGGTCGACGATGTTTTTCTCCGGCGAGGGGCATGGTGACCCAGTGCACGTATTGTTTGACATGGGCCGGAATAATTTTTTATTATTTCAGTGGAATAATATATTTTCAGCCTAACAAAATATTCTTACAGGGGGGCGGCAATGGCGAAAAAAAATGAGGGGAGCTTGTTGGACTCATGTTTTGTGCAGCGGGAAATGGGGGTGAAGGCTTTTCACGCCCTGGGCACAAAAAGCGAGATGATTGCGGCGAAATTGAATCTGCTGGACGAGGAAATCGCCCATTTGCTTGAAAAACGCGAACAACTCAAGGATGAATGGGGAATCGCCCACAAAGCGTTTGAAGAGGATCTCAAGAAAATCAATACGGTTATTGAGAAGAACAAGAAGAAAATACAAGGTTCGAAGTCCGGAACACAGGCAACGTCCGGATTGAGCTCCGACGATGCTGTGTACCTCATCGACCGGTTGGGGAGCGCATCCGAAGAGACACTCCGTCTGGGCGCCGGTGATCGCAAGCGTATTACCTCCATCATGGCGCAGCTTGAAAATACCTTTCTGGAGCATCGGGGCCTGGGAAATATCCCCATTCCCGTGCCGCCTATTCCCGGGGACTGCTCCGGATGCAAGGGAGGGTGCAAGGATTCATGCTACGGCGGGTGCTCCGGTGGCTGTCTGAACAGTTGCGGCGGCGCCTGTATGGGTGGTTGCAAAGACGGCTGTTTCAACAGTTGCGGCGGCGGATGCATGGGAGGGTGTCAGAACCAGTGCACGGGCTGCACCGGAACGTGCATGGGTGGCTGCACCGGCGGATGTCTTGGGCCGATCAAGGCTGGACGGTAGGGACAGAACCATGGAACACGCATATGGCGTCATCAATGAGATTGTCCGGCGGAATCGTGGAAACGATGAGATTGAGTTTAATTTAACCTTTCTGGTAACCGAAGATTGCAATCTTCGATGCATCTACTGTTTTGAACCGAATAAGCGCCCGAAAAAGATGAGCTTCGACGTTGCCCGGCAGGCAATCGATACATATCTGGACCGCGAAGAAGGCCCAGCAACGGTGAGCATTGATTTCTGCGGGGGAGAACCGCTCCTTGAGTTTGACTTGATCAAAAAGGTTTTTGAGTATTGTCACTCGCGGACGTGGAAAAAAAGATACAGGATGTCTCTGGGGACCAATGGCACTGTTTTGACCGAAGCCATGAAGGAGTGGTTTTTGGGGCATCCCTGTTTCCAGTTGAGTCTGAGCCTGGATGGGACCAAAGAGGTTCATGACCATAACCGCTCCAACTCCTATGACAGGGTAGTACGGCATGTCGATTTTTTCAGAAGATATGACCAAACGGTTAAAATGACCATTTCGCCGTTTACCATCCCTCGACTGGCGGATTCCATTGTGCATATCCATGAGCTGGGCTTAAAACCGGAGGCGAATGTCGTTTTTGAAAACATATGGGGTACGCCCGAAGAAAAGTCCCGATTGCTTCGGGTTTATGCCCGCGAGCTTGACAAACTTGTGGCGTTTTATGTTGCCCATCCCGAATTGCCGGCGCCAAAATTGGTCGGGCACCGGATTGAAACACTCTGCGCGGAGCAGGAGTATGGCCTGGAAGAAAAATATTGCGGCGCAGGGAAGTACATGACCGCAATCATGCCTGACGGCAAAGAATATCCTTGCCATCGTTTCAGCCCTCTCGGTTCTTCCGCGCCAACGCAGCACATTGAATTTGACAAGCAGATCAAGGGCCCGTCACAATGCGTCCGATGCGGGGTGCGGCGTCTCTGTCATTCCTGTCTCGGCGCCAACCATGAAATATGCAATTCGGTTGATATCCGGACAGTGGCGCATTGTGAGTTCGTAAAGCTGGAGATCCTTGCCTCGGCGAAACTTGCAGCCCGCCGGCTGGAGCCGTTTTTGCAAAATTTCAGGCTGGAGGGGGAAATCGACGAGGATACTGCTTTGCGGGTTGCATATGTGAAGAATTTTGTGCGATCAATCGATTGGGTTCAGGACAATGTCCACCTGCAAGAATCAGTATGTGCTTGACTTGAAGTATCCGTGCAAGCAGTAAGATCTCGGGGGCTTATTTCACAGGCACCAGGTCGATGATGGTCACTTCCGGCGGAGCCAGGAAGCGGATGGGCGGCCCCCAGGTGCCGGTGCCCGGACTCGAGTAGAGAAAGCCGCTGGTAAGGGGCGTGAGCCGGCCGGCTGTGTGGGGATACAGGAACCAGGTGAGCAGGTTGAAGGGGAATATCTGGCCCTTGTGGGTGTGGCCGGAAAGCTGGAGATCGAAAAGACCCAGGCTTGCCGGGTCAAGATCCGGGCGGTGTTTGAGCAGGATGGTGAAATTTTCTCTGGATTGGACGGAGAGAAGATCGCTTTCCGGTGTGGCCGGTTTTTTGTCAAAGAGTGTGACGGTCGGATCGTCCACCCCGACGAACGTGATGCCTCCGGCCACGACTCCCTGATCGCGCAACAGGGTGAAGCCTGATTTTCTGGTAAAGTCCAGGGCATCCTGCAACCCGGCGTAAAATTCATGGTTGCCGGTAATGGCAAATTTGCCCAAGGGCGGCCTGATTGTCGCCAGCAATGCAGCCTCCGTGCCGAGGTGGTTGAGCTGGCCGTCAAGCAGGTCGCCCGTGGAGACCAGGATATCGGGCCGAGCTTCCTCTATCCGGGCGAGAATCCGGCTCAGCCTGCCTTCCCGTACGATGAGGCCAAGATGCACATCCGAAATCTGGGCAATGCGTATCTTGCCTTGGGGCTCGGCAATCTTGGGATTGGCGATCTCGATCCGTTCCAGGCGGATGTCCTTTGCCTCGAAAATCCCGTAGCCGTAAATCGCAACCACCAGCATCGCCTGTATGGCAAAGATCCGGCGCGGCGACAGAGTCGACCGGAAAAGCCTTTGTTTCAGGATTTTTTCCGTTGCCTGCACGGCAAATCGGACCGCATCAATAGCTACGGAAAGGGTCAGGAAGAGAAAAAGCAATCCCATCCAACTGAAGCTGGCATAGGCCCAGAATCGGGCTCCGGTTTCAATTCCCGCCCGTTCCGCCACCCGGACCAAAATCGGCGCCGCGATCATGATCGCCATGAACAGGGCTATGCCCCGCGTGGTCCTTTTGCCGGGCTGAAAGGCCACGCCGATCTTGCGCAAGGCATAGTAGTGGACGAGGGGATACATGGAGAGATACAGCAGCAGGAAAAGGAGCATGCTTTTTTCATCCCCCAGATTGATTTGAACAAGCGGAGTCAGGAGATGTTGATTATAAACATTCCCAACGGGCAAGGCAATTTTTCCCTGAGTGAAGCAGCGAATTTCACTTGGCAGATCACGACATCATTCGGTAGAGTAAATGGTCGGCCACCCCGATGACGGCTTATCAAATAACAGGACAACCCCATGCACGAAAACTCGCCATCGCCGATGGTGCTGCGTTATTTTCTGGTTCTCTTCCTCGCCTCGCTCCTCTTGGTCGGGTGGTTGTTCTGGCCTTTTTTGTCGATCCTGATCCTTTCCTACCTGCTGACCAGCGTTTTTCTGCCGACCTACAAGCGGCTCAATCGCAAACTCTCGGAGTTTTTCGCCTCGTTTTTGACCTGCATCCTGGTGATGCTGCTGGTTTTCATTCCTCTGGTCTTTTTTGCCACCGCCTTGGTCCAGGAGGCCAAGCATCTGTATGAATGGGGCCTGGGGTCGGGTGTCAATCTCGCCCTCAAGTTCCGCGCCTTTCAAGAAAGCTCGCTGTTTTTCAGCCTGCAGGAGATCGCCGCCATCCTGGGTTTTTCCCTGGAGGCGGAAGACATTACCCGGGCGTTCGCCGAACTGGTCCGGGCGGTCGGGCATTTCGTTTACAGCCATGCGGGCAACTGGGCCGGAAACATCATACTGTTTCTTTTTAACTTCTCGCTGATGCTTCTCACCATCTTCTTTCTGCTGATCGAACAGGACCGTTTGCTGAACTATATTCTCCGGCTCTCTCCCCTGCCCGAAGATCAGGGCCGGCGCCTGTTCGCCAAGTTCGACGAAATCACCGGCGCGGTGCTGATCGGCAACGGGATCTGCTCCATAATCCAGGGGGTGCTGGGCGGCATCATCTTTGCCGTGTTTTCCCTGGGGCCGCCGGTGCTCTGGGGGCTGATCATGGCGGTGCTGGCTTTTCTGCCCATCGTCGGCATCGGCCTGGTGCTGATCCCCGCCGCCCTGGTGCTCGCTTTTAAGGGCAATATGGCCGGCGCGGTTATCATCACGGCTCTGTATGGGATTATCACGATTATCATTGAGTATTTCATGAAAGCGAAGATGGTGGGCGATCGGGTCAGGATGCACATTCTGCTGGCTTTTCTCGCCATGATCGGAGGACTGAGCGCCTTCGGGCTTCTCGGCATCATTTACGGCCCTTTGATCATTACCGCCTTTCAGACCCTGGCGGAATTTTATCTCGGCAGCTACGAGCGCTATGTGAAAAATCTCGAGACGGACTGATTCCTCTCCCCCAGAACCCAGATTTCGCGGTCCGCGCGATTTCTCCCGGCAGCCTGAAAAGGCCTCATTTGCTGCCGACCACCTCGGCATTCTCGATAATGACGCCGTATCGGTATCCCGCGCCGAAGTCTCGGTTGCGGGAAATATTTCCTGTGATGGTGACCACCTCCCCGACTTCAGAAAGCGAATCGGTGGTGACTACCAGGTCGTTGGTTCCGGCCGCCTGGTTGCCGGTGCCGTCTTGCAGATGCAGCCAGTTCTTACCCATGATGCCCCGGTTGACCTTGACCACCTTGGCTTGTACCACCACCGGCTTATTCTCCAGGGCATCTTTTTTTTCAAAAATCTCGCCGATGGTTTGCGCATTGGCCCCCCCAGCCTTGCTCACCGTGATCGACGTTGCCGGAGCTGCAACAACGGCGGGTTTAACGGCAACGGCACCTCCGGGGGATGCAAGCCCCGGCGAAAAGACAATGCTGTCGAATGACCGGTTCAGCGAGGCGCTCTTGAAATTGCTCATCGCCATGCCAGGCTGGCAAGCGATTTCACTTCCCACCGAGATCGCGCTCTGGGGCAGGGCCACCCAGGTTGTGACGCCGTTTTTGTTCACCAGGGCATAGGTATACCCGCCGCTGCTCATGGTTTCGACCACCTTGCCCGATATCTTTTGCCCCGCCGCACCGCCACTCCCAACCATTGCCGCCCCGTCGTTGTTAGGCGAAAAAGCGCCGGCCTGCGGGAGGTTCCACAGAAGCAGGGAAGCGGCGAGCGCCAGACCGAGGCGAAATGTCATTCTCTTGTGTGCATGCATGGGATGAAACCTCTTTAAATATTTCAGGGGAAGCCGTGCCCATGGCAAGTTGAGCCAATCCGGCTGGTGCGTCATTTAACTGTACGATATTTTTAAAAACTTGCTCATAATAACGTCAGGCCCTGGCACTTTTTTCATGGCCCGGTCTGGTTTTTGCCGTTATCCGGGGGATAAAAACGCCATTCCTTGTTGACGATAAGCCGAGCCCCGCGCCGGAAGTTGAAAAACGACCAGGCCCAGCGCATGGTCACGGAAAGACGGTTTTCAAAACCGATCAGATAATAGATGTGGACAACAAGCCAGGTGGCCCAAGCAAAAAAACCGCCGAAACGGAGGCGGCCGATCTCGACGATCGCTTTGCTGCGGCCGATGGTGGCGAGTTGGCCCTTGTCGTGATATTGGAACGGCTGCCGCCTAAGCCCTGCGATTTCGCGGAGAAGGTTTTCGGCAATGGCGCGACCCTGCTGGAGCGCCACCGGAGCAAGTCCCGGCAGCGGAGTGGAGCGGCCGTGGCTGAAGCAGGCCTGGTCGCCTGCCGCAAAGACCTCGGGATGATTCGGAAGGCTGAGGTCTGGTTCCACCACGATGCGGCCCAGCCGATCGGTTGCCACCCCAAGTTGCCGGCCGAGGCTCGCAGCCGTGACGCCGGCGGCCCAGAGAATGGTGGACGCCTCCACTCGCTCCCGCCCGACCTGAACGCCGTCGCGGTCCATGCCGGTAACCGGGCTGGAGGTCCAGACCTGCACGCCGAGCTGCTCCAGGTCGCGCGTTGCTTCGCCTGCCAGGGCATCGCCGAAGGAGGGCAGGATGCGCGGCCCGGCCTCGATGAGGATGATGCGAGCCAGCTTTGGGTTGATGTTGCGGAAGTCCTGCGCCAGGGTGTAGCGACTCATCTCGCCGATGGCGCCGGCCAGTTCCACGCCGGTGGGGCCGCCGCCGACGATGACGAAGGTGAGGTGCCGACGTTGTTCGCTCGGATTTGCCGTGCGCTCAGCCGCCTCGAAGGCGGTGAGCACCCGCCGTCGAATCTCGGTGGCCTGCTCGATGGTTTTGAGCCCCGGGGCAAACTCTTCCCATTCCTCATGGCCGAAATAGGAGTGGCGGGCGCCGCAGGCGAGGAGCAGGTAATCATAGGGAAGTGTGCACTCCTTGGCGACCATATGGCGAGCGACCAGATCGATGGCTGTAACCTCGTCCTGCAGCACCGTGATATTGCGGTATTTGGCGAGGATGTGCCGGATCGGCGCCGCAATCTCCGCCGGACTCAGGGCAGCCATTGCCACTTGGTAGAGCAGGGGCTGGAAGAGATGATGGTTGTGGCGGTCCACCAGCGTGACCCGGACCCCGGGCTGGTTGCCGAGCGCCTTTGCGGCATTGAGGCCGGCAAAGCCGCCGCCGACAATGACGACATGTTTTGTGGGAGGTGTCATTTTTTATCTTTGGAAGTCGATCAACCTGAACAGGGTGAGCGTGACCTTGCCCTTGGTGCCTGGGGCATTGAGCAGGTGCCAAGCCGTGTACTGCTCGGCATAGAGGGTGGCGGAGGTCATGCCGTCAAGCGCCACCACCACTTGCAGGCCGCGCAGGGCTGCGCCGGTGGCGGTATGCAGCACCGCGCCTTCCGCCGCTGTGCCGACGATGACCACGGTTTTTATCGCCCGGTCGCGCAGAATCTTTTCCAGCTTTGTATTATAAAATTTGTCCACCCCGGACTGGACGATGGGCGCAACCCCCACCGGCTGCACGCCGGGAAGGATGGTCCGCGGGCTGCCCTTGGAGGTAAGGCTGTAGATCACTCCCATGCCCTTGGCCTTTGCCCGCTCGAGAAAATCCTTGATCCGGGGGACCGAATCCGGGCAGCGGGGCCGGCGCTCGGCATTGCAGGTCCATTCCTCGATGTCGAGAATCAGCAGGGCGCTGCTTGTGGGGTCGAGGTTCGCCGGTTGCACCGGCACCACAGGCGGGGGAGTGATCTCGCCCCAGATATCCAGGAGGTTTTTTTCCTCCGCCATGGCAAGTGTTGGTGCACATGGCGGTAGGGAAAGGAGAAGGGCGACAAGCAGCAGGGGGATCAAACACATTCTGTTGTAAGGGGTCATTTTTGCCTTTTCGTACAGGGGTATTTGGTTGGGCGGATAATTCGGCCTACAATCGGCCGGGGCATTTATGCCACCAAATATTCCAAAGGAGTATCCCATATTCCCAGGCCGATCGTCAACCCTAGGGAAAGAAGGGGGGGCGTATTGCTGCAACACCTGCTGCGCAGCGCATCTTCCCTTGCCAAGTCCGCAAACGGTCATCCTCAACCGCCTGGGGATTATGCTTGTCAAGAAGCGTCAAACAGGCTAAATATAACCGCTTTTCAACGATGTTTTTTTGCGGCGCACAACTGAAATGGTGTAGACCCCAACCAAGGCGGCAGGCCTGTGAAAGAAGTTCAGGATCATTACTTCAAAAAGGCCAAGAAGGAAGGCTATCCCGCCCGCTCGGTGTATAAGCTGGAGGAGGCGCAACTCAAGCACGGGCTGCTGAAAAAGGGCGACTCGGTGCTCGACTTGGGCTGTCAACCCGGCAGTTGGTCCATGTACGCGGCCCAGGTTGTTGGCCCGCAGGGGCTGGTGGTTGGGGTTGACCTCAACTTCGGGCGGATCAACACCAAGGGCCACAGCGGCAAGTTCACCTTTCTGCACGGCGACATCACTTCCGCCGAGGTTCTGGACCGGGTACGCGATATCTGCCCGGAGTTCGCGGTGATCCTAAGCGACATGGCCCCGCGCACCACCGGCAACAAATGGGCGGATCAGCAGCACTCGCTGGACCTTTCCCGCCGGGTTCTGGCCATCGCCCAGGAGATGTTGCGGTCGGGCGGCAATTTTTATTGCAAGGTGTTTGAGGGCGAGGATTTCAAGGCCTTTGTGGATGAGGTTCGCCCCCATTTCAACCTGACCAAGATCGTGAAGCCGAAAAGCTCCCGCCCGGAAAGCCGTGAGGTTTTTGTGCTGGGGATGGGGTTTAAGAAAATGCAGAATGAAAAATGAAGAATGGAGAGTGAGCGGTTACGGAGGCTGGAAGGCAAATTTCATGGGGTCTTTTTTTATTCTGATTACCACTAATCTTCAGCCAGTTCTTTAACGTCATTCCCGCGCAGGCGGGAATCCAGAGGAATTAGCCAGATGGCCTGGATTCCCGCCTGCGCGGGAATGACATGGTTGCGCCAGGCGAACAATAAAAAAACCGTTAATTATCAGCACGTTGCCCTGCCAGACTTGAATGTTGGCTGAAGTTAGATGGTAATCAGATTTTTTATTGACTCGGCTGAAGTCTCCACTTTTCACTTTTAATTTTTACTTTTCAGGAGAAAAAAACATGGCCGGACATTCAAAATGGGCTAATACCAAACATCGTAAAGGCGCGCAGGATGCCAAGCGCGGCAAGATGTTCACCAAGATTGCCAAGGAAATTGCCGTGGCTGCACGCATGGGCGGCGGCGATCCCGAGGCCAATCCTCGTCTGCGTGCAGGCATTGTCTCGGCCAGGGCGGTGAATATGCCCAAGGACAACATTGAGCGCGCCATCAAGAAGGGCGTCGGCGGTCTGGAAGGCGCGAATTATGAGGAAATCACCTACGAAGGCTACGGTCCCGGCGGGGTGGCGGTGCTTGTTGACTGCCTCACCGACAACCGGAACCGGACCGTGGGCGAGGTACGCTTTTTCTTCGGCAAGTCCGGGGGCAACATGGGCGAGACCGGCTGCGTTTCCTACATGTTTGACAAGAAGGGCTCCATGGTGGTGGAAAAAGGGGCGATGGACGAGGAAAAGCTTCTGGAACTGGCCCTGGAGGCCGGAGCCGAGGATGTTGTCGATGACGGCGATATCTTTGAGGTGCTGACCGCGCCCGAGGATTTCAACACGGTGCGGGAGGCTTTGGAGAAGGAGGGGGTCGCCTTTGTCGAGGCCTCCATCTCCATGGTCCCCAAGAACACTGTCGAGGTTGCCGATGAAAAGACAGCCATTTCATTGATGAAGCTCATCGATAACCTGGAGGATTTCGACGACGTGCAGAAGGTGCATGCCAATTTCGATATCCCCGATGCGTTGATGGAAAAGATTTCCTAGGATATGACCTCGGGCAAAGCCAAGGCAGTACCGCAGACCGTCCGCATCCTCGGGATAGATCCCGGTTCGCGCGCCACCGGCTACGGGGTGATCGACTGCCAGGGCCACGCCTTGACCTTTGTCACCTGCGGGGTGATCCGGACCTCGGAAAAAAAGCCGTTTCCCGAGCGGCTTGAAGAGATCCATGACGGCATCCGCGAGGTTATTGCTGCTTATAAGCCGCAATTGGCAGGGATAGAGGATATCTTCACCGCCATCAATCCCCGCTCGGCCTTGAAGCTCGGTCATGCCCGCGGGGTGCTGATCCTGGCCGCCAGGCAGCATGGCTTGCTCCTGGAGGAGTACAGCCCCACCGTGGTGAAGCAGGCGGTGGCCGGGTACGGTCAGGCGCCGAAGGAGCAGGTGCAGCAGATGGTTCGGGTTCTGCTCAAGCTTGTCGCTTCGCCCAGCCAGGACGCGGCAGATGCCCTGGCTGTTGCCATCTGCCGGGCCAACCACAGGTAAGCGTTCACCAGCACCGCATCTGCTTCGCAGTCTCGCTGCGCTCGCTTAGCTGTCATCGGCCTGCTCGTGTGCAATAGCACACTTCGCAGGCCTCTTCCGCGCATCCGCGGCACTGGTGAACGCTTACCTACGAAAATTGATTAAGCGAATCGGTCCTTTTTGCTGGCCGGTTATGTAGCCAACGGGCTTTTTGCTTCTCTTCTTGCGAAAATTCTTCCATAATAGACCCCATCATGATTGCCTGTCTGCGAGGAATGCTGTTTAAAAAATTACCCGAATCCCTCATCGTTGATGTGGGCGGAGTGGGGTACGAGGTGTTCTTTCCCCAGAGCGGGCAGGGTCGGTTGCCGGGGGTGGGGGAGGAGGTGTTTCTCCATATCCAGACGGTGGTGCGCGAGGATGCCTTCAATCTTTTTGGCTTTCTCGAGCCCATGGAAAAGGAGATGTTCCAGTTGCTGAATACTGTTTCCGGGATTGGGCCCAAGCTGGCCATGCACATCCTGGCCGGGATTGCTCCGGCGGATTTGGCCCGCGCCATTCTGCACGACGATCTTGCCCGCCTCACCCGGTTGCCGGGGGTGGGCAAGAAAACCGCGGAGCGGCTCTGCCTGGAATTGAAAGACAAGGTGCGGTTCGTGCCCGAGGCGTTGTCCGCCGCATCTCCGGCCCTTACCCTGCCGGGCGAAGACGAGCGGGTGCACGATGCGATTTCCGCCCTGCTCAATCTCGGCTATCCCGCACCCCGGGCCAGGGAGGCTCTGGCCTTGGTGCGGCAGCAGGCCGGAGCCGAAGTCTTTGCCGCCATGCGGCTTGAAGAATTGCTCCGGCAAACCTTGAGGGCCCTGGTGTGAATCACGAAGAACGATTGGTTTCCCCGGTGGCCGAGCAGGTCGAGCCGGTTGATCATGCCCTGCGGCCCAAGCTGCTTGACCAGTACATCGGCCAGGAGCAGCTCAAAAGCAATCTCTCCATTGCGATCAAGGCCGCGCAGGCCAGGGGCGAGGCCCTGGATCATGTGCTGTTCCATGGCTTCCCCGGCCTGGGCAAGACCACCCTCGCCTACGTCATCGCCAACGAGATGGGTGCCAACATCCGGGTTACTTCCGGTCCGGTGATCGAGCGGCCCGGCGATCTGGCCGCCATCCTCACCAGCCTCCAGGAGGGCGATGTGCTCTTCATCGACGAGATCCACCGCCTCAACCATGTGGTGGAGGAGATCCTCTATCCGGCCATGGAGGATTACCAGTTGGATCTGGTCATCGGCCAGGGGCCCGGGGCGCGCAGCGTCAAGATGGATCTGCCGCGCTTCACCCTGGTGGGGGCGACGACCCGCACCGGCCTGCTGACCCCGCCCCTGCGGGATCGGTTCGGCATGGTGCTGCGGTTGGATTTTTATACCCCCGACGAGCTGGTGACCATTGTCAAACGCTCGGCCAGTCTGCTGGGCGTCCCCATGGACGAGGGCGGAGCATTGGAAATCGGCCGCCGTTCCCGGGGCACCCCGAGGATAGCCAACCGGCTGCTCAAGCGGCTGCGGGATTTCGCCGAAGTCAAGGCCCAGGGCAGCATCACGGCCAAGGTGGCGGACGAGGCCCTGAACATGCTTGGCGTGGACCAGGAAGGGCTCGACGAGATGGACCGGCGGATTCTGCTCACCATCATCGACAAGTTCCAGGGCGGTCCCATCGGCTTGGAAACCTTGGCCACCATGGCCTGCGAGGAGAAGACCACCCTGGAGGATGTCTACGAGCCCTTCCTCATCCAGATGGGCCTCTTGATCCGCACCCCCCGGGGCAGGATGGCGACCCAGTCGGCGTATGCCCATTTCGGCAGGCCTTTTACCCGCAGGCAGGATGCGGATCCGTGCAACGGCGAAGCCGCCATGCTGCCTTTTTAGCGGCGGCAGAGGAACCAAAGGATATACGCGTATGATCGGAAAAAAACTGACAGTCCGCGACATTATTGACCTGAAGGAGGCCGGGGAGAAAATCGTCGTGCTGACGGCCTATGACGCCAGCTTCGGACGTCTTCTGGACCGGAGCGGGGTCGAAATCGTTCTGGTCGGCGATTCCCTGGGCATGGTGCTCCTCGGCTATGAATCAACGGTGCCGGTGACCATGGAGGAGATGCTGCACCATTGCCGGGCGGTGAAGCACGGGGTGGAGCGGGCGCTGCTGGTGGGCGACATGCCTTTTCTCTCCTATCAGGTCGATACGCGGGAGGCCATTGCCAACGGTGGCCGTTTCCTCAAGGAGGCGGGCTGCGACGCGGTGAAGGTCGAGGGCGGCCTTGAGATCTGCGAAACCGTGGCTGCCATGGTTCGGGCCGGAATCCCGGTGATGGGCCACATCGGCCTGACCCCGCAGACCGCCGGAGCGTTGGGCGGCTATAAGGTGCAGGGCAGGGACGGAGAGTCCGCCCGGCGGCTGCTGGCCGAAGCCAAGGGGGTGGCCGAGGCCGGGGCATTCGCCCTGGTGCTCGAATGCATCCCCGATAAACTGGCCGGGGCCATCACCGCAAGTATCGGTATTCCCACCATCGGCATCGGCGCCGGACCGCAGTGCGACGGCCAGGTGCTTGTGAGCCACGATCTCTTGGGAATGTTCGAGAAATTCGTTCCCAGTTTCGTGAAGCGGTACGCGGATCTGGCCCCCCAGATCGCCGGGGGTATCGCCTCGTTCCGGGACGAGGTCAAGTCTGGCGCGTATCCGGATGCGGAACACAGTTTTGTCCTGCAGGGCGAGGTGGCGGATCTGCTCAAGCAGGGCAAGGGATGACCTGGTTTTTTTGCCGATTTTTCGGCCTGTTTGAAGAGTTACTATTTAACGGGGTGGGGTGCGGATATGACGGATTCTTTAAATCGTAGACAATCGGTTCGGGTCACGGACAGGGTGATGTTGGCAGTGCATCCGGTTTCCGCGGAAAAAATGCAGGCTGTTGCCAGGGATTTTCAGCAGGGAATTTCTCTATACAATCAGAAAGGCCTTACCGATATCCAGATGTTCATCGGCGCCCAGAGCGCCTTGGCCAAACTGCGGGAGCGGGATGCGGATATGGCTGATTTTTTGCAGCATCTGGATAACAAGATGAACATGCTGCTGAAGCAGGTAAAAGGGGGCGAGAGTCCCTTGGATGCCCTGATCATGCGCAAGGCCAACATCAGCGCCAACGGTATTGCCTTTTACACGGATTCTCCTTTACGGTTGGACGAGATCGTGGAGATCCATGTCGTTTTGCTTCCGGCCTACATCTATGTGTATTCCTTCGGCAAGGTCATTGGCTGTGATCCGGCCTCGGAGGAGGAAGAGTCCGGCTGCAAATTTCGGGTCGCTCTGGAGTTCGTCCTTCTGCTTGATGAAGACCGGGAAAAAATCATCCAGCACACCTTCAAGCAACAAAGCTTGGCCCTGCGCAACCGCAGGCTCAATCCCTAGGCCATATCCGAATTATGCGAGAAATCGACAGCACCGAAATTCGCCAGGTGGTGCGCGACTTGGCCATTGCCGCAGCCCATGACCTGGAGCCGGATATCCTTGAGGCCCTGCTTGCCGCCCGGGACCGGGAAACCGGGGAGCTCGCCGGGAATATCCTGGAGGTTCTCGTTACCAATGCAAATATCGCCAGCCGGGATCGGATTCCGGTGTGCCAGGACACCGGCACCGGCATCCTTTTTCTTGAAGTCGGACAGGAGGTCCACATTCGGGGCGATTTGCAGGAGGCGTTGCAGGAGGGGGTAATGCTTGGGTATGAAGAGGGGTATCTGCGCAATTCGGTGTGCGATCCTCTGACCCGCATGAATACCGGGACCAATACCCCGGCCGTGGTCCATGTCGAATTGGTTCCGGGCGACCGGATCGCCATCCGTTTTCTGCCCAAGGGGTGCGGCAGCGAGAACATGAGCAGTCTGGTTATGCTGCCGCCTGCCGCCGGAACGGAAGGGGTGGTTCGCCATGTGATCGACCGGGTGTTGGCTGCTGGTTCGAACCCTTGTCCGCCGATGATTGTCGGGGTCGGTTTGGGTGGTTCTTTTGAAAAGGCGGCCCTGCTTGCGAAAAGGGCCCTGCTGCGTCCGGTTGGTGAAAAAAGCCGGCGCGAGGATGTGGCTGTGCTTGAAGAGCGGCTGTTGCGGGAGATCAATGCTCAGGGCCAGGGGGTTCACGGTTTTGGCGGGATCACCACGGCGCTGGCCGTGCATATGGAGGTTTTTCCCTGTCATATCGCCAGTCTGCCGGTGGGAATCAATATCCAGTGCCATGCCCATCGGCATAAGGAAATTGTCTTGTGAAAACGGAACCTGCTTTTTTTGAAAACCTCCTCGAGGTCGCTCTGCCCTTTGCACCCGAGGTCCTGGCCTCGCTCAAGGCCGGTCAATTGGTAAGCCTGAGCGGGACGCTGTACACCGGACGGGATCAGACCCATCGCCGGCTCTGCGCCCTGCTGGACGAGGGACAGGATTTGCCGGTGGATCTTGCCGGTCAGCTTCTGTATTATGTCGGTCCGAGTCCGGCCCGGCCGGGGCGGGTAATAGGCGCGGCCGGGCCCACCACCAGCTATAGGATGGACATCTACACTCCGCGCCTGCTCGCTTTGGGGTTAGCTGCGACCATGGGCAAGGGCGCCCGTTGTGCCGAGGTGCGCCAGGCCATGCTCGCGCATGGCGCTGTCTATCTTGCCGCCATTGGCGGAGCCGGGGCGTTTTTGTCCAAGTGTATCAAAAAAGCCGAGCTGGTTGCCTTTGCTGATGCGGGGCCGGAGGCTCTGTTCCGGTTCGAGGTAGAAAAATTCCCGGCCGTGGTGATCAACGACCTTGAGGGGCGTGATTACTATGCCTTGGTTGCCGCGGCAAGCCGTTGTGAAAAATAACCGGACCATTTCCGCGGGCAAGGCGGCAGCGTCGCTCATAAAAAAAGGAGAGGGCTGAGCCTCTCCTTTTTTTATGAGCAATGGTCAGCCATCAAGGCTGAGTCATGTGGTTTCTTCGTCTTTACTTCTTACCGAAAACGTTCAAGCCTTTGAGCAGCGTGAGCGCGGTGCTTAACTGCTGATCCTTGTTTATGTCCTCAGCCTCCTGCTTCTCCTTGCTTACCGGGGTTTTCACCTTGGTTTTCGGCTTTTCCTCGGGTTTGGTTTTTTCCTCTTTCTGGGTGACATCTTCATTCAGGCCATTGCCGATGTGATGCTTCAGGTCTTTTTCCCGCAGGTATTTCGGTTTTTTCTCCTGCTCATCCTCTTTCTCGTCGTGTTCGACGGTAAGCGACGCGGGGGAAGGGACAATGATATCCGGAGTAATGCCCGTTGCCTGAATGGAGCGGCCGCTGGGGGTATAGTATCTGGCCGTGGTCAATCGAAGACCGGCCCCGCTGTCCATGGGGATGATAGTCTGTACCGAGCCCTTGCCAAAGGTCTGGGCGCCGATGATCACCGCTTTTTTGTGATCCTGCAAGGCGCCGGCCACGATCTCCGAGGCGCTGGCGCTGCCTTCGTTCACCAGCACCACCACGGGGAATTTATACTTGGCGTTGTTGTCGCGGGCGTAGAACATGGAGTTTTGCTCCTTGATCCTTCCCTTGGTGGAGACAATCACGCCCTCGTCGATGAAGATGTCGGCAATCTTCACGGACTGGTCGAGAAGGCCGCCCGGGTTATTGCGAAGATCCACGACAAGACCTTTTATCTTTCCTTGCTTTTCAAGGTCGGTGAGCGCCTTTTTGAAATCAGTCGTGGTGTGCGCCTGGAAGTTGATGATGCGGATATAGGGGTAGCCCGGCTCCAGCATTTTCGATTTTACACTGTGGATGGGGATGATGTCGCGGATCAGCGTGATTGCCTTAAGGTCGGGCCAGCCCTTGCGATGAATGGAGATTGTCACTTCCGAGCCTTTGGGGCCACGCAGCCGCTTTACCGCCTCCATGAGACTCATGTCCTGGGTCGGTTCCTCGCCGATCTTGACGATCTTGTCTCCCGCCTTGAGTCCCTTGGCAAAGGCCGGAGTTCCTTCGATGGGAGAGACAACCGTGAGGATGTTGTCCTTCATCGTTATTTCAATGCCGATGCCGGTGAAGCTTCCCTGGGTTTCGACTTGCAATTCTTTGAAATCGTCGGGCTTCATATACGAAGAATGGGGATCCAGGGTGGTGAGCATGCCCTTGATCGCCCCTTCAATGGCTTTATGGCTGTCCACTTCCTCGACATAATTTTCTTGGACCAGGCTGAGGATATTGGAAAAGGCCTCAAGGCTTTCATAAGTGTCCTGGGTCGTGGCGGTGACTGTTGAGTAATTCCAGGCCAGCAGGGAACCGGCCACGACACAGAGGGAGACTGCAATGTTTTTGATAACCGACCGTTTTGTCGAGCTTTTCATGGATGGTCCTTAACCGGAAAATTCCAAAGTGGCTTTGGTTGTTATGTGTGATGGTGATACGAAAATTAATGTTAGCAGGTTTTGTGCCGGGAAACAATGATTTATCTTGATTGTTGGGCCGAATGTTACCGTGGCGTTTTGGAGGTTGCCTTGATGGTGAGCTTGCCGTTGTTTATCCACTGCAAGGGATTTTCCGGTTTGGTCCCGTGGCGGATCTCGAAATGCAACCCCTCGCCAAGCAACCCTTCCTGGTCGCTCATGACCCCAACCACTTCCCCCTTGGTAACCGTGTCGCCCTCTTCCTTGAAGAATTTCGCCGCCCGGGAAACAAGGCTGAGATATTGCTGGCCGTGGTCAATGATGAGCAGGTTGCCGTAGCCGCGCAGGAATTTGGCATAGATCACCTTGCCGTCGTAGATGGCGGTGATTTCGGTGCCCGGCGCTGTCTTGATGTCAATGCCGTTGGCAAAGGTGGTGATGCCGAATTTTTTCTGGACGCTCTTGCCGAACAGCGTTGTAACCGTGCCCACCACCGGCGGGGGGAGACGACCTTTTTGGGAGGCAAAGCCTTTGGCGTCCGAAGGAATTGGTTTCCGGACGGTTTTCTTGCCGGGCTCCTTGGCGCGAGCCTCCTTCTGGCGCGCCTCCTTGGCTGCTTCGGCCTTGAGCTGCTCTAGGGTGTCGGTCAGTCTGTCCGCGGCGCCTTCGAGCTCTTGCAGCGCCAGTTGGTACAGTTTCTTCTCGGTTTTCACCTTGTGCAGCAACTGCATGCGCTCATTGCGGGTGGTGGCCAGTTGTTCTTCCTGCCCCTTAACCTTGGTGATGGTTTCAAGCAGAGCCTGTTTTTCCTGCTGCAGGCCGAGCCGCGTTTTTTCCAGGGCCTCGACTTTTTCCCGGTATTCGCGGATGACTTCCTGGTCGCGCGTGATCAACGCGTCGAAATACTCGCGAAAGGCGAGAAGATCCGGCAGCTTGCTGGTGGAAAAGATGACATTCATCATGCCGATCTCGCCCATCCGGTAAAAGGAGTTGAGCCGTTTTTTGATGTGAACCTTTGCCTGCTCCTTGGCGGTCATGGCCTGGGCTGCTTCGGCCTGTTTTTGCGCGATCTGCTCCTCGTGTTTGTCCAGTTCTTTCTTGAGAAGGGTCAACTTGTCGCCTTCGTTCTGAATGTGGCCATTTAAGCGATCAAGCTCGGTGAGCAGGGAGCTTTCCTTTTTATTGGTGTTCAGCACCCGGGATTTTTGGTCTTCGATGCCTTTCTTCAGGCGCTGGATTCTTTTTTGTTCCTCAAGGATCTTGACGTTTACCGCGGCCGGGTCCGCGGCGAAACATGGGCGTTGGCCGCTCAGGAAAATGGCCAGGAACAGTACGCAGAGGGAGAAGTATGGGCGGTGAAAAATGGCAGTCATGCGTCAGATGCTGATAAATCTGCGGATTGAAAAAAGACTGCCGCCCGTGCAAAGGGCGACGCCGGCCAGCAGGATCGCGGCGGTGAGCTCCGGGGGGAAGAAAGCGAAGTCGAAAAGGTTGAGAAATCCCGGGCCGCTGAAACGGCTGGTAGTCCATTGATAGAGGAAGTACAGCGCTCCAAGCCCCAGGCTTGAGCCTAAAAAACCCTGCAGCATGCCTTCGAGCAGGAGCGGCAGGCGGATATAGGCGCTGGTGGCGCCAAGCAGCCTGAGGATTTCAAGTTCGCCCTGCCTGGACACCACGGTGAGGCGAAGGGTGTATGAAATGATAAAGGTCATGCTGATGATGAGCAGGACCCCGCTTAACAGGACGACGACCTGGAGGAGGTTGGTGAAATCACCGAAACGACGGAGCCAGTCGCTGCCGGACTGGACCTTGGCCGCGTGGGGCAAGGTCAGGAGGAAGTCGGAAAACTGGCTGATTTTGGTGAGGTCATGGAGATTCTTGAGAGGGTACACCTCGATGGAAGGCGGAAGAAAGTCGGGGCCCAGGTCGTTGAGGACATCCTTTTCCTTGTCGAGTTGGGCTCTGAGCCGGGAAAAAGCCTCGGCGCGGGAGACAAAAACAATTTTTTCCACCGGCCCGAACTCATGGATCTTTTTTTCGATTTCCGGCCGGTTCTGTTCGGGAATCTCCTGGTCCAGATAGACAATGAGGCGGAGATCGTCGCCCAATCGGGCGCTGGCCCGGAGCATGTTGTTGTAGATAAGAAAGAAAAAGGCGAAGAGCAGCACGGAGAGGGTCACGGTCAGCAGGGTCATGACCTGTGTTCCCCAGGTTTGCCGGAGGTTCTTTCCTGTTTGTCGCACAATGTAGGCCAGAAAATGCATCGTCTGCTGCTCCTTAGGAAGGGAAAGCGGTTCGTCCGTAAGGATGGATTCTCGCGGGGGGTTACGCTTCAAAAAGCTCGATTTGCCGCGGCGCACGGTTGGGGTGGGCTGAAAGATGCCCGTTGTGGAGATCCATGACCCGGTGCTCGGTTTCCGCGTAGATCGACTTGTCATGGGTGGCGACAACGATGGTCGAGCCGTTTTTTTCGTTCAGGTGCCGGAAGAGGTTGATGACCAGTTCCGTCGCGGCTGGGTCAAGGTTGCCGGTCGGCTCATCCGCCAGCAGCAGGCTCGGTCCGTTGGCAGCGGCCCGTGCCAGGGCCACCCGTTGCTGTTCTCCCCGGGAGAGTTCGCCCGTGCGTTTGTCCCGTTTGTCGGAGAGGTTGAGCAGGGCCAGCAACTCATCGACCCTGGCGTGGATCGCCTTGGTGCTGGCGTAGGTTACCTCCATGGCCATGGCGATGTTCTGGAGAACGGTTTGCTTCTCCAGCAGCCGGAACTCCTGATAGGCGATGCCGATTTTTTGACGCATGCGCTGGATGCCTGCGGGGCTGATCCGGGAAATGTCGCGGCCGGCCACCTCAATGAGGCCCCGGGTGGGAGTTTCAAGGCGGCAGATCAGTTTGATCAGGGTTGTTTTTCCCGCGCCGCTCATTCCGGTGAGAAAAAAGATTTCTCCCTTGTAAATCCGCAGGGAAACGTCTTCCAGGGCGACAATGTCGGGAGGGTAGATCTTGGTGACGTTCACCAGTTCGACCAGGGGTTTGTCAGTGCTTGCGTCTCTCGGCATGTGAAAAACCTTTTTTGATCCGACGGAGGGAGACCCTCCGGATGACGGCCAGGCCATAATAATACATAACAATTCAATAATTATTGATAAAATATAGCATGTGAAAAAAAATTGACACTTTTTTTCTGAATAATGTATACAAAAGAACATAAGCTCTGAAATTTATTAAAAGAAAACGATAAATTCATGAAGGTGGTATGACGCACAATCCCCTGCTTCTCCTGCTTTTTGATTCTTCCGGCCGTTCTTCCGAGCTGGCCAAGGCTCTTCAGGGTAAAGCGCTGCCCCTGGTCATCCTCCGTTCCGAGGCGGAAGCCCGGCGCTGGCTTGAAACAAATCAGTGCCAGGCGATTCTTTTGGCGGTCTCTTCGCTTCAGCCCCATGGTGTTTTCCTGGCCGAACTTCAGGAGGCGGCCTCGCAGTCGGCGATTCTCGTGGCGGCAAGCGCGCCGTCGGTCAATGACGCAGTTGCCGCCTTGCAGGCAGGGGCTGTCGATTATATTGAAGCGCCGGTGAGCGAAAGCCGCCTTGACGAAGCCCTTGATAAGGCCGGGGTAAGCCGTCTGCTTCCTCCCGCCGGTCAGTCCCAGGCAAAAACCCGGAAAGGCTGCGCCGCCATTATCGGCACCAGCAGCGCCATGCGGCAGGTTTTTTCCCTGATCAACAAAGTATGCGATGCGGAAACCACCGTTTTGGTGCGGGGCGAATCCGGCACCGGCAAAGAGCTTATCGCTCAAGCCCTCCATTATGAAGGGGTGCGCGGCACCGGTCCTTTTGTCCCGGTGAATTGCGGGGCCATCCCCGGAGAGTTGCTGGAAAGCGAGTTGTTCGGCCATGAAAAAGGGGCGTTTACCCACGCGATCCGGACCCGACTCGGCCGCTTTGAGCTGGCCAACGGAGGCACGGTTTTTCTCGATGAGATTTCGGAGATGAGTCCCATGCTCCAGGTGAAACTGCTGCGGGTTCTCCAGGAAAAAGAATTTGAGCGCATCGGCGGCACCAAAACCATCAGCTCGGATTTTCGGGTGGTTGCCGCGACCAACCGGGATCTTGAGCAGGAGGTCGAGGCCGGACGTTTCCGGGAAGATCTCTATTACCGCCTCAATGTAATTCCCATCGAAGCGCCTCCCTTGCGGGAGCGGCGTCAGGATATTCCTCTGCTGGTCGAGCATTTCGTGGCCAGGTTCAACCGGCTCCGGAAGAAAAAGATCAAAGGGGTGTCCGACGAGGTCATGGCCAGGCTTGCGCGTTACGCATGGCCGGGCAACGTCCGCGAGCTTGAAAACATGCTGGAACGCATGGTGATCCTCGCCGGCGGTGATGTGCTTTCCGTGGCTGATCTGCCGGAACGGTTGCTTGAGGCCGGGGCCGCTCCGGTTGAGCGGCTCGAAGCGCTTCCCGAGCAGGGATTTTTCTTAAATGAGGTCTTGTCTGATTTTGAGAAACGCTTGATCCTGCAAGCCCTTGAGCAGACGGACTGGGTCAAGAACAGGGCCGCCAAGCTGTTGAATGTGAACCGGACTACTCTTATTGAGAAGATGAAACGATTCAAGTTGGTTTCCTCTTCTGCCGAGGCGTAGGAACAGGGTGCGTCCCTTTTTGTCCGGCGCCTGGACTGGTGAGCGACAACAGCGCTTGCCCTCGACTCCCGTGAAAGAAATCATGAAAAACATCCGGTTTTCCCATGCTCTCCATGTCCTGCCGCTCTCCATGCTTCTTTGCGCCGGCATTGTATGGGGAGGAATCCAGCCTCAACACGCTTGGGCCCAGGAGGTTGCCCCGCCACCGGCGCCGCCAGCGCAGGCAGTGCCTGTCGAAACTCCGGCTCAGGTCTGGCAGGAGGCTGAGGATGCGGTACAGGGTGGGGATCAGGCAAAGGGGGCTTCGGCGTATCTGCGCTACTACGAAAAATTCCGTGAAGCGGAGCGGGCCGAGGAGGCGCTCTGGCTGGCGGCGCAAAACCTCAAACAGATGATGGAAAAAAGCGCCACCCCCCAGTGGAGCAGGGTTCGTGATCTTTTCCGGAGGTACAGCGCCGATTTTCCAAAGTCCACACGGGCGGCAGAAGCGTATTTCGAGGTCGGCTACGCCCATTACCGCATGCGGTTTTACCGCGAGGCGCTCATCTACTTCAAGCTCTTCCTCAAGCGCTATCCAGAATCTCCCCTGTTGGACCAGGTGCGCTTGGCGCAGGCGGATACCCTTTTTGCCGTGGGCAGGACGGCCGAAGCCTTGGATATCTATAAACAGGTCGCCGAATCCGGGCAGGAGGAGATCAAGGCCAAAGCCCTGATGGGCCTGGGGGAGCTCATGTCCGCCAGCAAGGATCCTGTCGGGGCCTTGCAAACCTTTGCCACGCTGTTTGAAAAATATCCCGACTATCATCACCGGAATCCGGAACTGCTGCGCAAGCTTGGTTTTGTCTATCTGCGGGTGGGCAATGAGGAGGACGCCCGGAAATCGCTGTTCCATTATCTGAATCTGGCCGAGAACCCTGCCGACCGCAGGGAGATTTTTTTCGAGTTGGGCGAGAGTTATCTGCGGGGAGGGGATGGGCTTACTGCCCTGAAACTCTATGAGCGGATCCTCGACGATGAAACCCGGGAGGATCGAATCGCTGTGCTGGCGCGATTTAGGCGGGCTGAGTATATGGACAGCCCCGAGCGGAGAACGATCAAGGGGCAACAGGCCTCCGACCTCAAGGATCCCGAGGGGGACAAGCCGTTTCAGGCCGTGATCAAGGCGTATCCGGACGAGCCCATTACCCAGGATGCCCGCCGCGCCCTGTTTCTCCGCTATCAGGCCCGCGAGGACGCCGGATCGGCGGCGGATCTCGGCCGGAGCTATCTGCACCATGACAAACCGGGGCAAGCTGCCGGGAAAAAGGAAAATTTTTCCGGCAAAATTTTGCTCTATCTGGGGGAGGGATATCTGGCGCGGAAGGAATACGACAAGCTCTATCAGTTGTATCTTGCCGAACACCATCATGTCCGCGCCTTGGACAACGGGCGCTTTCTCTATCTGGTCGGGCAGGCCCTTGAGTCGTTGTCCTTGCTTGATCAGGCCTCCGTGGTCTACTTTCGGGCCCAGGGTTTGGCCCTGTCCGACGAGGACAAGGCCGATCTCTATAGCCGCAGAACCGAGGTCTATCTGCTCCAGAAGAACCTGGCCGCCGCCAACAGGGTGCTCTGCTATGTGCAGAACATCTATAAGGATACGGAATATCTCGGAGAGTTCGATTACCTGGCAGGCAAGCTCAATGAGCTCCAGGGGAAGAAAAAGGAGGCCCTTGCGCACTATGTGAAGGCAACCGAGGCTGCGCCTGTTCCGGCAAAAATAAAGGTGTATGCTGAGGCGCGTCTGCGGATGCTGGCCAGCCTAGGACAGTATTTCGAGGGGGTTGATTTTCTTGCGCGCGCCCGGCAGAAGCAATGGCTGGGGGTGGAATCCTTGCAGGGCTGGTACAGGGAGTTCGGCGACGGGTTGATCGGGCAGGCAAAGGCCAAGGCTGCCATTGCCGCCTACCTCTCCGGCGTTAACGGAGACATGCCCAGGGAAACCAGGGCGGCCCAGCAGATTCATCTGCAACTGGGGGATCTGTTTCGCAAGGCCAGGGAAATGGAAAAGGGGCGAGGGCATCTCCAGAAGGCGCAGGCCGGGCCGGACGAGCTGCTGAGAAAAAAGGCGAAAAGTACCCTGAACCAGATTGAAATCGATCTGGGGAAAAAACCGAGAAGGGTTGCCCGGTGAACGCGAAGACGGTGCGATACCGTTTAGGCCGGAGCACGTGATGGCGCAGGCGACCTTTGACACCCCGGAGCATTTGCGGGAATTCTTTTTTGCCATGATCGAGAGCCTGCCGGGCGGGATTCTGCTTGCTGACCGGCAGGGAAACCTGCTGGCGGTAAACCGGAAGGGATCCCAGCTTCTCGGTCTTGCCGGGGCCTCTCTCCAGAACAGAACCTGCTGGGGGCTCCTTGCCCAAAGATTCGGCCTGGCCCATGAGCTTGCGGCGTTAAGTCTGTCCGGGGGGCGGTTGCTGTGCGAGGTGTCGGCGTCTCCAGGCGGGGAGGAAAAGCGCTGCCTTCTCATCAGCCGCAACGATTTGCAAAGCCCGTTTCTGCATGTGGCCGGATTCTTTCTTTCCCTGGAGGATGTGACCTTTCCGGCGCTGATAGAGGTGCATCACGACCGGAGCAAACGGTTTGCCGCCATGCAGGAGATGGCCGAAGCCATGGGGCAGGAATTGAAGAACCCCTTGGGCAGTCTTGAGCTGTATGCCTCGATTCTCAAGCGGGAGCTGGCGGGAGACCCCGATAATGAAAGGGTTGCGGGCAGGATGCTTGGGGCGGTGCGAACCATGCATCATCTGCTGGATAATTTCATGACCTTCTCCAGATTTCCGCTCCCGCGGATAACCGAGCTGGACATGGTTGCGGTGCTCGGAAAAAGCATGGAAACTCTCGGTGAAATGGCCGGAGAGCATGGTATACTCATGGAGGCCAGGATTGAGGCGAAACAGGCCTTGCTCCTTGGGGATCACGCCCTGTTGGCCCAGCTTCTGCTCAATCTCGGCCTCAATGCCATTGAAAGCATGCCGGCGGGCGGGACAATTTTCGTGAGTCTGCGGACGTTGCCGCCGGACAGCGAGCACGGCGGTCTGGTGGAGGTCCGGGTGCAGGATAGCGGAGAGGGGATTGCCCCGGAATACCTGCGGAAAATTTTTGATCCGTTTTTTTCGACCAAGGGCAGGAATCGCGGCTTGGGACTGGCCATCAGCCATGCCATTGCCGAGGCGCATCACGGCCTGATCGAGGTGGAAAGCGAACCGGGACGGGGAGCAACCTTCAGGGTGCTGTTGCCGACGGAAACGGGCACGGCACAAGAAATCAGCCGAAAATAAAGATACCAGAGCCTATGCCTGAACAGACGCATACCATACTGATTGTGGATGATGAGCAGAACATGCGGGTTGCCCTTTTTGAGGCGCTGAGCCGCAATGGGCATGATGTCGCGGTCGCGGAAAATGGCCAGATGGCCCTGGAGATGATCGCCAGGCATCCGCCGGATTTGGTGGTTACGGATATCAAGATGCCGGGCATGGACGGGCTTGAGCTCTTGCGGCAGGTAAAGGCGCTGCGTCCGGAACTGCCGGTGGTGATCATGACGGGTTTCGCCACGGTGGATACGGCGGTGGAGGCCATGAAGCAGGGGGCGTTCGATTATCTTTTGAAGCCTTTTCCCGTGGAGGTCATCGAGGAAACGGTGGCCAGGGTCTTTGCCCTCGCGAGTAAGTTGCCGCAACCAAGCGCCAAGCCGGCGGGGCAAAAGGCAGGGGAGGTTGCGTCCCTTGAAAAACCCATTATCGGGAAAAGCCCCAAGCTGTTGCAGCTTATGGCCCGGGCCCGAAGCGTGGCCTCCAGCAAGGCCACGGTGCTCATCCTCGGTGAATCCGGCACGGGCAAGGAAGTTTTTGCCCGCTTTATTCATAATGAAAGCGACCGGCGAAACGGGCCGTTCGTGGCCTTGAACTGCGCCGCCCTGCCGGAAGGGCTCCTGGAGAGCGAGCTGTTCGGCCATGAAAAAGGGGCTTTCACCGGGGCCATCGTTACCAAAAAAGGCAAGTTCGAGCTGGCCGACACCGGCACCCTGCTGCTGGACGAGATCGGCGAGATCCCCTTGCACCTCCAGGCCAAACTCCTGCGGGTCCTCCAGGAGGAAGAGGTGGACCGGCTGGGGGGCAGGGCTCCCTGCAAGATTGATGTGCATGTGCTGGCCACCACCAATCGAGATCTGGAGCAGGCGGTCAAGGAAGGCGCCTTCCGGCAGGATCTCTACTACCGCCTGAACGTGATCCCTCTCAAGCTCCCTCCCCTGCGCGAGCGGAGGGAGGATGTCGGTTTGCTGGTTGATTTTTTCATCCGGAAATATGCGGTGCAATACGGCAAGTCGGAGAAAAAACCTTCCGCCGCAGTGTGGGCCAGGCTTGCCGACTATGACTGGCCGGGAAACGTGCGGGAGATGGAGAATCTGATCGAGCGGGCCATGCTTCTTTCCCAGGGCTCGGAGTTGGAGCTGTGGGATTTCTGGGATGATGTCGAGCCGCCCGCCCGGATCGACTCCACGGCGGTTGAAGCTTCCCCGCCTTCCGGGCATTTTGCGGTGGCGCTGGCCAATACCTCCGCGGCCATGGAAATCGGAACCCAGACCTTGCGCGAGGTAGAGCGTCAAATGATCCTGCAGGCTTTGCAGGCAAACGACAATAATCGGACACATGCGGCCGAGATTCTCGGGATCAGTGTCCGCACCCTGCGCAATAAACTGCATGAGTACCGTTCCCAGGGCATAATCGATTAACCCCCTTGCTGTTGATCTGCAGGGCCAGCATTGTTGACGGGGATACGCTTTTTTGTCCTTTTATTTCAGTATGTTGCAAATTTCTTCGTGCGCTCCCCAGAATTTTTTCCTTCCGCCGGATCCCTCCTTCCTTTTTGTAAAAATGGTTATTTCTGGCAATGTTTTGCTCTTGCGAAGGTCAATCGTTTGAGTCTGGCATTGTTTTTGCAAAGAAATTTGGCAGGTTGATTGGCCCAGAAAAGGAGGAAGCCATGCCCATAAATACATTGTTCGACGGCAATATTGAAACCATGCGGCAGGCGCTCAGCCTGCGCCAGGAGCGGCAAGGACTTATCCAGTCCAATGTCGCAAACTATGAAACCCCGGGGTATATGGGGCAGGATTTTAATTTTGCCAAGGTCATGCAGAGCGTGATGAGCGGCCAGGGAGAATTGGCGCGAACCAATATGGGGCACATGCAGCTTGACGCCATGGAAGCCAGCAAAACCCGGGAGTTCGCCGGCGAGAAAAGGCCGGTGGACCTGGATCAGGAGATGGTGAAGATGGCTGAAAACCAGTTGATGTATCAGGCGATCGCCAAAATCATCGGGAAAAAATTTGATGGAATGCGCTATGCCATTGACGAGGGAGGGAAATAACAGATGGATACCTTAACCGCCATGCAGATCAGTGGCTCCGCCCTCAAGGCGGAGAGAACCCGGCTCAACATTGCGGCCATGAATCTGGCCAATGCCAACACCACCCGAACCATGGAAGGCGGTCCGTACAAGGCGAAATCCGTGGTTTTCGCGGCCAAGCCCGTGGAGGGAGTCAGTTTTCAGGATGCGCTCAATTCAACCACCGAACGTCTCCGCAAGGTTGAGGTGGTGCGGATCTCGGAGGACAAGGCGCCGTTCAAGGAGGTGTATGACCCAACCCATCCGGACGCCGACGCCAACGGGGTGGTTCGCTTCCCCAACGTCAATGTGGCCGAGCAGATGGTGGACATGATGAGCGCCAAGCGTTCCTATGAGGCTAACGTGACGGCTCTGGATGCTGTCAAAAGTATGGCGCTCAAGGCCCTGGAAATCGGGAGGTAGTTGCCGGCTCGCAAGGGACTTGGCTTTTCTCGGGCAAACCATGAGTAATTGGAGGTATTATACATGAATAAGATAGCCATGCAACCGGTCGCCCTGCCCGGAGCATCACAGATGAAAGCCCCGGGAGTTGCCGGGGCTGCGGATACGGGTTTTTCCGAAATCCTCAGCCGGTCCATCGCCGAGGTGAGCGGCATGAGCCAGGAGTCCGACCTGCTGGTGAAAGGGCTTGCCGCCGGCGAGCACGCCAATATCCATGAAACCATGATAGCCATGGAGAAATCGGGTATCTCCTTCCGGATGATGACCAAGGTGCAGCAGAAGGTCATCGATGCGTACCGTGAGATCATGAGGATGCAGATTTAGTACCAGCGAAACTCTTAGGGAAAGGAACAGAACATGGCTACCCCCAAAGAAATTCTTGAGCAGATTGCTTCCATTGCCAAGGGCCTGAGCATGACCCAAAAAATACTCGGTCTGGTGGTGATTGCCGTGGTGGTTGGCGGGTTGTTGACCCTTACCACCACAGGCAAGGAAACCTCCTACAAGGTTCTCTTCTCCGGGATGAATCAGGAGGATGCCGGCGAGGTGGTGGCGAAACTCAAGGAGCAGCGCATCCCCTACAAGTTGTCCGAGGATGGCGCGGCCATCCTGGTTCCGGCCACGCAGGTGTACGAGGTCAGGTTGAGCCTGGCAGGCGAGGGATTGCCCCGGGGTGGCGGTGTCGGTTTTGAGATCTTCAACGAGACGAGCTTCGGGCAGACCGATTTTGTGCAGCGGCTTAACTATCAGCGAGCCTTGCAGGGAGAACTGGCAAGAACCATCCGGAATTTCCAGCAGGTCACCGAGGCCAGGGTTCATATTGCCACCCCCAAGGAGTCGGTGTTCATCGAGGACGAAAAGCCCCCCACCGCCTCGGTCAGCGTCAAGCTGCGCGGAAGGGAAAAACTCAACCAGCATGAGATCCAGAGCATTGTCAACCTGGTGGCCAGCGCGGTTCCGGGGCTTAGCACGGAAAATATTACCCTGGTGGATACCGCCGGCCGTCTGCTCTACCGGAAACAGGCAGAGGGCGAGGGGATTCTCACTGGGAACCAGTTGGAGTACCAGATAAAGATTGAAGACTCCATGCGGCAGAAGGTGGAAACCATGCTGGAGGAGGTGGTTGGCGTCAATCGGGCCAGGGCGCGGGTTACCGCGGAAATAGATTTCAACAAGGTGGAACGGACCGAGGAAATCTTTGATCCCGAGGCGCAGGTGGTGCGCAGCGAGCAGATGCTCATGGAAAACGACCAGCGCGGCGGTGCCATTCCCGAAGGAATCCCGGGGGTCAAGGGCGAGCTTGCCACCTTTGCCGAGGAGGGGGAGGCAGACGCTGGAGCCGGGGCCGGGTATAATCGCAACAATGTGACCCGCAATTATGAAATCAGCAAGCAGACCAAGCACACCCAGGATAAGGGCGGGGCTGTCAAAAGATTGTCCATTGCCGTTATGGTCGATGGTTCCTACGAAAAGAGCGTTGACAAGGATGGGAAGACAAGTCTAAAATACCAGCCTCGCAGCCCAGAAGAAATGCAGAATTTGGACAAGTTGGTTAAAAATGCCGTTGGCTACAACGAAGAGCGGGGCGATCAGGTTGAAGTGGCGAGTCTGCCCTTTGCCCTCTCCTCTGTTCCCGAGCCGGAGCCGGATCCCATGGAAAAATGGCGGGCAATGACGGAATGGCTGGCAATGCCGCTGGTCTATCTGCTGGTCGCGATTCTGGTGATCCTCTTCGTGGTCAAGCCGTTTCTGAAACTTCTCGCCTCCAAGCAGTTGGAGAGCCGCGCCGGGGGCATCGTTCACCGGGCCGGCGGGCATGGTCCTGCCGTCGGTGGGGTTGCCGCCGAGGAAGAAGAGGATCTTTCCCTTGCCCCACGGGGACTCACCGACCAGGAACGGATCTACCGCCTGGCCCAAAGCGACCCGGACCGGGCCGCGGATCTGGTGCGCCGTTGGCTGCGAGAAGAGGCCTAGTTCATGAGCAAGCCTGATAAAAAGAGCGGTGAATCCCTTACCGGCCCGGAGAAGGCAGCGGTCTTTCTGCTCACCGTGGGCGAGGATTTTGCCGCCCAGGTCTTCCAGCGGCTCGATCCCGAGGATATCAAGCATGTCGGCCGGCAGATGGCCAGGATCGACAAGGTCGACAAGGAAGACCTGACCGCCCTGGTCAATGAATTCAAAGCCGACACCGGCGACACAGATATCTTCCTTTCCGGCAACGAGATGCTGGAAAGCGCTCTGAAGCGGGCGCTCTCCAGCGACAAGGCCAGCGAGATCCTTGAAGAGATCCGTTCGGACTGGAAGCTCACTCTTTTTCAGAAGGCGCGCAAGCTCGAACCCAAGGTACTGGTCAACTTCCTGCGCAACGAACATCCCCAGACCGTGGCCCTGGTCCTCTCCGTTCTGGAGCCGACCCAGGCTGCCCAGATTCTCATGGAGTTCAACGAGGATATTCAGGTGGAAGTCATGATGCGCATGGCGGAACTCGACAAGGTAAGCCCCGAGATCCTCGTGGATGTGGACCGCGTGTTGCAAGAAGAATTGCTTTCCGTCGAAGGCATGGAGGGCCAGCGCCTCGGCGGGGTGGAGGCCGTGGCCGAAATCCTGAACAATGCCGATCGCGGCCTGGAGGCCTCTATTCTTGAAGGCATTGAAGAGCAGCGCGAAAATCTGGCCGATGAAATTCGCCGTCTCATGTTCGTCTTCGAGGATCTCCTCAGCGTCGATGACCGGGGTATCCAGGCTATTCTCAAGGAGGTCAGCACCGACGATCTGAAGCTGGCGCTCAAGCTTGCCTCCGACGATCTCAAGACCAAGATCTTTGGCTGCATGTCTTCCCGGGCCGTGGAAATGCTCAAGGAAGACATGGAGATCATGGGGCCGACCCGGGTAAAGGATGTAGAGGGCGCCCAGCAGGCCATAATCAAGATCGCCAAGCGTTTGGAGCAGGAAGGCAAGATCCAGCTCATGAGCGGCGGCGGCGGAGAGGACGAATTTGTCTAAGGTTATCAAATTGCAGCAGGATCGGACCATGCCGACCCAGGCCGCGCCAAGTCTGGAAACGGAGGAGTTTCTTTCCTTTGAGGATTTCTGGCAGGCCAAGCCGGGCAGCGCCGAAGCCAAGGAGCGCGAGCGCCGCAAATCTCCGCAGGAGATTGCCATGGAGGAAGCGGCGGAGATTATCCGTCAGGCCGGTGAGCAGGCGGATAAGCTCAAGGACGAAGCCTATGCCGAGGGTCTGGCCAAGGGCGAGGCCGAAGGCAAGGCAGCAGGCTTGGCGCAGTATGAGCAGCAGCGTGCAGAGCTTGCCGCGTTGTTTACCGCTCTCAATGGTGAGCGGGAGACGGTTTTGCAGCAACATGAAGAGGATATGCTCGCCCTTATCACCACCATGGTGGACCGGCTGGTCTACCATGAGGTTTCCGTAAACCCCCTGGTTATTCAGGCCTGTCTCAAAAAGGCCATGGAATTCGTGGTGGAAAATTCCACGGTGCAGATCCATCTGCATGGCGATGATTTCGCCCGGCTGAAAAAGGCGAGTCTGGAGGATTCCAAGCTTATTGAGGGCAAGAATCGAATCCAGCTTGTGGAGGATCCGAACATTGCCGTGGGCGGTTGTTTTCTGAAAACGGATTTCGGCGAGATCGACGCCACCCTGGAAAGCAACAAGGCCAGGCTGTATGAGGCGGTGGAGCAGGCTTTTCTCGCGGCCATGGCCGCAGACATTACTGATAGCTGATAGCTGTCAGCTTACAGCGTATAGCTGAGGATATGCCATGAACCTTTCTCATTGCCTTCAGGTTGCCCAGGATACCTCGCTCGTGAGCGTGGGCGGCCGGGTGAATCAGGTCATCGGCATGGTTCTGGAGAGCCTGGGGCCCGGGATTCCGGTGGGCAGCATCTGCGAGGTTTCGGTTTTCAAGGGCGCGAGCTCGGTGCTGGCAGAGGTGGTTGGCTTTCGCGAAGGCAGGGTGCTGCTCATGCCCCTGGGCGAGATGCGCGGGGTTGAGCCGGGCAGCGCTATCCGGCTGGTGGGCGGGCAGGCCGGGGTGGTGGTGGCCGAATCCCTGCTGGGTCGGGTTATCGACGGCCTGGGCAATCCCATGGACGGCAAGGGGCCCCTGCAGCAGGAGACCCAGTATCCCCTCTACGCCGAGCCCCTCAATCCCATGGAGCGGGAGCGTATTTTCGAGCCGGTGGATGTGGGGGTTCGGGCGATCAACGGGTTGCTGACCCTGGGCAAGGGCCAGCGCATCGGGATTCTCGCCGGGTCCGGGGTGGGCAAGTCCACCCTGCTCGGCATGATCGCCCGGCATACCGCGGCGGACATCAGCGTCATCGCCTTGATCGGCGAACGCGGCCGCGAGTTGAAGGACTTTATCGAACGGGATCTCGGCCCCGAGGGGCTGGCCCGTTCCGTGGTCGTGGTGGCCACTTCCGATCAGCCGCCCCTGGTGCGGATGCGCGGAGCCTATCTGGCCACGGCCATCTCCGAGTTTTTCCGGGACAAAGGCCGCGACGTGATCCTGATGATGGATTCCATCACCCGTTTTGCCATGTCCAGCCGGGAGGTCGGCCTGGCCATCGGCGAGCCGCCCACTTCCCGCGGCTATACCCCCTCGGTGTTCGGGCAGCTCCCCAAACTGCTGGAGCGGGCCGGAACCTGCATGGGCAAGGGGAGCATCACCGGCATCTACACGGTGCTGGTGGAGGGCGACGACATGAACGAGCCCATCGCCGATGCGGTGCGCTCCATAGTGGACGGCCATATTGTCCTGAGCCGCGACCTTGCGAGCCAGGGGCATTACCCGTCCATCGAGGTCATGAACAGCGTCAGCCGATGCATGACCGATGTGGTGTCCACGGACCAGGTGCTCGCCGCCCGCAGATTTTTGGAGCTCATGGCCACCTACCGCCGTTCGGAGGATCTGATCAATATCGGCGCCTATGCCAAGGGCAGCAATCCGAAGATCGACAACGCCATTGCCATGATCGACCGGTTGAACGGCTATCTCAAGCAGCAGGTTGAAGAAAAGGTTTCCTTTGCTGAAAGCGGTCGTCAGTTGGCGGCGATTTTTGCCGGTGACGGGCAGAGCGTTCCGGGCGCGATACAATGATGAGAGGGCGAAATGGCGTATCATTTCAAGCTTGAAACGATTCTCGGGCTGCGGCGGAACCTGGAAGAACTTGCCCAGCAGAAACTGGCCAGGGAGCTTGCCCTGCTTGCGAAGGAAAAACTGCGGCTTGCCGCGTTGCAGCAGGAGCGGCAGGAACTGATTGCCGAGTTTGAGGAAAAAAAGCGCCGGAAAATGTCTGCCCCGGTCTTTGCTTTTTATGTGGAAGGGATCTTCCGCAAGGAGCAGGAGGTCGAGGCCGGTTTTGCCCGGGTGGAAGCCGGACAGGCGGCTGTTGTCCGGGCCAGGGAAGAGCTTGCCGCCAAAATGCGGGATAAAAAGGTGATGGAAAAGGCCAGGGAACGGGATTATCAGAAATATCTCCTGGCTGCATTGAAGAAGGAGCATAACGAGGCGGACGAGCAGATGGTGCTTCGTTTCGGACGCAGGGGGAATCTCCACTGAGCAGGGACGGGGCGTTATCGACCCCGGATGGAATCATGAAAAAACGCAATTGCTGCTACATCATATCAATTCTCGTTGTGTTGCTCACCCTGATGGCGACCATCCCCGCCTTTACCCAGGAGGATAAATCTCCGGTCAAGCTCACGCCCCAGGAAATTTCCGTTTCCGTCCAACTGAAGGAGCGTGAAGATGCCGTGGCGGCAAAGGAAAAGGCCTTGGCCGCAAAAGAGAAGGAGCTGGCGGCCTTGGCCAAGGAGGTGGACGAGAAGTACACCCAGCTCAATACCCTTCAGGAAGAACTCAAGGGTCAATTCGGCGGGACAGGCAAGGGCCAGGATCAGCAGTTTAAGAATCTGATCAAGATATACAGCGCCATGAGCCCGTCCAAGGTTGCCCCTCTGCTTGAGAAAATGGAGGATGACGAGGTGGTGGAGATTCTGAAAGCCATGAAGGCGGAGGCGGTGGCAAAGATTATTCCCAGGCTGACCCAGGACAAGGCGGTGCGGGTGAGCAGACTTCTCGGCTTGCCCTGAGCTGCGTTGTTTGATTTTGGTTCTCTCGCCCCTTCGGTGTTGTGGCCGGAGGTTTTTTTTGTGCGCCCGGCACGGGCGCACGCTTGTGGGTGGAAGTCCGCCGTAAGTTGATCACAGCGAAGGAAGTGAAACGCAACTTCTTTCCTTCACCCCGCGTTCTTGTTAGGGCTTGCGGCCAACCAGAGCGAGCAGCCGCTTGTCCAGCCGGATGAGATGGTGCATGGCTCGTAATCTTTCCGGGTCGGTTTCGCCATTGATGTTGATGATGATCAGCCGGTTGGCTCCGTGTCCGTATTGATTGCTCAGGTCGATCACCGCCCCGATCACCACCAGCCTGCCGCTTTCTATCCTCTGTCCGTAGCGTTTCACTGCCGTGCCCACTTGGAAATCAACATTTTTTTCCACCAGCCGCGCCTCGGGTATTGCCCCAAGACCACTGCCCGCCGCGCCTTCGCCCAGGGAAAGGCGCAGATCATCAAGATTGCGGCGCAAGTCCGGGGTAAGATGGCTATACCCTTTGGCAAAGAGGCGGAGGCTGTCGCTGTTGGTGTTGCCGGTGATCAACAAAACAGGGGAGAGAAGTTCTTTGACCCCGTAGTCAATCGCCCCGGCGGAGAGCGAAAATTGATTGCCGGGATTTCGTACCGCATAGATGGTGTCAACCGGGTCAGGGTACAAGAGTGTCGCCTGTACTCGGGCATCGCAATCCGCCAGCCAGACCATGTGCGGAGTGCCCGGGGTTGGCAAAGGCTTGTCCGCGGTTCTGCCTGCCACGAGCTGATCGTTGTGCCGGGCGATTTTTTCCGTCACGGCATAGGGCGGGATTCCGGCCCGAAGCTTCTTTATCGGACGCATATCCGCGCCGCTGACCGAGACGCAGACAAAGACCAACAGTGTGAGGGGGATAATTGTTCCGGGTCGCATGGGGTGTGATCCTGCTGTTTCAATAGAGTGCCGAGTATCTGCTACTCTCATTATCGGTGAATCCGCGGATGTCTAAAATTTTTTTCAAGGAGGGAGCCATGTTGCTGCTGACATGCTCTGCGATGATTCCTCGGCAGAACGTAAAAACAGAGGGTTAGAGCCATGAAAAGCGGTACGTGGCCGGTTGTATAGGCGTTGGACAATTGCCGTCGCGTGTCTTGACAATGAAAAAGAGCATACTTATTGTTGGACACAAACTTGAAATCACTTGGAAAAATCAAGTTATTGCAGATGGATACAGTCCGAATCGCACATCCCCAGGGATTCATTGCGCCGGAAAGGAGAAACGGGTGGCTGAGCAAGAAGAAAAGAAAGAAGAGGTTCTTGAGCAGGAGTCTTCAGGGGAAAATCAGGCTGTAGCCGAGGAGGAAGATATCTCGGTTCAACTGGAAAAGGCCTTGGAGAGAAACCGGGAGCTTGAGGACAAGCTGCTGCGCATGGCGGCCGAGCAGGATAATTTCAAAAAGAGAATGCAGCGCGAGCGTGAATCATCGCTCAAGTATGCGGAAGAGAACATCCTGCGGGAGTTGCTTCCTTTTCTAGACAACCTCGAACGCGCCGTTGGCCAGTGCAAGTGCTCCCCCGATGCCGAAACGCTTTTGACCGGTGTGGAACTGACCTGCAAGGGACTGCTTGCCGCCCTGGAAAAATTCGGGGTAAAACCCCTGGCCGGCGAGGGGCAACCCTTTGATCCGAATTTCCATGAAGCCGTGGCCATGGAACCCAGCCCCGATGTGCCGGAAAACCAGATTTTGCAGGAATATCAGAAGGGATATATGTTTAAGGACAGACTTATCCGGGCGGCCAAGGTCGTCGTTTCAAAGGGTAATGTTGAAGAATAAATAACAAGGATGTTTCATCCCGTTAGGCAAGGAGAATATGAGATGGGAAAAATTATCGGCATTGATTTAGGAACAACAAATTCATGTGTCGCGGTGATGGAAGGCGGCGAACCCAAGGTTATCACCAATGTGGAAGGAAACAGAACCACCCCTTCGGTGGTGGCTTTTTCCAGCAGCGGCGAACGTTTGGTGGGCCAGGTTGCGCGACGCCAGGCGGTCACCAATCCGACCCGCACCCTGCATGCCATCAAGCGGCTTATCGGGCGCAAGTTCACCGATGCGGAAGTAATAAAGAGTATTGAGATCAGCCCGTTCAAGATCGTCAACGGCAAGGATGGTGACGCAGCGGTTGAGGTTGATTCCAAGGTGATGACCCCGGCTGAGATCTCCGCCATGGTGCTCACCAAGATGAAGCAGACCGCGGAGGAATATCTGGGCGAGGAAGTCACCGAGGCGGTCATCACCGTGCCCGCGTATTTCAACGACTCCCAGCGCCAGGCCACCAAGGACGCGGGCCGGATCGCCGGCCTCAACGTGCAGCGGATCATCAACGAGCCCACCGCCGCGGCCCTGGCCTACGGCCTGGACAAGAAGGGCGAGGAGAAAATCGCTGTCTTCGACCTGGGCGGCGGTACCTTTGATATCTCGGTGCTGGAGATCGGTGACGGGGTGTTTGAGGTGAAATCCACCAACGGCGACACCTTTCTCGGCGGCGAAGACTTTGACATGCGCATCGTCAACTGGATTGCCGACGAGTTCAAACGCGATCAGGGCATTGATCTGCGCACCGACAATATGGCTCTGCAGCGGTTGCGGGAAGAGGCGGAAAAGGCGAAGATGGAGCTTTCCACCACCATGGAGACCGACATCAACCTGCCCTTTATCACGGCGGACGCTTCCGGGCCCAAGCATCTGCAGATGAAGCTTTCCCGCGCCAAACTGGAAGGGTTGGTGGAGGATCTGATCGAGCGTACGGTCAACCCCTGTAAGATTGCCCTGAAGGATGCCGGGATCAGCGCGGCGGACATCGACGAGGTGATCCTGGTCGGCGGCATGACCCGGATGCCCAAGGTGCAGGAGAAGGTCAAGGAGATCTTCGGCAAGGATCCCCATAAGGGCGTGAACCCCGACGAGGTTGTGGCCATCGGCGCCGCTGTGCAGGGCGGGGTGCTCAAGGGCGATGTCAAGGACGTGCTGCTCCTTGATGTTACCCCGTTGTCCCTGGGCATCGAGACCCTGGGCGGGGTGATGACCAAGCTCATCGAAAAGAACACCACCATCCCCACCAAGAAGAGTCAGGTGTTCTCCACCGCGGCGGACAGCCAGCCCGCGGTTTCCATCCATGTGCTCCAAGGCGAACGCGAGATGGCGGCAAATAACAAGACCATCGGCCGCTTCGAGTTGACCGATCTTCCCCCGGCCCCGCGCGGGGTGCCGCAGATCGAGGTCACCTTTGATCTCGACGCCAACGGCATTCTCCATGTTTCCGCCAAGGATCTCGGCACCGGCAAGGAGCAATCCATCCGGATCACCGCTTCCAGCGGCCTTTCCGAGGACGAGATCAAACGGATGCAGAAGGACGCCGAGGCCCATGCCGACGAGGACCGCAAGCGCAAGGAGCTGGTCGAGACCAAGAATCAGGCCGATTCCATGATCTATGCCACGGAAAAGAGCATGAAGGATCTGGGCGACAAGGTTGACAGTGAGACCAAGAACAAGGTGCAGGTCGAGATCGACAGCCTCAAGAAGCTCATGGAATCCGACGATGTGGAGGCGATCAAGAAGGGGCTTGAGTCCCTGACCCAGGCTTCCCACAAGCTGGCGGAGATGATGTACGCCCAGGCCACCAAGGACAAGGCGCCGGAAGGCGGCGACGGCGGTGGTAAGGCCGGTGGGGCAAAGAAGGATGACGACGATGTGGTGGATGCGGATTTTGAAGAAGTGAAATAACCCACCGCGGAGTGCAATTATTTCAGGCCAAGAGGCATTTGTCTCCTGGCCTTTTTTTATGCCCGCAGCTCAGTCACCGCCGCAGTGGAGGCGGGAGAGCGCTTCGCTGAAGTTGAATCTGTCGTCATGCTCGCCGCTGTGGCAGCGCAGGCAGGTATCCATGGTCGGCTGGCCGGCCTTGGCCGCCGTTGGTTGCAGGGTATGCGCGCGGGCCGGGCCATGGCATGATTCGCAGCCGACCTGGCGCAAATCATGGGCAAGGGCGAGCATTTCCTGACCTGTCTGGGCGGCGGGGCCGGTGATGTGGCAGGGCAGGCACTGCACATTGTACTGCTGCCCCTTGGCCTCCAGGGTGTCATAGGCCGTGGCATGCTGGGTGGCGCGCCATTTTGCAAACTGCAGGGCATGGCAGCTTGTGCAGGCGGCGCTGCCGGCATAATTTTCCGGAATTACTCCCTGGGGTTGCCCGGTCTTGTCCGAGATTCTCGCCTTAACCGCAGCCTTGCCGATCCGGTTCACCTCGGTGGTGGTTGCATCGACAATGGCCCGGATTGTCGGGTTGTCCGGAAGGTCCCTGCGCATGGCTTCAAAGTGGGCGCTATACGAGGAGAATCGTTGACGGTTTGTCTCCCGCGCTTTCTGCTGGGCGGTGAGACGGAGAATCTCCTCGTCCAGCAGTCGCTGTTTTGCAAGCAGGTCGTTATAGACTGCAAGCATTTGAGGCTGGTTCTTGAATGCCTGCGCCGGCTCGCCTTGTTTGCGGTATCGGTTGATCTGCCATCCCAAGCGGTCCAGCTCGTTTTTCTTGTCTGTCAGCAGATTTTCAGCGCCTGGCTCCTCCCATCTCCTGCTCTGTTTGTTCCATTGCACCTCCAGAAGTCCCACGGATTTGCCTTGCGATTCCACCTGGGTGATCAGGGTGTTGTTGACCCGCTCCGGAGCGATGTTGCCCTGGGTATTTCCTGCCTGAAGAATCAGGTGGATCTCGGGATGGGCCTCCGCTATCTTGCGGTTTATCGGGGCGGCGAAGCTGGAAAGCAGAATGGTCATGTCGGCCCGGCCTCGCAGCATGGCGATTACCTTGGGTAAAACCTCTTCCCAGGGAGCAATGACCGCGTTGTCCTTTTCCGTGAAGAGCGAATCGGGCCCTTGGGCGGTGAGGCCGATGACCGCGATGCGCAGACCTCCTGCCGTGATCAGGGTATGCGGTTTGAACCAGGGCTTTCGTTCGCTGCGGCTGAGCAGATTGGCGCTCAGCCAGGGGAAGCTCGATTTTTTCTGGGCGGCGAGAAGGAAAGGCAGGCCTGCGGCGAGATCCTCTCTGGCCACACCCACCGCGGCAAAGGACATCGTGCTGTATGCCGCCACGATTCCCTGCGCGGTAACCGCAAGCTGTTCGCGCTGGTCCGGCGGCAGTTGTTCATTCTTGAAAAGCAGGGCCCCGCTGTCAAGGGCAAGTACCGCGGATTTTTTCCCCCGAAGGGATTCGAGCTGCTGCGCTTTTTTGGGCAGACCGCCCAACTGGTTGCTTTGTCAACCGCACGGCTCCGTTTCCCCCCGCACATCATTGGCAAAGAAAATGCTCAGTTCGTGCCGGGCAGAAGGGCTTGCCTGTTGTGCAGCACCCCCTGCCGTGGGCAGGGTGATGCTGAGCAGGGCAAGAGAGAAAAACAGTAAAAAAGCGGCGTGTCTGTTCATGGTGGTCATGTGCTCCTGGTTTGACAATCGTCCAAATAGAGAATCAGGCCGGTTGTTTTTTTCTATCCCGCAACAACTGCCGCCATTTGGTGAGGCGGTCCCGGATCACTGCTTCATACCCTCGATTGGCGGGTTGATAATAAATTTTTCCAACAAGTTGTTTAGGCAAATGATGCTGATCCACCAAGGCGTGCGGGTCGTCATGGGCATACTGGTAGCCCTGGCCGTAGCCGAGATCCTTCATCAGCGCGGTTGGCGCGTTGCGGAGGTGGAGAGGCACCGGCAGGCTGCCGGTGCGCCTGATCTCCTGCATTACCGTATTGTACGCGGCATAGACGGCATTGCTCTTGGGGGCGGTGGCAAGGTAGATGACAGCCTGGGCCAGAGCCATTTCGCCCTCCGGACTGCCCAGGGTCTGGTACGAGTTTCTGGCGTTGATGGCAACCATGAGGGCCTGCGGGTCCGCATTGCCGATGTCTTCTGAGGCGAAGCGGATCAGGCGGCGGACCACGTACAAGGGCTCCTCCCCTGCGGCGAGCATCCGGCACAGCCAGTACAGGGCGCCGTCCGGGTCGCTGTCCCGCAGGCTTTTGTGCAGGGCCGAGATCAGGTTGTAATGCTCCTCGCCGTCCGCATCGTAGCGCAGGCTTTTGCGCTGGATGGCTTCTTCCACCGTGGCCAGGGTTATATGCCGGGCGCCGGTGGCATCCGGTTCTGCAAGATTGGCGGCGATTTCCAGGCTGTTCAGCAGGTTGCGCGCATCGCCGTCGGCAATTCTGGCCAGGTGGGCGGAAGCCTCCGGCGCAAGAGTTATCTGCCAGGAGCCCAGCCCCTGCTCCTTGTCCGTGATAGCCCGCTGGATAATGGTTTCCAGATCCTCGGGCTGCAACGGTTCAAGCACCAGAACCCTGCACCGGGAGAGAAGGGGCGCGATAACGTGGAAAGAGGGATTTTCGGTGGTTGCGCCGATGAGCGTCAAGAGGCCGCTTTCCACATGGGGCAGAAACGCGTCCTGCTGGCTTTTGTTGAAACGGTGGATTTCGTCCACGAAAAGGATGGTGGCGATGTTGCGCTCATCCTTGGCGGCTTGGGCTTGCAACACTATTTCCCGGATATCCTTGACTCCGGACAGCACTGCGGAAAAGAAGGTGAACTCCGCCCCGGTTGTCCGGGACAGGATCCGGGCCAGGGTGGTTTTGCCGGTGCCGGGCGGACCCCAGAGGAGCAGGGAGGGCAGATAGCTTTGGCGGATGAGCCGAGGGAGAAGTTTGTCCTCGCCGAGAAGCTGTTTTTGCCCGACAAAATCAGCCAGTGTTTGCGGGCGCAACCGTTCTGCCAGGGGAGCGGTGTGTGGGGCGGGTTGTCGGGCCATGACTGTTTATCTGACTATTGGAAGGGATGTTTATTATTTAAGAGAACGCAGTATGACAGGAATTTGCCGGAATGTCATCAGTTGATCACGGGGCAGGGTGCCCTTAAGCGGAGGGGCCTGTTTGTTTAGGCAAGCTCGAGGGCCAACCGATCCGCCAGGCGTTCCGCTGAAAAAATCAGGGATTCCAGGTCGAGGAAATGGAGCACCTGGCGGTCGAAAAGCATCTTGACCTTTGCGGGAAATCCTTCGTCCGGCTCCGATTCCCAGTAGACAAGATATTGCGGAATCTTGGGCAAAACCGGGATAATGCAACCGAGGGTCGCGGAAGGGGTCGGATGCGGGGTTCCTCCTAAGGCCCGGCAAGCGGCCATGATTGCTGCGGCGGAAAGTGGGGCAAAGAGTTCCGCCAGTCTGTTTTCGCAATAGGTGGCAAGGGTTCTTACCTTGGAAATGGAGTTTGGCAGGGTTTCCAGGCCGATCCAGTCAAGCGCCGGATCCGGTCCTCCCTGGGAGTGGATATAATTATAGAGAAGGATCTGGTCCCTGGGGTCATCCGGGGGATGGCCGTCAAGGAGAATGCCCTGCTTGTCGAGGAGAATCTCCTGCGCCAGGAAAAGAAACGACAAGGCCTGGTTGTTGTCGCCGCGGAGGCTGGCGCCCAGGGGGGCGGCAATACGGGAAAATTCCAGGGTGGAAATCTTGTCTTTCAGGTGTTCGATAAGGACTTGATCGCGCTGCCCGGAAAGTTCTTCCAGGGCAACCCCTTGTGGTGGTTGCAAAACATTCAGGCCGGTGGTGTCGAGATAGGGGCATTTGCCAAAATCCTCGCCGCTTTTAGCCACAGCCGCGGAAAAAGCGAGACAGGTCGGATAGCCGCATTCCCGGCAATTATTTTTCGGGGTTCTTTTGACAATCTCGAAGGGGGTCATGGCGAGAGGCTACTTGTGTTTTTTGTGGCAGTCCTTGGTAAGACGATTCACTTCCTCCGCATGCGCCAGTGCGGTGGGCAGGTCTCCTCTGTGGGCGCAGGCCAAGGCTTCCCGCAGGATCGTCGTGCAGCGGAGCCACTCTCCATGCCAGGCTGGCTCGGAGAAAAGGCAATAGTTTTCACAGGCGGCAAGAAGGGATTTTTCTTCGGCAGGGGTGGGAACCTGTCCCTGTTCCAGTTTTTTGCCAACGCTTTTCCAGAGGCTTGCAATCTCTTTTTTTATTTTTTTCCCCTCCGGGGGGCGGCCCTGCAAACGGGCATCGCTTTTTTTAGACGCAGGCCTCCGATCGGGCATCGCCGTTTCTTCCTGGTCCGAAATCCGGAGGGGCGCTTGAAAGGAAAGGGTGCAATAGGCGGTGTCGCCGGTGATTTTTTGCTTGGTTTTAATAAACAAAGGGTTTCCTATCTCGACCAGCCGATTTCCAACCCGGAGTTTACCTTGGGCAAGGTCATTGGCCAGGGCCATAAGATCGGCGGCGATATTTTCAAGGGTATTCGGAGCGTTGTGCTGGGTAGGCATTGTGTTTCCCTTTAATAAAAGAGTACCAGGGCAGTGATGTTGTCGCGCCCGCCTTGTTCATTGGCGGCCATGACCAGGGCTTCGCTGGCTTTTTCCGGGGAGGGGGCATTGAGGAGGATTTGCTCAAGACGGGTGTGGTCAACCATGTTCCACAACCCGTCGGAACAGAGAAGCACCCTGCTGCCCGGCCGTAAAATGGTTTTGTGGTATTCCGGCCCTTCCGGGGAATTGAAGCCGATGGCGCGGGTTACCACCTGCCGCGGGATCTGGATTTCTTTGTTGTCGGCATCGGTTTTGGTGATGTACGTCACCGCGGTATGATCCGTGGTGATCTGCTGCAGGCTGCCTTTCTCAAAAAGATAACAGCGCGCGTCCCCCACATGACAGGTGTGGAGCCGGTTTTCGTCAAGAAGGCAGGCAACCATGGTGCAGCCCATCCCCTTCATCGTTTCCTCGGCGGCGGCCTTGTTCATTACTGCCTGATTGGCATGGGCGAAGGCGGCCAGCATATTCTGGTGGATTACCTCGTCGTTGCCGCGCATTTCCCGGATTTTTTCCTCCGAGAGAAATTCGAGCAGGGCTTCGATGGCAAGGTGGCTGGCGATCTCGCCTGCATTATGGCCGCCCATGCCATCGGCGACCACGAAAAGACGCCGGTTGCGGAGCGAGCAAAAGCTGTCTTCGTTGTGGCCCCGAACCAAGCCGGTGTCCGTGCGCCCATAAAAAGAAATGGTTCTGGGCTTGCGTTGGCAGATTTTTTTTAAGAACCCGAAGATCATGAATATTCCGCGCTATTCCCGACCGGGGAAATTACTCAAAATGCAGTTGATAGATGACCATCCAGAACACAATGGCCCCATCTTTTCTGCCGGAAAGAAAGGTGTGGGGCTTAGGCCCGTGGGCAAGGCTGTAAATGCCGTCGCCCCGGCCGTCAAGAATGGCCAGGCATTCGCCGCTATTGCTGTCCCAGAGCTTGATGATGTCATCTTCACAGCCGGAGATCAGGGTCTGGTTGTCTTGGAGAAACAAGGCGGAAGAAATGGTTTCGTCGTGCGCCTTGATGGATTTGAGGCAACGGCCGGTAGTGTGTTCCCATACTTTTACATGCCGGTCGGTGCCGGCCGAGATAAAGCGTTGGCCATCAAGCGAATTTGCCAGGGAGATAACCGGCATGGCATGGGCTTCGATGATCCTAGTGCATTCTTTTCCGTTGGCGTCCCAGAAGCGGACAGAGCCGTCTTCGCTTCCGGTTATCAGGTTCAAGCCGCTGGCGGTATAGATAATGGCGCGGACGGAACCACCTTCCTTGATGGAGGTTGTCATTTCCGGCCCGGTGCCAAGCTTGCGTATCTTCATGATCCCGTCTGCCCCGCCGGAGGCAAGGTGGCGGCCATTTTCGTTAAAGGCCAGGGCGTGCACCGGGCCGTTGTGGGCGGCGGTCTTCGATTCCTGTTTGCCGGTTTTTGTGGAAAACAGGCAAACCGTGCCGTCCTGCGCTCCCACGGCGATGTATTTGCCCAGCGGGCAGATGGCCAGGGCTGAAATGGCGCTGCCCTCTTTTGCCAAGACAATGCTTTGATGTGAGGAGGTGCTCAGGTCGTGGAGGATTATTTTCCCTTCCGGACCGGCAGCCACAAACTTTTTCGTGTTCGGGATATGGGCAAGATGCTTGACCTGGCCCTCATCGCCCTTCAGGGTCAGGAAGCGCTGGACTCCCAGCACCTTCTTTTTTGTCCCCACCAGCAACAGCCGGTGGTAGACCATGTTGAAGATCTTGTCTTTTTTGTAGCTGCTGTTTTTCCAGGCCGTCATCAGGATATCATGGCAGGGGCCATAGCGTTTATTATCCAGATGGTCGAGGATATTGCGTTGCACGGAGAGGTGAAGCTGGCCTTCGCGAAAAACTTCCAGGGAATTTTTAGGGAGGCACAGGCGAAATTCCGGATACTGCTGCTTGGCAGGATCGCCCTTGTCCTCAACCATACTGCGCTTGACCGCACCCTCCATTTCGGTGAGCCAGGGAGTTGTTGCGCCACGCTTTTTGGCGGTTTCGATCTGGCGAATAATTTTTGTGGCTTTTGCCCCTGAACGCCAGTTGAGCAAGATCATATTGTACACGGCTTCTGGAAGCATCTCGTTGATTTCAAGGGTTTTGTTGAGGCAGGCGGCAGCTTCCTTGATTTCCCCAAGCTCAAAAAGGGAGACAGCCCTGTTGTTCAGACTGTCCGCCCTGAGATCGATATTGCTGAGCTCCGCGTAAGGGCAGGCGGTGTTAAAGGCAGCGGTATACGCTTCGTTCAGGGCCGCCCGCATTTCGGCAAAATTGGCATAGCGGTCGTCGGGATTGTAGGCAACGCTTTTGCGCAATACCTCTTTGAGCGCCTTGGGAAATTTAATGTCCGGCGCCACCGGCGTGGGGTTGGGTATTTTATGTTTCAGCGCGTTGTTGATAAATGGCTTTCTACCGCAGAGCATGACCCAGAGGCAGAGGCCGAAAGAGAAAATGTCCGTTCGCAGGTCAACGGTGTGCGCATCGCGCAGTTGTTCCGGGGAGGCGTAGCCGAGGGTTCCTCGAAAACCGATGGTCGCTTCCTGATCTGCCGGGTCGGCTCCAGGCGCCAGGCCATCGCCTGTTTCGGCATCCCCGTGGGCAAGGAGAATGCCGAAATCGGTTATCTTTAAAAGGGAGTTTTTGGTGATCAGAATATTCTGGGGCTTGATATCGCGATGGATAATGCCGCGCTGGTGGGTGAATTCCATGCCGTGACAGAATTGAATGGCAAGAGAGAGGGCGGTGCGGAGATTTCTGCATCGACCGGCCTTGATCCATTCGGAAAGATTCCCCCCATCGATAAATTCAATGAAGAGATGGGGGATTTTGTTGATGGCCAGAACATAAAAACAGGAGGCAACATTGGGATGCATGCCCATTCGGACCCAGCCGTTGGCTTCCTTGAGTATCCGGCTCATGCCTTCACGGTCCGCAAGCACTTCAGGACGGGGAGCTTTGATGGCGACCTTTATTTTCCAGCCGAGATGCTCGGAGATGTAAACATTCCCCATGGACCCCGACATTACCTGTTCGATATGGTACCGGTTAAGGATGGTGTCGCCGGGGGACCAGACGGGCACCTGCGGGTTTTCAGCAAGCATCAGGGCGGGCTGTTTCTGGGCGGATGGTTCCCCGGAAATGCCTGGGGGAGAGCCTTTTTTCCATCTGTGTATGTGGTCAAGGAGTCGAGAAAGCATCCGGGAGATTAGTCGAACCTGATTTTCACACTCTTGATTTGGATGATATCGCCCTTACGCAAGAGGCGTTCTTCTTTGATGATGACATCGTTGAGCTTGGTGTTCGCCCATGCTCTCTGGGGCACGATGAAATATTTGTCTTTTTTGCTTACCACATAGCATTGGGGCTTGCCGACAAGCCAGCCGGGGATGATCATGTCACAGGAGGGATCCTTGCCGATTTTTACGCTGCTTGTTCCGTCAAGGGAGAGGGTGGCAGGCGAGGCGCTGCCTTCAATTACCGTGAGCCTGTAAACCTCGGTGGTTGTGGAGGGAGGCGGGGCCTGGCCGGGTTGGGCTGCGGCCTGTTGCCGCTGAGAGCTGACAAAAACCGTTGCCTCGTCATCAATATCCATGGCCGTGGCGTAGGATGACGAAGCATGCTGTTCATCAGCCGCTGCCTGGGTCAAGCGAAATTTTCCGATGAAAATAACGTCTTTATTGCTGATCGGAACCTTGGAGGCAATTTTTTTCCCGTTGACCGTGGTGCCGTTGGTGCTTTTCAGGTCTGCCAGATAGTGGCGGCCATCGCGAAGCTCAAGGGAAGAGTGGTGCCTGGAGACGGCCGTGTTGTCGATGACCACATCCGCATCGGGGCTGCGGCCGATAATGAGCTTGCTTCCCTCGTGGGTAGTGAAGCTTGTGATAACCCGGTCATTGAGCGTAATGGTCCAATCCGATTTGGTGTAATCCTCAAGATTGATCGTTCCGTCCTGCATCATCATCTTTTCCCGGGAGTGCGTTTTTGTCTGTGATTTGCCCGAATCCGTCCATGCGGAAACATGACAATACTGATGCTCCGTGGTTTTGGTAAAATGGCTGACTCAACTATTTGTCATACTATATCAGAAAGTTGCATGAAATTAACTTGCCTGTTATGACCGTATCATATATCACAGTATGGTGTAATAAAAAAACGTTACTACTGTGGATTTTTTTGTAAATATTCTATAGTTATAATGGTAAGTTAGAGGCGAGAAATGGTGGGGGGCCGGTTGTTTCACTTTTTGGTGGGTGCAGGAAAACATGACTGAGACCTCGCCGTCGTCAAGCGGTAAACTTGCTGAAATATTTGCAAAAATGAACATGGGTGAACTCCCGGCCATGTCCCATAATGTCCAGGAATTGATTGCCCTGACCCACAGCAGCCAGAGCGCTGGCTACGAGCTTTCCAAGGTTATCCTTAAAGATTACTCCCTTACCAACAAAGTACTGCAGGTGGTTAATTCCGCCTTCTATTCCCTCGGCCGTCCGGTCAATTCCATCTCCAGGGCCGTGACCATCATCGGGTTTGACGCGGTTCGCGATCTTGCCACCGGCATCGCCCTGTTTGAGGATTTTGTCAAAAACGGCGTCGAAAAAGAGGGGATCAGCAAACTTCTCACCCGCTCTTTTTTGAGCGCTCTGCAGGCCCGTGATCTGGCGGTTGAGAAAAATCTCAACATCGTGCCGGAAGAAGCTTTTATTTGCGCCCTTCTCCACAATCTTGGCAAGATTATCGTCTGCATCTACCTGCCGGAAATCTCCCGGGAAATCGAGGAAAAGGTGTCAGGCGGCATGTCCGAGGACGCAGCGACCCGGCAAATACTCGAGGGGTTGACCTTTGACCAGATAGGGGTCGAAGTGGCAACCTTCTGGAATTTGTCCGACAAGGTGTGCGCCGCCATGAACCCCAACCCCTCGGAGCCTCAGAACACTTACGACACTCTGGGTTATCTGAAGAATGTCGCGAATTTTTCCAATAAACTCATTGAGTATGTCTGTGAGGAAAGGGAGATCGACGGGCTCATTCGTCAGTTCGGCGAGATGCTGTCCTTAAGCACGGAAGAGGCTGTGGAGCGGGTCAACAGAACTGTCGATGCCTCGGAGGACATCTCCGAGTCCATTCGCTACGGGCTTTCCAAGCTGAAAATGCGCAGCCGGTTGCGGGGTCTTGAAGAGGCGATCAAAGATCCAAAGGCCGCAAGGAAGAAAAAGGCAAAAAGTGACAAGGCGGAGGGGGGTGAGGAGCCCGTCAGGGCAGGAGGGAAAGTCCCGGAAGAGCAATTCATTCAAGATCTGGATGAATTGCCGGTCAGCCCGGATAAATCCATCAACGATTTTATCCATGACATCACCGAAACGCTGATGGGCCCTTTTAATCTCAATGATTTTTACATCAACCTGCTGGAGGGGCTCTACCGTGGCATTGGCTTTGATCGGGTGCTCCTTGCCGTGATCAGTGTGCAACCGACGCGCCGGGTTTTAGTCGGCCGTTTCGGCTTGGGTGATATCGATCCGGCCGGAATCGCTCGATTCGAGCACGACCTTGCCCCGAGTGAGTATATCATTCCCAAGTCTCTCAAGGCTTGCAAGGATATGGCCATTCCCCCCAATGCTCCGGACGCTTTTCCCGAGAGTCTCAAGTTTTTCGTGAAAGACCGGACCGTATATCTTTTTCCCATCTGCCTGGATGACAAGCCCATCGGCCTGATCTACCTTGACCGGAAAAAAGGCAGGCCAAAACTCGATTCAAACCGGATCAAGGCCACCCGGTTATTCCGTGATTTCGCGGTGATGGCGATCCGCAAACTCCGCAGCCGCAAGCAGTAGCCATCGCTCTGTCCCCCTGCTTCATTCCCGCCGTCACGCAGAGCTGTTTTTGGTGCTCACATCTTTTCTATTCGGGCGATTTTCTTTTTCAGATCCTGTATCTTGGTGTAGAGAGGATCCTTTTCCGAAAGGCCTTTAAGCGCCTCGGCAATGTGGTAGCGGGCAGTGCGACTTGATCCTTCATAGTAATAATACAGGCCGAGATTGTAGTGCCCCAGTGCTTTGTTGCCAAGGGCAGCCCTGCCCCTGCCGATCTCCTGATAGAGTTTTGCATAGGTCGGCATGCGTTCGCTTAAGTTTTCATAGATCAGCACCGCCTGGGCCAACTCACCCCCATGTTGCAGGGCCTTGGCAAGATAATAGGCATTGTATGCTCCGTCTGGATCCTGCTTGTGTATTTCCTGGAAGATTGCCAGGGCGGCTTTTGTTTCTCCTGCTTCAAGCTTTAATCTGCCGAGATCTGTTTTAAGGATCTGTTTGTCCGGATACCGGATAATGACCTTTTGGAGGGCCTCTTCAGCCTTTTGGTAGTCCCGGTTCGCCAGATAGGCCTGGGAGAGGCCGAAGAAAACCATGGGATCGTCCTGGAGGATGCCCGGTTCTTCCGCCTTGTTTTTCAGAATTGGCAGGATCGATTGCGTTTCCCGGCTGAGGGTCTGCACCCTGTATTTGAACCTTTGGTAGGCGAACTCGTCCCGTGCTTGGATTTTTTTCTCCGGATCCTGTAGGATGAGGTCTTCAATGTAGCCGATTCTGTGTTCCGGCTCCGGATGGGTGAGGAGGTAGGTCGGAACCTGTTTGCGGTGATAACGGCTGACCCTCCGCATTTTTTTGAGCATGTTCACCATGTCCGCCGGATCGCGGTGTTCTTCTTGCATCCATTTGTAGGACAGCCGATCCGCCTCTTCTTCGTCCGCGCGGCTGAATTGGAGGTTTGCGGTAAGGCCGCCGGCCATGGAGCCCGTGACAAGGGCCTGGGAAAGGGCGCCCTGGCCGAGGAGCAGCCCTGCCAGCATCAGAGCCGTGGTGCCGGCATTGAGTTTGCCCGATTTGCTGATCCGGTCGGCGATATGCCGGCTTGCCGCATGGCCGATTTCGTGGGCAAGAACGCTGACCAGTTCGCCTTCCGTTTCGCACAGGTCAATGAGGCCTGAGTGGAAAAAAATCAGTCCGGACGGGGCGGCAAAGGCATTGAATTCCTTGTTGTCAATGATGAAAAAATGATAATCAAAGAACTGTGGCCCGGCGAGTCGCAGGGTCTGTTGCCCGAGGTTGGTGACATATTCGGTAAGGTCCGGATCATCAAGCAGGGTAAATTCCTTGCGGACGATGGAGAGGAGCTTTTCGCCCACCTCCCGTTCCTCGCCAATGCTGAAAGCCTGGGCAGGAGGTGGGGAAAAAGGTGTCAGCGGTAGATTGCCGAGCAGGAAAACAGCGCAGGCGATGTATGCTGTGATGCGTCGGAAGGTGGTGTTATGAATCATGGGAAATATTCGGCTGACCTGCGATAAAGGGATTGTTTGGTGTCAATCTCCACATAATTTTAATACTATAATGACGAACGGCCGTTCACGCCACCATTTGTTCCATTCTCCCCCTGTGGGCAGCTCAATCATAGCAATACCCGGATACGCCCGTGCTGAAAAAAACGCACTATTGAAATGGTATGACCGCCATAACGGACCGTCGCTAAAGAGCCGGAAGCGGAAAGAGTATTCCGTAACAGTCCCTAATCCTGTATAGAGAGCCATATGCTGAAGGAACTCATCATCACCAATCTTGCCCTCATCGAGAAACTGCATGTTTCCTTTGCCGAAGGGCTTACGGTTCTTACCGGAGAGACCGGGGCGGGAAAATCCATCATCCTGCAGGCCATTCATCTGCTTGGAGGCGGAAAGGCCGCTGCCGCCTGGATCAGAAGCGGGGCTGAGACGGCAACGGTTGAAGCGCTTTTCGAACTCAACCCCCGGCATGGGATCATCCAGGAAAAATTGGCGGAGATGGGATTTGAACCCGAACCCGAACTGGTGGTTAAACGGGTTGTTTCCCTGAAGGGCGCCAGCCGGTATTTCATGAACGGCAGCCTGGCCACGGCCAAGGCAGTGGGCGAGGTCATGGAAAACCTGCTCAGCGTCGCCAGCCAGCATGATCACCAGCAACTGTTGCAGCCCCGCAGCCATCTTGATTGTATTGATGCGGTTGGCGGACTCTGGCCCCAGCGGCTCGCCGTTTCCCGGCGCTATGATAAATGGGTGGCAGCCCGGGAGTTATATCAGGCCCTTGCGGCCAAGGAGAGGGACAAGGAGCAGCGCCGGGATTTTCTCGGCTTCCAGGTCAAGGAGATTGAGGAGGCTGCGGCCAGCCCCGGCGAAGATGCCGCCCTGGTGCTTGAGCGTGACCGGCTGCGGGCCTCCGATGACCTGATCGGACTTGGGAAAAAAAGTTGGCATCTTTTGGCGGAGGCGGTCAACACGCCGCTTTCCGTGGCGCGTAAAAACCTGGCGCAGATGGCCGCCTTTGATCCAAGCCTTGCCGCTCTGGCCGAAGAGGTGGCTGGGAATTGTTTCCAATTGGAAGACCATGTCCAGGCAATCCGCAACTATGTGGAGACCCTTGCCAGCGACCCGGCGCGTCTCGATGCGGTGACGGCACGTCTTGACCTGTTGCAGCGGCTTAAAAGAAAATATGGCGGCGAGCTTGATGCGGTCATTGCTTGTGGCCGGGAGGCCAAACAGGAGCTGGCGGAACTTGAGGCGTTGGATGAACGGCTGGCTTGCCTGGAGAAAGAAATGCGGCACAACGAAACCGCCCTTGCCGAGGCGTCGGCCTTGCTTTCCGAGGGCCGTCAGGCAGCGGCGCTGGAGCTGGCCGGCAAGATTCGCGCTGCCCTGGCCGCGCTCTGTTTTGAACAGGCTGTTTTCGAGATCTTCTTTAAGGATCCGGACCGCGAGCTTGGGAGTATTTCCAGGCTTGGCTGGGATCGTCCTGAGTTCATGTTTTCCGCCAACCAGGGTGAGGAGCCGAAGCCTCTGGCCAAGGTTGCATCGGGCGGAGAGTTGTCGCGGTTGATGCTGGCATTGAAGACCCTCCTGGCCCAGAAAGATCAGGTCGATACGGTTATTTTCGATGAGATAGACGCCGGAATCAGCGGCAAGGCGGCAGAGGCCGTGGCCAGGAAGATCCGGGAGCTGTCCGGGCATCATCAGGTTTTTTGCATTACCCATCTCCCGCAGATTGCTTCCCTGGCCGACGAGCATTTCCTGGTGCAAAAAGCCGTGGTCGATGCACGCACCAAAACCACGATCATCCCTCTTTCTTTGGAAAAACGGGAGCAGGAACTTGCCCGGATGCTGGATGGCGATTCCGTCAGCGAGCAGACCCTGGCCTATGTGCGCACCCTCATGGAACGGAAGACCGTGTTATGACCCGGGCCCTGGCTCTTTTTTCCGGCGGGCTGGACAGCATCCTCGCCTGCCGGGTAGTGGCGGCGCAGGGGATCGCGGTGCAGGCGGTCAAGTTCGTTACGCCGTTTTTCGGCTACGAGCTCCTGGCCAATGAGGAGCAGTATGCCGGAATGGTCCGGGAAAGCTACGGCATCGAGGTTGTCCTCCGCGATGTGAGCGAAGCCTATTTTGCCATGCTCCGCAACCCACCCCATGGCTACGGGAAGAATTTCAACCCCTGCATCGATTGCAAGATTCTGCTGTTCCGGGAGGCAAAAAGATTGATGGAGGAATTTGCCGCCTCGTTTCTCGTGACCGGCGAGGTGATCGGCCAGCGCCCCATGTCCCAGCGCCGCGATACCCTGCGGGTGATTGAGCGGGACAGCGGCTGCGAGGGGATTCTCCTGCGGCCGCTGTGCGCCAAGACCCAGGAGCCGACCCGGGCGGAGCGGGATGGGTTGGTGGATCGGGAGCTTCTTCTGGATTTCAACGGCAGGGGGCGTCAGCCGCAGATACAACTGGCCGAGCAATTTGGCATCACGGATTATCCCCGTCCCGCCGGAGGCTGTGTCCTCACCGAAGCGGACCAGGCAAAACGGATTGCCTGGTATTATGCCCGCTATCCCGAGATCAGGCTCAATGACATCCGCCTGCTTCTCTTCGGCCGCCATTTTCAGTTGCCCCATGGCGGCTGGTTCGTCCTTGGCCGCGATGAAGCCGAGAATGCGCGGCTTGAGGCATTGCATGATCCGGTCGACTATCTGGTGCACATGCCGGAGCGGTCCGGGCCAATGGGGGTTTTGCACGGCGCGGTCCACCCGGACGATTTTGCCGCGGCAGCCGGATTGGTGGTGCGCTTCGGGAAAAAAACGGCCGGCGCATCAGCCCCGGCAACGGTGCTGTTTGCTTCGAGGGGAGAAGAGCGATTTCTGGTCGCGGAGCCCCTCGCCGACGCACTTTTTCATGAATGGTCGCTGTAGGCCGAGAGGTTCAGGTCAGGCCGTATTTATGCATTTTGCTGAGCAGGGTTTTGCGGGTGATGTTCAGGCGGCGTGATGCTTCACTTTTGTTGCCCCCTGTTTCCGCCAGGATGTTTGTGATGACGATCCGTTCCGCCTCTTCAAGCGAGCCGGGGGAAGTTGCGGCGGAGGCGAATGGCGGCGTCTCGGTTTTCATGGCGAAACGCTGCACCGGGATGGGCAGGGATTCTTCATCAAGGTAGTCGCCGCGCATAAGGATAATGCCCCGCTCAATGGCGTTTTCAAGCTCCCGCACATTGCCGGGCCAGGGATAGTTGAGAAGCAATGCCATGCAGCGTGGCGTAATGCCGGAAATTTGGCGATTGTTTTTCTTGGCAAATTTTTCCACGAAGTATTCGGCCAAAGGGGGGATGTCCTCGCGCCGCTCCTTGAGCGGGGGAACATGCAGGGGAACCACGTTGAGCCGGTAGTACAAATCCTCCCGGAAGGTGCCCTGCGCCACCTCTTCCTCCAGGTTCCGGTTGCTGGCTGCCAGAACGCGCACATCAACGGCAATGCTTTCCTGTCCTCCAACCCGTTGGATCTCATGCTCCTGCAAGACGCGCAGCAGTTTTGCCTGCATGCCCGGGGAGGTTTCGCCTATCTCGTCAAGGAAGAGGGTGCCGCCGGTGGCCTGGACGAATTTTCCCTCCCGTCGACGGTCGGCTCCGGTAAAGGCGCCTTTCTCATGCCCGAATAATTCTGATTCCAGAAGATTTTCAACAAGAGCCGCGCAGTTGACCTTGATAAAGGGGCCGTTTTTACGGGCGCTGTTGTGGTGCAGGGCCGCGGCGATCAATTCCTTGCCCGTGCCCGATTCCCCTGAAATAAGAACGGTTGCATCGCTTGGCGCCACATAGGACACCATTTCCATCAGTTCGCGCATCGGTCCTGAGTTGCCGATGATGGTTCCGGTGTCCAGGGGAAATGTTTTATGGTGGCGGGAAGAATCCTTGTTTTCCTGGACTTGCCGATGATCCAGGGCTCGGGCCATGGTGAGTTTGAGCCGGTCAAAGTCAAGGGGCTTGGTCAGGTAGTCGTGGGCGCCGATCTTGATGGCCTCCACCGCGGCATCCACCGAGGAGTATGCCGTCATGATGATCACGGGGATGGCGGGGTTGTAAGCATGAATGCGCCGCAGGGCTTCCATGCCGTCAAGCTTGGTCATGCGGACATCCATGAGAACGGCATCAAAGGGCGTGTTGTGGACAGCCTCGATGGCGGTTGTTCCGTCATCCGCCTCTTCTGTCTGCCAGCCCCATTGCTTCAGCATGGTTTTCAACATGATGCGATGGGTTTTGTCATCATCGACGACGAGAATTGAAACCGGGCGGTTTTTTTTCATTGCTGCAAGCAGGCCTGATGGATAATTTTTAGGTTTTTAGCCGAAGGGGAGACGGGAAGGGCTTGACACTTTTGGGTAAAGTTGATAGATGCAGAGCATCGTTTAAAATACGCAAAATATCGTTATCCCGCAAGGTATAACGCCAACGTAGCTCAGTTGGTAGAGCAACTGATTCGTAATCAGTAGGTCAGGAGTTCGACTCTCCTCGTTGGCTCCAGTAATATCAAGGGGTTCCAGGCTTCGGCTTGGAGCCCCTTTTGTGTTTATGGTGTTTTTCTCCCCACTCTCTCCCCGCTTTTTTATTTTCTAAATCTGAGGGTGTAAAAAGGATTGTGTAAATGGCCATTCCGGGGGTAGAAAAGTTCGCCCCCAACCAAGGAGAGAGATATGGCCATTTCCAAAGAAGTGCTTGACCAATTGATTGCCGATTACAAAAAGCCGGAAGACCTGATTGG
>JAHJRQ010000020.1 GCA_018830485.1 Pseudomonadota bacterium | reverse complement strand
TCCTGCCAAGTACAAGGGCGTGTACCTGACTCCCGCTGAAGTACGCGCCATGTTCGAAGAGCGCGGCTGGTCCGACGTTGCTGCCCTGCAGCTGCGTAACCCCATGCACCGCTCCCATGAGTTCCTGGCCAAGATCGCCATCGAGGTATGCGACGGCGTTCTGATCCACTCTCTGATCGGCAACCTGAAGAAGGGCGATATCCCCGCTGAGGTTCGCGTAAAGGCCATCGATTGCCTCGTTGAGCACTACTTCGTAAAAGACAACGTCATCCAGGCCGGTTACCCCCTGGATATGCGTTACGCCGGTCCCCGCGAGGCGCTGCTCCACGCTACCTTCCGTCAGAACTACGGCATCACCAAGATGATCATCGGTCGTGACCATGCCGGCGTTGGCGACTTCTACGGCTTGTTCGAAGCGCAGACCATCTTCGACAAGATCCCCCAGAACCTGGGCGAAGGCAAGGCTCTGAAGTGCCAGCCCCTGAAGATCGACTGGACCTTCTACTGCCACAAGTGCGACGGTATGGCTTCCCTGCGTACCTGCCCGCACGGCAAGGAAGATCGTGTTATCCTCTCCGGCACCAAGCTGCGGAAGGCCCTTTCCGAGGGCGCCGAGATTGTACCGCATTTCGGCCGCGACGAGGTTCTCGTTATCCTGAAGGAGTACTACCAGGGTCTGACCGAGAAGGTAGAGGTCAAGATGCAGGGTGCTGCTTCCGGCGCAGCGATGTAAGATCGCTGTTCCTGAATTTGCGTATATAAAAAAAGGAGATGCCTTTCGGCATCTCCTTTTTTTTTGTGGATGTTTTGTTGTTGGCCAGGCGATTAACTAGTGTTCATCCGGAAACTCGTCTTTCCAGATGATCGCGGTAAGCTATCAGCTATCAGCTTTTAGTTTAACGTGGCTTACTTGATTAAGTTTTTTGCTGAACGCTGATAGCTTCCGCTGATAGCATCCAGCAGGAAACATTGTTTCCGGATGGACACTAACTAACTCATGGGCGAATGTTTTAGTCTGGTAACCGCAATCATGTCATTGCTTTGGTGATTACATATCTAAACCGTCATTCCCGCGCAGACGGGAATCCATGCTCAGATCAATTCTTGCCACAGGTCATTCCACGCAGGATTGAATTGTTCGATCAAATTTATTTCCATTGCCTGTTCCACTTCTTAAGGGAACCTTGAAAAATCAACTTCCTGTTGATTTTTCAAGCCGCAAAACCAAAACAAGTTTTGCCTTTGCTCACATTTTCAGCAACGTAAGTGGCTGAAAATGACGGGGCGTCTTTGCCCCGCACAGGAGCCTTGAATTTTTCAAGGCTCCCTTAAGTTGTTTTTCTCGCAGAATCGCTGTTGTCATCTCTTCATGCAATTCGTAATACACAAGAAAATGAACGCTATATTTTTTTGTAAATCCCTCCGCCAGCTCACTTTGTGCTGCCAAATCCTTTGGATTAAATTGCCGGTTACGCCGGTATACAAGGTGCCGTTGTATTTGCTTGCCTGAATATGAACCGCGGCTTGTTTTTTTATTATCAAAAATGGATTCCCGCCTGCGCGGGAATGACGGTTGTATATTTGATGGACTCGTAACAACTCGTCTCCCCGGCGAAGGTCGGGGTCCAGCCTTATTGTAACTGCCTGAAAACACTGGATTCCGTCCTCCGCCGGAATGACAGGATATCGCGGTTTTTGAGTTGTTACATGTCCATCATATTTAGCCCCCCAAGAAATAACCTGATGGCAAGCAGGGATCAGATCACTGAAATCTTGGAGCCGTCCTTGGAGAAGGAGATCTTGGCCTCCCGGGACAGCCAGCCCAGCGCCGCGCCAAGGAGCGCACTGCTCCCGCGATTTTTCATGGCGCAGGCGATTTTTTCCACCGTGGCCGGGCCGTTTTCGTTAAGGTATTCAAAGATGTCCCCGGCCAGGAAGCCGATCTGGGCTTCCACGGTCATGTCTTTACCAGGCTTGAACAGGGGGGATTTTTCCGATGGTGCGCAGGCGGTTTTTTTGTGGGTGAATTCATTTACTTCTTTTTTTACCTTGCCGATGGCGGACTCCACGGTTTTTTCCGTCTTTTTCACTGCTTTTTTAACGATCTTTTCCGCGGCCTTCTTCATCTTGTTGCCGGTTTCTTCCATGGTATGGCCCGATCTGGCCAAGGCCTTTCCCACCTTTTTCCCTGCTTCGGTCAACGCGGATGTGTCTTTTGGTGCTGCCATGATGTTGTGCCTCCCGTAACTCGGTGTGGTTTGTTGGAACATTCCTGTACTCAGTCTAGTGATCCTGCCGGACTTGTCAAGAAGGTTGCAATCTTGCGCGATTTTTTATAGGGTAAGCCGGTTTGTTGCGGAGAAAAAAAGCAGTAAGCGAGACGGAGTCGAGACTCCAGGTAAGCGAGACGGAGTCGAGACTCCGGAAGGCGGAAGGATATGCGGACAATTCGGGTTGGCCTCGGCGACAGAGCCTATGATATTGCGATCGAAAACGGCATCCTCGCCTCAATCGGCGCGGATCTCAAGCAGCGGGGGATTGCCAAGCGGTATGTGGTTGTGGCGGATTCCCATGTCGCCGGGATTTTGGGCGGCAGGCTCATGGACTCTTTGGCTGCGGCAGGTGTTGCCGCGGAGCTCATCACCTTTCCCCGGGGCGAGGCAAGCAAGCATCTGGCCACGGTTGCCGAACTGGCAAGCAGGCTCGCCCAACTGGGGGTGGACCGGAAAGATGCGCTTATCGCTCTTGGGGGCGGCGTAACCGGAGATATCACCGGATTTCTTGCCGCCATCTACATGCGGGGCATCCCGTTCATTCAGATTCCCACCACCCTTCTGGCCCAGGTGGACAGCTCGGTGGGGGGCAAAACCGGGGTCGATATCCCGGAGGGCAAGAATCTGGTGGGCGCTTTCTATCAACCCCGCTGCGTATACATCGACAGCAGTGTTCTGCTCTTGTTGCCGCCTGCCGAGTTGCTGAACGGATTGGCCGAGGTGATCAAGTACGGCGTGATCTATGACGCAGGGTTCTTTCGTTTTCTGGCCGAACAGCGGCAGGCTATCCTGGCCAGGGATCTGCCCGTGCTTGAAGAGGTGATCGCCCGCTGTTGCGAGATCAAGGGGGCGGTGGTGGCGGCGGATGAGCGCGAGGCCGACCTGCGGCGGATCTTGAATTTCGGCCACACCCTGGGGCATGCGGTGGAGGCTGCTTCCAACTTTGCCATGGCCCACGGCCTGGCGGTTGGGTTGGGCATGGTGGCTGCCTGCCGTCTGGCGGTGGGCAAGGGGATTTTTCCCCGGGATCAGGCTGATGCCGTTTGCAGGCTCATCGCCGACTATGGTCTGCCAACGGAAATTCCGGCTGAATTCTCCCCGCAACACATCAAGTCTTTTTTGAAGACAGACAAGAAAACCGTGGGCGGACGGCCATTTTTCGTGTTGCCCACCGAGATCGGCAAGGTTGTCATCACCGATGCGGTGAGCGAGGAGCTTATCGATAGCGTTTTGAGCTGACAGCTTACAGCGTGTAGCTGCTGTTACACCGCGCAGCGGAAGCCGATGGTGTTGGCCCAGTAATTCCCGCGTTCGATCTGACGCCATGCCGCAGTCACGGTTCCGCCGGTTATCCAGGAGCCGCCTTTGAGGACGTAAATCTTCTCCGTTGCTCGGCCCTCCGGCGCATCTGCTTGGCCGGCATGGACGGTTGAGGTCCATTCGGCAACGTTGCCCAGCAGATCATAGATGCCGAAGGGGCTCATGCCCTTGCGCCCGTATTGCTCCACCGGGCTTGTGCCGCCGAGGCAGGCGGCCTCGAAATTCCCAAGATCTGCCAGCCAGGTGTCGCCCCAGGGAAAGAGCCGGCCGCTGGCGCCGCGGGCTGCGGCTTCCCATTCCTCCTCCGTGGGCAATCGTTTTCCCGCCCAGGCGGCAAAGGCCATGGCGTCATTGTGGCTCACCTGCACAACCGGGTGGTTGTGCCTGCCTTCCAGGGAGCTGTCCGGACCGGCAGGATGGCGCCAGGAGGCCCCGCTTACATGGCGGGCAATGGTTCCCCGGGTCAGGCTGAAGATTTCCCTGCCGGTTTCCGGGTCTTTCCTGTTGGTGCAGCGGCCCTCGAAGACAATGCCGTAGCCTGCGTCTTCCGCATCGGTGGCATAGCCTGTTTCCCGGACAAACATGTCGAACAGGTCGTTGGTTACGGGCGCCTGGCCAAGGTAGAACTCCTGGATCATGACCTTGCGCAGATGGTTTTCCAGCCCTTTGGGACTGGCGCTACCCACCGGATAGGGCCCCGCCGGGATCTTGATGAATTTCGGCATGAAACGCTCCAGGATCTGGTTGATAAACTCTTCCTGGGTTTCCCGGAGCAAGTCCTGCTGGTTCACCGCTTCATCCGCCTCGATGTATTTCGAGAGCACCTCCAGGGGAGTAGGCTGATGGGCCTTTCCCTCCATGGGTTCCGTTGATTCTTCAATTTCTGCAAGCTCTTCCTCATCGAGGATCTCCACCTCCTCTTCCAAGAACTCGGTTTCTTCAGACTCTCCGTCCTCGACCTCTTCGGTCTCGTCCTCATCGAGAACCTCGACCTCTTCCGCAAGCCCTTCTTCCGTCAGTCCGCCGTTTTCGTCGCCTGTCCCTTCGGCGGAGACAGCTTCCTCGTCGAGAACCTCCTCAAGCTCGTCATCTTCGAGGATCTCCACCTCCTCCTCAAGGTCCTGGTCCACAAGCCCATCGACCTCGTCTTCGCCAAGGAGCTCCACCTCTTCGGAGAGAGCTTCCTCTGCAGGACCGCCGTCTTCCGCGCCCAAGCCCTCGGCTCCCTGGAGCTCTCCTTCAAACACCTCCTCCAGGGCATGTTCATCAAGGATCTCCACCTCCTCTTCCAAGAACTCGGCTTCTTCAGGTTCTCCTTCCCCGACCTCTTCTATCTCGTCCCCCTCGAGAACCTCGACCTCTTCCGCAAGCACTTCTGCCGTCAGTCCGCCGTTTTCGTCGCCTGTCACTTCGGCGGAGACAGCTTCCTCGTCGAGAACTTCCTCAAGTTCGCCATCTTCGAGGATCTCCACCACCTCCTCAAGGTCCTGGCCCACAATCTCATCGACCTCGTCTTCGCCAAGGAGTTCCATCTCTTCGGAGAGAGCTTCCTCTGCAGGTCCGCCGTCTTCCGCGGCCAGGCCCTCGGCTCCCTGGAGCTCTCCTTCAAGCACCTCCTCCAGGGCGTCCTCATCGAGGATTTCCACTTCCTCCTCAAGGAGTTCGGTTTTTTCTAGGTCCTCGCCCGGGAACCCTTCGACCAACTCGGTCTCGTCCTCGTCGAGAACCTCGATCTCTTCGCTTGCCTCAATGACTTCGAGCTCATCTCCGTCAAGGAGCTCAATGGTTTCGGCAACGTCATCTTCCGCAGGTTTTTCTTCTGGCTCTGCAGGTTCGATGGTCGTATGTTCGAGGGGTGTCTCCGGGGCGAGGCCGGATAGCTCGCGTAATTTTTTTTGGGTTTCTTCAAATTCAGCCAGCAGATCCTTGATCTCCTGGGTGTTGTGGTCCTTGATGTTCTCGGAAAAGAAATTTTTAAAGGCCGCGAACATGTCATGGAGCAGATGGGGGGAGTTTGCTGAAAGCCCCATCTGCTTGAGCAGGTCATCCTTGCGCTCTTCGGAAACAATAAAGACATTGTCCCTTCCCAGGATGATGCCGGCCTGATTTTTTCCTGCCTTGTCGAGATCCTTGAGGGATTTGTTGAGGGCGGACTTGAGGGAGCTGAAGTTTTTCTTTTTGGCCTTGAGTTCCTCGGCCTGGCAAGGCCCCCAGATTTTGAGGACAATATCGTCGGTGGGAATGCTGGTGATGGACTGCACGGCATGTTCGTCAACGAAATACGACCGGATAACCCTGGCCAGTTCCGCCTTGAGGGTCCCCTGCTTCAACTCCAGGTTGGCCAGGGTTTCATCGATGCCTTGCAGGGTGATCAGGGAAGGCATGGGGGCTCCAAGGGAGATGGTTGGCGGATAATTGCTTGAAATAGCGAAGAAAACCTACAAAAAATGCGGTGTTCCGCCATTCCGGCGAAGGCTGGAATCCAGTATTGCCGGAGAGTCGAGGACAGGCTGGACACCGGTTTTCCTCGGTGTGACGACTTCTTCCGCTCTCCCTCATAATTGATTGTATAAAGTCGTTGCAGATTATATGCTATTTTTCGTGAAGGAAAGTGAATTCCTTCACTGGTTTTTTATGGGAAAGGACTTTTTGTCGTTGAAAATCGGAAGGGAGAGGTGCATGGCAAAGTCCGTAGTCATTGTCGAGTCCGCAGCCAAGGCGAAAACCCTGGAAGAGCAGCTTGGCGGAGAAGTGGAAACCATCCTTGTGCAGGCGGCTCCGGCGAAGGCGTCCTATATTCCTCCCAAAGACCATCTGCGTCGGGAAAGGCCCCATTTTGATTTTGTTCCGGAAGCCAAGGAAAAGGGATTCTTGGACAGGCTCCTGGCCTGCCAGGGGAAGGAAGTATATCTTGCCCTTGATGGCGATTGGCGGGGGGAATTCTGGGCCTGGCTGATCAGCGGCTACTGGGGGACGGTCGTCCCCGGCAGCAGGCAGCCGAAACGGCTCGGTTTGACCGGTCTTGCCGGAGAGGCGCTCCGGGAATCCTTTCGCAGGGTGGAGCCTGTCAGCGAAGTGAAAGGCCCGGCAACCTACGTCAAGATGGTGTTCGAATCCTATCTGGCCAAGCATCTGCAGCGCCTTCTCGGAAGCCGGTCCGGCCCCAATGGCCTCCCGCTGACCTATCCGAGTCTCACCGTTCTTTTTCTGCTGGCGGAACGGGAAACCGAGATTCGGATGTATACTCCCCTCGCCAAATGGAAGGTCAAGGTCAAGATCAGCAGCGGGGCAGGGGATTGTATTCTCAGTCTGGAAGAGGCATACGGCATCACGGATGACGGTTTTTTGCGCAACGAAAAAGAAGTCCATGCCGCCATTAGCCTGTTTAACGCGGAACTGTTTGAGGTCCGGGAGGTGGTTGCCTCGCCTCTTGCGGTCTCTCCTCCCGGGCCGTACCATTTTATGGAACTCCTGCGGGATGGGGTTGTGCAGGGGGGGCTTTCCCCGCAAGCGGTAATGACCGCGATGCGCAATCTGTATTACGGCGTGGAGCTGGATGGCCGAAGGCTGGGGCTGATAACGGCATTTTTGCCCCCGGCCATGGCGCAGGAAGCTTTCGGCCTCCTGTTCGGCAAGATTCGGGAGCAGGCCGGCAAAAGGCTGGGAGCGGCCTGTCTGGGGCCGGAGATCAGTCAGGAAAATACCAGGGGGGCGATTCTGCCCACGGAGCCTGCGCTTGGGCCGGAGGAACTTGCAGGGAAACTGGGGCCGGCGGAGGACACGATATACCGGCTGGTCTGGGCCAGAGCCCTGGCCAGCCAGATGAAGGAGGCCCGGGGAGAGCTTCTCGCCGTCACGGTTGCGGCCGGGGAAGATTGCATCTTCCAGGGCAGCGCCAAGGTCTTGACGGATACTGGGTTTCTCGCCATCTATCCCGGCTGCCAGGAACATGAGCTTTTGGCGCACCCATCGCCCTTGGCCGGTGCGCAACCTGGCCAGGCCTTGCGTTGCGTGCAGGTCATCCCGGAAAAAAATACCGGAATTCCCCCTGAGTATTACAGCTTTGACGGTTTGGCCGCCGATCTTGCCGATTTCTCCCTGGAAATCGATCCGATGACCGTGGCCATGCTCCAGCAGATGCTTGACAGCAATTATCTCCGCATGATGCCGGACGGATCGTTTCGCTGCGCCGAGAACACCGGCAAGCTTATCAGCGTCATGAACCGCGCTTTCCCGACCATGAAGGGGGTCCATCTTTCCGCCTATCTGGCCCAGACCATCGAAGAGGCGGTGAGCGGAAGAAAGAATCTGGCCGCGGCCTTGCAACAGTTTGATCAGACCATGATGATGCGGGGCGAGGTGCTGGTAAAGATGGCGGTTCCGCTGACCTCCCAGAAGCGGGGGATCAGTTCCCGCAGCGTTATCAGGCTGCCGGAAGAAGGGGTGGGGGAAAAGGCCAGGGATTTGGAGGAAGAGGCTGCCCCTGTCCAAACGGAAAAGGCGCCGGTGTCCGCGCCCGAGCCTGCGGAGGCGGCTGCGCTTGTCCAGTCGCCACTGGAGCAGAGTCCGGAAGGGGTTGCCGCGCCGGTGGCTGTAGAAGCGCCAGTGGTCCAGGGCGAAGAGGGGGCTTCCTGCGGGGGAGAGGAGCAAGAGCCCATCGTGCTGGAGGAGGCTGGGGCTGCGGAAGAGGATGTCTCGCCCGAGCTTGCCGCGGCAACGGAAAAGATGTTTGCCGAGGCCGAGGCTGTCTCGGATGAGCCGATGGCAACGGCTGCAAGGGCGGATCTCCCTCCTGCCGCCGAACCGGCTGCTCCGGCAGTGGCCGCGCCCGGCAAGCCGTGTCCGGATTGCGGCAGGGTGTTGCTTTTGAAGGAGGACCGGTTCGGCAAGTATTGGTACTGCTCCGGGCATCCCGAGTGCCGGCATTCGGAGTCCTACGAAAAAGAGGGCGGGCCGCCCCTGCTCTGCCCGGTGTGCCGAACCGGCACCGTGGTGACCAAGCATACCCCCACCGGCAAGATTTTTTATGTCTGCCCCGAGCAGGATTGCGAATTCATGGCCTGGTCCAAGCCCCATGCCATTGCTTGCCAGCTCTGCGACTCCCCGTTTTTGGTGGAAAAAAAGAGCCTTGATGGGAGAACCTCCCTGCGATGCCCCAGGGCAGGCTGTACCTTTTCCCGGCCCCTGTCCGGAGGGGGGGGCGCGGAACAGGAGTCTGCCGAAGCGCCCAGGAAAAAGAAGGTGCTGGTGCGCCGCGTTGCTCCGGGAAGCGGGGGGAGCGGGGGAGCAACGAAAAAGGTCCGGATTGTCAGGCGGAAGAAGTGAGAAGTGGCGGCTGTCCGCTTAAAGCTGTCAGCTTACGGCGGGGCGTTACTTGAGGATGGTCTCCAGGTAGGCCAGGATTTCCTCGGCGAGCTGCGGGTTGTCAAGCAGCAGGGAAAGTTCGTGATTGTGCTTGAGGGCCGATTGCGTGAGATTGTGGCTTCCCACCAGGCAGTAGCGGCGATCGATGACCGCCAGCTTCGCATGACTGGTTCGGTTTGGGGAGTCGAAAAAAACCGCGACCCCGCCTTTTTTGAGAAGTGCGGCTGTTGCCTGGTTCGCCTGGTTCAGCTTGTGGTCATGGCCGGAATATTCCAGGATCACCCGCACCGCCACCCCTCGCAGTCTCGCCGCCACCAGTTCACTGACCAGCCCTGCCGGCCGATTGTTGTCGGCCGGGCTGGTTTTGAAAAGAAACATGGCGAGGTCGATGCGCCGGGTGGCGTTTGTGATCAGGGCGGCCAGGGTGTCGTAATAGGCGGCATCGGGCACGACCCGGATTGCTCCGGGTTGGACAAGAGGCCTTGCCTGCGCGGCCTGGGCGGTGGCTGCCCAGGCCGCGCAGGCAAGCAGGCAGAACAGGAGGATGGCCGTCAGGGTGGTTTGGCCGGCGATCCTCCTTCTGCCTTGGAAGTCCGAAGAGATCAGTTGGGCCACCAGGCCACGCCCATCCGGCGGATGACGTTGAAGCCGCCGCCCAGGACCAGGTTGTTGCTCAGCCCCAGATAGTCCAGAACGATCTGAATCTCGGAAGAGCGGGTGCCTGCGTCGCAGATGATGAGCATGGTTTTGTCTTTCGGCAACTCCTGATACCGGTCCCGGATCTCGATGTAGGGCACGGAGAGCCACTTCTCCTTGCCGTATCTTTCGACAAAATGTCCTGTCTCGTTGGGATGGCGGAGATCGAGGGCCACCCAGTCTGGGTGCGAGGTGAAATCCTCCATCCAGGCGAGGAAGTCCCGGATGCTTACATAGCGGAGGCGGCCGGCGGCCAGGTTGTCCGCCGCGTTTGCCGTGGCATTCAGGGCATCAAGGGCGGTGGCAAAAGGCGGGGCGTAGGCCATTTCCAATTGGCTGAGGTCGTCGATGGTGCCACCTTGGCCGATGATTGCGGCCGCTGCGTCGATGCGGGCCAGCACTGCATCGCCCATGGGGCCGAAACCCTGAACGCCAAGCGCCTTGCGGGTTCGCTTGTCGAAAACCAGCCGGAGCGGGATGATCGCCTCGGTTGGGAAGAAGTGGGCCCGGTCCGATTGGGCGGTGGTCACTGCGGCGGCGGCGAAACCCTCGGCCAGGGCAGATTCCAGGGAGAGGCCGGTGGCGGCGATGCAGCGTTCGAAGGCCTTCATGGTGAAACTGCCGATCCAGCCCTTGTATCTGGTGGGGATGCCGGCGATGTTGTCGCCGACGATCCTGCCTTCGCGGTTGGCCAGCGAGCCCATGGGGGCGATGGAGCTTTTGCCTGAGACCCTGTTTTTGACCTCGATGCAGTCGCCGGCCGCGTAAATGCTGGGGTCCGAGGTCTGCAACCGCTCGTTGACCACGATATTGCCCATGGGGGAAACGAGCAGCCCTGCAGCCTGCGCCAGTTCGCTTCTTGCCCGGACGCCCACGGCCATTACCACCAAGTCCGCCTCCAGGGTCCGTTTGGGGGTGACTACCCTGCGCACCTTGCCGTTTTCACCCTCGATGGCGGAGGCTGCCTCGCTGGTAAAGACATCGACCCCGCTTTCCGTAAGGTGGGTTTCCAGCATCCGGGCAAATTCCCAATCCACGATGCGGGGCATTATCTGCGGCATGAATTCGAGGATGGTGGTTTTGATGCCCCAGAGGTCGGAAAACGCTTCGGCCATTTCAATGCCGATGGCGCCGCCGCCGATGACCACTGCCTGGCTCACTTCGCCCCTGGCGATGCGTTCCTTGATGGCGATGGCCTTGTGCAGGTCGCTGATGGTGAACACCCCGTCCAAATCGGCGCCGGGAATGGGCAGCATGTTGGGTTTGGCGCCGGTGGCCAGGACCAGATTGTCGTAGGGGATGGATTCCTTGGCGCCGGTGTGCACGTCCTCGACATGCACGACCTTTGCCTTGCGGTCAATGTCCAGGGCGCGGGTGTTGGTTCGGGCAGTGACCCCCTTGGCCTTGAGAAAAAAGGCTTCGTCCCTGGTCATGTGGAAGCTGGTGTTGCGCAATTCCTTCTCGTCGGAGACATCGCCCGAGACATAGTAGGGGATGCCGCAGCCGCCGTAGGAGATCAGGCTGTCCTGATCGATGATGGTCACCTCGGCATCGGGCAGGAGGCGTTTTACCCGGCAGGCGGATTTTGGTCCGGCGGCAACCCCGCCGATGATCACGATTTTTTTTCCCATGGTCGTTTCCTTATGGTTAACAGGTTGATCAATCTGTCTGGTGTCCTGGAGAATGGCGTAGCGTATCGCGAAAGAATCGGGCTGTCAAACGTTTCAATCCGGCATCTCAATATTTTATTATCTTCTTAAGTTCTCCCTTGACAGGCCTGTTCTCGCTCTTTATAAATGGGTATATGCACAAAACTTGTGTTTTTTTCCTATAAAAAAAATATTTTTGGTAAGGAGAGCAGCGGCATGAAACGGGACAACCTTTTTGCAACGGAAACCAGCAAAAGCAACACCCAATTTGTCAAGGATCTTGGCGAGGTGGTCAAAAAGTACGGATTTATCATCCACAACGAGGAAAAAATGGAGATGGCCCATTCCTTTGGCACGCATGGGGCTGAGGTTGCCGAGGGGTTTGATCTGCACATGATCCAGGTCTGCAAGCCGGAAAAGGCGGCAAAAAGTCTTTCCGCCAACCCCGAGCGGGCGGTGCTGATGCCCAAGTTTATCATGACCTTCACCAAAAACGGCACAACCCAGATCCGTTTTTTGAGCTTCAGCGCCGACAATATCAGGGCCGTGATCGACGACGAGCAGTTCCCTGCATCCCTGGCGGAAACGTACAAGAAGATAATCGAGATGATTGAAGAGGCGAAATAGCCCCGGCCGGCGCACGGGATGCTCGGGGCACAACACGGAGGGAGATTTGGCATGTGGAATTTTTTGATCAAGATCAACAAGCGGCTGGTTATGGTCATTCCGGCCATGATGGCGGCGGGCTACCTGTTCGGGATCAGCGCCGGCCCGGTATCCCTGGGCGCCCTCAAGGGGTTGATCCTGCCCCTTACCTTTCTCATGGTCTATCCCATGATGGTGACCCTGAACATCAAGGCCTTGCAGGACGGGATCAAGAATGTCGGGCTGCAACTTTCCGCCCAGTCCATCAACTTTCTCGTGGTTCCTTTTATTGCCTACGGCCTGGGGCTTATCTTCTTCAGGGACCAGCCGTACATGGCCTTGGGGCTTTTGCTTGCCTCCCTGCTGCCCACCAGCGGCATGACCATTTCCTGGACCGGCTTTGCCAAGGGCAATCTGGCCGCCGCCGTCAATATGACCGTCATCGGCCTAACCCTGGGCTCGCTGGCCACCCCTTTCTATGTGCAGGCGCTCATGGGCGCCAGGGTGGATGTCGATCTGCTGCTGGTTGCCAAGCAGATCGTCATTATTGTCTTTCTGCCCATGCTGCTGGGGTATCTGACCAGGCAGGTGCTTTTGCAGAAATATGGCGCCCAGGAGTTTAAAAACACCTGGGCGGTCCGTTTTCCCTCCCTGTCAACAGTCGGGGTGCTGGGCATCGTCTTTGTGGCCATTGCCCTGAAGGCCAGGGGAATCTCCGAGAACCCGGCCATCCTCGGCGGGATTCTGGCGCCGCTGCTCATCATGTATGGGTTGAATTTCGGCCTGAGCACCGTGATCGGCAAACTGTTTTTTGCCCGCGGCGACGCCATCGCCCTGGTCTACGGCACGGTGATGCGCAATCTTTCCATCGCCCTGGCCATCGCCATCAACGCCTTCGGAGAAAAGGGCGCGGATGCCGCGCTGATTATAGCGGTATCCTATATTATCCAGGTGCAGTCCGCGGCCTGGTATGTGAAATTCAGTGACAGGATTTTCGGGCCCGAGCCCAGTGCGAATTAACAATCAAACACGTTGCGTAAACGAGAGGAGAAATACCATGGAAAAGAAAAGAATAGCGGTGCCGTCAAACAACCCCGGCGGACTTGAGGGCGGACGTTCCGAACATTTCGGGCATTGTGATCTGTTCACCCTGGTCGACCTGGAAAACGGAAACATCGTCGGGGTGGAAACGGTCGCCAGCGTCGCGCATGGCGCCGGCGGCTGCATGGAACCGGTGGGCATGCTCAAGAACCATGGCGTGCAGGCCATTCTTGTGGCGGGCATGGGCGCAAGGCCGCTGCAGGGGTTTGCCCAGGTTGGCATTGACGTCTATTTCGCTGCCCGTCATGCCTTTGAAACGGTGGCCGAGGTTGTTTCCGGCATGCTCGAAAATAAGCTGATTCTGATGGAGCCCACCCAGGCCTGCCAGGGACACGGCGACTGTCATGGCGAGGGGCACTGATCTCATCCCGGTAGTTTTTCCTCGAGGGGGGGGCTGTCCTCGATGATGAGGGCGGCGCCCTCGACCAGCGCCTGGGCGACTTTGCTCCGGGCCGATGTCAGTATTCTTTGCACCGTTCCCCGTGAAATCCCCATGCTGGCTCCGGCCTGCTCCTGGGTCAACCCCTGCAAGTCGCAAAGCCGCAAGGTTTCCAGTTCATCCTGGAGCAGGGGGATGTGGGTCAATTCCGTCAAGGGTGTCCGGGCGGGTTTGAACGCTTTGCCGCAGAGCCTTCCTTCGCAATGGCGTATTTTCTTTGGTCTCGGCACAGGAGCTTCCTCGTGTGTTGGTTTGTGTAGTACATTAGCCTTGGTTTCGTCGGAATGATGAACCTTCTTGCAAGTGCCTGTACTGTACAGGAAAAAAAAGAGGAGATAAACCCCTTCATGCGACTGTCTTGTCAGAGAAAAAAACAGGACAAAAGAAGAGGATGACGGCGTTTATTTTTTGGGGGGAAACCGGGCCGGCAACCCCCCTGGGCCGAGGATAATAGGCAGGGAAACGGGGAGATGAAAACACGGGCGGGAGCCTGTCATTTTTTATTGACAAAGAGTGCGGCACTGGCTATGGTCCTCTGACTGAATCACTGTTCAGATTTTACCCGGAGTCACAATCGCCCTGCCTCGAAAGCCCCTCTAAGTGCTGCGAGTGGGAAATATGGTGCGGGGCGAACTGTTTATTTATTGGAAACCTATTTAAATTACCTTAGTAAGGGAGGAATCGACAATGCCGAAGCATGATACGCCTTTGTTGGACGAGCTCGAAAAAGGCCCGTGGCCGAGTTTCGTCACTGACCTGAAGCGTCAGGCTGAGAAAAAACCCGAGTGTTTTGACATTCTGGGTCAGCTTGAGCTGTCTTTCAAGGACAAGATTACTCACTGGAAACACGGCGGTATCGTTGGTGTTTTCGGTTACGGCGGCGGTATTGTCGGCCGTTACTCTGACGTGCCGGAGCGGTTCCCCGGCGTGGCCCACTTCCACACCGTGCGTTTGAACCAGCCCTCCAGTAAGTTCTACAGCAGCGCCAAACTTCGCGACATCTGCAACCTCTGGGAGAAATACGGTTCCGGCATGACCAACATGCACGGCTCCACCGGCGACCTGGTTCTTCTCGGCACCACCACCCCGAATTTGGAGCCCCTGTTCTACGAACTGACCCATGATCTGAATCAGGATCTCGGCGGTTCCGGCTCCAACCTGCGTACTCCGGAATGCTGCCTTGGCCGCGCCCGTTGCGAGTGGGGTTGCTACGACACCCAGGATCTCTGCCACACCCTGACCATGCATTACCAGGACGAAATCCATCGTCCGGCGTTCCCCTACAAGTTCAAGTTCAAGTTCTCCGGTTGCCCCAACGACTGCGTTGCCGCCATTGCCCGTTCCGACTTTGCTGTTATCGGCACCTGGCGTGACGATATCCGTATCGATCAGGCCGCGGTTAAGGGCTACATCACGGGTGAGTTTGCTCCCAATGCCGGCGCGCACTCCGGTAAGGACTGGGGCAAGTTCGACATCAAAAAAGAGGTTCTTGACCTCTGCCCCACCGAGTGTATGTGGATGGAAGGCGACACCCTCAAGATCGACAACTCCGAATGCACCCGCTGCATGCATTGCATCAACGTAATGCCCCGCGCACTGCGTCCCGGCAAACAGCAGGGCGCGACCATCTGTGTCGGCGCCAAGGCCCCGATTCTTGACGGCGCCCAGTTCGCCACCATGACCATTCCCTTCATCGAAGTCAAAAAGAACGAGGACGGCGAGTTTGCTGAAGTCGTTGAGGTTATCGAGAAGATCTGGGATTGGTGGATGGAAGTCGGCAAAAACCGCGAGCGTGTTGGCGAGACCATCATGCGTGTTGGTCTTCCGACCTTCTTGAAGGTTATGGAAGTTACGCCTGCTCCGCAGCATGTGAAAGAACCCCGTTCCAATCCCTATGTCTTCTGGCAGGCTGACGAGGTTGAGGGCGGCTGGGATCGTGATGTTAAGGAATTCCGCAAACGCAACGCCCAGTAAGGTGCGCGGCTGTTGCTGATACTACATTGAACTTATTAGATTTTAAGATATAAGGAGGAGTTATCATGGGTTACGATCCAGCTAATCCGATGGCCGACAGAATCACGGATATCGGTCCCCCGCATTACGAGCAGTTTTTTCCGCCGGTTGTTAAAAAGAACTACGGCAAATGGCTGTACCATGAGATCATCCAGCCCGGTGTTCTGATGCACAAGGGCGAGAGCGGCGACGAGTGCTACACCGTCCGCGTTGGTTGCGCTCGTCTTATCAGTATCGAATTGATCCGCGAGATCTGTGACATTGCGGATGCCCATTGTGATGGTTTCGTCCGTTGGACCACCCGTAACAACGTTGAGTTCATGGTTGACTCCAAGGCCAAGGTTCAGCCCCTGATGGACGACCTGAAGAGCCGCGGCAACAAGTTCCCGGTTGGCGGCACCGGCGCTTCTGTCAGCAACTGCGTACACACCCAGGGCTGGATTCACTGCCATACCCCGGCTACCGATGCTTCCGGCGTCGTCAAGGCGGTCATGGACGAGCTGTTCGACTATTTCACCAGCCACAAGCTGCCGGCACAGGTTCGTGTTGCCCTGGCCTGCTGCCTGAACATGTGCGGCGCGGTACATGCTTCCGACATCGCCATCCTCGGCATTCACCGCAAGCCGCCGATGATCGACCACGATGCGATCACCGGTTTGTGCGAGCTGCCCCTGGCAATTTCTTCATGTCCGCTGGGCGCAGTAAAACCGGCAACCGTGAAGAACAGCGCCGGCGAGGATATCAAGTCCGTAAAGGTTAACGCCGAGCGCTGCATGTTCTGCGGTAACTGTTACACCATGTGCCCGGCCATGCCTTTGGCTGATCCGGATGGTGACGGTATCGCAATCCTGGTTGGTGGTAAGGTTTCCAACTCCAGGTCCATGCCGATGTTCTCCAAGCTGGTAATTCCCTTCCTGCCGAACACTCCGCCCCGGTGGCCGGAGACCGTTGCCGCAGTGAAGAACATCCTCGAAACCTACGCCAAGGATGCTCGCAAATACGAGCGTGTCGGCGAGTGGGCTGCCCGGATCGGCTGGGAGAAATTCTTTGAAAAGACCGGTATCCCTTTCACCATCAAGTCTGTTGACGATTACCGTTTGGCTTATGATACCTGGAGAACCACCACTCAGTTCAAGTTCACCAGCCATATCAAATAATGTAAACGGTCTTCATCCGAATCAGGGTCAGCAGTTTCTTTGAGCTGCTGACCTTGTTCTGTTGATTGTTGATGTGCTTGCTAAAACCCTTATTGAAAGGAGTAAGTACCATGGCATTAAGCAAAGACGAGTTGAAGGCAGCTATCCTCGAGAAAGCGATGACTGCTCCCAAGCCCCAGCTCTATGTTAAGGATTTTTATGCCTGTGACCCCGACGCCAAGCCCCGTGATGTAAAGAACGCGGCCAACGACCTGGTCAAGGAAGGCAAGATGGACTTCTGGTCCAGCGGCAGCACTACCATGTATGCTGCAAAAGGTCGGGCAAAAGACGAAGAACATCGCTAGTTTTTGATTTTCAGACAGTATGTTGAAAATGCAGGGGGTGACCTCTGCATTTTTTTTTTGATTGCCGCCAAGCTTCAAGCAGTTTTTTCCGTCATTCCGGCGAAGGCCGAAAACCAGAGAAATGAGCTGACCAGCCTGGATTCCTGCTTTCGCCGGAATGACTCAGGACTGAGATTTCCGGGGGGCACGCTGGGCCTGTGGGGGAAGTGATAGCCGTTATGCAGAATGTGCAGAATGAGTTGCATTCGCTTTTTGATGCCATTGAAAAGGCCTTCGCCAGTGTAAGAAAAGCCCACCCCGAGGCGGTGGCCTGCGGAAAGGGTTGCTCGGATTGCTGCCATGCCCTTTTTGACGTGTCACTGGCTGAGGCAGTCAATCTTCAGGCCTGTTTTCAGCAGCTTGGTCCGGGAGTTCGCAGGCAGATAAGCGAAGCAGCCCATGAAGCGCATCAGGCCTGGAACCAGGCCATGGATTCGCGGTTCGACTCGTCTCTGGTCCGGATCAGATGCCCGCTTCTTGATGAGCAAGGAATCTGCCTCTGCTATGAGGCCCGTCCTGTGAACTGCCGGACATACGGCATACCCACGGTCATTGACGGCAAAGGGCATGTCTGCGGTTTTTCCGGATTCGAGCCGGGAAAAACCTATCCCACCGTCAATCTTGCATCACTGCAACGGATACTCCATGACCTTTCCGTCCGTTTGGCAGGCGAGGAAAAGGGGCGAAAACGGTGGCCCATCACCGCTGTGATTCTCGAGTCTCCTGAATTCAGGCATCTTGTTGCCAGCCTGCAGGCAGCAGGGGGAAAATAGAACAGCCCCTGCCCGAGGTTTTCTTCAGCCCTTTTCTACTTCAGCCGCTTTCGCTCTGAGTTTTTCCGCATGGCGGCTGTGTCGGAAGTTCTGGTGGATTGATGCCGCCGTTCGGTATGCATCAGCCGCTTTGCTTGTATCCCCCTTGGCCAGATAAATTTCAGCGAGAATTTCCAGCGTATCCACCGAACCCTGGGGATTTCTCAGGGCGCTGTATTCATCCAGCACCTCATCATACAGGCGGATGGCCTGATCATAGTCCTTTGCATCGTACATAAGCTTGGCTTTTTTCTTTTCAATGGAGAAAAGGCTGAAACGGTCAGTGTGCTTCTGGCAGATGGCATAGGCTCGATCGTAATGACTCATCGCTGCGGCCACATCACCGCGAGACGCGCAGATATCGCCCAGTTTGTCGGAGGCATTGGCAGCACCGATATCATTGCCTTCGATTTCATAAGCAATGAGTGCGTTGTGGAAGGCATTGGCCGCCTGAGCCGGCTCAAGGTTTTTGAGAAATTCCACACCCGCCTCGTAGTCGAGTTGGGCCTGGCTTTTTTCTTCCTGGGGTTCCTGTTTCTGTTGTTCAGTCATTTTTTCAGCTCTTTTAATCTGTGCAGTCGGGCAAGCGCTTCTTTGGCCAGTTCCGCAACGGTGGTTCGCACGGGTTGCCCCTGCTCGTAAATGGTTAATCCGGCTTCATCGCCGGTGAGTTTTTCGATCTCGCTTTCAACCTCGGTCGCGGCAATCCGGCCGAGGAGGCGAACCGCGTGCCCTCTGGTGATTGCCTCGGAGTGGGTGATGTAGGGAAACAGGCTGTAGAACGGGGTGGCGCGGACAATGTCCGGACGTTTTTCAGCAAGGGTTCCCATGGCCCACAAAACCTGGACCCTGCTTGTGGGAGCGTTTCGGTGCATAAGAAGATGCCTGGCAAAGCCGCCGTAAATGTCGGCTCGGGCTGCGATGATTGAACCGATGGACTCGAGCAACCCCCAGTGGGTGGCTGCGGAATCGGAGCAGGCTTCATACATTCGGTGCAGCAGGTCGCTCACCGCTCCGGGTTTCCGGGTGGAGAGGCGTCGGCAGACCTGGCCCAGAACATGGGAGCATTGCCAGCGTTTTCCCTCGTCCGGATCATACAGCAGCCGCTGGATGAAGCGCAGGGTTTTGAGATCGTCTAGAGCCAGGTCCACCAGGCCGTCTATGTCCTGGTGTGCCATCATCTCGGCAACGGTAGCCTTGTCCGCCTTTTTCTTTTTGCGTTTGGGATCGCGGGCTGGTTCCATGGGCGGGATGTCGCTTGCCGGATCCTCCTTGCGAAGGGCACTGTCTTTGGCATTCTTGTCCGTGTGCAGGCGGTTGGCGAGTGTGGCCAACTCCCGGTTGAGACGGACGAAATAAAGAACTCCCGCCACCTTGCGGCCATCGACATTTTTGGTTTCGTAGACCTGATGGTTCTGTTCGTCGTAATTGTCGATCCGTCCCGTGAGGTAGTCCTCGTCGGGGAGCAGTTCCCAGGCGAGATCCCAGTTGTCATCGCAGGCGTGGACTATGGCCTCGACCATGGCCGCTCCCACATTGAAACCGGTGGGATCGCAGGTGTATGTTGCGCCGCACTGGCATTCGCCCACGGTGAATTCATCCATTTTGCGCTGCACCGGTTCCTTGGGGCGGCCTACATCCTGTCCGCAGAACGGGCACCAGGGACGAAGTTTTATTTGTGCACCTTTTGCCATGATTACAGCTCGTTCTCAATGGCCTCGGCAAGGCGCGGGTCAACCGCGTAGCCGAGTTCCTTTGCCTTTGCCAGCGATTTTTTGGCGGCTTGGAAATCTTTGTTGTAATAGAGCGCCACAGCGAGGTTGTTGTGAGCCATGGGGGCGTCCGGTTCCAGCTTTACCGCTTCCTTTGCGGCTTTGACCGCAAGATCGAAATTGCCGGCCATGACATGGGCCGAGGCCAGGTTGATCCAGGCCATGTGCATTTTCGGATCGTTCATTGTGGCCATGGTATAGGCCTCGATGGCTTTTTCGCTTTCGCCCTTCTGCTGCCAGATCAGACCGATATTGTTGTGGGGCTGGGCCAGGGCCGGATTGACCTGCACCGCTGCCTGATTTGCGGCCAGCGCCTTGTCCAGCTCTCCCCGTTCAAAATGCATGGCCCCGACATTGATCAAGGCCTCCACGGCATGGGGGTCGATTTCCAGACATCTTTCCAGCGACCGCATGGCATCGGCGGTTCTTCCTGCCTTGCGGTACACCAGGGCCAGATGGTGGTGGGCAACGATATTGTCCGGGAGTTCAACGCATTTTTGCTCGAGTTCTTCAATAATCTTGGTCAGATCTTCCTGTTGGGCAGACATGGGGTATCCTCATCCTTCAAAATGGTTGAAAATCGTAAGCCGTTAGAACACAATAGTCATGCCGTTTAAATGGCCCAAACGGCAGAAGGAACCGTAGCGGAGCAGGGTAGACGGCGATGGCAAAAAAACAGCAGTGCCAGGGATGATATGTATTCCGTAACGGCTCCTCAATCCGCTTTGTAACCTTCGATGGAAAGGAAAGCAGATGGCGTTTCAGAAAAAAGGCTTGAACGGAAAGCACCGGCAACAGCCAAAGTGGGATATATATAAGCATGGCCGTGGCGGTGTGCAAGTGGGCAAAAGTACCATATGGCGAAAACTTCGTCAAAATCTTTGCCGATTTTGGGTATCGCCCGTCCCGGCCGGTGCAACCGCTTGACAGCCGTGGGCCTGGATGGTTTGCTGTTCGCGGGATGGGGCAGGGTCGAAGTGCCGGCAGATGACGATTACGGGAGGGATGGGCTTGTCCGCGGAGAAAGGATGTTCAGCACAGGGGTTGGTGGTGGCCGGTTTGGGCGGCGGCTCGGGAAAAAGCGTGATCGCCGTTGGTCTGGCTGCGGCCTTTGCCGGGCAGGGGCGGCAGGTCGCGCCTTTCAAAAAAGGGCCGGACTATATTGATGCCGGCTGGCTGGCCCTGGCTGGAGGATATCCCTGCTATAATCTGGACCCCTACCTCATGAGTCCGGAGGCGCTCGGCCGCTCGTTCCGTGGTCATGTCCACGGGCGGGAACTGGTCATCATCGAGGGCAACCGGGGCCTCTATGACGGGGTCGATGCCGCGGGGACCTTCAGCACGGCGGAGCTCGCCAAGACCCTGGGATTGCCGGTGCTGCTGGTGGTTGACTGCACCAAGACCACCCGCACCATGGCGGCCCTGGTTCTCGGATGTCAGCGCTTTGATCCGGAGGTGAGGATCGGCGGGGTGATTTTAAACCGGGTGGGTACGTCCCGGCACGAGGCCATTGTCCGGCAGGCGGTGGAGCACTATACCGGTATCCCGGTTTTGGGCGCCATGCCCCGTTCCAAGGAGGATGCCTTTCCGCAGCGGCATCTGGGGATTACCCCCTGTCCGGAGCATGCGGGCGCCGAGACGGCGGTGCGGGTTCTGGCCGAAAAGGCTGCCCACCATCTGGATCTTGCCGGGATAGAAAAGATGATGGCCCCCTGCGCCGGCGAACCGGACGCGGGGCGTCAGGAGTTGCGGGGGGCGGAGGCGCCGGTGCGGATCGGTATCCTCAAGGATGCTGCTTTTCAGTTTTATTATGCGGAAAACCTGGAGGCCCTGGTCCGTTGCGGCGCCGAGTTGGTGGAGATCAATGCCCTGACCGCCCCGGAGCTGCCGGGGCTCGATGGTTTATATATCGGCGGGGGATTCCCGGAAACCAGCGCCGGGGCGCTTTCCGCCAATTTCTCCTTCCGGAATTCACTGAAAAGAGCTGCCGAGAACGGCCTGCCCATTTACGCCGAGTGTGGCGGCTTGATCTATCTCGGCGAAAGTATGGTGCTTGATGACGAAGTTTTTCCCCTGGTGGGGATTTTCCCGGTGCGATTCGGCCTGAGGAAAAAACCCCAGGCCCATGGCTATACCGTACTGAAGGCGGAGGGGGAAAATCCCTATTATCCGCAGGGGACCGAGATCAAGGGGCATGAATTCCGCTATAGCAGGGTGGAGGAGTGGGGCGGGGAGGCCGGCCAGCTTGCCCTGCGGATGGAGCGGGGGGTGGGTTTTGCCCACGGACGGGATGGCTTGGTATTCAAAAACGTGTTGGCCCTGTATACCCACATCCATGCCCTGGGCACGCCGTCCTGGGCTCCGTCCCTGGTAGCCAGGGCGCGGGAGTATCGCACGGCCTCGGCCCGAAACAGTTGTCCCCTGCGTTGACAAGCGGTGTGATCCCGGCCATACTTGAATAGTATCGTGAACCGGTTGGCCTTTTGTGAAAAAAAACGGGAGGAGTGCGGATGACTCGGGGAGTACGGATGGTTCTTATGGCGGTGTCGGCAACATTGGTTGTGGCGGGGACGGCAGGGGCAGCGGAGGATATCCGCGAAGGCAAGTGGGAGTTCACCTCGGAGATGCAGATGGAAGGCATGCCGCAGATTCCCGCGCTGCCTCCCGGCGTGAAGCTTCCTCCGGGGATTTCTGTTTCCACCCGGGGAAATACCATGCATTCGACGGTGGTGAAGTGTATCACCAAGGAAGATCTGGTGCCCGGGTCCTCCGAGCAGAAAAACGACGCCAAGTGCAAGACCACCAAAATGGAGCGCAGGGGCAATACGGTCAAATGGAGCACCGTCTGCAACGACGGAGGCATGAAGATGACTGGAAACGGGGTTGCCACTTACAGCGGCTCGGTCATGGACAGCACCATGAGCATGACAACCGAGGGTCAGGGACAATCCCTCAAGCAGACCGTGAAAACCAAGGGCAAATACCTGGGGCTGTGCGACAAATAGCCTGTGCCGTCCAGCCGGGTCAGTGGCTGGTATATGTGCCGAGAACCTTGGCTTCGATCTTCATTCGCGTGGCGCCATCGGGCATGGGCTCCTGCCAGTGGATGAACTGGCTTACCACCCGGGAAAACGGCCCGTTGTCCTGCTTACAGGCATCGCAAATGCTTTCGGCCTCGTCCCGGTAGATGACCACCTTGCTGGCCGGCTCTCCGGTGCAGTCAACCGCCGCCATTTTCCGGCAACCGCATTCAAGGCGGATAACCGCCACCCCGATTCCGTCGGGGCTTCCTTCCAGGATGCCGGCAATCATGGCCTCTTCGTTCTTCTGGGCCTTGAGTTCCGTGCTTGGTGTGGTCTTTTTCTTGATTTTCGGTTTGTTGCTCATGCAATGAACCTTTTCGGGCAGTGTGAAAATAATACCGGCAAAACGCCGGTGAAAAACAACGGCTGGTATCCTAAAAGATCAGAGCAAACTGGTCAACCTGAATTGTCGTGCACCCTTCCCCTGCCCCCGATTGCCGGGGATTCTTTTTTGTTGACAAAAAAATGTCGGTGCATTAGAGGAAAAGGGAATTTGTTTCTTTTTTCATGAAGCAATGGGCTCGATATTCTGCCTGTTTTGTGGCAGTAAAATCTTGTTTATCATTTTCAAACCTTATAGGAGGAAGTACGATGTGGCAGATTGAGGTCGACAAGGATAAATGTTCCGGTGATGCAGAGTGCGTAAACGCTTGCCCCGCGCAGGTATTTGAGATGGTTGACGGCAAGGCCGAGCCTGTTAATTCTGACGAGTGCCTTGGTTGTGAAACCTGTGTAGAGGTTTGCCCCGAGGGTGCAATCACCGTCACCGAGGTGTAATGTAGAATTTAGGAGCCGTTACGAATAGTTGCTTTTTTGAGCCACTTCGTTACGGCTCCTTATGCCGCCCCCTTGTTATGCATGGGGCAACGGTGTGCAGAACATTTTGTGAAGTGTGTAGGCCTATTCCCAAACATGGGAATAGGCCTATTTATTTGC
>JAHJRQ010000019.1 GCA_018830485.1 Pseudomonadota bacterium | reverse complement strand
GGTCGTGTAGTTCTGATATTCCTTGGAGGCCGGGAGCACGATATCGTTGGGGTGCCGGATGAATGGCGAGGTTATGTTCGCACCTATGCCGTCGCTGGCGCCTGCCGAGAGGGTGTGAAAATTGCCGTGGCAGGTGCCGCAGAATCCGCTGATCGTGTGATTGGGCGGGGATACGCCGTTGCTGCCATGGCAACTGGTGGCGCCGCAGCCCAAAGTCATGGGCGTAGTAGTCCCGTAATATTCATTATGACTGGAAGGACTCGCGTTCTGCCATCTGTCGGTCTGGTTTTCATAGCCTCTGACTCCAACCAGAAAGCGATAACTGTTTGCCGGAGTGTCGGCCACCAGGAGTTGTCCATCCACATTGTTGTGATGCGCTCCCTTGAGTGCGACAACATCGGTGGGTGTGCCGCTGGAAAGCCTATAGCCATGGCAGCCGTTGACCCCGGCGCAGGTCAGGTTTGAGGCGTTTACGATAAACCCGTCGTCGTGGAAGGACTGCCTGATTCCGCCGGGCAGGTTGGTTATCAGGGTCTCTTTAAATGCCGCGCCAAGGGCAATGACATTATGGCCGTGGCTGTTGGATGCTGTGCCCTTAAGGCCGGTAATATAGCCGAAATTTCCGGCGGCAAGATCACCGCTGGGGTCGGAATGCATGACCTGGGGTACCAGGCTGCCGTTCATGTTGAGAATCTTGAGGCCAGTGGCCTGACCATGACAGCCGAGGCAGTCTCCCCGCAGCAGGTTTCGCTCCACCGCGGCGGAATTGTTGAACTGCATGCTGGCGCCTTGCTGGCTGTTGTGCATGGTGTGGCAGTTGTCGCACTCGCCGGTGATTTTCGCGCCGGCCCGCGTGTGCATAGCTAAAAAAAGAAAGGTGCTCAGGGCGCAGGATAAAACGAGATGGCCGGTTCGACAGATCACCCTCACGTCAATCCCTCCGGAAAAAATTAGTCCCGCAGTCAAGGCGACACATCTTCTTTCACCTTTAACCCGCTGCCTTTAGAGGCTCTTGCAAAATGACCGATATGTCATTCCCGAGTGCTTTTGTCGGGAATCCATTGTTGTAAAATTCAGCTTGTTTATGGATTCCCGCCTACTCGGGAATGACGGTGTAGGGACTTATTCGTCATTCTGCACGAAGCTTTTTATTGAATAGATATTTTCAATCTCGCCCGGAGGCATAATAAAACACCGCGCCGGGGCATTGCCAACTAACCGGCGCGGTGTTCATCATTTCCCAGCCACCATGGCTTACTCGCTACGCTGCAGATCAAGTATCCTTGGTGGTATGGCAGGCAAAGCAACCGACATTGCCACCCGCGCTGGCATGGGCATTCATGGTGCTATAATCCCAGCGCAACAGGTCGGCCTGATCACTGCCGTGAGCCCGGTGACAGGAGATGCAGGTGACGATGGCGTCGCCTGCAACCTGCATGACCGTTGACTTCACGGCAGCAATGCTATTGCTTGCAACCGGCGCCTGAGGCACATAGGCATTGACCCCCGCTCCTCCGTAATCACCGTACTCTTTCGCCTTCACGGTGAACATGTCAAAATCGGTTGGGTGACGTACCCACGGAGAGGTCATGTTGTTGGCATAACTGATCCCGACATCATTGGCGGCATGCGCGGCGCTTGATGCGTGGTAATCGCCATGGCATTGCCCGCACAGGGCGCTGATGGTTCCGGCAACGGCCGCATCAGTGGTGCGCGCCACCCCGTAGTACTGGTTGTGGGCAGCGGCAGAGACCGTCTTTTCCCAGTCAGCTTTTTCAATTCCCTTGGTTCCATTGAGGAAGCGGTAGCTATTGACCAGACTTGATCCGTCAACAGCGCCGGAGACTCCGCCGGAATTTTGTGGCGGCGCATGATGCGAGCCGCTGAGCGACGCATATTCATCCCCCACTGCTCTGTCACCATGACAGCCGGTGGTGCCGGCACAGGTCAACTGCGAGCCTAAAGGCGCTCCCCCCGGAGGGGTATTGGCCAACACACCATCCACGGCAGAAATTCCCTTCACATTATGCCCTTTGGCATCCACGGTCTGCGCCCAGAAGAAGCTGCCCCCGGCCAGGGTCGCGGCAGGCGCGGCAGTATGATTCACCTTGGGGATATTATTGTCCGTCAAATCGGTCGCCCCGCCGGTGTGGCAGCCCACACAGTCGCCCTTGGTCAAGGACCGAAAGACGGTGGCCGAGCCTGACATATTCGCCCCGTCCTGACTGTTATGCATGGTATGACAATTGACGCATTGACCAGTCACCTGGGCGTTGCCGCCTTTCGGCAACAAACACACCGCGCCGAGCAGGACACCCGCCATGGCAACCGACATCTTCCCTACGGTGAAAATACTTCTTGTTGTCTTGGATGTGTAACGCATTGTTCTCCCTCCGTTTTTCCCCGATTACGCGAGCTCACTCAGCCCATTTGTCCCCTTCCGCCTTCCTGCTCTCCTTCTCCACTCCCAGATTTTCCCAACAAACCTCCTGCATATTTACTATATGCATTTATCAACTGGCCGTCAATATTAAAAAAATATCGCACAATCAAGGAGCAATCGCTCAACCTGACCCATAATCAAAGAATTCAAAAGCAAGTATCGTGCCACGCTTCAAGGTCAAAAAAAAGAAAACCCGCGAGGATATCGAAACCCAATCCCCTCAAGCAAAAAAGAGGGCATACCGGAGCCGGTTTTATTTTTCCAGCTCCCACACACACGGGTTTTGCCGCTGGAAACACTCGGCAGGTGATCAGTTTCTGTCGGGCGCGCAATCAGAAACTGGCCACCGGATCAGGCAAAGGGGTTCAGCAACTCATAATCGACAATTTTTTTCCGGAGGGTGGTCGGGGAAATATCCAACTGCTTTGCCACCTTGGTGATATTCCACCGAAGGCTGTCCAGCGTTTTTTCGACATGCCGCTTCTCCGCTTCAGCCAGAGTTGTCGGCCTGGCGCCGCAGTCTTGCACCGCCGGGCCTTCCTTGCCCGGAGCAAGTTGCAAATCCTCGGCAGTGAGCACCGCATCGACGGCCAAAACGGCCGCCCGGGTCAAAATATTTTCCAATTCCCGAACATTGCCCGGCCAATCATGGGCCAGCAATTTTTGCAGGGCATCCTCGGAGAGCGTCGGCTTATGGCATTGGAATTTCGCGGATATTTTCTCAAGCAGCGCCTCGGCCAACAGGGGAATGTCCGAGCGCCTCTCCCGCAACGGGGGCATCTGAAGCGAAGACACGCTCAGACGGTAGAAAAGATCCTCCCGGAACCGCCCTTCGCTGACCAGCCGCCGCAAATCGCAATGGGTAGCAGCCACGATGCGCGCCCTGAGCGGGATAGGCTCCAACCCCCCGACCCGGACAAACTCCTCCTCCTGCAATACCCGCAACAACTTGGCCTGCAGATCCATGGCCATATCGCCGATCTCATCAAGAAAAACCGTACCGCCGTCGGCATACTCAAGCTTTCCTATTTTCAACCGGTCCGCCCCGGTGAATGATCCTTTCTCATGGCCGAAAAACTCGCTTTCCAGCAAGGTCGGCACCACGGCCGAGCAGTTGACGGCAACAAACGGTTTCCCGGGCGAGCCCGCCTGATGCAAGATTCTGGCGGCCAACTCCTTGCCGGTTCCGGACTCCCCCTGAACGAGAACAATCACCTTGGTTCTGGACAACAACCCAATTTTTTTATGCAGCGCAACTACTTTGGGGTGGGCGCCGAACATATCAAAACCGAAGCCTTGACACAGAACCTTTTCCGGAATTTTCCCCTCCGGCGCAACCCAACTGCGGTGACGCTCCACCCGGGCCACGATGGCCCGGATCTCGTCCATATCCAAGGGCTTTCGCAGGTACTCAAAGGCGCCGCGCCGCATGGCCTCAACCACCGCATTATTGTCGGATTCCCCCGTCATAATGATAACCGTCGGCGGACAAGGACCCTCGAGCAGCCTCGGCAAGGTTTTGAGCCCGCTGTGATCGGGAAGATTCACATCAAGAAAAACCAGATCCGGAGAAAAGGTCCGAGCCTCCCCACCCCCCGCGTCCGCCGAATAAGAGCAACGCACCTCATGGTGCTTGAAAGTAAGCGCAATCTGCAACGACCGGCACAGCGCCTGGTCGTCATCAATAATCAACACCTTCATCGGGATTACCCTCCGGAAACCGTAACTGTTCGGTATTGAGCCGGCTCGTTGCCGAGCAAACAACACACACCATGATACCCGAGCTTCATGCAAAATGACGAAAAGCCCCAACACCGTCATTCCCGCGTAGGCGGGAATCCATAGACGGACCGCCAGCCATTTCAAGCTTATCGCTTGTCATTCCCGCGTAGGCGGGAATCCATAACCAACTGAATTTACAGCAATGGATTCCCGACAAAAGCACTCGGGAATGACATATCGGTCATCTTGCAAGAGCCTCACACGAAAGCCTTTTACCGAAAAAATGCTACCTCACTTTTTGCAACAGGTCAATCTGAACCACACTGCCCGCATGCATCGGACAAAATATTCACATACATAAATTTATACGTAATTACAGATTGATAAGAACTTGCAAGCACACTATTCTTCTCTTCGCAAATCACATTTTACCCTGGAGCAGAGCAATGCGACACCTCTGCATTGCCGGCAGGTCATTACCTCTCACGCACGATAGATACCCCGCCTGATTTGGGCTCGCACCCCTCACCCATCTCTCGCTTGACCACGGATTCCGGAACGGGCAACGATCCTCCATTTTTTTCGGATCTTTTTTTACAATTAAGTTGTTGATCATTCGAATCAAGAGGAGTATAAAAGTGAAACTTATATGGTAATTCCCCATTGCCATAGAGCCTTTCACCTCTTTTCTGCATTGCTTGTTTTCCATGGCATTTAAATGCATGCGGGCCGAATTCCGCCCTGGCTCGGCATACACAAGGAGAGAGGTGCGCCATTGAACGTCCGTGTCCATACCGCCATTTTCTGTCTTCTCGCAACATTCTATTTTGTTTTCAACACAGGGGCCGCCGAATCCTTTCCTTTCCGGGAAGTAAACCCCGGCGACATGCTGCCTGCCACGACAATCTCGCAGAGTGACTCCGGCAAAAAAATTACCGTGGGACAACCGGGGGGCCGTATTACTGTCCTCGTCTTCTGGGGCGCCGATCTCCCCACCAAGAAACAGCGGTCCACCCAGGCGCTGACCCAGCTCCAGCAACTGGCCCCGTTTTTTCGGGAAAAACAGGTCGACTTTCTGGTGGTCAACGCCCAGGGAGACTCCGCAGAAGTCATGAAAGAGGTTATAGCCGCCTCGGGAGTCTCCTCCCCGACCTATCTGGATTCGGATCAAAACGCCTACCGCAACCTGGGCCTTCTGGTAATGCCGGCGGTAATGCTCGTTGACAAGGGGGGCAAGGTGGTCAATGGGTTTGGCTACAGCCGGGAGATGGTAAGCAGGCTCAAGGGCGAAATCGAGATTCTGCTGGGAGAAAAAAACCGGGCGCAATTCGAGGCCGAACTCCACCCGGTCATGATCGACAAAAGCAAGGAAGAGAAGGATGGCGCTCGTCACCTGAACATGGGACGTGTTTTGGCTAAAAAAGGACAGCCCGAAGCCGCCGCCCGGGAATATGCACTGGCCATCAAAAACTCTCCGAAGCTTGCCGACGCCCATATCCAACTAGGCTGTGTCCTTGTGGAGCTGGGCAAACTGGCGGAAGCGCAAACCGCCATCGACACCGGCTTGACCCTGAACCCCGGCTCTCTGGAGGGCGAAATCTGCAATGCGCAAATCCGGGCGGAAAAGGGAGAGGTTGCCCAAGCCCTCGCCGACCTGCAGCCCATGGTTTTTCGCAATAACCGCAACCACCATTTACATTATATCCTTGGCACATTCCATGCCAAAAAAGGCGACCACGAAAAGGCCTCCCAGGAATTTCGCAAGGCCTATGAATTGCTCAGCAGGCAGGCACACGCTGAAGAGTGATTCCGTGGAAGTTCCACCGCCGGCCACACGCACTCAACACAATACGGGATGAAGATGAAAAATCCTCCGGAACACGCATCGGACAAACGGTTGCCCCGAAAGAACAGGCCAGTGCGCGCCATGCTGCTTCTTGTGCTTGCCTCGTTCTTTTTCCCTGCGGCCGCCTGGGCCGAAGAGCCCGAGATACTCTACCCGCCGGCAAAAGCCGTCATCCATGCCAAAATTCCGGCGATATCCATTATTACCCGGCAAAAAGACGACAAGGGCCTCGGCCAGATCCGGGTCAGAAGCGGCGACATTCTCTACGCACCGCTCGGCATATGGGCCGCCCAGGGCTCCCACTATCTCCATTTCAACGTACCGCTCAAGCCAGGCAAAAACTCCTTCGAGCTTGCCTCTTCGGGAAAAAATATTTCCATCACCTACAAACCCTTGCGCTCCCTGTCGACTTTCAACCCCACCGACAAGGACGCCTATCTTTTCCACCGCAATGAAGTGCTGCCCGAGAGCTGTAGCCAATGCCACGACCCAAAAAAAATAAAACTCTCGGAGAACCTCAGCGGCGAGTCCCAGGCCCTCTGCTTCTCCTGCCATAAAAATATTCTGGGGAAAACGCCATGGCAACACGGGCCGGCCGTCAACAAACAATGCCTTGCCTGCCATAAGGAACAGGGCTCCCATTTAAAAATCACCATCCCCGGCGGGAAATCGGAAAACCTCTGCTTCCGCTGCCATGTCAACAAAAAATCCTGGCTCCAGAAGAGCCATATTCACGGCCCGGTCGGCACCGGGGATTGCACGGTTTGCCATAATCCCCACGGCGACATCGAGCGATTCCAGCTTTGGTCCGCCGGGGAAGACGAACTCTGCGTCGCCTGCCATACAGACAAAAAGAGCTTGGTCAACGGCAAAAAACCCGTCTACTATGTGCACGGAATCTTAAACGGCATCGGTTGCATCGCCTGCCATGATCCCCATGCCACCAACAATGCTTTCCAGCTCTATAAACCGATCAACGATCTGTGCACGGGGTGTCACACAACCCTCAAGGGGGTCACCAAGGGACACCCGGTGGGAGGGCACCCTGTTTCGGGCGCAAAAGACCCCCGCAGGCCGGAACGCTCATTCACCTGCACCAGTTGCCACAACCCCCATGGCTCTGATTTCAAGTTCCTGCTGATCGGCGATATTCTGGGCGGCCATATCTGCAGCCAATGCCATTACTAACAGGGCAATAGACACATGGCACACCTGATTCCTTGCAGGATAATCGCCCTCAAAAAATCTTCCGGCGCAAAAATAGCCGGGGGATTCGTACGGCGCCGCGTTTGCCTCGCAGTCTGCCTGCTCGCCTTTGCCGCGGCCTCCGGCCTGTGCCGCGCGGAGGAGGCGGCAGCTCCCGCCCAACAGCCGATGAGCGTGGTGACCATACTCAACAACGACAACCAGGGCGAACCGTTGCGTTTTCCATCCGCCGTCGCCTTTGATCCGGAACAGGAAGAAATATATGTCATTAATGGCGGCAAAATGGGTTTTGTCATCTATGACAGCGACTTCATCGCCCACCTCTTTCTCGGAGCAGGGCGAGGCATTGATGCGCCGCAAAGTGTTTTTTTCGACAGCAGGGACGGCAATATCTTTATCTGTCAGGGGAAGTCAGCCAAGCACCCACCCCGGCTCACCATTTTAAACGGTGCCTTTTTCCCGGTCAAAGAGATCCTTTTCGACAAGATCCCGGAGGCTGAAAATTTTTCCCCCTTTCGCGGGGCCCTTGGAAGAACAGGCAATATTTATCTGGTGGACAACAATATCCAAGGAGTTCTTGTCCTTGACAAAGAGGGGAATTTTCTCCGCTGGCTCAAACCCAAGGACAAAATTCTCCGCAAGATTGTCCGGGAGACTGGGGAAAAGAATTCACCGGCCGAAAAAGAAGAGATTGAGGCGCCCTCTTTGTCGAAACCTCCGCCCGAAACCGCCCTCCTAGACCTGCCGCCGGAACTTCGCCCAAAAGCAGGGGAGAAGAGAGGAGACGCCTCTGAAGGACCCATGCTGGAACCGGTCACCATCACCGACATCATGACGGACAGCGATGGGCATCTTTTCTTCCTCAGCGAAGAAACCAGCAAGGTCTATGTGTACGCGGTCAATGAAGAATTTCTGTTCAGTTTCGGCGAAAAGGGAGGATCCACCGGAAAAATGAGCCGACCGCGAGGGATTGCCATCAACGAAGGCCGCAAGATTATTTACATCGTTGATTACATGCGTCACACCATCCTGGCCTACGACCTGGCGGGGAAGTATCTTTACGAATTCGGCGGACGCGGCAGCGGCCCGCTCTGGTTCAACTTTCCGAACTCCATCACGGTCGACCGGAAAGGACGGCTCATTGTTGCCGACCTGTTCAACAATCGCGTCCAAATTCTCAAAACGGAATTCGACATGACCTTTACCGGCTCCAAGGGGCTGAAAACCGGGACTCCACCTGCGGCAACAACGGATACGCCGCAAACCGCAACGCCAGCGGCGGGATCGCCGAACCTTCCGCCGCCCGGCGCATCCGCGCCGGAAGCGATACGCAGTCCCGCGAACAATTCCGGCCTTGGGACGGGGGCGATACCTGACCGGCACAATGGTGCGCCACGGTAAGAAAAAAGCGGCCTCCCGCGAAACAAACCGCATCCGAAGGCGCTGCCCGGCACCGTTCGTCTCTTCGCGTGTCGCGGGAAGCCATTGAATGTATAGCAGACGAAAAACACAAAATTGAAACTGAAAAAAACCGCATACATCGTGCTGATCACGTTCGGCCTGCTATTGGGAAGCACCTTCTTCGCAACGGCGGCGGACTATATCCTCGTGGTGAACAAGGAGAATCCCGTGGACAGCTTAACCCATCAGGAAGTGAAGGATATCTTTCTCGGCAAGAAAACCAAATGGGGCAACGAGTTACCCATTACCCTTGTCATGAACACCAATGAAGAGATCCATGAACGATTCACCAGGATCATGCTGCAGAAATCACCCGTCCAACTTTCCGTCTACTGGAAAAAGATTTTATACAGCGGGGGCGGCATGCTGCCCCTTGCCGTAAAAGATGACGAGGCGGCGAAATCATACGTCGGCACTCACAAAAACGCCATCAGCTATATTACCGAAGACGCCCTGGACCGCCAGGTGAAAAGAGTGGAGACCCGCAGATGAATGACGGCGGGAGCATCCGCTCGAGAATCTGGCGGTGCGTTTTGGTCGCCCTTGTCGGCTATTTTGTTGCGACCATGGCGAGTTTTTATCTGAACATGTCGCAATACGACAGACTTTCCAAGCTGGTGCAGGTCCATTTTCCCCAGGCAACCCTGGGAAATGACATCCTGTACACCTTCAAAAAACAGACGGAACGGTACGAAGAAGCCTTTCTCACCGGGGAAAGCGAATTAGCCGCCCAGACGGATGGGCTCAGCGCCGACCTGTCCACCATGCTTGATACGCTTCTTGAGGAGATCAAAAACTCTCCCCATCCCCAGGTAAGCCATGCCTATGTACACAAGTTGCGGGCTGATTATCGGGATTACGCGCAGATCGCAAGCAATGTGTACGCCCATGTATCGGAGGTGGAATCTTCCCTGGATCTGCAAAAGGAAGTGGCCCAACTCGGCAGATCACAGCGTCACCTTCTTGCGGGATTCACCGATCTTGACAAAAGGCTGAACACCTTCCTTATCAGCGAAATCGAAGAAAACAAGGCCAAATCACTTAAGAGCACCATCTTCCTCGGCACCTTGTTCGTACTTGTACTCCTGACGGTCACTCTTATCATTGACCGCGTGGCCCATCGCCTGCTGATCACCCCCCTGGCAACGCTCCAGGAAAATGTGCATACGTTCTCCCGAACCCAGGATGCCATTCGCCCGAAACAGGCCGGGACCACAGACGAAATAGGCCGTTTAGCCAAGGCATTCTGGGAGATGACGCAAAACCTCAAAGTTACCACCGTTTCCAAAAAATATGTCGACAACATCATACAAAACATGACCGGCGGGCTTGTGGTCGTTTCCCCTTCCGGAACCATCCAGACCGTGAACCAAGTGACCCTGGCCATGTTCGGATACAACGAAGACGAGTTGCTCGGCAAGATGGCGGGCACCCTGCTTACCCCGGAAGACGAATCGCTTTTCTCCGCAAGCCTGATCAACACTCTGGAAAAAAACGGCCCCATGAAGGACAGGGAAATCACCTGTCTCACCAAAAACGGCCGCCGGTTTCCCGCCCATTTTTCCGGCTCGGCCATGCACCATGAGGCGGGATCCCTGGAAGGGATTATCTGCGTATTCAATGACATTACCGAGCTGAAAAAAGCGGAACATACCCTTAAAAAGATGGCCCATTATGATGCCCTCACCGGAGTCGCCAACCGGAATCTCTTCTTCGAAAAGCTGGAAAACTCCATCCGTGACGCACAGCGCGAAGAGCGTATTTTTGCCTTGCTCTATCTCGACCTGGACCAGTTTAAGGCGATCAACGACAGCATGGGCCATGAAATCGGCGACCTGGTTCTCAAAACCGTGGCAAGCAGACTGCAAGAAGTTGTTCGCACCGGAGATATGGTGGCAAGGATGGGCGGCGACGAGTTCACCATTATTCTTAATGCCTTGCATTCACCCGCGGATGCCGAGATCCTCGCCCAAAAAATTACGAAGACCATCGCCGCCCCGGTTGCCGCGAATGGATTTGATTGCACCCTGGGTGTCAGTATCGGCATCAGCCTGTTTCCGCAGGACGGCTCCCACACTGAAATCTTGGTGAACAAAGCAGATTACGCCATGTACCTGGCAAAAGCGGCCGGACGCAATACCTTCTGCCGTTTCACACAAGAACACCTTGACAAGTATCTGGCAAACAGCCAGCAAAGGAATCATGAACTGTAAACTGAGCCAAATATTTTTTGTTGCCGGCAGCATCCGAACAAAAGTCTGGATATGTGTGCTTATCGCGCTGGTGGGATACTTTATCGCTACGCTTTCCAGTTTTTACTCAAACAGCAGGCAGGCCGAGAGGCTTGCAACCCTGCAGACCATCCACTTCCCCCTGGCGAGGCTCAGCGACGAAACGGTCAACACCTTTAAAAACCAGATAGCCAAATATGAAAATGCCTTTCTGACCGGAGAAACCGACCAGGCGATCGAGGGCAACCATCTCAGCACAACAATTCTGCAGCTTCTGGAGCAGATGAAAAAGGTGTCCGACCAGAACACCATTTTTTCGCCCGAAGCCGCCCTTATCGATGAACTGCACAAGCAATACAATGAATTCTATCAATTGGCTGCGGAGGTCTACCTCAGAACACAGGCCATCGAAACCTCCCTGGAGCTGCAGCAAAAAGTCCAGCAGCTCGGCAACATGCAAACCCGCTTGCTCAATGATCTTCTCGATCTGTCCCAGCTCCTTGCCCAGAGCGTTGAACAGCACATCCAGGACGAAAGACGGCATGCCCAGACCAACACCCTGTTCCTCGGCCTTCTTTTTGTGCTGGTTTTGATCAGCGCAACCCTTATCAGCCGTTGTTTTGCCAACAGACAACTCATCGAGCCGCTCACCCACATACAGGAAATGGTGGTTCGCTTTACGCAAAACAGGGAGATCCTCCGTCCGCCCCATGGCAACCAGGACGACGAAATCAATAACCTGGCCGCCTCTTTCTGGAGCATGACCGAAGAACTCAAGCAGACCATGGTTTCCAAAAGCTATGTGGACAACATCATCAAACACATGAGCGGTTGCCTCATGGTCCTTGCTGCCGACCGGTCCCTGATTAAAATCAACAACTTCACCGCGACGCTTTTGGGCTTTTCCGAAGAAGAGATGCTGGGGTGCCAGATTGACGAATTCATCAGCAACGACACAATCAAGGTATTCCAAAGTTTCGGGCTGAACGTTCTCGCGCGGGGAGAAGAGGTCAATAATCTGGAGATTTGCCTGATGACCCGGCAGGGAACAATAATCCCCGCTCTTTTTTCCGGTTCGGTGATGCGCTCTCCCGACCGGGAAATCGAGGCGATAATCTGCGTGGTCAACGACATCACCCAGCGCAAAAAAACAGAGGAGATGCTGCAGAAGCTCGCCGTCGAGAGAGCTCTTGCGAAAACAGCATCCCTGGCGGCGATCGGAGAACTGACCTCCAGTATCGCCCATGAGATGCGCAATCCTCTCTCGTCAATAAAAATGAACATCCAGACGATTCAGCAGAACTTGGGCAACAAGGATGCGCTTTTTTCCGAGCTGGCGGAAATCACCTGCCAGCAGTCGCTGCGTCTTGAAACCATGCTGAACGATCTGTTGAGCTACGGCAAACCCTTGCAACTCAACCTGAGCCGGAGCAGCTTCCCGGAACTCATGCAAAAAACGCTTGTTGCCATAGCCCAGGAAAAGAAAAACAAGGGCGTCGTGCTGGAAATCAACAACAGCCTGGGCGATGATCTGCCCTTGGTGGTGGATGTCGAACTGTTCATCCGGGCCTTCTCCAATCTGATCTTGAACGCCATCCAGTGGTCGCCCAAGGAAGGGACCGTGCAGATCTCGGCCCGGATCGCACAAAGCCGGGACGACCAGGAAAACCAGGTGATTATTCTGGTGCGGGATAATGGCCCGGGGATCAACCCGGAAAAAATCGGCCGGCTTTTTCAGCCTTTTTTCACCACCCGCGAAGGCGGCACCGGCCTGGGACTTGCCAATGTCAGAAAGATCATCGAATATCACGGCGGCATGGTCACCGGCAACAACAGTCCCGACGGCGGCGCGGTGTTTACGATTTTTTTGCCCCTCTTGCCGCAGCAACACGCCCCGAACGCATAAAAAAGCCCTTACTTTCCGGCATCACACCGAACGTAAGGGCCTCTGCATCTCTGGCAAATCCCGGGATCATCACGCATCTTCTTTTCGCCCCCACCTTCCGGAGTCAGGCGAAAGTCAAACCCTCATCTCACGCCCCAGCCAATTCCTCCTGAACATCAAAGCCAAACTGGGCAATCTTGCGGCGCAAGGTATCCTTGGAAATGCCCAATTCCCTGCATGTTGCCATGCGCCGCCAGCCATTGCGGGTCAAGGCGCTGAGGATGGCCCTTTTTTCTATCTGAGTCAGGGGCAGCGGCCTGTCCAGGTCCATCCCCCCCAGAACCGGGTCCAGTTGCGCGGCCAGCGGCGAGGGAAGATGATCCGGCTGGATCAGGCCGCCCGGACACAGGATGAAGGCATACTCGATAATATTCTGCAACTCCCTGATGTTCCCGGGAAAGTCGTAGGCCATCAATATACGCAAAGCCTCTTCAGACATCCCGCCGATATCGCGACCTTTCTCGGCATTGAGTTTTTCGACAAAATGCTCCACCAGCAGCGGGATATCCACGGCCCGTTCGCGCAAGAGGGGCAGCTCCAGCTTTGCCACATTCAAGCGGTAGAAGAGATCGTCCCGGAATTTGCCCTCCTGGACCAGAAGATCCACATTGCGGTTGGTCGCGGAAATGATGCGGACATTAGCCTTGATCGTCCGGCTGGAGCCCAAAGGCTCATAGCATTTGGTCTCAAGGACACGGAGCAGCTTTACTTGCATGGCAGGAGAGATATCGCCGATCTCGTCGAGGAAAAGAGTCCCCCCTTCCGCCGCGGCAAAACGCCCCTGACGGTCCTGTTTGGCGTCGGTATAAGCGCCGGCCTTGCAGCCGAAGAGCTCCGACTCCAGAAGGGTGTCCGGCAGGGCGCCGCAATTGACGGCAACGAAAGGCCCTTTGCTTCTCTCGCTCATGGTGTGCAAGGACCAGGCAATCAGTTCCTTGCCTGTTCCGGATTCGCCGAGAATGAGCACATTGCTTTCACTCTGGGAAATCTGCGGCAAGATATCGAAAATTTTCTTCATGGGCGCACTTTTGCTGATCATATCGCCCAACCGTTCCCGCTGAAAAATCTTTTTCTGCAACGCCTTGACCATCCGCAGATCGCGGAAGGTTTCCACTCCGCCAATCAAATTACCGTTGTTGTCGTACATGGGTGCTGCGCAGATACTCACCGGAACCCTGGCCCCATCCACATTGCAGATGGTTATGCAACGATTGGTTTCCGGCTTGCCGGTGCTGATGCTGCAGGCTATGGCGCAGGAATCCCCGCAGATGCTGGCATGAAAGACTTCGCTGCACGGCTTGCCGATCGCCACCTCCCGCGGCAAACCGGTGATCCGTTCCGCCGCCTTGTTAAAAGAGGTGACCCGCCAATTGGTGTCCACAGTGAACACCCCGTCGGCAATGTTGTCGAGAATCACCGCCCGGTGCATGGAGGCCTTGGCGCTCCGAAAGACCTGAACGCCGCCCACCACGTTGTTTTTATTATCCAACAGAGGCGTAGCGCTGATCGTGGCGCCGATGCGGGCGCCATTGGCGTGGGTAATAAAAACAGACTTGTTTTCCACCGGCTTTTTGGAATCAATGCTCTCGGCAAGCAGGCAGTCCTTGCCGCAACAATTGGACTTGAACACCTCTTTGCAGGTTTTTCCCAGGGCATCCTCCCGCTTCCATCCGGTCAATTCCTCGGCTGCCCTGTTAAATGAGGTTAGCCGCCAGTTTTGATCAACGCTGAAAACCCCATCCACAATGCTGTCGAGAATAAAATCCGTGGAGGTCATCAATCCTGACCCCTTTGGGCTGGTGTAGGTTTTGGTAAGAACCGGCAAGGGAATATTCCAGTCAACCCGCCTTTTGAAATTGATCCCGCACAACATCTTGCCGTTGTCGTTCAACGTTTTGACCCAACTGATCTCGCCGTGCACATAATAGGTGTCGAGGATGTTATCCTCCGGCCACAGCTCCACATCCATCCGCGGGACGACAGGCGCATCGGTTTCCAATTGAATCCCGCACGGATGGATATCGCAGCTTGTGGCAAGAAAGGTTTGCCTGCCGCTGTCTTCCCGGAGACGGAACTTGAGATTGAACGGCATGCGGACGAGAGACCGACGATCATTGCTGTTTGTTTGTGCCATGCTCATTTTTCCCATCTCGCTATGTTCAGCCTGGAGTTGAGAGAAGGACACGGCCGTAGCCGTATCCTTCTCCGGTGAGGTCCGCAAAACTTTCCCAATACGGTGAACAGTGTGGACGCATGCCGCGTCGAAATAACGCAAAAAGCACCCGGTGCCCATTGCTATTTCTGTAATAGCAAGAACAGTACCACAAGGAAATTTCTGACAATAACTTATTATTTTAACACAATAATTTTAAGCATAACCATCACCGCCCTTTCCCGGTCCATCATTTTCTTGGGAGTGGGCGGTCAGGAACTGGCCACTACTCCTGCGACCATATGCCGCATGGACGCACAATTCTTTCTTGTGGGGAAATCGGACTTACAGCACGCCGAAACGAGATAAAAAATCATGTCGTGCAGGAAGAAAAGAGCGGTACGCGATCGCGTATCAGGGCGAAAATATCGGAGAGAAGCAAGAGGAAAAAATCAGAGCCAACCCTGTTTTGCGCAGGTATCTTTCACCAGCGTGGCCAGCCCTGCAATGAAAAGGGGATGGGTATTGAGGGAGTCGGTGCGTTCAAGCCGCATGCCGAGTTCTTTAGCCTGCTCCCGGTACTGAATATCGATCTCGTAGAGGGTCTCCACATGGTCGGAGACAAAGCTGATCGGCACCATCAGAACATTTTTCACCCCTTCCCCGGCCAATTGCTCCAGCATCTCCGGGGTGGAAGGGGTGAGCCACTCCACCGGGCCGCTGCGGCTCTGAAAGCACAAACGCCCCGCCATGCCGGTGATTTTTTCCACCGCCGCGATGGTTCGCTTGATCTGATCCAGATAGGGATCGCCTTCCCGGATGAAGGAGACCGGCAGGCTGTGCGCGCTGTAGACCAACTGCGCCGGTTCCCCGCCGAATCCCGCCATCCCGTTGCGGATGCTTTCCGCCAGGCAGCCGACATAGTCCGGCTGATCCGGCCATTCTCGGATCTCGGCAAGCTCGAAGGCGTGCCCCGAGGCAGCAATGGCCCGGCGGAGATCATCCAGCGAAGAGCCGGTGGTGGCGCGGGAATAATGGGGATACAGGGTCAGGGCCACAATGCGGCGGATCCCGGCCCGGCCACATTCGGACAGGGCCGTTTCCGCTCCCGGCCGCCAGTAGCGCATGGCCATGCGCACCTGGAAATTACCGTCCGCGGCCAGGGCCGCTGCCAGCCCCCGTCCCTGTTCGCCGGTAATCCGCGCCAGGGGCGAGCCGCCGCCGATCAACCGGTACGCCTCGCAACTCTTCGGCGCACGTTTGGCCGCGATCCTTCGGGCAATGAATTTCTGCAGAAAGGGGAAAGGGGAAAGCCGGATGATGGTACGGTCGGAAAAGAGGTTGACCAGAAAGGACTCCACATCGGCCAGGGTTTCTGGCCCGCCGAGATTGAGGAGAATAACGCCGATGGGTTCTTTCATGTGCCAAACGCCTCCAGCGGGAAAAAATCCCGACGTAACCGTTGCTCCAGCTCGGCCGGAGAAAAATCAAGCCCGGCGAAAAGCCGCTCCTCAATGGCATGGGCCTGGGCGAAGTTGTGCCGGATTCTGGCGTGGAGAACCTCGTCTTCGTTGCCGTAGCGGCGGATGATATAGTCGAGGCGCGCCTCAAGGGGCACCACCTGATCGTGGAGCACCCGCTTGTCCGCGTAATAAACGATTTCCTTTTCCGTGCAGCACTCGGGCAAAGCGCCTTTCAGGACCACATGCTCGGCCACGATCTCGGCCAGCTCGTCAAGGCCATGTTGCAGGCAGATTTCCCCTCCCAATTCATCGTGGCGCAACGCCGTCTCCAGGGTGGCGGTTTTGGCGATGTCGTGCAACAGGGCGGAGCTGACGATGAGTTCCAGGGATAACGGGCGGCCGGCCCGCCTCAACCCGCTGCCGATGAGCCCGGCCACCCTGCCGACCATCAGGGAATGCTCCCGGATATTGGGCAGCATCGCATACTGCTCCATCAGCGCAAAACATTGGGCAACGGAGGGAATCACCCGTTTATCCTTTTTGGCTCAGCCGATGCACCGCCTCAACAAAGAACCTGGCCTGTTCCGGCGGGATCTCGGGGACGATGCCGTGGCCGAGGTTGAAGATATGGCCCCGCGCACCCTTGGCCTGATCCAGGATGTTCTGGATCAGTTTTTCCATCTTGGCCTGCGGCAGCAGCAGGGCGATGGGGTCCATGTTGCCCTGGAGCGACACCCGTTGCCCCACCACCTTCACCGCCTCGTCAATGGGGAGCCGCCAGTCAAGGCCCAGCACGTCGGCCCCGCTCTCCAGCGACTGGGGCAGCAGGGTGGCGCCGTTGTTGGCAAAATAGATGATGGGCACCGTGACGCCGTCCACCCTGAGGGCGGCGATGATCCGTTTTACATACGGAATGGCGAACTCGGCAAAATCATTAGGCGCCAGCACCCCGGCCCAGGAATCGAAGATCTGCAACGCCTGTGCCCCGGCCGCTGCCTGGGCCTTGAGGTACAGGGTGGTGCAGTCGGTTATCTTGTTCAGCAGATCTCCATACAGCTCGGGATCCGTGTACATCATCTTCTTGGTCAAAAAGTAGTTCTTGGACGAGCCGCCCTCGATGAGATAGGTGGCCAGGGTGAAGGGCGCTCCGGAAAAACCGATGAGCGGCACCCTACCGGCCAGCTCGCGGCGCAGGATGCGGATGGTCTCCATGACGTAGCCCAGCTCCGCCTCCGGGTCGGGCACATGCAGCTTCTCCATGGCCGCCCGGTCCCGGATCGGCTCCAGGAAAACCGGGCCCCGCTTTTCATGGAACTCCAGGGGGGCGCCCATCTTTTCCAGCGGCACCAGGATGTCGGAGAAGAGAATGGCCGCGTCAACCCCCAGAATATCGATGGGCTGGATGGTCACCTCCGCGGCAGCCTCCGGGGTCTTGCACATCTCCAGAAAGGTGTATTTGCTGCGCACCGCGTGGTACTCGGGCAGATAACGGCCCGCCTGGCGCATGAGCCACACCGGAGTATAGTCGGTCTTCTCGCCGCGACAGGCCTTCAAAAAGGTATCGTTCATTCTTTCATTTCTCCTCAGTTCTCATCTTGAGCGGTATGTAGGTGCAGTAGGGCTCTTCCGCCATGTAGTCGCCGGAGACCGCATAGGCCCTGGCCCGGCACCCCCCGCAGACATTGACATACTCGCAGGAGCCGCAGCGCCCCTTGTATGCCTTGAAATTGCGCAGATCGTGGAACAGCTCCGAATGCTCCCATATCTCCTTGAAGGATTTCTCGCGGATATTGCCTGCAGCCATGGGGAAATAGCTGCACGGTAGCACATTGCCATCCACATCGATCAGGGAGATGAGCTGCCCGGCCAGACACCCCTTGGCGCCGCCGGTGGAAAACTGCAGGGTCCGCCGCTCGTAGTCATCGCCCTTCTCCTTGGCCTGCTGGAGTACGACCCGGTAGTAGTTGGGGGCGCAGGTGGGCCGGACCAGAATATCCTTTTCCCCTTTTTCCATCTCGTAATGCCAGACCAGGAGCTTTTCGTAATCCTCCGGAGCGATGAGTTCGTCCATGATATCCTCGCCCCTGCCGGTGGGCACGATCATGAACATATACCAGGCCGTGGCGCCAAGCTCCTTGGCCAGATGGTAGATCTTGGGGATCTCCTCCTGGTTGCGCTTGGTAAACGAGGAGTTGATCAGAAAGGAAATACCGTTCTCCTTGAAGAGCTTGGCCGCGTTGAGGGTGCCGGCAAAGGCGCCGGGCTGATTGCGGAAGTTGTCGTGCACCTCGGCGCTGGCGCCGTCCAGGCTGAGCGATACCATTTTGATCCCGGCAGCCTTGATCTTGGTGCAGATTTCCTGGGTCACCAGGGTGCCGTTGGTGGCCAGACACATCCGCAGCCCCAGGTCGGTTCCATATTGGGCGATCTCGAACACATCGGGCCGCAGCAGGGGCTCGCCGCCTGAAAGCACCACCACCGGCTTACCGTAGGAGGCGATATCGTCGAGCACCCGTTTGGCCTCGGCCAGGGTGAAATCGGGGTGCCCTTTTGCCTCAAGCCCGGAGGAGGAGCGGCAATGCACGCACTTGAGATTGCAGCGCCTGGTGATCTCCCAGGCTATCCATTTCGGTTCAAATTCCACGGGTGGACCTCGCAACGTTGAAGACTAAAGGGAACCTTGAAAAATCAACTTCCTGTTGATTTTTCAAGCCGCAAAACCAAAACAAGTTTTGCCTTTGCTCACATTTTCAGCAACGTAAGTGGCTGAAAATGACGGGGCGTCCTTGCCCCGCACAGGAGCCTTGAATTTT
>JAHJRQ010000018.1 GCA_018830485.1 Pseudomonadota bacterium | reverse complement strand
TCCCTGAGAGAATTCTTAAATCAATCGATTATTATGCAAAGAAACATGGAGAAACCCGCTCAGGCCTTTTGACGCAAGCAGTTACTGAATACATGGCATCACATCAATGAAATGAAAGAATGGCGAACCAGGCGCTGCACAGCTCGACTGAAAATTGTCGGGTTTCGCATTGCTCTACCCGACCTACGACTTTGCGATTCCCCGGCAGAGCCGGGGGGCACCTTAAGGTAAATTACCATGATGCTTGCTCCCCAGCCATCATTTGGGCCTGTTCATAGTTGACCACCCAGCCGGTCTGTAGCATGCTCTTGTAACACCAGACGTGATACATCTTTCCGTCCGTATCATAAAGCTCCGGATACCCACCGTATTCCTCGATTTTCTGGCGATATGTTTCCAGGGCCGCACGGGCCTCTTCCATATATTTCCGATCATATTCTGCAAGCAGTATCAGACCCTTGATATATTCCATCCCCCAATGGCTCCAGTGTGTTTCCCCCATATAGGATGCGGCAAATGCCCGGACAAGCGGGTAGAGCCTTTCCGGGTGGTCCTTGTCGGCATAGCGGAGTGGCAAAGGTTTATCCAACCCCCTGGCAACAATATAGTCGCGGATCCGCATCAACATTTCTCTCTCTTTCCTGAGCCGCAGGTCTAAAAATCCGCTCGAAAGAATAATAAAAGAGTCTGCCGAAAAACTCTTTTCCGCGCGCGATAGAGGAGAAAGGTCATCAATAAAGATCCCGGTTGTATCATCCCAAAAGGCGGAGACGATAAGCTGCTTCCATTTATCAAAATCGCAATGTCCGTCATTTTGCAGAATGGCGGGGCATTGTATTACAAGGCCAAGATCCGTGGCCATTCTGACTGAACCCCAGGCGATAACGTTGTCGTAAAAACTGCTTTGCCGCTTGATCTGGTCGCGGGCACTGGACAAAAGTATATCCTGGCGTACAAGGCCTGTTTCAGGATTGATGATATGGCTAAGGTAGTTTTCGATACGGATTTTAAGAAGGCCGCGATGGCGTTCAAGCAGTTCCTTGCCGATTCGCTGTGTCTGTAGGGGATGGGGCGGGATATCCATTTTGGCGGGAAACCTGGCTGCGATAAAGTTGACATCGGTCATGGCCCGTAATGTGTAAAAAATCGCAAACAGCGTATCCGATGGCTCGGCATACACATTGACTCCGCTATAGATGTTCGGCCAGATGGGATAGAGTGTGGTGTATTCCCGATCGGCCTGTTCCAAAAGGCTAAGGTGTAATGCCAGTGTTGAGGTAATCGACTGTTGTCGCGCCGTCCAGTCCGCCGCAGACAGAGCAAAACGGGGATCCAGCGCCGCATTATAGAATATCCCAAGGTTGCGGGTATAAAGCTCCGAGAAGTGGCTTCCGGAAATAACATAGGGCTTGCCTGGGTCAAACCGTTGCTCATGAATCCGGGCGATGACCTCGGCAGCAGAGCCGGGTATGGGTTTTTCCCCGGCAAGCCAGGCATCATCCAGAATCCTAAATATTGCCTGCAGGGACTGTAGGGAGAGATAGTGAAACAGGAAAGGGGTCTTGCAAAACCGTGGAGCCACCTTTTCTTCTAAAGTGAACTGCCCGCTGGCATCCAGCCGATACTCATAAGCAGGGGCTGTCGGCCACAATGTACTATACGGGTTCGCAACACCGGCATAAATCGCGCCAACCAAGCAAAAGAGGATGCTATAACTGATCTTTCGAATTCGGACGAACAACCTTTTGTCTCTTTTCACGACATGTCCTGACAGAGAATTTATGTCGGCGCTGTAGCAATGTTACCCATTTTCAGCTTAAAGAAATTTGCTGCCAAAGGCTATTAATTCCGAAGTGCGGAACCACCTTTCGAAACCATGAGACCAATTGGGGACAGACCACGTTTTATGTTGCTGAAAAAATGAAAGATAAGTACAAGTGTGCTCATGCTGAGACGACCCCGCCTCACCATACCAGGTGTTCCTCTTCACTTGATCCAACGTGGAAATAATCGGCAGCCTTGTTTTTATGCTGACGAGGATTACGGATTTTATCTTGAGTGGTTGCAGGAGTATAGCCGTGACACAGGTTGTTCCATACATGCCTATGTGTTGATGACCAACCATGCTCACCTTCTTTTGACAGCGACAGATGTGGACAGCGCCGGAATGCTCATGAAACGATTGGGGTAGCGTTATGTTCAGTACATCAACCGCAGGTATCGTCGTAGCGGAACACTTTGGGAAGGACGTTTTCGCTCATGCATCACTCAACAGGAAAAATATCTGTTGTTATGCCAGCGGTACATCGAGATGAATCCGGTACATGCCGGTATCGTTGAACACCCAGGCGAATATCGCTGGTCAAGCTATGGTTGCAATGGTCAAGGCGAAACATCGGCCCTATTGAGCCACCATCCCGTCTATCTGAGTTCTGGCCGGACCGGTGAAGAAAGGCAGGCCTCCTACCGAGAACTTTTCCGTCATGAGATAGAACCAGGAATCGTTGCCCAGATTCGTCGGGCCACCAATGGGAATTTTTCCCTTGGCAACCCATAATTCACAGAAGAAATAGCCGCAGTGCTTGGTCGCCGGGTAATTCCAGGAAAAGCAGGAAGGCCGTGTAAGCAAACAGTCGATAATGAGAAGAGCACAGGAAAGAATCGTGTAAAAACGTGGTCTGTCCCCGATTAACAGCTCCGATTAAAAGCTTTGAGGAACGCCTTGGTAGACCAGATGAAGTTTCGTAGGTCGGGTTGAGGAACGAAACCCGACGCTTAAACGACAACATCATCCACAGCTTGACTGAAAATTGTCGGGTTTCGCTTTGCTCTACCCGACCTACGACAAAAACATGGGAAGGAAGCTGTCATCGTGCTGTCGGTGGACGATGACAAAAAGATCACCAAGCCAAAGGATAGCCTGGTTCATTTTTTTACAGAAATCTCCTGTTGGAGACCTTGAGATGGATCTTTCCCGAAACAAAGGAGCCTTCCCTTGAACATCCGGACTTCAAAAAACTGGCTGATCCTGGCTCTCGCCATTCTTATTTTTATTGCCGGCTGCAATTCCGGCGAAATAGTGGTGACCATGACCCGCGATGAGGTCCAGGCACGGGTTGCCCCCCGGTTTCCCATCACCAAAAACTGGCTGGTCCTGAATGTCGCGCTCAGCGAGCCGGAGATTTTTCTCTCCGAGGGCGCCAATCAGGTCGGAATCAATACGCGGGTCGAGCTGAACGTTCCCTTGCTCAAACCGATCACCGGATACCTGGGGATTGCGGCAACGCCGCGTTACGACGCGGAATCCAAGGCGTTGTATCTCGATCAGGCCACGGTGGAACGGCTAGACCTGCCGGGACTCATGCCCGAGCTGCAGGACAAGGCCCGAACCGCCATCGAGTCCATCGCCCGGCAGGAACTCGCCCAACGCCCGATCTACGAACTCAAGGGCCGCAATCTCAAGGAGATCACCGCAGCCTATACCCTGCGCGAGGTGCGGGTGCGAGACGGAAAACTGCAGGCCATGTTTTCCCTGCCGATGTAGCCAAGACAACGACCGGCCTCCCAAGAAATAGCCGGATGCCTTTTCCCCTTGCGGCTCAGGAGAAACATCTCTATTATAAGAACATAATTTTTCACCTTCATCCTTGGCTCACACAGGAGTAACGGAAGTGACCTCTTCAGAATTTTTCTCCCTGCTTAGCGCCGTAAGCCTTTTTGCCATTGCCATAGCCCTGGTCCCGACATTCCTGCAGTTTCGCCGCACCCTGCAAAAGCTGGAGACCTGCATCGAGAGCGTGAACAAGCACGTGGACCCGCTGTGCCAATCCCTTACCGAGGCGGCCAACGAGATCCAGCTCCTCTCCATCTCCCTGGGCGACAAGCTGGAAAAGACCGACGCAGTCATCTACACCGCCCAGAAGTCGGCGGACGCCCTGCTCACCACCACCACCCTGTTCAAGGAATCGGTGCGCCCGGTTATCACCACCCTGGGCAGTGTCAGCGCGGGGGTCATGGCCTTCTCGCATTTCCTCAACCGATCATGGACAACACCTAAAAAAGGAGAATGATATGAGCAGAGACGATTGTGACAATTCCAGCACCGCAGTGTTGGCCTTCCTGGCAGGAACCGTTGTCGGCGCGGCCATTGCCCTGCTGACCGCCCCGAAAACCGGCCAGGAAACCCGCGAGATGCTGGCCGATTATGGGGCCGAACTCAAGGACCGGACCAAAAACCTGCCCGATGATTTTGAGGGATACAAGGAAACCGCCATCGAGCGGAGCAAGGAGATGATCGCCAAGGGCAAGGAACTGATCAGCAGGGGCACGGACCTTGCCGCGCAGGGAAAGGATTTTCTCGACGAGAAGAAACGAACCCTCAGCGAAGCCATCGAGGCGGGAAAGATCGCCATGCAGGAAGAGCGGGAAGCCCTGGCCCACAAGCTTGAAGACAAGGATTAGCCTGCCTTTGGTTGTTGCATAAGTCACCCCGGCGAAGGCCGGGGTCCAGAGGCAGCTGCAACATGCTGAAATGACTGGATACCGGCCTTCGCCGGTATGACGCGAATAATAAAGCGGTGACCTCTTTGTGTTGAGGCCACCGCTTTATTATTCACGCACTACACACACCCCTCACCGCTTGCACTTTCCCGCCCCGCCTGCCTTACCGCCCCAGTTCAGCTTGTTGCGCAGGATTTCAAAATAATCCTTCTGGGGCGAGCAGATGAGGTGCAGGGGCCTTTCCGAGGCCACCACCTCCAAGGTTTCGCTGGCCGACATTTCCCAGGCCGGCTGGCCATCGACAATAACCTTAGCCTTATTGACCTGCTCGGCAAGTGTGGTTGTGAGACAGACTGCGGCGGGGAGAAGCACCGGCCGGCTCTCCAGCATGAACGGGCAGATCGGCGTAACCAGGATGGACTGCAAGGCCGGATTGACGATGGGCCCCCCGGCGGAAAGGTTGTAGGCCGTGGAGCCGGTGGGGGTGGAAAAGATCAACCCATCCGCCCGGTAGGTTGTGATGTACTTTTGATCGGCCCAGGTGCTTAACTGAAGCAACTGGTCAACGCTGCCCTTGCTGATCACCACATCGTTGAGGGCATAGCGCCAAGCCACAGCCTCGCCGCCGCGATGAATCCTGGCCTTGAGCATCAGCCTTTCCTCAATAACCATCTCCCCGGCGAGAATCCCTTCCAGAACCTCATACCGCTCGCTGACCGCCACCTCGGTCAGAAACCCGAGATCGCCGAGATTCACCCCGACCACCGGCACCCGCAGCCGGCTCGCCTGGTCCGCGACATGGAGCAGGGTGCCGTCCCCGCCCAGGATGATAAGCAGGTCCATATCGTCGGCAAGGGTATCCACCTCGGCGCCAATACCCCGCTCCCCCAGCCAGGAAAGCAGCTCCCTGCTCATCGCCAGGGCGGCGGGCGAATCCTTTCGACAGATGATGCCAACCTTGCGAATATTCATGCCTTACCCAATATACCTAAGCGCGTAACGAATCAGCACCTCTGCACTGTTCGGTACAGCGCCTCTTGCCGTTCTTCCATCCAGACGGCAAGGTTATTTTTGTTGCGACTCCTTGCCGAGGCCGGAGACCACAAGCCTCCCGAGTTCACTGGAGCGGTTGGTGGCCGCCTCCACCGCGTTGGTGACCAGCGCCCTGAAGGCCCCCTTTTCAAGCTCATGCAAGCCGGCAATGGTTGTGCCGCCCGGAGAAGTCACCATGGCCCGCAACTCGGCGGGATGCCTGGTCCCATCCAAAGCCAGCAATACCGAGCCGAGCACGGTTTGCAGGGCAAGGGTCTGCGCCACGGGACGGGCCAGTCCGACCTTGACCCCTGCGTCGATCAGGGCCTCGATAAAGGTAAAGACATAGGCCGGGCCGCTGCCGCTCAAACCGGTAACCGCATCAAGAGAGGACTCGTCCAGCACAAAACTGACCCCGACCGCATCGAAGATGCTGGTGGCCACGGCCAGATCCTCGGGACTCACGCCCTTACCGGGGCTTAGGGCGGACGCGCCCTTGAGCACGATGGCCGGGGTATTGGGCATCACCCGGATAACCCGGCAGCCGCGCCCGGAAACCGCGCCTTCCAGCACGGACAGAGGAATCCCCGCGGCAATGGAAATAAGCAGGTGAGTCGCGTTTATTGCTTCGCGGGATTCGCAGAGAACTGCGCCGACCACCTGCGGTTTTACCGCCAGGACGACCACCTTGCATTCCGCCCAGACAGCCGTGGCCTCTGAAACCGCGGCAACATTATAGTCCTTCTGCAGCAACGCCCGCCGGGCACTGCTGGGATCGGCGACCACAATCTGGTCGGCCTTGACAAGCCCGGCCCCTGTGATGCCCTTGATCAGGGCTTCGGCCATCAGCCCACCGCCGACAAAGCCAAGTTTTCCGGAAAACCCCATATCCTGCTCCTCTTGGTTAATCAGGCCCGGCTGGACATCCCCGGCCATATTGAATCATTCATACTGATGCTGTTGCATGGTACCAATTTCCCCCGCCATTGCAAGGATGATTCGCGGCAAGCAGCAGTCGCAACCCCCGCGCGCACGATCCCGGCCGAACGATGGGCGTAAAAAAACCCGCGGAAGTTGCACCATCCGCGGGTCGTTCCTCTCGGGAGAGGTTTGCTCGTTTAAGCGAAGCTGGTCTGCCCGGCAAGGGCGATGCTGGGCGGCAACAGATAGGAGAGCAGCTTGTCGCCTGCCTCCTTGGTGGTCAAGACCACCTTTTCCAGGACCCGGTTCTCCCCTTCTTTCTCATAGGCGATCAAGTCCCACCGCTCGGGCTGGGCGGCAAGCTGTTTCATCAGGGAAAAATGATGGCCATGCCCGGATTTCCTGGTCACGACATGCCCCAGCAGGGGAAAGCCCAACAGGGCCAGATCGCCGATCACGTCCAGGGTCTTGTGCCGGGCAAACTCGTCGGCAAAACGCAAGCCCTCGGCATTGACTATGCCGTCATCGTCGATAACCACGGCATTTTCCAGGGAGCCGCCCAGGGCAAGACCGCTCTGGCGGAGCTTCTCAACCTGATCCAGGAAACCGAAGGTCCTGGCCCCGGCAACCTCCTTGGCGAATTTCTGCGGGTTGAGATCACTGGAAAAGGTCTGCTTTCTGATCAGGTGATGATTGAACTCTATCTCGCAGGTAACCTTGAATCCGTCATAGGGCAGGATCTTCACATAGGAATCGCCCTCGACATAGGAGATTTCCCTGTTCACCTTGAGCATCCATTTGCAGGCGTCCTGCCGTCGGCGGCCCACCCGCTTCAGCACATGGACAAAAGGACCGGCGCTGCCGTCCATGATGGGCACCTCGGGGCCGTCCAGCTCGACCACCGCGTTATCGATGCCCATGCCGAAAAGCGCGGCCAGCAAATGCTCGGTGGTGGAGATCATCGCCTCGTCCTCGGTGGCGATGGTGGTGGCAAGACGGGTGTCGATGATGCGGTCCATGAAGGCTGGGGTTGGCGCGGCCTGCGGCAGATCACTGCGGAGAAAGCGAATCCCGCTGTTTTTCTCGCCGGGCAGAATGGAAAGGGTGGCAACCTTGCCGGAATGGAGGCCGATACCCGCGAAGCTTACCGGCCTTTTGATGGTGTGCTGTAAAGAATCCATATAATAAAACACTCTCTTGTAGTCTGTGTGTATTGTGCAACGCTCATGAAATCATAACAAAGCAGATGCAAAAAACAGACCAGCGAGAGCCATATTGGGAGAAAAACAAATAAACGTTTTATTATCAATATGTTAAAAAGACAATCCGGAAACCGTGCCCGCCAATGGATCGTCTGACTGTGGCAAAAAAAACACACCCGCCGCCGCCCGTTTTCCTTGGAAGCAGTTTTTTTGCCGCTACAGCGCGTGGCGGGAAAGGTGATCCGCCAGGAAGAGATCGAATTCCCGGCCCATGCGAAGTTCAATGGTCAAGGCCAGGATGGGAAACGAACCGAAAAAGGGCCGGAGTTTGACAAAATCCTTCTCCGTGGTGATGAGCGCCCGGGCCCCGCTTGCCCGTGCTGCGGCAACAAGAGCGGAGACATCCTGCGCTGTGTAGTCGTGATGATCCCTGAACTCCTTGGAGCCGGTCACGGAGAACCCCTCCTGCCGCAAGGTCCGGCAAAAGGAATCCGGGTTTGCGATTCCGGCAAAGGAAAACACCTCCCTGCTCCTGGCCTCGGCCAGGGTGCAAGCCATATCCCGGCTGCTGTGCCAGATCCCGGCAGGAAGATACTCCCCCAAAAACACGGGCTTTGCCGGAAAGGACCCCTGCAGCCGACGGTGAAAATCCTCGACCACGGAACGATTGCTGGCATCCACCCCGGTAATGACAAAGGCATGGGCCCGCCCCAGGGCGGAGAGCGGTTCCCGCAATTCACCGCCGGGAAAAACCCGGCCATTGCCGAGAAGCGTCCCGGCGCTGAACAAAACCAGATCAAGATCACGCCGTAGGGCGAGATGCTGAAAGCCATCGTCCATGACAATGAGGTTCGCCCCGAAGGCCTCGACGGCATGCCTGGCAACCCGCGCTCGCTGGGAGCCGGTCAGGACCGGCACCCCGGGCAGCGCCTCGGCCAGCATGAACGGCTCATCCCCGGCCATCTCCGGCGGGAGCAGCGTTTTCGTCCTATCGGCAACGATATTGATCCGGCCTGCGGCTTTACCGCCATAGCCGCGGCTGACAATGGCCGGCCGCACTCCCCTGTCCAAGAGCAAACGGGCTACATAGCGCACCATGGGGGTTTTCCCGGTGCCTCCCAGGGTGAGATTGCCGATGCTGATCACCGGGACCGGCAGCCGTTGTGATTTCAAAAAGATATCGTTCCGGTAGAGATAGGCGCGCACCAGCATGACCAGGCTGTATGCCGGCGAAAAAATGCGGCCGACCAGAAAGAGCACGGCAAGCAGCGGCCTCATCCTCTCCCCTCCCGCGCCAAGATATCACGGATCAGTCCGATGTGCGCAGCGGTGACTCCGCGCCTTGCCGCGACCAGCTCCTGCGCCCGGCGCCCTGCCCGCTCCCGCTCAGCCGGATCGTCCAGCAGGAGGGCAAGCCCGGCGCGGAGCTCCCCCCCATCGCGGACAAGCCGGGCCCCGCCAACCGCGAGAAGATCACGGCTGATCTCGGCAAAATCCTCCATGCCCGGCCCGAACAGGACCGGCTTGCCATGCACCGCGGGCTCCAAGGGGTTATGGCCCCGCTGGGGCACCAGACTGCCGCCGATAAAAGCCACATCGCACAGGGCGTATACCGAAGCCAGCTCCCCCAGGGTATCGAGGATCAACACCGATCCCTCCCCCGTTTCATCGAGCGAGCGGCGGCAGGCGGCAAACCCGTGGCGGGCGGCCATGGCGGCAAGCTCGGCGCCCCGCTCCACATTCCGCGGGGCCAGCACCAGAAACAGATTGGCACGAAACCGGAGAAGCTCTTGAAAAACCGTGAAAACAATCTCTTCCTCTCCTTTGTGGGTGCTGCCCGCCACCCAGACCAGGGCCTGCTCCGGAATCCGCAAGGCAGAGCGGTCAAGCCCTGGTGTGACACCGTTCCCAGACAAGGCCGCATCGTATTTCAGGTTGCCCAGCACAGCCAACCGGGCCGGGTCAACCCCGAGCTGCCGCATGGCCATGGCATCCTGCTCCGTCTGCATGGCAAGGGCGCGGAAGGAATTGAAAAGCGGCCTGAAAAGCCGGCAGAACCTGCGATATCTGGCCAGGGAGCTTTCCGAGACCCGGCCATTGACCAGCAGAGAAGGAATGCCCCGCCGATTGAGCTCCCGCAGAAAATTCGGCCAAAAATCGGTCTCCACCAGAACAAAAAGATCGGGCCTTGCCCAGGAAAGCAACACCCTTACGCTTATGAGCAGATCAAAGGGAAAGGGCGAGAAACAATCAACATGCGCATGGAGGGTGCTGCGGGCAAAAGACTCCCCGGCCCGGGTGGCCGAGGAAAAGATGATGATCCCTTGAGGGTACTTGCGCCGCAGCTCCTGCACCAGATTCCGGGCGGAAGCCACCTCCCCCACGGACAGGGCATGCACCCAGATGCGGGGTCGGCGCGAACCGCCAGCGCCGGGGCTTTTCCCAAGACCGAAGCCCAGCCGCTTACCGACACGGCTGCGGTACTTGGGGGTCAGTATAACTTTGACGAAAAGAAGCGGAGCGAATACAATCACCCCCACCGTCATGAACAGATTGTAAAAAAAAGCCGACACCATATCCATTATGAACCTGATCCTACTCCATCCGCGGGAACTGACCAATCAGCATGTCACCCTGACCGGACGCCGCGCCGAACACATCCGCAAGATCCTCCGCGCCACAATCGGGGACACTCTCCGGGTCGGGGTGCTGGACGGGTTGCTCGGCACCGGCTGCATCCGGGAGATGACCGGCAATACCCTTGTCCTTGAGGTGCAACTTACCAGCGAACCTCCCCCCTTGCCGCCCACCGACCTGATCCTGGCGGTGCCCCGCCCCATCATGCTGAAACGGGTCTTGGCCCAGGCGGCCTCCATGGGGGTAAGCCGGATCTTCCTGGTCAACGCCAACCGGGTTGAAAAAAGTTTTTTCAGCTCCACCCTCATCCGAAACAACGACTTTACCGAGCCGCTCTGCCTCGGCCTTGAGCAGGCCATTGACACCAGGCTGCCGGAGCTCTCCGTTCATCCCCGCTTCCGGCCATTCGTGGAAGACTTGCTCCCCGGGCTGCTTAATGATTGCCCTCTCCGGCTTCTTGCCCATCCGGAAGGCGCCCGGACCATGGCCCGGGCGGCCGAAGGATTGTCGGGCCAGCCGGACCAACGGGCAATCCTGGCCATCGGCCCGGAGGGGGGCTGGGTTGACTTTGAGGTGCAACGCTTCAAGGAGCAAGGCTTCATACCCTTCAGCCTCGGCGCCCGCATCCTCCGGGTCGATACAGCTGTTCCGGCCCTGCTGGGTCAGCTCAGCCTCCTGCGCCAAATCCCCTAACACCGGGAAACATCATCACCAGCCGAAACGCTGCCGGACCCGTTCCACCAGCATGGTCAACTCCTTGAACCCAAAGGCATAGAGTGTCACCCCGTAGACCGCTCCTCCGGTGGCAATGGCCATTACCAGGACGGCCAGGCTGGCCGCGAAACCGTCCAGGGCCAAAGGAGCCAGGAGCAGACCTAACCCGATCAGCCAAAGGGCCATACCCAGGGAGGCGGCCAACACCTTGCCCAGACCGGCAAGCAGATAGTGCAGGGAATACCCGCCGAGCTTCCGGTGCAAGACCGTGCTCAGAAAAAGAAAATTCAGGATCATGGCGCAGGAGATGGAAAGGGCAAGGGCCTTGTGCTGCAATAAATCGATAGTGAGCCAGACCAGAAGCACGTTGACCGCCATGGTCAAGAAGCTGCCCACCACCGGATAACGGGCCTTATCCAGGGCATAAAACACCGGGACCATGATCTTGACCGAGGAATAGGCAAAAAGCCCCACGGCATAACAGGCCAAGGCCTCGGCGGTTCGTGTGGTGGCCAGGCTGTCAAAGCTGCCGTGCTGAAAGATCACCCGGGTAATGGGCTCGCCCAGCAGAATCAACCCCACAGAAGCGGGAATAGTCAACGAGAAGGCCAGGGTCAGCGAGGAGGCGTAGGTTTTCCGCAGGTTGTCCATATCCTTGAGCGCGGCATACCGGGCAATCACCGGCATGGTCGCGGTGGAGAGCGCCACCCCGAAAAGGCCCACCGGCAGCCAGAAGAGGCGGAAGGCGTAACTGAGCCAGGAAAGGCTCCCCTCGGCCAGGGACGAGGCGAAATAGGTATTGAGCAGCACATTAATCTGCAACGGGGCAAGGCCGATCACCGCCGGGGCCATGAGTTTCAGGATGCGGCGCAGTCCGGGATGGCGGAGGTCTAGCTGGGGCATAAAAACAAACCCGGCCTTGAACAGGGCGGGCAATTGGCAGCCAAGCTGGAGCAGGCCGCCGATCAGGGTGCCGATGGCCATGCCCACGATGGGCGGCTGCCCGAACCGGGGCATGAGCAGGGCAAAACCCACGCCGCCGACGATGGAACCGAGGTTGAAAAAGCCCGAGGCCAGAGCAGGGATGAAAAAACGGCCCCGGGTGTTCAGAATACCCATCACCACGGAGGAGAGGGAGATACAGACAAGAAAGGGGAACATGATCATCGAAAGCAGCGTGGTGAGTTCGACCTTTCCCGGAATCGCCTCAAACTCGGCCTCAACCATGAAACAGACGATCCGCTCTGCGAAAAACACCCCCAACAGGGTAAGGCAACTGAGCAGAATCCCGATAAAAACCAGGACATTGCCGGCCAGAACCCAGGTCGCCTTTTCTCCCTTGTTGGTTTGATAATCGGAAAAAACCGCGACAAAGGCGGCACTCAAGGCGCCTTCCCCAAAGAGATCGCGCAGGAGATTGGGGATACGGAAGGCCACCACAAATGCGTCAAAGGCAAAGCCCGCCCCGAAAAACACCGCAAAAACCTGCTCCCGGACCAACCCCAGGATACGGCTGCACATAACCGCCACCCCGACAGTGCCGGCGGACCTGGCTATTTTCCCTGTATCCTGTGCGGGTTTTTCCATGAAAAGCAACCGAAGAAATATGGATATCCTGACAACAAACACTTCCCCTCGACACATACGAGGATTGATGCGGCTCTCATTTCACCGACCAAAATAGCAGGTTGCCTGACAGAAGACAACAGACATTCCAATTAGCTGCTTGACTTCATTGGATTTTTCTTACTAAGATACAGACCGACAGCATCTGCCTGAAGGAGACTGCGCATGACATCATACACCGGCGGCATACTGACCATCAGCGACAAGGGGTCGCGCGGGGAACGGGAAGACACCAGCGGCCCGCAACTGCGGGAAATGCTCACCGAACAGGGATATTCCGTGGTGGCCTATGCCGTGGTGCCGGACGAAGTCGCCATCATCGAAGAAACCCTCCGGGCTTGGGCGGATGAATTGAAAATTGACCTGATCCTGAGCACCGGCGGCACCGGCGTTTCCCCCAGCGACCGGACCCCCGAGGCTACCCGGGCGGTTCTTGACCGGGAAATCCCGGGCATCGGCGAGGCCATGCGCCTGGCCAGCCTGCAAAAAACCCCCAATGCCATCCTCTCCCGGGGGATCGCCGGCATCAGAAAACAGAGCCTGATCATCAACCTGCCTGGCAGCAAAAAGGCGGCCAGGGAAAATCTGGAGGCGGTGCTCCCCGCCTTGCAGCATGCCATTTACAAGATCAAGGGCGGAAGCAAAGACTGCGGAAGCTGAATCCACACCAAAAAAAAGGCCCACGGGGGAAACCCGCGAGCCATGACCAGAACAGCATAACGTCAAGCAATCAGCCGCAATCCACCTCGACAGCCATGGTATCTTTTTTCTTCATGGCGTCAATCTCCCCGATCAGATAGGGGGTTTCCCCCAGGGCGATCAGTTGCTGCATGCAGTCATCCACCTGTTTTGCATCAACCACCACCACCATGCCGATGCCGCAGTTGAAGGTGCGGCACATCTCATGGGCGGAGATCTTGCCATTTTTCTGCAGAAAATCAAAAACCGGAAGGACCTGCCAGCCCTTTTTGTTGATCACCGCCTTGCAGCCATTGGGCAAGACCCGCGGGATATTATCAATAATGCCGCCGCCGGTTATATGCACCAACCCTTTCACCTTGAAGTTTTTCACCAGATTCAGCAGGGTTTCGCTGTAGATCCTGGTCGGCCGCAGCAATTCCTCGCCAAGGGTGCAGCCGAATTCATCGATCCGGTCGTTGACGCTGAGCCCCATTTCCTCGAAGCAGATCTTGCGCACCAGGGAAAAGCCGTTGCTGTGCAATCCGCTTGAGGCAAGGCCGATCAATTTATCGCCGACACTGATCTCGGAGCCGTCAATCAGCCTGTCTCGCTCGCAGATTCCGACCACGAACCCGGCAATATCATAATCGCCGGCCTGGTAGAGACCGGGCATCTCGGCCGTTTCACCGCCGATCAAGGAGCATTTGGAAATCTCGCACCCCTTGGCGATGCCCTTGACCACATCGGTGGCAACCCCGAGATCGAGCCCGCCGGTGGCGAAATAATCCAAAAAGAACAGGGGATGCGCGCCGCAAACGATGATATCGTTCACGCACATGGCCACCAGATCGATGCCGATGGTGTCATGCTTGTTGCACATCTCGGCGATCTTCAGCTTGGTGCCGACCCCGTCGGTTGACGACACCAGGACCGGATCCTGAAATTTGCCGCTGCCCAGGGCGAAGAGGCCGCCGAACCCGCCGATGCCGGTAAGTACGCCGGGACGAAAGGTAGAGGCGACAACCGGCTTGATGGCATCGACAAAGGCGTTGCCTTTATCGATATCAACGCCGGATTCCGCGTAACGAGAGATTTCTTTCTTTGCCATAATCGTTTTCGGTAGCCCCAAATTCTCAATCTTGAAAAAAAAGAAGCAGCGGACAATAAATCCGTGCTGTACGTTCGTAATTCGATCCGCAGGGGATATGGGCCTGCGGCGCAACGGCCCTGATTCCTTACATTTTCACGAGACCATCTTTAATTGCCAGCCCCATAAAAGTCAATCAGTTTTCCTGTAATCCGCCGGGAGTACAAGGGTTGCGCAACACCCGGACAAAAGCGCCTCTCACCCATGGCACCCTTGCCTTGATTGAAAGTGTACTCTGTTCAACCGGAGAAACTCAAGCGCATTTCATCCCCGGCACACGAATTGCCGGAAACCGCCGGCCACCATGAGCTTGTCGGGAAAAATCACTTGCGCGGTTGACCTCCACCGCATTCTGCATTATTTTACGCTGAAGCTTTTAATGAAATACCGAGGTTCCCCCTCTTGTTTTCCCGCTGCTCCTTGGCGCGTGTTTTTTTGTTTCCCCATTACAAAAATCACGTCCCCAGCCTTGTGAACCGGCAAGAGAATAGCGCCCAGGCCGGTGCGCCAGTAAACCGGCTCCCCCCTCACCGATACCAAGAGGCCATGCGCCTCCGGAGGATATCACCATGGATATTGAACGTTGCATCAAGCTTGCCAACGAAGAACATTTCTGTCCCTATTGCAAGGAACGGCTTTCCTGCTGCGAAGCCCCGCCATTCCACATCGGTGACGGATTAGGCTGGGGATCGGACATCCTGTTCATCTGCCTCAACAACGACTGCTCCATTTTTGCCAAAAGCTGGGAGCAATTCGAAGAACGCTACGGACACAAGGCATCCTGCCGCTACATGCTGCTTCCGGGAGAGGACACCGGAATGACCATCATGGTGGGCGGCGCGGACGCCTTTACCGGATCAATAATTGACATCGAGGCCATCCAGAAGCAAAATCAGCGCCACAGCAAGGAAAAAAACCATACCGCGGATCTGGATAACTGCGTGGTGGAAAACAATCTCACCCCGGCGCTCTGTCTTGTCCTCGACAACTGTGCGGATCTCGCGGCACGTAAGCGGGCCTGCGAGCTTCTGGTGGACCTGAACAACCTCGACTGCATCGATCCGATCCGCAATCACAAGTTCGTCCATGGCGATATCGAGATGCAGGCCAACATGTCCATTAAACAGCTTCTGGAAAACAACCATCGCAAGGAATGCCCCTACTGCATGGAGATTGTCAAATCCCAAGCCAAGATGTGCAAGCACTGCAGCAAAGAGTTATAAGCCCGCGCCCCCCCGACTTTGCCCTTGCGAAACAGAAACCGATTGATTATATAGGGTGCGTTGGTTCCGGGGAGGATATCCCCCATATGGTGAGCGTAGCTCAGCTGGTGGTAGCACCGGGTTGTGGCCTCGGAGGTCGTGGGTTCAAGTCCCATCGCTCACCCCACGAAAAAAGATAAGGGTTTCGCATAATTGCGAAACCCTTTTTTTATTGCCCCACCAGAATCACCCCATGGCGCCGACCCGATTGCGACAGCCAAGCCAATCCTTCGCTTCTCCCTCAGGATGCACCTTTCCCCCGATGCAGCCAGGAAATCTTATCCCACAGACCGCGAAGAATCTGCACCTCATGTTCGGTCAAACCCTGCCGGGCAAGCATCCGCCGGAAAGCGCGGACCAGATGCTCCGGATTCTGCGGATTGAGAAACCCCACCTCAAGAAGCACCTGGCGCATCTGCACAAACATGGCTTCCAGGTTCTTCCCCAAGGCCGGGCGCTTCCCCCGCGCCTTATCCTCGACAGGAGAAGAAAACTTCAAGGAGGCCTCATACAGGCAGACCGCCACGGCCTGGGCCAGGTTCATGGAGGGCAGATCGGCATGGGTGGGGATGGTCACACAGTACTGGCAGAGATCCAGATCCTCGGTCTTGAGCCCCGTATCCTCCGGGCCAAAAACAATTGCCGCCCTGGCGGTTTTGGCGAGAGCCGCAACGGTTGCACCCGCCTCTGCCGGAGAGAGCAACTCCTCCCGGTATTTGCCGAAGCGACGGGTCGTGCCCAAGGCAAGATTCCTGTCGGACAGGGCAAGGGCCAAATTTTCATACACCCTGGCTCGTTCAAGGATATCAATGGCGGACACTGCCATATTGCGTGCTTCCGCGCCGAGATGGCTTGCCCGCGGCTGCACCAGGCGCAGCTCGCCAAAACCGAAATTCTTCATAACCCGCGCCACGGAGCCGATATTCCCAGACCCTTTGGGTTCAACCAGAACAACACAGAGATGATCACACGACATAGCCATTGAATACAACCAGTTGATGGACGCAAAAAGTAGCATCCCGTTCGGACAACACCGTGCCGGAGCGGAATACATTCCCCGTAATTAGTGGATCTGCAGGTTATCAACCACTCCCTTGACCCCCTCTACGGAACGGATCAGGTTGAGCACCGTATTCTTCTGTTCCTTGCTTGAGACAGTGCCGGTGACACTGACTGAACCGGAATAGACATCCACGTCGATATTGAACGATCTGACGCCGGGCTCCTCAAGGAGCCTCGCCTTGATCCTGGCGCCGAGGACCTTGTCATCAACACCCTGCCCCATGGTGCGAGAGCCCACCCGGAGTTCATTTTTCACCAGCGCGACCCCTGGCACCGACTTGGCGATGTGACCAGCCCTGCTCGCCTCCTGGGACGAGTCAACATACCCGGAAAGTACCACCACCCCGGCGACGGTATCCACATCAATGTTCCGGGCCTTGACGTTTTTATCGCCGATGAGTTTACTTTTAACCTTGGCGGTGATCGCAGCATCGTCAACCATCGTCCCGGCAGAACGTTCATCCGTGCCGACGGCGTATCCGCCCGCCGCTCCTCCGCCCACAACGGCGGCGGCGCAGCCCAGACTTGTCAAAATTCCCGCGCAACAGGCCACTCGGACAAAAAAAATCAGCATTTTCATCTGGTCACCCACCTTTTCATATCCTTTACCATTTGCCCTTCGCCCCGGTGGAAACCAACATAATCAAAGAGCCGTCCATCTCGGAACGCACAGAGAGCCGGGACAGGACTGCCCCCTTGCCTTTAGCGATCTGCCGCTTCTAAAAGCGGAACTATAAAAGCGGAACTATTGGTGAGTATACCCAAAGTTGCCGCCCGTCCCCACACCTTTATTCCCCTCTTAACAGGAATCAGCCTCTCCCATGCGGATCATCCTGATTTGCCCCTTGTTTTCTTCCTGTAGCGCATTTATTCTCTTGCACAAAGAAAACAGAGAGAGTAAGGTGGCTTAACGAATATTAATTTAAATAGAAGTAATACCTCTTTATGAAATCCAGCCAGCCGTGTTATTTCCTCCCTGCTTCGTCAGTCTCCCTCAAAGTTTCTGTCGACCACATACTTCGTTAACAACAGAAAATTAGAGCGGAACATCCCCCGGACGGAACCATTGTCGATTTTACCCCCTGTCACACTTGATCGCCATCCTGACACCTTCCGGCATGTATTGCACAACAACAAACACTATCCTGGTGATCTCGCAAGAGACACCGCTTACGCGATGCGGCTGTATTCCACCCCGTTCTCCCGCATTGCCCCTCGAACAAAGGAGTTCTAATGAGTTTTGATGAGTTTCAGTTTCACCCCCAAATACTCGCCGGCATAAAGGCCTGCGGGTATACGTCCCCAACCCCCATCCAACGCGAGGCCATGCCTCCCATTCTCGCGGGTCGCGATATCCTTGGCCTCGCCCAGACAGGCACCGGCAAAACCGCGGCCTTTGTGCTCCCGCTCCTGCAACGCCTCCAGGCCGGTCCCCGCAAAAAAGTGCGGGCGCTCATCGTGGCCCCCACCAGGGAGCTTGCCGAACAGATCCATGAAAATATCGGCACCATGGCCGGACAAACCAGACTGCGCAGTGTTGTGGTGTATGGTGGTGTCGGCAAACCCGGCCAGATCAAAAAAATCAGGGAAGGCGCGGAAATCATCGTTGCCTGCCCCGGACGGTTGCTTGATCATTTAAACGACAAAGCCATCAACCTCAGGGAAGTTGAGGTGCTGGTTCTTGATGAAGCCGACCACATGTTTGACAAGGGTTTTCTGCCTGACATCCGACGAATCATGAAGCATCTGCCGACCAAGCGTCAGAACCTTGTTTTTTCCGCCACCATGCCTGCCGAAATCCGGCACCTGGCCGAAGACATCCTGAATGACCCGGCAACGGTCCAGATCAATCACACCCAGGCCGTGACAACTATCTCCCATGTGCTCTTTCAGGTCGCAAAAGAGAACAAAACATCCTTGCTGAAAAGCATCATGTCCCAGGAAGAGATGGCAACCACCCTGATCTTCACCAAGACCAAACACAAGGCCAAAAGTCTTGCCCTGGCCCTGGAAAAATCCGGCTACAGCGCAACCTCGTTGCAGGGGAACCTGTCCCAGCAGAAACGTCAGCAGGCTCTGGACGGCTTCAAGAACGGGACATTCAAGGTTTTGGTTGCCACGGATATCGCCGCCCGCGGGATTGACGTCTCCGGAATTTCCCATGTGATCAATTTTGATGTCCCGGATACGGTCGAGGCATACACGCATCGCACGGGCCGCACCGGACGGGCCACCCGGACGGGCGAAGCCTTTACCCTGGCGGCAGGCGAAGACGGCAAGATGATCCAGGCCATCGAGCGCACCCTGGGCAAAAAGATGACTCTCAGGACCATTGCCGGTTTTGTCGCTGACGCCCAGGACCGGGACGAACCAATCAAGTATCGGCGTGAAATGCCGACACGAAAAAAACAGGCCCCGGCAGGATCGGGGAGAAACAAGCGCTCCAGGGCCTCGTCCTTTGATTTTGGCATCCCGGTTCCCGCGCAACGACACTAAACCGGTTTGGGAAACCAAACCTTCAGCCGGGATATCAAACGTATCCCGGCTTTACAACAAAGTGGTTCCTCCTTGGAACCGAGTACAAAGGAGTAGTACAAGATGGCAGAAGGCACAGTGAAATGGTTTAATGATTCGAAGGGTTTTGGTTTTATTGAGCAGGATGGCGGCAAGGATGTATTCGTCCATCATTCCGCAATTCAGGCGCAGGGCTTCAAATCCTTGCAGGAAGGCGCCCGGGTAACCTTCGACGTTGTCGACGGCCCCAAGGGTCCTTCTGCAGCGAATGTTGTTCAACAGTAAAACCCCCGGTTTGGGCAACCAAACCTCCAGTCGGGATATCAAACGATATTTCGGCTTATAACAAAGTGGTTCCCATGTGGAACCAAGTACAAAGGAGTAGTACAAGATGGCTGAAGGCACAGTGAAATGGTTTAATGATTCGAAGGGTTTTGGTTTTATCGAGCAGGATGGCGGCAAGGATGTATTCGTACATCACTCCGCAATTCAGGCGCAGGGCTTCAAATCCTTGCAGGAAGGCGCCCGGGTAACCTTCGACGTTGTCGACGGCCCCAAGGGTCCCTCCGCAGCCAATGTCGTTCAACTCTAAAACCTGTTGAATGATATTGTAAGGCCCCGCTTCGGCGGGGCTTTTTTTTGTGCATTGCTTAATCGAATTAAATCAATGGGTTGCGGATAACTCCGCAACCCATTGATTTTACTGGAGCCAACGAGGAGAATCGAACGCCTGACCTACTGATTACGAATCCGATTTTTACACTTTACCAGAGTTTCACATATAGTCACTAACCTCTTGACCTATCATGGCTTTATTGGTTTACTTGCTTACCGTGTCGTCACTCGAAATCACCCTCTTTCACCAATAAAATGGGGAGAGAATGGGGAGAAATTTAGTGTTCGAGAGCAACTGATTTCTATCAGAAGGTAGGCAAAATGTCCAAGTGGAAAGCCAGCGGAACCAGAGGGGTAAGATATTACGAACACGAAACCCGTTGCCATGGTGTGCGTAAAGATCGATATTTCGCGATCCGCTTTCAATCCGGAGGGGTAAGGCTTGAGGAGGCCGTAGGATGGGCTTCCAAAGGTTGGACCGAGCGTAAGGCAGCCGCGATTTTGGCCGAATTATTGGAAAACCACCGCCGGGGCGTCGGTCCCAGGACGTTGGCGGAACAGCGGGAGATTGGCGCAGCGCAGCGGCGCGAACAAGAAGCGCTGGCGAAACAAGCCGCAAAGGCGGCAATCACCTTCCGCGAGGTGTTTGCGGAACATTACCTGCCGCACATAAAAGAAAATCGCAGAAGTGAAAGAGCCACCAAAACCGAGTCCGGACTTTTTCGGCGATGGATCGACCCGATCATCGGGTACAAGATCTTGAGTGCCATCGTCGCCCTGGATCTTGAGCGGATCAAACGCGATATGGCCACGGCCGGACGCGCACCGCGCAGCATCGAATATGCCTTAGCCGTAGTCCGGCAGGTTTTCAATCATGCCGTCAACCATGGGCTCTACGCTGGCCAGAACCCTGCCGGCGGTAGTGGCAAAGTCAAAAGGCCCAAGGTGGACAATAGGCGGATGCGCTTTTTGACCCAGAAGGAAGCCGCCGACCTTCTGGCCCTGCTGGCCACCCATAGCAGTGACGTCCACGACATGAGCCTCCTTGCGCTCCATACCGGAATGCGAGCAAGCGAGATCTTCACCCTGACCTGGGCGGATGTCGACCTGGCCAGCGGCCATATCACCCTGAAAGACACCAAAAACAACCGCAACCGGCCCGCCTTCATGACCGAAGCAGTCAAGGGTATGCTGCAGGCCCGCCCCAAAGGCCAGCCCTCGGAGCTTGTTTTCCCAAGCCGGAACGGTAAACGAATCGTTCAGATTTCCGACAGCTTCAGCCGGTCAGTTGACAGACTAGGAATGAATGAGGGCATTACCGACCGGCGTCAGCGGGTCACTTTCCACACTCTCCGGCATACCTTCGCTTCCTGGCTGGTGGAAAGAGGCACCGATATATACACGGTACAGGAGCTGCTGGGCCACTCCGATCTGAAACTGACCGCCCGTTATGCTCATGTGGGTGAAAACGTCATGCGGTCAGCAGTGGAAGAATTGGGCCGGGCGTACCCGAACTGCCCCATTTCGGAACAGGCTGTTGTTTGATTCCGATAAAACTTTCCCCTGAATCTTGCTTTTTTTCTTTTCTAGTGATACATTGAATACAAATATCACACTGGAGAAAACTATGGCTACATCAATCCGACTCAATACAGAAATAGAGCAAAGACTGGATTTCCTCGCGTCTCACACAGGACGCACCAAGGCTTATTACCTCCGGGAAATTATCGAACATGGCATTGAGGATATGGAGGACTACTATCTCGCCACGGAGGTGCTTGCGCGCGTCCGTAAGGGGCAAGAAGCCGTACATTCCGCCGCTGAAGTGAGGAAAGAACTTGGCCTGGAGAATTAAATACGCTGATACGGCCAAAGAGCAGTTGCGGAAGCTCGACAAGCAAATTGCCCGACAGATTGTCGAGTACATGGACAATATTGCCGCCCTGGAGGATCCTTGCAGTAATGGAAAGGTACTGAGAGGAACGCTCGGCGGGCTTTGGCGCTACCGCGTGGAAGATTGGCGGGTGGTTTGTGATATTCAGAACGACCAGGTGGTTATCCTGGTGCTACGCGTTGGTCATAGGAGTAAAGTTTACGGAGGGCACTAATGCGAGTCTCGCGCTATGCGCGCTTGCAAGGCCGGCACAGGTTCGCCTTGCCGGGGCGTGTAAAGAATTTTGTGTAAATGGTTTTTGTAATCAAAATTCCGGCAGCCTGTCTTCGAACATGATACTGAACTGATTCAGGGCTGATTTCCAGTTTTTGATCGGCATCGTCCATCGTTTCGAAATATTCGTCAGCG
>JAHJRQ010000017.1 GCA_018830485.1 Pseudomonadota bacterium | reverse complement strand
ACAAGCCTTAAAGACCCGTTATTCTTCAACAGAGATTCTGATCTCTTTAATGCAATAAAAACTCCCGAAGCTTAAAGCTCCGGTTTCTTGGGGCCCATCTTCTACTTTGCTCACTATTCAGTTTTCAATGATCGCTGCGCCCCGGAAAACCGAGGTGCCCGATGACCGGGCAAAAAAATAAGATAACCGAAACACCGGAGCCCGTCAAGATGTTTTCTGACGTTTCTCGTCATGGTGTCGGGGTTATCGTTCGGGGGCCAAAATAGCCGAACCGCCCCCCCTTGTCAACAGTATAATACGGAAATCTCAAAAAACACGGGCCCGGCACAGAGCCGCTCTGTAACTCGTTGTTTTTCTGCGAAGCCCCACCCGAATCTCCCCCTTGCCCAAACCTGAAATACTGACCTCTTCGGCTTGGTCTTGAAAAAAACAATCAAGATCTTCCCTTCTGTCTGCGAATTTGCCGCCCGATACTTGCCGCCATGCATGCCGCGCCAAAGCCATTGTCAATATTCACAACGGCGATCCCCGGAGCGCAACTATTGAGCATACCCAGAAGCGCGGCAATGCCCCCGAGACCTGTTCCATAGCCAACACTGGTAGGCACGGCGATAATGGGTTTATCCACCAGACCACCGACCACGCTGGGCAAAGCGCCTTCCATCCCGGCGACCACTATCAATACGCACGCCTTGTCGAGAAGATCACGGCGCGAAAGCAGCCGATGTATTCCAGCCACCCCTACATCATATAACTTCTCGACCGCATGCCCAAGGCAGCGCAGGGTGACATATGCCTCCTCCGCCACCGGGATATCGGAAGTCCCGGCCGTGAGCACCACAATAAGGCCTTCCCCTCCGTGTGTTTCCGTTCCAGACTCTGCCATCTTCGCCGTCACCATGCGAGCATCCCCATGGTAAACAAGCCCTGGAATTTCCAGACAAACCGCCTCTCCCTTCTCCGGACTTACCCGCGTGGCCATGACCGCCGGAGAAAAAACGAGAAGCTTTTTTAAGATATCGGCAATCTGACAGGCGGTCTTATTCTCCCCATAAACCACTTCAGGCACCCCGGTTCGCAACCGCCGATGATGATCAAGGTGGGCACAGGACAGCATCTCGGAGGGAAAATGCTTCAATTCCGCCAAGGCATCGGCAACAGTACACGCACCACGACTTACCTCTTGCAGAAGCGTCTGCATCCTTTTTTCATCCATCCCGCAACCTCGACACATTATAGATAAGAAACAAACACAACCATCATCCTTGCTTCGGTTCAACTAGATCTTGCCTGAGGATACAGCATCCGGTAGAGTAACGCACTTCAAGAGAGTTTTCAGTGTATTTCCATGCAACCGCAATTTCCCACAGGGATTCCGATGCCAGCCAAAAGCCCAGCACATCCACCGTCCAAATCATGGCTTAAAATCACGATCACCGCAGGCGAGACCATCTCCGACCCCATTGCCGACTTTGTCTGCCAACTAACCGGCGGAGTCGAACAGCTCCCGGTGGCGACAGCCAATGCCGCCCAGGAACAAATTGTCGGCTATGTGGAAAATGGCCCGCACGCCCGGGAACAACTGAAAAAAATCGCTGAGTATCTTGCGGAACTCGCCGACCTCACCCCCAGGGAGGGAGCAACGCGGTTCGAAACAGAAATCATCCCTGACGAAGACTGGAACAAGGCATGGAAAGAACGATTCAAGCCTCTGCCGATCACCGCCCACCTTGTTATCAAGCCCACCTGGGAATCATACCAGCCAAACCCAGGGGAAAAGGTGATCGAGATGGACCCCGGCATGGCCTTTGGCACAGGACACCACGCCAGCACCAAACTGGCCCTTGAATTCGTCGAGGCGCTTTTTCACGAGAAAAACACCCCGCCCAAAACCGTTCTCGATGTGGGCACCGGCACGGGCATCCTGGCCATGGCCGCCGCCCTCTTCGGCGCCCAGGAGGTCTTGGCCATCGACAACGACCCGGAAGCGGTGGCGGTGGCGGAGGAGAACATCCTGCGCAATGCGCTGCAGCCGACCATTACCGCAAATGGCGTTGCCCTGGAAGAGATCCCCCACCAGTTCGATCTGGTCATCGCCAACATCATCCATGACACGCTCATTGAACTTGCCGCTCCCCTTGCCGCGCACTTGGCCCTCAACGGCAAGCTCATCATGGCTGGCATCCTGACCGGACCCCAGACCGACAATATCCGCGCCACCTATACCGCTCTTGGCCTGAAGCATCTGGAAACCCGCAGCGAAGGGGAATGGAGCGCCCTTCTCTTCACGCGACCCTAACCCCCATGAGCCTGCGCCGCTTTTTCATAGATCCGACAGATATAACGGAAGAAACCGCGCTGTTGACAGGCCCGGAGGCCCACCATCTCCGGACCGTCCTCAGGCTGAGTCCCGGCGATCCCATTACTTTTTTTGACGGGACCGGCGCGCGCTACCAGGCCCGCATCGAACGCATCCTCAAAGACCGGGTAACAGCAACCGTTATCGGGCAAACCCGGGATCTTCCTCCCAAAGTTCGTTTGCACCTGGGACAAGCCCTGCTCAAAGGGCAGAAAATGGATCTCATCCTGCAAAAGGCCACGGAGCTAGGCGTTGAGGCGATCTACCCTTTTTACTCGGAACACGGAATCCACAAACAGCCACGAGACACCCAGATGGATCGCTGGCAACGCATCGTTATCGAGGCCTGCAAGCAATGCGACCGGGCCACGCCGCCGGAAATCCATGATCCCAGAGACGTAACCGACCTCATGACCCAGCTCCCGCCCTATGACGCACGGCTGATCTTCTGGGAACACGAGACCCGGCACACATTAAAGGATGTCCTTGCCTCCCACAACAAGGAATGCCGATCCGTATTGTTCCTGGTCGGCCCGGAGGGAGGATTCAGCGAGACAGAGGTTGCCTGCGCCCGGAAGGAAGGCTTCAACCCGGCTTCCCTGGGACCGCGCATTCTGCGCGCCGAGACGGCAACCCTTGCGGCAACAGCAATTCTGCAATTTACCCTTGGCAATCTCGACCCGGCTCTTCCGGACGATCAGGAGAAAAGCCCATGCGCGCCGTTGTCCAACGGGTAAGCCAGGCCTCGGTTCGAGTCGATGGACAGATCTGCGGCGCCATCGGACCTGGGCTTCTTGTCCTGATCGGGGTCGGGAAAAATGATTCGGAACAGGACGCGGTCCTCCTGGCCGACAAGATTGTCAATCTCCGCATCTTTGATGACGAACAGGGGTTTATGAACCGTTCCCTGCTCGAGGTGCAAGGGGAGATGCTGGTGGTTTCCCAGTTTACCCTGTTCGGCGACTGCCGCAAGGGAAGACGCCCATCCTATTCCACGGCCGCGCCGCCCGCGGAGGCAGCGAGCCTCTACGAGCGATTCATCCGCGAGATCCGCACAAAACAGATCACCGTGGCCACCGGCAAGTTTCAGGCCATGATGGACGTAACCCTGATAAACAAAGGGCCGGTGACCCTGCTTCTGGACACGGAAAAACAATTCTAGCCGCACTCCGCATTCCTTTCCCATAATATATGCACCCCCTGCTTTACAAGCATTGTAAAAATAGCTATATATTCTTGCTCATTAATAGCTATGCGGGTGACGCGGTTTACGCCCAAAACCATGTATCTTTACTTGCCCGGCGAGGGGCTTTCCATGCAAGAGCTTTGGTCCGATGACCCGAAGGTCGTTGGAGAAGAAATCATACGGATTGTCGGCCAGCGCATCCCGGTAACCCTCTTGCAAAAGGGGCTGGACCCGCAAAGACTCACGCCTTCCGAGATATTCACCAAAGAAAAGGAGCCTCTCCTTCTTTTTACCAAGGAGTCCTCTTTCCAGGCCCCAAAGGACCCATGCCTGCTTTTGTATCAACAGCAGAACCAGCCCATGCGGGGGTTCCACGCTACCCCTGCGCTTGAAACCACCAGTGAACTGGGAGTGCGCTTCCCCATCTCGATTATCACCATTCAACGGAGGAGATATCCCAGGTATGTGACAAGTCCCCGCTCCGTGGTGACTTTCACCCGCAAGGCAAGCCAGTATCTCAATCATGGCACGATAAAAAACATCTCCATCGAGGGGGCACGGGTGGTGGGGAAATTTTCCCAGCATATCCAGAAAGGAGACAAACTCAGCCCGCTCAGCATGACCCTTCGTTTAAAATTTGGCGATTTCGAGGAAAAAGCCACTGCCCCGGAAGCCATTGTCCGCCGAGTTATCGAGATTGATCAGGAGACCAGGGAATTCGGCCTTCAGTTCACGCTCAAGGGCGCGGACCGTGAGAATCTCGAACGCTACCTTGCCATTTGCTCCATCGAAAATTCCCCGCCGAACGCGACCTGAAAACACCGTCCCGGCCCTCCTCAGACCGGCTCACCGCAAGACACTTACCGGTGGGCTTTTCGCCACAAGGCGAGCAGGCGCGTTCGCAACTCCTCGTCGCCAATGGCGCCGACCAGCCGCTCAAAGCCCTTCTGCTTCTCAGGTTCAATCGGCTGCGGAGAAACAGCCGGCTGCGGGCTCTCCGCAACCATCTTTTCCTCGCCAAGAGTCGCATCTATCTGAAAGCGGATGTCGCTTATCTTCTCGGAACCACGCACATTCGCATTAACATGTGCGAGCAGGGCCTGCTTTTGCAAATGGAGCTGCTGCATCCAAACCGAGTCGGAGACCGCGATCCAGAGCACCGTGCCGCGGATCACCAGCGGTGCGGTCCGCTCCGCAATCTCCTGTCCGACAACCTGCGGCCAGTTCCGGAACACGGCGTGCAAGGCCAAGCGCTTGTCCCATTGCCTTTTTTTAAACAGCTCGGCAAACAGGGAATCGATGCGGGTGATTTTTTCGGGAGCAGCCATGGTATTTACGCCTGATTGAGGGGGATTTAGTCCCTGGATTGTAAACAACCCTTGCCGCATTGCAAAGAAATCATTATATACTGGTCACAATTTCCGGTCATTTCCCGGCCACTCTATTATTGAAACGCAACAACAAGGACTTTCCCATGGGCTTTCGCTGTGGCATCGTCGGCCTGCCCAATGTCGGCAAATCGACCATTTTCAACGCCCTCACCTCGGCGGGCATCGAGTCGGCCAACTACCCGTTCTGCACCATTGAACCCAACGTGGGCATGGTCCCGGTTCCGGACGCACGCCTCGACATCCTTGCCGAGATGGCCAAGACCAAGGTCAAGGTCAACGCCCAGATGGAGTTTGTCGATATCGCCGGCCTGGTAAGCGGGGCCAGCAAGGGCGAGGGGTTGGGCAACCAGTTCCTCGGCCACATCCGCCAGGTGGACGCCATCGCCCATGTGGTCCGCTGCTTTGAAGATACCAATATCGTGCATGTGGACGGCAGCATCGATCCCCTGCGCGACCGGGAGGTAATCAACACCGAACTGATCCTCTCCGATCTGGACACCGTGAGCCGGCGCATGACCAAGACCGCCTCCCAGGCCAAATCCGGCGACGCGGTCTACAAGGCGCAACTGGTTGTCCTGGAGGGATTGCACGGACTGCTTAATGATGGCAAGCCGGCCCGGGTGGCCGAACTCGACGATACGGGCCAGAAGCTGATGAAAGAGCTTTGCCTGCTCACCGCCAAGCCCGTGCTCTATGTGGCCAATGTCAGCGAAGCCGAGATCAACACCGGCAACCAGTGGGTGGATTCGCTCCGCACAGCTGCGGCGGAAGAGAATGCCACGGTGGTCATGATCTCCGGGGCCATCGAAGAGGAGCTGAGCGCGCTTGATCCGGCGGAACGCCGGGATTTCCTGGCCGATCTCGGCCTTGAGGAACCGGGCCTCAACCGGTTGATCAAGGCCGGCTACGAATTGCTGGGGCTGATCAACTACTTCACCGTGGGCGAAAAGGAAACCCGGGCCTGGACCATCAAGCGCGGCACCAAGGCCCCGCAAGCCGCCGCGGTTATCCACACCGACTTCGAGCGCGGCTTTATCCGGGCCGAGGTCATCTCCTACGCGGATTTCGTCGCCTGCGGCGGCGAGGCCAAGGCCAGGGAAAAAGGTCTGCTGCGGCTGGAAGGCAAGGAATACGTGGTGCAGGACGGCGACTGCATGAACTTCCGCTTCAACGTCTAGCAGCGAGGGGCGCGTAACGATGATCATAACCAACACGGAACAACTGGTCTGCCAGTCGGTGATCGGCGAGATCACCTCGCCCCAAGGCGGGATCAACCCCTACCGGATCAACCCGGACGGGCATTCGGACGTCTACCCCGGCGTGGGCGGCATCACTTACAACCTGCGGATCGGGGATCTGGCCGGGGAAAAATTCGGCGACCATGTGGAGCCGGGGGTTTCCATCAGCAACTTCACCCAGATCCAGGGCCAACCCGGCCCCAACCGCGCCCTGAACCAGTTTTCCTGCGTGGGCAACCTCGCCCGGTTGGTTTCCGGCGACGCCAAGGGCGAGACCGGCCGGGTGACGGGCAAGCATGGCGGCATCGAGCATGTGCTGGTGGATTTTGCCCCGGAGGTGCTGGAGCGCCTCACCATCGGCGACAAGATCCAGATCAAGGCGTTCGGCTGCGGCCTGAACCTTCCGGATTTTCCCGGAATCAAGGTGCTGAACCTGGACCCGGCGCTGCTTGCCGCGATCCCTCTCAAGAAACTCAAGAATGGCAGGCTGGAGGTGCCGGTGACCCACACCGTGCCCGCCAAGATCATGGGCTCCGGCATCGGCGCCTCCCACAGCCACAGCGGCGACTACGACATCCAGATGTTCGATGCGGTCATTGTCAAGGAATACGGCCTTGAAGACCTGCGGCTGGGTGATTTCGTCGCAATTCTGGATGCGGACGCCACCTATGGCCGGATTTACAAGACCGGCGGCGTGGTGATCGGCATCGTTGCCCACGCCAGTTGCGTGCTGGCCGGACACGGCCCCGGGGTGATGATCGCCATGAGCTCGAAAGACGGTCTGCTGGCGCCAAAGATCAGCCCCAAGGCAAACCTGACCACCTATTTCGCCAAGATGCCCAAGATATAATAAGTCCCACGAACCTCACACCACAAAGGAATACTTCGTGAACCACAGGGAACAACTCAAACAACTGCTACTGACCAAATCGTACCGCCACGGGAAATTCACCCTCTCCTCCGGCAGGGAATCGGATTTTTACATCGACTGCAAACAGACCACCCTGTCCGCGGAAGGCGCGTACCTCTGCGGCAAGCTGATCTTTGAGATCATCAAGAACAACCCGGAAAAGATCGACGCGGTGGGCGGCATGACTCTGGGCGCCGATCCTCTGGTCACGGCGGTTTCGGTGGTGAGCCATCTGGAACAGGCGCCCATTCCCGCTTTCATCGTACGCAAGGAATCCAAGGGCCACGGCACCGGCCAATACATCGAAGGCTTGAGCAACATGCCGCAGGGCTGCACCGTTGCCCTGCTGGAGGACGTGGTCACCACCGGCGGCACCCTGCTCACCGTGATCGAGCGGGTTGAGGCGGCAGGATTCAAGGTGGGGCTGGTGGTAACCGTGGTAGACCGGCTGGAAGGCGGCGCCGAGGCGCTGGCAGAGAAAGGCTATAGGCTTGAAGCGATCTTCACCCGACATACCCTTTTACAGTAGGACTACAGATGGGAATGCAGTGCACACAATGCAAGGGCAGATTGGAGGTTTCCCGGTCCTGCCGGAGGGTCCGTATGCGGTGCCAAAAATGCGGCAACGAATACCAGATCCATGAGGTGGCAGACCAGCTGGATACGGAAACCGAAGAGATCCTCTCCCGCTGGACCTGCATCATCTACGACTGACTACCACTCCAGCCGCAGCACGTTGTCCAGGGCATCGACCTTGGCCACCCGCACCGAAACGACATCCCCCGGCTTTGCGCTCAACGACTGACTCGGCGGCATATCGGCATCCAACAGGCAATCAAGCAGGGTCAGATTGATCCGCTTGGGCCCCTTGTTGACCAACAGCGCCTCAACCCGTGCCCCAACCTTTTGCTCCAGATATCTGAGCAGCCAGTAGCGGTGCCGGGTGCGCCGCACCTGACTCACCCTGGCCAGCACCGTGTTGATGTCCCCGGCAACCCCCGCGAGCTCATCCGCGGAAAACATCGCCCCCCGGCCAGAGAGCAACTGCTTGATCTGGTGTTGCATAACCAGATCGAGAAACCTTCGGATGGGGGAAGTGACCGTGGTGTACTGCATGACCCCGACCCCGCTATGGGGCTTGGGATATACGAGAAGCTCCCCGGGCTTGAGCTGCTTGCGCTGGCGAAAGACGGAGAACAGATCCTTCTCCCCGCCCGCGATCAACCGCTGATGGGGATCGTCCTGGGCCCGGAACAGGCCGGGGGCCTGACGGTCCGCCACAAACTGGGCGGAAAGAGTATTGGCCAGCACCATGAACTCCGCCACCAGGCTGCGGGAGATGGTGTCCACCGGCGAGAGGACCACCGAGACCTTGCCTTGCGGATCGATGCTGATGTTCACATCCGGCACCGGCAGGAGCAACGCCCCTTTTTCTATGCGCCGCTGCTTGAGCTGCTCGCTGAGACGGGCCAGGGTCTGCAGTTCCCAGTCGCCGCTTGCCGCAAGCCGTTCCGCCTCAGGGTAGCTCAACTGCCGCTTTACCTCGACCAAACTCGGGATAAGATCAAACTCCAGCACCTCGCCCTGAGCGTTGAGCAGCACCATGACACTCATGGCCGCCCGCGCCTTGCCGGCGACAAGGCTGCATACCCCTTCCGAGAGTGCTGTCGGCAGCATGGGGATCTGGGTTTCGGGAAAATAAAGCGAGGTCATCCGCCGGGCAGCCTCGGCATAAATCAACGTCCCGGGCATAACGTAATGGGCCACGTCGGAGATGTGGATGCCCACCAGGAAATCGTCGCCCCTCCGTTCCACATGCAGAGCGTCATCATAATCCCGGGTGGATTCGCCATCAATGGTGAGCAGGGGAAGCTCCCGTAAATCCCGCCGGTTTCTGCCGACAAGCTCTTCGGCCACAGGCTCTGGAGCCTGGGCAGCCGCGGCGCTGAGTTCGGCGGAAAAATCCACCGGGATTGCATAGCGCAGCAGGGCCACATTTTCATGGGGCTGCCAGACCCCGGCTTTGATCAGGAGATGGTAGACATCGTGCGGTCCGGTGAGCCCTGCTTTTTTCAGCAGTTCCCGGGCAAGCTCGCTCTCTTCGGCCTCGTTGCCAAATACATAGTAATCGCCCAGCAGAGCGAGGCAGCGGTCGCGTTCCGGCCACTCCGTTGCTGTGTCCCCATCCCAAAGGCGCCTGAGCATCATGGCCCCGGTGCTCATCAGGGCCTCCTGCTCCTTTTCCCGTTCCTGCTTCAGACGAAGGGCGTCAACCGCTTCCGGGCCGTGGGCCAGCACCTGGCCCTCCTTGTATTTAAAATAGAGGCGATCCACAAAAATGGAACGGAGAAAGGCGGCAACATGGTTATCCGTGGCGTCTTCCCCAAAGGCGAGCTCGGCGAGAAAAGCAGGGCTGAAGCTTGCCCCCTCCTCCTCGCTGGCCAATTGCCAGATTTCGGCCAGATCGATCTGCGGCAGCATGGCCTGCCGGCTCTGATCTGCCTCCTTGAGCAGGCGGAGTTGCTCATCCCGGCTGAGCGCAAGAGAATGGCGTTTCGCGGATTGATGCAGCAGCCGGGAGAGGGGAAGATTCACCTCCCTGCCGTTCTGGTTGATCAGGCGCAGCCGCTTGCTGTCCTCGTCAAGGACCATGGCGCAGATGAACCTGCCCTGCTCCATGTATTCAATGATTGCGCCCTGCAATGCCATAGCTTTTCCTGTAGTTGATATGCAGACTTAAAACTGGACCTTGTGTACCAGCTATTCCCGTGGTTGTCATCTTTTTCCATGACCGCTAAAAAGAGAGTGGATGCGGAAAATCAGGAATACTGGTATGTAACACTGTATTTTTTTACTAACATACACGAGCGCAACGACACCCATGAACAGCTCCCCGGAACAGGTCAAATCAGGCATTGTCGCCCTTATCGGGCCTCCCAATGTGGGCAAGTCCACCTTGCTCAACAGCCTGCTCGGCCAGAAGATCTCCATTGTCTCGCCCAAGCCCCAGACCACCCGCAACCGGATCCTGGGCATTGTCAACGGCCCGGACTACCAGATCGTCATGCTGGACACCCCTGGTATCCACAAGGCGAGAAGTCCCCTGAACCTGGAGATGGTGAAAATCGCCCTGGGCAGCCTGGCTGAGGTGGACGCCATTGTTTTCATGGTGGACGTCACCATGCCCCTGCCGAGCACAGGCAATACCCTGACCCAATGCCTTGAGGGCCTCGACAAGCCGGTACTCCTGCTGCTCAACAAGATGGACATGATCGATAAGGAAAAGCTGCTGCCCATCATCGCCACCTACCAGGGGCTGTACCCGTTCCAGGCGATCCTGCCCCTGTCGGCCAAAGCCAACGACGGCACCGACCTGGTAATCCGGGAGCTCTGCACCCTGCTTCCCACCGGGCCGCGCCTCTACCCCGAGGATATCCCCACCGATGCCACGGAACGGTTCATTGTCGCCGAGATCGTCCGGGAAAAGATCTTCTTGCTGACCGGGCAGGAAATCCCCTATTCCACTGCGGTGACGATTGAGAGCTTCAAGGAAAACACGGCAAAACAACTGATCACGATCCACGCCACCATCTATGTGGAAAAGGATTCGCAAAAGGGGATCATCATCGGCAAGAATGGCAGCAAGCTCAAACAACTCGGCCAGGCCGCCCGAAAGGACATCGAGATCCTCCTTGACCAGCATGTGCTGCTCAAGCTGTGGGTGAAGGTGCAAAAGGATTGGACCAGCGACCCGCGTTTTCTGAGGGAACTCGGCTTTTAACAAAAACGGGGGCCGACTCCTGAGAATCGCCCCCCGTTTACAGCTTTTCTTTTTTACAGATCAGACAACCACGTTCACCCCGCGTGATCGCTGCTCCATCCGAGCATTTTGCTCCTCGGGCTGTCGCGGCGGAGGCTCCCGCCTTTCCCGCGCTCGCAGCGATTCTTCAGCTGCATTCTGGTCCGCCGTTTGGTCAGCCTGGGCAACAGCCCTGGAAGCCTCCAGGGCGGCTGCAGAGATATTGGTCACGACATCGGGGGATGCCTGACTGGTCTGGCCGGATTCGGTCCGGTTGCTGTCCGTCTTCTTTGCTCCTCCTGCCTCGGCATAAGGAGAAGCGGGCCGTTCGGTCCTGACATTGGCTTGTACTGAAGTGGCGCTGGGATCCAAAGGCATTGTTCCACCTCCTGTGAGCGTAAACATCCGTTTTGCTGTAACACCCTGGCTGACTGCCGGCGGATAGTTACGTTATAATACTACTATAGTTTCCATTAAAGATAAAGCAATCCCTTGAGGGGAAATTATTCAGCCCCATCTCCAGCCCGCCGCCCCCTGCTTTTTCCCAAGCATCCTCTTGAATAACCCGGTAAAACGATATATAAAACACCGTTTGAATACGATCCGTCAGCACCGCGCGGTCTGTTCCGCGTTGCTCATTTTTTTTTTTGCAAGGAGAACACAATGACCGAAGTTCGCGTCCGCTTCCCACCCAGCCCGACCGGCTATCTCCATATCGGCGGGGCCAGAACCGCCATCTACAACTGGCTGTTTGCCCGCAAGCACGGAGGCAAGCTGGTGCTGCGCATCGAGGACACGGACGCGGAACGCTCCACCCAGGAATCCATCCAGGGCATCCTCGACGGCCTGGAGTGGCTCGGGGTGACGTGGGATGAGGGCCCCTATTTTCAATCGGAATATGCCGCAGAGCATGTGGCCGCCGCCGAAAGGCTGCTGGCCGACGGCAACGCCTACAAATGCTTTTGCAGCAAGGAGGAGCTTGAGGCCAAACGGGAAGCCGCCGCTGCCGCCAAGGGCGACTACCGCTATGACGGCGTCTGCCGCAGGCTCAGCCCAGAACAGGTGAGGGAAAACGAGGCCCAAGGGCTCCCCTATGTCATCCGCTTCAAAGTGCCGCAAGAACCGGGCAAGGTCGGGTTTGACGACCAGGTCTACGGCCGGGTTGAACGCGCTTACGAGGATATCGAGGATTTTGTCATCGTCCGCTCCAACGGCATGCCGCTCTATCTGCTCTGCAACGTGGTTGACGACATCCGCGACCGCATCACCCACGTCATCCGGGGCCAGGACGGCCTGAGTAACACCCCGCGCCAGATTCTGCTCTATCGGGCCCTGGGCGCGGAGCTGCCCACCTTCGCCCACATGCCGCTGACCCTTGACCTGAACAAGGCCAAGATCTCCAAGCGCAGCCACGGCGAGATCGTCTCGGTGCAGTTTTACCGGGAGCAAGGGTTTCTCCCTTGGGCCCTGGCAAACTTTCTCGTCCTGCTGGGCTGGTCCACCCCGGACGACCGCGAGATCTTCTCGCGAGAAGAACTCATCGAAGCCTTCGATCTTTCCGGCATCACCCGCTCCAACTCCATCTTCAACTACCGCAAGGACGACCCGAAATTCTTCACCGATCCCAAGGCAATCAACATCAATGCCCATTACCTGCGCACGCTTCCCATCGAAGAGATCGGCGCGCTGGTCAAAGATATCTTTGAAAAAGAAGGGTTGTGGGATGCTGCCTACGATGGCGAGAAAAAGCAGTGGTTCCTGAAAACCCTGGACATGACCAGGGAACGCTTCCATACTTTGAAAGACTTTGCTTCCCTGGGCCGAGCCTGGTTTGCCGATGATTTTGCCATGGACGAAACCGCCCTGACCAAAAACGTGCTGAAACACCCGGACCTCAAGGAATGGCTGCCCAAGCTGGCCGACCGCATCGAAGCCCTGCCGGAACTCAATCACGATGAGACGGAGCGGGTCTGCCGGGAATTTGCCGAAGAGCTCGGAGTAAAGGTGGGGGTTTTGGTCAACGGGGCGCGGGCCGTTATCACCGGCCAGGTCAAGGGGCCAAGCATGTTCGAGGTGTTTGCCCATCTCGGCAAGCCGATGGTTGTAAACCGGTTGCGTGATGCGGCAAAATATTTCGCATAAAATATCGCCACGAAAGGACACGAAAAAAAAGACACACCGAACTTCTGTTACAAATCAAGAAGGTCCTTCCCCATCAAGAAAGGGGAGTCAAATTTGAAGCGTTTTGCTAATATTTTATCTCTTTCGTGTTCTTTCGTGAATTTCGTGGCTAAAAACTATACGGACAAAATATCATGAGCAGCGAAGAGACTCAGTCACAGGACTTCATCCGCGCCATCATCGCCGACGACCTCGCCGCAGGCAGGCACGACCAGATCGTCACCCGCTTCCCGCCCGAGCCAAATGGCTATCTCCACATCGGCCATGCCAAGTCCATTTGCCTCAACTTCGGGATCGCCAAGGAAAACAGTGGGGCTCGCTGCCATCTTCGCTTCGACGACACCAACCCCACCAAGGAAGAGCAGGAATATGTCGAGTCCATCAAGGACAATGTCCGCTGGCTCGGCTTTGACTGGGGCGAGCACCTCTACTTTGCCTCGGATTATTTCGAACAGATTTACCAATATGCCGAGCACCTGATCACCACCGGCAAGGCCTATGTCTGCGATCTCTCCGCCGAGGAGACCCGCGCTTACCGGGGTACTCTCACCGAGCCGGGCAAGAACAGCCCGTACCGGGACCGATCGGTCGAAGAAAACCTCGAGCTGTTCCGGCGCATGCGGGCCGGCGAATTCCCGGACGGCACCAGGGTGCTGCGGGCCAAGATCGACATGGCCTCAGGTAACATGAACATGCGCGATCCGGTAATCTACCGTATCCTGCACGCCAGCCATCACCGCACCGGTAACACCTGGTGCATCTACCCGATGTACGATTACACCCATCCCATTTCCGATGCGCTGGAGGGGATCACCCACTCGCTCTGCACCCTGGAGTTTGCCGACCACCGGCCCCTGTACGACTGGACCCTGGACAACCTGCCGGTGCCCTGCCACCCGCGGCAGATCGAGTTCGCCCGCTTGAACCTCAGCTACACCGTGGTCAGCAAGCGCAAGCTCCTGCAGCTGGTCAACGACGGGCATGTTTCCGGCTGGGACGACCCCCGCATGCCGACCCTCTCCGGCATCCGCCGCCGTGGCTATACCCCGGCCGCGCTGCGCAGCTTCTGCGACAAAATCGGGGTGGCCAAGAAAGACAGCATGGTGGATGTGGCCTTGCTGGAGCATTGCGTGCGCGAGGATCTCAACGAAACCGCCATCCGGGTCATGGGGGTGCTCGCGCCGCTCAAGGTGGTGATCACCAACTATCCCGAGGGCCGCACCGAGGATCTCCCTGCCCAGAACCACCCGCAAAAACCGGAGATGGGCGAACGCACTGTACCCTTTAGCAGGGAGATATATATCGAACGGGAAGATTTCATGGAGGAGCCGGCGAAAAAATTCTTCCGCCTGGCCCCGGGACGGGAGGTGCGGCTGCGCTACGCCTATTTCATCAAGTGCGAAAAGGTGATCAAGGACGAGGCCAGCGGCGAGATCATCGAGCTGCATTGCACCTATGACCCGGCCACCCTGGGCGGCTCGGCCCCGGATGGCCGCAAGGTCAAGGGCACCATCCACTGGGTCTCCGCCGCCCATGGGGTGGTTGCAGAGGTGCGCCTTTATGATCGGCTCTTCACCGAAGAAAATCCGGACGCAGGCGATGCGGACTTCAAGACCTTTGTCAATCCGGAGTCCCTGGTGGTGCTTAGAGATTGCCTGGTGGAACCGAGCTTGGCCAATGCCCAGCCCGGCAGCCATTACCAGTTTGAACGGCAGGGGTATTTTTGCGTGGACAGTAAGGATTCCATGGATGGCCGCCCGGTATTCAACCGGACGGTCACCTTGCGGGATAACGAAAAGGTAAAAGGCGCGAGGTAAAAGGTTCAAGGTACATAAAAACGCGGGAAATTCGTTCCCCGCGCCAGCCGGTTATCCTTTATCCTTGCTCCTTTCACCTGCGTCCGGACACAATCTCCTCGAACAGGTCCACTTCATGGCGGGAGCCGATAACCAGCGGCACCCGCTGGTGCAGGGATTTCGGCTCAATATCCATGATATTCACGCCTTCATCGGTAATGGCCCGGCCACCCGCTTGTTCCACCAAAAAAGCCAGGGGCGCGGCCTCGTACAGCAAGCGCAGCTTGCCGTCCGGCTTGGCCGGGTTCCGATTGTCGCGGGGATAGAGAAAGATCCCTCCGGCAATGAGGTTGCGGTGAAAATCAGCGACCAATGAGCCGATGTACCGGGCATTGTAAGGCCGCCCGGTTTCCTTGTCGTTTTCCTTCAGGTAGTCCACGAACCCCCTGACCTCGCTTGTCCAGAAGTTGTAATTCCCCTCATTGACACTGAAATACTTGCTCCGTTCAGGAATCCTGATGTCGGGATGCGACAGGAAGAACTCGCCCACGCTGGGATCAAGGGTAAAGCCGTGCACCCCTTCGCCGGTGGTGAACACCATCATGGTGCTGGAGCCGTAGATAATATACCCGGCAGCCACCTGCTCCCGCCCCTTTTGCAGCAAATCGGCTTCTTCCCCTTGCGGAGAAAGATCGTTGGTGGATTTGCGCCGGTGGATGGAAAAAATGGTGCCGATGCTCACGTTGACGTCAATGTTGGATGAGCCGTCCAGCGGATCAAACGCCAGGGTGTATTTCCCTGCGCTCCCCTCGGCCACCGGAATGATGTCGGCCTCCTCCTCCGAGGTCATTACGCAGACATAACCGCAGCGGGCCATGCGACGCTTGATGGTGTTGTTGGCCAACTCATCGAGCTTCTGCACATGTTCGCCTTGGATGTTCGTTTTTCCGGCCATCCCCAAGACATCGGCCAATCCGGCCATATTGACTTCGGCGTTGATCGTTTTGGCGGCCACGATCAGTTCACTGAGCAGCCCGGAGAGGTCGCCGGTGGCCTCGGGATGCAGGCGCTGGCTGTCCATGATGTGACGGCTTACGGTAATTCCAAACGGTTTGGTCATTGCATTCCCCATGGAGGATCAAAAAATTTAGCACGGCGACTTAGGGCGCATGCCCTGCGGAATAGTACGGAAGAAAACCCTTGGGGTCAAACAAAAAGAGTCCGCCCAGGGGCAGACTCTGTGTTTTCCAAAGACATGGCGCACCTTTCAGGCAAACATCTGCCCGACCTTCGCTTTGAAATCCTCCTTGGAAAAGGGCTTGGTGATGAAATCCGTCACCCCGGCCTGCCGGGCCAGTTCCGACTGGGTTTTCTCCGATTCGGTGGTCGCCATCAACACCGGAATCTTTGCCCATTCCGTTTTTTTCCGGATCTCGCGGGTCAGCTCGATGCCGTCCATGTTCGGCATGTTCATATCGGTGATGATCAGGTCAAATTCGCTGTCAATCTGGAGATAATCAAAGGCTTTCTTGCCGTCTTCCACCGTGACCAGATCCATGCCGAGGTCCGCGGCAACCCCCTTATAGAAAAAGAGCATGGCCTTGGAGTCATCCGCGGCAAGAATACGTTTTTCCTTGGCGCCGACATCGGCAAGGCTCAATCCCTGAATATCCTCGGCAGCCTGGTCTCCTCCGATCCTCTCCAGTTCGGCCCGGAAGGCGCCGATGGCTTGATGATCCCCGGATTTCCCCACGGCGCCAAGCACGGCAACGCGCTGTACGCCATCTTTATAGAGGGCGGCAAAGAGCTGTCGGGCGTGGGAGGTAATGATGGCCGAGAGCACCCGCCCGCTCTGGGCGTCCCCCCTGGCGATGATCTCGTTCAGCACCTTGACCACCCCCGGGTTGCACTGGTGATCAAGGGCGGTCACCACGGCAATGAGGACAAGATCATCCGTCTCGGCCAAGCCGTCGGTCAGGCCAATCACGCTGCGCATGGAGGTGATCCTTCCCAGCGCTTCATAGATGGCGAATTTAAGGTTGATCTCCCCGGCATTTTCCAGATGGGCGACCAGGATATCGGCGCCCCGTTTTTTCCCGGTCATGCCGATGACGTTGGCCGCCATGATTTTTTCATCCTTATCACCGGTATCGAGACATCTTTCCAGGGCAGAGAGAATCCCCTCCCCCATGCCGGCAAGGGTGGAGATCACGACCCGCCGGAACGATGGATTGGCCTGGTGGATGAACCCGACGAGAAAATCAGCCGTCGTGTCGCCGGGAAAATTGGCAAGGTTTTCGACTGCCAGAGCTGTGCGCAAATCACACCCTGCATCCGCGTTTTGCACCTCCCTGCTCTCGGAAACCATGGCCATCAAGGCATTACAGACTTTTGGATCATGGGTCCCGGCAAGGGCGCGCATGGCCCAGGCAACCACGGAATAATCATCATGCTTGAGATACGGCAGCAGAATATCGACAAGAGCAGCATCCTTAAAATTGCACAGAGCCCGAATGATCTCGGAAACCGACTCGTTGTCCGTCGCCGAGCCAAGGAGTTTAACCAGCGCGTCCTTAAGGGCGGCGGAACCACCGTCGGCCGCCCGCCGGATGCAGAGAAGACGGACAGCCGCTGCTTGATGCTCCAGTCCGGCGATGATCTCCTGCTCCCGTCCGGCAAGCAGATCAAAAATGGTGTGGTAGACCATTTCATCCACCGCCTGATCTCCAAGCGGATTGGCATACAGATTCCACAAGCCCGGGATGGCTGCCACCAACCTGGACTCCTTGATCTCATCCAGGCAGATGATCTGTTCGATCATATCTTTTTGCGCAAAATCCTTTAAGAGATCCATGGTACTCCTTCTCGCTTGTTATCCTTCCGGCTTGCCCAGCCCTTCACAGGCAAAAACGTGTCCATTCGATATGGTAATATACTATTACACGGGCTTCCTTTTTAGAATCTTTTTTTTCATTTCCCGGCTATCAGGGGAGCAATCCGCTCAAGAGGCACAACTTTTCCCACCCCGCCCATGGCGATGGCCTCCTTGGGCATCCCGAAAACCACGCAGGACGACTCGTCCTGGGCGATGGTGTAGGCGCCGGCCTGGTGCATCTCGGCCATCCCCCGGGCCCCGTCGTCGCCCATGCCGGTCATGATGATGCCGATGGCATTTTTCCCGGCGTACCGGGCAGTGGAACGGAAAAGCACATCCACCGAAGGCCGGTGCCGACAGACCAGAGGGCCGTCCTTTATCTCCACGAAATACCGCGCGCCGCTTCGCTTCAGCAACATGTGTCGGTTACCGGGAGCGATCAGGGCCTGACCGCGCAGCACGGTATCGCCGTCCTGCGCTTCCTTGACCCGGATGCGGCACAGTCCGTTCAACCGCTCGGCAAAGGCGCGGGTGAACCCCTCGGGCATGTGCTGCACAATGACGATGCCGGAACAATCCCCGGGCAACGCTTCAAGGAATATCCGCAGGGCTTCGGTGCCCCCGGTGGAGGCGCCCACCGCCACGACCTGCTCGGTGGTCTGCACCATGGCGGTGGATGAAGGCGGGGGCAGCATGACATCGGCGGTGAGTTTTTTTTCCACATGATGGGGCTTGGCGGCAATGCGCTTGACCATGACCCTGGATGCGGCCTTGACTGCGTCACAAATCCGGATCCTGGATTCTTCGATGAACTGCTTGGTGCCGAGCTTGGGCTTTTGAATGATGTCGATGGCCCCATACTCCAAGGCCTTGAGCGTGGTTTCCGCCCCTTTTTCCGTAAGGGTCGAACACATGACCACCGGGATGGGATGCTGGCTCATGAGCTTGTGGAGAAAGGTGATCCCGTCCATGCGCGGCATTTCCACGTCAAGCACGATGACGTCCGGCACCTCCTTGGCGATAAGATCGGCGGCCACATAGGGATCCCTGGCCGCTCCCATCACCTCGATATGCGGGTCCGACTGCAGCGTGTCGGTCAAGGTCTGCCGCACCACGGCGGAATCATCGACGATCAGCACCCTGATTTTACCATGAGACATCGACATCACCCTGGGACAGAAGAACGGGGAATACGCCGGAGCAAAACTTCGCCGGTGTGGGTATAGAAGAAGAGCTTGCAACCATGCATTCCGCCCACCTTTTCCACGGCAATGGAAACATTGTATCTGGCCAAAGCCTCTCGCGCCGCCTTGATATTCATCGCGCCAATGCTTCTGGCGCCGGTTGCCGGGCCAAAACGGAAATCCAGGACGTCCGCGCCGCCAAAAATCTTTGCCACCAGTCCGGCATTGGGACAAAAAACATTGCCGTGGGTCAGGATCTCAACCATGTAACGCACCGAACTCTCCACAAAGCGGAAATTATCCTCCACACCCATATCAGCGCGAACCGGCATCACGCCATGACACATGGCCCCGGTCTTCTGCCTGGGGCAAAACAGGCACACCGAAACACAGGAGCCGAGGATGGTGGCGATCAGGGTCGGCTCCCGGGCGACAAAGAGCTCGCCGGGGTGAAGGTTCACCACCGGCAGATCCGTATCGAGGATATCACTTATTTGCGGCATCGATACACCGCAGCGGCGACACGATCCATCCGGTCTCCGATGCCTTCCAGGGTTTCCGAATGCCCGGTGAACAGATAGCCCTTGGGAGAAAGCTGACGATAAAATTTTTCAAACAGCGCACACTGGGTTTTGCGGTCAAAATAGATGATCACGTTCCGGCAAAAGATGATGTCCATCTTCCGGTCAATGCCGAAATCCCGATCCATGAAATTGAGCCGCCGGAATTCCACCTTGCGGCGGAGTTCCGGGACAACCCGGTGAAATCCCTTATGCGCGCCCTTTCCCTTCATCAGATACTTATTGCGGAACACCGCCGAAACCGGCGCCACCACATCATCGGAATAGATAGCCTCTTCCGCCTTGGCAAGCACCTCGGTGCAGATATCCGTGGCGAAGATGGAATAGTCCAGCCCCGGATACCGGGAGAAAAACTCCTCCAGCACCATGGCCATGGTGTACGGCTCCTCGCCGCTGGAACAGCCCGCGCTCCATACCCGGAGAGTCTTGTGGTCCGAATGGGTCATCCGCTGCACATAGTCGGGGAGAACAAGAGAGGTCATGACATCAAAATGCTTTGCCTCCCGGAAAAAATCGGTCTTGTTGGTGCTGACCACGTCGATCATGTGGCACAGTTCCCTGGCTTGGCCGTCGGGACTCAAGACATAATCAAGATAGGCGGAGAAGGAATCAAGATGGAGCTGCCGCAGCCGCTTCTGCAAACGGGCGGAAAGCATGGTTTTCTTGACGGGAGGCAGTTTGATGCCGCAGGTTTCGTAAATAAAGGCGCTGAATCGGTTGAAATCCCGATCGGACAAGGTCGGTGAATGCACCGACCAATCCCCTGAGCGTCCCTGATTTCCGGAAAAAGTCATGCGTCCCCCAAATACCCGCAAGGTGAAAGGTAGAAGGCTAAAGGTCCGGTACGGACTTCTCGGTTATTTTTGAACCTTGAGCCTTTCACCTTTAGCCTTCTACCTCGCCGTTCTACGCTTCCGCGCCGACAGTTTCTTCGGGCGTGGCGCCAACAACTGCCCGGGCCGAGGCGGGGCTGTCCATTTCCCGCAGGGCCGCTTCTCCCTCGCTGGCCAGGACCTTATCGATATCGAGGATGATCAAGAATTTCTCCTCGGTCTGCCGCCCCATACCCTTTATAAACTCGGTGTTCAGATTTGTGCCCATTTTCGGAACAGACTCGATGTCCTCGGGGTTGAGATCAAGAACCATCTGCACGGAATCGGTGAGCACCCCCATCTCCACAAGGTTGGCGTCCACTTCCAGCTCCACGATCATGATGCAGGTATTCTTGGTGTATTCGATGCTTCCCATCCCCAGTTTCTGTCCGAGATCCATAACCGGCACCACATTGCCGCGCAGATTGATGACCCCGCTCAAATACTCCGGCATCCTGGGAATCCTGGTCATGGTGGTGACGTCAAGGACCTCCCTGACCTTGGATATTTCTATGGCAAACCCCTCCTCCCGGAGCATGAAGGTGAGGTATTGCGTGGTCTGCGACTGAACCGTCTCGTTTTTTACACTCATGATTTCTCTCCTGTGTTCTTTATTAAGTACAAGGCATAAGGATAAAGGCTAAAGGTGCAAGGTGAAAGGCGCAAAAAAATCAGTCCTTTTCCCTTTATCCTTTATCCTTACACCTTGCACCTTTCACCTTGTTCCTTTCACCTTGTTCCTTTTTTTCTTTCAGTTGGTTAATGCGGCGTGCTCTTCCCGGCGGGCGCACTGCATAACATTGGCCACATCAAGTATCAGGGCGACATGGCCGTTACCCAGGATGGTCGAACCGGAAAGGCCAGTAGCATTCCGGTAGACCCACCCCAGCGACTTCAAAACCGTCTGGTGCTCGCCCACCACCCCATCCAACACCAAGCCAAAGCGATCGCCGTTGATTCGGCTGATCACCATCTGCTCCCGCGCCGGACGCTCTCCGGAAATGGCAAAAAAATCCCGGAGACGTACATATGGCACGAGCTGATCCCGCACCGGCAGCATCCTCCGTTCATGAAATCTGGTGATATCCTCCTGGGTCAATTCCACGCATTCCTCCACCTGGGAAAGGGGGAGAACAAAATGGGTTTCTCCGACCTGCACCAGCAGACCGTCAATGATGGCCAGGGTCAGGGGCAGCATGATGGTGATGGTGGTGCCCTGCCCCTTGACGCTCCGGGTTACCGACACCGAACCCTTGAGGGCATCCACCGTGCTTTTCACCACGTCCATGCCCACTCCCCGCCCGGAGACGCTGGTAACGGTCTTGGCCGTGGAAAGACCCGGCGTGAAAATGGTGTTCCAGATCTCCTGTTCGCTCAGTTCGGCATCCGGCCGGAGCAGCCCCTTTTCCAAGCCTTTCTGCCGGATCCTCTCCGCATCGAGCCCCTTGCCGTCGTCGGTGACGGTGATGACGACGTTGGCCCCGGAATGCTGGGCGGCAAGGGAAATGGTTCCCTTGCGCGGTTTGCCGGCCAGCTCCCGTTCCTCCGGGGACTCGATCCCATGATCGATACTGTTGCGGATAAGATGGACCATGGGGTCGCCCAACTGGTCGATGACATTCTTGTCCAGTTCGGTTTCCGCGCCCTCGGTGACCATGTCCACTTCCTTGCCCAGCTCGGCGGAAAGATCCCGGACCAGTCTCTTGAATTTGGCAAAGGTGGTGCCGATGGGCAGCATCCGGATATTAAGCACGCAATCGCGCAATTCCGCGGTAAGGCGCTCCACCTCCTCCACCGGCTCGACAAGCTCGGCGTCCTTGTTGTGGGATGCAACCTGGCTCAGCCGGGCCTGGGTGACAACCAACTCACCCACCAGGTTGATGAGTTGATCCAGTTTTTCCGAGGCAACCCGGATGCTTTCCGCGCCCTTGGCCACCGTGGCTTTTTCCTTGGCCTCCCGGACCAGCCTCTGTTCGGCAAGGGCTGCGTCAACACTGGTTCGCGAGACAAGCTTCTCCCCGACCAGCAGTTCGCCCAGCGGTTTTTGCCGGGCAAGCACCGTAGTCAGATCATCGGCGGAAATCTCCCCCCGTTCCAGCAGAATCTGGCCGAGCTTCTTGTGCTCCTCAAGGTCTTCCTCCCCTTCGACGGCAAGCACCGTCACCGCCACCTGGCAACTCGATTCGGCAAACACCAGCACATCTTCAATGGCATTGAGGCCTTTGTCTGTGGTGAGTAGGACGAGCACCCCGCCGCCCTCATGCTCTGCATCCATAAAAACCGTGCTTTCGCCCAGCGTGTCAAGGTCTCCGGTCAGCGCTTCCAAGGTGTAGCCGCCCACAAAAAACTCCGGCGTCGGCTTAATGGAAATCCGGTAATGACTGCGCCTGCCCTCGGTGGGATCCTTTTCCTTCGCCGGGACCTCCGGAGCAGCAATCGCCTGGGCTCTATCCCGGGCACCGCCGCCCACCAAGGCTTGCAACCCGGCGATGATCCGCTCCCCCTCGGCGGGATCTGCCTCGCCTCCGCCGGTGGCGGCATCGAGCAGGGCGCGGATATGATCCCGCGATGCCAGGGTCAGATCGATCAACTCGGTGCTCACCGGCACCGTTCCGTCCCGGACCTTATCCAGGGCCGTTTCCACATGATGGGTGAACCCGGCGATATCGTCGAAGCCGAACATCGCTCCGGACCCCTTGATGGTATGCATTGCCCGGAAAACCCGGCTCACTATCTTGAGATCGGCCGGATCCTTCTCCAGTTCCAACAGAGAGGTTTCCAACTCTTCAAGCAGTTCGCCCGCTTCCTCGCGAAAAACTTCTGCGTATTCGGTATCAGCCATGTTTCACCTTCTTGATCGCCCGTATTTCACAAAAGACAGATCGGTTAATAGCGCTCAAAGTCCTTCTCGTTATCCAAGGCAATCTTTGTCCCCCGAGTTCCTGATGGTTCGGCCGTCAGCGTGCTGCCGTTTCCGGAAGGCGCAGCCTTCATTTTCTTTGCCGCGGGCAAGGCCATATGGGTTTTCGCTGCTCTTAGCCCCCCGGCCTCGTCAATCTTAAAAATTTCCTGGCTCTGGAAAAATGCCTTCACCGTAAGAGGAACAGTTTCACTCCCCTCCCCGCCCCCCCTGTCATGCTAATAGCGTTGAAAATCTCTCTCGGTTTCTTCCTGCAAGGCAAGATGAACCCCATCCGTCTGTCTTCCTGCCGACGGATCACCTTTGCCCGGCGGCAGACGCTTGCGCGCACCCTTGCCCGGCAATCGGCCCACGGATGTGTCGCCACGCTGCTCATCATTCGCAGCTCCGAGACGGAAAAAAGTCATGATGTCCAATAGATGACCAGCCTGGGCGTTCAATTCCTCACTGGTTGCAGCCATCTGCTCGGCCACCGAGCTGTTGGACTGCACAACCTGATCAAACTGTTCGATGGCCTTGGCATTCTCGGCAATCCCCTTGGCCTGTTCCGTGCTTGCCGCATCAATCTCCTGCACAAGATCCGCTGTTTTTTTGATTTGGGGCACCATCTCCTCGACCAAGGCGCCGGCCCGGGACGCAATGTCAACGCTGGATATCGCCACCTCACGGATATCCTGGGCCGAAACCTTGCTGCGCTCGGCAAGTTTGCGCACCTCGGAAGCCACCACGGCAAAGCCCTTGCCGTGCTCACCGGCACGGGCAGCTTCAATGGCGGCATTCAATGCCAGCATATTGGTCTGCCGGGCGATCTCTTCGATAACCTCGATTTTTTCGGCAATATGTCTCATGGCCTCAACGGTCTTGAGCATGGTTTTCCCGCCTTCTTCTGCATCAATGGCCGCTTTTGTGGCGATGATTGTAGTTTGTCGCGCACTGTCCGCGCTCTGGGCCACAGTGCTGGTGAGTTCCTCCATGGCGCTGGAAATCTCCTCTATGACTGCGGCCTGCTGGCTGGCCCCCTGAGAAACTTCCTGGGAACTGCTGCTCAACTGATGACTGCCCGAGGCCACCTGATCCGCAGCCATCCGAACATCAAGGATGATACTCTTGATCTTCTCCACCATGGCGGCAAGGGAAATCCCGAAGCTGTCCCGGTCGGAAAGCAGGGTAACACTGACATCGAGATCTCCGGCTGCGATCTTTTTTGCCATTTCCGCGGTTGCCTGAAGATTTTTCAGCATGCCTCGCATGGCGGCAAGCATCTGTCCGATCTCATCCCCGCTGCTGCTGGTGATTTCAACCTCCAGATCCCCCTTGGCCACCTGCTGCACCTTGACCACTGCCTCGCGCAGGGGCCTGACCATGGCATGGACAGTGAAATAGACAATACCGCCGATGAGCACCACCACCACAACGGCGAAGCCGGCGATACTCATGGCGATCCGGAGCAGAACATCCTTTTGCCTCTGCTGGGCTGCGGCGATCACCGCGTTTCCGTGGGCAAGAGTTTTCTCGATATTTTTTTCAACTGCGGCGAAATTCAAACCGATGACCACGGAGCCGACCTTTTGCCCACCGGCCTGGATCTCCTTGCTCACGATATTCTGGGCCGGGAATCCTTCCGGCCTGACGCTTGTGGTGGTGACGGCATTGCCGTCCTTGTCATACAAAACGGCAAAAGGAATATCAGGATCATTGACCACGCTCTGGACGATCTTCTCCAAAAAGGCGTAGTCATAGCTCAGGATAAGATCCTGTCCGATCCTGGCCAGCATCTCGGCAAAGGAGTTGCCCTTCAGCACCAGCCCTTGGCGCAGCAATTCCTCCTGGCCCTTCTGCTGCTCCTTCAGAGTGGAGACAAAGGCCTCCCCTTGCTCGCTCAGGGCGCTGCGCACCGCGGAATTGACCGCCACGCTCATGCCGAGCATGAGCAACAGCACCGCGGCCACAATGGCCATGTTCAGTTTTGTTGCGATCCCAATGTTCCTGATTTTTTCTTTCAACATGCTCCGCTCCTTGTTTCCTTGACCTCGCGCGGCTGCCATCCGTACAAATGCCCATGTTCAATAATTATACGCATGGGAAACAAAACACGTCAAAGAATAAAAAAGAGAGAACCGGTATCCTTGAGTCAAGAATAACCCGCCGCACATACGAAAAAAGCCCTCGAATCGAGAGCTTTTTCATCTCAGCAAGGGAGACGACAACAATCAATACCGTTCAAAAGACTCATCATTGCCGACCGGCAGGGTGAGCTTCACCCCGCCGCTTTTAGCCACTGTCTTCATTCCGCCGGTGGAGGCAGATCGCGGCAAAGAGCCCCCCGGAACACGGCTGGCAATCACCCCTGTTTCCACCGTGAAAAAAGAAATGGTTTCCTGCATCTGCGCCGCTTGGGCAGTAAGCTCCTCACTGGTGGAGGCCATTTCCTCGGCCGCCGCGCTGTTGGACTGAATCACCTGATCAAACTGCTGGATGGCGCGAGCGTTTTCGTCGATGCCCCTGGCCTGCTCGTTGCTGGCTGCGTCGATCTCATGAACCAGCTCGGCGGTTTTTTGAATCTGGGGCACGATCTCGTCGATCAACACACCGGCATTGGCTGCGGTTTTGACGCTGGCGCTGGCCACGCCCTTGATCTCCTGGGCCGACACCTGGCTGCGTTCCGCGAGTTTGCGGACCTCGGAGGCCACCACCGCAAAACCCTTGCCGTGTTCTCCGGCCCGCGCCGCCTCGATGGCGGCGTTTAAGGCCAACAGGTTGGTTTGCCGGGCGATCTCCTCAATGAGCTCGATTTTTTCAGCGATATGCTGCATGGCGTCAACGGTCTCCGCCACCGCCTTGCCGCCGGCCACGGCATCGGCTGCGGCCTTGTTGGCGATGGCAGCAGTCTGCCTGGCATGGTCGGCGGTCTGGGCCACGGTGCCGGCCAGCTCCTCCATGGAGGCGGAGATTTCCTCCACCGAGGCGGCCTGTTCGCTGGCCCCCTGGGAGACTTGCTGGGAACTGCTGCTCAGCTCTTCACTCCCGGCCGCTACCTGATCGGCGGCGGCGCGCACATCGGTTATCACCTGGCGCAATTTGCTGATCATGGCGGCAAGGGATTTCCCCAGACTATCCTTGTCGGAAAGCAGGGTCATATCCACCCGCAGGTCGCCTTCCGCGATCTGCTCGGCCTTGGCCGCCGTCTGCCGAAGATTTTCCACCATATTGACCAGACATTTGCCCAACAGATCTTTCTCGGAAAGAACCTTTGCCTGCACGCTCAAATCGCCCAGCGAGATCTGCCTGGCCAATTCGGCTGTTTCCTGAAGCTTGCTCACCATTGCAGCCAAGGATTTGCCCAGCGCGTCCTGTTCGGAAAGGATAGTGACCTGCACATCCAGATTGCCGAGGGCTATCTGCTCGGCCAGCCCGGCCGTTTCCTTGAGATTTCCGACCATCACGTTCATGGAGTTGAGCATCAAGCCCACTTCATCCCGGCGGTCATTTTCCATGGCAACATTGACATCCCCAAGCGCCAGCCGATTGTTAACCTCCACCACCGAATCAATGGGTTTGGAAATGGATTTCCCCGTGAACAGGGAAACCGCCAACCCGAGGATTATGGCCACGAGAGCGATGATCACGATGGCGATCCTGGTTGT
>JAHJRQ010000016.1 GCA_018830485.1 Pseudomonadota bacterium | reverse complement strand
TTGAAAAATTCAAGGCTCCTGTGCGGGGCAAGGACGCCCCGTCATTTTCAGCCACTTACGTTGCTGAAAATGTGAGAAAAGGCAAAACTTGTTTTGGTTTTGCGGCTTGAAAAATCAACAGGAAGTTGATTTTTCAAGGTTCCCTTGAGATCATCGGGCGGCTGAAAAGACCGACTCCCAAGAATATAGGCCCCAACCTCAAGCTCCAGATGGTGGTGCCTATCCCATTCCGGTACCGGAGCGAAACGCCAAACCCAACTGTCACGCGGGGGCTCCAAGTCCCCCTCCCCCAGAAGAACCTCCCGCTCCGCCTCGCTTTCATCCAATGCGCGTACCACCAGAGCGCGGTCTCCAATGAGAAGCCGCACTCCGGGCACATCTTGCAGCCACTCAAGATGACGAAGCGCCGCAGCCCGGCGGAGGCGCAGGGAAAAATCATCATCCCGGTGACGCCCTTTTGCCAGCCACTTGGCAGGCAGGTACCCAAGCTGGGAGGCAAGATTCAAGGAAACGGTGAGATCGCAGCCCGAGGCGAGACCACGAGGCAGGCAGGGCGAGGCGTGTCGAAAAAGGCGTATCGCCGCTGCGTCGTCATGGGCTTTGCCTTCCTGGTACAGTGCCTCCACCACTCCGGTGCAATCGAAATCAACGCAGGTGATGTTGGGGGCCACGGCCTCGGCCTTGCGGCGGTTGCGGGGCAGATGCAGGATATCGGCCAGGATCACCCGTTGGAAACAAGCGGCCAGCTCGGCCAGGGGCACATCGTTGATCAGGCCGCCCCCCAAAATCAGGACGGTGCGGTGCTGGGTGCAGGCATCGGCGGCAGCGAGGATGGCGGCGCGGCTGCGTGTGAGGTGCGGCTCCCAACTGGCGTGGTTTCGTCGGTATCGGGCTTCAATGGCAAGTTGTTCACGGAGAAAGCCCATTCGCCTGAGATACCGGGGGCAGGGAGTGAGCAGGCTTTCCAGCCAGAGGCCTATCAAGGACATAATGCAGCAGAAAAAGAGAGGGGCGTCACATGCAACCTCGCGTACCATGCATGAAAACGATTCAGACCATGAATCGAGTGTATTTCTGCCTGGTTTCTGGTATAAAAAAATATGCGTACGAAAAGCCTGAAAGAAACCAATCCCTATCTGAAAACCCTGCCAGTGCGGGAAAAATATTTGTGGTCCAACGTGGCATCATCCTCGGCCATCGAAGACATCCATGTCGCCAAGGAAGCGATCACCGGAGCAACGGTTCCCTCTCCGCATGCCCCTGAAGAGTCCGAGCAATCACCGCATTGAAGACTGTCTCCATCGGCCGGTAGTCCCTGGCCATGCCTTGGCGGACGGCGGCAAAATACTCCTCTTTCTTTGCCCCTTCAACCTCACTGAAATCCAAGGGTGGCAATCCGGCCTGCAGGGCCATGAGCGTTGCCAGCAGTCGTGACAATCTCCCGTTGCCTTCCCGAAAAGGATGGATGAGCAAGAGTTCCGTGTGCACAATCGCCAGGGCCTGGGCCTGCTCTGCGCGGTCCTTGAAGGCGCAGAGGGTAAATCGGCTCAGTTCGTTTTTCTCGAAATCCGCCATCAGTTGCGGGAGAACCCTGGGCAAGGCAAAGGTAAAGCCCCCTTTGCTCATCGTCACCTGACGGTACTTCCCTGCCCATCCATAGACCGTGCCGAGCCATTTTTTATGCATAAAACAGATATCGGCCGCAGTGAACCGGTGCACCTGATCATATATCTCCGTCAACCAATCAGTGACCCGATAGAGCTCCCTGGTTTCAACCTCTTCGATGACCTGCTTATCCTGGATATGCAGCGAATTCTTGAGCACCAGCCCGTTTGACCCCGCCTCGTACTGATCCTCGAATAAGCCCGTGGTTGCATAACGTTCCAACTTTTTCATGCTATGCCGATCCCCCAAAGCAGTGGGCTGGGCCTGAGCAACTGCGCCCCCTACACCTTTTCATGAAAAACAATCACCGCCTCCTTATCCCGGCTGGCGATCTGGCGGGCCGCCTTGGCCGGGACCACCTCGTAGCCTGCTCCGAGCTTGACGATGGCCAACTGGCCGCGGCTGAGCTGGTCAGCCATCTCCTCGGAGACGAATATCCGCTTGATCTTGTTCTGCTCGGCAAAGTGGTACGGCTCGCCCCGAACATCCTTGGGCAACCGATTGGTCTCGATGAGCTGTTTTGCCTGGGCCTTCTGTTCCCGTAGCCGGGCTTCCTCAAGGCGCTCGCGGTTGAGCTCCCGGTTGCGCTGCTCCTTGGCCGCCTGCTCCTCCCGCGCCTTGTTGGCGACATCGGGGCTTTTGCCGTCATTTTGCTTGCGGCTGATCCGTTTTTCGTGCTCGGCCTTCTTGGCCTGTTTTTTACTGGCCAGCCCGGCCTTGAGAAGTTGTTCCTGCAACGGGTTTCCCATGTGATTTTCCTTGCGAGTGTATACAACGGTCAGTAAAAGCGTGCTGCTTTTTCCCGCCCACAAAAGATCGAATTGCTGCAGGGTATTTGACCATATTCACCAGGGGGATGCAAAGTGATATGATGGATTCGCAACAACTCGGGAAAAGCTCTATTCCGTCATTCCGGCGGAGGCCGGAGGTAAGGGAGCAAAGCGAGACTCCGATCCAGTCTTTTCGGTCAATTGCAGCAAGGCTGGACCCCGGCCTCCGCCGGGGTGACGAGCTGTTGCAATTCCGGCAATTCCTCGGCAAGCAAAAAACAATTGGCGCTGCGGCTAAAATATGAATACAAAAGCAACCATGAACCCACACCTGCAACGCATCCAGACGGTACGAGATGATGAGTGAAACGAAACCAGCGCCGCACGATCCGGCAAACCCCGGCGGGCTTTTTTTCAGCCTGCTGGAGGATTGCCTGGCCCGCAACACCTTTATCAACCTCGTGTTGGGAAAATACCATGGTCCGGAACCGGGGCTGGGCCGCGTCTTTGTCCGGCGGCTTACCCTGAAGGAGGGAGAAAGCCTCTCTTTTCTCTATCGCTACCAGACCAAGGACGTGACCAAGAACCTGCCCATTGCGGCGGGGATTGCTTCCATCCGCGATATGTTTGCCACCTCGTTCAACAATCTGCACCTGCAGACTCTGACCGAGGATATCCAGCTCTCGATCAACAAAAAGGGGAAATACACGCTGCAGCGGGGCAAGGCAGCAGGCCGGAGTGTTTCCCCCCAGGAGCATGACCGCGAAAAAGAGCGCTTTCTCGATCTTGCCGCGCCCTTTCTCAAGGAGCTGGGAATCACCAACGCGCAGCAGCAGCTCATCCCCGCCATGTCGCGCAAATGGAAGCAGATCAACAAGTTCATCGAGGTGCTGGACCATGCCATTGGCGCCTCGAAGCTGAAAGAGAAAGAGCGGGTGCGGGTGGTTGATTTCGGCTCGGGCAAGGGATACCTGACCTTTGCCATGGAGGAATACCTGCGCGGCGTTCTGGGCCTCAAACCCCAGGTAACCGGTGTGGAATTGCGGGAGGATCTGGTCAGCCTCTGCAGCAAGGCGGCCCGCAAGCTGAACCTCGACGGGCTCTCTTTCATGCAGGGCGATATCCGCAGCTTCCCGCCGGAGAGTATCGATATCATGATCGCCCTGCACGCCTGCGACATGGCAACGGACTACGCCATCCACCTGGGCATCCGCTCGGGCGCCGCGATCATCATGTGCGCGCCCTGCTGCCACAAGCAGATCAGGCCCCAGATGCGGATCCCCACGCTGCTGCACCCCATACTCAAGCACGGCATCCATCTGGGCCAGGAGGCGGAGATGGTCACCGACTCCCTGCGCGGTCTACTCCTGGAGGCTTCCGGCTACGAGACCCGGATCTTCGAATTCGTCTCCCTGGAACACACGAGCAAAAACAAGATGATCCTTGGGGTGAAGGGGAGCGGCTCCGGCAAACAGGCGGACCTGCTGGCCCAGATCCGGGAGATCAAGGAGTTTTACAAAATCCGGGAGCATTGCCTTGAATCCTTGCTGCAGGCGGACGGCATGGGACAAGGGGGCTGAGGGCGGACATCCCTGGCCGACAGTTCCCCCCCTCCCCTGTGGTAAAAACAAACAACCCGGCATATTGTGGGTCAAAGATCCCTGGGTATTGCACAAGGAACTGAACCTCCTGACCCGAACGAAAAACCAACACGCAAAGGACGCAGCATGACCACAAGCCAGGAAAGCAACCCGCTGCACGGCATCACCCTGGAGCTGATCCTCACCCGCCTGGTGGAGCATTACGGCTGGGAAAAGCTGGGGGAGAAAATCGCGATCAACTGCTTTACCAAGGACCCCAGCATCAAATCGAGCCTCAAGTTCCTGCGCAAAACCCCATGGGCCAGAGCGAAGCTGGAAAGCCTCTATCTGCATACCCGGCTCCGCAAGGAGATTCTCTAGCAGGATGTTGAATAAAGCCGTCCTGGCTTTATTCAACCACGATCGGCCAGAAGTGAATTCTGTCCGATCTCATAATTTCAACGAGTTAGAACTCGTCTAAATTGGCGATCCTTCCCTGGATCGCACGCAGGGCGTCGAAAAACGTGTTTTTCAACACCCTGCTAACCGAGACAGCATGCGCGGGGGGAACACATGGGGGCAGTATGGTTGGAAAAATGATTGGCGGGAAAAACAAAAAAAAGGGATCGCCACGATCCCGCCGCCGACCCATTTATTTCTAGTCCCAATCCAGTCCCAAAAAACGCCTCAAAATTCTGCGTATTCACATGTAATAGATCGCCAGACCAGACAATCACCAAGGCAAAAAAAAAGCAGGCCCACCGTGCGTTTCGGTGGGCCTGCTTAGGTTTCTCACTGGTGACCCCTACGGGACTCGAACCCGTGTTACCGGCGTGAGAGGCCAGCGTCCTAGACCGCTAGACGAAGGGGCCATGCTGTGCGCCATTATCTAAATGATGGGAGGGGATTTGTCAATCTTTTATTCCTCTCCCCCGCTCTTCCGAAAGGGGGAAAAACTCGCAACCATCCTGTTTCAATCCATAAATTTTCTGCCCGCCTCTTCCGCCCGGGTCAGGGTGGCCGCATCCTGCGCCATGTCCCCACGTCCATCCATGCCCTTGACCAGAAACTCCCCGCCATAGCCCATGCCCATGGCGTCGAATCCATATTTGGCCGTAAGAATCGCGCCCTCGAAAACCCTTTCCCCGTGGGTGGCGGACACCGCCACCAGAAAACCCTTGCGTGTTGGGTCCTTGCGCCACTCTCCCTTTTCGCTCAACAGACGCTTCCTGCTCCACAGGGCCTGGCAGCGATCGACAAATCCCTTGGCCTGGGCGGTGATTCCGTAAAAATAGATGGGGGAGGCAAGGAGCAGCCGCCCGGAGGCGAGGATCTTCGGATACAGCTCCTGCATGTCGTCTTCCAGCACGCATTGTCCGGTCTTGTCGCAGCCGCCGCAGCCGATACACGGTTGAATGCGCAGCGCGCACAGGCGGACCACTTCGGTCTCGCCCCCTGCCGCCTCAACCCCCTTGAGAACAGCGCGAAGCAGGGTTTCGGTATTGCCATTTTTCCGCGGACTCCCGATCACAGCCAGAACCTTCATCTCATTGCTCCCTCTGGCAAGATTCAACAGGATGGGCAGGCAGCCGGTTATAAAACACAACCTCATCCCGCAGCGCCCTTGCCGTTTCATCATTCAAAAATCTGGCGGCACACCGCCAGCGCCAGTTGCCCTCGGAGGTGCCGGGCATGTTCATCCGGCAATCGCTGCCAAAACCGAGAACATCCTGAAGAGGTACGATGACCAGCTCGGCAACCGAACCATATGCCAGGCGGATAAAATCCCAGTGGATGGGGCTGCCCGCCTGGCTGCGGGTATAGCGCAAGGCCTTGGCCTTGCTGGCTTGCATTACCGTGTTGCTGAAGTACCAGCCCAGGGTTGTATCGTTGTCATGGGTGCCGGTATAGACCACGCAGTTTACCGTGGTGTAGTTATGGGGCAGATAGGCATTGTGCTCGTCGGAATCAAAGGCAAACTGCAACACCTTCATCCCGGGAAAACCCAAGGTGTCGCGGAGCAGCTCCACCTCCGGGGTGATAACCCCGAGATCCTCGGCGATGATCGGCAACACGCCGAGATGGTCTTTCATCTCGGAAAAAAATGCCAGACCAGGCCCGGTGACCCACTCCCCATTAACCGCGGTTTCCTCCGAAGCCGGGATCTGCCAGTATGCCTCAAAGCCGCGGAAATGATCGATGCGCACGACATCCACCGTCCGGCAGATATGTCGAAACCGCTGCCCCCACCAGGCAAGCAAGGCCTGGTTCATCTTCCCCCCGTCACCCCACCACTTGAAAAGAGGGTTTCCCCAGCGCTGCCCGGTCTCGCTGAAATAATCCGGGGGCACGCCCGCCACGTGGGTCGGGCGCCCGGTTTCGCGATCCAGGAGAAAGCAATCCTGATGCGCCCAGACATCGGCGCTGTCCAGGGCCACATAGATGGGGATATCGCCGATGATCCGGATGCCGTGGCAGTGGGCGTAATCCCACAAGATCTGCCATTGGGAATAAAAGCAGAACTGCACGAACTGATGAAAAAAGATCCGCTCGGCCAGGGTTTCCCGCCACCGGGCAATGGCTTCCGGCTTGCGAAAAGCAATATCCGGCGGCCAGAGAAACCAGGGACGCAACTGAAACTCTTCCCGCAGGGCCATAAACAGGGCATAGTCGTCAAGCCAGGCGGTTGTCCGGCGAAACTCCGCGAAAGCGACCGAATCCCCGGCCAGACGAAATTCCAGAAAAGCGTGCTCCAGGATTTTCTCGTTAAAGGCGCGAACAGCATCAAAATCGACCAGATATTCGGAAAATTCGCTGGGTATTTCCACCTGCTCACGCCGGAGAAGACCTGCCCCCACAAGCTGTGCGGGATCGATGAGCAGCGGATTGCCGGCAAAGGCCGAGAGGCTCATGTAGGGCGAATTGCCGGAACTGGAACTCACCGGGCCGGAGGGCAATATCTGCCAATGGCCCTGCCCGGCGGCCTTCAGGTAATCGATGAATTCGAAGGCGGACTTGCCAAGGGTGCCGATCCCGAAAGGCCCCGGCAGGGAGGTAAGATGCAAAAGGACGCCGCTGCTTCGCTGGTTGTGCATGGTTTTGTCGCCCTCTCTTTTTTCATGTCTGTCATGGCCGCGCGACGCAACGACAAACAGGGATGCCTGTCTGTATCATACAGAATGGTCGGCCCGCCTCCAATGAAAAAACTTTCGAACGCTCACCCCATCTCATATACTGTAGATATTTTCAATATCCTCAAGCAGTTGCCGACCCACCAGGCACCGGGTATTATAAGGACAAGCTCTCAGGCAGCCTGTTCCGGGCCTTGAAACAACCTGTTTGCCGGCGTCTGTCGGAAAAGGCAAAAATCGGCTGGTTGCATTAAGAGCCAACAAAAAAGGAGCCCATGGCATGACCCTCTCCATCCTTGGCAATTGTATCGGGGGCATCGGCCTCTTCCTTCTCGGCATGCAGCTCATGACCGACGGCCTCAAGATTGCCGCGGGCAAGACCCTGCGCACCATTCTGGAGCGTTCCACCGCCACTCCGTTAAAGGGGATCCTTTCCGGCATCTTCATCACCTCTCTGGTGCAATCCTCCAGCGCGGTGACCGTGGCCACCATCGGCTTTGTCAACGCCGGCCTCATGAATCTCCTGCAGGCCGTCACCGTAATCTATGGAAGCAATATCGGCACCACCATGACCGGCTGGCTGGTGAGCCTGGTCGGCTTCAACTTCGACATCAAGATCTTTGCCCTGCCCCTCATCGGGCTTGGCATGTTCCTGCGCCTCACCAAGGGCAGCGGCCGCTCCGGTGCCCTCGGCGAAACGTTTGCCGGTTTCGGCGTTTTTTTTCTTGGGATCGACCTGCTCCGTGCGACCTTTGCCGAAACAGGGATCAACCTGCCGCTCACTCTCCTGGGCGGCGGCGTGGGAAGTCATTTCACCTTCCTGGTCCTCGGCGTTCTGCTGACCGTGGCGATGCAATCCTCCAGTGCGGCCATTGCCATAACCCTCACCGCCACCGCCGGTGGCTTTATCCCCTTTGACAGCGGAGCCTCCCTGGTCATCGGCGCCAATATCGGTTCCACCTCGACCGCCGCCCTGGCCGCGCTGGGCGCCACCCCCAACGCCAAACGCGTTGCCACGGCCCATGTCATCTTCAATCTGGCAACCGGCATCGTGGCTCTCCTGCTGCTCCCTTTTCTCCTTCACGCCCTGACCATTTTTCCGCAGCTCCTGCATGTGCAAAGCAACGCCACGATGTTGCTCGCCCTGTTCCATACCGTCTTCAACATTCTGGGAGTCTGCCTGATGTGGCCATTTACTCAATTCATGGTCACCCGCCTCATGGGCTGGTTCCGTTCCCATGAAGAAGACGAGGCGCAGCCCCTGTATCTGGATAAAAATATCGCAGCCACCCCGGTGCTGGCCTTCCATGCACTGGCCAAGGAAATTGAACGGATCGGCAACATTGCCCGCCGCATGGCCAAGGGCGCCATGAGCAGCGAGGCAGGGCCAAGTCTCCAGCTCGATGCCGACCGCCGCACTTTGCTCAAGCTGGAGATCGAGGTGGGCAACTTCATCAGCCTGGTCCGGAGGGGCAACCTGCCCGAAAAACTTGATCATGTGCTGCCCAATGCCCTGCGCGTCACCAGCTACTACCGCGAAGTTGCGGATGTGTCCTTGCGGATCGCCCAGATGCAGCAACAGAGCCGCCTGCTGGCCAATACCGCCCTGGCCCAGGAAATAGGCTTGTACAAACAGCATGTGGTGAAACTGCTGGATTTGACCGATGTGGCCAGGGAAGAGTATGCGCCGGAGGAGTGCGCCGCCTTGTTCAAGGAAACCGAGGAGATGTACCACCATCTCAAATCAAGCCTGCTCAAGGCTGGAACCAAAAGCCTGCTGCCGGTGGGGCTGATGGTCTCGCTCATCGACCTGATGAGCGATGTCCGGCGCATTGCCGACCAGATTGAAAAGGGCGCCCGTTACCTGACCACCCTGACCACGGCCATGCCGGAAGAGGACGTCACTGCCCAGAGTGCAGGCTGAAAAGGGTATATCACCGATACAACCCCTGGGCTTCAATATAGTCCGCCACTGATGCGGGGACAAGCTCGCGCACCGACCTGCCCTGCCGAATTGCCTCCCGAATCTCTGTGGAAGAAACCTTGATCGGCGCCATGGCCACCGGATAGATGGCACCCTGGCCGGGCTTTCCCTGCCAACGCCCATGGACCTCGACAAAGGTGTAGCCGGGGAAATTCGCCGCCACCGTTTGTCCGCAGGACTGTTGGCAATGATCAGGACGGCCGATTACCACGAAGGAGGCATGATCCAGCAGCTCCCGGTTGGCCTTCCAGGTGTGAATCTCGGCAAAGGCATCCATGCCGGTGATGAAAAACAGCTCGGCCTCCGGCCCCAGCAGACCACGCAAGGCCTTCAGGGTATCGATGCTGAAGGAAGGCCCCACGCGTTGGGCCTCCAGTCTGGAGACAAAAAAACCGGCTTCCCCGGCCACGGCCAGCTCCAACATCGCAGCCCGGTGCGCAAAGGCGGAGATGGCGTAGGTCGGCTTGTGCGGCGGCAGAAAGGCGGGAACAAAAAGGATGCTCGAAAGAGCCAGCGCCCGCCGGACCGCCTCGGCAACGGCGAGATGACCGTAATGCACCGGGTCAAAGGTGCCGCCCAGGATGCCGACCCGCCGGCCAAGGTTATGGGGAAGTTCCACCCTGCTCTCTCCTAAATCCTGCTTATACCCGAAGGGCATAAGTTTACTGGACATGTAACAACTCAAAAACCGCGATATCCTGTCATTCCGGCGGAGGCCGGAGGTAAGGGAGCAAAGCGAGACTCCGATCCAGTGTTTTCAGGCAGTTACAATAAGGCTGGACCCCGGCCTTCGCCGGGGAGACGAGTTGTTACGAGTCCATCAAGTTTCCTTTGAGCAGGCAAGCTGCTCAACTCAGCTTTTCACCCTCCGGGTATAAGTTTCGCTTGAGCAGGCAAGCTGCTCAACTCAGCTTTAAGCGCGGACCTGCCCTTCGCCGTAAACGATGAACTTCCTGGTGGTCAGCTCTTTCAGACCCATGGGACCGTAAGCGTGCAGCTTGGTGGTGCTGATGCCGATCTCAGCACCCAGGCCGAATTGGCCGCCGTCGGTGAATCGGGTGGAGGCGTTGATCATCACCGCCGAAGCATCCACCTCGCGCAAGAACCGCTGGCCGTTGGCATAGCTGTTGGTGACGATCACCTCGGTATGCTGGGAGCCGTACTGAACAATATGGTCCATGGCCGCATCCAGATCATCAACCACCCGCACCGCCAGGATCAAGTCGAGAAACTCCATGCCGTAGTCGGTGGGCAGGGCCGCGGTGATCTCGGGCAGAATCGCCTTGGTCAGCGGACAGCCCCGCAGCTCGACCCCAGCCTTGTTCAATGCGCCCCAGACCGTGGGCAGAAATACGGCAGCGATGTCCTTATGGACCAGCAACGCTTCCAGGGCGTTGCACACCCCGGGCCGCTGCGCCTTGCCGTTCATCACGATGTTCACCGCCATGTCCAGATCCGCGCCGGCATCGACAAAGACATGGCAGACCCCCTTGTAATGCTTGAGCACCGGGATGCGGGAGTTCTCCGCCACAAAACGGATCAGGCTCTCGCCGCCGCGCGGGATAATCAGGTCGATCTGCTCATCAAGGGCGAGCATGGCCGTAACCGCCTCGCGGTCTGTGACCGGAATCACCTGCACGGCTGCGGCCTCGATCTTCTCCGCGGCCAGGGCCTCCTGCAGCACCTTGGCCAGGGCCAGGTTGGAATGGATGGCCTCGGAGCCGCCCCGCAAGAGGATGGCGTTGCCCGCCTTAAGGCACAGAGCCGCCGCGTCCACGGTCACATTGGGCCGCGACTCGTAGATCATGCCGATGACCCCCAGTGGGATGCGCATTCGGCCGACGGTGATGCCGCTTGGCCTTTTGACCATCTCGTCGATCTCGCCCACCGGATCGGGCAGAGCGGCAACCTCGCGCAGACCTCCGACCATGCCGGCAATCACCTTGTCGGTGAGGGCCAGCCGGTCGAGCATGGCCGCAGACAGTCCCTTGACGCGGCCCGCGGTCAGATCCTTTTCATTCTCCTGCTGGATATATGCCTTCTGGGCAAGAAGCGCCTCGGCCATCTTCAGCAGGGCGTTGTTCTTGGCCGTGGTGGAAAGATTGGCCATGTTGCGGGAGGCCTTTTTGGCCGCCACTGCCATCTGTTTGATTGTTTCCTGGATGGACATATCTTTTGCTCCTTTAGAAGCTAATAACTATAATGAGACTCTTGCAAAATGCTTTGTTGTGCTTCGACAGGCTCAGCATGAACGGAAAGAAACTATAATGATTTCAAGATGGCTACCGTTCGCCCTGAGCCTGTCGAAGGGGGTTTTTCTCTTTTTGCAAAAGGCTCATAATATCACCAAATTATCCCTATGGATTACCTCGTCGCTGTCCTTGGGCCGCTCCAGCATCTGTTCGATCTGATTGGTCTTCACGCCCTTGATCCGGTCGATATCAGTGGAAGCATAGTTGACCAGCCCGGCGGCCAGGGGTTCGCCCTGTTCGTTGACACAATGCACCGGCGCCCCGATGCCGAATTTGCCCCGGACCTCGATAATCCCCGAGGGAAGCAGGCTTTTGCCCCCTTGCAGCACGGCCTTGCAGGCGCCGTCATCGAGAACCAGAGCCCCTTGCGGCCGCAAGGTATAGGCGATCCAGTGCTTGCGGCTCGCCAGCTTTTCCTCCTGGGGCAGAAAAAAAGTGCCGATCAGCTCTCCGGCAAAAAACCGGGAAATGGTATCCGGCTCACGACCAGCGCCGATGAAGCAGCAGCCGCCCCGCGCCGCCACCATCTTGGCGGCCTTGACCTTGCTGCCCATGCCGCCAGTGCCTACGCCGCTGTGCATCGTGCCCACCATCCCCTGCACAGCGGCGTCGATCCTGGCCACGGTATATACCGGCTTGGCCTCGGGGTTGGTGAGGGGATTGGCGGAGAAAAGGCCGGAAACATCGGTCAGGCAGACAAAGATATCCGCCTCGGTGAGGTTGGTGACCATGGCGCCCAGGGCGTCGTTGTCGCCAAAACGCAGCTCTTCCACGGATACGGTGTCGTTTTCGTTGATGATGGGGACCAAGCCCCAATCCAGCAGGGTAAAAAGGGTGTTGCGGACATTGAGATACCGGTCCCGATGGGACAGGGCGTCGTGGGTAAGCAGCACCTGGGCCACCTTCTGGCCAAGCTGCTCGAAGATCTTCTCGTAGGAGCGCATCAGGCTGCTCTGGCCGATGGCGGCGGCAGCCTGTTTTTCCCGCAGGGTCAAGGCACGGTCGCCAAGGCCCATCTTGCGGCGGCCGGCGGCAACCGCGCCGGAACTAACCAGAATCACCTGCCGCCCGCTCTGCCGCAGGGCGCAGATCTCCTTGGCCAGAGCGTCCAGCACGGGCAGATTCAATCCTTCCCCAGTGGTAAGGACGGCGCTGCCCACCTTGATCACTACCCTTTTGGCCCGATCCAGAAAACTCCGTCGCAGGGCCAGGTCTTCGTCATGCTCCATCGCTGTGGTCATCACGCCTCTCTTTCTGTCAGCATCTCTCCCAACGCTTCCTGCAACTGCGCGAGCCCTTGCCCGGTAAGCGCCGAAATGGCCAGCGGCCTGACTCCCTCCGCTGTGAAAAACTGTTCCTGCAAGGCCGTAAGCCGTTGCTCGTCTTCCAGCAGATCTATCTTGTTGAGCACCACCAGCCGCTGCCGGTCCATCAACTCATCATTGTAGACGCGCAACTCGTTTTCCAGGGTGCGGTACTCCTCTAAAGGCTGTTCCTCCGGGGAGGAAGCATCAATGACATGGAGGAGTATCTGGGTGCGTTCGATGTGCCGGAGAAACTTGTGGCCGAGCCCGGCCCCGGTGTGCGCCCCCTCGATCAGGCCGGGGATATCCGCAATGATATACGCGCCGGAATCGGGAAGATTCATGACGCCAAGCTGCGGCTCAAGGGTGGTGAAGGGATAGGGCGCGACCTTGGGGTTGGCGGCGGAGAGCTTGGAAAGCAGCGTGGATTTGCCGGCATTGGGCAGGCCGATCAGGCCGATATCCGCCAGCAGCTTCAGCTCGATGCGCAACCAGCGCTCCTCGCCTTCTTGGCCCTTGGTGGCAATGCGGGGCGCCCGGTTCTGGGCCGTGGCAAAATGGACATTGCCCTTGCCGCCCTCGCCGCCGCGGGCTGCGAGAAAACGGTCGCCCTCCTGCAGCAGTTCGGCGAGGACCTCACCGGTTTCCGCATCCTTGAGGATGGAACCGAGGGGCACATAGAGGGTAAAGCTCTCCCCCTTGCGGCCGTACATCCTCTTGCCGCGACCGGGAGTGCCGTTCTGCGCAAGAAAGTGGGATTTAAAACGGAAATCAAGAAGAGAGGCAAGCTTGCGTGAGGCCTCGATTATAACCGAGCCCCCATCGCCGCCATCACCCCCGTCGGGGCCGCCTTTGGGAACAAACTTTTCCCGTCGGAAACTCAAACATCCATTGCCGCCGTCTCCGGCCTTGACAAAGAACTTTGCTTCATCGATAAACGCCATCGTCGCCGCCAGTATAAGATTTCTGCCGGAGGCTGCTGCGGCACACGTTACAGTGCCAACGCAGCAGCAGGCACACACTATGAGAGAGCTGTTACGAAACAGGCACTGCTTTTCCGGCTATCGCCATGCGCAGCCACGCCGATAACGCGGCTGCGGACAGCTTCTTACGCCGCTATCTCTGCCTTGGCTTCAACCGGGTAGATGCTGACCCGTTTTCTGTTGCGACCGAACTCTTCGTATTTCACAACGCCGTCAATCATGGCAAAAAGAGTGTAATCACGCCCCAGGCCGACATTCTTGCCGGGATGGATCACAGTGCCAACCTGCCGCACGAGGATATTGCCGGCCCGGACAACCTGCCCGCCGAACCTCTTGATCCCCCGCCGTTGTGAATTACTGTCACGACCGTTTTTTGAGCTGCCGCCCGCTTTCTTATGTGCCACAATACCACCTCGTGTTTTTCAGTCCTGATGGCGTGGTACACGCACATCAGTTGTTTTTTCGACGACCCGAACCGTTTCCAGTCCTGTTAGGCGGAAATTTCCTTGATCTCAAGGGAGGTGAAAGGCTGGCGATGACCAGTTTTCACGCGATAGGCCTTACGGCGTCTCTTTTTGAAGATCAGAACCTTCTTGGCCTTGTCCTGCTCGACGATGCAGGCCATGACCTTGGCCCCGGCAAGAACGGGCTGGCCGATCTTGACCTCTTCCCCGTCGGCAATGAGGAGAACATCGGACAACTCAATGGTATCACCAATATTGCCGGCAAGTTTCTCAACCCGGACGCGCTCGCCAGGTGCAACCTGATACTGTTTACCGCCGGTACGAATGATTGCGTACATAATTCCTCCAACAACTGAACTCTTCAAGAGATAAACGGCTGATGCCAGCCGGCTCGGTGAACGATACTTCTTTTTTTTGCCCCGCGCCTCGATGGTTTCCCGAGCTGACGAAAACCGCCGGACAAGAGGGGCTGGACAAGCCAATCTCGCCTGGTGCGTGAAACCGATCTTAATACCATACAGGGCTACATTGTCAAGCAAGAATATCCCATATTCCAGCAAAACCCGCCCATGCGTCACTCTTTCAGCATCCCTGATCCGGACGGTTATTCCCTGCCCCAGAGAATCTCGTATTTTTCCAGATGCACATCGCGCAGCGGTTCAATGATGATCTGTTTGCCCGTGGAACCCTGGAGGTAGTCGATGGTTGCCGCCTCCTCCTTGAGCATCATGGCAGCCACCCTCGGGTGCACCTTGAGGATGACATTGTCCGCCACAGCTTTCAGGGCCTCGCGCTCCACCTTGCGGAAGATTTCATAACAGATGGTCCGGCCCGACTTCAACATGCCGTCGCCGTGGCAATAGAGGCAGGGCTCGCACATCATATGCCGCAAATCCTCCCGGTTGCGTTTGCGGGTCATCTGCACCAGGCCGAACTCGGAAACCCGGAGGATATTGATCCGGCTCTTGTCCTTTTTAGCCGCCTCCTTGAAGGCGGAAAAGACCTCTTCCCGGTGGGCCTCTTCTTCCATGTCGATGAAATCGACAATGATAATCCCGCCAATATTGCGCAGCCGGAGCTGATAGGCGATCTCCTTGACCGCCTCCATGTTTGTCTTGAAGATGGTCTCCTCAAGCCCGCTTTTGCCCACATACCGGCCGGTGTTCACGTCGATGACCGTGAGGGCCTCGGTGGTTTCGATGATGATGTAGCCGCCGCAGCGCAGCCAGATCTTTTTATCGAGCGCCCGGTTGATGTCCATCTCGACACCGTGGCTGTCAAACAGGGGAATCGGGCTTTCCGAAAGCTGCACCCGGCCATTCAAGCGCGGGGCAAAGGTCTCTACGAACTGCTGCACCCGGTTGAAGGTCTTCGGATCATCGACCACAACCCGCTCCACCTCCGGGGAAAAGATATCGCGCACCACCCGCAGGGTGATGTCGAGATCCTCGTACACCAGGCTGGGGACTGCGGCCTTGACCCCAATATCCTGAATCTCCCCCCAGGTATGGAGGAGAAACTCCATATCCGCCTCAAGATCCTCGTTGGTTGCGTTCTCGGCCACGGTCCGGACGATGAAGCCGGTGCCGGCGGGGCGCAGGGATTCAATGTCCTGCCGGAGCTGATTGCGGACGGTTTCGTCTTCGATCTTGCGCGAGATCCCGATATGATCGGTCATGGGCATGAAGACCAGATTCCTGCAGGGCAGGGTGATATTGCAGGTCAGCCTCGCCCCCTTGGTGCCGAGGGGCTCCTTGCAGATCTGCACCAGGATGTTCTGCCCCTCGGTGAGCAGATCTCCGATGTTCAGACCTGGGGTGCGCCGGCAGAGGGAATCCGGGTTCTCGTTGCCGCAGCAGCCGGTTCCGGCACATTCGTCGTGGCGATCGCACTTGGCCAACCGCTTTTCAAAGTCGTCGGTGGAGATATGGACATCATCCACATAGAGAAAACCGGTGCGCTCCAGGCCGATATCCACAAAGGCCGCCTGCATGCCGGAGAGCACCCGGACAACTCTGCCCCGGTAAATGTTGCCCACCAGCCCCTTCTCCCGGGGCTGCTCCAGGTAAAACTCCACCAGATTGCCGTGTTCCACCAGGGCAATCCGGATCTCGTAGGGTGTGGCGTTGATCAGCAGTTCGGTAGGCATAACACTCACCAGACAGAAAAATTAAAAAAACTCATCCCGCAACGACGCAGAACCGTTACGTTTTCTTTTCTATATTGTTTACAATCAGCGGCCCATCAGTGTTCACTGCCAAAATACGGCTCGCTCGACACCTTCAAAACCCTGGCCCGGCGCGCCTCTTCCTCGGGCAGGCCAAACAGTTTGCTCGCAACCTCCACCGGCTTGCCCCCCGGCTGTCCGGGCGCGCTGAACACGGAGACCTCCAACTGGCCCTCCGGGGTCAGCCGCAGGCCATGGAGCAGGGGCCGCAGATCGAGCTGCCTTTTCTGTCCCTTGCGCAGAACCACCACCGGCAGAGCCTCCTGGGCCATGACCCGGTCCAGCTCCGCCTGGGCGGGCAATGTTTGCAAGCGGATGTGGTAGGTGGTGACCATGGTGCCTGCATGCTCCTTGCCCGCAAGCACGGCTTGGGTCACGACCAGTCCCTCGGGGAGTTGCCTGTTCATCGCAGGCACAAAACCGCCAAGATCAGCCAGCGGCTCCGAGAGATCAACGAGAACAAACTCGGCCAGACTTTCCGTGCCCAGGGGCAGAGCCGGGCTGAAGGAAACCTTGGGAGTCGGGTTGAACCCCTGGGAAAAATTCAGCGACAGCTTGGCCCGGCTGAAGGCGCGGAAAAAGACCTGAAGCAGCTCCAGATGACTGAGCAGCCTGGCATTGCCCAAACGGGAATAGGTGAGCTTGTAGACAAAATGCGGTCGAACGGCCTGTTTTGCCGGAGAGGCCTCCGGCTGGGGCGTCTCACATGCCGCCGCCTCCGGACCGACCTCCTCGACCTTGCGGCGGTGCACCACGGGCTTGAGAATCTTCAGGTCGCAGACCCCGCATTGCTGGCAGCCGTGCACCCGGCAGTCCGGGGTATACTCTTCCCGCAATCCCTTAGCGTATTCCTCGGCAAAAAAATCGCTCCGGACCCCGATGCCGAGATGCTGCCAGGGGAGCGGCTCATCCGCATCCCTCCGGCGCAGATATCCGTCCAGCTCCAGCCCGCAGGCCACGGCAGCCTCCTGCCAGCGATGCAGATCAAAATGCTCGGACCAGGCATCCATGCGCGCGCCCCGCTGCCAGGCCTCCTCCAGCAACCGGCTCAGGCGGCGGTCGCCCCGGGAAAAAACCCCTTCCAGATAACTCATCCGGGGATCATGCCGCTTCAGGGTGCAGTTCTTGCCGTACAGCCGTTTCTTGATACCATCCATCCGCGCATAGCCTTCTTCCATGGAGAGCTGCGGCTCGCGCTCAAACGCGGTATGGGGCTTGGGCACAAAGGTGGCTGCGCTGACGTTCACCCGGCAATTGCCCCCTTTTCCGGCCTTGAGTACCTTCTGGGCCAGGGCCGGGATCGCGGCCACGTCCTCCTCGGTTTCGGTGGGCAACCCGAACATGAAGTAGAGCTTGATCAGTTTCCAGCCCAGACCGTAGGCTGCATCCGCCGTGGTCATCAGGTCTTCCTCGGTGATCCCCTTGTTGATCACCCTGCGCAACCGGTCGGTGCCCGCCTCCGGGGCCAGGGTAAAACCGGTCTTGCGCACCCGCTTGATCTGCTCCATGATCGCCGGGGTAAGGGTGCCCACCCGCAAGGACGGCAGGGACACGGAGACATGCTCCTTTGCAAAACGATTCATCAACCGGACCAACAGCTCGCTCAGGCAGGAATAATCGCCGGTGGAAAGCGAGAGCAGGGCCAGCTCCTCGAAGCCGCCCTCGGCAATGCCTTTTTCGGCCATGGCAAAGATCTTTTCCGGGGTGCGTTCCCGCACCGGCCGGTAGATCATGCCCGCCTGACAAAACCGGCAGCCACGGGTGCAGCCCCGGGCGATCTCCAGGCCGAGCCGGTCATGGACGATCCGGGTAAGCGGCACCAAGGGGGGCTGCTCGATGGTGGCCCCTTCCAGGTCGGCAAGAATCCGCCGCCGCACCACGCCATTGCCGGAAAGCGTCTGCATGCCGAGAAACTTGCCGCCATCGTCGTAACGCGGCTCAAAAAAGGAGGGGACATACACCCCCTGAATGCGGCCGAGCCGCTCCAGCACCGTCGGCCGGTCATCCCCTCTTTCCTTGGCCGCGCGAACCGCCTCGGCGATTTCCAGCACCGCCTCCTCCCCGTCTCCCAGGAGAATGGCGTCAAAGAAATCCGCCACCGGCTCGGGATGGAAGGCGCAGGGCCCACCGCCGATGACCAGGGGGTGCGCAGCACTCCGGTCCGCACTGCGGAAGGGCAGCTGAGCCAGGTCAAGGATGGTGAGGATATTGGTGTAGCAGAGTTCATAGGGCAAGGTGATGCCGAGGATGTCAAAATCCGCCACCGGCCGCTGCGACTCTAGGGAAAAAAGGGGCAGCCGGTGGCTGCGAAGCAGCTCCTCCAGATCGCGGTCCGGGGTATAGACCCGTTCGGCCACCAGATTCTCCCGGGCGTTGACGATATGGTAGAGGATCTGCAAGCCCTGGTGGGACATGCCCAGCTCGTAGAGGTCCGGGAAGGCCAGCACCATGCGGAGGGAAACGGAGTCCCACTCCTTTTTCACCACATGCAGCTCATTGCCGCCATACCTGCTGGGCTGCCGTACCTGCGGGAGCAGGGCGTCTATCTCGTTATTCATCAGTAATTCCTAAACAAAACCAGGCCATCGTGACCGGATGATCGTTAAAATGCCGGGGATTCTTAACAACTCAAAAAATCTCGCAGAGACGCCAAGCGCGCAAAGAGAACATATTGAAAAACAGTTTTTCTTTGCGGTCTCTGCGTCTTGGCGAGAAAATCAGAGAGTTGGAAAATCAGCGCGTGGTGGCCTGCACCTAAACAGCAAGCACTATTCAACAGGCACTACAGTGAAACCTAAAGGCAGATCCACCTGAAAATCGTTCGCGCTGAAGCCGGCATCAGGCAGCCAATCTCCAAGGACAAGCTCCATGAACGCGCCGTTATGGTTGGCGTGGATCCTGATCAGCCCCGGCATTCGGCAATTGTCCGATCCACCTTCGGAGGCCGGCGCATAGTCGTCATACCAAACATCGACCATGATCCGGCCGTCGGACCCTGCAACCAGATGCCGCAGAATCACCTGTTGCGTCGAATCAAAAAGCACATGCCGCCGGAGCGGCTCGCCGCCGGAAGCGTCCGCGGCGTAGGCGAGTTCCAGCCACAGACCGCGCCCTTCCGGATCTTGGGCCACGGAAAAAATCCGCAGCGTTTCAGGGGCCAGTCTGCCTGCAAGCCAAAAAAAACCGTGGGCCGGATCAAAACCCCGGGGGGCATATTTCTTAAAGGCGGCGGCGGTGACCAGCCCCTCATATCCCTTGCCTTCCGGCACTGCGATATACCGGAAAAAAGTGCCGTCCGTGACCAGAAACATCATGGGCTGCCCCAGGGGATTGAGGCCGGTGAATTTCACATACGAGGGCGCCTTGGCTTGGACAAAACCGGAGATCGTGCCACTCTGCACCAGGGATTTCAACGAAAGCCGCACCTGAGCATCAAGGCAGCAGGAGCACTCCTGCTGCCCCGCCATGGCTTCGCGGAACCGGGCCACGGCTTCCTGTTGCTGCAACGCATCCAGCGGCCGGGTGGCCGGCAGGGTGGCGCAGCCGCCGGCAAAGAGCAGAAGAACACCAAGCCCCCCCCACAAGGCGCGAACAAGGGTCCGAGTCATTTCGAGCCGCCGGAATGATTATCCCCGGAAGACAAGGACTCCAGCTTGCGGCGAACAACCTCCTTCTTGCTTTCCTCCTCGTGGAGTTCCAGGGCTTTCACATAGGCCTGGCGAGCCTTTGGCCTGTCGTTGTTTTTCAGATAGGCATCGCCAAGATGCTCGTATATCGTCGGATCCTCGGGGGAGAGCGCCACAGCCAGCTCAAGCTCCCGGACCGCGGCCGGAAAATCCCCAAGTTGATAATAGACCCACCCCAGACTGTCGCGGACAAAGCCATCCTTGGGCAACTGGAGAATGGCCTGCTCGATATACGCCTTGGCCTCTTGCAGATTCCTTCCCTCCTCGGCCCAGGTATATCCCACATAGTTCAGAGCCCGGGCATTTTTCGGCTCCCGCTTCAGCACCTCTTCCATTTCGCGCATGGCTCCGGCCGTGTCATCCAGCTTATGGAGAAACAGGGCGTACTCGTAACGCGCTTCCACAGTGTCGGGAAAATCGGCAAAGGCCTTGGTGAACACCCCGTGGGCCTTGTCAATCTTCTTCTCGCCCGCGTAAAGCATTGCCAGGGCCACATAAAAATTAAGCCGCCGGTGCTGCTTGTCCTCCATGGCCTGCCGCAGCGCCTTTTCCGCGCCGGGGAAGTCCTTTTCCTCCTGCAGAATCCTGGCCAGCATGAGAACCGATTCCTCATAGGCCGGGCTGGGGGGACGTACCTGGCGAAGAAGCTTCTTGGCTCCGGCAAGATCGCCCTGCTGGTAATAGGCCAGGATCAACAGAGCCCTGGCTGCGTCTGACTGGGGATCTTCCTTGAGAAGCGCCTTCAGCCGGGTGACGGCCTCGGGGCGCCTGTCCGCATCGAGAAGAATCCGGGCGATGGCAAGCTCGATCCTGGCCGGATTGGCCGAGATATCCCGCATTTTCTCCATTTCAGCCAACGCCTTCCCCACCTCGCCCTGCCGGAAATACACATTTGCCAAAAAACTCCTGGCCCGCTCGTCGGCCGGGTCTTCTTCCAGGATCCTGCCGTAGAGGGCAATGGCCTCGGAATCCCGCTTTTCCCGCACATACAATTCCGCCGCCTCATGGGCCAGCATCGGCGACCAGTTGAGAGCCAGGGCTTTTTCAAAAGCCGCGGACGCTGCGCCGAAAAGGCGCATCTCCTGATAGAGCTTGGCAAGATAATAAAAACCGGCGTAGGAATCCGGGTTGAGCTCCGTCAGTTTTTCCAGAACCTCCCGCGCCTTGGCGTAGTTACCAACCCTGGCATACAGTCCGCCGAGTAGGAGACGGACATTGAAGTTGTGCGGATCATCAACCAGGATGGCCTGATATATTTCAATGGCCTCCCCATGCCGCTCCATGATGCTGTAAAGATTGGCAAGGAGCGCCCGGGTTTCCGAATCCTTGGGGTTCAGGGCGATGAGCTTGTTCACCCATTCAACCGCCTGCTCCCGTTGTCCGGTTTTGACAAGCAGCGAGGCGAGGGAGCGCATGACATGGCCGGCCATGCGGTCGCACACCAGGGCCTGTTTGTAGGCGTAGATCGCCTCCTCATAATTCCCCTCAATCTCCGCCGACTTGCCCCACAGAAAATTAAAATACGCGCACCCCTTGTCCACCGCTTCTTCATAGGGTTCGAGTTCCGCGGCAAAGGGCGGCTGCCCGGGCACCCCTTGAATGACCGGGGCGCACGACAGGCAGCACAGGGCCAAGCCACCGGCAATCAACAGACGCTTCAGCATAACGGTTTCTCCCTGTAGACCCAGAGCCCTGAGCCAAGCCATGATTTTCTTTCCCGAAGTTTCATCCGCCGGGGAAACAATCCCCTTCCCGCTCAAAAAAGCTCGACAACGGCTGCCATGACCAGGGCATGAACGGCTTGGGCGTCCGCTGTTCCATCAATGCGCCGGATATTGGCCCCGGCGAGGCCGGCAAAGATATCAGCCACCCGGGCCAAGGCCCCTTCCTGTTCGAAATCGTTCAGGGTCTCGCCGCGGAGCTTCTGCACCCGATGCACCCCAAGAGACACAGGCGCCTCAAGCATAATAACCATATCCGGCACCGGAGCAAACAATTCATTTGCCGCGATGATTTTTTGCGGATCATGCCCGGCCGCGCCCTGATAGGCGGCGGTGGAATAATAGTACCGGTCGGTGAGCACCACCTGGCCTTTGGCCAAAGCCGGAGCGATGACCTGCTCCACATGCTCGCGCCGGTCATCAAGGAACAGGATCAGTTCCTCTTCCGGGGTGACGCTTTTGCGGTTTTTATACAACTCTCTGATTTTACGGCCATACTGCCCATCGGTGGGCTCACGGGTCACAACCACGCTCAAGCCGCGTTGGCGCAAGGCCTCGGCCAGCAGCGCAATCTGGGTGGTCTTGCCGGTCCCGTCGATTCCTTCAAACGCGATGAGTACGCCTTTTCGTTCCATTCCTGAACACCCTCTACCGCGTATCATCTGCAGCTTTCAGCCCTACGCTTTTTTTTCTGTTGGCAACAATAATCTCGGCCATGGCAACCGCGGCGGCCAAACTCGCGGGCTCGGCCACCCCCTTACCCGCGATATCATAGGCCGTGCCGTGATCCACCGAGGTCCGGACAATGGGCAGCCCCAGGGTTACATTCACCCCGTCGGTGAAATGCAGGAGCTTGAAGGGGATCAAACCCTGATCGTGGTACATGCAGACCACCGCGTCAAACTGCCCGGCCGCGGCCTTGTGAAATACCGTGTCCGGCGGAAACGGCCCCTCGACCAGCCAACCATCCCGCCGGCCATCCGCCACAGCCGGAGCGATAACCCGTAGCTCCTCTTGGCCGAACATGCCGCCTTCCCCGGCGTGGGGATTCAATCCCGCCACGGCCAGCCGGGGGTGTTCCACGCCGAAATCATTCCGCAGCGCCCGACCGGTGATGGTGATCATCCGCAGCACCGATTCCCGGGTAATGGCCCCGGGCACCTCGGCCAGGGGTTGATGAATGGAGACCAGGGTGACCTTGAGCGTGGCGCCCGCCATCATCATGGCATAATCCTGCGCCTGGCAAAGCTCGGCCAACATCTCGGTATGGCCGGGAAACCGGTAGCCACCACCCTTGAGCGCCCCCTTGCTGATGGGACAGGTCACCAGCCCGGCCAGGTGGTCGCCCTGGACAAGCCGCACCGCTTCCTCGATATAACGCCCCATGGCCCGGCCGGTTTCAGCGGTGGGGTTTCCCCAGCACAGTCCTTCGCCGAGATCGGACAGGGAAAGCACATTGATCGCCTTGGGCAGGCAGGGCGCACCAGGCTGCCATTCCACCACCGGGATCCCGATGCCAAGGGCGGCGCCGCAGCGGCGCAATACCCCTCCGTCGCCGATGACCACCGGCCACCCGGCAGAACCACCCCGGGCAAAAAAGCGCAGGATAATCTCCGGCCCGATGCCCACCGGACAGCCCATGGTAATGCCCAGGGGAAGGGATTTTGCCTCAGCTCCAGGTTGCACCGTCATTCTCCATAGCTCAGATCAAAGGCGTTTTTCACCAGCTCAAACACCGGCTCAGCCTCGCCGGCAATGGTTATGGCCACAACGTCAAAACGGGCCGGATGCGCCTCCCTGCCCGTCTCGGCCAGATACTGCAAGGCGGCCTTGGAAATCTGCCGACACTTGGCCGGGGTCACCGCTTCAAAGGGATGGCCGCACTGATGGCCGCGCCGGGTCTTCACCTCGACAAACACCAGGGTTCCCTGATTCTCGGCTACAATGTCGATCTCCCCCAATTTGGTGCGATAGTTCCTGGCAATAACCCGATAGCCCAGCCGGGCAAGATATTGGCAGGCAAGCGATTCCCCCTGCTGCCCGACGGAGACCGTGCCTGCGGCCTTCAGCTTGCTGAACAATCGCGCACCGGCTTGAAGCTCAAGCGATGGATGGGACAGGGTCCGATTTCCCGGATAATCCTCCGATGCTCGGCAGTGGGATACCCCTTGTGCCTGGCGAAGTTATACTGGGGGTATTCAAGATGGAACTGCTCCATGATCGCATCCCGAGTCACCTTGGCAACAATGGAAGCGGCGGAGATGGAGGCGCTGCGCGAGTCGCCTTTGACCAAGGCCTGTTGCGCCACGGCCATGGGCACGGTGAATTTGCCGTCAACCAGCAGGAAGTCAGGCAGGGAAGGAAGCGTTTCCACCGCCTTTCGCATGGCCAGCAGGGAGGCTTGCAGGATATTGAGCCGGTCGATCTCCTCCGCGGAAACGATGCCCACCCCGATTCCGGCCCCGAGGGCAACAAGCCGATGCGCCAGCTCCCCGCGGGTTTTGGCGCTCAATTTTTTTGAATCCTGAAATTGCTGATACTCGCAGCGGGGCGGAAGAATGACGCAGGCGGCCACCACCGGCCCGGCCAGCGGGCCGCGTCCTGCTTCGTCGGTCCCGGCCACGGTGGCGTAACCCTGGCTGATCAGAGATCGTTCAATGGCAAAGGTGTCGCCAGCCAGGGAAGCTGGCCACAGTGTTATCGCCTTGGGCAAGACGCACCACCTTGTGATGACCCGAAAGAACCACGAATAAAAGGGCCACGGTTACCCGTGGCCCAGCAATGGCGAAGCGAGACAAATCCCGGAGCACAGGCGCATATGGCCTTTCCTGCTCCGGGCAATGCGCAATGGCTAGTTGATGCCTTTTTCCCTGATTCTCGCTGCCTTGCCGCGCAGGTTGCGCAGGTAGTACAGACGCGAACGACGGACTCGGCCCTCGCTCACCAGCTCGATCTTGTCGACCCTGGGAGAACACAAGGGGAAGGTTTTCTCCACGCCGATCCCATGGGAGATCTTGCGGACGGTGACGCTGGCCCCCATGACCCCTTTGCGGCGGCGGATAACAACCCCCTGAAAAAGCTGGGTCCTTTCCTTGTTGCCTTCGATGATCCGGATATGCACTTTAACGGTATCGCCGGGACGAAAGTCCGGCATGTCATGCCGCATATTCTCTTGTTCCATCTGCTCAATGATGTTCATAGTTTTTCCTCTTTCAACCCTTTATGAGAACGGATTCCACTGGGCCATTATACACGCCCACACTGTTTTTTCAATGCTTACCTAACACTCGGTCCAGAACGATGGCCGCGGCCGACCGGACAGAGAGATGATTATATTGGCCATATCCGACAATGGGAGGCAGCAGCGCATCGACCTCGGCAAAAACTTCCGGCGTCATGCCCCAGCCGGTGCCGAACAAGATCAGATGCGGCTCCCCGGCAAAAATCCGCTGCCGCGCTTCCACGTAATCCAGTTGATTGCCGTGCGGCTTGGCGCTGGTGGCAAGGACTGTCGGCCTTTGCTGCCATTTCGCCTTCACCAGTTCGTACATCTCTGCCAGATCGGTGCAAACCCGCACCAGAGCCAGGGCGTCCTTGCGTTTCGGGTTATATGTCGCCCCGTGCCCTGTCTGCCAGTGCGCCAGAATATCCCTGACCAGCGCCTGCTGGTCGGCAAAAGGAGTGACAATGTACAGGGCGTCGATGCCAAAGGTCCTGCCTGCCCTGGCAATATCATGCAGGTCCAGATTGGTCACCGCCGAGCCGATGGTCTCGCCGTTCTTGTTACAGACCGGATAATGGACCAGGGCCAGATCGAGCCGCAGCACGGGTTGCTCCGGGCCGTCCTTCACAACTGGCCGCAACATCGGAAAGCAGTCACCGGCATAAGGAGCCGTAACGAAATGGTCTCTGCCATAATTATTTCGTAACGGCTCCTAAGCATTGCACATCGTGTTGAATGACTAATTGAATGACTAATTCTCCGGCCTGCTATTCCAGCCGCTCTCCCGCAGTTTGGCAAGAAGTCCCTGCCGTTGTAAGATCTTTAACTCGTCGGGGCTAAAACGCATCCGGGCAACAAGATCCGGCCGTTTGGCCAAGGTTCGCTCAACCGCGGCAATGAGCCGCCACTGGGCCACTGCCCCGTGATCCCCGGAAAAAAGCACCTCCGGCGCTGCTACGCCCTCAAAAAGCCTGGGCCGCGTATACTGCGGATACTTGAGCCCGCCCCGGCTGAAGGTGTCATAGTCCGCGGAATCGGCACATCCCAACACCCCCGGCCTCAGCCTGGTGATGGAATCGATGAGGACCATGGCCGCCAATTCCCCACCGGTGAGGATATAGTCGCCGATGGAGATTTCCTCATCCACATAGCGGGCGGCAAAGCGTTCATCCACCCCTTCATAGCGTCCGCACACCAGAAGCAACCGCGCCTGCCCGGCCAGCTCTTGGGCAACACTCTGAGTATAGGGCCGCCCCTGGGGGCTCAGGAGGATCACCCTCCCCGGTTGCGGGGCCATTTCCTGCACCGCCTGCACCGCGGCGGCCAAAGGCTCCGGTTTCATCACCATGCCTTCCCCGCCGCCAAAGGGGCGGTCGTCGGTCATGGCATGCTTGTCCAGCGCATACTCCCGGATATTGTGGCAGAAAACTCCTATCTGCCCGGCTTCCTGGGCCCTGCGGATTATCCCCTCCTTGAGCGGAGAATCCAGCAGCTCCGGGAAAATCGTCAGGACATCAAAACGAATGGTTTCGCCCGCGATTGCTTCAGTGTGCATCGCCCGGCGTCCCACCCGCGTTCATTTCCAGCAAGCCCGGCGGCGGCGTGACTATCAGCGCCTTGCCATCCGGCGCAAGCCCGGCAACACAGGCATCAATCGCCGGGATCAGATACTCGGCCCCCCCTCCGGTAATCACCAGAATATCATGGGCTGGAGTGGCCAGAAGCGAGGTGATCCGGCCAAGCTCCCGCCCTCCGTCGCTGATCACCGGCAACCCAACCAGCTCATGCCAGTAAAAGGTTTCCGGCCCACGACTCGGCAGAAGTTCCCGGTCGATCCGCACTTCCCAGCCGCGCAACGCTTCGGCCGCGCTTCTGCCGGAAAGGCCGGCAAGCTCAAGGAGTACGAGATTCCCCAAGGGACGGCTCTTCTCGACCGCATACGATCGTGTAAGGCCATGAGCCGTTTCAACCAGGGTCAACAGCGTATAGCCGCGAAAATCATCGGGATTGCCGGAAAAAGGGTAGACCTTGAGTTCACCCTTGATGCCATGGGCCTTGACAACCTTGCCCACCGCAATCTGCCCGCAATGGGCAACCCCGACATCAAGGATTTCCAAAAATCCTACTCCACTATCTCGAGGCGAGCCTTGCGGTTATCCTTGCCTGCGGTGGCGGAAAGCATCGAACGGATGGCCCTGGCGGTCCGCCCCTGTTTTCCGATCACCTTGCCAAGATCCTCCTTGGCTACCCGCAACTCAAGGACAACGGCGCCATCGCCTTCCGTTTCGGTAACCTGGACGGAGGCGGGATCATCCACCAATGAAGTGGCTATGAATGCGACCAGATCCTTCATGGATTCTTATTCCGCCACTTTGGCGGTCTTGGCAAGCAAGCTCTTCACCGTATCGGAAGGCAGGGCGCCCTTGTCGAGCCAGACCTGAATCCGGTCCTGCTTGACAATAACCTCGGCGGGCTGCTTGCAAGGGTCGTAGGTGCCGACCACTTCAAGAAACTGCCCATCGCGGCACGCCTCGGCGTTGGCTACGACAATGCGGTAAAAAGGTTTCTTCTTGCGGCCCATTCTGGTCAAACGAATCCGTACTGCCATGTAATGTTTCCTCCTGTGGGTTATTCAACTTTTTTTGACAGACCACCCGTGGGCGTCCTGTGCGTATTCAAATATAAAGACGGACCTACCGGAACAGCCCCTTGGGCCGTTTCTTTTTCTTCGGCCCGCCGACAAAGGCGCCCAGTCCGCCGGGCTTGCCGCTCATCTGCTTCATCATCTTGAGCATTTCCGTGTAGCTCTTGATGACCTTGTTCACGTCCTGCACCGTGGTCCCGCTCCCCTTGGCGATGCGCGTTCTGCGATTCGCGTTGAGGATGGCGTGGTTGCGGCGCTCCTTGATGGTCATGGAGTTGATGACCGCCTCCACCTTGACCAGTTCCTTTTCATCGGGCTTGGGCATGTCCTTGAGCTGCTTGATCCGGCTCATCCCCGGGATCATGCCCATGATCTGCTCCAGGCTGCCCATTTTCTTGATCTGCTGGATCTGCTCAAGAAAATCCTCCAGGGAAAACCCCTCTTTCTTGAGCTTCTTGGCGAGTTTTTCCGCCTTGTCCTTATCGACCGCGGCCTCGGCCTTTTCGATCAGGGTGAGCACATCGCCCATGCCCAAAATCCGGGAGGCAACGCGGTCCGGATGGAACGGCTCCAAGGCGTCGAGCCCTTCGCCCATGCCGACGAACTTGATGGGCCGCTGGGTCACCTTCTTGATGGACAGGGCCGCGCCGCCGCGGGCATCGCCATCCATCTTGGTCAGGACCACGCCGCTGATGGCAAGATCGAGATTAAATTTTTCAGCAACCGTCACCGCGTCCTGGCCGGTCATGGCGTCGGCCACGAACAAAATCTCGGCGGGCTCAACCGCGTCCTTGATCCGGGCCAGCTCACCCATGAGCTCCTGATCCACATGGAGCCGGCCGGCGGTGTCGATAATCAGTGTATCATAGCCGCCGCTCTGGGCGGCATGCACAGCCTGGCGGCAAATGGCCACCGGATCCTGATCGGTGCTGGAAGGATGCACCTCCACTCCGAGGCTTTTGCCGAGAATGGTCAACTGGTCAATGGCCGCTGGCCGGTAGACGTCGGCAGGCACCAGGTACGGCTTGCGCCCCTTGCCCTGCAGCAGCTTGGCCAGCTTGCCGGAGGTGGTGGTCTTGCCGGAACCCTGCAGACCCACCATCATAATAACTACGGGCTGACGGCCACTGAGATTGAGGGTGGCGGTCTGCCCGCCCAACAACTCGACCAACTGGTCGTGAACAACCTTGACCACCTGCTGGCCAGGGGCCAGGGAACCAACAACTTCCTGGCCGATCGCCTTCTCGGCGACAGTGGCGACAAACTCCTTGGCAACCTTGAAATTGACGTCGGCTTCCAGCAGGGCCATGCGCACTTCGCGCAGCGCCTCCTGGATGTTTTCCTCGGTCAGCCTGCCGTGGCCGCGAAGCTGTTTAAAAACATCATGTAACCGGTCTGAAAGCGACTCAAACATTCAATCACTCAAGCATGCTGCGGGAAAGCCCGGCAGCCGCGATAATTCCTGAAAAAAGACACACCTCACCCTCTCCGGGCCGGAAAACGGACAAAGATACTGTGCCAAAGCCAGGTTGTCAAGCAACAAATCTGCGCGGAAAATCCATCGCAAGGGAGACGATACTATTGCAGGCGGCTGGTTGGCGCGGGAACAGGTAATGTCCCCGGAATTCGCTCAGTGGCAATGGCCAGAAGTCTGCCATGCCGTAATGCGCCCGACAGATCACGGACTTCAGATCAACTGGAGAATTTGGTTCAAAAGCGCGCATACTTCGGCGAAGCGGGCGTCCGCCACTTTGGCGGCGGGGTGGGGAGTGGCCTGACGGGCACGCCAGTCGAAAGATTTTGGCTGATGGCAAAGCACATAGCTGGTTTTGTTGACGTCAGCTTTGGGGACCGGGCCAACGGCGACCGCGAAGGGGTTATCGGCGTTATATTCTGCGGTGGTCATGGGCAGGCCGATAACCAGGGAGGTACGGTCATTGAACTCCCGGGGAGAAAGAACCAAAAAAGGATGGATGTCGCGCATTTCGCGGCCGGCCTGGGGATTGCAGTCGATCCAGATGATCTCCTGACGGGCCGGCACCCACCCGCGTTTTGCCGCTACCATTTTTCGGCCCCAAGCTTTTCCGTGCCCTGCATCACTTCCCCGCCGTGGTGTTCCGGCTTGTAACGCTCCAGCCGTTGCTTGAGGGTGAGGGTGGCATCCTGGATCGGAGAAATAATGACCTTGCCTTCCTCCACCGTTACCCGCACCTGTTGATCCTCGTACAAATGCGCCTCGCGTGCCACGGCGGCGGGCAGACGGACGCCAAGACTGTTACCCCAGTGCTTGATATTGAGTATCGCTTCGGCCATTATGTTGCCTCCAGTAAGATTTACACAAAGTATAAACATACCCAAGGATAGACGCAACTTGTTTTTAGCTCAGTGGGCAATCGTGGCGGTGAGTTTGAGACCCCAAGGCCCTGCATACCCGCTGGACCAGCTTTGATGTTAGATCGTTGCCCAACAAAAACGACTATTTGATTTCGGCGACAATCTCACCGGCCGGCCTGGAGTCTTCCCATGAACCGGACAATTGCAGCAGCACCTCGGCCGGAGACGGCATGGCACGGCGAGTCTTCTGCGAAGAAAGATGCGCCTTGACCAGAAAGATGATCTCCTGACTCACCGATCTGTTTTCAGCCGTTGCCAGTCTTTTCAGTTGTTCGCACAGACCGTCATCAATCCCTTTTACTTGCAGGTTTGCCATGACTTCCTCCGTAGCATCACGCACACAGTTCCTTCATGAGAAGGTGATATTTTACCATGATTTGGACAAGCAAAAAAATCTGCTGGTTCTACGACACAGGCGACGGAACCGGCTTGATCGTTACTGACGCAGGAGTAAAACAGGGAAAGATCAACCCCTTGGTTGCCCTGTTGTCGCCTGTCCATTTCTTGATGAAACCCCATAACCCTTGACGTTATATAACCCTCTGCGTTATAGTATTTCATGATTCTTGATTTCTATTGCGGAGAGACGGAAAAGATTTGGCATGGCGAGGTTTCCCGTCGACTGCCACGGGATATGCAGCAGGTTGCGCTGCGCAAGCTCTTTATACTCGACAAGGCTCAAACCTTGGATGATTTGCGCATTCCTCCCGCAAACCGGCTGGAGCCTCTCAGGAATGAACGCAAGGGACAACACAGCATCCGCATCAATGACCAGTGGCGGATCTGTTTTGTCTGGACGGAGCGCGGCCCGTCCAGGGTTGAAATCGTGGATTATCATTGAACAGCAACGCGACGAGGTGCGATCATATGAAAAAACTAAAAAACATACACCCCGGCGAAATCCTGCTTGAGGAATTTCTCAAACCGATGCAGATCAGCCAAAATGGATTGGCCCGCGCCATCGGTGTGCCGCCGCGTCGCATCAATGAAATTGTCCTGGGGAGGCGTTCCGTGACGGCGGATACCGCTCTTCGTCTGGCCCAGGCATTTGGAACCTCGGTCCAGTTCTGGATGGGCTTGCAGGATGAATATGCAGTGCGGGAGGCCAGGGAGGCCATCGCCCATCAACTCGCCAACATCCAGCATCTGGCTGCCTGAAAGCTGTACCGAATAATCAAGTAAGACGCCCCCTGAATTATCGGAATTATGCAACGCTTCACTGCGGCATCAGCGCGAACACACCCCAGCCCAGGTATTCACGCGTGTAAGCGGCATAGCGCTCGGGTTCCGAGGTCAGTTTGGCTCGAACCTCTTTGGCTAACTCGTCGTCGGGATTGGCTTCAAGCCATCGGCGCATGGTGAGCCATTTTGCCGCCTCGTATCTGTCCCAGCCGTCTTGGTCAGCCAGAACCATTTCCACGACGTCGTAGCCAAGGCGGCCGAAAAACGCGAGAAGTTCCGGAAGCATGCGAAAGTCGGAGATTGAGCTGGCAAGACACCCCCTGGCAACATCTTCCGTCGGCGGCAACTGCCGCCAGAAGGGCTCGCCGATGAGGATGATCCCTCCGGTGCGCAGGCTCCGCGCCAGAAGCTCGATAGTGTCGGCGACACCCCCACCGATCCAAGTGGCGCCGACACAGGCTGCCACACTGGCCTTCTCGTCAGAGACATAGCCGGCAGCATCGCCATGGATGAACGTGACTTGATGGGCGACGCCGAGTTCTTCAGCACGGAGTTTCGCTTGCTCGGTGAACAACCGGCTCATGTCGATGCCGGTGCCGATGACGCCGTGATCGCGTGCCCAGGTGCACAGCATTTCCCCCGAACCGCTGCCGAGGTCGAGCACTCGGGCTCCCGATTCCAGACGCAGCGCCGCGCCGAGAGTGGCGAGCTTTTCGGGTGTGATCGGGTTGTGGATGCGGTGAGCACTTTCAGTGATGTTGAATATCCGTGGGATGTCCATTGTGGGAAATTTCCTTACGGGGGTGAAAGATTTTCGCTTTCTGGGGTCTGCATCTTCTGGGGTCAAATCTTTGCTTGCCACTAGAAAAGAGACGAGTGCATCTTCTGGGGTCAAATCTTTGCCTGCCACTAGAAAAGAGACGAGCGTGTATCAAGAATAAAGATTTGGCCCCTTAGTTGCCGCTAGTTTTCCTTATTACGCGAAACGGCTTTTCAGGTTCTTCAGTTGCGGGAGAAGGAGGGGGATGTCCTGCTCGATGATGTTCCACAGGATGTCGTTGTCGATGCCGAGATAGGCATGGATCAACCGGTTGCGGGTGGCGATAATCTGGCGCCAGGGGATCTCGGACGCGGATTCGCGGATTTCAGCGGGAATACGGGAGGCCGCCTCGCCAAGCAGCTCAAGGTTCCGCGCCGTGGCGTCATAGGTAAGGCCGCTTGAGACGAAACCCGGCTGATCAAGTCCTGCCGTGTAGGCAAGCACCTTTTCGGCAAAATCGATCATGTCGTCCAGATAAAATCGCCATTCCCGTTCAGACACTGATCGCCTCCCGCTCAATAAACGGCCGCAGTTCCGGGCGCAAAGCCTTTTCGGTAACCAGGTCCACCGAGTAACCCAGAGCGTCTTCAAGATAAAACTGCACCCCGAAATAGCGTTGCGAAGTAGCCGGGCCATCGAAGGCAACCAACACATCCACATCGCTGTCCGGACGCACTTCATCACGGGCCATGGAACCGAACAAAACCAGCCGGATAACCCCGAAGCGTTTCGCCAATTCGGGTTTGGCCCTGGCAAGCACCCGCAAGGCATCGCTGCGTTTCATAATTACACCTCCTCGGCCTGTAATGTCTCCGCCTGAAATAAGGTAACAGGGTCAGGGACAAGCGTCAAGCAAACGGGGGACGGAAACGCCTCCTGCAACTTGACCCCCTCATCCGAACCAAGGGAGCCGCAACTTTTCTATAAGCATTATTTTGACAGAGAAAACCAAGGATTAAGCGAAGAAAGCACTTATTTTTTTGGAAGATTATACTGAGATATCAGACAAGTAGCTTGGCCCGACCCCGTTCCATCAGAAACCCGTTCCATCAGAAACACATTACATGTGTTGTTTTTCCTGATTGCGGGTAATGTGGGATGTTATGCGGAATACGGATAAATCGTGCGAATTCTTATTCGTCCGCTGTTTCGCCGCAATTTCTGGGCAGCATATGCACCGTCAGCTACAATTGCATGCACCTAACAGATTGTCAATGCAGAAAAAATACGGGTATTGCTGGTATACGAGGGGAGAAACAGGGGAGTACTGGAATGGATAGGCAGATAAGGCGGGAACCCGAACAGGATTTCCCGCCTTTCTCCCTTCAGCCTTGCGGTTTTTTTACAGCGCTTCCAGCATTTTTGCCAGCCCCTCGGGGGTGTCGAACTGAAAGCAGCGGTGTTCGTAGTCAGGCGGGATGATCTTGCCCAAAAGCCCGGTGAGCACCGTCTTGGGGCCGACCTCGATAAAGACTCGCACCTCTTCGGCCATCAGCCGCTCCACGATCTCCAACCAGCGGACGGTGGAGGCGATCTGACGCGCCATGATCTGCCGGATCGCGGCAGGGTCGCTCTCGGAAGCGGCAGTGACGTTGAAGAGGACCGGGGTTTGCGGGGCGTTGAAGCACACCTTGGCCATGGCCGCCTCGAAATCCGGGACCGCGCCGGCGATCAGCTCGCTGTGCCAGGCGCCGCTCACCTTGAGGGGAATCGCCTTGCCGCCCTTCTCCTTGACCAAGGGCGCGGCAACGGCAAGGGCCGCTTCCTCGCCGGAGATCACGATCTGTTCGGCGGAGTTGTGGTTGGCCACGGTGATCTTGCCGGCAGCCTTGGCGCTTGGAAAATTCGGGACACTCCCCTATTTTTTTTGTCCCGCCCTTCCCTCTACAACACCAGAAGAATTACTACACCCAACTCTCCACGTTCAATTCCGGAACCTTCTTGAACTCGCGGAGGTTGTTGGTCACGAGCGTCAGGGAAAGGCTGCTGGCATGGGCGGCAATGAGCATGTCCAGGCTGCCGATGGGCTGTCCCTTCTTTTCCAGGTAAGCGCGTATTTCTCCGTAGCGGCAGGCGGCACGGTCGTCAAAGGGAAGAATTTCCAGCGGGACGACAAAGGTCTGGAGCGCCTCGTTGTTCTGTTGCGGCCTGCTGCTTTTGGCAACACCAAACTCCAGTTCAGCTAGAGTGATGGCAGAGATACCCACGTCCGCGATTGCCAGGGTACGGAGCTTTTTAAGCACCTGGAGAGGCTTTTTCTTGATGAGATAAATGCAGATATTGGTGTCCAGCAGATAGCGCATCAGAATTCCTCGCGCTGGTTGGCCGGCGGCTGCTGGCGCTCTGCCATGAAGTCATCGCTGAACATGTCGAGGCTGTCGATCAGTCCGGCCCAAGGGTCATCTTTGGTAGTGAGGATGATGTTTTTCCCCACTCGTTTGATATAGACCTCGTTGCCCTCAAGCTGAAAGCCCTTTGGAAGCCGCACCGCCTGACTGTTGCCGCTTTTGAATATCTTTGCCGTGTTCATCGAGCCCTCCTGTGCTGTATATACATAAATATATATACCATAAACACGAAAGTAAAGCGTTTTCGGATCGGCAGGCGAGCAATGAGGAAATTGGGGATAAAAATGAGAAAGGCGGGGAACCCGCAACAGGGTTGCCCGCCTTTCTCCATGCAGACTTGCGGTTTCCTTACAGCTCTCCCAACATCTTGGCCAGCCCCTCGGGGGTGTCGAACTGAAAACAGCGGTGCTCGTAGTCAGGCGGGATGATCTTGCCCAAAAGCCCGGTGAGCACCGTCTTGGGGCCGACCTCGATAAAGACCCGCACCTCCTCGGCCATCAGCTTCTCCACAATCTCCAACCAGCGGACGGTGGAGGCGATCTGCCGTGCCATGATCTGCCGGATCGCGGCAGGGTCGCTCTCGGAAGCGGCAGTGACGTTGAAGAGGACCGGCGTGGCCGGGGCGTTGAAGGTCACCTTGGCCATGGCCGCCTCGAAATCCGGGACCGCGCCGGCGATCAGCTCGCTGTGCCAGGCGCCGCTCACCTTGAGGGGAATCGCCTTGCCGCCCTTCTCCTTGACCAAGGGCGCGGCAGCGGCAAGGGGTGCTTCCTCGCCGGAGATCACGATCTGTTCGGCGGAGTTGTGGTTGGCCACGGTGATCTTGCCGGCAGCCTTGGCGCTTTCCACGATCCCGCGCACCGTCTCGATGGGCAGTTTCACCACCGCCTGCATCCCGCCGGGATTTACGGCAGCCTCGCGCTCCATCAAGCGGCCGCGTTCTGTGACCAGACCCAGGGTCTCCTCGGGACTGACGATCCCGGCGGCGGCAAGCGCTCCGTACTCGCCCAGGCTGTGGCCGGCAAAAAATGCCGGTTTCACCCCACCCTTGGCCAGAGCCTGCCAGCAGATGAGATTCATCACGGTCATGGCCGGTTGCAGATGCACAGTGCGGGTCAGCTCCTCCATGGGCCCGTCCTGGCAGAGGCGGGTGAGCGGGAAGCCGCTGATTTTTTCCGCCATGCTCATGAGGGCACGGGCCTCGGGGTCTGTTTCAAGAAATTCCTTGCCCATGCCCAAAAACTGGGAGCCCTGCCCTGGAAAAAGAACCGCTATTTTTTGTTCTGCCATGCCGTATGTCCCCAATTTCAGTTGTTCTTGTGATAGGAGGCTTGTTGCAACACCCAAAAAACACCCTTCGACAGGCTCAGGGCGAACGGATGCTTCTTATGCGTATTGATATATTCCGCTCGTGCTGAGCCTGTCGAAGCACCGGACCTCAAGAATCTTCGGTGTTGCTCCGGAACTCTTCACTTTTCATTTTTCATTTTCCTGCGGCGGATACAGCAAACTACCCAAAATGAACAGGCCGACGCCAACACAAATGGCTGAATCCGCCACATTGAAGGCCGGCCAGTGGTGGGTGCCGACATAAAAATCCAGAAAATCCACCACCGCGCCAAACCGCAACCGGTCGATGAGATTGCCCACCGCGCCCCCGGCGATCAGGCCGATGGCATGGGCAAAGATTTTGCCCTGATTGCGAAACTGGCGGTAGGAAAAAGCCATCACCCCGAGGGCAGCCACGGCCACGCCGACAAAGAAGACCTGCCGCCAGATGGTCTGGGCTCCGGCCAGCATGCCAAAGGCCGCCCCGGTGTTGGTGAGATAGGTCAGGTTGAACAGGCCGGGGATCACGGGCAGCAGCTCGAACATGGCAAACCGCTCCATAACCCAAGCCTTGGTTGCCTGATCGAGCACAACCACCGCCAGCAGCCAGGCCAGCGGGATAATGGGCGAGCCGGGCTTTTTCAATTGCTCACCACAGCGGTACAGCGGGGGCAGAGGCTGGGATGCTCGGTATCGCTGCCCAGCTCCTCGGAGCGCAGCCAGCACCGCTCGCATTTTTCACCCCTGGCCGAGCGCACCAGCACGGAAAGCTCCGGCAGTTCGGTGCTGACAAAGCCCGGCTCCGGCAAGGAACCCATCAGCTCCATCCTTGAAACAATGGCCACGCCTTGCAGGGTCTGCCAGTTGGCAGCCAGAAACTCGCCCAGCTCGCCAGATGCCGCCACCACCACCTCCGCCTCCAGGGAATGGCCGATCACCTTGTCGCGCCGGGCAATCTCCAGTCCCTTGGTCAATTCACCGCGCACCTTCAAGACCTTATCCCATTTCTCGGCCAGCGGTTTGTCGCTGACCCGTTCCGGCTTCAACTCGGGGAATAGGGCAACGCAGACAGTGTCCTCATGCTTCGCAGCGCCGGGCAGAAAATCCCAGACCTCGGCCGCCATGAAGGTGAGGACCGGGGCCATGAGCCGGGTCAGGCCGTCGACGATCTCATAGAGGGCGGTCTGGGCGGCCCGCCGTTCGCGGGAATTGGCAGGCAGGGTGTAGAGCCGGTCTTTGAGCACATCCAGATACAGGGCGGACATGCTCACCGTGCAGAAATTGGTCAAACCATGGAACACGGGGTGGAACTCAAAAACCTCGTAGCCCTTGAGCACCTTCATCTTCAAGAGCTCGAACTGATACAGGGCCCAGCGGTCCAGCTCGTCCATCTCGCTGTCCGGCACCGTGTCCGTGGCCGGATCGAAGTCATAGAGGTTACCGAGGATGAAGCGCACCGTATTGCGGATCTTGCGGTAGGCATCGGCCAGTTGCTGGAGGATGGTGTCGGAGATCTTGATATCGTCGCGGTAATCCTCGGAAGCCACCCACAAGCGCAAAATCTCGGCCCCGTACTTCTTGATGATCTCTTCGGGAGCAATGACGTTGCCGATGGATTTGGACATCTTCTTGCCCTGACCGTCCACGACAAAGCCGTGGGTGAGCACGGACTTGTAAGGCGGGATGCCTCGGGTGCCCACCGAGGCCAAGAGCGCGCTCTGGAACCAACCGCGATGCTGGTCGCTGCCTTCCAGATACAGGTCGGCAGGCGCAGCCAGCTCGGGACGCTCCTCCAACACGGCGGCATAGCTCACCCCGGAATCGAACCAGACATCCAGGATATCTTCTTCCTTGATGAACTCCTTGCTCCCGCATTTCTTGCATTTGGCATCCGGACCGATGAAATCGGCCAGCTCATGGCTGAACCAGGCGTCCGCCCCCTCTTTTTCAAACAGACCGGTGATGCGGTTCATGATGGTTTCGTCGTTGAGCACCTCGCCGCACTCGCCGCAGTAGACCACGGTGAGGGGCACGCCCCAGGCGCGTTGGCGGGACAGGCACCAGTCCGGCCGATTCTCCACCATGCCGAGGATGCGCTCCATGCCCCATTGAGGTATCCAGCGCACGTCCTTGATCGCAGCCAGGGCCTTGTTGCGCAGCTCGTTGGCCTCCATGGAGATGAACCACTGCTCGGTGGCCCGAAAGATCACCGGCTTCTTGCAGCGCCAGCAATGGGGATAGCTGTGGGAGAGCTTGGCTTCTTTGATCAACGAGCCCTGCTCCGCCATATCCGCGGTGATCTGCGGGTTGGCGTCAAAGATAAAGAGCCCGGCATAGGGCCCTGCCTCCTCGGCGAAACGGCCGTCGTTGCCCACCGGCGAGAGCACGGGCAGGTTGTAGTTGATCCCGGTCAGGTAGTCTTCCCGACCGTGGCCCGGAGCGGTATGCACGCAGCCGGTGCCGGTGTCCAGTGTCACGTAATGGGCCAGGACCATGAGCGAGTCGCGATCCAGAAAGGGATGGCGGCATTTCCTGCCTTCCAGCAGTCGGGCGGAAAAGGTGGCAAGAACCTCATATTCGTCGATGCCCCAAGCAGCCAGGGCCTGTTCCATCAAGCCTTCGGCCAGGATCAGCACCTCGCCCCCAACCCGCACCCCAACATAGGGGTAATCGGGATGGAAGGCCACACCCAGATTGGCCGGCAGGGTCCAGGGCGTGGTGGTCCAGATCACGGCCGAGACCTTCTGATTGGCCAGGGAGGGAATAACATCCCCCAGATCCTCGGCCACAGGGAACTTCACATAGATGGAGGGCGAGGTATGGTCGTAATACTCCACCTCGGCCTCGGCCAGGGCGGTCCGGCAGGAGGAACACCAGTGCACCGGTTTCTTGCTGCGGGTTACCGCACCGGAGAGGAGAAAGCGGTTGAACTCCCGGGCAATGGACGCCTCGTACTTGTAATCGATGGTCAGATACGGGGTGTCCCAATCGCCCAGCACCCCGAGGCGCTTGAACTCATCCTTCTGCTTCTTGATCCATTTCCCGGCATAATTACGGCAGGCGCCCCGAAAGGCAAGCTTGCCGATTTCCTTTTTTTTCGGGCCGAGATCCTTGTCCACGTTAAGCTCGATGGGCAGACCGTGGCAGTCCCAGCCCGGCACATAAGGGCAATGAAAACCCGCCATGCGCCTGGCCTTGAGAATGATGTCCTTCAAAATCTTGTTCAGGGCGTGGCCCATGTGGATATGGCCGTTGGCATAGGGAGGTCCGTCGTGCAGCACATAGAGCGGCCGGCCTGCGGTCTGCTCCTGCACCCTGGCGTAGAGATCGGACTCCTCCCAGGCCTTGAGGAACTCCGGCTCCCTTTGCGAGAGGTTGGCCTTCATCTTGAAATCGGTTTGGGGCAGGTTCAATGTCGCCCGGTAATCCATGGGTGATCTCCATATTTTAACTGACTGCTGAGTGCTGAGTGCCGAAACAAGCAAACATACCAGCTCACCCGCAAGTTGCAAGGGTAAAATCGCCGGGATTCCGGGCGGTTCGCTCTGCAGAGCGGCTTTCCCTTTGACATTCATCGGAATGATTCCTATACTAGGTTCGTCAAGAATCCCTGGATTAAACAACTCGTCACCCCGGCGAAGGCCGGGGTCCAGCCTTGCTGCAACTACTGAAAAAGACTGGATCGGAGTCTCGCTTCGCTCCCTTACCTCCGGCCTGCGCCGGAATGACGAAATTCAGCTTTTCTAGGGTATTGCGAGTCCATAGGATTCGTTCAAAAGTCCTCCTCCGGAGAAATCCCATGCCTAAAATCATTGCCCTGGCCGGCAAAGGCGGGGTCGGCAAGACCACCATTTCCGCCCTGCTCATCAAATACCTCACCGAACGGAACATGACCCCCATCCTGGCCGTGGATGCCGATGCCAACGCCAACCTCAACGAGCTGCTGGGTCTGAAACTCGGCGCCACCATCGGCCAGATCAGAAAGGATCTCAAGGGCGACATGCCGCCCAACATGACCCGGGACCAGTACATGGAGATGAAGGTGCACCAGGCCCTGGTGGAAGCAAACGGCTTCGACCTCATGGCCATGGGCCAGCCCGACGGGCCGGGCTGCTACTGCGCGGCCAACCAGCATCTGGCCATGACCATGGATCATCTGGCAGAGAACTACAAGTACATCGTGGTGGACAACGAGGCGGGCATGGAGCATCTCAGCCGCATGAACCTGCGCGATATCGACTATCTCATCGTGGTCTCCGACCCCTCGGCCCGGGGCATCATGACCGCCACCAGGATTGCCGAACTCACCGGCCCCCTGGCCATCACGATCACGAAGAAATGCCTCATCGTCAACCGGGTGCCGGAACCGGCAAGCCCTGAATTGCTGGCCAAAATAGACGAGGCGGTGCAATCCACCGATCTGCCCTTGGGCGGCCTGCTGCCTGCGAGCAACGAACTGGTGGCCCAGGAGATCGCGGGCAAATCGTATCTAACGCTCAACGCGGATGTGCCTGTACTGCAAAAGGCTTTCGCCATCTTCGACGCATTTCTGCAATAGGACAACATTACCTCCCTGTTCCGGGTTCGGAAAAATTTTCCCGGCCCCGGAACAAGCGATCCCCTTGCGCCAACCACAATCAACCTGGCACCTTGCAACTTTTTACCGACACTCCATTAATCCCCTCTCCCCTGGCGGGGGAGGGTGAGGGAGAGGGGGAACTTGCCGGTATATCAGCATGTTGCAACAACCCCCACCCCCAACCCCTCCCCCAAGGGGAGGGGAGTTTTCAAGAGTTATGAGGTACTAGTGAAATAACTCAGTTTACGCCAAACGTTCCTCGCTCCGCCTTCTGGCATGGGTCTTGCTTTGCATTAAAGCGGCAGCTCCATATCCAAAACATCATGCGAGGCGCACCATGGATTTACTGGCATCTTTCTACAACGGCATAAGCGGCGTAAACGCCATGAGCCAGAAGCTCAACGTCACGGCAAACAATGTCGCCAATGTCAACACCAACTCCTTCAAGACAAGCCAAACCCAGTTCGCCGACATTTTTGAAACCACCCTCGGCTCCATCTCCGTGGGACACGGCGTCCGGCTTGGCAACATCGGGACCTCCTTTAGCGACGGCATGATTGGAACCACCGGCAAGGCCACGGACATGGCGCTCAGCGGTCCGGGCTTCTTCATGGTGCGCCCTCCCGACATCACCATGGCAAACACCTACACCCGTTCCGGAAACTTCGATCTGGTGAATCACCTGGGCGCCGAGCCCAACGCCTACAATCTGACCACCCAGACCGGCCAGTTCGTGCAGGGCTATAACCTGAGCGCCTCCACCGGCTCGCCCACTGCGGTCAGCGATATCCTGGTCAAGAGCATTGCGCCCCAATCGGCGACCAACCAGGTGCAACTGATGCTGAACATCCAGAACAATCCGGCCTTGCAGGAGCCAACCGCCAGCCCGATTACCCTGTTTGACAGTTGGAACGGGACCGACACCGCCCAACCCATTGCCGCGAACAACTACGACTTTAAAACCGCGCTGAAGATATACGGGCCGGCCGATGAAACCACTCCATTCTCGACTCCCTCAACCACCTACGACCTCACCGTCTATTTCGATGCAACCGCAAACCCCAACGAACAGGAGTTTCTCGTCACCTGCAACCCCGCCTTGGATCAGCGGCTGAGCACCGGCGGCACCCGGTACGACAGCGCAACGGACAAGGGGGCCGGCGCCCTGCTCTACGGCGTGCTCTCCTTCTCAAGCAACGGCGACCTGAGCAACATCCAGTGCTGGAACGTGCCGCCCGACGGCAACGTCGATCCGGCCGGTGTCACCAACCTGCTTACCCTTGCCAGGGGCGAATCCTACTACAGCTTCGACTTCAACTTTACCGGCACTCCGGTCAACAACTCCTCAACCCTGAGCTTTGGCAATGCCCCGACGCCACAGACGGTGATCAGTCCCGCTCCGGCCTTCAGCTCCGCCACCACCTCGGGGCTCATCAGCGCCACCTCCACCTGGAACACGGTTTCGGACAGCCTCGGCAACACCGTGCAGGCCGGTGACACGATCACCCTCCAAGGTACCAACGGAGACGGAACCGCGGCCTCATACACCTACACGGTGGATTATTCCCAGACAGTGGCGGATTTTCTTGCCGGACTGGAGGCCCAGTTTGCCTGCACCGCCGGAATAAGCAACGGCCAACTCACCCTCACCGACACCGAAGTGGGAGAAAGCCAACTGACGATCTCCTCAATCACCCATGCCAATACCGGCGGGGCCACCCCGCTCACCGACCCGACCATTGCCCAGATCTTCGGCAACCAGAATTCCACCTTCACCGTTGAGCTCGAAAACCGGTATCAAAGCGCGGGGTTGACCACCACCAACTACGCGACCCCTTCCTCGATACTGTATCAAAGTCAGAACGGATACGGCAAAGGCAGGCTCCAGGACATCAGCGTGGACAGCCAGGGCTTTATCACGGGGCAGTATTCCAACGGCCAGAACATCACCCAGGCCCAACTGGTGCTGGCCAACTTCATGAACCTGCAAGGATTGCGCTCCGTGGGCGGCAACAACTTCGTCGCCACAGATGAAGCGGGCATGGCAATAATCGGCACCGCCGGCCAGCCGTCCTTCGGCACCGCCGCCAACTACAGCCTGGAGATGTCCAACGTGGACATCGGCAGGGAGATGGTGGATGTCATCACCACCCAGCGGGCCTTCCAGGCCAACGCCAAAAGCCTTTCCACCGCCGATGAGATGTATGAAAAACTGATTCAGATGATCAGGTAATCATTTGATGCTCTTGTAAAAGCCCCATAGGTCATTCCCGAGTGCTTTTATCGGGAATCCTTTTCTGCAACTTCAGTCCATCATGGATTCCCGCCCCCGATCTGGTCGAGGGCAGGCTCTGCGCGGGAATGACAATTATCGGGTTTCATTCGTCTTTCCTTTCAGGGAACTCCTAGCCCACCTCCCCGCTACACCTGTGCCGCCTCTTTAATGACTTTTGCCGCCCACCGATTAAGACTTTTGCCTGCAAGCGCCAAAACTCTGTTGCAGGTTGGCTTCCATGAGGAGAGTCAGATAGCTGATCCTGGGCGTATCCGACATAAGCGTTCTCCCATATGGAGTCTTTGAAGTATCTGCCCAGCCTACGATTGAAAACATATGCGGAAAATAGGCCGGCTCTTTTACTTCTCGCTTATCGGGCCAGCTTCTCACTGACAATCCGGTTTATGCTTGCGCCAACCTCTGCGGCTTTGATGGCAAGGGCGCGGTGGGTATCCGGCGGAACCCTGACCATGAACTTGCCGCTGTATGTCCTGTCGGCAATAGGCTCAGGCACAGGCTCTCCGTTTCGCTCCATATCGGCAACCACGTCGGCAACCACCTGCATGATCCCGACAAGGGCGGCAGGCTGTGAATCAGCAAGCCAGCTTAATGAAGGAAACTCGGCGCACAGTCCGATATATTCGTTGTCTTCCGCTGACCATGTTACCCGGTAGGTGTAATGATCTTTATTTGCCATGTTCTTTCTCCATTCTGCTAATCGCCTTGAGAACCTGCTTGACCTGATAGGCCTTTGCCTTGTTCCCAGATTTTTGAATATTCACCCTTGGGTCTCCCTGCCACGGAGTCCTGTATACCCGGTGGCTTGTGCCCTGTTGCCTCGGCTGACCAAAATAATGATTACAGACCCGGCACAGATCGGAAAAAAGCACGTCCGCCGGGTTGTTTATGGCTGCTGCGATTATCGCTTCTATTTTTTTCATACTAAATTAGTATCACTATTGACACTTGAATGCAAGGGGGTTTTTCACGAAACAGATTCACCTGTCGCGCAGCTCTTACACCCCGCCCTCTCCTCTGGTGGAAGAAAGCGGGGTGAGGGAGGGGTGTGTTTCTTACCCCACAAAAAAACCGGCGGCTCGGAATATTCCGAACCGCCGGCTAAGGCAGGAGACTTGGATTAAAAGCTTACCGCTTGATGTTGATCAAATCCGCCAGCATCTCGTCGGTGGTGGTGATGATTTTTGAGTTGGCCTGGAAGCCGCGCTGGGTGGTGATCAGCTTGACGAACTCAGCACCCAAGTCCACGTTGGACTGCTCCAGCGAGTTTGGCGAGATCGTGCCCAGGCCGTTGGTTGCAGGAGGGCCGGTGATGGGCGCGCCGGACTCACTGGTTTCCCGGAAGATATTGCCGCCCTCCTTGTTGAGCCCAGCCAGGTTGTTGAAGCTGGCCAGGGCCACCTGGGCCCTTTCCAGAACCTGCCCGTTGGAGTAGTTGCCGGTGATGACCCCGCTGGTATCCACGGAAACCGACTGCAAAAAGCCAGCGGCAAATCCGTTCTGATCCTGAAATATGGTGGTGGAGCTGTTGGCGTACTGGGTGGTGGACAATGCCTCGGTGCTGAAATTGATGCTCATCGTGTCCCCGGTCAGACTGCCATCCTCGCCGCTGGCATCGGCGGCAATGGTGGTGAAGAGGCCTGCGCCAAAAGGAGAGGAAACACCCGGCGCGACATTGGTTATCGAGGTGATTTCCAGCTGACTGTGATACCCGGCGGCAGCAACATCATCGGCCACCCGGTCGGTGAGCACCAAACGCCCCGCGCCATCAATGGAGGCCTCGGCATGAAACTGCTCTTCCAGCCAGGAAAGCAGGTCCTGCATGGTTGGAGGGTTGTTGGGCGCAGTAAGGGGTGAGCCAAAATCGGTGCCTGCCGTAAAGGTTGCAACCACAGGAGTGTTGTCTCCACGCACGCCGACAAAAGCCAGGGCATCCGTGGCGGTAAGGGCGACACCCACACTGTCGAACACACTGGTCAAGGGGGTGCTGGCAGTGATCGGCGTTGAACCTGGGAAGGTCGTGGTGGCCCGAGCCGTGGAAACCACCTGCTGCTTAGCGGTGGTAACATTGAAGGTGTTGGTGGTGGCGGTGCTGGCGCCGAAGGGATTCGCCCCGGCGCTGAAGGTAAAGGTGGTCACGGCCAGGCCGCTGGCGCCGCCGGTGGCGTCGGTCATCTTGATCCGCCCCATGGCATCAATGGTGGAGGTGACATTGAAGGTCGTGTCCAGCACATCGAGGAGATCCTGCACCTTGTCGGTGGCCGCCAAGGTATAGGTGTTGTTCACCGCAGTGCCGCTGTTATCATACCCGGCAAAGGTCACCACCGCCGGAGTGGTCGTATCGACCAGGGTGCCGGTGGAGTCATACACTGTATTCCAGAGGGTTTCCTTGGTAATGGGCGTTGAGGTTCCGGCGGTGGCATAGGCCGCGCCATCGGTGACCAGAATCTGGGAGACCGCAGTAGCCTGACCGCTGTAGCGGGCGCCGAGATTGAGCTCGATCATCTGGTTGGTCGTAGCGCCGGTGAAGTTGGCGGCAAAGGAGTAGTACTGGTCCGTATTGCCCAAGGTCAGCAGATTGGTGCTCTGAGCCGGGTCCACCTCGCCGTCGGGAGGCACGTTCCATGCCTTCATGTTGCTGATGGCGCCGGAGGTTGAGAAATCCAGCACCCCATAAAGCAGGGCGCCGGCGCCCTTGTGGTTCTGGTAGTTGTAGGTGGTATCCGGGGTGTAGATGGAAGCCTCGTCGTTGGTGCCGTCCAGGGCGCCGGTGGTATCACGGCCGGTGGTCAGCACCCGGTTGTCCTCGCTGGGTTCGCAGGTGACCAGGAACTCCCACTGGTTATCCGCGGTGGTGCGGTCGAAATAGACGGTGAGATCATGGCTCGCGCCCACGGAGTCATAGACCTTGATGGCGGTGGTGTACTCGTAGGCCGCGGCGTCGATGGGAGAGGTCGGCACGGGCAGCGCGGGATTGGTGCCGTTCCAGGCGTCGAACAAACGCTGCTCGGTGGTTTCGTTGTTCTTCCGGGAATCCACGTTGGCTATGACCTGGATCCCGGTGGTTGCAACCGGCGGGGTGGTCTTGCCGAGGTTGATGTCGCCGATGGTGCCCTGCCGCTCGCCGGAGGTGGTGTCCAATGTCCACCCCTGGACAAAGTTGCCTGTGGGGTTGACCAAAAAGCCTTCCTTGTCGAAGCGGAATTCTCCTGCCCGGGTGTACATGTCCGCCTCGGCACTGCCCGCGGCCCGGAGCATGAAGAAGCCCTGGCCGCCGATGGCCAGATCGGTGGCCGTGGAGGTTGACTCAAAGGAGCCCTGGGCAAAGATGCCGTCGATGGTGGTCATGGTCACACCGCGTCCGACCTGGGCCGCGCCCGCTGCAGTGGCCACGGACTGGGAGAGAACGTCTTGGAAGGTCGCCCGGCTGGATTTGAAGGCGATGGTGTTGACGTTGGAAACATTATCACCCAAAACGCTCATGGCGTTGCCCATGGTGCTGAGACCACTGATACTTGCGTACAACGAACTTGAAACGCCCATTATGCTACCTCCTGTTTTCTTGTGCTGTATTGTTCATGGGTCTCACTTCACCACCAAGATATCCGCCACATTCATGGGTATCGTTTTATCCACGGTTACCTGGGCCGTGGCGCCGTCAAAATTCACCCCGGTGACCTTCCCGGTTGAACGGTAATCAACATCGACTTTCTGACCCAAGGCATTGATGGCAACCACGTTGTAGGTATACAAACCATCGGCGACCACGGTCCCGCTGGGGGTTGTCGCATCCCAGGTCAACTCGTGCACGCCCGAGGCGGCATAGCCAAGCTCAACGGTGTCCGCCATACGGCCGGCCGAATCATAAATCTCAATTCTGCAGGATTCGGCGGCATCGGCCAGGGTGTATTGCGTGGTCGAAACCTTGCCTTCCACCACGCCCATGGTGTTTCCAGCCCCCTGCACCTCTTTGCCGATCAGGGTCAGAAGCTGGAGATTGTTCTGCGACACCTGGTAGCCAAGCAGTTTTTCCAGGTTGTCGGACATCTTCATGGTGGCTTCCATGTTGGAAAACTGGGCGAGCTGCGAGGCCATGTCCGTGCTGTCCATGGGCTCCAGCGGATCCTGGTGCTGCATCTGGGTGATGAACAGGGTCATGAAATCATCACGATCCAGGGTGCTTTTGCCCACGGTGGACAGGGTCGTGGTGTCCTGAAGCGGCAGGGTTGCGCTGGTGCTTGCTGTGCTGGTCATGCTCTTTTCCTCTCTTGTTTTCAGGCAAACAGATCAACACCGTTTTCACGGCCGGTTCCGAGCTGCGCCTGCTGGTAGAGAATATCCTCGGGCAGGTCCGCCAGGGTTGTCCTCCGCTGCCCCACTCCCTTTTCCAGCGAAGCAGCCTGGAACTGCTGCCAGGCTTCATTGCTGTCGCTATCCTTGTTCAAGGACACCATGCATTCGCCAAGGGCAAACCCCTGTTTTTCCATATTTTCCCTGAATTGCTCCAGGTTGCTTTCAAGCACCGCCTTCACCCTGGAGTTTTCCATGGCAAAGGAAACAGCCACCTGGTTGTCGCGCACCGTCATCTCCACCTTGACCTCGCCCAATTCCTTGGGGTAGAGCTTGAGAACCAGATGATGCTCCTGATTGCGCAGCCCCTGTAAAACCCCCTGGGAAAGCTGGGTGAAACTCTGCTGCTGGAGACCGTGGGGCATATTGGGGACATGCACGAAAGGCCGTGCCGCCTGGCTTGAAACAGCAGCCTGACCAACAGCCTCGCCCTTGGCAGCCACACCAGCCTCGGCTTGAAAAATGGTGCTGCTTTCGACAAAGAGTTCACCGCTGGCAAGGGCATTCTTACCGTTTTGCGCCCCCTGCCCGTCCCTGCCCATGGCGGAAAAAAGCTCCGCGGCTTCCCCGTCAAGAAGCGGCGCACCATCCACATTTTCCGTGGCCATAAGATCCTCGGCCCGGGCCAGCTTCTTTTCAAGAGCCGCATCCGTCTTGGGATTTCCCGGCTGCACCTTGACCTTGGAAAGATCAACGCTTTCCATGAGCTTTTCAAAAACCGAAACCAGCGTCCCCTGGACAGCGGAAGAAAGACTCGGCCCCTTGGTTTCAAAACCGGACCTGGTCAACACCTCCTGCAGATCGGCAAGAAAGGAAATCGGGTCCGCCTGCAGCCTGTTACCCTTCACCTCGCCAATGGCCTGCTCCAGCATGTTTTTCAACCGGGCCAGGGTAAGGGTTACCGGCGGGCCGGATTCGACCAGACCTTCAACAACCGGCAAGCGTTCGGGCAACAGGGCGCGTTGCAACTGCTGGGAGACACCGGCGTTGGCAAGGAGATCCTGCAATTCCGCCGCTTCAACCGCGGTGATATCGGTAATTCCTTCTCCTGCCAACCCCTGCAGGCCGGCAAGAAATTTTTGCAGATCAAAGGTGTTGTCTCCCCGCACCGACGCCTCGCTGATCTTGCTCACCTCGGGAACCGGCACGCCAAGACGCTCAAGAAAGCTCTGGAGAAGCGGCAGATCCGTTTCCGGCGCGGTCACGGGCACTTCCTCCTGCAAGGCCTGAAAATGGCGGGAAAATGAAGCAAGAAAATCGACCAGGGACAACGTGCCGTCCTGGCCCTTCATTTTTTCCATGAGCGCGGTCAACTGGCTTTCATTCATGCCCGCATGCTTGGCGATCTTCTGAAGAAGGTCGGGATCAGGCACCGGAAACTTCCACTCGCCAGGCCCCATTTTTTGATCGGCCGCACTCTTCTGGAGATCCTGGACAAACATCCCCAACAGAGCGGCCATGGTTGTTGTTTCCTCAGACCCTTCTTTTTTTGCCGAAGCAGCGGCATCCGCCTTCCGGTCGGCGGCGGAGGCAAGGGCGGCCTTGGCTTTCTGCATGCCGAGGAGGTTGCTTCTGCCCCTCCGTTCGGTGGCCATCTTTTTTTCCATGTAGTCGGAAAAGTTCGACCCGGTTTTCTTGCCGGCGGGGGTTTTCACTTCCACCGCCGCCGGTATCTGGGACTTGGGGGCCGGCACAATGGGAATCATGAGTGCGTCCACGGAACCTCCTCGCTGATAAAATTGATCTTGCCTTCGTGCATGTATGGAGCTCGCTTGTCAATCAACCAAAGCAAAAGGTGTGCCATGTCAAAACAACACAATCAGGAAAATGAATATAATAACGAGAAAACAGCGCTTTAAATCAATTCAAGAGACAAGGAAATTCCCCAAAAATGAACCCCTGTTACCGCGAGAGAGGAAAAGAATTCCTCCAGGCAAAACAGACCAGGGAACAAGGGAGGCGGGTTGGGCAAGAATTGCCGGAAGATGAAAAGGAAGGCCGCATGACAAGGTTCCCCCCGGCTTGAGGGGAGGAGGAGAATGCTGCGATTCTGCCGGAAAAAACGAGAAAACCCTTCGATACGCGCAGGGCGAGTTGCGGTCATCGGGTTTGTGTCGCGCCCGGCCCGATGCCCAAGGTCGCCCGCATGCGGTTGCGCTTCGCTTCGTTCGCCGTGATCAGCTTACGGTGGGACTTCCGCCCACAAGAGTGCGCCCATGCCGGGCGCACAAAAAAACCCCGAACGGAAATTCCGTTCGGGGTTTTTTATACGCAACAACCGGGGATGTTCAGCGCATCAGCAACCGAAAACCTTCTGCAACGGCGGAACGGTCTGCTTCTTGCGGCTCATCATGCCGGCTACCCACATGGAGTTGTTGGCGATTTTGCCGCCAAAAGCCTGCTCGATAACCGCTGGCTCATCGGAAACCACCAGCAGGTCGGTGCCCTCTTTCACAACATCGGTGAGCATGAACAGTACGGAATGACGGCCATCTTTCTTGAGATCCTCAAGGGCCTTGTACAGGTCGGCGCGAATGCCTGAAACCTGATCTAGGGTAGCGAGCTCTATCTGTCCGATGCCGACCTTCTTGCCGTTCATGTCGAAATCCTTGTAGTCGCGGAAAACGAGATCCTTCATGGGAACACCTTCCACGGAAGACTTGGCCTTCAGCATCTCCATGAAGAGCGCATCGGTGTCGGCAACGCCGGCGATCTCTTTCAGCGCGGCAACAGCAGCCTTGTCAGGATCGGTGCAGGTGGGGGACTTGAAGTTCACGGTGTCGCTCAGGATGGCGGAAAGCATGGCGCCGGCAATATCCTTGGGCAGGGCGACATTGTTGTTCTTGAACATCTCGTACAGCACGGTGCAGGTGCAGCCGACCGGCTGGGCGTTGAAAACGATGGGATTGTTGGTGGTGATGTCGCCGATCTTGTGATGATCGACAATGGCGATGATCTCGGCGTCCTTGATGTTCGCCGGAGCCTGACCGATATCACTGAAATCGACCAGGGCAACCTTCTTGCCGGCAGCGTCCATCATGGTCTGGGGCGCGGTCAGGCCGAAGTTTTTGAGCACGGTGGTGCTCTCGGGGTTCAGTTTGGCTGCCTCAATCTGCATGCAGGCAACGGCGTCGGTGCCGGTCGCTTTCAGATAATGGGCATAGGCAATGGCGGCGGCAACGGAATCGGTATCGGGATTTGAATGGCCAACAACACAAACAGACATGGTGATCCTCCTTAAATTTTTTTAATGAACCAAAAACATCCTGTTCCGATCCCGGAACAACGACATTCCTGGAATCAGAAAAAATATGTTCACTTCCTAAAATCAGCACCCAACGCAGGACAACATTATAAAACTCGCAAAGAATAGTGCTATTAGGGGAGAGAGTCAAGAGGAAAGAAGCACGGGGAGAGACAATCCTGCCTCGCTCCACGTGAGGAAGCAACCTGTCAATATCACAACACAAAAACAACAAACAATCCCCGGGACAGGTTTTGTCTTGCCCCACGCCCGTGTTTTATGTAACAATTCACTGAAGACCTGATTTCCCCCAAAGGCAAACCCTGTCACCGATTGAGCATCCCCATGAATGCAAATGAAGCACCACAAGAGGCCGCCCAAACCCCCAAGGCGCCAAAACGCCAGAAAATCCTGGTCGCAGAGGATAACCCTGTGGTCCGCAAGGGGTTGAACAATTTTCTGGTGAAATGGGGATACGAACCGATTGAGGCGGATAACGGCGACACCGCCTGGAACGCCCTTGAAACCGACACCACCATAACCCTTGCCATTCTGGACTGGAACATCCCGGGCCTGAGCGGCATGCAGGTCTGCCAGCGCATCCGCATGCGCGCGGAGGGGCCTTATGTGTACACGGTCATCTTCAGCGCCCGCAGTTCCATCGAGGAACAGGTTCTCGCCCTGGAAGGCGGGGCGGACGACTACCTGGTCAAACCCGCCAAGCCCTCTCTTCTCAGGGCCAGACTCGGGGTTGGCCAGCGGATCCTCAGCTTATTGGCCGGACCCAAGTCCGGCCCGGCCAAATAAACGCGCCCTCCATGCCCCACCATAAAAATATCGTGCTTTTTGATTTGGACGGCACCCTGGTCGACAGCCTCACCGACCTGGCGGATTCGATGAATCGCGTCCTCAACCGGCAAGGGCTTCCCCTCCATCCCATTCAGGCCTACCGTTATTTTGTCGGAGACGGGATCGCCAATCTGGTCCGGCGCGCCCTGCCGGCCGAGGCTCGACAACCGGAGACCATTGAGGAGTGTGTGCGGGAAATGCGGAGGGAATACGGCATGCACTGGGCGGACACGACCCGGCCGTACCCAGGCATTGCCGAGCTGCTTGATGCGCTGATGAGTCGGGGAATCGAGATGGCCATCCTGTCCAACAAGCCCGACGCATTAACCCGGAAGGTTGTCGAGACACTCCTGCCAAACTGGCGGTTTGCCGCAGTTGCGGGAGCCCGGGAGACAATCGCCCGAAAACCCGACCCGGCCGGGGCATTGCGCATCGCCAGCCTGTTGCATCATGCGCCGCAAGAGTTTCTCTATCTGGGCGACACCAACACCGACATGCAGACCGCCCGTGCTGCCGGGATGTTTGCCGTTGGCGCGCTTTGGGGTTTTCGCACTGCGGGCGAACTGAGGGAAAATGGCGCCCAGGCCTTGCTTTCCGTGCCCCTTGAGCTCTGCCCGTTGCTGGACCGCGGTCCTGAATCTTAAAAAGAATCCCACAGGCGCGAGACGCGCACAAGGGAAACCCGCTAGGCGCTGAGCCTCTCAGCCTCCTTGGCCTTTCGTATCTCGCAGGCGATCTGGAACGCTCTTTCCTTTCCGTTTTTATTCACGGAAACCGAGGTTTTCCCCTGCTTGCCAACACGATTTACCCAGCTCACCTCATAGCGGTTCAGCTTCTCGTTAAACCGCACGCCGACAACCCCGGTGGTGGTGTTGCTCACCGTGACAAGATGTTTGTCGGTCCGGACTTTCCCCAGCTTTTTTTCCATGGTGTCTCGCCAGGTAAGGGCGGCAAGCAGGCTTGAGTAACGCCCGCCGCATTTGCCGTCGGAAAAAAACTTGGAATGCGTTGTCCCCTGAAAACGAACCCGCACATACCAGCCGTGGGTGCGTTTGTCCTCCTGGTCTATCCGCGCCACATCCTTGTGTTTTTCAAGCATAACCTTCTTTGCCATAACCGCTCACCTCGCACAGGTTCAAAACCACTGAATACCATGCCCAATGTTTCCATCGGCAACATGGCCCCCCCTGCGCCAATTACTCTTTTTTTTACAGATGTCTTGATAAGACCAAGGAAACAGCAGGATCCTTCAATAAGGCATTTATCTATATCCAATTAACATATTTTTTGCAAGCCGTAGCAGACAGATGTTTTTTTACAATGGCCGGCAAGCGGTATATTCCCCGGGCAAACACCATCTTCCCTGCATCACTTATTACATACCGGGAATTCAGCCACCGACGTCTTCTCTTTCCCCCGGCAAACTGGTATATAAAAACCTCTTGGTGATCTGCCGGCTGGAGCAAACACCCCCGCCGGCACGCCATAATTCCTGGAATGGCTCGGGCAAACAGCGCACTTGATGCGGGTGTGGACCCCCTTGCCTTCCCAATAATCCAAGCACAGGCAGACCCATGACGCGCACCGCGGAAAAATTTCTTGCCCTCCTCGAAATTGTCACCCGGCTCAGGGCGCCGGATGGCTGCCCCTGGGACCGGAAGCAGACCCCCCAGACCTTCAAACAGTATCTCGTCGAGGAAACCCATGAACTCCTTGAGGCAATCAACGACGATAATCCCAGCCACATCTGCGAGGAACTCGGGGATCTCCTGTTCCAGGTCATCTTCCTCAATAATCTTTACCAGGAAAAAAACCTCTTCACCCTTTTTGACGTCATCGACTCCATCACCGCCAAGATGATCCGCCGCCACCCCCATGTTTTCGACAATCAAACCGTGGAAACCGAGCAGGATCTGCACCGGCAGTGGCAGTCGATAAAGAGCCGGGAAAACGCACGAAAAGAACAACCCAGGCACACCCTGGCTTCCATTCCCAAAAGCCTGCCCGCCCTGCGCAGGGCGCAACGAGTGGCAGACCGGGTCGCCCGGGAGGGCTTCGACTGGCCCAATCTTTCCGGCGCCTTGGGCAAGGCCGGCGAGGAATTCCAGGAACTGCGGGAGGCATTATCAACAGGGAATCGCGAACAGATCCGGGAAGAGCTTGGCGACCTGCTCTTCGCCCTTGCGGTTGTGGCAAGAAAAGCCGATATCGACGGGGAAGAAGCCCTGCATGATGCGACAAACAAGTTCACAACCCGCTTCCTCTCCCTTGAAAAAAAGATGCTTGACCAAGGCAAACGGTTTGCCGATCTTGCCCCCGATGCGCTCCTGGATGCCTGGCAGCGGAACAAAACAGAACCCCGATCATCGCCAGAAAACGATTGACAAACAAACGGTTAGTTGCTATCAATCGCGATTGTTTTTTTATTATTTTCCCACATACCTCCTTGCTCTTCGCACGAAACGCAAAAAGCAAGGGCCACATGACCACAAGGAGGAATCAATGCGCAGGTACGAGACAATTGTCATTGTCAAGCCGGGGGCCGGAGAAACGGAATTCTCCACGGTTTCCGACAAGGTAACCGGAACCGTCGAAGGTTTTGGCGGATCCATCGTGAGAACCGACAGATGGGGCTTGAAAAAATTGGCTTACCCCATCAAAAAGGAAACCCAGGGCGATTTTCTGTATGTCGAATATGCCGGACTGCCTGACGGCGTCAAGGAAATGGAGCGGCTCCTCCGCATCGACGACCGGGTTCTGAAATTCATGACGGTAAAAACCCAGGATGTGTTCATCCCGGATGCCCCCAAGCCGGAAGGGCTTGCAGGGCAGGAAACCGCTTCCGCGGACTCAGACGAAGCCTCTGAATAGTTTTTTTTGCCTCCGCCGCAATCAAACTATATATATAGCGAACCAGAAAAGAGGAAAAGAACATGGTTATCAAGAAAAAGAAGATTTTCAACCGTCGCAAGGTCTGCCGTTTCTGCACGGACAAGAGCCTTATGATTGATTACAAGGATGTCAAAACCCTTCGCAACTTTGTGACGGAACGCGGCAAGATTATCCCGCGGCGCATCTACGGCAACTGCGCCCATCACCAGCGGCAGCTCACCGAGGCAATCAAGCGCGCGCGCCAGATCGCCTTGTTGCCATACGCCGGACAGGCCCATCTGTAGCACGGGAACCAGCCAGGAATCGTGTATTTCCGTGCAGGAGCATCCAAACAGACTGAAACCATCGGGGCTATCGCTGTAACAGCCCTCGTTTTCACGGTGCCGGCAGTTTTCCGCGGCCTCGAATGGTTCCACTGCCTGATGCCCTTGCCCGCATACTACTACCTGAGCGTTTACGACCGGAAACAGGGCGCGGCCATTATTGCCTGGGCCCTTGGCATTGCGGGCGGCATCACCCTGTGGGCCGGGACCATGCCGGTCCTGCTTTTTTCACTGACCCTCCTGCCCGTCGGCTTCATTCTGGCCAAGGCAGACAGGGAAAATGAACCGGCATTGCGCGCCGGCATAAAAAGTGTCGCCTGCCTCGTCCTTGTCTGGCTCATTTCGGGCTGGCTGGTCGGGTTGGCAACCCAGAGCAATGCCTATCTTGAACTGCGGCAAAGCGTGGACCATGGTTTCGAGGCGACCTTTGCCATGTACCGGGATTCAGGACGCTTCCCGGCGAAAGATCTTGAAGAGATCAAGCTCTTCATTGCACAGCTCAGGGAACAGGTGGCTCGGCTTTTTCCGGCCTTGCTCCTCGTCTCGATCATCTGCACCGTCTGGCTGAACATCGTAGTCGGCCAACGGTTGCTGAAGAAAAGAGACCCCTTCCGGACCAATCGGGAGGATTTGAAAAACTGGCACCTCCCGGACTTTCTGGTCTGGCTTGTTATATTGACGGGCATTGCCCTTCTTGTCCCGGATGAACGACTCAACACCCTGGGCTTGAACATGGGGCTGGTGTTTCTGGTGCTGTACCTCACGCAAGGGTTGGCGATTGTCTCGAGCATGATGCAGAAATGGTCGTTGCCGAAGGCGGTCAGGGTGATAACATACATCCTCCTGTTCTTGCAGGTGTACGGTATCGGTTTTGTTGCAGTGCTCGGCTTGGCTGATGTCTGGGTTGATTTCAGGAAGCCGCGGCTAAAAAACGATGCGGACGACACCTCGGTGTCGTAATCTTAACAAAAGAAAGACTATGAAACTGGAGACTTTTTCAGAGTCTTCATTTTTCAGAAATAATGAATCCAGACAAAACCAGGATTCAACCGGAGGCACAACATGGAACTCATTTTAAAAGAAACCATTGACACCCTTGGCGAGGAAGGCGATGTTGTTAAGGTAAAGGACGGCTACGGCCGCAATTTCCTGATCCCTCGCCGTCTTGCCGTGCCCGCCACCAAGGCAAACCTTACCGTTCTGGAAAAGGAAAAGGCCGCCATTGTGGCACGGAAGAAAAATCAGCGGGATGAGGCGGAAGCCCTGGCCAAAAAAGTTGCCGGCGCCACTGTGGTCATTGCCCACCGTTCCGGGGATGACAACAAGCTCTACGGCTCCATCACCTCCGCCGACATTGCTGAAAAGCTCGCCGCGCTGGGAATTGCCATCGACAAGAAAAAGATCGTTCTTGACGAGCCCATCAAGAGCCTGGGCGTTACCATGGTGCCGGTAAAGATCGGCTACCAGATTTCCGCGGAAATCACCGTGGAAGTCGTTCCCCTGGCTGCGGAATAAGTTCACGCCCGGCACACAGACGGCAGACTTGGGCTCCGGCTCACATACCGGAAGTCCCCTTGCTTTGTCCCTGGAATAACGCAGGATAACCGAAGGGGGGCGGAAATCGCCCCTCTCCATTGCAGCCAACGATACTCCATGGAATCCGGACCAGGCCCTTCCACCACCCACCGTCTGCCCCCGCAGAATCTTGAGGCCGAGCAATGCGTTCTCGGCTCAATCATGCTGCAACAGGGCGCCATGCCCAAAGCGGCGGAAACTCTCACCGAAGACGATTTTTACCGCGACGCCCACAAATACATTTTTTCCGCCATGATCACCCTGTTTGACCGCGGCGAACCCCTTGACCTTATCACCGTTTCCAACCTGCTGAAGGACAATAACCGGCTGGAGGCGGTGGGCGGCCCCACGTATCTTGCCACCCTCACCGACATCGTGCCGGTTGCCGCCAACATTGCCTATTACGCCAAGATCGTGCGGGAAAAAGCGATCCTCCGCAGGCTGATCGCCACCGGCACCGAGATCGCCGGCCGCTGCTACGAGGAACAGGACGATATCGACGGCCTGCTTGACGATGTGGAAACCACAGTCTTTGAAATCTCCCGGGCCAAAAGCGGCCAGTCCTACCACTCGCTCAAGACCGTCATCTCCGACACCTTCAAATACATCGAACAGCTCTACGAACGCAAGGAACACATCACCGGCGTTCCCACCGAATACCATGATTTCGACAAGATGACCGCGGGGCTGCAGCGCTCGGATCTCATCATCCTGGCCGCCCGGCCCAGCATGGGCAAAACCGCCCTGGCCGTCAACATGGTGCAGAACGCCGCCCTGCTCCACAAGGTGCCGGTTGCGGTGTTCAGCCTGGAGATGTCCAAGGAGCAGTTGGGCATGCGTATGCTCTGCTCCATCAGCCGGGTTGACGCCCAGCGGCTGCGGACCGGTTTCCTCAAGGAGCAGGATTGGCCCAAGCTCACCCGGGCGGTGGGCATGCTTTCCGAAGCCCCCATCTACATCGACGACACCCCGGCCATCACGGTGCTGGAGATGCGGGCCAAATGCAGGCGCCTGAAAACAGAACACAACATCGGCATGGTGGTGGTAGATTATCTCCAGTTGATGCGGGGCAAGGCAAACACCCAGTCCCGCGAACAGGAAATCAGCGACATCTCCCGCTCGCTCAAGGCCATGGCCAAGGAGCTCAGTGTCCCGGTTCTTGCCCTTTCCCAGTTGAACCGCAGCCTGGAAAGCCGTCCCAATAAAAGACCGCAGCTTTCCGACCTGCGCGAATCCGGCGCCATCGAACAGGATGCCGACCTGATCATGTTCATTTACCGCGATGAGGTCTACAACAAGGCGGAGGACAATCCGAGAAAGGGCATTGCCGAAATCATCATCGGCAAGCAGCGTAACGGCCCAACCGGCACCGTGGAGCTGGCCTTTCTCGACCGCTTCACCTCCTTTGAAAATCTTGCCCACCAGAGTTTTCCGCCAACGGAATAAGAAAAGGTTGAGAGTCTGTGGTGTGCAGCCTGTGAGCAGCCGCGCCTCTTGCAACCGCCCCAAAAGTTCCCGCCCATCCCGTCGAGGGAGGGGGGATTTAATGAGAAAAAACCGGATCAACGACCATGAAATACGACTTCAAAGCCATCGAAGAAAAATGGCGCTCCCACTGGCTTACTAACAGCACCTACAAAGCCGGTGAAGATTCCTCCCGGCCCAAGTACTATCTCCTGGAGATGTTCCCCTACCCGTCGGGCCGCATCCACATGGGCCATGTCCGCAACTACACCATCGGCGACGTGGTGGCCCGCTACAAGCGGATGAAGGGCTTCAACGTCCTGCATCCCATGGGCTGGGACGCCTTTGGCCTGCCTGCGGAAAATGCGGCGATCAAGCACGACACCCATCCGGCCAAGTGGACCTACGAAAACATCGACTACATGAAAAAACAGTTGCAGCGCATGGGTTTCAGCTATGACTGGGATCGCGAACTCGCCACCTGCAACGACAAATACTACCGCTGGGAACAGCTCCTGTTCATCAAGATGTACGAAAAGGGGCTGGTCTACCAGAAGGTGACCACGGTCAACTGGTGCGAGACCTGCCAGACCGTATTGGCCAACGAGCAGGTCATCGACGGCGCCTGCTGGCGCTGCGACAATGCCGTGCTGCCCCGGGAGATGAACGGCTGGTTCTTCAAGATCACCGACTACGCCGAGGAGCTGCTGGCCGGTTGCGATACCCTCACCGGCTGGCCGGAGAAGGTCCTCACCATGCAGCGCAACTGGATCGGCAAGAGCGTGGGCGCCGAGGTGAACTTTCCCATCGAAAATAGCGGCAAAGCCCTCACCATCTTCACCACCCGGCCGGATACCATCTTCGGCGCGACCTTCATGTCCATCGCCCCGGAACACCCGCTGGCTTTGGAGTTGAGCTCGGGCACCCCCCAGGAAGAGGCGGTCAAGGAGTTCGTTGCCCGGATCAAGGTCGAAAAACAGCGGCAACGGCCGGAAGACGAAATGGAAAAGGAGGGGGTTTTCACCGGCGGCTACTGCCTCAACCCCTTCACCGGCACAAGGCTGCCGGTGTACGTGGCCAACTTCGTCCTCATGGAATACGGCACCGGCGCGGTGATGGCGGTGCCTGCCCATGACCAGCGCGATTTTGAGTTTGCCCAAAAATACGGGATCGAGATCAAGGTCGTCATTCAGCCCGAGGGCGACTCTTTGGACCCGGCCGCCATGCCCCAGGCCCACGAAGGGACAGGCACCCTGGTCTCCTCCGGGGAGTTCACCGGCATGGATTCGGAAAAGGCCAAAACCGCCATCACTGCGGCAGCCACGGAAAAAGGGGTCGGCTGCCAGCGCACCACCTTCCGCTTGCGCGACTGGGGCATCTCCCGTCAGCGATACTGGGGCGCCCCCATTCCCATGCTCCACTGCGCCAGTTGCGGGCTGGTGCCGGTGCCGGAAAAGGACCTGCCCGTCAGCCTGCCCACGGATGTCCAGTTTGACAAATCCGGCAAATCGCCCCTGCACACCCTGGAAAGCTTTTACCAGACCACCTGCCCTCTCTGTAACGGCCCGGCCCGGCGCGAAACGGACACCATGGACACCTTTGTCGAGTCCTCCTGGTATTTTGCCCGCTACGTTTCCCCCCGGTTCACCGACGGGGTTTTGGACAAGGCAAAAGCCGACTACTGGCTGCCTGTTGATCAGTACATCGGCGGGGTGGAACACGCCATCCTCCACCTGCTTTACTCGCGCTTTTTCACCAAGGTCCTGCGCGATCTCGGCTGCCTGTCCATCGACGAGCCCTTCACCAACCTGCTCACCCAGGGCATGGTGATCAAGGACGGCACCAAGATGTCCAAATCCAAAGGCAACGTGGTTGACCCCAACGATCTGGTGGAAAAATACGGAGCCGACACGGTCCGGTTGTTCAGCCTGTTTGCCGCCCCGCCGGAACGGGACCTGGAATGGAGCGATCAGGGGGTGGAAGGGGCGTACCGCTTTTTAAACCGGGTTTTCCGTCTGGTGGACGACAACCTCTCCGCTTTTAGCGCGCCCGCCTGCGGTCTGCCCCAGGAGATGAATGCGGCAAGCATTGCCCTGCACCGGAAAACCCATCAGACCATCCGCAAATTCGGGGCGGACATCGAGGCGAAGTTCCATTTCAACACCGCCATCAGCGCGGTGATGGAGCTGACCAACACCCTGTACAGTCTGGCTGCGGAAGAAAAAAACGAGCCGCCGCATCCCGCCGTGGTCCGCGAGGCCATCGAGGCGATGCTTGCCCTGCTCTCCCCCATGGTGCCGCATCTTACCGCCGAGCTCTGGGAGCTGACCAAACATCCCACCCCCCTTGCCGAAGTGCCTTGGCCGGAGTACGATGACGAGGCTGTCCGGGAGGAGGCGATAACCATCGTGGTCCAGGTGAAGGGCAAGGTGCGCAGCCAGCTCCAGGTTGCTCCGGGCACCAGCGAGGAAGATCTTGAAAAGATGGCCCTGGCCGATGACAAGGTAGGGAAATTCCTGGAAGGCAATCCGGTGCGCAAGGTGATTATCGTGCCAAACAAGCTGATCAATATTGTGATCTAGGCCTGCTTGCATAAATAATTGATGTGCCTGGCACCGTCACCCCGGCGGAAGCCGGGTCCAGAAATTCTTGCCCGCTGGATCGGCGCCTCGCTCCGCTCGCTTACCTCCGGCTTCCGCCGGGATGACGATACAGGATAAAACGATAGAGTCCGAATATGGAGTCCAGAGCATGAAAACTCGTATTTCAACCCCCCTGAGCCTTTTCCTTGTCCTCCTGATTGTTGCCGGATGCGGCTACCACAATCCCAACATGCTGCCAGCGGACAAACAGGGCAAGGTCCTCAAGCTCCATATTCCCATCTGGCCCAACCCTACCAATGAAATCCGGCTTGCCTCCGACATCAACAATGCCCTGCAGGACTGGCTCGGCCAGAGCAAACAGTTTACCCTGGTAAACAGCTCCGGGGACGCCGACTATGTCCTCAACGGCAGAATCAACGCAGTGAGTTATACCGGCCGGGCCTATGACGCCAAGGACAGAGCCCAGGCGCTCATTGCCACTCTGAACGTGAGCTACACCGTCACTGACACCCAAACCGGCAAGACGGCCTGGCAGAACAACTTCGCCCTCTCAGAAAGTTATTCCCTCCAAACCGACTCTCACAAGAAGCAGGCTCTGGAAACACTCGTAGAAAAATTGGCCGAGGATATTTACATCCGCATGTACAGCGCCATCTCCCGTCATGAAAAAAACAAAGGGAGGGGGAATTGAAGCCCATCGGCTAAATTTGATTGGCAATATCACGCTGGGAAAGGTATATAGCAACGTTTCCCGATAATTCTTGCCCAACAATCACAGCACCACAGAACCAAAACCCGGAGGTCCCCATGCCATCCCGCAGAGAACTTGCCAACGCCATCCGCGCCCTGAGCATGGATGCCATCCAGAAAGCCAAATCAGGCCATCCCGGCGCGCCCATGGGCATGGCAGACATAGCCGAAGTATTGTGGAACGACTTTCTCACCCATAATCCCGCCAACCCCAAATGGGCCAACCGCGACCGCTTTGTCCTCAGTAACGGCCACGGCTCCATGCTGCTCTATTCCCTGCTCCACCTCACGGGCTACGACCTGCCCATTGAGGAGATCAAAAACTTCCGGCAGTTGCATGCCAAAACCCCTGGTCACCCGGAATACGGCTACGCCCCGGGCATCGAAACCACCACCGGCCCCCTGGGCCAGGGCATTGCCAACGCGGTGGGCATGGCCATTGCCGAGAGAACCCTGGCAGGCCAGTTCAACCGGCCGGGGCATGCAATTATCGACCACCACACCTATGTGTTCATGGGCGACGGCTGCATGATGGAGGGCATCTCCCACGAAGCCTGCTCCCTGGCCGGCACCCTGGGGCTGGGCAAGCTCATCGCCCTGTACGATGACAACGGCATCTCCATCGACGGAGAGGTTGAAGGATGGTTCACCGACAACACCCCCATGCGTTTCCGTTCCTACGGCTGGCATGTCATCGAAGGCGTGGACGGCCATGACGGCGAGGCGGTCAAAAAGGCCCTTGGTGAGGCAAAGGCTGTCACCGACAAACCATCGCTCATCTGCTGCAAGACCGTGATCGGCTGGGGCTCCCCCAACAAGCAGGGCAAGGAGGATTGCCACGGCGCGCCCCTGGGTGACGCCGAAATTGCCCTGGTGCGCCAGACCATCGGCTGGCCCCACCCGGCCTTTGAGGTTCCGGCTGAAATCTATGGTGGCTGGAACGCCAAAGACAAGGGCACGGCCCGCGAGGCCGAATGGAACACCCGCATGGCAGCCTATAAAATCGCCCACCCGGAACTTGGCGCCGAACTTGAGCGCAGGCTTTCCGGCACACTCCCCGCCGACTGGCAGGCAAAGGCCAAAGCCTACATCGACGCAGTCAACGCCAAGGCGGAGAAAGTCGCAACCCGCAAGGCCTCCCAAAACTGCCTGAACGGCTACGGCCCGCTGCTGCCGGAGTTCCTCGGCGGCTCGGCGGACCTGGCCGGCTCCAATCTGACCATCTGGTCCGGCAGCAAGGGCATCAACACGGATGCGGGCGGCAACTATATCTACTACGGGGTCCGCGAGTTCGGCATGGCAGCCATTGCCAACGGCATCGCCCTGCACGCCGGCTTCATCCCCTACACCGCAACCTTTCTGATCTTCTCCGAATACGCCCGCAACGCCCTGCGCATGGCAGCGCTCATGAAGCAGCGCTCCATCTACGTCTTCACCCACGACTCCATAGGACTCGGCGAGGACGGCCCCACCCATCAGCCGGTGGAACAGGCAGCAACGCTCAGGATGATCCCGAACATGGGGGTCTGGCGGCCCTGCGATGCAGTGGAAACGGCAGTGGCCTGGAAGATCGCCATCGAGCGGGCCACCGGCCCCACCAGCCTGCTGCTTTCCCGGCAGAACCTGCCCCATCAGCCCCGCACAGCCGAACAACTGGCCAACATCGCCAAGGGCGGCTATGTCCTGCTCGATTGCGGCTGCGATACGCCGGACGCCATCCTCATCGGTACCGGTTCCGAGGTCGAGCTTGCGGTGGCGGCAGCCAAGGAGCTTAGCGGCAAAGGCAAGAAGATCCGCGTGGTCTCCATGCCCAGCACCGATTGCTTCGAGAGCCAGAGCAAGGAATACCAGCAATCCGTGCTGCCGGACGCGGTCCAGGCCAGAGTCGCCGTCGAGGCCGGAGTAACCGGTGGCTGGTACCGCTATGTGGGCACCAAGGGGAGGGTCATCGGCCTCGACCGCTTTGGCGAATCCGCCCCGGCGGAGCAGTTGTTCCCCTACTTCGGCTTCACCGTGGAGAATGTGGTCAAAGCCGTGGAAGAAATTTTATAGTCCTCTTTAGAAACAAGACTAGATTACAGAAACCAAACCGGTGCTTCGACAGGCTCAGCACGAACGGAAATCAATGCATTAAGATTTTCTCCGTTCGTGCTGAGCCTGTCGAAGCACTTTTGTTACAGGTTCCTTAATCTTGCTCCTTTCACCTTGAGCCTTTCCCCCATGTTCTCCATCGGCACTCTCCGCATCGACACTCCCTTTATCCTTGCCCCATTGGCCGGGTACAGCGACCTCGCTTTCCGTCTGCAATGCCGGGAGCACGGCGCCTCTCTTTGCTTTTCGGAGATGATCAGTTGCCACGGCCTGCATTTTCGGCAAAGAAACACCCTGGATCTCGTCAGAACCGTGGAGAGTGAACGCCCGGTTGCCATGCAGCTCTTTGGCTCCGAGCCCGAACTCATGGGCGAGGCGGCGGGAATTCTTTCGGAACACCCCATCGACCTCATCGATATCAACATGGGCTGCCCGGCGAAAAAGGTCATCAAAAAAGGGGCGGGCTGTTACCTCATGAAACTCCCCGCCCTGGCTGCGAAGATCATCCGGGCGGTGGTGCAAAACTCGAAAGTGCCGGTGACGGTCAAATTCCGCTCCGGCTGGAATCACCAAAGCATCATTGCCTGCGATTTCGCGAAAATGGCCGAGGACAACGGGGCCGCCGCGATCACGGTCCACGCCCGGACCTGGAGCGACGGCTTTTCCGGCACCGCGGACTGGCGGCTTATCAGCCAGGTGAAACAATCAGTTTCCATCCCGGTGATCGGCAACGGCGATGTGCAATCCCATGGTGACGGGTTGCGGATGCTGGCGGAAACCGGCTGCGACGGGGTGATGATCGGCCGGGGCGCCCTGGGTGCGCCCTGGATCTTCTCCGCCGACGCGCCGGAAAACCCATCCCTGGCCTTCCGGCTCGCGGCCCTGAACCGCCACCTGGCCCTCATCGCCAAATACCAGCCCGACACCCCGCCTTCCCAGATAAAAAACCACGCGGGCCGCTATTTCAAGGGGGTTCCGGGCGGGGCGGAAATCAGGCGGCGGATATTCAGCCGGACATCCTATGCCGGTCTGCGAGAGCTCATAGATTCGTTTACCAATCCCCCTTCCATGGCATAACATTCCGCAATTCTTGCCCCAGCCTTCCGTTGACGCAGACTCGTCGTTTATGTACACTGGCTTCAGTTGATCTTCCGTTGCCTCTTTCCCTCAATCCTGGCACCGAATGCCACATGGTACAACAGCACGGAATGAAACCATCGAAATCCCTCATCATTCCGTCGCCGACATATTGGCGCAACCTGCTGCCCAAAAAGGCAGCGATCGCTGTTTTCCTGGCCGCCATTGTTTTCGCATGCTTGCCGGAATCCGCCCATGCCATCACCTATGCAAACACCTCGGTGCCGTTCAACTGGATAGATGCCGACACGCATACCAAGATCGGCTACAACACAACGCCATACAAATTCAACGGCGGCCCGACCTGCGGCACGAATCCTCCCATCCTTGATGACACCTTGAGCGACAACATCCCCATCGGCTTCACCTTCATGTACAGCGGGGGAAATTTTACCGATGTCCGCATCATGAGCAACGGCCGTCTACAATTCAACAACAATACCACCTGCGGATACGGCAGCCCTGTTACCCAATTGCCGTACCCAAACGCAGGCCTGAACTACACCTTGCGGATTTACGGCAACGATCTCGATCCGACCCTCAAATCCGACGTAACCGGCTACACGTACAACACGGTGTGCACCGACAGGTCAGTCTGCTATGTCAGTTATGCCACCATCGGCACCGCCCCGTACCGAAAATTTGTCGCAACGTGGAGCAATGTGCCGGAATGGACCGGCACCAACACCGCCAGCGGCAGCTACAACCTCCAGATCATTCTGCAGGAGAACGGCGAATTTATCTACCAGTACGGCACCGATACTCCCGGGCCGGGGAACACCAACGCCCAGATCGGCTGGCAGGCGGACACCAACGATTACGATATCCCGGCCGTCGGTTTTCCGGCAAACAATAGCGCCATCAAATTCTACATTCCACGTCCGGTGGCGGAATATCGCATGGAACAGACCTCGTGGACCACGGCGGCAGGACAGGTCCTGGACACCAGCGGCAACAACCGCCACGGCACACGAGCCGGCAATGCGCAAACCACCAGCAACGGCAGGGTATGCCGGGGGGCGAATATCCCGCAAAACGCCAACACCAACGCCATAGACGCCATCGACACCGGAATTTCCATCCCCAATACCGTGGGCAATGCCGGGACCATCACCTTCTGGTACCGGGGCAACACCGCCTGGTCCGGCGGCGGCACCCAGGATGCCCAACTGCTCGACGCCACCGTGGTCAATGGCCAATGGTTTTTCCTGGTACGACGCAATAATGGACGATTACGCTTCGTCATCACCGACAGCCTGGGAAGCAACCGGGTTGCAGAGACCGGTGCAATTGCCGTGGCAGCCGGGACCTGGAAACACATCGCCATCTCCTGGAATTTCAACGCGCTCGGCGGCGCCAATCAGGACAGGATGCGAATCTATGTGGACAGTGCATTGCAAACCACCTCGTCCTTCACCACCTCGGGTACGCTTTCCACGCAAATCGGCACACTCTATGCGGGAGACAATCGCAGCGGATTCACAGGACAAAACGGCACCGGCCGCTCCGCCAACGGCCTGCTTGACGAATTCCGGATCTACAACTACGAAGGCGGGCTGGCGCTGATCCAGCGGGACATGAACCAGGCCGGGGTCTGCCTGGACCATTACGCGATTTCCCACAGCACCACCGGCACGACCTGCCAGGAAACGCCGATAACCATTACGGCGCACAGCAGCATGCACGCGCAGGTTGTCATGCCCAACAACACCACCCAGATCACCCTCTCCACCTCCACCGGCAGGGGGGATTGGTCTCTGCTGAACGGCTACGGGGTGCTCAACAACGGGACGGCGGATGACGGCATAGCCACCTATCTGTTCAACGGTGAATATCAGGCGATCTTCGGCCTGTTGCATACCGTTGCCGGCACAATCAACATCAACGTCACCGATGGCCAGATTGTGGAAAGCGCGCTGGAAGACCCGCCGCTTGTCCTCTCTCCCTGCAGCAATCCCTCCGGCTTCAATTGCGTGGAAGCCGGTACAGATGCGCTGACCGGGCATCTCTTTACCAAGCTCGCCGGCGCCGCCTTCAGCTTCGATGTGGTGGCGCTGAAAGACACCAATAATGACGGCACGGCAGACGCTGTGGAAACCGCCTATGCCGCCGATGCCGATAAAAGCGTCACCGTGGAGCTGGTGGACGGCTCGGGAACCACCGCCTGCAATGCCCGAACCCCGCTCAGTCCGGCGATCAGCCAGACGCTGATTTTCACCCAGGCAAACCAGCCCACGGAACAGGGCCGCAAGAGTTCGGCGCCTATAACCGTAGCCAAGGCATATCAGGATATCCGTTGCCGGGTAACGGACACCAACCAGAGCCCTGCCCTGGTCGGCTGCTCGATGGATAATTTTTCCATGCGTCCCGGGGCGGTAACCCTCTCCACCACCGCCTCGGCCACACCTCCCTCCGCTGCCGCATTGCCCATTATCAAGGCTGGAGCCGCCTTCACCGTAACCGCGACGACCTCGACTGCGCCCGCCGACATGTACACCGGCGCGCTGACCCTGGATGCCACCAAATTAACCGCACAGGACCCCGGTCAGGACACTATCCAACAAAGCGGCGGCACTGCAGGAACACTATCGCCCGTATCGCTGACCGCCAACCAGAGTCCGGCGCCCAGCGACAACGCCGGCTACACGGAGGCAGGCTATCTCTACCTCGCCCCAGGCGCCTACCGGGACAATGCTTACACCAGTGTGGATCAACCCAATGACTGCGTTTCCAGCCCCGCTGGTGATGCAACCCTCGCGGACACCCTTTCCGGAGGCAAGTACGGCTGCACCATCGGCAACAAGACCGGTGTATCCTTCGGCCGCTTCATCCCTGATCATTTCGCCATCACGCCTGGGATCATCATTGAAGGGTGCGACGCCGGAAATTTCACCTACTTCGGACAGGACGGCTTTTCCACCGCCTTTGCCCTTTCCGCACACAATGCTGCAAATGCGGCAACGCAGAACTACAGAGGGATATTCGCCAAACTCGACCTGACCGCGTGGAACAACTACTCCTTCACCGCAGCCGGACTGCCTGGTGCGCCCGGGCCGATTTCAGCGCTTTTGGCAAGTGCCACAGCGCCAACCGGCAACTGGACCAATGGCACAGCCGCAATTACGGCCAGACATCAGACAACCCGTCCTGCCTCGCCGGTGATCCCGGCGAATATCACGGTCAGCGCCCAGCCCACCGACACGGACGGTGTCACCATGAGTTCGGCGGTTGCCGTGCATGCCGCCGCGACCCCGCTCCGCTTTGGCCGTCTCGTGGTGCAAAACGCCTATGGCACCGAAGCGGAAGACCATCGGCTGCCGTTTTTAACGCAATTCCTCGACAATGCCGGCCAGTGGGCGATCAATTCCCAAGACAGCTGCACCACCCTGGCTGCCGCCAACTTCGGCTTCGGCGGTTACCAGCAGCAGCTCGCCCCTGATGAGATGAACAGCACCCATATCACTGCCGGACTCTCCATCCTCACTGTAAACAACGGCAGAGGCAGCCTGTACCTGAGCCGGCCAAACGGCGGAGACGGCAGATATGTCGGCAGCGTGGATGTGTGCGCCGATTTGGGACCGGATACCCCCTCCGTTGGTTCGCCACCTGCGCTCAACACCGCGCCGGTCTGCGTGGCTGTTTCGGCAAACTTGCCCTGGCTGCAAGGCAGATGGTCTGAAATCAACTACGATGACGATCCCACAGGCCGGGTCAATTTCGGCATCTATCGCGGCAACGACCGAATCATCCACTGGCGGGAGATCATCCGCTGAGCCATGACCATGATTCCTTGCCCATACAGAACACACCGGCAGCGCGGCTTCACCCTGATCGAGCTGGTCATGATCATTGTCATTCTCGCCATTCTTTCCGCAACCGTCTATGTGCGATGGCCCGTCGGCATGGAAGAGGACGCCGCGGCAAAGGAATTCAGGCGAGCGCTGCGCTATGCCCAGCACAAGGCCATGACCAGGCAGTTCACCAATAACGCAGCAGCCTGGGGGCTTACCGTCAATGGTGATTCCAGCTATACCCTGCAACGTATCGACGGAAGCGAACAGGCAGAAGCCGAATATGTCAACAGATGCCTCAACTCCGAAAATCCCCCTCCGTGCGCCATCCCTCTTGCCGGCGGGCCTGTCTATTTTAACGGTCTTGGGGAGCCGCTGGATGGTGCGGGGAATCCAATTGCCGGTGCAACGATTTTCATTATCGGTGCGGCGCCAAACAACCGGAACATCACGATACGTGCGGAAACAGGGTATGTGAACTAGAGATGTCAGCCAGGATTTTCATAAAAAAACCGCTGCGCCAAAACGCCGGCTTCACTCTGGTCGAGATTGTCATCACCATCGTCATTCTCGGCGCGGTGGCCGGAATCCTGGTGCCATTTTTAAATGCCATTGTTCATAGTCCCGACCCGGTGATCCGGGAACGCGCCATCTCTCTCGGCCAGGCCATGATGGACGAAATCATGGCCAAGCGCTGGGATGAAAACACCCCCATGGGCGGCGGCCCGCTCAATACCGCCGAATCGGCTCGCGGCACGGTTGTGCCGGTCCCAGCCCTCGGTGTTGATGCCGGCGAGGACAGAACGACCTACGATGATGTGGACGACTACAACAGCATGCCCCCGGAAATTGACAACTTCACGGATCAAAACAACAATACCTTCAACCTTCCCGGCTACCGCCGCCAGGTAACGGTTCGATACATTGCCAGCACGGCAAACCCCATCGACGAAAATACCCCGGCGGCCGCTGGAACCACCGACACCAAACTGGTGGTTGTGCGCATCACCTCGCCCCTCGGGGAAATCTTTAACTTCGTGGCTGTTGCCTGCAATTTTTAGGATACAGATACAAGACATGGGCCGACGCAGAAACAAACAGCAAGGCTTCACCCTGATCGAATTGATCATCGTCGTCGTACTGCTCGGCATCCTCGGGGCCATGGGCGCCGGATTCATCAGCGAGGCATTCCGTGGCTTTTTTGCCGCCGATGTCCGCATGGAGATGTACGAAGAGGGCAAATCCGCCATGGTACGGATGGAGCGGGAAATCCATATCGCCGTGCCCAATGCTGTTGATGTCGCAATCGCCGGGGACACTGTCAGCTTCGGGGTAATCGATGAAAACACCATGGCCGGAGTCTTCGGCCAGTACACGGAAGCACACCCCAGCGGCGGCGCCACCATCACCGACCGGGCTGCCTGGCTGCCCATCGGCACCCTGGTTTCCATTTACAATACAGAGTGGGCCATCTTCAACAACGGGAGCAGAACGTACAGCGTGACCAGCAACGGAGCCAACCCCATGACCCTGGACAGAAATATCGGAGCGCCTTCTCCGTATCAACGCTTCTTTGCCGTGCGCCCCGATGCCGTGCGTTTTTCTGTTGCCGGCTCCACCCTGTCCCGCTCCACCGCCACGGTCAATGCGGGCGCTCCTGTGGGGGCTTTTGGCAACCCGCAACCACTGGCCCAGAATATCGTGCCCAGCAACGGCCTGCCCTATTTCACTTACACCCCTGGCAATTCAACCCGGAACAGCGTGGTGTCCATCCATTTCGCCATCGCGCGCAACGGAGAAACCGTCAACTTCCACAAGGAGGTCCAGATCCGCAATGTGCCATAAATATCTTGCCCCCCTTGCCAACCACTGCGGCATCGCCCTGATCACAGCGATATTCGCCATTGTCATCCTTGCCCTGTTCGGATTGCTGATCGCCCGGTACACCGTGACCACCCAGACGTCCTCGGCGGAGGATTACCTCTGGGCCCAATCCCTGTACAGCGCCGAATCCGTGATGCGGCTGAATATCCTGGGGGATGACGGCGGCGGAGGAATCGCTGCCCCGGTAACGCCTCTGGTGGGGGGAATAACAACCGAATTTCCGGCGGGTGGTCCACCATTTTCCTTCACTGCTCCAGGGACAACCGTAACCATTCAGGTGCGCGGCTTTCACGGCACGGGAGTCAGCCGCACGGTGGAGGCGCATTACATCCTGTAATCGTCTTCGCTAAAATACAGAGCCCTCCCCATTGTTTGTATTTCTCCACCATGATACTTAGTCCCATACAACCCATAACAATTGAGAAACATTAAGTTTTATCAAAATACAAATCAACGACAGCCGCCCTTTCAGCCTTGAAAGATAGCGTTTTTTATTTTTCCCCAATAAAACAATGGGTTATTCCTTTGACCTTAGAGGGATATGTGCTATAAAAAAGTGATATCCTTGTAAAAAGTCGGCATGAAGCAATATTGTCCCCTGAACAGATACGCGGCACAGGAGGTTTTCCATTGCTGAGACTTGACAACAAAGGCTTTACCCTCATCGAGCTCATCATCGTCATCATTCTCCTGGGGCTCATTTCCGCCACGGCAATCCCCTATTATCTCAATATCCAGAAAGAAGCGAAGATCGCGGTGGTCAAGGGCAAGCTCGCCGCCATCCGTGGCGGCATAGAACTGGCCCACGCCAAGATCCTGGCCTCCGGGGTCAACACCGGTACGGACGGCGACAATCCCGACTGGCCCACCCTGGAAGAGCTGCAGTTCAACGAACTGCGCCTCAACACCCGCCCCGCTGCCTTGATAGGACTCCGCATTGTCCGCAGCGATTTTTACTCCACCGAACAGAACCTGGCCTTGCCGCTCTGCAACCTGCCGGACCAGCCGCCAGGCATGTACGCCAGCCCTTCCGGGGTTTCAGGAAAAAGCATGACCGATGCCCTGGCAAACCCCAGGCTGGCGGATGAGTCTGCGGGATGGGCCTATTATCCGGGCAATGAGCGCGATGTCAATGGCCGAGGGGTGGACGCCATCTTCTATGTGAACGACGACCGGCCGCTCACCGACAATGTGGATTCCGCCGACAAACGACCTTCCGAGTGGTAAGCAGACGCGTGAGCAGACTTTACAATACCCTGGAAAAAATCCGCATCGGTGAACAGGGGGTTTTCCCCCCAAAAAAACCAGCGCCTGCGGCGGGAGCCAGCCCGACCGCAAGCAAAAGCAGGATACTCCGGCTTGTTCTGCTGGGCCTCTTCTGCATGCTCACCCTTGCCTTGCTCCTGTTTATTGCCGGACCAAAGCGCAAGGATGCCAAGCCGGACACCGGCCTTAACGCTGCCGCCACTGACGCTGCTGCTCCGGCGCTGACCCCCGGCCAGCCCGTCGAGCAAATCCCCCCCCGGCCGGAGGTCTCCGCCAGGATGCCCGCGGAGGTGCCGGTTTCACCCGCGCCCACGACGACCTTAACCGGCAGCGGCCCCTACCTGCAACTCAACGACAAGGGAATCGCCCTGATTCAAGAAAATCAGCATTGGCCAGGGATCTATTATCTCGAGCAGGCGCGCAAACAGCATCCGGAAAGACCGGAAGCGCTGATCAACATGGCGGTGGCCCTGGCCGAGCTGGGGCTCCGCGCCCCGGCCAAAAGGCTTTTCACCGAAGCCCACGGACTGGCGCCAAACCACCCCCTGCTCCGCAAGAATCTCGATCTTCTCGGGCAGATGGGTTTTTTTGACGACCAATGGGTGGCTTCCCTGTTCGCTGGGGCAACCGAACCCCTGCCGGGACCGCAATCGCAATGACAACGAGGATGAGACCATCTTTTTTATGAAGCTGCCCTTCAGCACCAAAAGATATCTCGCCCTGACCGGCGACAGCCAGAGCACCATGCTGGCGGAGGTGTCAACTGGGCCGTCAGGCACGGCCCAGTTGCATATCCTTGCCAAAACCGACAGCGCCATTACCGCGGATGTCACCATTCCCCGATTGCTCGCCGGGGTTGGCAATCTCCATGGCCTGGTCTCCCTGTCCCTGCCGCTCAGCTTTTTCGAGGTGATCACCGCCAGCATCCCGGTAATGCCCGACGGCGCCGTGGGCAAGGCCTTGCCCTACCATCTTGCCAAGGCCCTGCACAAACCGCTTAATGAATTCATTTACGACTGGCAGATCACCGGCCGGCTCAAGGATCGGCTCCAGGTGACGGTCTACCTTTTCCCTGCCGGGGTGTTCCACAAGATTCGCCGGGAATTCACCAGAAAACAGATCAAATTTTCTTTTTTTGAACCGGATATCTTTGCTGCCTTCACCTTTCTTTTCCAGGAAAAAATGCTGCCCCCAAATGAGGCTGCCCTCTGCGTCTTGCTCTGGCAAGACAGCCTTTCCCTTGCGGTCTATGAAAAGGGCAAGCTCCCCCTCATCCGCACGGTCAAAGCCCAGCAGCCCCAAGGGGAAGTAACCCTTCGACCGGCGATGGACATCGAGCTTCCTGCTTCAACAGCGTTGCCGGAGCTTGCCGACGACTTGCTCATACTCGACGAAGACCGCCCGCATTTTGATGAACAGGTCGACACCGCCTCCATTCTTGCCGATTTCTCCATTCTCGCATCCAAGGAAGGTTCCGGGTCCGGCGACGAACCACCGGCGGCGGCCAGCGCCGACTTCGCCGCCTCACCCGAGGAAGGGTTGTTCGAGGCGACGGACAGCGCCTCCTGGCCGGATTATCTGCATAGAATTCCCCTGGAGATTTTGCGCACCCGCGATTATTACGCCTCGATTCAAAAAGGCGCCGCCGTCAGAAATATCTTTATCGGTGGAGCCGATTCCTTCTGGCAGGAGCTGCTGGAGAGCAGCAACAACCTCCTCGGCGCCCAGTGCAAATCCTTGACCGCCACCACCGGAGGACCGGACTGCTCCCCCCTGCTGCATGTCCTGGCCCTGGGAACAGGCGCGAGGTGGTGAGCCATGCTTGAACGGATCAACCTGGTTCCCCAACTGCCCCTTGATGAAAGAATCAGGAAAGCAACCCTGCCCGTGGTGGGAATTCTTCTCGCTCTGGTTATCCTCTTTCTTGCCGCAAACGACCGGATCCTCAAAACCCAGATCCGCTCGCTGAACCGAGACATTGCCGCGGCCCAGCAACGGGCCGGGGAGATAACCGCGACCCAGGCGAGGATTGCGCAACTGACCGGCAGCATCACCCAGCAGAAAGAGGAAAAGGAACAGTTGAGCGTTCAGGCGGCAAAACTCACCAGCATCCAGGAACGGAAAAAATATTTTTCCAGGATGCTTGCAGCCATTGCCTTGACCATGCCCTCGTCGGTTCGTTGCGAAAAAATTACCTTTCAGAAGGATGGCGGCCAGATCGTCGGCACCGCTGTCCAGTATCGGGAGCTGCCCGCCTTTGTCAAAGCGCTGGGCAACACCCCCCCCTTTACCAATGTCATGCTCCGCGATCTTGACCGAAGCCCGGACGCAAAAAAAACGGACTTCACCTTTACCATCGCCTTTCAACTGAAACGGGAAGCCGACCCATCGTGAACAACCAGCAACTCATCATTCTCGGGAACAAACTGAAGGAATGGTTTTTCCTGTTAAAAAGCGACCCGGAAGCCTTTGCCGAACTGAGAAAGCTCTGCCTCGGGATTCTGGTCTGCGTCGCGATTCTCTATGGCGGGTCAACCCTGCTCCTGGCCCCGCAGAAAAAAGAGCTGCGCCAAAAGCGTGTCCAGAAAAACGAAATCGAGGGCACCGCTCCCGCCCAGTTGGGCAGTGCCCTGGCCATGCAGGTTTCCCACTTGGAAACGGAACAAAAGGGTCTGCGGGAACAGACAGAGACCCTGGCCCTGCAGATTCGCCTCATCGAGGAGCAGTGGCAGTCGCTGACCGATCGTGAGCAGTTTTCCAAGACCCTGTTCGCCCTGCATGCCAACGCGCCCATCACCATGGAAAATCATCTGCGCCAGATGAGTCAACTGGAAGACCGTTCGCAGAACGGCTTCACCCTGAGCACCGTCAATCTGGCCGGGGAGGTTCCCTTCCCGTTGCTCTACAAGTACCTGCAATACATTGAAGACCGCCCCGAGATAGGCATTATCGAGGATCTTGCCGTGACGCGTCTTGCCGGCGCAGGCTATGATCAGCAGGCCAAGGTTACCTTCAGTATGGTTGTCGGCAGAACAACCCTGGACAAGCCATGACGAACAACCGGCGCCTCCTCTTTTTTACCGTTCTCCTCCTCGGCCGTGCGCTCCCGCTTCAGGCCGAAGGGACGCACATCCTCACGGTACGGCCTGAAAAAATCATGCCCCATCAAGGGCAAACAGCAGCCGGCCCTGCCCTGGAACGGGATCCCTTCAACTGGAATCGTGACCAGATCAATTTTTTTAAAAGCCAGGAACCCAGGGAAAAAAGCAATTCCATTGGCGGCTTGACCCTCTCTGGTATAATCTGGGACAAGACCAAGCCCCAAGCCGTTATCAATGACCATCTGGTCACCAAGGGGGAGAAGGTGAACGGCTCGGTTGTGCAACAGATACTCAAGGATCTTGTTGTTGTTGAACAAAACGGCGTCTCCCATGAACTGTGGCTGGATTCCTCTCCGAGGCCCCTGCCCATGAAGGATAAAAAACCCTGATGCGAATCTCTTCCTTGCCTGCCATGCTCTTGTCGGCCGTGCTTGTCCTGGCCCTCCTGGGGCTGTTTCCTGCCCCAGGCCTGACCTTCGCTCCGCGGGAGCCGGAAAACGACGCCCCCCTGCTGGAGGATCTGAAAAAGTTCCCCGCCTCCCTGCGGACCGAGAATCTCTCGGTTTCCCTGCTTTTGCGCGGCATGGGGCGTCAGGCAGGGATCAATATCCTGGTGGCGGACAACATCACCGAAACCATCAACCTCGACGTGGAAAAGCTGAATCTGTACGAGGCATTTCAGGTGATCATGGATGCCAAGCAGTTGCGGTACTATCAGAAAAACAACGTCATCTTCGTGGAAAAAAAAGCGGACTTCCAAGGACAGCAGCGCGACCTTGCCAACGAACGGCTCTGCACAAAGTTCGGCAATGCCACCGCCTATGTGGATCAACTGAAACCCCTTTTGGGCCCGAACGGCTCGATCACCGTGACCAACCGCGGCAACTGCCTGGTTGTTCAGGATCGGGCCGGAAACCTCCCCCGTCTGCGCGAGATGCTGGTCGAGCTTGACCAGCCCATTCCCCAAGTGCACATCGAAGCCCGCATCGTCTCCATCTCCAACGAGGCCAAGAAACAACTGGGCATCATCTGGGGCTACAACAACTACCGGGATGCCGCTGAGCTTGCCACCAAGATCAACCCCATCACCTCCAGCATCGCCCTGCCTGCCGTCGAGCCCACCACCAGCCTGGCCTTCGGCTTCATCCGTGAAAACATCAACCTCAATGTGGAGCTCCAGGCCATGCAGTCCGACAGCCTGCTGGAAATCCTCTCCTCCCCCAGCGTGCTTGTCCTCGACGGCAAAGAGGCCGAGATCAAACAGGGCAAGGAGGTTCCCTATGTGACCCAGACCGCCAACACGGTCAACACCACCTTCCGGGAGGCAAATCTCGGCCTCAAGGTCAAGCCCACGGTGTTGCAGGACGGCTACGTCATCCTGGACGTGGAGGTCACCAACGACAGCGTTGACCAGGCAACCTCCGGCGCAAGCGGGCTGTTGATCAACAAGCAGGCGATCACCACCAACCTTTTTCTGGAAGACAAGGTCACCGTGGTCATCGGCGGCATTGTGCAACAAAACAAAAGCAACCTGAACAGCAAGGTGCCGGGCCTGGGGGATATTCCGCTTTTTGGCAACCTCTTCAAAAACGCAAACAAGCGCAACGACCAGTCGGAACTTATGGTTTTCATCACCCCCCGCATTGTCACCATGACCCGCAAGGAAAACGGCGAGGCCACGGGACCCATGTCTTCTCCCGCGGCTTCCTCGGAAAAGCTCAAGGAAGAAGAAATTCCGGCTGACAATCCGAAAAATACAACCCAGGGAACCCCGTTACCGCCGCAATGAACCACCTCGAGTTTTTCGGTCTACAGGAAGATCCTTTCCGCCTGACCCCGGACAGGAATTATTACTTTCCCACCAAGGGACATGCCGGCCTGCGCGAGGTTATCCGCTATGGCCTTGAGGGCGACGAGGGGTTCATCATCGTCACCGGCGAAATCGGCACCGGCAAGACCCTCATGCTTCGCCTGATGATGGATGATCTGCCGGACAGGTTTGAGACCGCCCTGATCCTCTCGCCCCACCTCTCCCGCTTGGAACTGCTCCTGGCCATTTTTCAGGATATCGGTCTTCCCATCCCGACGGACAATACGGCCAGCCTCGACTCGCTCCTGCGCATCCTCAACGACCACCTGTACGCCTTGGCGCAACAAGGCAAGAAGCTGCTCATCGTCATCGACGAAGCGCAGAATCTTCCCGACGAAAGCCTGGAACAGCTCCGGTTGCTTTCCAATTTCGAAACCGACACCCAGAAACTCCTGCAGATCGTGCTCTTCGGTCAGCCGGAACTGCGCGACAAGCTGGCCCAGAACAACATGCGTCAGCTTGCCCAGCGGGTCAGCATCATGGAAACCCTTTCCCCCCTTTCAAAACAGGAGATGGTCAGCTACATCCTCCACCGTTTCAAGAAAAGCGGGGTCTATGAAATGCCGCGATCCTTCGCCACCACCGACCTGCTCTGGCGTTTCACCAAGGGCTATCCCCGCCTGATCAACAAGATCATGAGCAGAACGCTTTTGGTGGCTTACGCCGAAAAAGAAACCCGCATCTCCCGCAAGATCGTCAGGGAAGCAATTGCCTCCCTCAATACCCCGAAACAGAAGGGCCGGTTTTCCACCCTTGCCCTCCGATGGGCAACAGGATTTCTTCTCCTTCTGCTCCTGTTCTGGGGAGTCGCCTTTTCTCCGCTCCGGCTCACGAACACCATCTCCATCGACAGGCAGGCCATCTCCGGATGGATTGCCCAAGGGGCGGCCTGGACCACCAGCCTGGGCGAGGATGGCGAGCGGGCTTTGGCTTCCTGGCACGAACAGGGGCTTGCCTGGCTCAACGGCCTGATCAATGAATCCAGCCAACCATCACAATCACCCCAGACCCTGCCGTTGCCGGCTCCGCCCTCTCCTCCATCCCCTCTCCCCCAGGAAGAGAAAAACGATCCCGCCCCTGCGGGAGAACCGGTGGCGGAGAGCGAGAGGCTCGAGTACCCCTCGCCTTTTATGAGGGGGCCACAATGAAAAGCCCACAGACCACCACGCCCCTGAACCGTGCGCGATAATTCCCCACCAACCCATCACCCGTGGCACTCGCGATGACGACACCACCGAAACGAAGAAAATTTGGCGACATCCTTGTGGAAGGCGGGTTGATCACGGCAACCCAGCTCCAGCAGGCGCTCTCCTATGGCACCGACCGCGACATCAAACTGGGCGAGGCCCTGCGCGAACTCGGCTTTGTCAATGACATCGCCGTTGCCAACACCATTGCCAGGCAGTTGAAAATTCCCTTTATCGATTTCCGCAAAATCGTGGTGGACCCGGAGGTGGCCCAGATCATTCCGGAGGGGGTTTCCAGAAAGTACAAAGTCATCGCCCTTGGCAAGCGTCCCGGCGAGGTGCTGGTCGCCTTTGCCGACCCGCTCAACATCTTCGCCATTGACGAGGTTGGCCGCTACATTCAGGACAAAACCGTGGTCTGCGTAGGAATCGAATCGGAGATCATGGCCGTCATGGACCGGTTGTACACCTCGGCGGTCAAGATCGAACAGCGCTTCGAAGACACCGGGGAAGAATCCGTCACGGTCAGCGCCATCAACGACATCCTGCTCAAGGCCGTGCGCCAGCGGGCCAGCGACATCCACATCGAGCCGGACCATGAACGGGTAAGGGTCCGCACCAGGGTGGACGGCATCCTCCGCGAGGGCAATTCTTTCCCTTTGGAGATGCACCCCAACCTCATCTCCCGCATCAAGATCATGGCCCATCTCGATATCGGCGAACGGCGCAAGCCCCAGGACGGCCGTTTTGAACTGCCCATCTCCGGCAAGGAGTTTGACGTGCGGGTTTCCATCCTGCCCCTCAGCGCCGGAGAAAAGGTGGTGATGCGGTTGCTGGACAAGGGCACCATGCGCTTCAACCTGCAGGAGATGGGGTTTGAGCCCTACCAGCGCGCCCTGTTCATGGAGCATCTCTCCCGGCCCCACGAGATCATTCTGGTCACCGGCCCCACCGGCAGCGGCAAAACCACCACCCTCTACGGGGCGCTGAATTATCTCAACTCGGTGGAAAAAAACATCGTCACTGTGGAAGACCCGGTGGAGTATGAACTGGCCGGCATCAACCAGGTGCAGGTCAATGTTCGGGCCGACCTCACCTTTGCCAGCTCCCTGCGCTCCATCCTCCGGCAAGACCCAGACATCATCATGATCGGCGAAATCCGCGATGCGGAAACCGCCGAGATCGCCATCCAATCGGCGCTCACCGGCCATCTGGTGCTTTCCACCCTGCACACCAACGATGCGGCCGGCGCGATCACCCGGCTCGTCGACATGGGCATCCCTCCCTTTCTTATCGCCTCGGCCGTGGGACTGGTGGTGGCCCAGCGGCTCCTGCGGTTGCTCTGCCCCAACTGCAAGGCCCCCTTCACCCCGCCGGAAGAACTTCAGGAGGCCCTTGGCCTTGCCCATGATCCGAGCCGACGTTTTTACAAACCGGTGGGCTGCGACAAATGCGAAGGTTCGGGCTACAAAGGGCGGATCGCCATCTACGAAACCATGCCCATTTCCACGGCCATCGAGGAGCTTATCCTCAAGAAATCCTCCAGCCAGGATATCTTCCGGCAGGCACAGAAAGAAGACCTCACCTCCCTGCGCCAATCGGGCATCGCCAAGGTAGTCAGCGGCCAGACTTCGGTGGATGAGGCCTTCCGCGTCACCATGGAACTGAAGGAGTAACCGTTGCCGATCTTCCGTTACGAGGCCATCAATTCGGCCGGCCGCATCGTTTCCGGCACCCATCCCGCCGAGATCATGCAGGAGGTGGAAACCTGGCTGCAAAAGGGCGGCTTGAGCCCGGTGAACATCCAGATTCTCTCCGAACAGCAGTCCGCCAGGGCAAAGGAAGCAAGCCTGGCCGTTGCCGCGCCGACGCTCAGCGAGCGGCTTTTCGGGATCACCCTGGAAGACAAGATTCTTTTCTGCCGGCAACTGGCCACCCTGCTGGCCGCCGGGGTCAACATCATCGAATCCTTCGGCATCCTGGCTCTCCAGGTGAGCAATCCCATGCTCCGGGCGATCATCCTCGCCATGACCGCCGAGGTGGAAAGCGGCGCCAGCCTGAGCGATGCGGTAAGCCGCCAGCCCAAGGCCTTCAACGTACTTTTTTTCAACATCGTCAAGGTGGGCGAGGAAACCGGCTCCCTGGACAAGGCCTTTGCCTATCTGGCCGCGCTGTACGAAAACGAAAAAGCCATCAAGGAACGGATCAAATCCGCCACCCGGTACCCGAAATTCGTCATCTTCGCCATCACCGGCGCGGTCTTCTTCCTGATGAGCTTCGTGGTGCCGAAATTCGCCAAGCTCTTTGCCGCGGCAAAAGTCGAATTGCCCTTGGCCACCAAAATCCTCATGGGGGTCAGCACCTTTTTCGCCGACAACACCCTGGGCATTGTCGGAGCGGCGCTGGCCCTGTTCATCGCCTACCGATTGGCCTTGGGCTCCCGCGAGTTCGTGCTCTTTCGAGACCGGCTGCTGCTTCGGGTGCCGATCTTCGGCCCCCTGAGCACCAAGATTTACATGGCCCGCTTCTGCCGGGTCTTTTCGATCCTCACCACCAGCGGCATCGATATCATCAAAACCCTGCGGCTTTCGACAAACGCCTTGGAAAACCTGGTCCTCTTCCAGATGGTGGAGGAGATCACCGGCGAGGTGGAGGATGGCGTGAGCCTGCACGAGGCCATGGCCAAGCACCACACCATCCCGCCCATGGTTCCGCAGATGATCGCGGTGGGCGAGCAGTCCGGCCGGCTGGATGAAATGATGGCAAAGGTGGCTGATTACTACGACCTTGAAAGCGACTACACCATCAGAAACCTCTCCACCCTGATTGAACCGGTACTGTTGCTGGTGTTGGGAGCCATGGTGGGACTCATCGCCCTGGCCATCTTCACGCCCATGTGGGACATGCTCCAGGTTGTCCGGGGAGGGAACTGACCCTGACACACACAGACTGCACATAGCACAACCCCTTAAAAAAACAGCCAATCCGGTAAAAAAATGGTTTGACTGTCGATCGGCAAAGAGAGTAAGGGAAATTCAGGAGCTATAACCATTGACAAGGAGAACGGTATGAAAAAGAATATAGTGAAAAATGAAAAAGGCTTTACCCTGATCGAGTTGATTGTCATCATTGTTATTCTGGGCATTCTTGCGGCGGTGGCGGTTCCGAAATATCAAGATCTGACGCAAGAGGCTCACAAAGCATCTTCCGAAGGATTACTCGGCGCTGCACGAGGTGCGGCTGTCCTCGCTTTCGCCAAAAGACTGCCCACAAGCGCCACCCCAGTAGTCGTAGATGCTGCCGCCCTTGTGGCACAAATGGACACAAGCGGATACACAATAAGCACATCAGGGAACCAATTTACAACAACCATCGGCGGCCAGACCTACACCTACACCGTTTCTCCTGTGGAACAAGCGACAAGCCCTGCAGGAGTGGTCAAATCACCTTGATTTGGCCCTACAGCTCTATGTAACAAAGAAGGCGGCTATTGCCGCCTTCTTTGTTACATCTTACAACGACTAACCAGCATGACCATCCTCAAAAAGACACCCGTCATTCTTTTCCTGTTCTCTGTGTTTTTGGCGCCGCTCGTCTGGTATCCAGGCCTGAGCGACTTCAGCAATCTCCCCCAACGCGTCTTTTTGGAAACAACTGGAATCCTCCTGGCCCTTGTTTGGCTTGCCAACCAGTCAAGCAACAACGCCTTGCCCATCCAAAGATTGCCCTTCTTCACCTGGCCGCTTCTTGCCTGTATCGCCTGGGGGTTGTTCACTTCTATTTTTGCGCTCAATCCATATGAAACTTGGAAAGTCGGCCGTCAGTGGCTAGTGGCCATTGTATTCTTTTTCCTGGTCCCGCAGCTAACGGTTTCATCGGCCCAACGGCGTCAGGTCCTGATCGCCCTGTTCGCCGCCGCCTTCCTGGTGGCCATCCTGGGCATCAGCCAGCATCTCTTCGGCCTCTCCATTATCCCGCAACTTGCTCCGCCTGCCGCGAATTTTGCCAATAAAAACATGGCGGTGCACTTCATTGTCCTGCTCTTTCCAATCGGAACCTTTCTTTTTCTAACCGCAAAAAAAGACACCACTGCCTGGGCCACGTCCCTCATGCTCAGCCAAATCGTGGTCTATCTCATCTACACCCAAACCCGGGCCGGCTGGCTGGCCGTTACCTGCCAATTCCTGCTGTTCGTTATTTTGCGCAAGGCAACCGGGCTCAATCTGTCCCTGCTCTGGTCTCGCCAGAAAAAATGGGCCATGCTCACCTCCCTGCTTGTTGTCCTGACCATGATGAACATCGGCCCTGCCGGTTTCACCCCAGGCTACGAAGCCGTCGGCCTCCGGGCCGCCTCCATTGCCTCCATCCAGGGAAATCATGTCCGTTTTGCCATCTGGACGGACACCCTCTCCCTGATCCAGCAACATCCGCTGCTCGGGGTCGGGCTAGGCAATCTGAAGATCCATTTCCCTTCGGTACAGAAGGAGTCACTCTTTCTCCACACCCAATACCTCAAAGACGCCCACAACGATTATCTGCAAATCTGGGCGGAACTGGGGCTGGTGGGCCTGACGCTTTTCGCCTGCCTCATCGGATCGCTGGGGATTTTTCTTGTCAGAACCCACAGGAAATGCACCGGCAATCTCACCAAGACCCTCGAACTTCAAACCATGGGCTTATCTCTGACCGGAATCGGGATCAATGCCATGTTCTGTTTCCCGCTGGAACGGATGATCCCGGTTTTCACCATCATGGTCCTGCTGGGGCTTCTCGCCTCCCTGGCGCGGGAAGAAAACCCCGGCACACCGATCCATATCCCCAAACGGTTTCCTGCCTATGCCGCTGTCGTACTCCTGGTGTTTGCGCCGATCATGGTGGTGGACAACCTCAAGGGTATTGCCGCGGATCATTTTTTTCTCAAAACCTGCGTGGCCACGGTGCAAGAAAACTGGCCGGAGGTTATTGCCTCCGGCAGCAAGTCCTTGCACTACCAGCCCGACGATGTGACCCCGCACGCCTATATCGGCCCGGCCTATCTGGCCCAGGACAACTACCGCGAGGCCTTGCCCCATCTCTTGACCATGCTGGAAAAAGCCCCATACCACTACATCACCCTGCTCAATACCGGAACCGCCTATTCCGGCCTGCACGATTACCAGAAAGCCCAGGGGTACTTTGCCAAGGCTGTGCAGGTGGCACCCATAGCCGGAGCGGCGCACGGCCAGTTGGGCAAGACCTATTGGCAGCTCAAGGAGTATCCAAAGGCAATCCTGGAATTTAACGAAGCGATCCGGCTGGACCCCCGGAAAAAATCCATCTACCTCTACAACCTCGGCCGGGTGGAACGAGAGCTGGGCCGGGTGGATGCGGCGATTACCGCCTTTGAAGAGGCTATTGCCGCGGACAATACCTTTGCCCAGCCCCATGCGGAGCTGGCCATGATCTACTCGTCCAGCAAGTATGACCATACTCGTGCCGGATATCACGGCAGAATCTTTCAAAAAATTTCCCGAACTTCCAGCGATTCCGGCCAATAAAACTTGACATCCGGCTCAGCCCTTAATACTGTTAGTGTATCCTAAGATTATTCGTACAAAGACGAAAAGAAGCGATTCGGCAGCTTGCCTGACATTGTACCCCCTTGCTTTCCCTATCCGCACACAGAGGACAGCTACTCAAGCCATGACGACTCCCAAACGACTCAGCGCCAGCCTGGAAGACTATCTGGAGACCATCTTCCACATCATCGCGGAAAAACAGGTGGCCAGAGCCAAGGAGATTGCCAGCACGCTCAAGGTCAGCCGTTCCTCGGTGACCGAGGCCTTTCGCTCCCTGGCCCAGAAGGGGTTGATCAATTATGCCCCCTATGAGGTGATCACCCTCACCCCGGCAGGCCAGGAAATGGCCAAGGATGTTATTCTCCGCCATCGGGTGCTCAAGGATTTTTTCATCAAGGTTCTGGCGGTGGGGGAAAAGGTTGCCGAGGAAGGCGCCTGCAAGATTGAACATGCCGCGCCCAAGGAAATCATCGACCGGCTGACTCAGTTTGTCAGTTTCATCGAACAATGCCCGCGGGGCGGCAGCGATTTGATCGCCGGATTCAGCAAATACTGCCAGACCGGAAAAACCGACAAGAAATGCAAGGAATGTATTGCCCACTGTCTGGAAAAATAGAACTATGGCAGGCGGGAGTATACAGACGCACTACTCAGGAGAAAGACAGGCACATGGACGGCACATTTACTGAAGGCTGGTTTACGCACCCCTCGCAAGGACTTATCAGGGTTTTCCTTAAAGGCGGAGAATGGGTGTTCCAGTGCTACACAAAAAACGGCCAGAAGGCGCTCTCAAAGGAGCGCCCCCTGGACAGTTGGACCTGGGCCTTGAGCGAATCCGCACGCGAGGATTTCGGCCCGGGCTGAGGACAGGCCCCCTACGAAAGTTTGCCCAACGCTTCCGCCAGCCGCTTCATCCCCTCTTCAATGGTCACCATGGCCGTGGCAAAGGAGAAGCGGATAAAGTTGTCCGCCCCGAAAGCCGCGCCCGGCACCGTGGCCAGCAAGGCCTCATCCAGCAGATAATCCGCCAGATCAACCGAATTCGCCATCACCTTCCCATTGAAGTTTCTGCCGTAATAGGCGGAAACATTGGGAAACACGTAAAAAGCGCCCTTGGGCCGCACGCAGGTTACGCCGGGGATATTGCCCAGCGCGCCCATGATGAAGTCAAGCCGGGGCACAAAGGCGTCCCGCATCATGGTGGGGAAATCCTGGGGCCCGCTCACCGCAGCCAGAGCCGCCTTCTGGGAGATGGAGCACGGGTTGGAGGTGCTCTGGCTCTGGATCTTGTTCATGGCCGCAATGATCTGCTTTGGCCCGGCCGTATAGCCGATGCGCCAACCGGTCATGGCAAAGGACTTGGACACGCCGTTGAGCACCAGGGTCTGGGCTGCGAGCCGCTTGTCCACATCCAAGATATGCGGCAGCTTGCCGTCGCCGTAAACAATGGTGTCGTAGATATCGTCGGAGATGATCAGCCACTTATTGGCCAGGGCCAACTTTGCCACCGCCTCGAGGGCCTTGGCGGAAAATACGGCGCCGGTCGGATTGGACGGGCTGTTCAGAATAATGGCCTTGGTTTTCGGGGTGGCGTAGCGGGTGAGTAATTCCTCGGTGAGGTCGAAATCGTTGGCCTCGGAAAGCGGCACCTCCACCGGGGTGGCGCCGGCCAACAGGACGATGGGCGGATAGGAAACCCAGTACGGGGTCGGGATCAGCACCTCGTCGCCGGGGCCGAACAGGGCCTGGGCCATGTTGTAAAGCCCGTGCTTGCCGCCGCAGCAGACCTGGATCTGATCGGGTTCATAGCTCCAGCCTTTGTCTTGGGTCAGACGGCTGGCAATTGCCTCCCGCAGCTCCGGAATGCCGGGCACCGCGGTGTAGCGGGTAAACCCTTCGTCAATGGCCTTTTTCCCGGCTTCGCGCACATGGGGAGGGGTATCGAAATCCGGCTCGCCCACGCTGAAATTGAGGATGTCCGCCCCAGCGGCCTTCAGGGCCTTGGCCTTGGCGTTCACCGCCAGGGTGGGAGAAGGTTTGATCTGCTTGACTCGTGCCGCAAGAGTAATAATTTCCGCTTCCATTTTGTTTCCTTAGTAATGGCGTTTGCAAAAAAGCTCCGGCAGTCACCCCACGAAGCCGACACAACTCAGTACAACACTGTTTTCAAGGTCAAGCCCTTGGCAGGCGCGGTTGCTCCGGCCAGGGTTCGATCCCGGGCAGCCACGATCTCCTGAAAATCAAGGGGGGTCAATCGCCCCCGCCCCACACCAAACAAGGTGCCGACAATGTTGCGCACCATATGCCTCAAGAAGCCGTCTCCGGCGATGGTCAGCCGAAACATCCGCGAATCTTTTCCATCCTCGTCAAGGCGAGCGGCAAAGATCGTCCGCACGGCGCCCCTCCCTCCGGTGATTGTAAGATCGCGGGAGCCGGAAGCCTCAAAACTGCTGAAATCATGGGTGCCGACCACCATCGGCAAACAGAGCCGCACCGCGCCGCACATAAAAGGGGCGCGGACCTGAGCGGCGTACAGCCGCTGGCAGGGCGGCATGATCTCCGTGGCCATGAAGGCATACTCATACACCTTGCCCGTGGCGTTATAACGCGCATGAAAATCATGCGCAACCTTTTCGGCGTCAAGCACCCGGATAGCCTCGGGCAGCATGCTGTTGAGCCCCTTCACCAAGCCGGAAAGGGGGATGACCGAATCGGTCTGAAAATTGGCCGTCATCCCCTGGGCATGCACCCCGGCATCGGTTCGTCCAGCCCCGTGCAGAATGACCGGAGCCTGGGTCAGACGGGCAATGGCCTCTTCCACAACCTGCTGGATGGCGGGTTGGCCCAACTGCCTCTGCCAACCGGCATACCCAGTCCCGTCGTAGGCCAAAACAAGCTTGATGTTTCGCACTGCGCGCTACGGGAAAAGGGGGACGATTCTCAGCCCGGTGTTCTCCGGAAAGCCGCACATGAGATTCATGTTCTGCACCGCTTGCCCGGAGGCGCCCTTGACCACGTTGTCTATGGCGGAGAGGATGATGACCCGGCCGGTGCGCGGATCGAACTTGGCGCCGATATCGCAGTAATTGCTGCCCCGGATGTACTGGGTAGCGGGATACTGCCCGGCTGCGCAAACCCGGACAAACTCCTCCTCTTTATAATAATCCTGATAGAGTTCGGTCAACCCGGAGAGCGGCTTGATCGCTTTTGCGTAGATCGTGCTGAGAATGCCCCGTGACATCGGCACCAGATGCGGGGTAAAGGATACCGTCACCGGCTGGCCGCACAACCCGCCCAGCTCCTGCTCGATCTCCGGGGTATGCCGGTGCTCGCCCACCTTGTATGCCTTGAAACCGTCGGCCACCTCACAGTAAAGCGAGCCTACCTGCGCCGCCCGCCCTGCTCCGGAGACCCCTGATTTCGAATCGATGATAATGGTTTGGGGATCAACAAGGCCGGCCTTGAGCAGGGGCGCCAGCCCCAGGATGACGCTGGTCGGGTAGCAGCCGGGATTGGCAACCAATTGCGTGTTGCGGATCGAGGCCCGATGCAGCTCGGGCAACCCGTACACCGCGGCGGCCAGCAGATCCTTGGCGCTATGGGCCTGGTACCACTGCTCGTAAACCTGCGCGTCATGGATCCGGAAATCGGCGGAGAGATCGACCACCTTCTTCCCTGCGGCCACCAACTGCGGCACGATGTCCATGGCGGTCTGATGGGGCACCGCGGTAAAGAAGAAATCAGCCCGCTGGACAAGCGTTTCAACCGGGAGATCTTCGCAGACAATATCCGCCCGCCCCTGCAGGCTGGGAAAAACCTGCGAAAGGGGTTTCCCGGCGTATTGCCGGGAGGTGGCCACCGCAATCTCAACCTCGGGATGGTTGCACAGTATCCGGACAAGCTCCGCCCCAGTGTATCCGGATGCACCGACAATGCCGACTCGTACCATCTTCATCTCCACTCAGCTAGAAACCACAGGGCCAGACACAGGCCAAAAAAAATCAGGGGAAGAGCGATAGGCGCCTTCCCCTGATGAGATACACAATAGTGTTGGTGATATTGACCAGGCAATACCAGGCAACGATTAACGCTTGGAGAACTGGAACCTCGCTCTGGCCGATTTCTGGCCATATTTCTTCCGCTCTTTCATGCGCTGGTCGCGGGTCAGAAAACCCGCTTTTTTCAAGGCCGGCCGGTGCTCGGGGTCAACGATCAGCAGAGCCCGGGCAATCCCGTGGCGCAGAGCCTCGGTCTGGGCAATCTTGCCGCCGCCGGTCAGGGTGGCCATTACATCAAATTTTGCCCCGGTGTCGGTCAGAGCCAAAGGCTTGGCAACCTTCTGCAGGTAGTCAAAACCGCCGCCGAAATAATCCGGCACGCTCATCTTGTTGACCTGAATGTTGCCGGAACCAGGTTTCAACCACACCCTGGCAACCGCAGTCTTTCTTTTTCCGGTCGCGTAAAAACTATTATCTGCCATGTTCAAGCTCCAATACCTGTTTTAACAGGATCTTATAATTCCAGAGACTCAGGCTGCTGGGCGGTATGGGGATGCTCCGTTCCGGCATATACCTTTAATTTCTTCAGTTGAGCACGGCCCAGGGTGTTCTTGGGCAACATGCCGCGTACAGCCTTGCGCAACATTTCTTCCGGCTTTTCCGCCATGAGTGCCTTGGCGGTCTTTTCCTTCAAGCCGCCCATAAAACCGGTATGATGACGATACACCTTGTCGTCCCACTTCCTGCCGGTCAGACGAACCTTGTCCGCATTGACCACGATGACAAAATCGCCGACATCTTGGAAGGTGCAGAAATTGGCCTTGTGCTTGCCGCGCAGACGGGTGGCAATCTCGGAAGCCAAACGGCCAAGTACCTTGTCCTGGGCGTCAACGATCAGCCACTTGCGTTCAATATCTTTGACCGGGGTCAAATAAGTCTTCATTTCAAAGCCCTCGCAAAACGAAATAGAATATATCTATATAAGTCAAAATGGCCCGTTCTGCCATGAAAAAATGCAGGACGGGCTGTCGGTCAATGCAAATAGGCCCACGGACTCGAGCCTTAAACAAAAATGGAGCGGGAAACGAGATTCGAACTCGCGACTTCAACCTTGGCAAGGTTGCACTCTACCACTGAGTTATTCCCGCTCATTTTCAGTATGTGAAAAACGCCAGATGTATAACAATGTGGGAAGGGGTTGTCAACAAAAAACCTGTGCGCATGGGATAATTTTGCCCTCCTGGCCGCCTCGCCAGCCAGGCCGACATAACTATCCATAATATTTTGTTATTACAATCTTTTCCATGAGTACCCCGGGGATTCCTATTGCCGGAAGCCGCCGGAACTTGGTATAAACAAGCAACCTTATTTTTTTACCTGTTTTCTTTAATGATGAGACTGGCTTATGAGCAAGCAGCCAGATAATTCAGGAGCAACCCATGGCAGCGCAGAGAGCCCGGCAAAGCGAAGTGAAACGAAAAACCAAGGAAACCGACATCGCCCTCTCTTTCGCCCTTGACGGCACGGGCCAGGTACAGTGTGCATCCGGTGTGCCCTTTATGGATCACATGCTCACCCTCTTTGCCGTGCACGGCTTTTTTGATCTCGCCATCCGCGCCTCCGGGGATACGGAGGTTGATGCGCACCACACGGTTGAAGACCTTGGCATCTGCCTGGGCCAGGCCCTGAAAAACGCATTGCGGGATTTTGGCGGCATCCGGCGCTACGGCTTCTGCGCCTTGCCCATGGATGAGACCCTGGTCCGGGTAACCCTGGATTGCTCCAACAGGCCGTATCTGCATTATGGTGTTGCCTTTCTCGAACAAAAGGTCGGCGACTTCGACACCCAACTGGCCAAGGAATTCCTTCGCGCCCTGGCCCAGCACGGCGGCCTGACCATTCATGTTGAAATGGCCCATGGCGAGAACACCCACCATATTCTTGAAGCAATCTTCAAGGCCTTGGGCCGGGCTCTTGACGAGGCAACCACCATTGACCCGCGCGCCCAGGGCCCCGTATCCTCCAAAGGATCCTTATAATTTCACACTGGAGAAATCATCGTGACATTCTGTAAACCGTACACCATTTTTCTTGCCAGCCTGACCGCACTCATCCTGCTTTCCGGTTGCGCACGGACAACCGCCCAGGTCCAGCCCGAGGAATTGCTCCCGGTAAAAACAATCGTTGTGCTCCCGGTGGAAATCGACCTGGAGAGCCAGGGGGGCCGATCGCCCAAGGAAACGCAGCAGCTTGAAACGGGCCAAAAGCTCGTGGACACACTGCTGGCGGAGTATTTTTCCGGCAGGGAGGATATCGCCCTTCTCACCGCGGGACAACGCGATGCCCTGGAAAAAGACATGATCCGGTGCAGGACAACCGCGGCCGTCACCATCTGCCGGACCCAAAAAGCCGATGCCGTGCTTCTCTGCACCCTGCACCGCTTCACTGAACGGGAGGGAACCGAATATTCCATTGCCAGCCCGGCCTCTGTCGCCTTTGAATACAAACTCATCCATGCGGATACCGGACAGACCATCTGCTCCGGAATGTTCAACGAAACCCAGCAACCCCTGCTTGCCAACATGTTCCAATTCTTCACCAAGGCGAAGCGCGGCATGAAATGGCTCAGCGCCGAGGAACTTGCCCGCGACGGGATCAAGCAAAAAATTGCCGACTGCCCCTATCTGAAAAAATAGTCCTGCCCGTGTGCGCCATCCCCAAGCAATTCAATCACCTTGTCGGCCGGGCCATGCATCTCTACCGGATGCTGGCCGACGGCGACCGGGTGATGATTGCGGTGTCCGGCGGCGTCGACAGCCTGGTCCTCTCCTGGCTGCTCAAGGAATGGCTCCGCAAGGCGCCAATCCGCTATGAGCTTCTGGCGGTGCATCTTGACATGGGTTTCGGCGGCGCGGAATACGACCTGGTCCGGGAACAGCTCCGCCGCATGGATCTGCCCATGCTGATGGAGCGAACCGACTTCGGCCACACGGCGCTCGCCGCCGAAAACGGCAAAAACGGCTGCTATCACTGCGCCAGGCAACGCCGCAACCGGCTTTTCTCCCTGGCCGAAGAACATCACTGCAACAAACTCGCCTTCGGCCACCACCAGGAGGACATCATCGAGACGTTTTTCCTCAATATGTTCTACGGGGGAAACCTCAGCGCCATGGCGCCAAGACAGGAACTGTTCGGCGGCAAGCTGACCCTTATTCGTCCCTTGGCCATGGTGGAAAAAAAACGGATCGTTGCGCTCGGCCAAAGCCTGGGCATTACCCCAGTGGCCAACCCCTGCCCGCTTGCCGCGGACTCCCGCAGGGAAAAGATCCGCTCTTGGCTCACCCCCATGTACGAAAACGACCCTGCCCTCAAGGCCACCATTTTCGCAAGCCTCGGCAATGTGAGAACCGACTACCTGCTCACCCCCCTGCCACCTGCGCTCCCCACTTCCTCCTCCATCGGATAAGCGCCCGCACCCATCTCCATATTGCAGACAGGCTTCACGAGACACACTTCTGCTCCCCCATCCACAGCGCTATTTTTTTTCATTTTCCATCTTGACATGCTCCTAACTATCAAATACCCTTTCGGCAGCACAAAACGGTCAGGCAGTGACCCTGCCTGTTTCACTTGAGCAACCATGCGGGGGTGCATGGCGTGCTCTTCATTCTTTTTCTCGGAGGAACTCCATGCTGAAAATTATTCTTTCAACGCTGTGCGGATGTTTATGCTGGGCTGCCGTCGCTTTTGCCGCCGTGGATATCAACAAAGCCACGGCAAAGGAACTCAACGGCTTGCAAGGCATCGGCCCTGCCAAGGCGCAGGCCATTGTCGAGTACCGGCAAAAAAACGGCCAGTTCAAATCAACACAAGATCTGAGCAAGGTAAAAGGAATCGGTCCCAAGATCGTCGAAAAACTGGGCAGCAGCATCACGGTTACAAAGTAACAGCCAACGAAACGCCATGCACCCCCACATACAAGGGGAGAAGGAATGACTCCCTTCTCCCCTTGTATGTGCCGCAATGGCCGTCGTGTGGACCTCCGCCTATTTATTGAGCAGCTTGGCCATTTCCTTGGCAAAATAGGTGATGATGATATCCGCGCCAGCACGCCGGATGGAGAGCAGGCTCTCATGCATGACCTTTTCCCCGTCGATCCAGCCATTGGCCGCGGCGGCCTTGATCATGGCGTACTCTCCGCTCACGTGGTAGGCGGCGATGGGCAGATCAAACTCATCGCGCAACCGGCTGATCACGTCCAGATAGGCCATGGCCGGCTTGACCATCAGAATGTCCGCGCCTTCTTCCACATCCAGGGTCGCCTCCCGCAGCGCCTCCCGCACGTTTGCCGGGTCCATCTGGTAGGCCTTGCGATCGCCGTGCTGGGGCGCGCATTCCGCCGCGTCCCGGAAAGGCCCGTAAAACGCGGAGGCGTATTTCACGGCATAGGACATGATAGGTAGCATGTGGAAGTTATTCTCATCCAGGATCCCCCGGATTTCGGCAACCCGGCCATCCATCATATCCGAAGGCGCGACCATGTCGGCCCCGGCCTGGGCATGGGAAAGCGCGATCCTGGCCAGCACCTCCAGGGTTGAGTCGTTGTCCACCACCTCGTCGAGGAGAATGCCGCAATGGCCATGGCTGGTGTATTCGCACAGGCAGACATCGGTGCACACCGTGAGCGCAGGGGCCGTATTCTTCAACTCCTTGATGGCGCGCTGGATGATGCCGTCCTTGGCATGCGCCCCCGAGCCCTTCGAATCCTTCTTGTCGGGCAACCCGAAAAGGATGACGGCGTTCAATCCCAGCCCCATGCACTCCTTGGCCTCCTTGGCCAACTGGTCCACGGATATCCGGAACACCCCGGGCATGGACGACACCTCTTCCCGCACTCCCTTGCCGGGCATGACAAAAAGCGGGTAGACAAGGTGAGCCGGAGCAATGCTGGTCTCCCGGATAAGCGCCCGGAAATTTTCGTTCTGCCTGAGCCTGCGGGCCCGGTATTCAGGAAAAATCATGATCAATGCTCTCCTTTTTTCTGCTGGCGGAAATCTTCCCCCAGCCCCTATTCAATCTTAAAGGCTTCCCCCACCAGGGTATTTATATACCGCTCCGGCGTATCGACCCCCTCCTTGGGAACAACCACCCGGGAAACCCCTTTTTTCTGCCCCATGAGCCGCAAGCCGTATTCCATGGCCTGAAAAATATGAGCGCACGCGGCCTGGATGTTCTCAAGGGTCCGCGGCTCCCGCGTCAGGATCTGGTCAACTGCCTCATCGTCAAAGTTGACCCGCACCCCGCACTTTTCGCTGATCTCCGCCTCGCTGCCGTGAATGGCCTGAATCAGCCGGATAAAACCATCGCACACCTCGCGGAGGTCCACATCCTGTTCCTGACTCTCCTTAGCCATGAGCTGCAATCGCTTCGGGGTGGTGAGTACCTGATGGTCTTCCAGGTAATTGCCCATCCGCTTGAGAATAAAGGATATCAGCCGCTCAAACTCAACCGCCTGCAACGCCTCGAAACGGGCCCGATGATCCGCCTGCACCCCAGGGTCCGCCAAGAGCCTTTCGAGCACCACTCCGGGCGAGCATACCATCTCCACATCCACCACAAGATACCGGATGCTGGTGGAGGGCAGCTTCTTTTCGTAGTGGAGCAGGATTTTCTCCATGACACTCACCAGCCCGCGGGCTCCGGTCCGTTCCCGCTTGGCCAGCGTGGCGATTTCGCGCAGCGCCGCGTCTTCAAACTGGAGATTGACCCCGTACACCCGGAAATCCTGTTTCTTGGCAACCACGATGGAGCTGTTGGGATTGGCCAGGATCTCGTAAAAATCATCCTCGCTCAGTTCATCGAGTACGGCGATGACCGGCAACCGCCCGACAAACTCGCTTTCAAAACCAAACTCAACGAGATCCTCGGCCTTGACCTGCTTGAGAAACCTCCCGCTTGTTTTCACCGAGGAGACGGAACTTTCAAAGCCCATGGATTGCTGCTGCACCCGTTTCTTGATGATATCCTCAAGCCCGGCAAAAGCGCCGCTCATAATAAAGAGGATATTCCTGGTATTGACCACCCGCCGCTCCCGCTTGCCCGTTGCCCGATACTGTTCGATGGCCTCGATCTGCGAGACCGGATCGTGGGCGGCCTTGAGCTCGACCTCGGTTTCCTCCATGGGCTTGAGCAAGGCGCGCTGCACCCCGGTGCGGGAAACATCCGCCCCGATTCGCAAAGGGCTGGCGGCGATCTTGTCGATCTCGTCCAGATAGATAATGCCGTACTGGGCCCGTTCGATATCCCCGTCCGCCTCCCGGACCAGATCGCGGACCAGATCATCAACATCCCCGCCCACGTAGCCTGTTTCGCTGAACTTGGTGGCGTCGCCCTTGATGAAGGGCACCCCGAGATGCCGGGCGATGAGCTTGATGAGGAAGGTCTTGCCTACCCCGGTCGGGCCCATCAGTAAGACGTTGCTTTTGATCTGCCCCATGCTGCGCCTTGCCGTGCGGGGATTGGCCTGGGCGTAGCTGATTCGGTTGAAGTGGGTGCAGATCTTGGTGGCAAGAATGGCCTTGGCCTCATCCTGCCTCACCACATACTCGTCGAGATAGGCAATAAGCTCTTCCGGGTTGGTGTCGAAATGAAAATCCGCCGCGCCGCAGGCGCCCGGCTTGCCGGCGTCGGCCTCTTCGCTCCGGGGCATGGGCAACAGGCCGCTGGAGATGATCTTCACCTTCTGCCCGTACTTTTTGCTGAGATACTCCCCGATCTCTTTTTCCAACTCCTTCTGGTCGGGAAGGGTGGTGTCGTATTCGTTCATGGCCTCCTCCCTTATTCTTCACCCAGGGACAGGGACTTCATCTTCCTGTGCAGATGACTACGCTCCAGACCTATTTGTTCCGCGGTCTGGGAAATATTCCCCTCATTGCCTGCGAGGCGGGCCTTTAAGAAATCCCGTTCGAAAATCTTCTTGGCCTCTTTGTAGCTCAAGGTGTGGTAGAGCGCGTCCAAGCCGGCGGCCGAAGGCGCGTCTTCCCCCGGCGCAATGCCGAGCAGCCGCACGACTTCCGCCTCGTCAACCGTATCCGCCGCACACATAATCATGACCCGCTCCACAAAATTGCGCAGTTCGCGGACATTGCCCGGCCAGGCGTGACGCATCATGGCCTGCAGAGCGCCTGTACTGAATTCTTTTTCGCCCAGTCCCTTTCTCGCGTTGTCCGCCACGAAATCGGCGACCAGCAGGGGGATATCCTCCCTCCGCTCCCGAAGCGGCGGCACCTGAATGGGCACCACGTTGAGCCGGTAAAAAAGATCCGCCCGGAAGGCGCCGTTTTCGATCTCCTGCTCAAGATCCTTGTTGGTGGCGGCCAGCACCCGAACTTCGACCTGGATGGTTTTCGAGCCGCCCACCCGCTCAAATTTCTGCTCCTGCAGGATGCGCAGCACCTTGGCCTGGGTCTTGAGGCTCATGTCGCCGATTTCATCCAAAAAGAGCGTGGTGCCGTCAGCCAGATCGAACTTCCCCCGCCGGCTGGCAGTGGCCCCGGTGAACGAGCCCTTCTCATGCCCGAACAGCTCGGATTCGATCAGTTCCTCCGGAATGGCGGCGCAGTTCAGTTCGATCATCGGCTTGGCCGCGTTTTTTGACAACCGGTGGATACTCTGCGCCACCAGCTCCTTGCCGGTGCCATGCTCTCCCCGGATCAAAACCCACGCCTCGGTGGGCGCCACCCGCTCCACCAACTGCCTCAGCGCCATCATGGCCGGCGAATTCCCGGTGAGTTGGGTGGCGCGCTGGGTTTGCTGACGCAGGATCAGGTTTTCCTTTTTGAGCCGGGCCAGATCCAGGGCGTTGTTGATGGAGAGGATGATCTTGTCATAGGAGGGCGGCTTTTCGATAAAATCATAGGCCCCCATCTTGGTGGCCTGCACCGCGGTTTCAATGGTGCCGTGCCCGGAGATCATGATCACCGGCAATTCGGCCTGGGTTTCCTTGATGCGCTTGAGCACTTCAAGGCCGTCCAGCCCAGGCATCCAGATATCGAGCAGCACCAGGTCGACCTGCTCATCCTCCAGAAGGGAAAGGCCCTGCTGCCCATCCTCGGCGGAAAGCGCAAGAAACCCTTCATCCGCCAGAATGCCGGACAGAGACTCGCGGATACTCGCTTCATCGTCTATGATAAGGATTGTCTTTGCCATCGCCGTTTCACTGCCGCCGCTTTGCTGCTGCCGTTTCGCGAAAACTTGTCCGCCTGTTCCCACTATACCATGCCCTGCCGGGCAGATAACACGCTTTTCTAGCCATTGCTTAAGGGTAGTTCAATGATGAAACGGGCCCCATGGGGCTCATTGTCCTTAACCCTGATATAGCCGTGATGATCCGCAACCACCGTGCTGGCTATGGCCAGCCCCAGACCGGTTCCGGTCTTTTTCCTTGAAAAATAGGGCTCAAAGAGCCGCAGCTTGTCCTGATCGCTGACCCCGGCGCCATTGTCGCGCACCTCGAGGATGACCACATTGCGCTCTTCCTCGCAGGCAAGAACGATCTCGATCACTCCAGCCGCGGAAGTGGCGGCCACGGCATTATTGAGCAGGTTAACGAGAACCCGCTTCATCTGCTTGACGTCAAAGGAAAACAACGGGATAGGCCCCTCCACCCGCAAACGAAACAGCCTGTCCTTGTGGGCCTCCTGATAGAGGACAAAGGCCTCGTTGGCCATTTCGGCGATATTCCCCATGGCTTTATGCACCGCGGGCATCCGGGCGAAACTGGAAAATTCGCTCACCAGTTTTTTCAGCTCGTCAACCTGGTTGATGATGGTTTTGGTGCAGACATCGAAAACCTCCTGGTCCCCCTCCAGCCGGTCGAGATACCGCTTGCGGAGCCGCTGGGCAGAAAGCTGGATGGGGGTCAGGGGATTTTTCACCTCATGGGCGATCCTCCGCGCCACCTCACGCCAGGCCGCCATCCGCTGCGCCTTTTCCAGCTCGGTGAGGTTGTCGAACACCAGAACCACGCCCAGGGATTGGTTGTTCTCATCCTCAAGCCGGGTCACATTCACCCGCAGAGAAAAGGTTTCATCGCCCACCGTAAGGCGCAGGGGCCTTTCCAGCGAAGATTTGCCGCTACGCGACAGCTCGCCGAGGAAACCATCCAGGACAGCCCGGTGCTCCGGCCGGAGAACCGCCTGATACTCCTTGCCCTCAAAATCCCTGCGGTCAATGCGAAGCAGTTCCTCGGCAAACCGGTTGATCGTGGTAATCCTCCCGTGCTCATCCAGGGAGATGACCCCGGCCGCCACGCTTTGCAGAACAATCTCCATGTAACGGCGTCTGGTCTCGGCATCGAGATTGCCCTGACGCAGGGCGCTGTTTGCTTCTTCGAGCTGCCGTTTACTGGCGAGGAGATCGCTGGTCATCCGGTTGAAGGAATCGACCAAGGTTCCCATCTCGTCGCCCGAGGTCTTTTCCAGAACAAAATCCAGTTCCCCTTCGGCAACCCGCCGAGTCGCCTCGGCCAGCCTGCCGATGGGGCCTGTCAGTCCGCCGGCCACATAAAAGGCGAACCAGACCGCGCAAAAAACAATGAGCAGGGTGACGATCAGCAGCATGACCAGCAGGCTGGTTTTAATCGGGGCCTTGAGAATCATCAACTGCTTGTAGCCTTCGTACCCGGCGGAGATGGTCTGCATCTGCCTGACCCGTTCCTGGGGAATAAGCAGGGAGACGATCAGCGCCCCCTGACCAGCATCCGCCCCGTCGATCCGGATCGAGCTCACCCCCCGGACCAGCTCCCCGGCGGCCACCGGCTGGATGGTTATCTGCTCAGTATTGTCGGCAAGGGCGTTGCGGATCGTGTCCAGCGGAATCTCCGGCACACCCTCCTTAATGATTTCAGGCCGGTACGCCCGGGCCAGCACCTCTCGTTGGCCGGAGATCACCTCGATTCCAGCCAACCCATGGGTTTTCATGATGTCTTTCAACACCGGCTCGGCATCTTTCCAGGAAATATCCCCGTACCGCTTTGCATCCAACCGGTCCCCGATGAGACGCGCCTGCCTGTCTACCTGCTCCTGGGTTTCCTGGTAACTGTTCTTGGCGATGGCAATCGACTCCTCAAGGGACTGGGCCACGTTGCTATTGAACCAGTAATCCATGCTGGTGGAGACAAACTGCAGGGCAATGAAAAAAAGCAGCCCGGTGGGAAAAAAGGACATGGAGACAAAGGCGATGACCAGCTTGGAGCGGAGCTTTGTGCCAAGGAACCGTCTCCGCCGCTCAAAAACAAGCTGCGCCAGATTGCGGAGGACCAGAAAAACCATCAACAGCAAGAGGAGAACATTGAAGTTGATGAGGACGAAGATCAGGACATTGCCGCTGACCGGAAAGGGAACGGTTCCCAGTTGCACAACCCTGGTTTCCAAATAGGTCAGCAGGGGGATCAGAACGAGACAGGCAAGGATGATCAGACGGATGCGCTTTTTGCGGCGCAGCCTGTCTTTCCTGAGAACCTCCCCGTCGACTGCCTCCATGCTAAGCCGTCGTTGCAAGATAATCTTGCCTTCTGATTTGCAAAAACGGCAGCAGTGTTAACGACGTAAGGAGCCGTAACGAAATAATCTGGCCATCAACTTTCATTCTGCAACGGCTCCTAATATCTGAACTCCACGGTGTACCACTCGGTTTCAAAATCCCAAAGGCTCAAAAAGGGAATTACATAGTGGAAATAAAGCGGCAGGGTTTTTTCCGCAAGCTTGGCCTTCACCCTGAGCAGGTATCCCGCCTCCGGCAGCAGGGATTTCAGGGGCACAATCGTCGGTCCGTTGAGCTGGGCCATGGCTTTTTTAGCCTCGGCCAGCGACTTGGTGCGGAAGGTCTGACCGGAGGTTTCCGAACGGACGATGGAGTACTCCTCCTTCAGGGTGTCATAGCTCAGGGTATGGTCAAACTGCAGGGAAACGAGCTGCTGGTTCAGCCAGGTATTCCGCTTCCGTTCCAGCTTCACGTAAAAATTGAAGGTCACCGGGATGCCGTTTTTGATCCCCTCCTCCATCTGCTTGGTAAAGGCATTATTGACCGTGAGAAACAGCAGCAGATCCGTACTGGAATTGGTAACGATCAACTCCTCGATGGTCGCGTTCTGGGCAAACGCGGGCTCCCCCCCGCCCCAGAAAAGAGCCAGGGCGAGCAGCAGGGATGAAAAAACGCGAAATTGTCGTGTACGGCTGGGGATGCGCATAATCACTTACGTCGTTGAAGAAACCGGGGTGCCGGGGGGGTGTTCCTGAATCTCGGACTGAGCATCTCCCCCCCTCCTCTGCCATTTTTTCAGAACCAGACTCCTGGCCTTGTCCAGAAACGGACCAAAGGTTGCGGCATCACGGGCGCTTAAGGCTACAGCGTCATAGAGCCGCAACTGCTCGACAACAACCTCCGGCTCAACCAGATCGATCTTGTTAAAAACCTTGAGACAGGGAAGAGTATCCAGCTCAAGCTCTCGCAGCAGCTCCTCCACCACCTGGACATGGGCACCGTAGCGCGGATTGCCGGCATCGATCACATGCACCAGCACGTCCGCCTCGTGCAGCTCCTCCAGGGTCGCCTTGAAGGCCTTGAGCAACTCCTCGGGCAGATGGCGGATAAAGCCCACCGTGTCCGTGATGATGACCTCCACATCCTCGGGAAAACGGAGCCTCCGGCTGGTCGGGTCCAGGGTGGCGAACAGCTTGTCTTCCGCGACGATGGCGCTGTTGGTCAATGTGTTGAGCAGGGTCGATTTGCCGGCATTGGTATAGCCCACCAGCGAAAGAACCGGCAAGTCCTTTTTGCGGCGGCGGCTTCGCCGCTGTTCCCGCTCCCGGCTGACCTCCTTCAGTTTCTTGGCCAGCTTGCTCAGCCGGTCGTTGATCCGGCGGCGGTCCACTTCAAGGCGGGTCTCGCCGGGGCCGCGGCCGCCGATGCCGCCGGTGAGCCGGGAAAGGGCGTCGTCTCGGGTGGTCAATCTGGGCAGCATGTATTTGAGCTGAGCCATCTCGATCTGCAGCTTGCCTTCCCGGCTCAAGGCCCGCCGGGCAAAGATATCAAGGATCAACTGGGTCCGGTCGATGACCCGCAGCTCGGTGTGGTCGGTTATGGAGCGCACCTGGGACGGGTTCAGCTCCTGGTCGAAGATCAGCAGGTTGGCATTGAGCCTCAGCGCGGTCAGCATGATCTCGCCGAGCTTGCCCTTGCCCAGGATCAACCGAGGGTTGATCTTGTCCCTGCGCTGCACCACGGTGTCGAGAACGATTACCTCGGCGGAACGCGCCAGCTCAGACAGCTCGTCCATGGACTCCTGGGCCTTGCCCTTGGAGAGCGGGGTCACGCTGATCAGGATCGCCCGGTCCCTGCCCGCATCGATCTCCCGCACCGGGCGGGCCTTGGCAAACTCATCTTCGATTCCGGCAATGAATTCCCGAAAATGGCCCTGCCTGCCGGGAATCTCCGGGGGCAACACGATCCAGTTCTTCTCCTGCACCGGTTGCGGCACCAGATGGGCGGAAGAGAGCCACGTTGCCCCGCCCTGATCCATCTTCACCACGGTCATCATATCGAGCCGCAGGAAGAGCAGATCCATCAGGTCGTCTTCGCTGATCTCCTCGCCAGCAAGATGGGTGTGCACGCAACGCAACCCCTTGAGCCGCCCGCCCGAGGCCTTAAACTGCCTCAAGGCCGGAATCATGATGGATTTATGATCCCCGACCATGACCGCCTCGACCTGCCCGCCGCGGCTGAGCAAGACGCCAACCTGCCGCCCAAGCTCACAGGTAACCGCGCACAACTCCTTTGCCAATTCCGGACTGACGATCAGGTCCGGGGAAACCCGCCGGCCTGCGATACGCTCAAGCGCTTTCAACTGGGCGGTTTTCAGGCCGCCAGTATTGCCGGTTATCATGGTGATGGCTGCCGCTCCCGCAGCAATCGGCGGTCGCCAACCCGGATAGTCACCTTAATTTTATCAAAATACTCCAGCAGGGGGATAGAAAATTTCCTGGTCAACCCGGTGAGATTTTTAAAGCGGGGCGCGTCGATCTCCCCTTCCTTTCTGATAAAGGCCACGAGCTGTTCCTGCAAGGTTGCCATGGCCCGGCTCTGAAAATAAAGATCCTCGCTGGTCTTGACCAGAACCTGCTCGCGGACCAGCAGCTCAAGCACCTCGCGGACCAGGGGGACGGGATACTTGGCAAACCGCTCCTGCACCTCCCGCACCGTGGGCGGGGTCAGGCCGGCCTCGGTGTACAAGGCCTCCATTTCAGCGCGGATGCTCATGGCATCCGCCTTGAGCGATACCTGATGCCCTGTCAGCCGCACCGTTGCCTCATCGACAACAATCGTCCCCTGCTTGACCAGGGTGTTGAGCAGCAATTGAAAAAAACGCTGATCCATGTCGGTGTGCAGGCGGGAACGCAGCTCCTCCTTGGAAAGGCCCGGCTTCATCGAATTGTCCCGGTGAAAATCAGCCAGGATCTTCGTAAGCGATGCGCCCATAGCCTCGAAGATTTCCGCCGCGACCATGCGCTGCCGCTCGGAATCCACCATGATGATCCTGCGGCTGGAGATGGGGGTATCCAGCAGCTTTCTAAAACGCTTGCCGAACTGGCCCATCTTGACGCAGAGCGATTCGAAGGTGAGCCCGGCAACCCCGGCCTCCCGAAGGTGCAGGAGCGAGATATCCTCGGCCGAACCCTCCTGATACAGTCCAAAAATCTCGCTGTTCGCCTCCTTAAAACGCCGCCGCTTGGGCGGGGAACCGTTCCAGATCACGCCGCCGCCGATGGTGGCCACGGGCGAATAGCTCCGCACCACATAGCGGTCTCCGGGCCAAGCGCCAAAGGGCTCCTCCAGCAGGATCTGTACGTTGGTCCGGCTACCGGGAGCAAGCTCCTCATCCTCCAGCAGAACGATACGGCCCATGATCTCGGCGGTGCCGATGTGCACCCGCACCCGGCTTCTGTTTTTAAGGGGTTTGGCGTTGCCGGAGAGATAGAAAAAATCTCCGTCCAGCAGATAGGAGGGCGCCAGGGTCCCCGGAGTGGCGAGCATGTTGCCCCGTCCGAGCATCTCGGTGTCCAGCCCCTGGATGTTGATGGCGGTGCGCTTGCCCGCCTCGACCAGATCCACGTCCTGACCGTGCACCTGGATGCCGCGGATCTTGGCGGTATGGCCCTGGGGGTAGACGGTGATGTCCTCGCCCACGGAAATCCGGCCCGAGATGGAGGTGCCGGTGACCACCACCCCGAACCCCTTCATGCTGAAAACTCGATCAACAGGCAACCGGAACGGGCCATGGGATTCGGAAAACTCGCTGGCCCGGACCATGGTGTCGAGCACCTGCCGGACCTCGTCCAGCCCCTCGCCGGTGGTGGAGGAAACCGCGACCATGGGCGCATCTTCGAGAAAGCTGCCGGCCAGGAACTGGCGGACATCCTCCTGCACCAGCGCCAGCCACTCGGCATCCACCATGTCCTTCTTGGTGAGGATCACCAACCCCCGCTTCACTCCGAGTAGACGGCATATCTCGAAATGCTCCCTGGTCTGGGGCATGATCCCCTCGTCCGCCGCGATGACAAAGGCCAAAAGATCGATGCCCGTGGCGCCGGCCACCATGTTCTTCACAAACCGCTCGTGGCCGGGCACGTCGATGATGCCGAGGCGGTGGCCGCAGGGCAGATCGAGAAAGGCAAAGCCGAGCTCGATGGTGATGCCCCGCTTCTTCTCCTCTTTCAGCCGGTCGGTGTCAATGCCGGTGAGGGCCCGGACCAGACTGGTCTTGCCGTGGTCCACATGGCCGGCCGTGCCGAGGACGATCTCCCGCATCTGCTACCAGTTCCCTTTGAGATACGGGTTATTCCTGGCCTCGTCGCCCACGGTGGACCGAGCCCCGCCATAGCCATGCCCCGGCCAGACCACGGTCTCGGCAGGCAGGGTCAGGATCTTCGTGTTGATGGAGGCAAGCATCTGCTTGGTGTCGCCGCCGGGAAAATCGGTGCGCCCCAGCCCATCGACAAACAGGGTGTCGCCGGTGAAAAGATGGGGCGCGGCATAAAGACAGATCCCGCCCGGGGTGTGCCCTGGGGTGTGAAGAACCGTAAGGATAAGATTGCCGATGACGATCTTCTCGCCATCGGTGACACATCTGTCCACCGGCGGCGAGGGGGGAAGGCCGAGCATCGAAAAATACTGAATAACCTCCGGCCTGGCAAAAAATTCTGCATCCGCCGCATGCATGAGAATAGGCGCGCCGGTGGCCTGCTGGATCACCGCGTTGCCGCAGACATGATCCGGGTGACCGTGGGTACAGACAATCGCCTCGACGCTGAGCCCTTCCCCCCGGCAAAAACCGAGAATATGCTCCTCGTTGCCGCCGGGATCAATGATCGCGCACTTCTTGATCTTTTCGCAGCCCACAACATAGCAGCACACGGCCATGGAGCCCACGGTCAACTGTTTAACGATCATCTTCTAAGCCCTCACTCAACAGTCACAGGTATTGGGGTTGCAGGGCCCGCCGCCGCAGCCGCAGCTCGATCCAGCCTTGGCCAAAGGATTGGCCATGGGGATGGACGCAGCCGCGGCATGCACGGGCAGCTCCTTCTCAACCTTGGCCAGAAACGCTTCAAACGCCTGCACAGCCGGGCTCGTGGTCCCGGAAGAGAGATAGGGTTTGCCGTCATCCCCGGCGACAACCACCCTGGGGTCCACAGGAATCCGGCCCAGGAAAGGCACGGAAAATTCCGTGGCCAGTTGCTCGCCGCCGCCGGTCTTGAAGATATCCACCGTTTTGTCGCAATGCGGGCAGATGAAGCCGCTCATATTCTCAACAATGCCGAGGATCTTCATGGAGACATGCTTGCAAAAATTGATGGATTTCCGCACATCGGCCAGGGCGATATTCTGGGGGGTGGTCACGACCAGAGCCTTGGCATCCTTGATGGTGTGGGCCACGGTCATGGGCTCGTCGCCGGTGCCCGGAGGCGCGTCGATGACCAGATAATCCAGATCGCCCCAATTCACATCGGCGATGAACTGACGGATCGCCTGATTCTTCAGGGGCCCACGCCAAATGATGGGATCATCCCGGTTCTCCATCATGCTCTCAAGGGAGATAACCTTGAGCGTGTCGTTGTATTGCAGGGGCGGCATCTTGCCGTCCTTGGTGAGCTCGCCGTCCATGCGGCCAGGCATGCCGAGCATGCGGACAATATCCGGGCCGTGGAGATCGACATCCATCAGGCCGACCTTGTATCCCTTTTGCGCCAGCCCCAAGGCCAAATTCACCGAAACGGTGGACTTGCCCACCCCGCCCTTGCCGCTCATCACCAGGATCTTGTTCTTGATCCGGTCCAGAGAGGCGGCGATCGCCGTATTCTGCTGGGCCACCGCCGCATCGGCGGAGCCGCAGCCGCTGGCTTTCTTGCTGCCACAGGTCCCACTGCTGCACGTTGACATGATGTACCTCCAAGAATATATGAAAATCAAAAAATGAACGAATTCAGGGGAAGCTCTATCTTATACTTTAAAACATGATGGTTTAAAAGGCAAAAGCCCTCTCCATATGATGGAGAGGGCTTTCTGATGTTTTCTTTCTTCTTTTGCCTGCCCAAAAGAAGAAACAAGAAAAAGGCACCCCAGCCAATCCCGGCCCTGCGGGCTTCCCTTGCTTCTCGACGAGGGCGGGACGCTAAAAAACTCGGGCTTCGCCCTCAAACAGTTTTAGCGTCTTTTTCCGCCCTCATCTGCGAAGCGCGGCAGGACAAATGGGGGGGGAAGAGGGGAAATCCCATTGGCACGCAGCCGAGCACCGGAGAGGCTGCCGAAAAGGGATTTGCACTGTTTGAAGCGAAGCCGAGTTTGCAAAGCCCCGGCAGCATCGAGGAGCACCCCATGCGGGGCATAAACTCCGGGCATCCCGCCTTCGGCGGGACAAGGGACACAGGGTGCCCTTTCTTTGGTTCGTTTCTTTGGCCACGCAAAGAAATGAACAGAACGACTTCATTTTCCATTCCTCAGCATTCCCGGCTAAATCATAAAAAAAGGCTGCCAAAAAGGCTGCCTTTTGCAGAGATCAACTGGAGACAAAATATCACAAGGCGACAAATTCCGTCCGCTCCAGAGCCATTTCCATATAAAACCGGTGGGTCTCCAGACTGAAGACCAGCCGCCGGTTGTCCTGAAAATCAAGGTCCGGGGTAAGGGTGATGGCGGTGTTCAAGGACAGGGCCTTGGGCTGGCCGATGTAGGAGGTGAGATCAAACCTGCCTTCCACCATCTGCATGGCCTTGCCCATGAACTGATTGGTCATCTCCCCCATGGTGTCAACCACCTCGGCGGAGGTCGAATCCTGGGCCAGATCATTCTCGGACATGCCCATGGCCAGCATGTAGCTGCGATACAGCTCCATGGCGGCGCCGGCGGAAAAATTCACCACCACCAAGCCGTTATAATCCCCGGTAAACTGAACAAAACAGCCGATCTCCGGCCGCAGGCTCACCTTGGGAATAACCTGAATGGTTTTTGAATATTTGATGGATTTCTTGGTGCTCTTGTCCAGGGTCTTCTTGACGGCCTGACAGAAAATCTCGGCGATTATGTCAATGGTTGCCTGCTGCTCGCTCATCGCTCTCCCCCCATGGCCAAGGCCAAAAAAACCCTCATCATCACAATGGTACCTAGGACGAGAATCGAACTCGTACGGGGTTGCCCCCGAGGGATTTTAAGTCCCTTGCGTCTACCAGTTCCGCCACCCAGGCATGGTGTTCAAATCAAAGGGCGGTGTACCATATCACCCTGCAAAAATCAACAGCCATCCACCGGCTCATCGTCTGCGGGTAGCTTTTGACGGGGTTTAGCCATGCTCCTCAAAATACTCTACCCGGTAGGTGAACACCTCAAGGGTACCCGATCGCCAGGCATCGGCGGGCAACCCGGCCTTGCGGCAGAGGTGGCTTAAAAAATCCCTGGGGTCGGACAACTGTTCCCAGACCTGGGGGAGAAAGGTGGCGCCCTGCATCCCTTTTCGGATGATGACCCCATCACGCCCAACCTGCAAGGCGCTGAGCAGCTCCTCCGCGTTTGCATAGGCCAAGGGGCTCGGCTCGGTGAGGATGCTGACCTCCACCTCGATGGCCCCGAGTTCCTCTTTCCCCACCGGATTGAACCGGGAATCCTCAAACGCGGCATGGAGGGCGTTGCGCCTCACCCCTTCGACAATGGAGTCGATGGCGGCAAGGCTGCCGATACAGCCGCGCAGATCGCCATGCTCCTTCAGGGTGACAAAGGTTCCCCGTTTTTGCTGCAGCTCTGTATCCTGCAAGCGGGCCGCGATCTCGCCCCCCGGCTCCTGCCCCTCCATGCCGAGCTGCCGGGCAATGGTCTCCCGCGCCAGCCAGAGCAGCGCTTTTCCCTGTTCTTCCGTGAGGCCTTTTGCCTGTGCGCCTTCATTGCTTGCCATACTAAGCTCCACTATTCTTCCTTTTTCCCACGCCTCTTTCTATAGTACAGTATCTTTGAAAATTCAAAAAAGCAGAACACTTTTTCCAGAAAGGAAAACCGCACCGGATGAAAACCATCACCACCCTTCTTGCTGCATGCCTTGCCGTGTTCGCTGCAGGCAACTGCCTTGGCGCGGACGCCCGGCACGGCAAGCTGCTCTTTGCAAGCCCTACCCTGGGGGGCGGCACCTCCGGCAAAACCTGCCTCACCTGCCATGAGCACGGCCGGGACTTCAGCCCGGAAACCCTGAGCAGAAAGCAGTATCTTGTCATGGGCAACCCCGTTGCCTCCCTTGCCGGGGTAGTCAATTTCTGCATCGAGGTGGCCTTGCGCGGCGAGGGTATCGCGGAAAACGGCAAGGAAATGAACGACCTCCTCGCCTACCTGGCGATCTTCATCAAGGCCAACAGCGGTGAGCCCCAATAAAAAAACCCCGGCCGAGGCCAGGGTTTTTTTGCAACACATTCAAAAATCACAATCAGCAGCCGCAGGTACCGCCGCCTCCGCTGCCGCAAGAGCTGCCGCAACTCCCCCCGCCGCCGCCCAGGGGCTTGGCCGAGGAGATGCCGAAACCGGAACGGGGTCCGGCCTCGATGAAGTCTACCTTGATGACTCCACACTGATTGCTGAGATTATTATCCAGGAGGAACTTAATTCCGCCATGCTCAAAGGTTGCATCATTTTCTTTTGGCTCATCCAGAGCCAATCCCAAAGAGGGCCCTGCTCAGCCACCCTGCATCAGGGCAATACGTACGGCAGAATCGATATTATTATCGGCCAGGTACGCTTTCAGTTTAACAACCGCCTGCTCTGTTACTTCAAGCATCCTATGATCTCCTCATCAAAAGGTTCATAAAAAAATATCCCGGCTCAATGTGCCGGTAAGAAAAATGGAATTTCATCTTTTTCTTATCGAGTAAATTAAGAAATATCCCCGCATAAGTCAAGGCTGGTTTTTTGTTTTGCTCTCCGCCTGATTCACGCTATAACAGAAAGAAGAATCCCCAGGGTCAGAGGTCCTTTTTCCTTCACTGTACGAGGCCGAGCAGATGAAAAAAATCGTCATATCCACCGGCGGCGGCGATGCCCCCGGACTCAACGCCGTCATTTACGCCGTAACCAAATCCGCCCATTACCGGGGCTGGGAGGTCTACGGCAGCCACGGCGGCTACAAGGGGCTGCTCGACCCGGACGAACTCGTCCGCCTCACTCCGGAGATCGTTGAAGACATCACCCCCACCGGCGGCACCATCCTCGGCTCGACCAACAAGGGCAACCCCTTTGCCATGCCCGTTGAAAACCTGGCCGGCGAGGTACAGCTTCGCGATGTTTCCGACCGGGTCATGCAGACCTTTACCCGCATGGGATTTTCCTGCCATATAGCCGTGGGCGGCGACGGCAGCCTGGAGATCGCCCACCGTTTCGCCACGGAAAAGGGAATGCCGGTGATCGGAGTGCCCAAAACCATTGACAACGACCTGCAGGCCACCCACAGAACTTTCGGCTGCGACACCGCCGTGGCAACCGCAACAGATGCCCTGGACCGGCTGCACTCCACGGCCAAATCCCACGACCGGGTCATGGTGGTGGAGGTCATGGGCCGCGATTCCGGCTGGATCGCCATCAACTCCGGGATCTCCGGCTGCGCCGACGTCATCCTCATCCCGGAGATCCCCTTCAACATGGATATCGTCTGCGCCAAGATCAACGACAATGAGCTGCACCACAAGCATTACGCCATAGTGGTTGTGGCCGAAGGCGCCAAAGCCAAGGACGCCGAGGTCATCTGCAAGTCTCAGGATGCATGCGCGGTGGGACGCCAGGAGGTCCTGCTGGGCGGGGTGGGCGAATGGGTGGCGCAACAGATCCGGGAAAAAACCGGCAAGGATACCCGCTCCCTGGTGCTGGGGCATCTGCAGCGCGGCGGCTCCCCCACCACCTTCGACCGGATGCTGGCCCTGCGCTTCGGCGGCGCCGCGGTACGCCTGGCCGAGCAGGAAATCTTCGACCACATGGTGGCGCTCTCGGCCACGGATATCATCGCCGTGCCCCTGGCCGACGCGGTCAAGACCCGGAAAAAGGTGCCCCTTGACAGCGACAAGGTTCTGACCGCCCGGGAGATCGGGATCTGTCTAGGGGATTAAAAAATAGCTGACAGCTTATAGCTATCAGCTGTCAGCCATTCTTTTCCAACCGCTCCATATACTCATCCCACTCCATGGGCAGCAGGGTTTTTTTCAGATTGTTGCATTCCTTGCAGCAGGTGGCGAGATTCCCCTTGGAGCTTGTCCCTCCCCTGGCCAGGGGCACGATATGGTCCATGGTCAGTTCCTTGGCCGGGGTCTTTTTGCCGCAGTAGTAGCAGACGCCGAGGGAGAGCTTGGTCTGCCACCAGCGGCTTTTCCGTATCTCCCTCGCCTTGGCCCGTTCGCGGCGTATATCCTCCTCGTCCACCCCCTCGCCGTACAACTCCGCACTCATACCGCCACCTCGCCCAGCAGGATCTTGCGCGCCGCGCCCACCAGATAGAGAGAGCCTGCCACGCAGATCAGATCTCCGCTCTGCGCCATGTCCGCGGCCAGGGCCAGGGCCTCTCCAACCGTAGGCACGGACTGCGCCTTGCTGCGTTCCCCTTCGGCCAGGATGGCGGCCAACTGCTCCGGCGTTGCCGAGCGCTCGCTTTCCGGCCGGGTAAAGATGATCCTGTCCGCCAGGGGCGCAACGGCAGTGAGCGTGGCGGCCACATCCTTGTCTCCCATGCAGGCCCAGACCAGGATGAGGTGGTCGTAGCGAAACTCACGGACCAGGGCATCCCGCAGGCATTCCACCCCGGCGGGGTTGTGGGCTCCGTCCAGCAGATAGCGGCGCAGCTTGGGCTGTCCGGTTGCGCTCTCAGCAGGGCATTCCACGAGGTTGTCGTCCTCAAGGCAGAAATATTCGAGCCGCCCCGGCCAACTCACGGAAAGCAGACCCTGTCGGATCGCCTCGCCGTCCACCGGCAAGGTGAGGGCGATCGTTTCCAAGGCGGCCAGGGCCAGGGCCGCATTGCCGAGCTGGTAGCCGCCTTTCAACCGGCACTGGAGGTTTCCCAGGGAGCGGCTGGGGTCCATACCCCGATACTCCCAGCTTCCCTCCGGGGTGCGAATCGCATCAAACTCGCGCCCAAGCAGAAACAGGGGGGCGTTGCGCTCCGCGCACACCCCCGTAACCACAGCCAGGCTATCATCCGCACCCACCCCGGCGACCACGGGAATGCCGGGCTTGATGATCCCGGCCTTCTCAAAAGCCACCGCAGCCAGGGTGTTTCCCAGGTACTGTTCATGGTCCATGCTCACATTGGTGATCACGGAGACCAGGGGGGTAATCACGTTGGTGGCATCCAGCCTGCCGCCCATGCCCACTTCCAGAATGGCCACATCCACCTGCTCCTCGGCAAACCAGAGCAGGGCCAGGGCCGTGGCAAACTCGAAATAGGTGATCTGCCGCTCGCCCAGGGCCGTGCGGATAGCACTGGCCTGGCGGGCAAACGCCTCTTCGGAGATGAACCGCTCATCGATGCGGAACCGCTCCCGCACGCAGCTCAGGTGCGGAGAGGTGTAGAGCCCCACCTTGTAGCCTGCCCTGGTCAGAATGGTCCGCAGGGTCATGGAGACGGAGCCCTTGCCGTTGGTGCCTGCCACATGCACGAAACGCAACCCCCGGTGCGGGTTGCCCACCGAGTCAAGAAACTGGCTCATGCTTTCAAGGCCCAGCTTAATCTTGAAAAACTGCAAATTATCGAGAAAGGCCCAGGCCTCCTGGTAATTCATCATGAAACCAACTCCAGCTTGGCATAGTCAAGGTGCAGGGTCTTGCGGCCATGCCGGGCAAAGAGCACCTCCACCGATTTTGGGCTGATCACCTTTTCCACCACGCCCTCTCCGAAAAACGGGTGCCGTACACGGCTGCCGAGCTTGATGTTCTGAGCCGGGGCAGCCGCGGCCGAACTGGGAAGCCCTGGCGGATATGCAGACCTCAGCGGCGGGATGCTGTAATCGGGCCGCTCTTCCTGCTCCGCATCATAGGCGGAGGACTGGGGCTGCCATGCAGGGGCAGCAGGGGCCTGGGTCAGAGCGTGGGGCAGTTCCTGCAAAAACGGGGAAGGCCCGCCCGCAGCCGAGGAGGAGTCGTAGGACATGACCTCCTGGGGGTAGACCAGATACAGCTGCTTGCGGGCCCGGGTGGCGGCCACATAGAGCAGGCGGCGTTCCTCTTCCCGGTGCGCGGGCAGCACGGCCTGGGCCGAGGGAAAGCGACCCTCGGCCAGATTGATGATAAAAACCGTGTCCCACTCCAACCCCTTGGCCGAATGGATGGTGGAGAGCACCAGCCGCTTGCCTCCGTCCTCCTCAATAGCCCCGGCCTGGGGCGGGTCAAGGGAGGCGTCGTCCAAAAACGCCTGCAACTCGCCATACCCGTTCATCACCCTTCCCAGCTCGTCCAGATCCCTGCGGCGGCGGGGATAATCATCGTGGTAGAGCCGCTGGAAAATCGGCTCGTAATACTCCATGATCCGCTCGAACATCTGGCCCATTCTCATGCCCGGCTGCCGGAGCGCCTCAATCATCTCCAGCAAATCAGCCAAAGCCTCTTTCCAGGTTTTGCCGGCCGGGTATTCCTTCAGCGCCGCCAGAGGGTCGTCCGCGCTCTTGACCCGGCTCAAAATGTTCTGGGCCGTCTTGGGCCCCACCTTGTCGAGCTGCAGCAGGAGTCGGTTCCAAGAGAGATGGTCATGGGAGTTGGCCACCACCCGCAGGTAGGAGATAACGTCCTTGTTGTGGGCCAACTCGTTGAGCTTGAGCCCGCCGCGCTTGTCAAACTCGATCTGCCTATGGGTCAGCTCCAACTCCAGCTTGTAGGAATGAAAACCGGAGCGGAACAGCACCGCAATCTCATCCAGCGGCTCGCCCGCTTCCCGCAGGGCCACGATCTTTTCCGCCACATAACGGGCCTGGGTGGCCTCATCCCTGGCCCCGTAGACCACGGGCTTTTCCCCGCCGGTGATGTTGGTGAACAGGGTCTTGGTATATTTTTCCTGCGCCTTCTCGATGATGGCGTTGGTCAGGTCGAGGATCTTCTGGGTGGAGCGGTAGTTCTCTTCCAGCCGGATGAGGCGGGTCTCGGGAAAGAGCGAGGGGAACTCCATGATGTTGCGGAAATCCGCGCCCCTAAAGCTGTAGATGGACTGGGAATCGTCGCCCACCACCATGACGTTGTTGTGCTTGGCGGCCATCAGCCGGACGATGGCCGCTTGGATGGGATTGGTGTCCTGGTACTCGTCCACCATGATGTGGCTGAAACGACTGGCCAGCTCAGCATGCACCTCGGGAAACTCCTCGAGAATCCGCCGCCAGTTCACCAGCAGGTCATCGTAATCCATGAGGCTGTGCTCCAGCTTGAACCGCTGGTAATGGAGGGCAATGGTCTGCAGATCGTCGGCAAAATCATGAAAATGGCCGTACTCACCCTCGATCAGCACCTCGATGCCCATCCCCTTGTTCACCGACTTGCTCAAGATACTGATCACCACCCGCTTGGAGGGAAAGCGCTTGTTCTCGCCGCCCAGGTTCAGGGAGGATTTGAGCAGGTTGACAATGCCCTCGGCATCGGACTGGTCGATGATGGTGAAGTTGGCCGCGTAGCCGAGATGACGGCAATAACGGCGCAGCAACAGATTGGCCGTGGCATGGAAGGTGCCGCCCATGACCCGGCGGCAGGAATCGTCCAGCAGCAGGCTGGCCCGGTGCAGCATCTCCTGGGCCGCCTTGCGGGTAAAGGTGAGCAGCAGAATCCGCTCAGGCGGCACGCCCTGTTCGACCAAATGGGCCAGGCGATAGACCAGGGTGCGCGTCTTGCCGCTGCCTGCCCCGGCAATGACCAGCACCGGACCGGCCACAGTGGTCACGGCCTCGTATTGCGCCTCGTTCAAGGCCTTGCGGCTGATCTGGCTGGCGGAGCGGGCGGGCTGGGGCTTGGGCGTCATGGGAAAAAGGGTGGCTTGCATGGCGGCAATTCTAACACAAGAGCCGGTGGGCAATCGACAAAAAAGTTTTCATTTTCATGCTTGACTGGTAGAGTAGCTCGTTACAAAAATCAGACACCAGCAAGACAACTTTTTACATATTTTCAAGGGAATAGACATGAACAACGCACAAGACATTTTCACCCCGGAAACCCTCCAGACCCTCTTTCCGCCCGAACGGGCCAACGCCTTTTTCGACGCCCTGTTCGGCGACGCCGAAGAAGGAGCCTACGACATCCGCCTCGTTTTCAAGGGCCAAGCGGCAAACACCCTGACCTTTGGCCTCGAACTCCACGAACGCCCCGGCAGATGCCTGGCCTGCAACCTGACCTACGGCCTGCCCGAGGTCTTCAGTCGCCACCCCATCATCAACATCAAAGGGCTGGCAGCGGAGATCACCGCACTCCTCGGCGACAAAGCCACCTGCACCGACTGGAAACTCGGCACCACCCAGACCGTTTCCAAGAAACTGCATGTTATTCCGCTGATGATTCGTTTGGCATGAAAAGATAAGCAAAAAACCGCCAGGCCCTCACAGGCTGCCGCGATTTCGCCTTGAAGTTGCGGGCCGTAGCAATAAAACTGAGGGGTTTAGCATATGGCACCTCGCATCAAGGCGCTTCAAGTTGCACAATAGTGTAAGGGGAATTCCTTCGGGCACATCCGCAAAGAAAACCGCAACACCTGCGCACCTCATTATTTTTTCCGATAAATAACAACTATTTGTTTCGTTATTACCTATTGGCCAACCCCTCCTCCCTGCTGGTATAAATATTTCCTCACACTGCCCTATATTCTTAACCAACACGGAGGAGTACCATGCTCAAACGAATCGCACTGTCCCTGGCCTTTACCCTGCTGGCCGCCGCTCCCGCCCTGGCTACCAACTACATTACCCCGGCAAATCTCAAAAAAATGCTGGATGCAAAACAGGAGGTCATTCTGGTGGATATCCAACCCGCCGCCGACTTCGAAAAGCAGCATCTGCCCGGCTCCATCGAAACCAACGCCTTTCCCGCCAAAAGCGACGAGGAAAAAGCACGCCTGAACAAGGCGCTGCCAGCCATCAACGGGAGCAAAGCGCCGGTAATCGTGCTCTGCCCCCGCGGCAAGAGTGGAGCAAAGAACAGCTACGAATACCTTCAGAGCAAGGGGGTGCCTGAGACCCGGCTGCAGATATTGGAAGGGGGCATTGCGGACTGGCCCTATGCCGAGATGTTCATCAAGGGGCGTTAGTAGATTGTTTCGTTAGGTACCGTTCGGCCTGAGCCTGTAGAAAGCCGGCCGTGGCACATGAACCACGGTTCGACGGGCTCAGGCCGAACGGTACCTGCAGGATTGACCGAAAAACGTGGGCACCCTTTGGGCTGCCCACGTTTTTTTTTCAACTCCGCTTTTCACATTTTTTGGGCTGCAGCTTGACGTAGACGAAGATGAGCAGGGCGGAAAGGATCAGCACCCCGATAATGGCCTGTTGCGAGTATTTCATGATCAGCTCCTGATTGCTGCCGATGAAATAGCCGATCCAGGTGAGGACCGTCACCCAGATCCCCGCGCCGAGCAGGGTGTAGAGGGAGAACTTCAGGTGGTTCATCCCGGCCAGCCCGGCCGGAAGCGAAATGAGGTGGCGAACCACCGGCAGGAGGCGGCCGATGAAGGTCGCGATCTCGCCGTGCCTGAGGAAGAAACACTCGACCTTGGCAAACTTCTCCTCGGTTATCCAGACATATTTCCCATATTTCAAAAGAAGCGGCCTGCCCAGATAATGGGAGGCGAAGTAATTGAGATAGGCGCCGAAAAGGCTGCCGAAGGTGCCGCAGAGGATAACGGTCAGCATGTCCATTTTCCCGGCCTGCACAAGATACCCGGCCGGGGGCATGACCAGTTCGCTGGGCACCGGGATCACCGAACTTTCCATGGCCATGAGAATGAAGATCCCGGGATAGCCCATGGCCCCGATGCTCTCCACAAGCAAGTTGATCAGATTGTGCATGTGCCGCTCCTTGCTGCGTTACTGGCGAAAAATTGTATCCGCTTTCACGAAAAAAGACGACAAATTAAAGCCTCCTCCCCCAAGGGAGGACGAAAGCCGACAGCCGTTCTTTTTTTCCGGCTGATCGAGAGCTGCGGGAAAACAGCTCCCAACACGCACCACTGCCTTGAGTCACCCGCCCCATGCACTTGCCTGCCTTTTCAAGGCAACGGGGAAACCCGAAAAAACCGAGGATGCGAGCAACTGCTTTTTGTCACATCACGGATGCGCGCACACGTCGGCGGGCGGTTCTGGAACAAAAAAGGAAGTGGAACAGTGTTCGCAGGCGGACTCGTCGTCTTTCTTGTCGATGAGTTTCCAGGATTTCAGCAAGATAAGCTCTGCATGCGCTTTTTTGCAATTCTCGCAGACCCACAGTTCTTTGCCGTTTTTCATCTGATATCTAAAACGTTTCATCTCTGCTCCGTGTTTTTTGTATAGGTTTTTTCCCTAACCGGCATGGTAACAGGAATTGCGCTGATCGCCAACGGGCTTTTCGCCTACAGCCGATCATATTTCCGCCTCCGGGTTGCCCAAAAAAACGCGCTTCGTTTCCGTGCTTGACAGCAGCCCCCAATCATTTTATCATCTGAGCAACTGTTCATACGCAAAGAGGAACCCCATGCCCATTGACCGCTGCCAATGCCGGATTGTCCACGAACAGCAGGTGGAAAAAGCCCGGAAAAGCGCCCTGCCTCCGGCCGAGATAGACAAGCTCGCGCAATTCTTCAAGGCCTGTGCCGACCCGACCAGGCTGAGGATTCTTTTGGCTTTGCACCAGGAAGAGATGTGCGTCTGCGATCTGGCCGCCTTTCTCGGGGTAAGCGAATCGGCGGTAAGCCACCAGTTGCGGCTGCTTCGGCAGATGGCCCTGGTGGCCAACCGACGCGAAGGTCCGGTGCTCTATTACCGGCTCACCGACACACATGTCAGCCAAGTTGTCCTCGTGGCGCTGGATCACATCAGGGAGTAAAAAACCATGCACCTTCTGTACGAAATTCTCGCCGAATCCTGGGAACTCCTCCAGGACGCCGCCCCCTACATCCTGTTCGGCATCCTGGTCGGCGGGCTGCTCAAGGTCTTTCTCTCCCCTGCCTATGTGGCCCGCCACCTGGGGAAAGGCCGCTACAGCTCGGTGTTCAAGGCGGCCCTGTTCGGGGTTCCCCTGCCCCTGTGTTCCTGCGGGGTGCTGCCTGCGGCGGCAGCCCTGAAAAAACAGGGGGCAAACAACGGCGCCACCACCGCCTTTCTCATCTCCACCCCGGAGTCGGGTATCGACTCCATCAGCGTCAGCTATGCCCTGCTCGACCCGATCATGACCGCAGCCCGCCCCGTGGCCGCCTTTGTCTCCGCCATGATTGCCGGGGCCATAGAAAACACCTTCAACCCGCCCAGACCCCAGTTGGCCATGGCCGCCGATCTCTCCTGCGCGGTGGACGGCTGTTGCAGCGGGGTGGATTGCCCGCCCGGAGAACACGCCAATCACCACACCCTGCCTGAAAAGATCCGGGCCGGAATGCGCTATGCCTTTGGCGAACTCTGGGGGGATCTGGCCGGCTGGTTTTTCATCGGCTTGCTGCTGGCCGGGCTGATCTCCGCCCTGTTGCCGGACGACCTGATCACCGCCTATCTTGGCGGCGGACTTGCGGCCATGCTCCTGATGCTCGCCTTCGGCATCCCGCTGTATATCTGCGCCACCGCCTCCACCCCCATTGCCGCCGCCATGATCCTCAAGGGTGTCAGCCCAGGCGCCGCCCTGGTCTTCATGCTGGTTGGCCCGGCCACCAACATGGCCACCATCTCGGTGCTGGTGGGCCTGTTGGGACGCCGCGCCACCGGGGTATATCTGGCTTGCATCGCGATAACCGCCGTGCTCTTCGGCCTGGCCCTTGATGCAATCTATGCAACCCTGGGCATCTCCGCCAAGGCCATGGTCGGTCAGGCGGGTGAGCTTCTGCCCTATCCGGTCCAGTTGGCTGCGGCCCTGCTGATTCTGGCGCTGTCAATCAAGCCGATGCATAGGATGATTCAGGGCTGGTTTACGAAAGGTGCGGGTGGGTCGGACAGCGGCTGCGGTTGTGACGGGGGCTGCGGGAGCAAATAAGGGACCGAGGCGACACTCTTTTTGCCTCCCCCTGTGACAAAGGGGGGAATAAAAAATCACCCCTTGACCACAAGGGTGACCAGGGTTTTCCTCAAGAACCTCACTTAAAGATGGGCAGCGAAACCCCTTCCCCGGGAACCCCATCGATGGGCAGGGTGATGACAAAGAGCGCCCCTTTGCCGCGCCCGCTCTTGACCGTGATATCGCCGCCGTGCCGCTTGACAATGCCGTAGCTCACGGACAGCCCCAAGCCGGTGCCTTCCACCGCCGGCTTGGTAGAGAAAAACGGCTCAAAGATCAAGGCCATGTCCTTCTGCCGGATGCCCTTGCCCGTATCCTGGATGAGAACCCGGACATTCTCGCCGCTCACCTCGGTGGTGATGGTGATGGTCCCCCCGGTTTCGGGGATGGCCTCTTCGGCGTTGCCTATCACGTTGAGCAGCACCTGTTTGATCTGGTCCGGCACCGCCTGAATAGCGGGCAATTCCGCGGAAAAATGCCGCTCCACCGCAATGTGCCGGTCGCTGAGCTTCTTTTTGCCGAGCAACAGCAGCTCCTCAATGATCCGGTGCAGGTCAACCGAGGCGACCTTGCCGGTGGTGGGCCGGTTGAAGTCCTGCAGGGTGCTGATCAGATCCTTGACCCGAGCGCATTCGCCAATGGCCAGATTCAGCATCTCGGCATCGCCCTTCTCAAGCGGCACCGAGCGCAGCCCCAGCAAAAAATTGCGGATGCCGATGATTGGATTGCCGAATTCATGGGCAATGGAAGCGGCCAGCTTGCCCACCGCGCTGAATTTCTCGGCATGGAGCAACTGCTCGTAGGTGCGGCCCAGTTGGTTGGTCCGTTCCGCGACCCGCGCCTCCAGCGCGTCATTCATCAGCCGGACTTCCGCCTCCATGCGCTTTCGGTCCGTCACGTCCTGCAAGGTCTCGATGGCGCCGATAATATCCCCTGCCAGATTCTTGATCGGCGCGGCGGTGAAAAACAGCCACTTGCTCTCATGGCCGAAATCGAAAAAATCCTCCACCTCGTAGGCTCCCTTGACCAGAGAGGAAGGCCGGTACTTGCCGGTGTAAAACTTGGCGATATGCGCCTCGCTGACCGCATCCAGCACCAGATCGGCGAGAATGGGCCGTTGATACAGGTAAAAGGCCTTCCACTGGTTCTGGGTGCCAACCATATCCGCGGCAGCCAGTCCGGTCATCACGGCGCAGGCCTTGTTCCAGTGGGTGATGGTATGATTTTCATCAATAACAAAGGTGGGGATGGAACTGGCCTGCAGGATCTGCGACAACCGCTCCCCGCTTTCGAGCAGATCCTCCTCGGCCTGCTGCCGTTCGATGATCTCCTGGGCCAGGATGGCGTTGTATTCCTGATAGCTGCTGGTGCGCGAGGCAATCTGCTTCTCCAGGGTGTCATAGGCCCGGCGCAAGTCAGCCTCCCTTCTCCGCTCCACGGTCACATCCCGGATCACCTCGGAAAACCCGGCCAACCTGCCATTGTGATACACCGGACTAAAGGAGCGCTCAAAGGTGCAGACCCCGCCCTCCGGGCAGGTCCGGCTGAAATCCACGGTGAATTTCTTGCCGGAAAGCGCCCGCTGATACAGGTCGCTGGCCCAGGCCCGCTGGCTGTTGGGCAACACATACTGATGGCGTGAGCCGGGACCCACGGTCAGGTTGAAGACCTCTTTCAGCAACCGGACATAGGCGGGGTTCACATAGACAAACCGCGCCTCGGTATCGACCAGGGCCATGCCTTCCGGCCTGCTTTCAAGGAGCGTGCTTGTATCAAGAACCGCTTGGGGAATCAGGGAGCCTGCCATGAACCTGCCGTGCCGAAAAGATGAAAAAAGGGGGAAACGTCTCCGGGCTAGCGTAAAGCAGAACCGCTAAGTTTTCCATCAAAAAAACAGAACCAAAACCTGGACACCATGGGAAAGCGGAGGAGAAATGGCAAAAAAAAACCCTTCCTTTTGAGGGGAAGGGTTTTACAACAAAAAGTGAATCGGCGGCGACCTACTCTCCCACCAAGCTTCCCTGGCAGTACCATCGGCGCTGAGAGGCTTAACTTCCGTGTGCGGAATGGGAACGGG
>JAHJRQ010000015.1 GCA_018830485.1 Pseudomonadota bacterium | reverse complement strand
TTGAAAAATTCAAGGCTCCTGTGCGGGGCAAGGACGCCCCGTCATTTTCAGCCACTTACGTTGCTGAAAATGTGAGAAAAGGCAAAACTTGTTTTGGTTTTGCGGCTTGAAAAATCAACAGGAAGTTGATTTTTCAAGGTTTCCTTAAATCTGATGAGCGCTCATCAGGAAATACAATAGTTGCCGGAGCGGTTCAACAAAGCCCCAGCGCCTTGCGCTTGCCGGTGATCCGCTGGTCCAGAAGCTCGGCCGCCTTGAGCGGGTCGGGCTCAACCACGAAGCTGGCCCCAACCAAGCCTTCCAGCCCGTTCAGGGCCAGATCGGTGACCACCTTTGAGCCGAGGATGTTGGGCGGCAGTCCCAGGTGGGTATAGATGCCGCAGGCCACCGCATACAGGCCGATGGCCGCCGCTTTTTCCGAATACCACTCGGGCGAGGAGGCGCACACCGGCAGATCGGAGATATCAACTCCCAATTCGTTGGCGATCAAGGCGCAAAGCTGGATGATCCGCGAGTTGTCCACGCAACTGCCCATGTGCAGAACCGGCGGGATGCCCAGGGAACCGCACACCGCCTTCAGCCCCGGCCCGGCCATGGAGATCGCCTCGGGCATCAGCAAGCCGGCCTTGCCCGCGGCGGTGGTCACGCAGCCGGTGACCAGAACCATGATGTCTCTCTCGATCAATGCCTTGGCCAGGCCGACGTTGCAGGAATCCTGCTGGAATTTCGGGTTGTTGCAGCCGACAATGGCCACAAAGCCGCGCACCTTTCCAGCCTTGACCGCATCGAGCAGGGGGGTGAGACTGCCGCCCAGGGCGGCAAGGATCGCCTCGTTGCTGAAACCGGTCATGATCTCCACCGGCTCGCCGGGAATCTCCACCCGATTGGGGTCGCGCTTGCTGAATCCATCCACCGCGATGGAGACGATCTCCTTGGCTTGGGCCAGGGCGGTTTCCGGGTGGACGCTGAAATGGATGGCCCCGGTGAACTTGGCCTTGTCGGCGGTGGTGATGAATTTGGTGTGGTAGCAGGCCGCCGCCGGGATCAGGCTCGGCATGATGCACTGGTAATCGACGACGATGGCCTCCACCGCCCCGGTGACCACGGCCAGCTCGGTCATCAGGTGGTTGCCGGCCATGGGGATGCCCTGGCGGGCCAGGATCTCATTGCCGGTGCAGCAGAGACCGGCGACATTGATGCCGCTGGCGCCCAGCGCCTTGGCCCTGGCCAACAGGGCCGGGTCCTGGCAGGCAGCGACGATCATCTCGCTCACCACCGGGTTGTGGCCATGGACCAGGATGTTCACCTGGTCTTTCTTGATTACCGCCAGATTCACCTTCGCCTTTTTGGGGGTGGGGGTGCCGAAGATCACGTCGGAGAGTTCGGTGCCGATCATCGAACCGGCCCAGCCGTCGGCCAGGGCGGTGCGCGCCGCGTGGATCAAGGTATTGGGGGCGTCGTTGTCGCAGCCCATGTGGGTGCGGTGCATCATCTCGGCGATCTCCCGGTCCACCCCGCGCGGGGTCATGCCGAGCTGCTTCCAGATTGCCCGCCGCTTGGCAGGCACCCGGCACACAAAGGAAACCTCTTTCTTGCGGCTGCCGAAGTCGCCATAAAGCACTTCCAGAAGATCGCGGGCGATCTCCATGACCGCGCGCCCCTCTGTTTCCACCCCGACCTCGCCGGCAATGCGGATCAGCTTTGCTTCATCCCGGATCCGGTAATCCGTGGTGGCGCCCTCGACAATGGCTTCCAGCACCTCGACCAGATCGCGGCCGTGATCGGAGTGGCCGGCAGCCCCTCCGGCGATGAAACGGCCGAAGTTCCTGGCCACGATTACATCCGCATCGGCGCCGCAGACGCCGCGCTTCATCTTGTCGCTGATCCGGCACGGCCCCATCACGCAGTTGCGACAGGTGGTGCCCAGCTCGCAGAATTTGCAGTGCGGGGTCTGCTGTTCCAGCCGGTCCCAGGCCGTTTCCACCCCATCGCGCTCGGCCTTGGCAAGCATTTGCCTGGCGTCGGGCCAGATGGATTTCTCTTCGATCGATCGCTTTTCCCGCGCCATGCTGCGTCCTCTTCGTGTTCCCGGAAAAGATCAGGCCCTTGCCCGGTTAAAAATCCTCGAACTCCTCGCCCATGGGGATCACGTCTTCAGGTTTCGGCGAGGCCGCTTGTTTCTTGCCTGCGGGCGGCAGTGCCTTTCGCGCGGGTACCGTTTTCCGCGGAGCCGTGAGCTTGGCCGCCGGCCTCTTGATCCGGCTCAACTTAGCCGAGGCAATTGCGCCGCCTGGATCTCCTTCCTGCGCGCAGATAACCAGGGCCAGCAATTCCCTCACCGAGCCGTTCATCATCTCGGCCTGGGCGCTGAGCTCCTCGGAGGCGGCGGCGGATTGCTCCGCTGCCGCGGCATTGCTCTGGGTCACGGTGTCGATCTCGTGAATAGCCTTGGTGACCTGGCTGATGGCGTTGGCCTGCTGGCTTGCCGCTCCGGCCATCTCGGTGATGATCGTACCGATACGGGTGGTGGATTGGGCGGCAACATTAAATGACTCGCTGGTCTCGCTGACCAGGGCGTTGCCCGTGGTGATCTTTTGCACCGTGCCCTCAATGAGATTGGAGGTGTTTTTCGCCGCCTCCGCCGCCCGCATGGCCAGATTGCGCACTTCATCGGCCACCACCGCGAATCCGGCTCCTGCCTCGCCGGCGCGGGCCGCCTCAACCGCGGCATTCAGGGCCAGCAGATTGGTCTGGAAGGCTATCTCGTCAATGGTTTTCACGATCTTCTGGGTTTCGGCGCTGGCCGCCGAGATCTCATGCATGGAAGCGGTGAGTTTCTTCATGGATTCATCGGCGTTCTGGATAACCTGATTCGCATCCTTCATCAGCGCGTCCGCCTGCCGGGCGTTGTCGGCATCCTGCTTGATCATGGCCCCGACCTCTTCCAGGGAGGCGGAGGTTTCTTCCACCGCCGCCGCCTGCTGGGACGCACCTTCGGCCAAGGTCTGGCTGGAAGAGGAGACCTCCCCCGCCGCCGCGCCGACCTGATTGGCGCCGTCGCCCAGAGCGAGGCTAATCCGCTTAAGGGTGGTCGAGATGCCCCGGCCGAGGAAGACTGCCAGCAACCCGCCGGTCACCAAAACCGTAATCCCCAGCCCCAGGGCGATCCTGGCCTGGAAGGTGGCTGAATCCGTGGCCAGAATGGTTTGTTTGTGCGCCCCTTCCTTGGCTTCATTGAGCAACTCGTCCAGCAGCGGATCAACAGCCTTGGTTGTTTTACGCACCGCCAGGGCGGCGACCATGCGTTCATTGCCCACGGGGGCGGCGAGCATGGCGCCGAAGGCTTTTTGGTAGTCATCGGCCAAGGTCAGGAGCTGCCGGGCGTTGTCCATCAGTTTTGGCTGCCCTGCATCCTTGGCCAGATTCGCGATGGCTTCAAGCTCCTCCTTGAAGGAAGCGATATAGCCGTCGGCTTCCTTGGCGAGCAGCGCATCGTCAGCATACAGCAACATTTTCTCATCCTGCCGGCACTGAATCAAGACGATCTTGGCCGTGCTGGCGCGCAGGGCTATGGCCATATCCTGTTCGATGAGACGGGTGAACTTCGCTGTGGCGGAGATCAACGCAAACTCATAAATTCCGGTGAGTACCACGACCAGCAGGAGAACCCCCCCGAACCCTGCCCCGATTTTCTTGCCTATGGTTGCCTGTTTCCTGGACATCTTTTTCCTTTATGCACTGTGATAAACGATAGCGTTGATATGATTCTGTCGACAAGGGAGAAAAATCCCATCAACCATTGCTCCCTTGCCGACCCATACTATTTTTGCCTTCCCCCCCACAGTCGCGGGACAATTTCCCCTTTCCCCCTTCGCAACCGCCGCGAGCGAAGCTCCAGCGTGCCGTGTTATTCCATCAGGTAGCCGATGTAGTACACGCCGATGATTTCGCCGCCGGCGTTCTTGATCGGTTCATAGCCGGTGTCGTACAGCTTGCCGAGGATATCAACCATTCCGTAAAAGGCATTGCCCTGGCGGATGGCCGCGATGGCAGGGCCGCTTGGGTCCAGAGGGGTGCCGACCGCACGTTTGCCGTCTTTCATCACATTGGTGCTGACCCGGACGAACGCATCCCCTTTTTTCATGAAAAAGGTGGCGGTGCAGCCGAACTTGGCTTTCAGGGAGTCCACCAGCGCATAGTTGTCGTTTATCTTGCTGGCGCCGAAGAAGAGCGCTCCTCCTTCAATCTTGGGTGCGCCAAGCTTGGCGGCCTCATCTTTCATGGCGGCCATGGCGGTTTTGATCTTGGCCGAAGATTCCGTTGCCGCCATGGCGGTAACCGCCCCGGCCATGACCAGTCCAAAGGCAAACAGCGCCAACATCGGTGCAACCCTGCATTTCGAAAAAATCCTCATTGCATTCCTCCTGATTCGTTGATGTTTTGGCATGACTGCCATCGGTGGTGTCGCGCAAGGGTTTCTGCCTGCCGACTCTTCCATGCTCTCAGAAGCAGCAGGGAAGTGTCAATGCGGTTTCCGTGGCCTGCTCACAAAAATTGCAAAAACCGATCTTTGAACACAGCAACGCCTCGGTTTTCCTGAATATCTGGAAGCGCAGCGAATACCGGGGGGCTCCTGATTCCGCCGCCTGATCGGCTTCCGGGTGAGTTGAGGAGGAGGCTTGGCTTGCTCAAAGACAGAACAGTGGCGGGAAGCCGCAATGGGTTAAGGCGCGGCGCAAAAACGATGGGCCGGATTTTCGGCGCCTTCCGGCCAACCATGCTCATCTGCGGTTGCTGCATTTTATTCTTTCCCGCTGTTCCTCTGCGGCCGGCTCCTCAGCAGCCGGGCCGCCTGTGGGACGGGCACATCCGGCCATTGCCTCTTCTGCCACAAGCACCTCCTTGCAAGAGTGATCAACAGCAACAATCCTCAACCGCGATAATAGACCGCGATTAGCATTGGCAGGATGTTGAAAAATCGTGCCGAATATGTTTTCCGTCATACCGGTGAAAGCCGGTATGACGGAAATTCCGGGAGGTTCTATAAAAACCGGTGTGACAAATTGTGCACAGTTCCCATTACAAAACAGGCTTTACTTTCACAGATTTGCTGACCATGTCGACAATGGGCAAATCCGGCATGGCGGTCAGGCCGTATGTCGCGGCCAGATCGATATCCTTGGGTACCGCAGCAAGCAGCGCATGGGCAAGTTCCTGCTCCGCCTGGCGATAGCGCAGCTTTACCTCGACGGACAGAGGACCCTTGCCGGAGCCGGCAGACACGCCGTAATACACATCCTTGTATCCCTTGGGCGGAATGGTGTCATGCCTGGCAAAGGCGATGACCTCCCAGGGATCCACGGCAAAATGAAAGCCCTTTTCCATGCCCTCGGAATTGAAGAGACGAGCCTCCTTGGGAAGTTCGCCTTTTTTATTGACCGTGCCCGTGGTCATCACCACCTTGCCGCTCTGATCTTTCACCGTCATCTCAAGCCAGAGCTGCCGTATATTGGTGAGAGAAGTCGGCAGATTATGGCCGGCGCGCAAATTTTTCACCCGCACCTTGATCTCGGCCAGCCGCTGGTCGCGATATACAGGGGTTACCTCCAGATCCGCAGCCGCTTGCAGGCGGGCGACGGCCATGGCATATTTTTCGTGTATATTTTTGGCCAGCTCTTCATCGCCGGACTTCTTCGCCGCCTGTTCAGCCAGGGCATAGACCAGAAAATTGGCGCCGTTGAAATAGTGGCGAATCTGACCGCGCTCAGGTTTTTTAAAGGTATCGGCAGAGCGGATAAAAGTTTCGGTATCCACCATATGGCAATCCTGACACCCGATCCCCTTCACCGCATAGGGTCCATCCTTCCACTCCCTATAAGTGGACTCCAGAGGAGTATGGCTCTCGTAATGGTGAACCTGGTGACAATTTGCACAGAGTTCGCTCTTGGCAAGCAGCGGTTGCTCCACGCATTCATGGAAACCGCCGCCGCACTCTTCTGTCCGCTTGTTGGGACCGTATTTCGTAAGCACAGGTCCAGCAGGGGTATCCTTGCCCGGAGAAAGGATGAGCGAACCGTTTTCCGGCTGCCGGTATGGGGTTTCCCAGCCGCTATGGCCGCTGACCGAGTGACAGATGTCGCAGGAAACTCCACTGACCGCAACATCGCTTAAGCCGCTCACCCCAGGTCCCTTGACCTCCCCGGTTACGACTCCGGCAGGGGTATGACACCCTTCGCATTGACGGGTAACATCGTTGCCAACAGCCTTATGCGCCTTGTTCAGCTCTCCCTGGTAGACCGGATCCGTAAACGCCAGAGCATGCATGGAACCCTGCCACTCCTGATATTGTTGCGGGTGGCACCCGGCACAGGTCTCAGGCGGGGTAAATTGTGCCGAACTTTTCTGATACCGCAGCAAGGACGGGGCATAGGGATACATCATGGGATCAGGTTTTTCCATGGCATTTCCCAAGCCGGACAGCAGGAGAGCGCCCAGTGAAACGCCTCCCAACGCAATGGAATAACTCACCATTTTTTTTATCATAACACCTCCGTCCACGCTTTGAGTTTGTAGGAATACACATAACGGTAAAAATTACTATTAGGATATAGGCAAAAGAGGTCCGCGGCTAGATGGAAATAATATTTTCTAATGTTATGAGAGAATAATTCCGGCGGAACCGCCGACACAAGGATGGAAAGCACACGCATGCGCAATTCTCACCGACACATTAGAGGAGATGATGCATAAAAAAGCAGGAGCCAGGGCTGATACAGCAATTTACCGTCAACTCCGCCGCCACCCGACCGGCAACTACGCCTCAAAGCCGGTTCCCCTGCGGCTCGGTTCTGATCCGCTCCATCTGCTCGGCAAGATCGCGCAGCTCCCGCTGCCAGTACTCGCGGCTGCCGAAATCCGGGGCCACCCTGCTCAACCCCTCTTCCGCCACCTGATACCCGCACCAGGCCATGTAGTGGATAAAGCGCATGGCCCTCAGCGGCTCGATCAGGCGCAGGCTGCGCCGGTCGAAATCCCGGAAGGTCTCGTAGCCCTCGAGAAAAAGGTCGATCTCGGCAAAGGTCTCTTCCCGGTAGCCGGGCAGCAGCATCCAGAAATCCTGCACCGGCGGCCCCAGGGCCATGTCGTCGAAATCGATGAGATAGAAGGATTCGCCCGGACGGTAGATGAGGTTGGAGAAATGACAGTCGCCGTGGATTCGGATCATCTCGGTGTTGGCGAACAGCGGGCTTATTTCACCGATCAGGGTCTTGGCCAGCTCAGCGAATTGCGGGGCAAGATCCGCGGGCAGGAATTTCCCTGCCAGGAGATAATCCACCTGTTGCCGGGTTGATTTTTCCGGGGTCATGGTGATCCGCCCCTCCGGGGTCCGGCCCGCGCCCACGGCGTGGGTACGGCCGAGCAAGCGGCCGATTTCCAGCCACTGCTCATCGGTGTATTCATCCGAACTGCGGCCGCCGCATTTGGGGAACACGGCAAAATACATCCCCTCGTGCTCTCCCAAACTGCTGTTTCCCTGCAAGACAAGCGGGGCGACGACGGGAATCTCCCGGCCGGAAAGCTCAAGCAGGAATTCATGCTCGTCCTGGAGCGCGGCATTGCTCCAGCGCCCGGGCCGGTAGAACTTGACCACCAGCCCTTCGCCGTTTTCGCCCTCCAGCTCGTAAACCCGGTTGATGTAGCTGGCCAGGGGACGGCAAAGATTGGTGCAACGGATATCCAGAGCTTTTTCCACCAACCCGAGGACCATGTCCGGAGTCAGACGGTGAAAAGCGGAATGCGCGTGGGGCGCGACGGTGCGGTTCATGGCAATGCAGTGAAAAATGAAGGGTGAAAAATTAAAAATGGGAAAAAATCATTTCCCTCCAGCCCCAAATCGCATCGGTTATTTTGTTGTTTCATTTTTATTATCCGTCATTTTTGCTTCTGCACTTTTCGTTCTGAATTGCCTTACACCAGCGCCGCGGAAAGGACCATCATCACCCCCCGCGGCAAAGCGAGCATGCAACCCATGAGGGAACCTTGAAGAAATCAACTTCCTGTTGATTTCTTCAAGCCGCAAAACCAAAACAAGTTTTGCCTTTGCTCACATTTTCAGCAACGTAAGTGGCTGAAAATGACGGGGCGTCCTTGCCCCGCATGGGAGCCTTGAATTTTTCAAGGCTCCCATGCGTCTGGTCACTGCTCAAGGCATGAACCCTGAGCCGCACCCGCAGCGGTGACGCCCCAGGAAAAAATGGTGGCCGGCGGGGCCTGGAAACCCTATGGGCCATTGTATGCCAGAAACAGCAAAAAGTATATGCGGGAAATGGGGCAGAAAATTTCGCACCCGCGCAACAATTGACCTTGGATTCATCTGCCTATGCGGATATAATAATTCCGAAGGAGAACATGTCACGGATACCAGGAGGCGCCATGCGGACAACAGCACAATTTTTCAAAGCCCTCTCCGAGGAGCCACGCCTGCGGATTCTGGCCCTGCTCCTGAACGGCGAACTGTGCGTGTGCGACCTGATGGCCGTGCTCCGGTTGCCGCAATCGACAATCTCCCGGCATCTCGCCTATCTGCGCAACACGGGCTGGGTAAAAGGCAGGCGCCGCGGGGTTTGGATGTATTACCGGCTGGCCGAGATGCCGACGCCTTTTTCCCAGGAACTGGTCGCGCTGCTCGGCAAGCGATTACGGGAGCTGCCGGACACGCTCCAGGACCATGCGGCCCTGGAGGAGTTTCGCCGCACCAAGAAACCTTGCGCCTGATTTTTTTTGCCCCACTCATCCGCCTATGCGGATACAAGAGGAAATCACCCGGCGACCAATGCCGGCAAGTGTGACAGGAGAATCACCATGAAAATTCAAGTGTTGGGCCCAGGCTGCCCCAAGTGCCGCGAGGTGGAACGCCTCATGCAAAGCGTGTTGGACGAGACCGGGACGCAGGCCGTCATCGAAAAAGTGACGGATTTTGAACAGATCGCCGCCTTTGGCGTCTTCTCAACCCCTGCGGTGGTCATCGACGGCACGGTGCAATGTGTGGGAAAGGTTCCCGATAAAAAGGAAGCCCTCGCCTGGCTCGGCTTGGAGAACAGCACCCTTCCGAAGAACCCCGGGCCGGAAACAGGCAAAAGACTCTCCTTCCTCGACCAGTACCTGACCCTCTGGATCTTCCTGGCCATGTTCATCGGGGTGATGGGAGGGTATCTCTACCCGCCGGTCACCGAAATCATCAACTCCTTCCAGGTCGGCGCCACCAACATCCCCATCGCCATCGGCCTGATTTTGATGATGTACCCGCCCCTGGCCAAGGTGCGCTACGAAAAGCTGCACGAGGTTTTCCGCAATTTCAGGGTGCTGGCCCTTTCCCTGGTGCAGAACTGGATCATCGGCCCGGTGCTCATGTTTTTGCTGGCCATCGCCTTTCTTTCCGGCCACCACGAATACATGGTGGGGCTGATCCTCATCGGCCTGGCCCGCTGCATCGCCATGGTCATTGTCTGGAACGATCTGGCCAGCGGCGACACCGAATACTGCGCCGGGCTGGTGGCCTTCAACTCCATCTTCCAGGTGCTCTTCTTCTCGGTCTACGCCTGGTTTTTCATCTCGGTGCTGCCGGGCTGGCTGGGGCTGACCGGCGCGGTGGTGGACATCTCCATGGCACAGATCGCCGAGTCGGTCTTCATCTATCTCGGCATCCCCTTCATCGCCGGGATGCTGACCCGCTTTATCGGGGTGAAGCTCAAGGGCGAAGCCTGGTACCAGGAAAAACTGATCCCCAGGATCAGCCCCTTCACTCTGGTCTTCCTGCTCTTCACCATCATGGTGATGTTTTCCCTCAAGGGCGAACACATCGTGCAATTGCCCTTTGACGTGGTCCGCATCGCCATCCCGCTCACCATCTACTTTCTGGTCATGTTCCTGGTCTCTTTTTTCATGTCCCTAAAAGTGGGAGCCACCTACGAGCAGTCCGCCACCCTCTCCTTCACCGCCGCCTCCAACAACTTCGAGCTGGCCATCGCCGTGGCCATCGCCGTGTTCGGCATCAACTCCGGCGTCGCCTTTGCCGCGGTGATCGGGCCGCTGGTCGAAGTGCCGGTGCTCATCGGTCTGGTCAACGTGGCCCTCTGGCTCAAGAAGAAATATTTCCCCTTTGCCAGGGAAACCCCCTCCGGGGTCTGCCATGTTTCCTGCAAACCGTAATCGAAAAAATAGGTGAACGATTATGTCCGATTGTCCGCTCGATCCCGAAACCCTGGCCCTGATCTCGCTTGCCGCCAACATCGCCGCCAACCACCCGAAAAAAGGCCTTTCCCAGCTCGAACGGCTGCGCGGTTACGGGGTGAGTGAACACAAAATCGCGATGGTCATCGACATCGCCCGCCACCTGCGCGACGAAGCCGGGCAGATGCTCGACCATGAATTCGACGTGGCCGCTGGCCCCGGCGGAGCGCCGGTGAGCCTGGCGACTGTTTCTCTCGGCAGCTCCGCCTGCGGTTGCTCCCCAACCCCCAAGGGCAATGCCTGCTGCTGAGGAACCACCGGGCACAACCACGCTTGACCCCGCCGGATTCGCAACCGGCACATCATCTTTGCCTGCCGGAAACAGTTTTCTTAACCAACAGGGAGGAACATCATGGAAATGGATATTGATATTAAAATCCTGGGGCCAGGATGCAAAAAATGCGGCCAGGCCGCGGAGATTGTCCGGCAGGTGATTGAGGAATACAGGCTTCCGGCGCAGATTGAAGAAATTGCAAGCCTGGACAAGATCGCGGAGTACGGGGTGTTGTCCACGCCCGCCGTGGTTATCGGCGGAGATGTTAAGTGCGCGGGCCGGGAGCCGGAACGCCAGGAAATTCTTCAATGGCTGAAAAAATATCAAGGAATGCCGGGGTAATCTTCCGGGATTCCTTGATTTGTTCCCGGAAAAAAAACGCGCCATGAAAAAAATCACCCCGGATGGAGGGGTGAGACAGGAATCTCACCGGCGTGTACAGGCCCATGCGCCTCACGACTCCGCCGGCACTCTTCCTTCTGCTTCAATGGCAAAACCGGCCCTGACTAGCCCGCCGCCTATGACCTTGGCAAAAATCCCTTCCCGGGGCATGATGCAGTCGCCGGTGGCTTTCTTGATGGCACAGCCGGCGTTGTGGCATTCTTTGCCGATCTGGGTAACTTCGAGCACCACCCGGCCATCGATAACCAAGCGGTCGCCGATACCAAGTGCGATCAATTCCAGGCCCCGGCAGACGATGTTTTCGGCAAACACCCCATGCTTGAGATGGGGCATCTTCTGTTTTACCTGCTCGATACTCTCGGCTGCAAGCAGGGACACCTGCCGGTGCCAGTCTCCGGCATGGGCATCGCCGTCGATCCCCCAGTTTTCCTTGAGAAGTATCTCGTCCACTTCTTTTTTCACCATGCCCTTCTTTTCGCTGACGCAAACCGCTTCGACCACGCCCATACGTTCTCTCCCTTGATTGATGGAACTTCTCTGTTGTCGGCCGCCGCCAGGCTTGTCACTCCAGGATAAACCCGGCCACCGGCAGCCCTTTCCCCCAAGCCTGCCACGCGCCGGTATGAATATCCAGGGTACGGGCCGCGCTGTCGTAAGTGGCCTCGATGTTGGTTTCCAGGCTGCAGCGGCGATCGTAATTGGTGTGGCTAAAAACAAGCCGGTAAATTGTTACGCTTTGGGCCACAACCTCCTCCACATAGGCGACATGGCCGGTGGGCATCTTGCGCCGGGTATTGGCGCCAAGGATAAGGATGCTGCCGGACCGGGGCGTCAGCGATGTGTTGCCGCGCGCTTTTTCACAGGCAAACCAGGTGAGGGGGCCGTTTTCGTAGCCGATGCGGCAACTGTCGATCCCGCTCCGGCAACGGGCAAAAGGCAGGCTTTGGGGTTCGCAGCGCGCCCGCTTGCCGCCGGGTCGCAACTGAAAGCATTCCTGGGTGGCGCGGCCTCGGCGGGCAAGGGGTGCGATGAAATCCTGAGGCACAGCACCCTGGTCGGGAAGCAACTCCTGGACCGGAGCAACGGAAATTTCGCTCTGGGTGTTGGCCGGGGCTAAGGCGCTGGCCTCCTGCGTTGCTGCCCGGCCCGAGGGGAGGTCTGCCACAGGTTCTTGCCCGGCGCAGCCGGAACACAATAGAACACAAAGAACAAATTCACCCACCATCCGGATTGTGCTTCGCTGCATGGAAACTCCCTTCGCCTTTGGTTGTTCTCCGCCGCGCGGCGCCTTGATCCTGTGGCGCATCATAGCAGACGGTCCAAACCTTGACAATGCCTGGGTTCTTGGCCTTGAGAATTGAGTTGCTTGCAAAATCTGTGGTTCGACAGGCTCACCACGAACGGAAAAATACAAATGATTTCAATGTAACTACCGTTCGCCCTGAGCGTGTCGAAGGGCTTTTCGGCGTTCTGCAAGAGACTCGATTGCGGCAGAATAGAGTTGCACCGCCTTGCCCGTCATGCTATAAATGCCGTTTTTTCGTGGAGATACCCACCGGACATCCGTCCTTTTCCCCTTTTTGCGAGTGCATCATGATTCACCTCAGCAACATCAGCAAACAGCATGGCTCCCAGATCCTCTTCGCCAATGCCGGCCTGCAGATACTCCCCGGCGTGCGCACCGGCCTGGTCGGCCCCAACGGCGCGGGCAAATCCACCGTCTTCCGCTTGATCATCGGCGAAGAGGAGCCGGACAAGGGCGAGATCTCCTGCGCCAAGAAAACGGTGATCGGCTATTTTTCCCAGGAGGTGGGCGAGATGTCCGGCCGCTCGGCCCTGGAGGAAACCATGGCCGCCGTGGCTGAGGTGGTGCGGTTGGGCGAGGAGATGAAGGAGATGGAGGCAGCCATGGCGCTGCCCATGGAGGATGAGGCCATGACCGCTTTGCTGGAGAAATACGGCGACGCCATGGAGGAATTCGAGCATCGCGGCGGCTACGACCTGGAATCCCGCGCCCAGGCGGTGCTCACCGGGCTCGGCATCGGACCGGAGGATTTCAACCGGCCGGTGGAGTCGTTCAGCGGCGGCTGGAAGATGCGCATCGCCCTGGCCCGCATCCTGACCATGAACCCCGATGTCCTGCTGCTCGATGAGCCCACCAACCATCTGGACGTGGAGTCCATCGTCTGGCTGGAAGAATGGCTGGCCAAGGAGTTCAAGGGCGCGGTGCTCATGACCTGCCATGACCGCGATTTTATGAACCGCTTGGTTTCCCGGATCATCGAGGTGGCCAACGCTACGATCACCACCTACAGCGGCAACTACGATTTTTACCTGCGTGAGCGGGAGATCCGGCGGGAACAGCTCGCCGCCAGCTTCCGCCGTCAGCAGGAGATGCTGGCCAAGGAGGAGGAGTTCATCGCCAAATTCGCGGCCCGCGCCTCCCACGCCTCCCAGGTGCAATCCCGGGTCAAGAAGCTGGAGAAGATCGAGCGCATCGAGCTGCCCCCGGAACAGCGGGTGATCAATTTCGAGTTCAGCGAGCCGCCCCGCAGCGGCGACGACGTGGTGCGCATGGAGAACCTGGCCAAGAGCTGGCCGCGGGACGACGGCGGGGAAAAGCCGGTATTTTCCGGCATCTCCGGGGTGATCCAGCGGGGGGAGAAGGTGGCGGTGGTCGGGGTCAACGGCGCGGGCAAGTCCACCTTTCTCAAGGTACTGGCCGGGCAAACCGAACCCACCTCGGGCACGGTCACCATCGGGGCCAACGTCGGCCTCGGCTATTTTTCCCAGCATGCCATGGATGTGCTGGTTCCGGAACGGACCGTTTTTGAAACCGTGCAGGACGCCCTGCCCCAGGCCAACATCGGCACCATCCGCAACCTCTGCGCCGCCTTTCTCTTTCAGGGCGACACGGTGGACAAGCAGATCAAATTGCTTTCCGGCGGCGAAAAAAGCCGGGTGGTGCTGGCCACCATGCTGGCGAGGCCGCTCAACTTTCTGATTTTAGACGAGCCCACCAACCATCTGGACATCCAATCGCGGGAGGTCTTGCTGGGAGCGCTGCGGAAATTCACCGGCACCGTGGTGCTGGTCAGCCATGACCGGCATTTTCTCCGCTCGCTGGTGAACCGGGTCATGGAGGTGGACCACGGGGAAATGCGGTCCTACGGGGGGGATTACGAATACTACCTGCGCAAGTCCGGGCACCTGCCCGGTTGAGCCTAAGCGGTGAGCCCTTTCTGGCGGGCGGCCCGTTCGAAATTGAGGATCATCTGCGCCAGTTGCCGTTCCTCTTGAGGGATCGGGGCAAAGTGGATGCCATAACTCGCGAACTTCGTAGCGCCGTTGTCGGCCTTTCTGGCAATGGTCGCGGTCTTGAGTTTGACCAACTGCCTTACCACCGTTGCCGGCTCCCCGAATTCGTTTGCCGGCGCCGCATGATTGAGCTGGAGGCAGATGGCATGGATATCGCTGGGCACCACAACCGGTGTGGCCTGGGGCAGGCACAGACGAATCCCGGTGGCGCTCAAATCTTCAATCCGACCGGCAAGAAGCCATTTTGCGGCGGTCTGGAAGATGGCGATGCTCTCGGCGGTGGGGACAACCCGGTAGGCATGCCGCCGCTGGATGATCACAACCTCCGCCGGGAGCGCAAGCTCAAGGTATTCATCCTTGATCCGGAAGATCATGCCCTTGCCGATGATATTGCGCCCGATGACGCAACGGAACTGGAACTCCACCCCTCCAGTGGTGAATTTCGAAGCCTTATCCCGCTTGGCCAGAATCAGACGGGTGGGAGAGACCTTGACGACCCAGGCATCGCTGCGATGCCCGTGCTGGACAATGCTCAGGGTTTTGCGCCGCTCCAGCATCTGCTCGAAGATCCGGCTGACCGCCCCCGCATCCCTAACAATCTCGACCTCAGCCTCTTCCATTCCGTTTACAACTCCCCGCAGCTCAAGCTCCCATAAAAAACTGACCGGACACGGTGCTCACGATACCAAGCTTTGCCATGCCCGGTCAACACCACCCTGTCATTCAGGAGCGAAAATTCTTTTTTCCGCTTGCTTTTCCCTGCTGCTTTCGCCGACAATACAAGCACGCCCCGATGGCCGCTTTTCACCCACTTACAGTTCCCCACAACTGCGCAGCGGCGAAGCCTCATCGGGGCTTTCTCATGCCCCCGGTCAACTGTGCTCGCGGGTCTTGCGGAAGACGATCTCCGGAAACAACTCGGCCACCCTGCCCAGCCGCCACTCGCTTTCCGCCAGATAGGCCAGATGCCCCTCGGCGTCCAGGGCCAGGTGGGCCTGGTTCTTGCTCTTGAACTCATCGAGCTTCTTGCGGTCCTCGCAGTCGATCCAGCGGGCAGTGGCGTAGCTCACCTGCTCGTACACCGCATCCACCCCGTATTCCGCCTTCAAACGGGCCATGGTCACCTCGAACTGCAGCACGCCCACCGCGCCCAGGATGTAATCGCTGCCCATCAGCGGCCTAAAGAGCTGCACCGCGCCCTCCTCGGCCAACTGGACCAGCCCCTTGTTCAACTGCTTGATCTTGAGCGGATTTTTGATCAGCACCCGCCGGAAATGCTCGGGAGCGAAGTTGGGGATGCCGGTGAACTTGAGGGGTTCCTTGTCGGAGAAGGTGTCGCCGATCTTGATCGTCCCGTGGTTGTGGATGCCGATGATGTCGCCGGGCCACGCCTCCTCCACGTTGGTGCGATCCTGGGCCATGAAGATGGTGGCGTTGGCCAGGGAGACCTCCTTGCCCAGCCGGTGGTGCATGACCTTCATCCCCCGGGTGAACTTGCCGGAGCAGATGCGGAAAAAAGCGATCCGGTCGCGATGGGCCGGGTTCATGTTGGCCTGGATCTTAAAGGTGAAGCCGGAAAAGGCTTCCTCGTCCGGAGAAACCATGCGGGTGGTGGTGGCGCGGGGGCCGGGCGGCGGGGCCAGCTCGACAAAGGCGTCCAGCAGTTCGCGCACCCCGAAGTTATTGACCGCGCTGCCGAAAAACACCGGAGACTGGCTGGCCTTGAGATATTCGGCATGGTCAAAGGGGCTGGCCGCCCCGGCCAGGAGTTCGAGATCCTCGCGGAGCCGCTCCGCCTGGCTGCCCAGCATCTGGTCGAGCAGCGGATCGTTCAGGTCCTTGACCACGATCCCGTCCTGGGGCCTGCGGTCCTTGCTGGGGGTGAAGAGGTTCAGCTCCTGGCGCATGATATTGTAGACGCCCTTGAAGCTCTTGCCCATGCCGATGGGCCAGGAGAGCGGGGTGCATTCGATCTGCAGCTTCTCCTCGATCTCGCTCAAGATATCCAGGGGCTCAAGGCCTTCGCGGTCCAGCTTGTTGATGAAGGTGATCACCGGGGTATTGCGCATCCGGCAGATCTCCATGAGCTTCTCGGTCTGGGCTTCGACCCCCTTGGCGCTGTCGATGACCATGAGCGCGCTGTCCACCGCGGTGAGCACCCGGTAGGTGTCCTCGGAAAAGTCCTTATGACCGGGGGTGTCCAGCAGGTTGACCTCGAAATCCCGGTAATCGAACTGCATCACCGAGGTGGTCACCGAGATGCCGCGCTCCTTCTCGATGCTCATCCAGTCGCTGACCGCGTGGTTGTCGGTCTTGCGCGACTTGACCGCCCCGGCCATCTGGATGGCCCCGCCGAAGAGCAGGAGCTTTTCGGTGAGGGTGGTCTTGCCCGCATCGGGATGGCTGATGATGCCGAAGGTGCGGCGCCGCTTGATTTCTTTTTCCAGTATGCTGCTCATCTGTTCCTGTTTCCTCTCTGCTTGCCGCGCCGGAATCCGCAATCGTCTACCGGACTCCGTTTCACGGAACAGCGTATATACTCCAAAAAACGCAGTTTGTCAGCAAGTTCCACAGAGCCGCTCCTGCGCGAGCACCTCTTCCCCAGACCCTACCCGGCGCAACCGGCGCCAAGGAAAAACCAGGCTGTTTCCCTTGCCCCCCTTGGGCATGGGACGAATTTGCTTTATGCATCACCGGCTGGCGTGTATACTTTTTTTATTTTCTCCCTTTCTTTCTTCGTGGTGATCCCTTGTCCGTAAGCAAAAAAATGCCAACCCGAAAACCCGGCAGCGCCGCCCCCCGGGCCAAGACCGCTGCCGCTGCCCGTCCGTCCAGCGACAAAAAAAAATCATCGCCAGAAAAATCCTTTGCCAAAAAGGAACACCACCCTGCCACTGCTCCGTCCCGCAGCCGCGCCTTTACCGGCTTCAAGAAAACACATGCGGAGAATTTCGCAGAGGAACCATCCCGAACCCCTACCAGGGCAGCCGGCCGCCCGATGCACGGCAAGAAAGAATCCTCGCCGGAAAAGCCCTTCGAGAGAAAGGGTCGCAGGCCTGCGGCAGCTTCCCCTCGCGGTCGCTCCGTCACCGACGCAAAAAGGCCGCAGACGGATACCTCCGAGGAGGAATCGTTCTGGGCGGTTGCCGGGCCAAAAGACCGCTCCTTTGCCAGTTTTCTCAAGCCGCTCATTCCCCACGCGGCTGCGCCGGACACCCAAACCATCCTGCACAGCTCTCCTTTGGCCCATCTCGATTATTCCGTGGAGCTTCAGGTCAAGGACCAGGGCTTGCTGGCCTTCTGGAAACAGCACCGGCTGCCCGGCCTGCCGGAACAGGTGGTTCGCTCGCCCAAGGCCCGCGGCTACCGGACCACCTCAAAACGCAAGGGGTTCCTCCACGGCTCGACCCTGTATCTGCTGCTGGGGGACAAGGCTGCCCTGCCAAAGAACCGCCAGTATTTCACCGCCTCGCCCCTGGAGCCCAAGGAGCATGCGGTTATCTACCGCTTTCTCCAGCAGAAGCTGAGCGAGCCGGCTTTTCGGCTGATCGCCGGGCATCTCAACTATCTCATCATCCGCGGCGGCTACACCGAGCAGGCGGTGATCTTCAATGTGGATCTCATGAACGGGCCGCTGGTCCGCAAGATGAAACTCCTGGCCGCCCATCTCCAGAAGCTTCCCGTCGCGGTCTCCGCGGCCTTTGTCTATCTTGACCCCAGTCAGTCCGACTACTATCTGGAAAGCAAACGCCCGACCGAGACCCTGCACTTCAAGAAGCTCTTCGGCCCGGACCAGTTGGGGGCCTCTTACCACGGCTGCCGCTACCAGTTCCACCCGACCTCGTTTTCCCAGATCAACGAATCCATGGTGGAAACCATGCTGGCCCGGGCCCGGGAGCTGCTGGCCCCCGCCCCGGACCAATCGCTGCTCGACCTGTACTGCGGCTACGGGTTGTTCAGCCATTTCCTCGCCCCCGCCTACCGGCAGGTGCTGGCCGTTGACGGCGAAGGCCCCTCCATCCGGGCCGCCGAGGCCAACAGCCGCTTGAACCAGAAACGGGGGGGCCAGACCAAATTTCTCGCCCACCGGATCACCGTGGGATATCTGGAAAAAACCCTGCCGCCGCCGGCCCCGGGCGAGGTAATCCTCCTCGACCCGCCCCGCCAGGGCACGCTGCCTGGGGTGATCGCCGCCCTGGCCCGCAGGAAACCAAAAAAAGTGCTCCATATCTTCTGCGGGGTGGACCAGATCCCCCCCTCCCTCAGGGAATGGCAGGCCAGCGGCTATCAGGCGCGGCGCATCGCCCCCCTGGACATGTTTCCAGGGTCGGCCAACCTGGAGATTTTGATTCTCCTGGAACCAAAAACGTGATCCACAACTTGGCTTAATTCCAGGTGAGGGAAAGACCATGGCGCAAAGCGTGTATATCGTGGCAATCGGGCCCCAGAGCGGCAAATCCGTGGTCGCTTTGGGCATCATGGAGCTGCTCTCCCGCCGTCTGCGCAGGGTAGGCTACTTTCGCCCGATCATCCCCTCGCATCACGTGGCGGACAACAACCTGCAATTGATTAAAACCCGCTACCGCTTGCAATTCGCCTACGACGAGATGTTCGCCCTGTCCCACGACGAGGCCCAGCATCTTTCCGCCGAGGGGCGCACCGATGAGATCCTCAAGACCATTCTCGACAAGTACAAGCACCTGGAAAACAAATGCGATTTCATTCTCTGCGAAGGCACCGATTTCAGCGGCCTTTCCCTGCCCTTTGAGTTCGAGTTCAATGCCGAGGTGGTCAACAACCTGGGCAGCCCCATCATGCTGCTTTTAAACTGCCACAACAAATCCCCGGAGGATATCCTCGACGCCCTGCATGTGGCCCAGGAATCCTTTCTCAAGAAGGGCTGCACCATCCTGGCCAGCATGGTCAACCGGGTCGACCCCTTTCTCATGGAGACGGTGCGGGAAAAACTTACGGAATGCGGCACGGAATGCGGGCCGGTCTATATCCTGCCGGAGGAGCCGTTCCTCGGCAAGCCCACGGTGGGGGAGATCGCCCGGGCCCTGGACGCCAGGGTCATCATGGGAGACCCGGAGGAGATGAACCGGGGGGTGACGGATTTCAAGGTGGCGGCCATGAATCTGCCCCACTTTCTCGACCATCTGGTGGAAGGCGACCTGGTCATCGCGCCGGGCGACCGCTCGGACATCATCCTCGGCAGCCTGGCCGCCAATTTCTCCAGCACCTACCCGAGCATCGCCGGGCTGCTGCTCTCGGGCGGCTTTGTGCCGGACGCCCAGATCACCCTGCTTCTTGAGGGCTTGAGCTACAAGGTGACCGTGCCCATCGTCAGCGTGCGGACCGATACCTTTACCACGGCCATAAACGCCAGCAGGGTGCCTCCCATGCTCACCCCGGAAAACGACCGCAAGATCGCCACCGCCCTGGGGCTTTTTGAAACGCACGTCAACCTGCCGGAACTGGAAAGCCGCATCTCCCTTGTGAGATCGACGCGGGTCACCCCTATCATGTTCGAATACAACCTGGTGGAGATGGCCCAGAAACACCGGCAGCACATCGTCCTGCCCGAAGGCGCGGAAGAACGGATCCTGCGGGCCAGTGAAATGCTTATCCGGCGCGGCGTGGCGGAGATCACCCTGCTGGGCGACCCCGCCGAGATCAGAGGCACGGCCAGCAACCTCGGCCTTGACCTTACCGGCATCGAAATGATCGACCCGGCCACCTCCCCCTTGCGCAAGGAGTTTGCCCAAACCTACTTCCAGCTCCGCAAACACAAGGGGATTACCGAAAAGGGCGCCTTTGACACGGTGGCCGACGTCAACTACTTCGGCACCATGATGATCCACAAGGGCTTGGCCGACGGCATGGTCTCCGGCTCGGTGCACACCACCGGCGACACCATCCGTCCGGCCCTGCAGATCATCCGCACCCAGCCGGGGGTTTCCATTGTTTCCAGCGTCTTTCTGATGTGCCTTGCCGATCGGGTTCTGGTCTACGGCGACTGCGCGGTGAACCCCGACCCCAACGCCCAGCAGTTGGCGGAGATAGCCATAAGCTCGGCCGAAACCGCCAAGCTTTACGGCATTGAACCCCTGGTCGCCATGTGCTCGTATGCCACCGGCACCTCGGGCACGGGCGCCGACGTGGACAAGGTGCGCGAGGCGACCCGGATCGCGAAAGAACTCCGGCCGGATCTCAAGATCGAGGGTCCGATCCAGTACGACGCCGCCGTGGACGCCGGGGTCGCGAAAACCAAGCTGCCGGAGAGCCAGGTGGCGGGCAAGGCCACGGTGTTCATCTTCCCGGACCTCAACACCGGCAACAACCTGTACAAGGCGGTGCAGCGTTCGGCCAACGCCGTGGCCATCGGCCCGGTGCTCCAGGGGCTGAACAAGCCGGTCAACGACCTGAGCCGGGGCTGCACCGTGCCGGACATCGTCAACACCGTGGCGATCACCGCCATCCAGGCCCAGTAACTGAGCAGCAGCACCACATCTGCGTTGTCATCGGTCGGCTCGTGTGCCACAGCACACTTTGCCGGCCTCTTCCTAGCATCTGCGGCACTGCTGCTCAGTTACTGTTGATTGGTTGGAATGCTTCAGTCTGTTTTTGAGTTTTAGCTAAATCGTTACCAAGGGAAAAAATCATGAAGGTTCTGGTACTCAACTCCGGCAGCTCCTCCATTAAATACCAGTTGTTCGACATGCGGGACGAATCGGTGCTGGCCGGTGGAAGCATCGAACAGATCGGCGAACCGGGCAGCCACCTCAGCCATTCTCTGAGAACGGGCCGGATCGAGATGGCGAAAACGGTCCGGACTCTCCCGGTTCCCGATCACCGCCAGGGATTTCAGCTCATCGCCTCGGTCCTGCGGGAAACCGGAGCGCTGACCGACACCGGAGAACTCAGGGGCATCGGCCACCGGGTCGTGCATGGCGGCGAACAATTCAGGGAACCCACCCGGGTTACCCCCGAGGTGCTGGCCGCAATCCGGTCCCTGATCCCCCTGGCGCCGCTGCACAATCCGGCCAACCTCCTCGGCATGGAGGTGGCCATGGAGAGCGCTCCCGCCGTGCCCCAGGTGGCGGTGTTCGATACCGCCTTCCACCAAACCATTCCGCCACACGCCTACCGCTACGCCATCCCCAAAAAACTTTACGAGGCGCATCAGGTCCGGCGCTACGGTTTCCACGGCACCTCGCACCGCTATGTGGCGAAAAAGGCGGCCGAATTTCTTAAAAAACCGTTGGAAACCCTCAATCTGATCAGCCTGCATCTGGGCAACGGGGCCAGCGCCGCCGCCATCCGACAGGGGAAATGCATCGATACCTCCATGGGCCTCACCCCCCTTGAAGGGCTGATCATGGGGACCCGTTGCGGGGATCTCGACCCGGCGATCATCTTTTATCTGGCCCGGGAAACACGGCTTTCCTGCGGAGAGATCGAATCGATCCTCAACAAGGAAAGCGGCCTCAAGGGGATCTGCGGGGTCAACGACATGCGTTCGGTGGGGGAACTTGCGGCAGGAGGCGATCCGGAAGCACGGCTTGCCATTTCCATGTACTGTTACCGGATCAAAAAATACATCGGCGCCTACCATGCGGTGCTGGGGGGGCTAGACGGGCTGATCTTCACCGGCGGCATCGGGGAACACGCCGATTTTATCCGGGCAGGATGCTGCGAAGGTCTTGACCATCTGGGACTTGCGATGAATAATGGGAAAAACCTCGGGCAGCAAGAAGGGTGTTCCGCTCTGGAAAGCGGAACGGGCCGGGTGAAAATCCTGGTAATCCCCACCAACGAAGAATTGGAGATTGCCGAACAGACCGTCGCCTGTCTGGAGGCTGACTAGTCAGGAGCGCGCATCATGTTTAGCGAAACACTGCCAAAAACGATCATCTCCCTGCTGGGCGGCTGCCTGCTGCTGAGCCTGGCCGCCTGCGGCGTTAAGGAAAGCGGCGTCCGCCCCTCCTGGGAAAATGGGCTGCTGCGGGTCGGGGTCACGCCGAATTATCCCTGCCTCATCCACAAGTCCCCTGAAACCGGCCTGATTTCCGGGTTTGAAGCCGACGCCGCCGCGCTGCTTGCCCAAAGCCTGCACAGCAGACTCCAGTTTGTCGAGCTGGAATGGGGAGAGCAGATCCCCGCTCTGGAACGCAAGGAGGTTGACATTATCATGTCCGCCATGTCCATCACCGAGATGCGCAAGCTCCGGGTGGCCTTCAGCGAACCATACCTCACCATCAGCCAGATGGCCCTGACCACCAAGGAGAGCGCCGGGAAATTCCCCTCCGCCCAGGAAATTCTCGCCACCCGCGATGCCATCGGGGTGGAAAAGGGTACCACCGGGGATGTCTTTGTCCAGCGCTATTGCCCGACAGCGGAACCGTTTTTCTTCTCCTCTCCCGATGCCGCGGTGCAAGCCCTCCGCGACAAGCGCATCGATCTTTTCATCGATGATGAACCGGTCCTCGGGGCCTATGCCGCCGAATACGGCGCCGAGGGGCTGGTCCTGCTCAAGACCCGTTTGACCAGCGAAGAACTTGCCTGGGCGGTCCACCGCGCTGATCCGGCCTTGCTCAAGGTGGTGAACTCCGCCCTGGAGAACTGGAAAGATGACGGCACCCTCCAGCGGCTTCTCAAGAAGTGGCTGCCCAAATGAAGCCTGGCGCCAGAGCCGGCCACGCCTTCAGGCTTGCCGGGCTTTGCGCCAGCCGGCACCCTTAAGGCGTGCGATCCGCTGGATATTCCAGCTCTGGATGGCCTGCAGATAGTGGCGCTGGTCCTCCCGCAGGAGGGCGATGATCTTTTCCTTCTCTTCCCGGATCTCCTCCCGTTCGCCGGGATACATCTCCAGCCAGCAGGCATAGCCCCGGTCAAAAATAAATTCCGGGCACACCGTTTCCGGCTCCACCTGCAATTTCGCGGTGAGCAGCATGGTGGCGAGGAGCATGTCGTACTCAACCACCCAGCCGTTGTCGTTGAGCATGGAACGCTGATCAAACCCGACATCTCCGGGGCAATTCGGGCAAAAGACCCGCTGGATCACCCCCGGCTGCAACAGGTTGTCGCGGAGATGAAACTGGACCATTGCGGCTCCGCATTCACAGGTTTTTCGCACATCAACGCACATACCACGCCCCTTTTCTTCTATGTCGTATTTTTTGCGGAGGCTCACATAGCCGCCGACACGGCAGACCGCGTTTTCAGAACCTTCTCGGCAGGGGGGAAGTATCCTTGCGGCCATGGATCATCTTCTGGAACTGCAACCGTTCAGCCCGCGCATCCTGGAGCTCGAGCCGGATCGCCGCCTGCTCCTCCGGCGCTGCCGAAAGCAGAAGCTTTTCCAGCCGTTCAACCTGCTGCTGCGCCCGGTAGAGCTCCCGAGCCAGATCCCGTAAAGACATGCTTTTACCTGTGTGGCTTGTGTTTTCGCAATGCCCTGAAAGCGCTCAGGGCAACACCATTGAGAGCCGCCCTGTCCGTCGTGATCAGCTTGACCGGGATGGACGAGAGGATCCCGGCCATCCGTCCTTTGCCGGTGAACCGCGCCATGAATTGCAACTGATCGAAAACGGGAAGAAGCCTGGGCAGCATGCCGCCACCCAAATAGAGCCCCCCGGAACAGAGGAACTTGAGGGCCATGTTCCCGGCCTCGGCCGCCAGGACAGCGAAAAAAATCTCCAGGGTCAGACGCGCCGCCTCCCCGCCTTTTTCCCGGGCCTGGGCCACGAGGACCGGGGTCATGTCCGCGGCGCCAGCCAGCGCTTCTTGAAAGTCCGGAGGAACCTGCATCCCTGCCCCTTGGGTCAGATAGCGATAGATATTCGGCATCCCTTTTCCGGAACAGATCAGCTCATAGCTTACATGCCCGTGCTCCGCCCGCAAAAAGGAAAGCAAGCCCTCTTCCATCTCCGAGGTCGGGGCAAAATCGACATGCCCTCCTTCGGAGGGATGGGCGGTGTACCCTGCGCCATTCCAACAGAGATAGGCCTCGCCAAGCCCCGTCCCCGGGGCAAGGACCGCCACGCTGCCGTGGGGATCCGCCGTCCCGCCGTTGATTACCAACAGGTCTTCCGGCGGTAAAATTGTCACCGCCTCGGCCACCGCCACCAGATCGTTCAGCACGAGAACCTCTTCAAGCCGGAACTGCTCCCGCAAGAGTTCCGGATCAAGGAGCCAGCCCAGATTGGTCATCCTGACCCGCCCGCTCACAACCGGACCGGCAACGCCAAAGGCGGCCGCCTGGGGATGCTGTTCGGAACCGTGCAGAAACGCAGCGACTATTTCGGAAAAATTTCCATACGCGCTGTTGGCAAAACGCTGTTCCCTGAGCAGGACATAGCCGTCTTCCGTGGCGGCATACATTGCCAGGATAGTTTTTGTCCCGCCAAGATCTCCAGCAAGAAAATACGCCATTCCCCCTCCCGGGCACGGTGCAGCCCCTATTGCGACCAGGGCCTGCGATACGGCTCTGCCCTAACAGAAGAGGCCGTACCCATATCGGGTGCGGCCTCTTGCAAAGAACTCAAACCCAGGGCCTTGCCGGACAAAGCAAGCGCCTTCCTCCTCTACCTGTCGGAACTCCTTCCCCCCTCAACCAGCCGGGTCAGATGTCCGATATTGTCGCGGAGCATCAGGGTTTGGGAAGTAACCGCCTCGGAGGCCGCGGCCAGCTCCTCGGCATTGGCCGCCATCTGCTGCGTCCCGGTGTCCATCTCGGTCACGGCCTTGTTGATCTGGAGAACGCCCTGGGTCTGCTCATGGGAGGCGGTGGAGATTTCTTCCACCAGAATCGCCACCTTCCGCGAGCCATCCACCACATCCTTGGATTCCGCCACCACCTCATTCACCTTTTGCAAGCCGTCATTGACATTGCCGATGGCCCGTTCAATCAGGTCGCTGGAGTTCCTTGCCGATTGAGCGGTACGTTGGGCCAGATTGCGGACCTCATCGGCAACCACGGCGAAGCCCGCACCCTGCTCTCCGGCCCTGGCTGCTTCCACCGCCGCATTCAAGGCGAGGAGGTTGGTCTGGAAGGCGATCGCCTCGATCTCGCGAATAATTGAGGCGATCGCGTCACTGTCCTTTTTTATATTCTGCATGGAAATCTGCATGGCCGCCACATTGACGTTGGCTCTGGAGCCAATCGCCTCATTTTGCTTCATCGAGGAGTTGGCCTCGGCGGAGTTGGTGTCATTCTGCTGCACCATGGCCGTGATCTCTTCAAGGGAGGCGCTGGTCTCCTCGAGGGAAGCCGCCATCTCCGAGGCCATTTCCGCCACAGTCTGGGAGGTGGAGGCCGTGGCCTGGGCCTCCTCGGAAATACGGTCGGCGCTCTCGTCCAGTTCACGGACAATGGTGTTGATGGACCGGACAAGCATCTGCACGACAAAAAAGGCGAACAGGCCGACGGCCACAAGAGAGATAACCCCGCCAACGATAAAGAACAGGCCGAACATCTTCACCTCGGACATGGCCTTTTCCTTGGTGATCTCCTGTCCGCCGCGAAGCTCGTCAACCGCGGCCTTGGTGCTTTGCATCAGGCTGTAATACTTCTCAAAAAACTCCCCGTCAAAGGCTTCCAAGGCGGTGGCCTCATCCCCGTTTTCCAGGGAGGGCAGGATCTTTGTTTTGATGATTTCGTTCATCACCGGCCAGGAGGCGGCCAGTTCGTCATAGGAGGCCACGGTTGCCGGAGCCTGTTCCATTGCATGGCACGATCCGCAGTACATTTTTTTGCCGGCGGGCTTGGCAATGCTTCCCCGCATCTCCTCGATGGCCTCGGTAAACTTGGAAGAGGTGGTTTTCAGGCCGCTCAGGCTTTCCGGATCATACTCCATGATCTGGCCCTTGAGGATGCTGTTGAGGAGATTGAGGTTGAGACGAATCCGGGCGACCTTGTCGATGTAGTCCATCTTGAGTTCGATACCGGTGTACATATCCCCGCCGATCTGCACCCTGTGGATAATAAACTGGGCGATCACGACGCTGGACACCATGGACAATGCGACAAAACCGACCAGCAGAAAAAGCTTTATCCGCAGACTCAAGTTTTCAAACCACTCTCTCATGGCGCCCCCTTTCATGCGTCTTTCGTTAACTCCATCGCAACTGATCTGTGTATTATATCGTATACTCCTGCTTTTTTTACCACATATTTTTCCTACATATTTTCCGCTGGTTGCCGGAAACAGCGGTGGCCGGGCCACCAACACAACAAAGGTACTCGGCAGCCTTTTTCATGAAAGACACAGAAGAGCTTGCCCGAGTATAATTTTTTATACTACACCGCGTCCTCGCCTCGGACCTTAGCTCCCCGTGCCCAATTTTCAGTTCTCTCCCAAAAAACTCCCTCCACATGCTGGTACAAAAAAACAGATCCACATAATTTGGCGAAACAACTGCATAAAACAAAAAATAACCCCTTTTTCTCGCCACAAGTGTTAAAAAAATTGTACTCCTCTCCTCTTTCGCTTCCTTGTCCTCCCCCCCGACAATCCCCATGAATCCGGCTAAAACCAACAACAACCAAAGAAACGAAACAGTGGCATGATTGTTGCTTTTACATAAAGCCAGTAAAACAACTCTTATCTCCTTTCTCCTTAAAAGAAGATCGACTTTCCCCGCGAAGTCGATCTTCTTTTTTTTGCGCAGAGCAAACCATCCGGAAAGCCAACGTCTTTTTCTCTCCGCCAGGCACTTTTGCCCACCCCTGTTTTTTGCTGTTTGCACTTCCCGCTCAAGCCAGATATAGTATGACCCCTGCGGCAGTCGGCGCCTTGCCCGCCAACACAGATCCCGCAGCCAACCCCCCCGAACCCGGCAAGGGGGTTCGGTTTATCGCATCCTCTTCCGCGCCGGCCTGTAACACAATCCCCAGTCGCTCGCGGGACGGCGGCATTCCGCTCATGCTGCCCTCCATCTTCGCTGTTCTTTCATTGTACAAATCAATTCGACACAACGAGCCTGCGATGACCTATTCCCTTGGGGCAATCCCCATTACAACCCCATTCATTCTCGCGCCCATGGCCGGCACCACCGACCTTCCCTTCCGCCTGCTCTGCAAAGAATATGGGGCGGGTCTTTGCTACTCCGAGATGATAGACTGCCATGGCCTGGTGTCGCAACAACACGACAGCCTGGAGCTGCTCCTCACCAACGCCGCGGAACAACCGGTGGTCATGCAGCTTTACGGCAGCGATCCCGCCGCCATGGGAGAAGCCGCGGCAATCCTGAGCGAACAACCCGTTGCCGGAATCGACATCAACATGGGCTGCCCCATGGAAAAAGTCGTCCGGACAGGCGCCGGAGCCGCATTGATGAAAAACCCGCGCCTTGCGGCACAGATCATCACCGCCGTCTGCAAAAACGCGAAAAAACCGGTAAGCGTCAAGATACGCTCGGGCTGGAACCAGCACACCATTACCGCTCCGGAGATTGCCAAAATAGCGGAAGGCGCCGGCGCGCAGGCCATTGCCATCCATGCCCGCACCTGGAGCGACGGGTTCACCGGGCCCATTGACCACGAGGTCATACGCCAAGTCATGAAAAGCGTTTCCATCCCCATTTTTGCAAACGGCGACATCACCTCCCACGAGCAGGGGGTGGCCCTGCTTCAAAAAATCGGCTGCGCCGGAGTGATGATCGGCCGGGCCGCCCTGGGCGCGCCTTGGATCTTTTCCGGTGCCGTGAACCAGCATCCCTCCATGGCCTACAGAATCAGAGCCCTGTTGCGCCATCTTGAACTGGCCGAGATCCACCTTGCCCCGGAACCGAATCTCTCTAAAATCAGAAACCACGCCTGGAAATACTTTCGCGGCACACCCAATGGCGGTGCCATCCGCAGACAGATCGACGCCGCCGCCACCTACCATGCGCTGAGAACTTGCATCGACACCCTTGCCGAGCAACTGCTTCGCCAATAATCCGGCAAAACGCTGCGGAGATTGCACCCCGAAGGAGATGGCCTGATATGCAAGCCGCACAGATTGCCAGCGCAAACAAAAAAAACCCCGACAGACTGTATTGCCTGCCGGGGTTCTTATATTTTTTTTGATGGTGCGCCCGGAGGGATTCGAACCCCCGACTCCCGGCTTCGAAGGCCGATGCTCTATCCAGCTGAGCTACAGGCGCACAAGCACCATGGTTTCAAACAAACCCGCCTACCACCCCGCAATATTGCGCGGATCGGAAAGCACCTGCCAGGCCCGCTCCGTGATCTCGTCGATCTCAGCCAGGGTCACGGAAAGCGGCAACCAGAGATAGATCACATTGCCAAGGGGCCGCAGCAAGAGGCCATGCGCAAGCCCGGCCAGGTAGATCGGCCAGCCGACTCGCTCCTGAAGAGCGTAGGGAGCCTTGGTTTCCTTATCCTTCACCAGCTCCATGGCGCAGATCATCCCGAGCTGCCGGAGATCTCCGACCCAGGCCAGGTCTCCAAAGCGTCGCATCCGCGCCTGGAGATGACTGATCTTGGCCGGCAGCCCGGCCATGGTCTGCTCTTCGGCAAAAACCTGCAACGAGCCGAGAGCCGCAGCGGCGGCAAGGGGGTTGCCGCTAAAGGTATGGCCGTGGAAAAAGGTTTTTCCGGCGCTGTAGTCTCCATAAAAGGCCTGGAAAATCTCTTCGCTGGTCAACGTTGCCGCCATTGGCAACATACCAGCAGTCAGCCCTTTTGACAAACAGAGAAAATCAGGCGCCACCCCGGCCTGTTCCAGGGCAAACATGGTTCCGGTCCGGCCAAAGCCGGTGGCTACCTCGTCAAAAATCAGATGCACCCCATATTCCCTGGTCAAAGCGGCCGCCTTGTGCAGATACTTGGCCGGATAGATGATCATCCCACCGGCGGCCTGGATGAGCGGCTCGATGATCAGGGCGGCAATCTTCTCGCCTTGTTCGGCCAGAAGGCCGGCAAGCGGCTGGAGGCACTGGCAGTCGCAGCTCTCTTGGGCAAGCCCGGCCGGACACCGGTAGCAGTATGGGGATGGCAGACGATGGGAAGAAAAAAGCAGCGGGGCAAAGGGGCCATGGAATTCCGGCACCCCGCCCAGGCTCATGGTGCCGATGGTGTCGCCGTGGTAGCCGCGCTCTATGCCCACCAGCCCGCAGCGGCCCGGCTGCCCAACCTGCCGCCAGTACTGGAGGGACATCTTGATCGCGATCTCGCAGGCCGTGGAGCCGTTATCCGAGTAAAACACCCGGGAAAGCCGGGACGGAGTCAACTGCACCAACTGCTCCGCCAGCAAGATTGCCCCCTCATGGCTGGTGCCGGCCAGCAACACCTGGTCAAGCCGCGCCAGTTGGGAGCGGATTTTTTCCGTTATAGTCGGATGGCCATGCCCATGGACAATGCACCACCAGGAGGAAATGGTATCGAAATAGCGTTTCCCCTGCTGGTCGAAGAGGAAAACCCCCTCTGCCCTGTCGATGAGGAGCAGGTCGCGCCGGGCATAATCCTGCATCTGGGTGTAGGGATGCCACAGGAACCGCTTGTCTTTCTCCTGCAGGGTCAACACGGGCTCACACCCCGCTGACGAGCTTGTAAATCGCCGGGTACTGACGATGCTGTTCCGCATGGTCAAGGCCATAGCCGACCAGAAAGCCTTCCGCCACCTCAAATCCGGCATAATCCACGGTCACCTCAACCGTGCGCCGCTCCTTCTTGTCGATCAGGGCGCAAATCCGCACGGATTGAGCCTTTCTGGCCGCAAAGAGATCCTTGAGGCAGGCAAGGGTTTTGCCGGTATCGACGATATCCTCCACCAGCAGCACATCCTTCCCTGCCAGCGCAAGCTCGGTGTCCTTGGTGCATTGAACGGCGCCGGAGGAACAGGTGGAGGCACCGTAGCTCGATACCCGGATAAAATCGATTTCAAGGGGCAGCTCGATTTCCCGGACCAGATCGGCCATGAAAATGAAGGCCCCGTTCAGAATGCCGATCATAACCAACTGGCGGCCGGCATAATCACGGCTGATGGCCTGGCCAAGCGCTGCAACCCTTGTGGCGATGTCCTGCCTCGAAACAACCTCTTGCTTCTCAATCATCCACCCCTCTCCTTCAAAATCCTGGACAATGCCGGTGCATGGCGGTTTCAACGCCCATTGGCGATAAAAATCGTTGACGGTGCCCGAGTTGACCACCTATGATTAACAGATACGGCAGCTTGCCCCGGAGGGTTCGCCTGGCATCCCCATACTGGTCACAACAGAAAAAGGAGCACCGCCATGAAACGTTATGAATGTTCGGTTTGCGGATATATCTATGATCCGGCCATCGGAGACCCGGACTCAGGCATCGCCCCAGGCACCTCTTTTGAGGATCTGCCGGGAAACTGGTCCTGCCCCATCTGCGGAGCCAGCAAGGATATGTTCACTCCCCTGGACTAAGATCTACAGCAGCATGTCACCGGTGATGCCGGCCCACGTTTTGTCAAGCTCCGCGGAAAACGAATTGACAAACTGCTGCACGCTGACCTCCTGAAACGGACGGTGGTGTTCCTGGATCAACGCCCAGGAAAAAGAGCGCGCCGCATCTTCCTCTGTCACCCGGGGCTCCCCGAGGCAAAGGCCCTTCAGGGAAGCAAAGATGTTCGCCAGATTTATCATGGCCACGGGCACCGGGTTGGTTGTGGCCTTTTCCGGCTGATGGTGGAAGTGCATCACATCCAGATACGGCTGCGGCAGGCCGATGCCTTCGGCAAGCCAGACCCCGGCCTGACCATGATCCACGCCGATATACTCCTTTTCCGCCCTGATCACATCCCGCAGCTCTTCGGACGGTTGGCAAAACTGCGGGTAAAAATTCGGCGAAATTCCATCCAGCACCAGCATCCCCAGGTCATGGAGAAGGCCGCACAGATACAGATCTGCAGAGGTGTTTATCCGGATTACATCCCGCAACATCTCGGCAATTCGCCCCACCACCACCGCATGTTGCCAGAAATCCCTGGAAACCGAGGTGAAACCGCTGAAGGCTTGTGATGACTTGGCCGCCCTGATGGTATCGACCAGCACCTCCTGCACCTGCTTTACCCCGATAATAACCATGGCCAGCGGAACTGTGCCCACCATGTTGGCCCTTCTGAAGAAAGGCGAATTGGCGGTCTGGATCACCCGACAGCTCAGCACCGGATCCAGGGAAATCAAATCGGCCAGCCGCCGGGTATTATCAATGCCTGCGCCGCCTGTCATCATGGCGGTCAACTCGGCGGCAACCGCGGGGTTCACCGGAAAAACAGCCTCCGGATGGACTCGAGGATGCAGTTTGGCTGGAGTCTGCCGCTGCTCCTTATCGGGCATGGGGGGAAGGGTGATGGTTGGCCTGGCCTTTTGCTCCTTCCCGGACCGCTCCATGCCCAGGTTCGGCTTGACCGGAGGCCGGGCCGGTGCTTCTTCGGCTTGGGCCCGGACATCATCGGAAAGCACCTTCTGCAAGATGGACGGCTTGGCTTCTTCACCATCGCGCCCGGCAACTCTTTTATTGGCCAGATCCAGTCTGGCAACCAGCCGCTCGCAGAAGCGCTTATAAAACTTCAGTTGCAGAAAGACATTTGAGGTGCTGACAATCTCCGGTTCAACCCGCAGGATAAATGATTCCGCGCTTGCCACCACATCGGCGGTTCTTTTTATTTCGGTGACCAGAGCCATCTCCCCGAAGCAATCTCCGGTGGTAAGGGTGGTGAGTTGAATGGGCTTCGCTTTTCCATGCAACCGTTTTTCCACCCGGACTTGCCCCTTGACCAGAATGTAAAACGCCCGTTCGGTGGTGCCTTCCTTGATGATCACCGTGTCGGGAGGAACCCGGAGCCATTTGCTGACCAGAAGGAACTGCTTGAGCTCATGGTCATCAAAGCCATGGAAAAAACTCACTTTTTTCAGAAACTCAATCTGCTCGTCAAGGTCGATTTCTTTGCTCTTTTTACCTGGGGCCATGATTTTTCCTTCGCAGTTGCACTGTCGCCATTTCACTGCTGCCGTTGCACCGCCGCCGCTCCGCCGCTCCGTACCAAGGCTGCTCCCGCTGCCGGCTATTTCCCGAGACAAAACTCCGCAAAAATCATATCCAGCACGTCGTCCGTGGTCGTTTCCCCGATGATGTCTCCAAGAAAAGCCAGAGCCCCCTGGAGATCAATGGCCAGAAGGTCGGGCGGCAAATCCGCGGCCATCCCCTCGCCAACCTGGCGCACCGCACCAAGAGCCCGTTGCAGGGCAGCGGCATGCCGCACATTAGGTGCGGCGATTCCAGGCTCCTGGAGGCCATGGCCGCCGGTGGCCGCCCCGTAAACAGCATCCTCCAGCGTACGAATACCTTCCCCGGTCGTGGCGGAAATGGCGACAACCGGCACTCCGGGAAACGCTGCTTCGTACTGGGCGCAACGTAAGGGGAGAGCCTTGTCGATCTTATTGACCACCACCACGACCTTCTTGTCCGCTGCCACCTGAAACAGGGCGCGATCCTCGGAATGCAGCCCCTCTGACCCGTCAAGAACCAGCAGGACCAGATCCGCCTGATCCAACTTTTGCCGTGCCCGCCGGATGCCGATCTCCTCCACCGCTTCGGAGGTTTCCCGGATGCCTGCCGTATCGACAATGCGCACCGGCACCCCTTTGATGTCCAGGCACTCCTCGATGGTGTCCCTGGTTGTGCCGGGCAGCTCCGTGACTATGGCCCGGTCTTCCCGGAGAAGACAGTTGAGCAGGCTGGATTTACCCACATTGGGCCTGCCGAGAATCACCACGGAGATTCCCTCCCGGATGATTTTCCCTCCCTCCGCCCTTGCAAGCAATCGGGACAAGGGCTCTGCCGCTTCCAGCGCCAGCCTGGCCTGCAACGCTTGGGTGTCGAGGATCTCCACCTCCTCGTCGGGAAAATCGATGGCCACCTCCATGATAGCACGAACCGCCACCAACGCGTCACGAATTTTCCAGATCTCTCCGTGCAATCCCCCCCGGAGTTGGCTCACCGCAAGGCTCGCGCCCTCTCGGGTCTTGGCGCGCAACAGCTCGGCAACCGCCTCGGCCTGGGTCAGGTCGATCCTCCCATTGAGAAAGGCGCGCTTGGTGAACTCCCCCGGCTCCGCCAGGCGGGTGGCCGGGAAGGTCACGATCAGGGCAAGGATCTCCTGCAGCAGCAGATAACTGCCGTGGCCATGGATCTCCACCACATCTTCCCTGGTGTAGGTCTGCGGCGCCCGCATATACACGGCGAGCACCTCGTCGATCGCCAAGCCTGTTTTGGGATGGACGACAGCGCCGAAATAGAGCCTGTGGCTTATGATTTTTTTGGGGGGGTTTTTCGGCTGAAAAAACTGCTGGAGGATTGCCTGGGACTGGGGGCCGCTCACCCGGATGATGCCGATGCCGCCGGCGCCGGGCGGCGTCGCAATGGCGGCGATGGTCGCCTCGTTGAATTCCGGGAAATCCGGCGTTGCCATACGTTTCTTTCCCTATGAGATTCGGCGGGGACAGGGCGCGTGCCCGGCCAGCTGCACACTGCCCGGGTTTACAATCGCGGGAAAACCGAGTTGCCGACGCCACAGCCCCGACTGCAAAAAGTATTGCTCCGAAACCAGTTGCCGCCGGAACGTGAACGCTCTGCTGGAAACCGCGCTTTCGCGCCAGGTTCCAGAAGCATCATTCCGGGCTCTTTTCCGCGGTTTTCTTTTTTCTTGGCGCGCGGCGCCGCCCTTTCCCGGGCAGATAGATGAGCACCTTCTTGAACACCCCCTCTCCAACGCTGCGGCTCCTGATCTCGGTATCGTCCTGCAGAGCCATATGCACCATGCGTCTTTCCGCCGGGTTGATGGCGGGAATAGTCCGGGTCTTTCCGGTTTCCTTCACCTCCCGGGCCAGACGCAGGGCCCGCGCCTGGAGCTCTCCCATCCGGTTGTCGCGGAACCCCCCGGCATCGAGGGAGAAAAGAACCTTCTGCGGGAATTTCCTGGTGATAATCTTGCGCATCACATACTGCATACTGTCAAGGGTCTGCCCCTCCGGGCCGACAAGGATATCGACACAATCCCCGGCAATCTTGGCATGGACCTTGTTGTTCTGATCTTGGGAGATGCTGATTTCCGAAGGGCACGCCATGAGATCGAGAATCCTGGCAAGGTCCGCCCGGATTGCCTCCATCTCCTCGGGGGTGACAGGATCGCCGACCTCCTCCTGTTCATCGTTCTCCGCGGGCTGTTCCGCCATGGCCTTGGAGGCAGCGGGCTTTTTCACCGAAACAGCCCGTTCGGGCCCGATCTTGGGCTCGGTCGCTTTTTTTCCCGGCGCCGGTCGCTTCTGCTCGTGGCCTCCCTCTTTTTTGAGCGAGACCTGCACCGCCGCCTTTTTTCGGCCCAGGCCGAAAATACCGGTGGATCCGGTGGAGATTATGCGGATATCAAGCTCTTCCCGCGCCACATTCAGCGCGGCGCAGGCATTGCCGATCGCCTCTTCAACATCCGTTCCCTTATATTCCATCTTGGCAGACATCGTGTGATTCCTCCATCTCAGGCCAGATTCTCCGACGGCCCGACCTCTTCTCTTGGCGACTGTGGCAGGGGCTGCCCCTTGCGCGCTCCTTAATTCAACCTGCTCTATGCGGACTCGTCCCGGTTCACGAGATACTGCTGGCCAATGGAGAGTAGATTATTGACAAACCAGTACAAAACCAGCCCGGAAGCAAAGTTGAGGAACATGAAGGTGAAAATGACCGGCAGGAACAGCATGATCTTCTGCTGGGTGGGGTCCCCGGTGGCCGGGGTCATTTTCTGCTGCAGAAACATGCTTGCCCCCATAAGCAGGGTCAGCACCGGTATCCCTCCGAGAAACGGGATATCAAAGCCGATGGGCAATCGGTCGGGGGCGGCCAGGTCGGTGATCCAGAGGAAAAAAGGCGCGTGCCGCAACTCGATGGTCTGGAGCAGCACCTTGTACAGGGCGAAAAAAACCGGAATCTGGATGACCATGGGCAGACAGCCGCTCACCGGATTTACCTTGTAGGTCTGATACAGCTTGATCATCTCCTGTTGCTGCATCTGCTTGTCGTCCTTGAATTTCTCGCGCAGCTTTGCCATCTTGGGCTGCAGCTTCTGCATGGTCTTCATGGACTTCATGCCCTTCTGGCTCACCGGCCAGAAGAGCAGCTTGATGAGCACGGTCACCAGAATGATGGCCACCCCGTAATTTCCCACATATGCGTGGAAAAAATTGAGCAGATAGAGGGTCGGCTTGGCCATCACGTCAAACCAGCCGAAATAGATGCTGCGCTCCAGCTCATGCCCGGCTTTTTTGAGCGCCTCCATGGTCTTGGGTCCGAAATACACCGAATAGGTGTACTGCTGACTCTGCCCGGGCTGGATGACATCGCTGGCTCCGGCCAGTACCGTGGTCACCCGGTTTTCATCCTGCAGGGAAAAATGGGCGGTGTGCTGTTCGCCGGTGCGCGGAACAATGCCGGAGAAAAAATAGTTGTCCTCGTAGGCTGCCCAACTGATCTTGCCGGTGAAGCTCTTGCTCCCCTTTTTCAGATCGGAGGTATCGACTTCCTCCAACACCCCGTCGTACACGAGAGCGGGTCCAACGAAAACAAACTGGCTTTCCTTGACAAACGGCCGATTGTCAAGGGTCAGGTACGGCGCTCCCTGCAGGGGGGTGGCCGTATTGTTCACCACATCAACGGTCAGCTCCAGCAGGTACTGCTGGTCCGGGAACCGCAGAGTGCGAACAATCTCAAGGCCGGAGGCCAACTTGCCCCGCATGGTCAACACCGCGCCGCCATCTTGCCCCTCTTGGAGCGGAGCAGCCTCATAGACCACCGGAGGGATGCTGCCCGGCTCAACCCCCCAGGAAAAATTCAAGGGGAGATTGTCGCCTTCCTTGGGCCGCAGCATTTCTTTATCACCGGAATCATTGGCCAGATCCTCGCGGTAATTCTTCAGGCGAAAGCTTTTCACCATGCCGCCGGTTTCCGTGACCACCGCCGAATAAAGGCTCGTCGTCACCGGGATCTCACGCCCTATCCTGCCGGGGGCGGGCTGGGCAGCCAACATGCTTGCCCCGGCAACCGGCGGAGGAGCGGCCGCAGGAATTTTTTCTTCCGCCTTGCCGTTTTCAGGGGAGGTGACAACGGTGCTTTCCGTGACCGGAGGAGGGGGGGGGGCAAAAAAATACTGATACCCAAGCAAAATGGCCAAGGAAAGGAAGATGGCCAAAAACATTCTCTGTGTGTCCATGAAATCGATCCTCGTCAGGCTCTATTTAGTTGGATGCGGGCCTGAAGCACCCGGGCAACACCACCTGCTGTCGCCTCAAAAAGGTTTGTCCACCGGATCATAGCCGCCGGGATGAAAGGGATGGCAGCGGAGAAGGCGGCGCGTGGCAAGATACAGACCACGAACAGTCCCGTGGAGGGCAAGAGCCTCTATGGCATACTGTGAACAGGTGGGGGAAAAACGGCAGCTCGGCGCGAAAAGTGGAGAGATGCACAACTGGTAACACCGTATCAGGGCAATGAAAAATCTTTTCACATCCAATCCTGATGGTCTCGTAAAAATGTCGGGAACGTGCCGCATCCGGAAAATATGGCGACCATCAGAAAATCACGAGGCCTTCAACGCCACTGCGCCCGAACCTGCGCCCTTGCCGCCAGCCTCTTGCCGGGCAAGGAGCGCGCCAACCGCCGCCTCGACCTCCTGCGGGGAGTTGGGGGTAAATCCGGCCCGCACGGCAAACACCACGTCGGAGAAAGGTTCGATAAAATCTCGATTATGACGAAAAAATTCCCGGATTATCCTCTTGATCCTGTTTCGCTGAACAGCCTGCCGTACTCCGTGGATACTTATGCCCAGCCTGTTGCCCGCACCGCTGTTCGGCGCATGGATCACGGTAAAATTCTGACCGCGCACCCGTTTTCCCTGCTCATACACCATCCTGTACTGCCAGGGCTTGACCAGCAGCATGGCCTTGGAGAGGGGCTGGGCTTTCATTCGACGCGAACGGTGCTGTTGTGCCGAAGAGAAACTACACGGTCAGCCGCTTGCGTCCCTTGGCCCGGCGACGGTTGATGACGGCCCGCCCGTTCTTTGTCTGCATTCTGGCCCGAAAGCCATGGGTGCGGTGCCTTTTGAGGTTGCTCGGCTGAAAAGTTCTCTTGCTCATGATCGTCTTCCTTTTTCTCTTCTGTTAGTGCCTCTAGGGCCTGCCTCTCATTTTCGCTGTCTCGCAGCGCCCGGGCCTTGCGTCACGCACTCTTACGGAAACCATACCAAAAACGCAAAAGATTCCGCCCGGCAATAAAGCACATTATATTACTCAGAGCCATGCGACATGTCAAACATTTTCCCAAGGCGGCTACTGCTCCGAAGATTCATTGTCAAGGCCGAACAACTGCCGGACAAAAGCTAGCTTGATCTGCGGATTGTCGTGGGGGGTGCTGTTTTTCAGGAATACCATGGGTTCGTGCAGCAGCTTGTTGACAATGGCGTTGGCCAGCATCTCCACCGAACGCCGCTCATTTTCCGACAGAGACTTCAGGACACTCAGGGTTTTGGCCACCTCGGCCTCCCGGATGGTGTTGGCCTTTTGCCGGATGGCCGTTATGGTGGGGGCCAGCTCCATGCCTTCCAGCCATTGCCCGAACTTGACCACCTCCTCGGCGACAATGCCTTCCGCCCGCAGGGCCTCTTTTTCCCGCTCCGCCTTGTTCACATCGACCACGTTTTTCAGGTCGTCGATATCATAGAGATAGACATTGTCCAGATCATTGAGTTCCGGGTCAAGGTCGCGGGGCACCGCGATATCAATAAGAAAGAGCGGCTTGTTTTTCCGCTGCCGCATCAGCGGCTTCACCTCATCCTTGCGGAGAATCAGGTCGGTGGCCCCGGTGGAACTGACCAGGATATCCACCTCCGCCAATTGGGTGGTCAACTCGGCCAAGCCAACCGCGGTGCCGTTAAAGCGTTGGGCCAGTTTGACCGCCCGCTCCAAGGTCCGGTTGGCCACGATAACCCGCCCTATCCCCTGCCTGACCAGATGCTCGGCCGCCAGTTCAGCCATCTCCCCGGCCCCCACCAGAAGCACGGACTTGTCCCGCAGACTTCCGAAGATCTTTTTTGCCAGCTCCACCGCCGCGTAACTGATGGAAACCGCACTGCCGCCGATATTGGTTTCGGTGCGCACCCGTTTCGCCACGGAAAAGGATTTGTGCAGCAGCCGGTTCAGGATGACGCCTGTGGTCTTCTGCTCCACCGCTTCGCGGTAGGCCTGCTTCAACTGCCCGAGGATCTGGGGTTCGCCCACCACCATGGAATCAAGGCTGGCGGCCACCTTGTACAGGTGCGTCACCGCGTCCTTGCCCTGGTAGAGATAGCTGAACTGCTGGGCCTCGGCATCACCAAGGCCGCTCTTGGCAAAAAGGAAGCCCCGCACCGCCACCGCAGCCGCAGCCGGGTCGCTGGCCACAAAAATGACCTCCACCCGGTTGCAGGTGGAAAGAAAGCAGCACTCCCTGCACCCCTCGATGTTCATCAGCGTAACGAGCGGCCCGGCGCAATCCCCGGAAAACGCCAGCTTCTCCCGCACCGCCACCGGAGCGGTCTTATGATTCACGCCGATAATGACGATACTCTCAGCCAACATAGGAGTGCACACCCCCCAACAGATAGGTCACACCCCATAGGGTGAAAAGCACCGAGCCGAACCCGACAATGGCCATGATCGCCGCCCGCCTGCGCCGCCAGCCCACGGTGAGCCGCTGGTGGAGAATGGCCGCGTAGATGAGCCAGGTGATCAGCGACCAGGTTTCCTTGGGATCCCACTGCCAATATGCCCCCCAGGCCTGCTTTGCCCAGACGGAACCGGTAACGATCCCCAGGGTCAGAAAGAGAAATCCCAGCGTCAGACAATGCTGATTCAGGGTATCCAACGCTTCGAGAGAGGGCAATCGGCTGTAGAATATCCCGAATTTTTTTTTCTTGATCTCCCGCTCCTGGAGCAGGTACATCACCCCGCCGCAAAAAGCCAGGGCCATGAAGCCGTTGGCCATGATGGCGAGACTGGCATGCACCGGCAGCCAGTTGCTCTTGAGGGCCGGGGCCAATGGCCGTATCTCCTGGGAGGAAAAGGCGGCGATGAGCATCAGCAGGGAAATAAGCGGCGAAACAAAGACGCCGAAATTTTTCACCCGGTACCGCCACCAGAACGACAAGAAAGCCCAGGTCATTGACCAGGCAAAGAAGGAGACCGCTTCATGGTTGCTGGTCAGGGGGGTATGCCCCGCAGCAACATAACGGACAACAAAATAAACGGTATGCAGTACCCCGCCGACGAGAAGAATCGCCCGGGCAACCGCCCGCACCTTTTTCTGCTGGGAAAGGAAATGAGCCACATACACCGCGGTGGCCAGAAGATACAGATACAGGGTGAGCTGAAACAACAGGGTCATCGCGCCGCTCCTGAAGATTATTGAAATCGCAAAAAACGCGTTTTCAACAGTTATGGCTTGGTAATTCTTCCTTTTCCTATTCCGGATCTGTGACTTTTCAACCTTTCCGCGAATCCGTCACGATTGCTCGTATGTCTGCCGGGCCTTCTCCAGGCAGGCAAGGGGGACATCAGGCCCAAGGACTTCCTGAATGTGGCCGGCAAGCTTCTGCCACAGCCCGGCTTTAATCCAGAGCGCCATTTCGGGATCAGCCAGCCGGGCAAAAATCATCTTGTTCTCCGAATGCGGCCGGCCCTCGGCCAGAACGGTATCCCGCAGGGTTCCGAGGATCTCCACCAGCACCCCGTATTCGGGGCCGAATTGGACCTCCAGCGCCTGACGCAGGGTGCTGGCCAGAGCCGGGCTTTTCCCGGCGGTGGAAACGGAGATGGAGAGATCGCCCCGTCGCGCCGTGGCCGGAAGAATAAAGTTGCACCATTTCGGCACATCCGCCACATTGAGCAGGATATTGCGCGCCTCGGCCTCGGCATGAATCCGCTCCTGAGCGAGCGGATCATCGGTGGCGGCAATGACCAGAAAAGCCCCGGCCAAATCGCCTTCCTGATACAGGCGGTCCAGCCAGTCAATCGCGCCGGTCCGCAGCAGGGCGGCAAGCGGTTCGCTCAACTCGGGGCTGATCACCCGAACCAGGGCGCCATGGGCCAACAGCCCTTGCACCTTGCGCTCGCCAACCCGGCCGCCGCCGATGACCACACATTGCCGCCCGGCGACCTTGAGGCAGACCGGGAAATATTGCGAATTATCCGCGGCCAAGGATTTCCACCCGTATCGTGCCGGCAAGCAATGCGGCAAACCGTTTCGCGTCTTCGTCCGTTCCGACAATGGCGCCGTAATGCATGGGCACCGCGATCGTGGGCCCGATGGCAAGAGCCGCTTGCGCCGCTTCCTCGGCGGTCATCACATAGGTGCCGGAAACAGGCAGCAGGGCGATATCCGCCCGGATATTTTTCATCTCCGGAATATAATCGGTATCTCCGGCATGGTACAGCCGCACCCCATCCACGGTGAGGATAAACCCCAGCCACCGGTTGGCATGGGGGTGAAACTGCTTGTTGGTGTTGTAGGCAGGGACGGCCTCGATGGTAATCCCCTGCTCCTCGCACCGTTCGCCCGGGGCAAGGGATACGATCCTGCCCTTAAGCTGTGCCGCACACTGTGCTTCGGCAACAATGAGGGTGGAGGGCTGCTGGATCATCCGCACGTCAGCGGGGGAGCAGTGGTCGTAGTGTTCATGGGAAATACAGATGATATCGGCCGGCGGCAAGCCGGAACCGAGCTGGAAGGGATCGAAATAGACGACCTTGCCCCCGGCCCGCAGCAGAAAAGCGTCATGCCCGAGCCACTGAAGATTTTTAAAAACGTTCTCTACCATAGCCTCCTTCCCTCTTTGCATCAATCCGCTCTATAATCAATTTGACGCGTTCCGCAATCTAATATAGTACAATTTCCTTACACAAAAGGTCGCGCGTACCCATCATCCCTGTCCAGGAGATCTTTAACCATGCCCGCAGGAACCCTTGTTGTTTCCACCTCGGCAACCATGCAGTTTTCCGACATCACCGCCCAGCTCCAAAAAGCCGTGACCGCAAGCACCATTGTTGATGGCGTCTGCCATGTGTACAATCCGCACACCACCGCCGGCTTGACCATCAACGAGGGCGCCGACCCCGACGTGCAGAGCGATATCCTTGCCGCCCTGCAAAAAATCGTGCCGCACATCCGGTACCGGCATGCAGAAGGCAATTCTCCGGCCCATGTCATGGCCTCGCTCACCGGCAGCTCGGTAACGGTCTTCATTGAAAATGGCCGGCTCCAGCTCGGCACCTGGCAAAAAATCTTCTTCTGCGAGTTTGACGGCCCCCGCTCCCGCAAAGTCTTGTGGCGCATTATCTAGTCGGCTTGGGGCGAGGGCGCACGAAAAAAGCTCAAAACATCCCTTTGCGCAACAGCTCCCGCTCTCGCAGACGCACATACTGGAGAAGGGTTTCCTCTTCCCCCTTGGTAAGGTCAAAAAGGATCCCATAGCAATATTTTTTATTGTCTCCCCGGGTTGCCCGCATTACCTTTGCCCTGCTGATGTTCATATAGGTGCCTGCGCTCAACCCGGTTCCGGCGCCGGGAAAAAATACCGCCAGATCAAGGAGGATATCCCCGGGTTGCAGGGGGGCGAACCTGTCGGTGCAGACAAAGATCCCGTTGGCGCTGACATCTATGACCTGGAACCCTTGCCGCATTTCATTGTTATGCATGAACATGACCGTGCTGCCGTTGGGCACTCCGACCCGGTAGTTGGTCCGGCGCTGCAGGCGAAACAGGATGGTGGGAAACTCGGTGAAGATGCTGCTTTCGGTGGTGCGGATCACCTGGACGCGCACCTTGTTCCAGACCATGGTCTCGTCCCTGAACAGGATATGGATGATCCCCAGGGTTCCGGGCCAGTCGATGGGCTTGTCGATCTCGAGCATCCGATCATCGTAGTTGACGATGACCGTCATGGGGGACTGATACCCGGTATGCACCAGGGAAATGAGCTCCCTTTTTTCCCGCAACCGGTCGAGGGCCATCCGGATCAACTCCGGAGACTCGGTGGATTGCGTCCCATTTTCCAAGGTTATCCATTGCCTTGACATTTTTCCATCACTCACTGCTTTTACAAGCGATCATTTCTTAACCCACAATTTCCGGAAGCCGCCATGGACAGCCAAAAAACTCCCCCCACTCACCTGCACGCACAAGAAATCTGCTTTGGCCTGAACCGGGAAACAGACGAACGTTCCCTCGCGGCGTTTCTGCAGCGATTCGCCGAACCCGCCTTCCTGCAGACCCTCATCCCCCGCCTGAAAGAGGAGGAAATCACCTCGCTCCTTGATTTTCTTTCCAGCCTGATGCATAAACATTGTAGCGAAACAGAATACCACCGTCTGTTCCTCAAGGATTAAGCCTTCATTTATACTCACAAAATAGCATACCAGCAAGGAGAGCGCAAAGGTGAGCCAGAATATTATCAGAGACCTTAGAGCCTTTCTCGAAATCCTGCGGAGGGAAGATTCCCTGCTCGAGGTTTCCACCCCGGTTGACCCGGATCTGGAGATTGCCGAGATCCATCGCCGGGTAATCGCCCAGGGCGGCCCGGCCCTGTTGTTCACCAATGTCAGGGGCAGCAGCTTCCCTGTGGTCACCAACCTCTTCGGCACCGCCCGCAGGCTTGAGCTGGCCTTTGGCAAACGGCCCCAGCAATTCGTGACCGATCTGGTCCGGGCGGCGGAAACCCTGATGCCGCCGAACCTCGGCAAAATCTGGGAGATGCGCTCTCTGCTGGGCCAGGCCACCAAGGTGGGGCTGAAAAGGGTTCCGGCGGCCAAGGCCCCCATCCTGGAGGTCTGCCAGAGTCCGGCCCGGCTGGGCGAACTGCCTCTGCTCACCTCCTGGGCCACGGACGGCGGCGCCTTTGTCACCCTGCCTCTGGTCTACACCGAACACCCGGACGGCAGGGGCCACAACCTGGGCATGTACCGCATCCAGCGCTTTGATGACCGCACCACCGGCATCCACTGGCAGATCCACAAGGGCGGCGGCTACCATTACCATGCCGCGGAAAGCCGCAACGAAGCGTTGCCCATGACACTGTACATCGGAGGGCCGCCGGCCCTGATGCTGGCCGCCATCGCCCCTCTGCCGGAAAATATCCCGGAGCTGATGCTGGCCTCCCTGCTGCTTGGCGAAAAGCTGCCCATAACCCGCGATCCTGCAGGCGGCCACCCGCTGGTTGCCCACGCCGAATTCGCAGCCAAGGGCTTTGTCCCGCCCCACATGCGGCGACCGGAAGGCCCATTCGGCGATCATTACGGCTACAACTCGCTCACCCACGACTACCCGGTCTTCCATGTCGAACGGCTTTACCATCGCCGCGACGCCATCTATCCGGCCACGGTGGTGGGACGCCCCCGGCAGGAGGATTTCTACATCGGCGACTATCTCCAGGATCTGCTCTCCCCGCTCTTCCCGTTGGTGATGAACGGGGTTCGCCAGCTCAAAACCTTTGGCGAGACCGGCTTCCACTGCCTGGCCGCGGCCAAGGTCACCAACCGCTACCCCCGCGAGGCCTTTGCCTCGGGCCTGCGCATTCTGGGCGAGGGGCAGTTGTCGCTCACCAAGTTCCTGATCCTCACCGACGGCGACATCGAGATCACGGATTTCAAAAAACTGTGGGTCCATGTGCTGGAGCGGATCAACTGGCAGACCGACCTCTTCGTCTTTGCCAATGTATCCCAGGACACCCTGGACTACACCGGCCCATCGGTGAACAACGGTTCCAAGGCCATGATGATGGGGCTTGGCAAGGAGCCCCGCCGCATCCTGCCCCCGTCCTTCCACGGCGAACTGCCCCAGGGCTGCACCACGGCAGAGGTCTTTCTCCCCGGCACCCTGGTGGTGCAGGGGGAGGGCTTTGCCGGCCGGCAGGATCTTCCCGCCCATCTGGCCCACTGCCCGGCGCTGGCCGACTGGCAGGTGGTGGTGCTGGTGGACGATGCCAAGGCAGCCACGGAGAATCTCCAGGAATTTCTCTGGACCCTTTTCACCCGCTTCGAACCGGCCGCCGACATCCATGCGGCCGCCACCGAGCTGCGCCGCTTCCACCCCATTCTTACCCCGCCCATCATCTTTGACTGCCGCCTGAAGCCCTGGTACCCGGAGGTTCTTGAGGTGGACGAAAAAACAAAACGGTTGGTGGACGGAAAAATCAACGAGATCCTGCCGTCCCGCTACCGGTAAGCAGGGAATTTTTGCGCCGCTTTTCTCTTAAAGATTGACGATTCTTATGCCGAATAGCTATGGTGTAGGCAGGGCAATCATCAACCATGGGGAGTCCATCATGAAGATCACCGCGATTACTCCTGGCCAGCAGGATGTTGCAAGCATCGGCAAAGGCGGTCCCTCGGTCGCGGGCGCTTCCTTCCAGGATATCCTGGCCCAGGAACTGGCTGCCGCCAAAAGCCCGGCCGCCACAACCATCGCCGCCGCTTCCGCCACCGCGCCAATCGCCGCCGCCCTCAGGCTGGAAGGCATTTCCCTGACCGAAGAGACCATCAATACCCTGGAAAAATTCAGCGCCGCCTTGGGTAATCCAGCTTTTTCCGCCCAGGACCTTGAACCATTTGCCGACGCCCTTGAAAATGACACCGCAGCCTTGGTGCATCTCAAAAATCAACTTCCGGGGAACCACCCTCTCTCAGCCATCCTTGAGCGGGTGGCCACAGCCTCGTATGTCGAGTCCGCAAAACTCAGGCGCGGCGACTACCATGCCTGAGCACCTGCTTCCCCTTCCCGGGCAGCCCTCCCGTAAGGGCCTCTTTTTCTGTTGCATCCCTGCCGCGTATTCCCGCGCCTGACTCCACAGCACATTTCCATGCCCGAAGAACGGCTGCAAAAAATCCTGGCCAAGGCCGGGCTCGCCTCCCGCCGCAATGCCGAGGAGCTGATCCGCCTGGGAAAAATCACGGTGGACGGCAAGGTCGTCACCGAGATGGGTTGCAAGGTTGATCCAAGCACGCAGGTTATCGCCTTTGAAGGACGGCCCCTGTGCATTGAAGAAGAAAAAATATATCTCCTGCTCAACAAACCCCGGGGCTACGTCACCACCCTCCACGATCCCCAGGGAAGACCCATTGTTTCCTCCCTGCTCACCGGCGTCACCAGCCGGGTCTTTCCCGTGGGCCGCCTTGATTTTGACACCGAGGGCGCGCTCATCCTGACCAATGACGGCGATTTTGCCGAACGCATTCTCCACCCGCGCTTTGAAATAGAACGAACCTACCAGGCTGAAGTGCGCGGCTTGCCGACCCCTGAAAAAATCCGGATGCTTGAGGAGGGTGTTGAGCTTGAGGGGAAAAAAACCTGGCCGGCCACGGTGCGCATCATTTCCAAGGAGCCAGCGACAACCACTCTGGAAATCACCATCCACGAGGGGCGCAAACGGCAAGTCCGCCTGATGTGCCAAGCCATCGGCCACCGGGTACTCGCGCTCAAGCGCATCGCCTACGGAGGCCTGCGGCTTGGCGCCTTGCCCACCGGCAGATACCGCCGCCTCACCCCTGCGGATCTGGCCAAAATTTTCTCTTAAAAAATCCTCTTTACAATTGAGCACTTAGCTGTTTAAGATGTTTTATCCCCCTGTATTTAATATTATTTTTTTAACGGCAGCACATCGGAGAAGGGCGATGAACAAATCGGAGTTGATCGAAGCACTGGCTGAAGAAATGAATGTCCCCTTGCGGGACGCGAGCTCAGCCGTGACCACCATCCTTGATGCCATGGGTGACGCCCTGGCAAATGGCGAGAGCATAGAGATCCGCGGCTTTGGCAGTTTTGTGGTCAAGGAGTACGATTCGTATTTCGGCCGCAACCCGAAAACCGGAGAGAAAATCAAGGTCAAGCCGAAAAAACTTCCCTTCTTCAAAGTCGGCAAGGAACTGAAGGAAAAGGTCAACGAATCGGCTGATTAGGAGCCGTTACAGAACATGATCTGTGTTTGTGCCCCTTTTCTTACCTCTCCTTATGCCGTTCTTCCCATGAAAAACAGCATGATTGCTCTCGCATAACGGCTTACTCGTCGCTGTCCTGCCCATGCTCGACAATCTCGCCCACGAGATCATAGGGGTGCGCCTCGGTGATCAGCACCTCCACGATATCCCCCGGATTTGCCACGCCGGCATTGATATAGACGCAGCCATCGATCTCCGGGGCCTGAAAACGGGTTCTCCCTTCCAGCAGGAGATCGGTTTCACGGCTCCAGCCCTCCACCAGCACCTCTTCCACCCTGCCCACCATTGCCTGATTTTTGGCAAGGGATACCCCGCCCTGCAGCGCCATGAGCCGTTTCCTCCGCTCGCTCTTTTCCTCTTCGCTGCATTGCCCAGCCAGATTATAAGCGGCGCACCCCTCTTCGTTTGAGTAGCCGAAGATCCCGACATGGGCCAGTTTCTGTTCCTGCATGAATTCGGCAAGCTGCTGCACATCCGCCCCGGTTTCCCCGGGGAAACCCACCATGAAGGTGGTGCGAATGGCGGCCTGGGGCAGGATCGAACGGATCTTTCCCAGGAGCGTCTCGATCTGCTTGCGGCCATAGGGCCGGTTCATGCCCTTGAGCACCGAATCAGAGACGTGCTGGAGGGGTATATCCAGATAGGGGACAATCCGGGGATTGGCCGCCATGAATTCAAGGAGCTCTGTATTGACCCGGGTGGGATAGAGATAGAGGAGGCGGAACCAGGGGATGTTGCAGGCCGCAAGCAAGGCGCGGAGCAAATCCACCAGCCGGGGCGCGCCGGGTCCCAGATCCAGGCCGTAAGCGGTGAGATCCTGGGCCACGAAGGTCAGCTCTTGCACCCTGTTTTCCGCCAGCATCTGCGCCTCATGCGCCAGATCATCAAGGCGCCGGCTGCGCAGGTCGCCGCGCAGGGAGGGAATCAGGCAATAGCTACAGCGGTTGGAGCATCCCTCGGTCACTTTCATATAGGCCCGATGCGCCGGGGCAGAAAGTTTGCGCGGCCAGGAGGAATCCAGCAGAAAGGTGGGCGGGGCAAGGTGCACCTGCGGATGATCAGCCTGGGCAAGCTCCTGCAATCTGCCGACGATATCCTGGGTTCCCTCGGTGCCGATGAAGAGATCCACCTCGGGAAGCTCCTTGGCAAGGTCCGCGCCGTAGCGTTGCACCATGCAGCCGACCACCGCCAGTTTTTTTTCAGGGTGGCGCTCCTTGACCTCCGCCAGGGTGAAAATCTCCTCGATCCCCTCTTCCACAGCGGACTGGATAAAGCCGCAGGTGTTGACCAGCAGCAGATCAGCCTCTTCCGCATCCTCGCAGGGCGCGAAGCCGGCCTCGACCAGCAACCCAAGCATGAGCTCCGTATCCACCAGATTTTTGGGACAGCCCAGACTGACAGTAAAAACCGTTCGCATCATCGCCTCACTCCTTTCTCTTCAACTGCCAGGCCACCGACACAGCGCAGCAGGTCTGCCACCAAGCCCTGTGAACGCTTGCGGAATTCCTTGCCTTGGAATCCGGGCTGCCAGGGGTCCTGCCACAGCAAATCGGAAACCATCAGAACCGCAGCCAGCTCAACCCGGCGAAACGCTGCAACCTGCAGGAGCGCGGAACACTCCATGTCCACAGCAAGAATGCCCTCGCGGCCATAGCGGACAACCTTCTCCCGGGTTTCACGGTACAGGGCGTCGGTGGTCCAGATCGGCCCTTCCTTGAGTTCTGTTCCCGTGCTGGCAAAAAAGTCCTGCAGCTCCTGGCGCAACCGGGGAGAGGATTCGACCTTGCCCGCCACGGGATAATGTGCGGAGGTGCCTTCCTCGCTGATACCCCAGGTCGGAGCCACCAATTCGCCCACGCCAAGGCCCGGCTGGAGCGAGCCGCACCAGCCGCAGACAATGATCCTGCTGGCCCCTAAAGCAATGAACTTTTCCAGGCAAATAACGGCCATGGGCGCGCCAACCGCAGGTCCTGCCCAGAACATCGGAGGCGCTTGGGCAGAAAAGAGATTGCTGTGAAACAGAAAATGCCGGGCCCACTCCTGCTGTCCTGCAATCTGCGCAGCTTGTCGAGCCTCGGAGGGATTGAGCAGCAGCAGCCCGCAGGCAGGAAGTTGCGGCTCGTTCTTGCCGCGCAAGGGATGGACAACGGCTTCGCTCATCAGAACAGACCCCAGAAAGCAGAAAAGGCCGCAAGGGATTTCCCCTGCGGCCTTACCCACCTGAAATATCGCGAAAAAATTACTTGAGCAGCGGATTCGCGAACAGCAGGATCAGGGAGATAACCAGACCGTAAATGGTCAGAGACTCGATCAGAGCCAGACCGATGATCATGGTTACGGTGATCTTGCCGGAAGCCTCGGGGTTGCGAGCGATACCGGAGCAAGCGCCGCCGATACCAGCGCCCATGCCGATGCCGCAACCAAGAGCGGCAACGCCAACGGAGAGAGCGGCGGCAAGGCAGATCAGGGCAAGGTTCGCAGCGGGAGCTGCAGCGGCAGCAGCCTCTGCGCCATGCTCGGAAGCCATGGCAACGGTGGCCAGGGCCAAAACCATCAATACGGACAAAAGTGCTTTCTTCATCGTACATCCTCCATAAAATTTTTTATAATTGGCCTTCTTCATTAGTTCACAAGGAACCGGTTACACAAATTAGTGGGCATGCTCCATGGCAGCGGAAAAATAGAGGATCGAAAGCAGCAGAAAAACCAGCGCCTGCACGATGGAAACAAACACGCCGAGACACAGAATCGGCAGCGGGGCAAAGTAGGCGCCCGCCAGCATGAACAGGATGCCCAGCAGGGTCTCCTTGGCCATGATGTTGCCGAAAAGACGGATGGAGAGCGACAGAATACGGGCGAAATGGCTGATAAGCTCGATGGGGAGCATGAGGGGAATCAGCCAGGGAATGGGACCGAGGAAATGCTTGATATAACCGACCCCGTGGAACTTCACGCCCAGGATGTGGGTGGTGAAGAAAACGATCAGGGTACAGGCCAGGGTGATGTTGAGGTTGGAGGTGGGAGACATGAATCCCGGCATAAGGCCGATCATGTTCGCCACCAGGATGTAGAGGGCAAAGGTGGCGAGCATGGGGAACATCATCCGAGCCCCTTCCTTGCCCATGTTGTCCGCCATGAATCCTTCAAGGCCGCCGATGACGACCTCCCAGAAATTCTGACCCTTGCCGGGCACCAGGGACATCTGACCCAGGGTCAGCTTCGGAACGATGATCAGGAAAAGCATGACCAGCCAGGTATAGGTCATGTGCGGGGAAACCAGCTTGGCCAGCAGCGTGTCCCCAACCGGACCATGGGGAACCGGCATCCCCAGACTTTGCAGAATCAGCGAGATAAACAGTATTGGATGTTCCATGGACCGTGCACGAGCCTCCTTAACCTTAGTACTACTTTGTCGAGTAAATACTTCTTGCTGCGACCATGACGGCTAGTCCGATGCCCAAAAGCACGGTGGACAGGCCAATAAGCAGTGCGAAGGTGTGAACCAACCGGTACCTGACCAGCAGGAAGAGAACCCCCACGACCACAAACAGCCGCAGATAATATCGCATAAAAAACAACGGCTTGACCGCCTCAAGCGGCCCAGCCAGCAAGCGGAGCAGATCCCTTTTCAAAAACAGGAAGCTGAGATTTGCAATCGCTCCGCCGATAAAAACCGAACGGGCATGGAAGCCTGAATACCCCAACCAGGCCAAACCGGTGAGCACTCCCAGCAACAGCCAGTTGCACACCATAACCTTGGTGAGCGACACCTCACCTCCCGATGCGGGTGAACCACTAACCGGCATCAGAGATCCTTTCTGTTGGCCATGTCGTAGAGGTTTTTGAAGGCCGCCGCCACCCCGAACCCGAGAAAAATCAGGGTCAACCAGGGCGAGGTTCTGCCGCCAAATACCGTATGGTCCAGATAATAACCGATGCCGACTCCGATAAAGATGGAGAAAGCAACGGTCATGCCAACGGTGCTGAACTGCGCCAGCAACCGCAGTGTATCCTTTCGATTATTGGACATCTTCACCCCCTGCCACACAGCCCGGACAAAGGATTCATCGAGTTATGACCGATAGGATTACTAGCATTGCATCACCCCAAAGTCAACGGCTTTTTTCTCATTTTGCCATTTTTTTGAATGAGCATTCAGTTTTCTCCAGCGCCATGGCCAGCTCGGCCTCGCTTTGCGCGGCGGAAATAAAAAGTGCCTCGAACTGGGAGGGCGCCAGCCAGATCCCCTGCGCCTGCATCTGCCGGAAATGTTGGCCATATCTGGCCGTATCCGCCTGCATGGCGGAGTCGAAATCCACCACCGGCCCAGGGGTGAAAAAAGCCGTCATCATGGAACCCACCCGGTTCAGGGTGGTCTGTCCGGGCAGATATTTTTGGGCAAGCGTGGTCAACCCCTGGGCAAAGCGGGCCGATTTCTCCTCCAGCGCGGCATAAAAGCCGGGCTGGGCCAACTGCCGCATGGTTGCGGCGCCCGCCGCCATGGCCAGGGGATTGCCGGACAGGGTTCCGGCCTGGTACACCGGGCCCACCGGCGAAATGGTGTCCATCAGCTCCTTCTTGCCGCCATAGGCCCCAACCGGCAGACCGCCGCCGATGATCTTGCCCAGACAGGTGAGATCGGGCATAACCCCGAAGTATTCCTGCGCCCCGCCCAAGGACAGGCGCAAGCCGGTGATAACCTCGTCGAAGATGAGGACGATGCCCAGTTCCGTAGTCAGGGCGCGCAGCTTTTGCAGAAAACCGGGCTGCGGGGCGACGACCCCCATGTTGCCGGCCACCGGCTCGATGATCACGCAGGCAATGTCCAGTTTTTCATCCCGCAGGGTCTTTTCCAGGATCTCCGGGTTATTATAAGGAATAGACACCGTGTTCTTGACAATATCCTCCGGCACCCCGGGGCTGCCGGGAATGCCGAGGGTGATCACCCCGGAACCCGCCTTGACCAGAAAGCTGTCGGCATGGCCATGGTAGCAGCCGTCGAACTTCACCACCACCTTGCGGCCGGTGTACCCCCTGGCCAGCCGGATGGCGCTCATGGTCGCCTCGGTGCCGGAACTGACGAAACGCACTTTTTCCACCGAGGGCAGGGCGCCTATCACCAACTCGGCCAGTTCAACCTCCAGGGGGCAGGGGGCGCCGAAGCTGGTGCCGTCTTGCAGGGTTTTCTCAATGGCCTCCACCACGGCCGGATGGTTATGCCCAAGGATCATGGGCCCCCAGGAGCAGACAAAATCGAGAAACTCGTTGCCATCCACATCCTGAATTTTTGAACCGGCGGCTTTCTTGACAAAAAGAGGATCACAGCCCACGGATTTACAGGCCCGCACCGGGCTGTTTACTCCACCGGGAATGAGCTGCTGCGCCCTGGCAAAAAGGCTCTGCGATTGGTCGGTTTTCATATTTCTGAACTCCTTGCCTTCTCTAATGATTGATGATTCCGCACCAACAAGGAACGAGGGCGCCGGACGCCGTCACGGCTGGAACGCCTTGACAATGCACTTTCTCTCTCCGGCGAGCCGGAAATATAGCAGGCCGGCGCCACGCTGTCAAAATTCTTTCAAGCCCGCAGCGCAAGGCGCTAAAAACCCTGTGCTTTCCGCCATTCTTTCCCTTGACACGACAAAGCCCTTCATAGCAATATGACCGAAGAGGCAGAGGATTCTTTCCCCGCAGGACCAGAACAGGAGACGCCATGGAAATACATGACCCGAACCTTCATCTCAAACTTATGGAAATGTGTGACTGCTATCTTGGCACGGACTATGCCGCCACCATTCAAAAAGTGGCGGACGCCCCTTCCGCCGACATCCAGGAGGACGCGCTCCGGTATCTGGCCCTGGCCCTCCTCCTCACCCTGACCGAAGAGGCCCGCCAGCTTTCCCTCAAGCGGAAAAACGACAAGATCACCGTCACCATCAAGCATGAGGCCGAAAAAATCGCCTTGCGCCCGCCGGCCAGGGCTGTCTTCAACAAGATCATCTCCATTATGCGCGCCATCCTCCATCTGGAGGAAGACAAGGGGGGGATGCCGCTGACCCTCGGGCTTAAAAATGACCAGATCGAGGTCCAGGTAAAAGTCGAACGCACCGCGGACAAGGAAACCCTCAAGGTGAAATTTCCCGAGCTGGGTTGAGCGCGTCGGCCTGCGGGCCGATCCCAAGCTGCATGCGGAAGAACCACGCCGTACCCGCCTCCGGACTTTTCCCGCAGTCGCCGCAACTCCGCCCCGCCCCTGTCAAGCCGCAACAACTGACTGTTTTGCCTTGACAATCTTGGCAATGCCAATAAATAATCAATCATCTCCTCCATACTCGCACGTCTTTGGGAGCAAGCGCTTTTTTTCAGACTTTTTTTGCCTCTCGGCAGCATATGACCATAAGGAGTCGGTAATGACCAAGAAAGAAAGCGGGACCGAAGAAATAGCCCCTTGGGAGCTTACGGGCTTGCCCGTGGCTCCGGACGGAGCCACCCCTGCACATACCGATCTCCAAAAAATCATCCGCAAGAACTACCGGGAACCCATTCTGGACGATGATCCGGTCTGTGCCGAAATCGATGGCCGCACCCACCGGGTCTGCGATATCGGTAGTCGCGGCCTGGGCCTCCTGGTTCCAGCCCTTGGCGGCTTTCTGGCCGGCACGCTTTACGACATCACGCTGCATGTCGGCGACAACACCATCGTCCTCCAGGGAAAAGTCACCCATATCTCGCCAAGCGAGACCTCCGGCGAATGCCACTGCGGAATCGAGTTCATCGATCTGAACAAAAAGGACGAGCAGGCCCTGCAGCATTTTCTCTCCGTCCATCACGCCAAGCTCTTTGGTGAAACAAGCCGCTCCGCCGACCTTGGCCGGGATTGAATCGCAACCTCATCATGGACCCGGGGGAAAATGTCGGCAAAAAATAAACACGACATCATGGATGACCTGCTGAAGGGGGGGGAGGAGGATACAACGCATGAGGCGTCCTCCCTTGCCAAGCTGATCCATCGCACCGGAGAAACACCAATCGCCACAGCTCCGGCGGAAAGCTCGCCGGGCAAGGAGCACAAGAAACCCTCGCCCGGCGACAGCAAGAAAAAATCCACCCACTATCTTTCCGAGGAGATTTTCGAGGATCTGGATGACGCGCGGGAGAAAATAAACGAACTTGTGCAGCCGCGGCTGAAATCCCGCATTTCAAAATCACGGATCGTCAATCAGGCGCTGACCATGATCCTCAAGGATTTTGAGGAAAAGGGGGAAAAAAGCCACCTGATGAAAGAAATCCTCAAGGACATCCGCAAGAAATAACCAGAAGTTGGCCACGGCCGGCCCGGAGACTTCACAATGATAATCACTTGCCCCCATTGCAAAAAAGAGCACAACATCGACGAAAAGAGGATCCCGCCCAATGTCAGGATGGCGCGGTGCCAGGGGTGCGGGCAGCAGTTCCCCCTCGATATTCCCCGAGAAGAAACGCCTCCACCGGCACAGCCGCAGCCCTCCCCGGTCGAAATGGTCCCGGACCCTAATCCCGGCTCCGCGCCTCAGTCCGAGCAGGAAACCAGAAGAATCGGCGTCTCGTTGAGCAAGGGCGGGGTCGGCAAAACCACCACTTCGGTGAATCTCGCTGCCGGCCTCGCCCTGGCCGGGAAAAGGGTTCTGCTGGTTGATACCGATACCCAAGGGCAGTCAAGCTTCATGCTGGGCGTAAAACCCAAAGGCGGCCTCACCGAGCTGGTAACCGGCGAACTCCCCCCCGAGGAGGCAATCATCCAGGCCCGTAAAAATCTCTGGATCCTGGCCGGCGGCAAATCCCTGGCAGGCCTCAAGCGCCTCATCGACCGCAAGGACTACGGCGGCGAGTTGACCATTGCCCAGGCCCTCACCCCGCTGGAAAAAGACTACGATTACGTGGTGGTGGACACCTCTCCGGGCTGGGATCCGCTCACCGTCAATGTCCTTTTCTATGTCAACGAGCTGATGACCCCGGTCTCCCTTGAGGTCATGTCCATCCAGGGCTTTGGCGAATTCCTGAAAAGCATCGCCTCCATCCAGAAATTCCGCAAGGAAGTCGAACTGCGCTACATTTTGCCCACCTTCCGCGACATGCGGGTGAAAAGGGGCAGCGAGTTTTTGGAGGAGATTGAAAAAATATACGGAGAAAAGGTCTGCGCCCCGATCCGCTACAACGTCCGTCTCTCCGAGGCTCCTGCCTATGGCCAGACCATTTTTGAGTTTGCCCCCGGGTCCAACGGCGCCCAGGATTACCGGGATCTTGTCCGCAAGGTCACCGGCGAACCGGACCTTTTCACCTGATCCGCCCCCATGCCGCGCGCATTGCCGGGAAATAGCAAGACTGCACAACCGTCCAGGACTAGGGAAGGATTCCGCCCATGGCCTTTGAAAGCAAACTGATTCCCGTCCTGCGCGAGGGAGTCGAGATCGTGAAGATGATCTCTTTTAAAAAACTGAAAGAAACGCTGACCACCAAGCATCCCGAACGCGAAGCCGCCTTCATCGCCAAGCTTGCCGGGGCGCTGATCAATGCGGTCTTCGGCGTTCCCTCCCACGAGGAACCCTTTGCCGCATTTGCCCGGAACCACGCGGACCTCATTGCCCAGGAGCAGGGCAGGCTCGGGGCCATGCTGGAGGAACTGCGGATTCCCCTCACCGACGCCCTCCGCATCCAATCCCTGTGCGACCATCAGGAAGGAGAGGACAGCACCGCCATCCTCCGGCAGGCGCAAGATCTGGGCATTCTCCTGGTTGAACGCGACCTGCCCATGCCCCACAGTTTCATCGAACTGGTCCGCAGGCTGGGCAGCGGATTCGGCCTGCTGCTGCCGCCCCAGCCCAATCCCGACAAGGCAACAACCCACTAACGCACCGCTGGGCAGGCCGCTCGCCCGTCAGCCTTCAGGCCTCAAGTTCGTACTTCTTGATCTTGCGCCAGAGGGAAACCCGGTCAATGCCCAGAACCTGGGCGGCCAGGCTCTTGTTGTCCCCGTGCTCCTTCAACACCCACTCGATATAGGCCCGTTCCTGATCGGCAAGGCTGGGGATGCCGCCGCTTTTCCGGCGGAAGGTATGAAACGAAGCGTCGCGCAGATCTTCCGGCAGGTGGCCGACCTCAATGGTGTCGCCGCTGGCCAGCGCCACCCCCCGCTCGATGATGTTTTCCAGCTCCCGGACATTGCCCGGAAAATCGTAGCGCAGCAGAATATCCACCACCTCCGGCTCGATATTGCGCACCTCCTTGTGCATCAACACCCCGTATTTTCGGATAAAATGCTGGATCAGCAGAGGCAGGTCATCCTTGCGCTCGGCCAGGGGCGGGATATGGAGTGCCACCACATTGATCCGGAAAAACAGATCCTGCCGGAAATGCCCCAGTTTTACCTCCTCCTGGAGGTTCCGGTTGGTTGCCGCAAGAAAGCGGACATTGACCTTGATCGGTGAAACCCCGCCGAGATGCATCACCTCTTTTTCCTGGATCACCCGGAGGAGCTTCACCTGCATGGCCGGAGACATCTCGGTGATCTCATCGAGAAAAAGGGTGCCGCCATCGGCCATCTCCACCAAGCCCTTCTTCATTTCCACCGCCCCGGTAAACGCCCCTTTCTCGTGCCCGAAGAGCTCATTGGCCAACAGATCTTCCTGGAAAGCCCCGCAATTCACGGAAAGCAGAGGCCCGTTACGGCGGTTGCTGCAACTATGAACAAATTGGGCCAGCAGCTCCTTGCCGGTGCCTGACTCCCCGCAGATCACCACGTTGCTGTCCGAGGTGGCAACCTGGCCGGCCGTGGCCAGCAATTTTTTCATCCCGGAGTTATCGGTGATGATGCGGGCATCTCCCTGGAACGCCTTGAGATGCTCCCGCAACCTGGAGTTTTCCCGTTTGAGCCTGGTTTTCTCCAGGGCTTCCCGCACAACCTTCCGGACCTCGTCCAGCTTGTAGGGCTTGGCAATATAATGGTACGCCCCGCCCTTCATCGCCTCAATGGCCGAATCCACCGTGGCGTACCCGGTGATCATGATCACCTCGGTGTCCGGATACAGCTCCCTGGTGCGTTTCAGGATCTGCATCCCCCCGACCTTTTCCATCTTCAAATCGGTCAGGACCAGGTCAAACATGTTCTCCTCCAGCAGATACAGGGCCCGGGGACCGCTCTGTGAGGCGGTGACCTCGTACCCCTCTTTCTTCAAAACATGCTTGAGGTTGTTCAAGGCAATCTCTTCGTCGTCAACGACCAAGATCCTTGTGGGTTCGTCATTCGTGACCATGTTCCTGTTGCTCTCCCGGTAGCCAGATAATGAAAGTAGTGCCGAGCCCTGGCCTGCTGTCCACGCTGATGGACCCGCCATGCCACTCGATGATGTCATGCACAATGAACAATCCCAGGCCGGAGCCCTTGCCCACGTCCTTGGTGGTGAAAAACGGGTCAAAGATCCTGTTGACATGTTCCGCATCGATCCCGGGCCCGTCGTCCTCGATGATGATTTCCACCTCATCCAGCCCGGTGCCGCACCCGGTGCCAAGGGCGGAAATCCAGATATGCCCGCTGCCCTGCATCGCATCGATCCCGTTCTTGATCAGATTGAGCAGAACCTGCTGCATGCGCTGCTTGTCAACGACAATGGAAAGATCCTCCGGAACGTCCACTCCGATAACCACTTCGCCGGGAACGTGCCCGCGGAGGAGGAGGATGGTTTCATCCACCAGCTTTTTGAAGAACAGCTGCTCCTTTTTGAATTCCTTGATCCGCGAAAACTCCAGCAGGGTACGGACGATATCGCGCGCCTTGTCCGACTGCATCTCGATCTGGCCTATCAAACTCTTCTTGAACTCCACATTGTCCTCGTCGATCTCCTCCCCCAGAATCTGGGCCGAAGTGGAGATGTTGGACAGAGGATTGTTCAGCTCGTGGGCCACTCCGGAGAGTAGGGTGCCGAGCGCCGCCAGTTTTTCCGATTGCACCAATTGATGCTGCCGCATCTGCAATTCCCTGGTCATCCGGTTGAAGGCCCTGAGCAATGATCGGATCTCCTCCTCCCCTTCCCCCACCGCGACATCCACGAAATCCCCCTGGGAAATCTTTTTGGTATATCCTTCAAGAATCTTCAGGGAATTCACCACCTTCCTTCCCAGCAGGGCGGCAATGGTGAGGGCGGAAACAAACAGACAGAGCATGGAGGCAAGGAGAATCTTCTGGGTCGTTTTCAGGAGGGTCGTGATTTTCCGCTTTACGGCACTCCGGGTTTTTTCGCCGAACTCGGTGAGCTCTTTCCCGGTGGAACGGAGTTGCTCCTCCAGCTTTTCCTGGGTGTGGCCGCTGGCCGCGTAGTCCGCCCCTTGGGCAATCTGCTGGTAATAGGCATGGAGCTGCCCCATGTGCCTGTTATACGCATCGATCACCCGCGCCAACTGCTGGGTCTCCGGCAAGGAGACCACCTGATGCAGGGCCGCCGCGTTATTTTCATAGATGTCCCTGATTTGTCCCCAATACAACTGGTTTTCCTGGAAATCCTTCGCCTGCCGGTAGAGAAAATAATTCTTCTCGAACCTGCGCAGCTCAAGGGTCGTATTGAAAAAATCCTCGATAACCTCGCTGAAGGCAACCTGGTCTTCCACGCGCTTGACCAGGGCATAGGTCAGCACGGCGGAGCCCACCATTAGAAGGAGCAGCAGATAAAAACCGTAGGTAATCTTCTTGCGTATGCCGAGGTGGAACATGATCTGCCTTCCTTTCCCGCAAGGGTGCCGATTCGCCCTGCCGGTTTCCTGTTCGAGAGCACAATACTCCCAGCGAAAAACAAAGTCCAGGGGTTGCATTTGGCAACACTGGTTTTCCTATTGCAACACCGACACATCTAACTAATTTTATTGATTATTATTTTTTTACCAAGCTTCACGTTGCATAACTGAAACATTTCCTGAAAAATCCAAAGCGCACGCAACATATTGAAACAAAACGTAAAAAACCGAAAATCATCCCTGGCACGCTTGTTGCTCAATGCAACTGGCAACAGCACCAAGACATGTCCCGGTTTCACGCACCATCCACAGAGAAAGGAGAACCACCATGAACACCATATTGAATCGCATCGACCGCCTGATGACAGCCATTACCTTTGCCGAAGCCAACGAACCCGAACTGGCGCAAAAATACGCCGGCAACAGGAAATCAACGCCGAGCAAACCGGCACCGCAGGCCACGGAAATACCCGGCGGCCAGATCCTGCCGAACCCGGCAACCCATTAAACCGAACACCCTTTCCCCGGAAACGACCATGAGCGCACTGACGACGATGTTCAAAAAACTTGAAGCAGCCATGACTGCGGCGACCTTTGCCGAGGCCGGCGAGTTCGAGACGGCTCGCCAGTTTCTCCAGACAAACAAGAATGCGCGCAAACGGGTGCTTCTGGGCACCGACAAGCCGGAACTCGCCCCAAGAACCATCAGCTATACCCTGCATCTCTGTCAACGCCTGGGCGGCGGCCTGGAGATCTTCCACATGCTGAACATGCCGGAGAATGAAACCGCCTCCGGCTTGGGACAGGAAAAAGAGCCCCTCGCCGCCCTGAACCACGCCTTGCAGGAAAAGGGCGTGCTCTATCAACCGGTCAGCGGGCTTGACTGCCTGGCCGACGAAGTACTCCGGCATGCCGGCTCCCGCAGGGACATCCTCTGCGTTGTCTTCGATGCGCTGGAACCGGACGGCCCACAATGCCGCAAGGCTAAAGAAAACATGATCGCCAAATTTCAGGCCCTGCACTGCCCTGTCGTGATGTACGCAGGGTCATCCGTCAGGGCATGACTTCACAACTCCATTCACACCACAAAAGGGAAAAAAGATGACCATCACCACCTTTGACAAAAACATGTCGGCTGTCGCCTTTGCCGAGGCGGGCGAACACGACACCGCCCGCCGGATCCTGGGCGAAAAAGCCACCCGCCGGCACGGCAAATCCCCGGCCCCGGCGGCAAAAAGCAAGCCCCACCTGAAGACCGTCATCTTCGGGACGATGTCGCTTTCCGCCTATTACCTGCTCTTCACCAACGAAAAGCTGGTCACCGAGATCTTCACCATGGGCGGCTGGCGCTGGATGTATCCGGTGGGAGCGGCCTTTTTCTTTTCCTTTATCCATGGGGCCTTTGCCAGCAACCTTCTGGGCGCCCTTGGCATTGAAGCAAAAAAATAAACCGGCCGCACCGGCCCGCATAAAGGAGATTTACCCGCAATGAAGAAGTTACTGCTCATACTCATGTTCGCCCTGCTCCCCCTGTCCCTGTCCGCCCACTCGGCCCTTGCCGCCGGCGACGGACCGTCCAAGGACATGCTCAAGGGTATTATTACCGAAGTGAACAGCGCGGAGCGCACGGTTCTTTTTGAAAAAGACGGCACCAAGGAATTGGTGACCTTGGCCCTGAACGAGAAGATGGAGCCCGAGGACATCGCCATGAACCAGAAGGTGTTGATCAATCTGGATAAACATGCCGAGGCCGGCAATGTGATGAAGGATATCTCCGTCATGTTCATGGACATGACCGCCAGCAAGCTCATTGCCCTGCTGGTTATCGGCGCCGTTGGCGGCCTGCTCTCCGGCTTCATCGGCTCCGGCGGCGCCTTTGTCATGACCCCGGCCATGATGTCCCTGGGCGTTCCCGGCGCGGTGGCCGTGGCCAGCAACATGTGCCACAAGTTCCCAAAGGCCATGGTCGGCGCCTACAAGCGCTGGAAATACGGCCAGGCCGACATCAAGCTCGGTCTGGTCATGGCCGTCACCGCTGTCATCGGCGTGCAGATCGGGATCAAGATCCAGAAATACATCCTGAACCAGTTCGGCGGCGCAGGCTCCAACCTTTACATCAGCGCGGTGTTCATGGTGGTCCTGGTCTTTGTCGGCGGCTATGTGTTTTTTGATGCCTGGAAACTCGCCAGCGGCGGCGGCAAGGAAACCGTGAGCAAGCTGGCCCTGCGCATGCAGAAGATCCAGCTCGCGCCCATGATGCACTTCAAAACCGCCAAGGTGACCATCTCCGCCTGGATCACCATCCCGGTCGGCCTGCTCACCGGCATGCTCGCAGCCACCATCGCGGTGGGCGGCTTCGTCGGCGTCCCCGGCATGATCTATGTAATCGGCGCCTCCGCCGTGGTGGCCAGCGCCACCGAACTGATCATCGCCTTTGTCATGGGCGCCTGGGGTTCCGTGCAGTGGGGTCTCTCCGGCCTCATCGATATCCGCCTCGCCCTGCTGCTTTTGGCCACCTCCCTTATCGGCGTACAGCTCGGCGCCCTGGGAACCACCTATGTCAAGGATTACATCATCAAGGTGGTCATGGCCACCACCATGCTCATTGTCGCAGTCAGCCGCGGCGTCAAGATCCCCGGCTACCTGATCGACCTTGAGCTGATGAGACCCATACAGGAAAACACCCTGGCCCTGCTCGAAGGCATCAGCTTCTGGTCTCTGGTCGCAGCCCTGGGTTCCGCGGCGCTCATCATCATCGTGGCCATGATCAAAGGCATGACCGCCGACAGCAGAAGCAAGAAAGCGGTGCTGGGCGTCAGCAATGGCTAAGTACCGGAAGATCCTCGTTGCCTACGACGGTTCTCCCTCAGCTCGAAACGCGCTCTCCCTGGCAAGCCGGCTTGCCGGGGAGGACAAGAGCTGGATCAAGATGCTCGCCGTTGTCCCCCCCTACCAGGGGGACTTGGAGCTCATCGGGGTTTCGGACATCAAGGAAGCCATCACCGGACCCGGCCAGGAAATGCTGGCCGAGGCCCGGCAACTGGCGGACCGCGAAGGGGTCAACATCCTGACCAATCTGGAACAGGGAGAACCCTATGAGCAGATCGTCCATGTCGCCGAAGAGGAAAACTGCGATCTGATTATCATGGGCCGCCGGGGCAAGGGCACGGTGGAACGGGCCCTCATCGGCAGCGTCACCGCCCGGGTCATCGGACACACGAACAAGGATGTCCTGGTGACTCCGGAAACCGGCAAGCTCTCCTGGGAGAGTATCCTGCTGGCCACGGACGGCTCCACCTGTTGCGACAACGCCCTGGCCCGAGCCCTGGAGATAGCCCAGGAAAGGAAAACCAAACTCAACGCCGTTTCGGTGGTCTACACCAATGACGAGTTTTACGCCCTTGGCCAGGAGGTGGCGAAAGAACTTTACCAGGAAGCGGACAAGGTCCTGGACAAGGTCCGCAACTGGGGTAGGGATCTCGGAGTCCAGGCGGAGTTGTTCGTGCGGGATGGCGATCCCCATCAGGCCATAACCGACCTGGCCGCGGAAATCTCCGCCACCCTCATCGTCATGGGCTCCCATGGCAGGAAAGGCTTGACCCGCCTGCTCATGGGCAGCGTCACGGAACGGGTTATCGGCTATGCGGACTGCCCGGTTTTGATCTGCCACCTGTAAACGCAAGCCGCCCTTCACCCACAACCTGTTTCCCGCGGGCGCTCATCCGAGCGCCCGCTTTTTTTCAGTGGGCCGAGGCTTCTCGTACAGCTTTGCCCATGGCGCTCCCGCCCGCATTCGGGTATCTTCACTCCCATGCTTCTCATCCATCCCCCAGCCGCCAAGGGTTGCGAACCTCCCGCCGGGATTGCCCGTTTAGCCGGGACCATCCGGGGCCAAAGCCTTCCCTGCACCTTGCTGGACGCCAATCTGGAAGGGCAGATGTTCCTGCTCGCCTCCCCACCCCAGGGCGCGGACACCTGGAGCCTCCGCGCAGGCCGCAATCTCAAGGATAATCTGGCATCCCTGCACAGCCAGGAGCTGTACACAAACCCTTCCCGCTACCGGCGGGCAGTGGCGGATGTCAACCGGGTGCTGGAGCAGGCCGGCCGAAGCCGGAATCTCTCCCTCACCCTGGCCAATTATCAGGAACAGGACCTTTCTCCCTTGAGCAGCGCGGATCTTCTCCGGACTGCCGAGACGCCTGCGGCAAACATCTTCTTTCCCTATTTCGCAACCCGGCTTCCCGCTCTCCTCGCGGAAACACGCCCTGCCCTCATCGGCATCTCCCTGAACTACCTGAGCCAAGCCCCGACCACCTTTGCCATGGCCGGCTTTCTCAAAAAACAGTATCCGGGGCTGCCCATCGTGCTGGGAGGCGGGCTGGTCACCTCCTGGCTGCGCAACCCGGCTTGGCGCAATCCCTTTGCCGGGCTCATCGATCATTGCCTTGCCGGCCCGGGAGAAGAAACGCTGGTTCGCCTCATGGGCGCCGATTTTTCGCCGGCTCACCACACCCCTTCCTATTCCGGCCTGCCGCTCGCCGACTACCTGGCCCCCGGCCTTATCCTCCCCTACGCCGCCTCTTCGGGCTGCTACTGGAACAAGTGCCTTTTTTGCCCGGAAAAGGCCGAAGGCAACCCGTACCTGCAGATCCCCCCCGTCACGGTGCTGGCCGATATCGCCGCGCTCAAAGCCGCTGTCCAGCCCAACCGCCCGGCTTTGCTCCATTTTCTCGACAACGCAGTGAGCCCGGCCCTGATGCAGGCCCTGGCCGCCGAACCGCCGGGGATCGACTGGTACGGCTTTGCCCGCATTACCCCCCTGCTGGCCGATGGGGCTTTCTGCCGATCCCTGCGCCGCTCCGGCTGCCGGATGCTGAAACTGGGCCTGGAGTCTGGGGACCAGTCAGTGCTGGAGGCCATGAACAAGGGGCAGGATCTGGCCCTGATCGAAAAGGTGCTGCAAACCCTGGCCGAGGCAGGAATCGCCACCTACATCTATCTGCTCTTCGGCACCCCCTCGGAGTCGCTTACCGAAGCACGGCAAACCATGGAGTTCGTGGCCCGCCACCATACAGCCATCACCTTCCTCAATCTGGCCGTGTTCAACATGCCCATTGGCAGCCCGGAAGCTCCCTGTGTGGCGCGCAGCGAATTTTATGGGGGAGATCTCTCCCTGTACACCGATTTCGAGCATCCCACAGGGTGGTCGCGCACGAAAATCCGGCGGTTTCTCGATCAGGAATTCAAGCGTCACCCGGATATTGCCCGGATTCTCCAGCGCGACCCGCCGATTTTCACCTCCAACCATGCCGCTTTTTTCTGTTAAATCGAGCTTCCGCCCATTCTTTTTTTGTTTTGACAAACTCCCCGGCGATTACGGATAATAATTCAGAAGAGTTCAACCCGTGCCGGGCGACAAAACACCAGAGCCGGTCCTGTTGGTAAACATCTGCGAGGGAGGATGCTATGTATAAAAAAATCATGGTTGGCTATGACGGCACACAATTCAGTGAGTGCGCCCTGAAGGAAGCGATGGCCATGGCAAAGGGGTCGAAGGCGAAGCTCCTGCTGGTGAGCGCCCCGGAAATCGATATCGAATTCCAGGCCATGGCGCCGGACGCACACGAACTGATGGAAAAAAAAGGGCGCACCGACCTGGACCGGGCCGCGGCCAAGGTGAAAAAGGCCGGGCTCACCTGCGAGACCAAGATCGTCGTCTCGACCTCCACCCAGGAAGCACTGGTGGAAACAGCAAAGAAAAGCAAGGTGGATCTGATCGTCCTCGGCACCCATGGCCGCACCGGCCTCGTACGGCTGCTTATGGGCAGCACCACGGCGCGGGTAATCGGCCATGCCCCCTGCAGCGTGCTGGTGGTGCGCTGCAAGTAAGGCGCAGCCTTATCCGGCTGAAGAATAAGGAAAGTGATGGCTGTCATAACCGTTCAGCAGCGCCGCTTCGCTGCTGCCGCAGATGCGCGAAAGAGGTCTGCACAGTGTGCTATTGCACATGAGCAGGCCGATGACATCTAAGCGAACGTAGCGAGACTGCGAAGCAGATGCGGTGCTGCTGGACGGTTAGCGATTGCAAACCGGACATCCCTGCATGGCAAAAGGCTTTTCCAGCCGGCAGGCAGCAAGCAGCGCTTCGTCTCGAAAGATATCCAGGGTGGGGCCATCGGCCCGGACCTCGCCTTCGTGCAAAACAATGGTCCGCTCGCACAGCTCCAAGACCATGTCCAGATCGTGGCTGGTGAAAATCCTGGTGTGGCGGAAATCTTTCAAGAGACCCATGAGCTGCCGCCGGGCAAAGGGATCAAGCCCGCTGGTCGGCTCATCCATGACCAGAATGTCCGGCGACATGGCCAGCACCGTGGCGATGGCCACCCGCTTCTTTTCCCCGCCGGACAACCGGTACGGAGGCTTGTCGCGCAGATGTCCGGCGCCCACCCGGGCCAAGGCCTCTTGCACCCGCTCTTCCACCTCATCCCCGGTAAGGCCCAGATTCAACGGGCCAAAGGCCACATCGTCAAACACCGTCGGCATGAAGAGCTGGTCGTCCGGATCCTGGAACACCATGCCCACCGTGCGCCGGATCTCGGGCAGCGTGGCGGGGGTCAGGGGAAAATCCCCGATGCGGATTGTCCCCTGGCTGGTTGCCAGATACCCGTTCAGATGCAGGAGCAAGGTGGACTTGCCCGCCCCGTTGGCGCCGATGATCGCCACCGACTCGCCGTGGGTGATCCGGAAGGAAACGGTCCGCAACGCTTCGGTGCCGTCGGGATAGACATGACGCAGGTCCCTGACCTCGACAATATGATGGCTCATCCTCTCCCCCCTGTAACGATCGCCCCCAGAAGCTGAGAGACATTGACCAGCCTAAAAAAAAGAAACACCCCGGACCAGCCCGCGAGAAACAGAAAATCCCTGACCTCGAACCGGGTTGTCCGGCGCGGATGGAATTCGCCGGTGAATCCCCTGGCCAGCATGGCGAGATGGATCCGCTCAGCCCGCAGCCAGGTCCGCAAGAGAAGCTGGCTGAGCAGCGAACCGTAGGAGCGCCACCCAAATCCTTTTGTGCCGAAAGCACGCAATTCGCGGGCCCGCGCCGTCCGGCCGCCTTCTTCGATGAGCACAAACAGATAGCGGTGAAGGAAAAGGAGCTGCACGGTGAAGATCCGGGGCATTCCCAACTGATCCAGGGCATGGCAGATCGCGGAAAATCCGGTTACTGCCACCAGGATGAGGGCGGCCCCGACCGTGAGCGTCGCCCGGACCAAAATAGAGGCAAAGGAAAGCCAGCCGCCGCTGACCCCAAGGGGACCGAGACGGACCAGCACCGTCTGATCAAAAAGGGGATTGAACATGCCCACCATCAGGGCAAAGGGCAGGACAACCAGAATTTTCCCGGCGATAAAGCGCACCGGCAGATTGCCGAGCGCCATGATCACCGCCGGGTAGAGAAAAAACGGAAACAGGGCTGCCAGCTCGTATTTCCCCAAGGAAACCACCGCCAGGATGAATGCCAGGGTCACCAACACCTTGGCCCTGGCATCGAGCCGATGCACGGACGTATCCCCGTTGGCCAGCAGATCAAGCTGTCTGAATTCCGTTATTGCGCCGGCAATGGAGGCCATCCGCCTCTCCTAAAAAAAGAGGGGAAGAGGCCGTGCGCCTCCTCCCCGTGTTTACGCGATTTCCGGACTTTCCTGCCGTCTCAGACCGCCCTTCCCTGCCTTCGCAGCAACAGGCCGCTCAACACGGCAATGGCCAGGGTGAGCAGGCCGCCCACCACTCCGGCCACACTGGTGCCCAGAGAACTTTCCTCTCCTGCTACGTTTTCCGGTTGTTGCGCCGGTTTTTTAAACGTATAATCCGGCAGAAAGGCGACCGATGCCTGGAGCGCAGCGAGGCGAGTGTGCAGACCATCTTCCGCCGCGGCGAGTTCTTCGACGCCAGTGACTCCGGCAATGGCCCATTCCAACCCATCGGGGTTTTCCGAGGCAAACCAGGAAACGAAGCCGCCGGTCAGCAAGGCTGCGCCGAGAAAGAGTGCCAGAACCTTGCGCACAGGGGTTTGCCCGAGGAGGTGAGCCTGCCGGACGCTCTCGATGATCTCCGGCCTGGCTTGATATACAAAAGAAACCACCGCCGCGGTCACCAATCCCTCCACCACGCCGATGGCCAGATGGATGGGCTGCATGAGACCGGCAAAGGCGGCAAGGGGCAGCGCGGAAATCCCCGAGGCCACCGTTTCAAGGACCACGGCAAAGGCACCCAGTTGAAGGCCGACGATGGCGGCAACCATTGCGGCCACGGTTATCCGGGTTGTGCTCGGCGCACTGCCGACCAAGGGCCTATAGATGAAGGGGTAGGCGATACAGGCCGGCAGAAATCCGAGATTGAAGATGTTGCAGCCCAGGGCCAGCAAGCCGCCGTCGGCAAAAAACAGCGCCTGCACCACCAGCACCGAGGCGATGGTGATGAAGGCCGCTGGCGGCCCGAGCAAGACCGCCAGAAGAAGAGCGCCGCCGAGATGGCCGCTGGAGCCGGTGGCCGGAATGGTGAAGTTGATCATCTGCGCCGCAAAGATGAAGGCGCCAAGAACACCCATGAGGGGCGCCTTGCTCCCGTCCATTTCCAGGCGCAGCTTCCGGGAACAGTATATGATGGCGCCGGCGGAAGCTGCCCACATGGTCCCGCCGACCGCCGGGGATAGCAATGCGTCTGCCATGTGCATGGGTTTCTCCTTGTGTGTGTGGGCTACACGCCTGCAGTAAGTAGCACGACATTTTTTATGGTAACACGAAATACATACAGTATCTCACAACTGGTGTCAACATATTTCAAGGAGCAACCACATGGGAAAAACCATCCGCTTCGGAATCTCGCTCGATGAAAATCTCCTGGAAAGCTATGACCGGCTCATCGAGGCCAAGGGCTACATGAACCGCTCCGAGGCGATCCGCGACCTGATCCGCTCGGCGCTGGTGGAGGAGAAATGGGCTGCCGGTGACGCGGAAGTGGTGGGCACCGTAACCCTGGTGTACAACCACCATGTCCGGGATCTTTCCGACAAGCTGACCGAGCACCAGCATGCCCACCATGACCGGGTTATCTCGGCGCTCCATGTACATCTCGACGCGCATAACTGCCTGGAGGTCCTGGTGGTGCGGGGGGTGGTGGGAGAGGTGAAACGGATCGCCAACGAACTCATCGGGGTAAAAGGGGTCAAGCACGGCCAGTTGGTCATGACCACCACCGGCGAGGAGCTTCACTAAGAGCTTGTCCGAAAATAATCTTTTCAGGGATCGCGCCGTATCGTGAGACGAATTTCGGTGGGACTATTGCGCACAACCACAGGCATAGCAGCGCTCCGGCAAGGATTTTGTGATTGAGGAGCAGCCAAAAGCCGGATGCGACCACCAAAAATTTATTTACGGACAAGCTCTACGGGGCGAACCATGCGGCGGGCAGGAATTATTTGACAGGGTTTCGGTCGCCGTTATATCCTGAACCAAGGAAGCGCAGCCACAATCCTCAAACAGGAACCCTTTATGCCCAAGACCGTGCTCTTTGTCGATGACAACCCGGTGATCCTCAAAACCATCGAACTGGCCTTTGCCAAAGAGGAGCATACCCTGCTCCTGGCCAATAGCGGCGAAGAAGCCCTTCGGCTGGTGGGAGAGGATTCGCCCCAGGTCATTGTCAGCGACCTGCGCATGACCGGCATGAGCGGGCTGGAGTTTCTCCACCGTGCCCGCGAGAAAAACCCGTTTTTTGTCGGGATGATCTTCACCGCCTACCTGGATATCGACAGCATCATGCAGGCGGTGAGTGAGGAAGCGGTCTGGCGGTACATCACCAAGCCCTGGCAGGACGGCAGGGAACTGGTCATGGCCGTGCGCAACGGTTTCCAGTACCATGAGGCCATGTGCTTCCGCCGCCGGGCAGCGGAACAGCTCCAGCGGGCGGAGCGCCTCGCGGCCCTCGGCCATCTCGTGGCCGGGATCTCCCACCAGTTCAACAATATCGATGTGGGCATCCTGGGTTATGTGCAGTTGGCCCTGCTCCATAAGGATCTGCCCGCCGAGGTGCGCGAGCATCTCGAACAGGTTCGGATTTGCGCCAGGCGAGGCACGGAAATCATCAAGGAGCTGGCCACCTTCAGCGACCAGAGCACCCAATGGGGTTTTACCCACGGGAGCCTGACGGATACGGTGACCGAGGCGCTTTCCTTCTGCCGCAAGGAGATGGACATTGAAGGCATCCGGATCGAAACCGAGTTTGCCGAGGAGTGCAACGCGGTGCTCAATTACGGCCTGGTCAAGCAGTTGGTCATGAACCTGATCCGCAACGCCGCCCATGCCACCCTGGGAAAAGAGACGCGCATCGTCCGCATCGAAACCGGAAGGCAGGACGAAAATATTTTTGTCCGGGTCACGGATAACGGCTGCGGCATTTCCAAGGAATATCTGCCCAAGATCTTCGACCCGTTTTTCACCACCAAAGGCGCCCAGGCCGCGCCAGGATCGGCGCAGGCCGCTGTTTCCGGAGTCGGCCTGGGATTGAGCCTCAGTCAGACCGTAGCCCAGGCCCATCGCGGCGCGATCACGGTGCGGTCAACCCCTGGCCAGGGCTCCACCTTCACCTTCACCCTGCCCATGTCCTAGCCGTCGTCAAACGACAAAATCGATCTCCTGCACCGTTCCCGCTTCGCCGGTTTCCTTCAGAAAAATCGAGGATTCCCGAAGCTGTCCCTGCAACACGTTTACACTGTTTTTGAGGGCAAACGGGGTTTCCACCGGGCGGAGCAGAATGGCGCCGACATTCTTTTGCGCAAGGGTGACCAGCGATTCATTTCCTCCCTCCTCCCGCATCCACACCCGCAACTGGCCGTACAGCGGGTCGTTTTCATCAAGCCAGCCGTTGTTGTCGCTGTCCAGCCGGGCCAGTTCGGCAAAGCCATTGCCGCTGGCCGGGCCGAAAAGCTCCAGGCCGTTGTTGATCCTGCCGTCGCCATTGCGGTCAAAGGCCAAAAAACCATTGCCCGGGGCAAGGCCTGTTATCTGCTCGCTCGTGCCGTCCCCATCGAGGTCAAAGGCGAAGCGCATATCGCTGAGCGCCGCCGCCTTACCGTTGAAATTGATCACCAGCGGATCAATCAACAGGGCGTCTCCCCCCCGAATCCGCACATTGTGCGTGGCGGTGAACTCCCGGCGCATGGCAAGCTGAAGCTGAAAATCAATGACCTGCCCGTCAACGGTGACAACCTGGCCCCCTGCGGAAAAATCGAGGGACTCCTGCTCGGTCGCTGTTTCCACGAGGTCGTACTCAAGCCCCCATCCCTGGCGGGATGGCGGAGTTTCTTCCGGGCTGGCGCCCTGTTGCGGAGTTGCGGGATCTTCAGGGGAGAGGGACGCAAAGCTGGCGATACGGATCTTCCTGCCGGTGAGCGCCTCCAAAATGAGGCGCATGGCTGTGAGCTTGGGGTCTTCCGGCGAAGAAGCATCCGCTGGCGCTGCTTCAACACCATCTCCGCCCGGCACAGATTGGGACACCGCCTGTGCACGCTGCCTGGCCTTGGGGGAAATCAGCGCCCGGGAAGCCGGCAGCTCTTCTTCCCCGGCGAAGACGGGCCGTTCATTGCCCACCCAGAACCGGAGGGACTCCTTCCTGCTCTGCTCTTCGTGCAAGGCGTGGGCGCTTGCCAGACTGACTCCGGCGGCGGCAATCTTCATGGCGAAACCCTCCTGAAAATGATGTTGCCTCTTCAGGATACGTTTCGGCTTGCGGGAAGAAAAAGTTTAAAAACCGGGAAAACAGTGCGCGCACCTCGTCACTGTCCGTTTTTCCCTGTGTCCAGCACCCTTCTGATTGTTTCACTCATCTCTTTTCGCAAAACAGGCTTCAGGAGAAAAGCGTCAATCCCCAACGCCTTTGCCTTGGCCTCATCCATGCCCAGACTGAATCCCGTACAGAGGACGACCGGGATATCCGGCCGGATTTTTTTCAACTCCAGCACCAGTTGATCGCCGGTCATGAAAGGCATGGTCTGGTCGGTAATGACCAGATCAAAGCCCTCGGGTCCAAGGCGGAAAACCTCAAGGGCCTCGACGCTGCTTGTTTTCGTGGTGACATGGTAGCCGTGAAATTCAAGCATCTTCTGCATGGATTCGACAATTTGCGGCTCGTCGTCCACCAGCAGGAGCCGTTCATCGCCGGTGACCGGAGCGGTGCTCAGGATGGAGCTCAATCCCTCTTCGGCCTTGCCCAGCACGGGAAAATAGACATGAAACGACGCCCCCTGCCCTGGCTCGCTGTACACCCGGATATCCCCCCCGCATTTCTTCACGATCCCCAGCACTACGGCAAGGCCGAGTCCGGTCCCCTCCCCGTGTTTGCGCGTGGTGAAATAGGGATCAAAGATCCGTTCCATGGTTGCCTGGTCCATGCCCGGCCCGGTATCGCTCACGGTGAGCGCAAGGTACGAACCTGGGACCAGCCTGCGGTCCAGGGTGTCTCCCGAGCCGATCGCCACCTGGGACAAGGTCACCTCCATGATCCCGCCCTGTTCCCGCATGGCATGGTAGGCATTGGTGCAGAGATTCATGACGATCTGGTGGATCTGGGTAGGATCCGCAAGGATGGTGACGCCCTCGGCCTCCAGCCGTTGCGTGATCTCGATGGTGCTGGGCAGCGAGGCCTTCAGCAGTTTGAGGGACTCCTTGACCACCGGGACGATCTGGACCGGGCAGATCGCATGCTCCCGCTCCCGGCTGAAGGTCAGGATCTGTTTCACCAGTTCCTTGGCCCGATTGGCGGCTTTGTACACCTCCTGCAGATTCTGCCAGTTTGCGCTGCCGGGAGTTTCGGTGGCCATGACCATGTCGGTGTAGGCAATGATCGGGACCAGGATATTGTTGAAGTCGTGGGCAATGCCGCCGGCCAGGGTGCCGATGGCCTCCATCTTCTGGGTAGTGCGGATCTGCGCCTCCAGCTCGGCCTTTTCCTGCTCCGCCCGCTTGCGACCGGTGATATTGGTGGCGACCTCCATGCGGACATATCTGCCGTCGGTCCATTCGACGGCCTGATCCCGGCATTCATACCACTGGCTATTCACCGTGTTTTGAAACTCCCAGACATGAACGCCGGTCGGCCTTCCGGCCTTATCCAGCAATCTGTCGTTGGTGCAGAAGGCACACGGCCCTGTCTGGCCGGTTTGCAGGGCCTGCCAGCAGATCTGTCCCGCAATTTCCCCCCAGACCTCCCGGCCATATCTGTTCACGAAAAGAAGCTCATGGGTTTCAAAGTCGGCGACATATACCAAGGCATCCAGGCTGTCCACCAAGGTCTTGAACCGCTGCTGGGCATTGAACGTCTCCGCCTCCAGGCGGGTACGTTCGGTAACATCCCTGATGACCGCGCCGAAATTGATCTCCCCCTCCGAAACCCAGATGGAGACATTCAGCTCCAGGGAGAATTCGCTTCCGTCCTTTCGCCGGCCGGCAAAATCAAAAGCCGTACCCGTGTGCGGCGCCATGTCCGCGACCACAAAGTTCTTCAAACCCAGATAATGGCTTTCCCTGTATCGTTCGGGTATGAGAGTGGTCATCGGCTTGCCTTCCAGCTCCTTTTCCCCATAGCCGAACATCTTTTCCGTGGCGCCGTTGACCGACAGAATGTTTCCCTGCTCGTCGGCTATCACGATTGCATCATACGAGGCATTGACAAGGGAGCGGAACCGCTCCTCGGATTTCCGCAAGGTTTCGATCTGATGCTCCAGTTCGCGATTCAGCCGCTTGTTTTCTTCCAGGGATCTGGAAAGATTGGGCAAGATCAGCAATTTTGGCAAAAGCGGAAGAAGCAACAGCGCCGTGACGATGGAGATAAGGGCCGTGACCGCCTTGACAAGCCCCTCCTCCCAATGGGAGGGGACATAGATCGTCCAGGCGGCGAAAAAATGCGTGAGGCCGCAGGCAAGAATAAAAGCGCCAAAGAGAAGAAACAACCAGAAAAAAGGAAGATCGCGGCGTTTTGCAACCAGATAAAAGAGCATGGCGGCGATGAGCAGATAGGCCAGGCCGGTGACAACATCCGAACCGGCATGGAGCCAGAGAAGGGCCGGATCCCAGACAAGGCAATAGCCGCGCGGCATGAATTCCGTTGCCCCGGTTAATTGTTCCAGAAAATCACGCATCGGCAATGCCTATCCCTTGGGAAACCCCTCTGCACCCCCCTCCATGGCGGGCAGCGCGTTCATTATACAAAGTATCATACTCAGCCGGGGGGAAACGATAAAAAGGATTCATCCCCCCAGCGGCACCAGCTCCACCTCCCCCCAGGCGCCCAACTCCTCACCCCGGATGATGACCACCCCCAAAACCCCTGCTACGGCGGAACCCTTGCCGAGGGCAGGTTCAAGCCCCTGCCCCGGCTGAACCATGTTGCCGACCAGGGTGGCCACCGCGTCGGCCAGGGCGGTATCCTTGGCCAGCACCGTAACGGCATCGGCCTCGCCCAGACTCAGGGAATGGCCCACGGTGCCCGAGGAGGTGCAGATGCCGAGGGGCATGCGGCCTGCGGCAATCTTCAACCCCACCCGGTTGCTGAGCGGCGACAGCCCGGCAAAGATCCCGACCACGCTTTCCTGGTTGCGGCAAAAAAAAATATCGCCGCCATTTTCCACCACCACCTCCCCTGCGCCCGCAGCCAAAAGATCCAGCCCGACATATTCGGCCATGGCCCCGGCCACCCCGGCCATGGGCCCGACCTCCGCCGCCAGGCCCGCGGCGAGCATGGTTTTAACAATGGGCGGGGCGGTGGGGTCTGCGGCAAGAGGGATCAGGGAGGTGGCGAATTCCGGATGGTGCGCAATGTAGCCTTCCAACTGACCGCGATACCGGAACACCGCCGCCGTGGCCTCTTGGCGCAGGTCCGTACCGGAAAGGATGTGCAAATCCGTTTCCCGGATCCGCACCTCGAAACTGACCAACCCTCCAGGCGCGACACGGCTCCGGTAGATTCTCTTCCGGTAGGAACAAGGGTCCGGGCGTTTCTTTTTTCTTTTGACGGTCACGGGATGGCTGGTATGGTGATGGGTTGTTGGGGAAGGATCCTGGTGGCAAGTATAGCGGAGAACAGACCCTGCGGCAAGGATGTTCCCATCAGTGCGTCCCGGCCCGGAGAGTGAACAAAAAATGGAGAAATCCGGAGAGGCGCGGCTCATTCTTTTTACCCGGTATCCCGAGCCGGGACGGGCAAAAACCCGGTTGATCCCGGCCCTGGGAGCCGAGGGCGCGGCCGCGCTGCACCGGCGGATGAGCGAAAGGATTGTCGCCCGGATGGTCGTGTTTGCCGGGAAATATCCGGTTGACCTGGAGATTCGCTATACAGGCGGGGACCAACAGGCCATGGCGGCCTGGCTTTCCAGCGACATTCCCTGCCTGGACCAGGGCGAGGGCGGCTTGGGCGACCGATTGCACCGGGCCTTTGCCCACGCCTTTGCCCAAGGCAGCCGCCGGGTGGCGGTTATCGGCGCCGATTGCCCAGGTCTTGGCCCCGTTCATTTTGCCCAGGCCTTGGCAGCCCTGGAATCCCGGGATCTGGTGCTCGGCCCGGCCATGGACGGGGGATATTATCTGGTCGGCCTCAACCGGCCGGCCCCCGCTCTTTTTGCCGGGATCCCCTGGGGCACCGGCGAGGTCTTGGCCGCAACCCTGAAACAGGCGCGCGGATTGAATCTTTCCACCCACCTTCTGGAACCCCTTGCCGATGTCGACCGACAGGAAGACCTACGACATTTCCATTGTCATCCCGACCCTCAATGAGGAGGGCTGCATCGGCGAAACCCTGGCCGGGTTGGCCGGACAGCCTGGGGTGGAAGTGATAGTGGCCGATGGCGGCAGCCGGGACGCAACCGCCTCCCTGGCCATGACCGCCGGGGCCAGAGTGATAGAGGCGCCCCGGGGACGCGGCTGTCAGCAGAACGCAGGGGCACGGGCGGCGCGCGGCAGGGTGCTCCTCTTTCTCCATGCCGACACCAGATTGCCCGAAGGCTTTGCCGCGCAGATCCACAAAACCCTGGGGCAGCCGGGGGTCGTGGCCGGAGCCTTCCGTTTCGCCGTTGCTGCCGCAGGCTGGCGCTTCCGGCTCTTGGAATATTGCGTCAATTGGCGGGCCGGTTGGCTGGAGCTCCCCTATGGCGACCAGGCGCTGTTTCTCCCCGCCGCCCGGTTTCAGGCAATGGGAGGGTTTCGGGAGCTTGCTCTGCTGGAAGATCTTGAGTTGGTGCTCCGCTTGCGGAAAATGGGGCGGATCGCCCTGCTCGCAGCGCCGGCGCTCACCTCGGCCCGGCGCTGGCAACGGCTGGGACTGATGCGGACAACCGCGGTGAATCAGCTTATTTTATTGGGCTTTTATTGCGGGTTCACTCCGGACCGGCTTGCCCGCTGGTATGGCAAGGTCAGGGCGGCCGATGGCAGGCGCCCTGGGCAGTAGATGGCGGTGCAAATTCCGGTCGGGGACAGAGGCAAGCAGGAAGCCGGAACTTTTAAACAGATAGGGCGAGGTCAGGGAACGGGTCAGCAGCGGATTGGAGTCCGCCAGCAGCCCGGACATCACCATGAAGAGAACGGTCACCACCACTCCCGCCTTGACCAGACCGAAGAGGCCGCCCATGAGCCGGTCAAACCAGCCGAGAAGCGAGAGGCTCATGACCTTTTTGAGCACATAGCCAATGGCCAGGACTCCCAAAAAAACCGCGAGAAACAGCAGGGCGTAGGTCACCAGAAAAGAGATTTGCGGCGAAGGGATAAGGAAAGAAAGGTGCGGGCTTATCTGTTCGTAATACCGTCCGGCAAAAAGGTAGCCGAGAATGAGCGCCGCCAAGGAGGCCAACTGGCGAATGAAGCCGATCCAGATGCCGCGAACAAGAAAGATGAGCATGATGGCGATGACGCCGAAATCAATTGCAGTCATGGTTGACCCCTGAAACATATTATCTAATCCTTACAAAAACTTACGGACAAGAGCAAGGATTTTCCTACAAGGAGAGAACAATGGCGTTGGCCCAAGCCATTTTTGAGGAATACAGGCAGGACTGGCAGCGCCACTTTGTTCCGGCAGCCCAATTGCGGCTGGGAGCGGTGCGGCTTGCCGCCCTCGCGGATCAGGAGTCCGGGGAGGCGCATGCCTGCCTGAACGCGGACGAGATGGCGCAATGGGAGGGCTTTCGCCTGGAAAAAAGGCGGCTTGAATGGCTGGGAGGACGAATGGCGGCCAAGTGGGCGGCGGCGGCGATCCTGGGCGAATCACCGGCAGCGTGGCCGGAGCTGGCGATCCGAACCGAAAAAGATGGCCGCCCCTATGTGGCGGCCGGGGCGCACCCTGCACCGCCCTTCATCTCCATCTCCCACAGCGGGCCGCTGGCCGCGGCCCTGGCGGCAAATCTCCCCTGCGGCCTTGACATCCAGCAACCCGGCGACAAAATTCTCCGGGTAAAGGAATGCTTTGCCTCTGCGGACGAGGAAGATATCCTGCAGGCCTCGCTGCCCCTCTCTTTTTCGGAAACGGAGCGACTCACCATGCTGTGGACGGCCAAGGAGGCAATGCGCAAGATGGTCCGGATCACCCCCCTGCTCGGCCTCCTGGAAATTCGCTTGCTTGCAAGCCGCGGCGGGCAAGGCACTCCGCACAACCCGCTGGCGCTGACTGTTGCCCCGGGCCGAGCGGAGGATTCCCGCCCTGCGCACACCACCGTGCTCTGTTTTTTTACCGACAACCTGGCCTGGGCCATGACGTGCCCGCCCGCCGGAAAGGAGTAACCCATGGAACTCATGTCTTTTCTCAAACAGGTTCCTTTGTTTGCCGGCCTGACCCCCGAGCAGTATGACGAGCTGACCATGATCATCACCCTCCAGGACTACGCCCGCGGGCAATCCATCTTTGCCGAAGGCGATCCGGGCGCCGGATTTTATGTGGTCATGGAGGGATTGGTCAAGATCTACAAGCTATCCATGGAGGGCAAGGAGCAGATCCTCCACATCTTCGGGCCTGGGGAGCCCTTTGCCGAGGCCGCCGTTTTCATGGGCTCGACCTTCCCGGCCCATGCCCTGGCTCTCGAAAAAAGCCGGACCCTCTTCATCCCGCGCCGCGCCTTCATCGACCTGATCCGGACCAATCCGGCCCTGGCCATGAACATGCTGGCCACCCTGTCCATGCGGCTCAAGAAATTTGCCCACCTGATCGAGGATCTCTCGCTCAAGGAAGTCCCGGGGAGGGTGGCGGCCCACATCCTTTTCCTCAGCACCCAGCAGGGGGGCAGCGACACAGTGACGCTCAACATCGGCAAGGCCCAACTGGCCAGCCTGCTGGGCACCATCCCGGAAACCCTCTCCCGCATCCTGACCAAGCTCACAAAACAGGGATTGATCAGCAGCGAAGGGGCGCGGATCACCATTTTAGACCGCGACGGCCTGGAGGATCTGGCCATGGGGGAGAAACTGTAAGCGGGGACAAAGCAAGCAAACGACCTGCTTGGTGCTGGAATGCTGGAAATGGAGGAAACTGTTCAGCAGTGCCGCAGATGCTAGGAAGAGGCCTGCGAAGTGTGCTCTCGCACATGAGCAGGCCGATGACAACGCAGATGTGGTGCTGCTGAACAGTTTACTGTTCCAGCCCGAATTCAAAGGCCATCCCGGTCTTGCCCAGGTGAACAAGGATATTCTTGAGCCCCTGCAGGGTGTCGACCTGAAAGTTGATCTGCCAGGCCGAGGTGCGCGACGGCTGGCTGGAGAGCAGTTCGATCTCGCTGATCTTCATCTCTTCCGGGGCCACGCTCAGCATCATGAGAACGCGGTTGCGGGACGGGGCCTCCAGAATGAGGATGGTCTGCGGCTTTGGCACCGGGGTCTCCTTGAGCCGCCAGCGCACCTCCACCACATCCTCCCGCTGCACCTGCAGGGAGGTGATGGTGGCGCATTCCTTCTGATGCACGGAAAGCCCCCGCTCGCTGAGCAGGCCGTACAGCCCTTTTTCCGTGGGTACCGGATTGCAGCAGCGGGAAAACTTGATGCAGGCCGGATCCAGGGTGGCAAGCTCGATGCGGTTCAGGCTGCCGGTGGGAGGCTGCAGGGTCTCCCTTCCCGCGTACAGCCGGGTCTTGATTTCGTTGATGAGTTCCCGCAGCCGAAACCTCCCCTCGCCCAGGCCAAGAAAAAGCTCCGGCAGCTCCCGTGCCCCGAGGGGACCCATGATACCTGCCATGCCAGGATTTTCCAGAATCTCATAGGGCAACCCGTAGCGCTTGAGTTCCTGGCGAAGGATACTCTCGCCGATCATGCTGGCCAGACTCTCCCGCCGTTGGCGGAACAGTTTGGAAAGCTCGGCCCGGGCCCTGGGGGTCTGGCACCGGTGCTGGATATCCGGTTCGAAACGCACCGGCTCCTTCTGGCAGATGATCTCCACCTGATCGCCGTCTTCGAGAAGGGCGTCGGGAGCCACCTGCCGCTTGCCGATCCTGGCCATGATGCAGCGTTTGCCCACATCGGTATGTACCTTGAAGGCGAAATCCAGCACGATGCTGTGGGCGGGAAGCTCAACAGGGTCGCCCTTGGGTGTATAGGTGTAGATCGCCTTTTTGCCGCTTACCGCGATCATCTCCCGGTAGGAGAGATCCTCGTCCGTCCCCAGGATGTCGAGCATCTCCCGCAGCTCCACCTCGAAACCGGAAGGCACGGTCTTGTGGGCAAACCATTCCCGCACCAGGCCGGTGCGGGAGGAGGTGGTCATTTCGGTGGTGCGGATCTTGAACAGGTAGTTGCGCCCCTTGATATTGGCGCGGACATGCAGGCTCTGGTAGCCGGTGGCCTTGGGATTGGCGATGAAGTCCCGGATGGTGCGCGGGATGGGCGGATAATTTTGGTTGATGACCCCGAGAATCCGGTAACAGGTTTGGATATCGTTGGTAACAATGATGAATTCCAGAGGGTTGGCAATGGTTTTGTGCAGCACCTTATGGGCCGGATCAAAGTAGGCCCACAGCCCCTTGGGGTTGAGGCGGATCTCGTGGGTGATCCATACCTCCTTCATCCGCTCCTCAAGGGTGCGCTTGATGGCCAGCACCTCTTCGCTGCCCTGCAGCCGCTTGATCGCAGCCAGCACCTTCTGGCTCTGTCGGGGAAATTTGTACATCAGGGCCAGGGTGTAGAGCTCCCGCTTGATGGAGTTCAAGCCCATGACCTTGGCCAGGGGCGCGTAAATGTCCAGGGTTTCCTCGGCGATCTTCTGCCGCTTGTCCTTGGGCATGGAACCCATGGTCCGCAGGTTGTGCAAGCGGTCGGCCAGCTTGATCAAGAGAACCTCAAGATGGGCCGCGGCCCCGGAAAAAAGCTTGCGGTGGACCAGCTTGTAAAAAGTCTGCTTGTTTCCGGAAAAGTTGGTGATCTTGGTGCAGGCATCGACGATGATCTCGATGTTCTTGCCGAATATCTCGCCGATGACCTCGCTGGTCACTTCGGGCACGTCCTCAACCGTGTCGTGGAGCACGGCCGCGGCCAGCAGCTCCGGGTCGCGGATGTCCAGCTCCTCAACCAGGATTTTCGCCACCTGGAGGGGATGGCTGACATAGGCCTCGCCGGACTTGCGCCGCTGGTCCTGATGGGCGGAAACCGCAAAGGACAACGCCTCCCAGAAGACTTTGGCCACCCCTTCCTGCCCGCCGAGAAGCTGCTCCATGCGCTCGCAATAGGCGGCTATGTTGAATTTTTTGGAAGGGGCCATGGAGGTCGCGTGTCTTTCTTGTCCGGTGATGGGTAAATGGGATGCCCTGTCCCTGCAAATGCGCTATAATTACAGTTGTCAGGTTGTTTTGTAAGGGTATTTCGTTCTCAGCCCTTGTGCAATGATTTTCCATTTCTTTAAAAAAAAAGCGTCACTATCCAACGTAATGCCGGACCGAGACACAAACCATACGAGGCACACCCGTGACACAGAGAAGAAAAGTTTTCCGCAGCAAACAGGGGCGGCCGGGGAAGCGGCAGCGCGAGGCCGGCAAGGGGCCGCGCCAGCGCCAGGACGACCGCTTTGAGGGCGAAATTCTCGGCCGGCTCTACACTGCGGAGATGCCGCTTTCCGCAAGGGACATCTTTGCAGCCCTGGGGTTGAGCAAGAGCCATCGCCAGGAGGTGCTGGGGGTGCTGGATGATCTCTGCCGCCGCAAGGTGCTTTCCTGCAAACGGGAAACCTTTTCCCTGCGCACAAGCGCGGAACTCTTCGCCGGCCCGATCAGCGTGACCACCAAGGGCTACGGCTTTGTCGCGCCCACCGAGGCCCCGGCCGAACTGGAGATCGACCAGGACGTCTTTATCCCGCCCGGCATGCTGGGCGGCTCGGCCCACAACGACAAGGTGCTGGTCCAGTTGATGAGCCGCCGCCAGGGCCGTTACGAAGGACGGGTGATCGCGGTCCTGAGCCGGGCCACCACTCGGCTGGTCGGTACTTACATGGCCGGAGGCGCCACCGGGTTGGTGACCCCGGAGGACTCCCGCTTTCCCTACAATCTGATCATCCGCAAGGAAGACAGCCGGGGTGCCAAAAACGGCGACGCGGTCCTGGCCGAGGTCACCTCCTTTGCCGCCGGGCAGCGCAACCTGGACGGCATCATCCTCGAGGTGCTGGGCAATCCCAAGGACATCCAGGTGCAGACCGAGATGGTCATCCGCAAGTTCGACCTGCCCCATGTCTTCACCCAGGAGGTGATCGGCCAGGTGGAGGCGCTGGACCCGGAGGTGAAAATGTCCGCCTCCCGCACCGATTTGCGCACGATACCCCATGTGACCATCGACGGGGAAACCGCCCGCGATTTTGACGACGCCGTGGCCATCGAACCGCTGAAAAAGGGGTATCGGCTCTACGTTTCCATCGCCGATGTCAGCCATTATGTGCGGCCGCAAACCCCGGTAGATGTTGAGGCTTATCAGCGCGGCACCAGCGTCTATTTCCCCACCCGGGTCATCCCCATGCTGCCGGAACGGCTCTCCAACAACCTCTGCAGCCTGGTGCCCGATGAAGACCGCTACACCTTCACCGCCATGCTCGATTTCGACGAGCACGGCAACCGGTTGGCCAAACGCTTCATGAAGAGCATCATCCGCAGCAAATACCGCCTCACCTATACAAAGGTTAAACAGATCCTGGCGGACAAGGATGAAACGGTGCGCGGCCAGTACAGCGACATGGTGGAGGATCTGGAACGCATGGGCCGACTGGCCCTGAGCCTGGAAAAGCAGCGGACCAAGCGAGGGAGCATCGGTTTTGAACTCCCGGAGCCCCTGGTGGTGCTGGGCGAGGACAACACCGTGCAGACCATCACGCGCAGCGAGCGCAACCAGGCCCACAAGCTCATCGAGGAATTCATGCTCGCAGCCAACGAGGCGGTGGCCGAGGCGTTGGAACAGGGCAAGATCGACTCCCTCTACCGGATCCACGAAGCACCCGACCCGCTCAAGGTGGCGGAGTTCACCGAGTTTGCCCAGAGCATGGGGCTTCCGGTGGACGACGGCGGCGGCTCGCCCCAGTGGTTCGGCAAGGTATTGGCCATGGCGGCGGGCACCCCCCAGGAGTATATCATCAGCAACCTGCTGCTGCGCACCATGCAGCAGGCCCGTTACTCCCCCCACAATCTCGGCCATTTCGGCCTGGCCGCCACCCACTACACCCACTTCACCTCCCCCATCCGCAGGTACCCGGACCTCATGGTCCACCGGGCCCTGGCCGCAAGCCTGCAAAAAAAGGGGCGGGAAAAGCCCGGCCCCGAAGCGGTGTCCACCGAGGAATCCGGCACCTTTCTCTCAAAGCGGGAGCGGGTGGCGGTGGAGGCGGACCGGGAGATGGTGGAGCGGCTCCAGGTCCATTTCATGGCCGACAAGATCGACGAGACCTTTGAGGCCATCATCTCCGGGGTCACCGCCTTCGGGTTGTTCGTCGAACTGACCGAGGTCTTTGTCAACGGCGCCGTGCCCATCACCGAGATGCGCGACGATTATTACGAACTGGAGCAGGGCCGCCACCGGCTCATCGGCCAGCGGACCAAGACCGTCTTCCAGATCGGGGATCTGGTGCGGGTGCGCCTTACCAGCGTGGAGATCCCCCGGCGGCGGATCAATTTCAGCGTGGAGGAAAAGCTGGCCCGGGCCACGGACTTGGTCCAGGCTGCCCCAAAAAAACGCCCGCCAAGCCAGGCCAAGCCCCGGAAAAAATCCGTGGCCCAACCAAAGAAGCGGCCTGCTCCAGACAAATGAACGAGGCGGTGCAGGATACGGTGCGGGAACTGATGGGTCAGGCGGCCATCGTCCTGGTCTCCCCAAAGTTTGCCGAAAATGTCGGCTCCGCCGCGCGGGTTGCGGCGAACATGGGGATTGGCAGGCTCATCCTCGTCTGCCGGGAAGTACCGGACCGCGAGAGGATGCTCACCCTGGCCACCGCCAAGGCAGCCCATCTCATCGACACCCTGGAACACCACCGGGAACTGGGGGAGGCCCTGGCCCCCTTCGGCTGGGTGCTGGGCACCTCGGCCCGCCAGGGCAGAAAACGAACCACGGTCAACAGCCCCAGGCAGCTCATGGGGGAGGTCCTGCCCCAGCTCAAGAACAACCGGGTCGCACTGCTCTTCGGCCCGGAAGACCGGGGGTTGGCCAACGAGGAGCTCCGCTACTGCAACCAGATCACCACCATCCCGACGGTTGATTTTTCCTCCCTCAACCTGGCCCAGGCCGTGGCCATCCTCTGCCACGAACTCCATTACAGCGTCCTGGACGCAGTGAGCCGCAACGCCTTTCCCATCTCGCTTCCCAAGCAGGGCAACAAGGGGGAGCTGGAGGCGATGTTCGGACATGTGGAAGAAACGCTTGCCGCCATCGGCTTCTTGAAAAACGGGGAGGATGATTACTGGATGAAGAGCATCCGCCAATTTCTCGGGCGGATAGGGCTGAAGTCAAAGGAGATCAAGATCATCCGGGGGGTCTGCAGACAACTGCTCTGGCGGGACGGACAAAAAGCCCCCGGCAAAGGGGAAAGCGAATAGCGCGGAACCGGAAAGGCTCGGCAACTATGCAGCAGCGCCGCGTCGCTGCTGCAGGAGCTGTCAGGAAGAGGCCGGCGAAGTGTGCCGGGCACATGCGGTGCTGCTGAACAGTTACTAAAACATCCGCTTCTTCCAGAGCACAAACCCGGCCAGTCCGGTGAGCCCGATGGAGAGGCCAAGCACGACCCAGAAGCCAAATTGCTGCCCCAGTAACGGCACCCCGACGTTCATGCCCCAGAAGCTGGAGATCATGGTAGGAGTGGAGATCAGGATGGTGATGGAGGCGAGCAGCTTCATCACCTGGTTCAAGTTGTTGGAGATCACCGAGGTGAAGGCGTCCATCATGCCGCTGAGGATGTCGGAGTACATCTGCACCATCTCAAGTGCCTGACGGTTTTCAATAATGGCGTCCTCGAGGATGTCCTCATCCTCTTCGTACTGCGGCAGCAAATGCTGCAGGGCGCTGTTCTTTCTGAGCCGCAGCAGCCGCTCCAGAACCAGGCCGTTGGAGCGCAGGGCCACAGTGAAGTAGGTAAGGCCCTTTTCCATGTCGAACAGCCTGAAAACCTCCGCATTGTTCATCGATTTACGCAGATGCCGCTCGATTTCATCGGTTTGGCGGTTGATCTGATGGATGAAGCGCAGATACACCTTGGCGGTCTTGTAGAGAATCTGAAAAAGAAAGCGGGTGCGCTTGCCGGTGTTGTAATAGGCCGGGGCCCCGGGGCCGACGATGTTTCCGGGCAGGATCTCGGTTTCTTCCAGCGAGACGGTAATGACCTGGTCCGGGGTCAGAATGATGCCCAGCGGCAGGGTGTCGTACATGTCCGGCCCGCGCAGCACCGGAAAATTGGTGAGCACCAGCATGCAGTTGTCTTCGATTTCGATACGGGAGCGTTCTTCCGAGTCCAGCGCGGCGCGGAGCAAGTCTTCCGGCACCCCGGTGGAGGTGGAAACCGTGCTGATTTCCTCCGAGGTCGGGTTGACCATGCGAATCCAGGATCTGGACACAGGCCCGCTGTCCGTGACGATCTGCAACTGATGATCAAAGCGTTTGTACACGGTAAGCATGTCGGTGCGCCTCCTGTCCGGGGCGGAATTTTATCCGGCCAGCATCTCATTATTACGGGCCGTCCAGCGGCAACTCCGGAAACACAACAGCCGCTCGCTTGAGTTGACGGGAGAGGAGAAAGGGGGGGAAGGCAACAAGAAAATCAGGGGTCCACACCGCCACGATACAATTCAAACCAGCACAAGCTCTTTACTTGGTTTTAGAAACCCGTGTCAACCGAAAATCAGACCCTGGGCTAAACACCCTGCAAGGGGCAGCCATCGCAGAGCGGATTGGTTTTCTTGCAGTATTCCTTGGCAAGGCGAACCAGAAGGGCGTGGTACTCGTTGAAGAGCTGGGCGTCGGTGGGCAGCTTGCCCAGGAAAAGATCCTGGATCTCTTCATACCCTGCGTCTTCCGCAATGAGGTCATGTCGGAGCAGGATGCGGTAGGTGTAGGCATCCACCACGAACACCGGTTTTCCGGCGCCATACAGCGTGATGGAATCCGCGGTTTCCGGACCGATTCCCTTTATGGCCAGCAATTTTTCCCGGAGGGTGTGGGTGCTCTGCGCAAAAAAGGCCTCAAGATCCCCGCTCTCTGCCCGGATGGCGGCGAAAAGCCCCTTGATCCGTTTGGCCTTCTGGTTGTAGTACCCCGACGGCCGGATTTTTTCGGCGAGAACCTCCAGGGGCAGGGCTTCCAGGGCGTCAAAGGAGAGAAGCCCCTCCCTCCGCAATGATTCGATGACCATGCTCACGTTGCGCCAACTGGTGTTCTGGGTCAGAACCGCGCCGAGCATGATCTCAAATGGGGTTTCACCGGGCCACCAGTGCTGGGGCCCGAAATGCGCGAAAAGACGGGTGTGGATTTCCTCAATCCGGTTGCTCACGGTTGCTGCATCCCTGCCGACAATCAGTCGGAACGCATGAAGAGGAAGTAGACGGCAATGGCAATGGCGCCGATGAATACCCCGGCCACGGGCAAGACCTTGCCGATCTGGAGCGCACCGTCCACCACCAACCCCTCCATGTAGCGGCTCCCGCTGAAAAGCCACAGCCCGAAACCGAGCCCGGTCAGGACCAGGGTGTCCACGGCCTGCTTGTAGAGGTTGTAGCAGATGAAACCGATAAAGGGGACCAGAAACCAAGTGTTGGTGAAAAGCCCCCTAAAGTCTACCTCGCGGAACTGTTGCGGCACGTTGGTGCTGTTGACAAAATCGACAATCTGCCCCAGAAATTCGGTCATGCGCTGCGTCCTCCTCTGTGGTGATTACGAAATTATTTCTGCAAGCGGTCGGAGGCGGTGGCCTGCTTGTACACCTTGATGGCGCAGTACGAGCCGCACATGCTGCAGGCGTCGCCCTTGTAGGAACTCCCCTCCTCCCGGAAACGCCGCGCCTTTTCCGGATCGATGGACAGCTCGATCTGGCCTTTCCAGTCCAGATTGTTGCGGCACTTGGCCATGGCGATGTCTTTCTCAATGGCGCCGGGCAGCCCCTTGGCGATGTCCGCCGCGTGGGCGGCGATGCGGGAGGCCATGACCCCCTCGTGCACATCCTCGGCGCTGGGCAATTTAAGATGCTCGGCCGGGGTCACGTAGCAGAGGAAGTCCGCCCCAGCCGCGCCGGCAATGGCCCCGCCAATGGCGCCGGTGATGTGGTCGTAGCCCGGCGCGATGTCCGTGACCAGCGGCCCCAGCACATAAAAGGGCGCGCCAAGGCAAAGCTGCTTCTGCAAAAGAATATTGGCCGTGATTTGATTGAGCGGCATGTGGCCCGGCCCCTCGACCATCACCTGCACCCCTGCCTCCCAGGCGCGCTGGGTCAACTCGCCCAGGTGGATCAATTCCTGGACCTGGCCCCGGTCGGTGGCATCGGCCAGGCAGCCGGGCCGGATGCCGTCGCCCAGGCTGAGGGTGACTTCGTGCTCCTTGAGGATGGCGAGCAGCTCGTCAAAATGCTCGTACATGGGATTTTCTTTCTTGTTGTAGCTCATCCACTCGATGGTAAACGACCCGCCCCGGCTGACCACGCCCATGAGCCGGGGATGGTTGCGGACCCGGTCCAGGGTGCTTCTGGTGATGCCGGAATGGATGGTCATGAAATCGACGCCGTCCTGGGCCTGCTGCTCAATGCCCTTGAACATCTGGGCAACCGTGACCTCGCCGATCTTTTTCTTCTGCTTCTCCACCACCTCGGCGATGGACTGATAGATGGGCACGGTGCCAAGGGGGATGGGGCAGCTTTTCAGGATCTCGCGGCGGATCTCGTTCAACTCGCCGCCCATGGAAAGGTCCATAACCGTATCGGCTCCGGCCTTGAGGCAGACGCAGAGCTTCTGCAGCTCCTGGCTCACCTCGGGATAATCCTTGGAGGAGCCGATATTGGCGTTGACCTTGGTGGACAAGCCCTTGCCCACAGCCATGATCCGGTCGAATGCATGATTTTTGTTCTTGGGAATGCAGATCGTGCCAGCGGCAACCCCCTGCATCAGGACCTGGACCGTGACGTTCTCGTTGGCAGCACAGTTTTCAAAAAGAGGGGTGCATGCGCCCCTGATGGCGTCTTCGCGAATACTCATCACAGGTTCTCCGATAACCTCCGGCGCGGGCCGCAGGGTGTTGTTGACAGTAAGCCGTTGCACCAAACGATGTCGTCCTCGTGATGGCCCACAACGGCATAAGGAGCCGTAACGAAAAAATCAAAACAGCAGCGTTTGCTTCGTAACGGCTCCTAAATTTAAAGGAAGCTCAAGACAAAAAAACATACCAGCGCCCCTTTGAGAATGCAATGGAAATGTATGAAAACCGGGAGGGAGAATGACTATAACACCCCGTGTTCATGGAGAATTTTGAAGCCAATACCGATGAGAACCAGGCCGCCGACAATCTCGGCCCGGGAGCCCAACCGCGAGGCCGCTCCCAGCAGACAGCCCAGCCGCAGACCCAGCGCGGTAAGTCCCGAAGCGACCAGACCGATGATCAGAGCCGGAAGCCAGACGCTGATCTCAAGCACGGCAAAACTCAAGCCCACGGCCAGGGAGTCGATGCTCGTTGCAACCGAGAGGGTGATGAGCATCCGGCCTTTGGTGGGGTCCGCGCCCTCTTTCGCCTCGTGCTCCTCCCGAATCGCCTCCCAGATCATCTTGACCCCTACGAAGGCGAGGAGACCAAAGGCGAGCCAGTGGTCAAAGGCTTCGATGGAGGAACGGACCGTAAGCCCGCCCAGCCAGCCGAGGATGTTCATCCCGGCCTGAAAAAAACCAAAGTGGAAGGCCAGACGGAACACCTGCCGGGAATTCACCTGACACAGGCTGACCCCGGCGGCCAAGGCCACGGCAAAAGCGTCCACGGCCAGGGCCAGGGCGATGAGCAGGATTGAGGAAAATTCCATGGAACAGGCTGCGCGGATGGGGTTATGAAGGGGGGAAGGCGCGGGTTCGCGGCCACTTGACCATTTTTCCCCGGAGCTGGCAAGAAAAAAGCCCCGCCGAGACGGGCCAGGAGAAGAACGCAACAAGCCGGGAAATCAGGCGCCCCGCGGCTCACCGCTCTCGATGGGCAGGCTCGGATCCCTGGACCATTCGTTCCAGGAGGCGAAATAGACCCGCAAGCGATTGAAACCGGCCAGCTTCAATGCCACATAGGTATTGGCCGCCCGCGAACCCTTGAAACAGAAGATGATGACCTCGCTGTCCGGAAAGATCCCCTGGCTGGCGCACAGCGCCCTTATTTCATGGGCTGGCCGGAAGGCAGGAATCGCATCCCGGGTCATGAAACTGTACCACTCGATCCAGCGGGCGGTGGGGATCCTCCCCCGCCGGGGGGAAAAATCGAAGCCGTAGGGCGAGGAGGTGTGGCCCAGCCATTCGTTGGCATCCCGGTTGTCGAGGAGAATGGTTCGGGGATCGTTCAGAGCCGCGAGAACATCATCCCTGGTCGCCATCAGGGCGGTGTTTGGACGGGGGAGAAACCGACTGGGGACCGGCGGGACTTCAACGGTTTCCTCGGGCAACCCGTACTGCTGCCAGGCCCAGAAACCGCCGTCCAGAATGCCGCAATCCGGGTGACCGAGATAGCAGGCCAGCCAGTAGCCGCGACAGGAAGCGCCATACCGGGTGTCGAAGCTGTCTTCGTAAAAAACAACCTTCTGGTTATGGGTGACGCCCACCCGGGAAAAACTCGCCTCAAAGGTATTCTGCAGGGCGACCAGCCCTTCCGGGGTGCTCTCGCTTAAGAAGGAAAAAATCTCCGGCATGTTCACCGCCCCGGGGATGTGCCCTTCGGCAAAGGTGTCCTGATCGCGGATATCCACCAGCAGCACCGCTCCTTGCTCCAGCAGGGCCTGGGTTTCATGGAGGGTGTAGAGAATTTTTTCCGTCATGCACATATCCTGAGTTGAAGAGAAAGCCGTTATGCCCTGATTCCCCAATATAAAACCTTCGTGCCGGGACCGCCCGAAAAAATTCTCCGAACTTGTCGAAACGTTTTTCTTCCTCTATAGTATACCGCAGGAGGTGGCACAATGGCGCTTGATCCGCAGATGAAGATTTTACTCGTTGAAGACGCCGGCACCATGCGCAAGATGGAGGCCAAGATTCTCGGCCAGGTCGGCTTCACCAACATCGTCGAGGCGGTGGACGGCAACGACGCCAAGGAAAAACTCGGCGCCGAGCCGGGCATTGCCCTGGTCATCAGCGACTGGTCCATGCCCAACTGCGACGGCTACCAGCTGCTGCAATGGATGCGCGAGCAAGACGGTTTCAAGAACCTCCCCTTTCTTATGGCCACCGGCCACGGCGACAAGGCCTACGTGGCCAAGGCCAAGGAGGCCGGCGCCAACGGCGTGGTGGCCAAGCCCTTTACCCCGGACGAGCTCAAGGTTCTCATCGAGGAGATTTTCGGCTTCAAGCAGACCCCAGCCCCCAAAAAAGAGGAAGGACCCAAGATCAGCGCCGAGGGCAAGGTCACGCTCAAGATGGCCCACATCCAGATCACCGACCATCTGGCCCTGGGCGTGCTCAAGCATCAGGTGGCCTCGGGCCGGAAGTCTCCGAAGCACTTCAGCCTGGACACCCTCTGCATGCCGGGCTGGAACCCGGTGCAGAACGCCCTGGAAAACAGCGAAGTGGACGGGGCCTTTATCCTGGCCCCCATGGCCATGGACCTGTTCAGCTACGGCGTGCCCATCAAGCTGGTGCTTTTCGCCCACCGCAACGGCAGCATCTGCGTGCGCAACAAAAGCGGCAAGTATGCAAAACCGTACCAGCAGTTCTTCAAGCACAAGACCTTCTATATCCCGCACAAGATGTCGGTCCACAACATGCTGGCCCACATGTACTTCACCCAGATGGGCTTACGTCCCGGGGTGGTGGGCAAGGAAGCGGTCAACGTGCTCTTCGACGTGGTGCCGCCGGTGGCCATGCCGGAATTTTTAAAGGACAATGCCGAGGCAAGCGGTTTCCTGGTGGCCGAGCCCATCGGTTCTCGGGCCATTACCGCAGGCATTGCCGAGCGGCAGTTTCTCTCCAGCGAGGTGTGGCAGGATCACCCCTGCTGCGTCGTGGTTTTCCGGGATGAAATTCTCAAGAAATACCCGGAGGCGGTGCAGGAATTCACCACCATGCTGGTGGAATCCGGCATCTATATCCGGGATCATGTCGACGAGGCAGCGGAAATCGCCGTGAACTTCCTCGATCCGCAAAAGAAAATCGGCCTGGAGCCCGCCCTGCTGCGCAATGTGCTTTCCGACCCCCAGGGCATCACCACGGACAACCTCTATCCGGTCAAGGAAGACCTGGAGACCATCCAGGATTACATGACCAGCAAGATGGAGATCGGCCGGCGCATCAATCTCGCGGATTTTGTCGACACCCGCTTTGCCGATATCGCCTGCAAGAACCTGCCGAGCGCGGCAGGCACAGGCCAGGAAAAGGGCGCGCCCCGGGGCGCGGCCAAAAAGCTGGGCATCGATCAGGCCCTTGCCTCCCGAGAAGGCAAGTATCTTATCTTCACCCTGGGCGATGAACGTTACGGCCTCGGCATCCTCGATGTCCGGGAGATCATCGGCCTGATCTCCATCCACGAGCTGCCGCAGATGCCGCCCTTTTTTAAAGGGGTCATCAATTTACGGGACAAGATCATTCCGGTCATGGATATGCGGAGCAAGTTCGGCATGGAAAGCGCGGAATACGATGCCCGCACCTGCATCATCGTGGTGGAGGTTTCCGGCCTCACCGGCTCCCGGCTCATCGGCATCATTGTCGACTCGGTATCCGAGGTGGTCAGCATCAAGGAACAGGATGTGGAAGATCCCCCGAAATTCGGGAGCACGGTTGACAGTCAGTGTTTGCTGGGCATGGCCAAACTCCCCGAGGGCGTGACCATTCTCCTGGACATTGATCGTCTTATGCATCTCCAGGAGGAGATAGTGCTCAGCCCCGCCCTCTAGAAAACCGGCGGCCCTGCCGTTTAACAAAGAAAATGACCATTCACCCAAGGCCTATGGCCTGGAGTCCAGTAATTTCCGGACCACCCGAGCAAAATGATCCATGGCAAAAGGTTTTTGCAGCAGGGCGGAACCTCGTTCCTCCTCCAGTTCCTGTGTCTCAACATCAAAGGCGTACCCGGTCATATAGAGGATAGGCAGATCGGGTATCCGATCCCTGACCGCCCTGCCCAAGGCCTTGCCTCCCAGACCCGGCATAATCAAATCGGTCACCAGCATATCAATTTCCGCTCCCTTCTTTGCAAAAATATCCAGGGCGTCCTTCCCGTTGGCCACCGCCGCAACCTTATAGCCGAGTCCCTCCAGGGTTGCGGCCAAAATCTGCAACACTTCGACGTCATCCTCCACCAGCAGAATGCTTTCCGTTCCCTCCTCCAGGTGGAGCGAGGTGATCTCCTTCTTTTCCCCAGAAACAGCATCTTCACTTTTCGGCAGATAGACCTTGAAAGTGCTGCCCTTGCCCTCCTCGGATTCCACTAAAATATGGCCATCGTGCTGGGCGACAATCCCGTGCACCGTGGCCAAACCAAGCCCGGTTCCCTTGCCCACTTCCTTGGTGGTGAAAAAGGGGTCAAAGATCATGGTCATCTTTTTCGCATCGATGCCGCAGCCCTGGTCGCTGACAGCAAGCACAACAAAATCACCACAAATCTCCCGCAAGTCGACATCGTAGAGTGAGTTCGCGGCCACCCTCGTGTTTTCCGCACTGATCCTGAGTTCGCCGCCTTTCTCCATGGCGTCCCTGGCATTGACCACCAGATTCATGAGCACTTGCTCCATCTGACTGCGATCGACCAGCACGGCCCATAATTTTTCCGGGAGCGCGACATTGAGGGTGATATCCTCCCGAATCAGCCGGCTCAACATCTTGGTGAATTCCTGGATCAGCTGACACAGATCAAGCGGCTGCACTTCAATTTTCTGCTTCCTGGAAAAAGAAAGGATACGACGGATCAGATCCGCCGCCCGCCGCCCACAGCTTTCGATGGTCTCAAACTTCGCGTGGAGTTCATTGTTCCCGGCGGTCTGTATCTTGCCAAGCTGGGAATTGACAAGAATCGGGGTCAGGATGTTGTTCAAGTCATGGGCAATGCCGCCGGCCAGGGTTCCCAATGCCTCCAGTTTCTGGGTCTGCCGAAACCGCTCCTCCAGCCGTTGCCGCTGGGTTTCATTCTCCTTCCGTGCCGTGATATCCCGGTCGATCCCGCGATATCCGCACACCTGGCCCTGGCCATCAAACACCGGCATGCCGCTCGACTCCACAACGATTACCCGTCCCTCCTTGGTGAGACAGCGATGCTCCACCTCCCACCACCGGCTGCCAGAATCCACACAGGAGGCAAAGGCCTGCCGAAACCGATCCCGGTTTTCGGGCTCGGCGAGCACTTCAAAAAATATTCTGCCCACCAGTTCTTCGGGAGCATACCCGTACAGATCCCGACTCACCGGTGAACAGTAGGTAAAAAATCCTTCACGATCAACTTCCCAGACAAAATCGCTGGTTGTCTCCACCAGGGAACGAAAACGATGCTCCGAGGCGATGAGATCCTTGCGCTGCTGTTCAGCCAGCCGGGCGAGATGCCACTTGATCGTGAGCGAAAGGGCAAGCTGCCTGATTTCATCCGGATCAAAGGGCTTGCGCAAAAAGAGCAGCTTTTCCGAAGAGCCGACGGCCCGGACTATCTCCTCAATGCTGTGATCGGAATAGGCCGTAACAATAACCAGCTCAATCTCCGGATCCACGACGCGGATTCGCTTTGCCGTCTCCATTCCGTCCCAGCCGGGGGGCATCCGAACATCGACAAAGGCGAGGGCAAATGGTTCTTCCCTGCGCGCCGCCTCCTCCACCATGGCAAAACCTTCTTGGCCCTGCGCGGCGAAAGAAAGGGAAAAATGCGCGGCTGCCGGATCATTCTCCATCCCTGGGGAAAGAAGACGGTTTATTTTCTCTACGGATGCTCCGGAAGACACCGTTTCCGGAGCCAAAACCAGTTGATATGCCTTCCAGACATCCAGATCATCATCAATTACCAGAATACGGCGGGGCTGCTGCTTCATATCCCTTGCCATTGCCTTGTCCCCCCTCCTTTTTCTGCTCCACACCCTGTCCCGCTGCCTTCATCGAGCCTTTCCGTCCCCGAACTGGAAGAGTTGCATGCACTTTTCCTTATTCCGCATGTGGCCGCTCCGAGACTGCGGCAGGCAAAAGCACAATAAAGCGTGCCCCTTTTCCCGGCCCTTCACTCTCCGCCTCAATAAAACCTTTATTGGCAATCATGTAATTGGCGCAGGCATGCAACCCGAACCCGCTGCCCCGCTCTTTAGTGGAATATCCGAAACTGAAAAAGCGCTTCTTTTCCTCGTCGGTGAATCCGCACCCCGTATCCTTTACGGAAAAGAGGACCAGGAGTTGTCCGTTCTCCTCCCGGGTATTCGTGGAGATGGCCAACTCCCGCTTTTTGCCGAGGAAGCCATCCATGGCCTCATAGCCGTTTTTGATCAGATTGACCAGAACCTGGAGAAGCTTCGCCTCTTCCGCCTTGACCGGGGGCACCTCCCCAAGCCGGATTTCAATGGTTATATGACGCTTGCCGATATCATACGCCAGAATTTTCAGCGCATCCTGCACAAGTCTGTTGATATCGAGGTTCTCGGAGTTGTCCATCAGCCGGGCATAACGCATCTGCAGCCGGATAATGCTTTCTATATGCCGATGTTTCCCGATAATGGAACGAAGTTCGTTGACGGTGCGGTCGAACTCCTCGGTGACCGCAGCGGGCAGATGCCGGAGGATATCGAGGCAATACTCTTTTTCCTCCTGGGCAAGCAAACGCTTTCCCTCAAGAAAATCACGCAAGGGCGCAACGGCTTCCTCCAGCCTGGAACGAAGAGGGCTTTCAGCCAGATGGTTGCACAGCGTCGTGGCCCCCACCTGCGCCGGAGTGATAGCGTTGCCGATGTTGTGCAGCACACCCACCGCCATCTCGGCCATGCCCGCTTCGTGGGCCTGTCGGACCATGATGCCCTGCGCCTCCTCAAGTTCCCGCGTCCTCTCCTCCACCTTCCGCTCCAGAGAACGGGCGTAGTCGTCAAGCTGCTGCCGCATCAGGCGCAATTTTTCGGTCATGCTGTTGAACGAAGCCGCCAGATCGACGAATTCCTCGCAAGCCATATCCGGCAAGGCTATTTCCCTATCAAGCTCCCCGGCCGCCACCTGCCGGACACCGGCATGCAACACACTGGTCGCCCGCACAAAGAAACGGGTCAGGAGGGTTACCACCGCCAGGCCTGCAAGAAAGAAACCCAGCAGGATATAGAGAAAATTGATGGTAACCTGTCGCATCTGCGCGGTCCATTCCGCCTGCGCCCTTACAATTTCCTCCTCAAGGGGCGCCAAAGTATAGCCGCAACGGATTACTCCCCAAAGCGCCTCCCCGCTGTAGACGGGAAAAACCGCCTCCAAAACTCTGCCGCCGTCTTTTCCATCCTCCGGCCAGAAATATTCCACCGGGACTTTCCCGCTCGGCCGCTCTATGGGAAATGTCGTATCCATCAAAAGAGCGGCCTTGTCGTCAAGCGGACCGGTCAGGGAGCTGCCGACCAGGCTTCTTTCGTTATGTGCGATAACTGTCCGTGACCGATCCATGATCATACAGTAAAGAATTTCGGGATCGTCCCGGACCACCTCGGCAACCAGGTTCTGTAAAAAGGTGAAGTCAAAGCCTGCCACGGCCTCTCTTGCGCTCATGGCCGTATTCCGGACCAGGGAGGCGCTTCGAATGACCAGACCCTGCCGGATCATTTTGATGTTGCGATCAAGCTGAATATCGCGAAGCTGAAAGGTTTCCCTGAGGATAAAATAACTGAAGGCCGGGAAGAGAACGCAAAGCAGGACCATGTTCATGCCCAGCAGGTATATGCTGATTGTCGGTCGCTTCCGCATGGTCTCTCCGCCGCAGTTCAAAAACTGTTTTTCCCGCCATGGATGCCGGAAGAAAAAAATTCTCCTCCCGCATTGAGCACAGGCTGTAAAAACAGCATGTTCCGACCCGGCTCTTTCATGGTACCGGGGGGAAAAACGAAAAGGCAAGAAAAAATGCAACTGTCCGGCTAAAGCCGAAAACCATGGAAATCATCCGGACCGCATCCGCTGCGGCGCCGCTTCGCTGTTGCCGCAGAGGCGGGCAGGAGGCCTGGCAGCCCCGTACATCTCAACCGAAATGCTTGTCCACGGTGGCGATGCGGCTGTGAATGGGCGGAACGACCTCCTCGTCGATCCAGACATCCAGCACGGTCGGCCGCCCTTCCGCAAGGATCTCGCGAGCCAGCTCGGGCGTAAGCGGGTTGGCTCCATCAAGCCGGATTCCCCGGGCCCCCAGGCCTTCGGCTATTTGGACAAAATCAACCCGCTTGAAACGAGGCGGCAGCCCGTCCGGGATCGGGGTTTTGAAAAGCCGCCGCCCATGATGGACCATGCCCAGCATGGCATTATTGAAAACCACCCAGATCACGGGGATATCATTGTCCACTGCGGTGGCAACTTCAAACCCGTTCATCAGAAAAGAGCCATCCCCAACCATGGCCACCACCGGCCGCTCCGGCATCGCCAGCTTGGCGCCCACCGGAGCCGCCACCGCATACCCCATGGAGCCGAAGCCCAGGGAGACATAAAAACAGTACGGCCGGTCAATGGTCATATGCCGAATTGCCCAGGCCATGGAAGTGCCGATATCAGCAAAATATACGGTATCAGCAGGGAAGGCGCGCTGAATGTCCTGCACCAGCTTCTGCGGGTGGTAAAGATTTTCCCTGCCGCTGAAGTCCTCCGGGACATCCTGGTGTTTCCGGTGCAGGGCCGCGATGCCCTCCTCCACCGAATTGCCTTGAACAGCGGAATACTGCTGCGGGCGCTCTTCCAAGATCGCCTCGCACAGCTCCTTGAGATTCATCCTGGCATCTCCCACCAGCGCGACCGAGGTGCAGTAATTCCTGCCGATCTTCTCCGGATCGACATCGATATGGATCAGGTGCTCGGTGGGATGGATGCGGTCGTCCCAGCCGCTGGTCATCATCTCGGAAAAGCTGGTACCCACCCCAAGCACCACGTCCACCTCATTTTCAATAATATATTCCTTGGCTGCAGGACTGCCGGCAAAGCCTAATACCCCCAACGACAGGGGATGCGATTCCGGAAAAATTCCCTTGGCTTTGGGAGAGGTTGCCACCGGCACCTGAAGGAGCTGCGCAAGCTCAAGCAGTTCATAGGCGGCCCGGGAAAGAACGACCCCCCAGCCGGCAATTACCACCGGCCGCTTTGCCGCCGCCAGATACCCGGCAGCCCGCTTGACGCTCTCCCTGTCAAAAAGACGGCCATCCATTTTGAGGGAACAGAGCTTTTTCTGGTCCACCTCACGCTTCATGATGTCGGTGGGCAGGTTGAGATGGGTCGGACCTGTGGGGCCGCTCATGGCGATTCGTACAGCCTTCTGCAGCATGTATTGGGCACGGTCTTCCGTGATCAGCATGCCGCTGTACTTGGTGAAATTCCGGAAGATATTTGTGATGTTCACCCCTTCGGAGCCGGATTCCTGAATGGCCCCTTTGCCGAACACCGACGTGGCCACCTGGCCGGTGAGCGCCAGGACCGGAATCTGATCGGCATAGGCAGAAGCCAAGCCGGTGATCAGGTTCGAGGCGCCTGGGCCTGCCGTGGAGCAGCACACGCCGAGCCTCCGTGAAACCCGGGCATAGCCGTCGGCCATGAAGGCGGCACCCGCCTCATGCTTGGTGACGATGGGCCTGACCCCCTTTTTGTTGTGATAGATCGCGGTATTCAGGTCCTCAATGGCTCCTCCAGGTACGCCGAAAATATACTCAACTCCGACATGACTCAACAGATCGATCATCATTTCCGCAGTATTCATACACCCCCCCCAGGATGGCTTTATATAGGGAACTCGCCGCTTTAACCGTGCGACACAAAAGCCGCAAAATAGCTTGCGACTTCCCTCTATTTTCCAGTATGGAAATACGATGTTACAATAGACAGTAAAGAAGAGATATTTGCTCTTGTCGAGAGGAATAAAAAATGCGCTTTGTTTTCATGCTGAAAACCTATCTGCGAATCCTTCGCGTTACCTGGCGGGTATACGGATTCGGCCCGGTTTTTCTTACCTGGCTTCTGGTCGAACCCACGATGAAAATCCTCACCGCCCTGACCATGGCCCTGGACCACCTCTTTTTCCCCGGCTTCCGCAAGGTCAGGGTGGAAAAGCCCATCTTCATCATCGGCCATCCCAGAAGCGGCACCACCTTTCTCCACCATCTGCTGACCCAGCACGAAGAGGCAGCCCCTTTCCACACCTGGCACCTCTTCTTCCCGGCCCTCACGGCCCGGGCTCTGTTTCACCCTCTGGTGAAGATGCTGATCAAAAAAGGCAAGGGCGAGGTGATGCCGGCATGGACCGGCCACCGCATGGCGCTGGACAAGACCGAGGAAGAGGAGATGCTCTTCTTGCATAACTACGACACCAACTTCATCACCATCGGCATGCTTTCCTTTGACGAGCGAACTTACCCGGAAATCCAATACCACGATCGCCAGCCGAAAGAGGCACGGCTACGCTCCATGCGCTTTCTGGATGGTTGCTTCCGGCGCCACCTGTACTCCACCGGAAAAAGCCGGATCATCGCCCAGACCCACTTCTCCACCTTCCGGCTCAAGACCATGCTGGAGTTCTACCCGGATGCCCGCTTCATCTTCATCATGCGCAGCCCCCATCATGTGGTGCCGTCCTTTCTCTCCCTGCTGCACAACAGCATCGAGTTCCGATGGGGCATCAAGCAGGTCCGGCCGGAGTTGCTCCAGCGTTACAACGAACATCGCCTCCAGGGAATGGTAGACCTGTACCGTTACCTTTACGAGATGGATGTACGGAATGAACTGCCGCCGGACAGGGTCATGATCCTGCCCTACGAGCAATTGCGCAACGACTTGAGCAGCGCCTTTGAACGGATCATGGAGTTCACCGGCCTTGCAATCAGTGAGGAGCTGCGGCAGGCGATACGGGAACGTGCTGAAAAACAGGGAACCTATCAACGGAAACACAAGGTAAAGGAACTGGCGGAGTTCGGCCTGAGCCGGGAGCGCATCTCAAAGGAATTTGCTTTTGTCTTTGAACGTTACGACATGGAAGAAACGGGAGAGTAATCAACAATCGAAAAATACCCGCTCCCCGATTGCCTTCACCACCGCTTCCACGCTCTCCGCAAGGGGTTGCCGGTCAGTGTCCAACACCAGATCCGGATGCTCCGGCTCCTCATAGGGTGCGGTGATGCCGGTGAAATGCGCCACTTCACCGAGACGGGCCTTGCGGTATATCCCTTTCACATCCCGCTGTTCACAGGTTTCCAGGGAGCAGCGGCAGTAGATTTCAAAAAAATTATCCGCGCCGAGGATCTCCCGCACCCGTTGCCGATCCTCGCGAAAGGGAGAAATAAAGGCGGTAAGCGCAATGATCCCGGCATCAAGGAAGAGCTTGACCATTTCCGCGATCCGCCGGATGTTCTCGCTCCGCTCTTCTCTGTCGAAGCCCAAGTCCCGGCACAAGCCATGGCGAACGTTGTCCCCGTCAAAGACATAGGTGTGGGCGCCCATGGAGAAAAGCCGCTCCTCCACTGCGTGGGCCAGGGTTGATTTGCCTGCTCCGGAAAGACCGGTAAACCACAGGACCATGCTGCGATGGCGGCTCGCCTCTTCCCGGCGCGCTCGGTTCACGGTGGCCATGTGCCAGACAATGTTGTTTTTTGTCATGCGCCCTTAGTCTCGCAATATCTTCTCACGCAGGAACAGGCCGAGGCGGCTTGCCCTGATAGTCGATGTCTTCGCAGTGCAATGGAAAGAACGATTCCGGCGGCTGATCGGCGGCCTCGGCGTAGCAGGCAATAACTCCAGCATAGACAAGAGCAGCTAACAAACAGTAAATTTCTTGAACGGAAAAACCCTGGTCACACAGAAAAGGGAGAACATAGGCTAATGCATTCATTTGTTCTTTGGTTTTCTCCAACATTATTTTTTCAATATCAAAAGCCAAAGAAAGATGTTCCCCATGCTCGAAACCAAGTTTTTTTGTAACACGCTCCATGGCTTCAATCCGTTCATCACCATTGGCTACAGGCCTCGCATATCCAAGGATTACGGGTTTTGCTCGAGGGCCTCGCTGGCATGAGAGTACAATTTCTTCAACAGATATCCCCCCTCGTTTTTTAGCCACTGCATCTACAAAGAATTTAACTCCGGCCTTAATTGTACCTGGACCATACATTTTAGAATCAGAGGCAAGGATGCCTGCACTTATGGCACTGACCGGCGTAGCGCGCATGGTTCCAAACAGACTTCCCACTTGATTACACCAGATCCGCGCGTCTGGATAACTGTTGCAAACAAAATACGCCTCCAGCCAATCCGCCAGTCGCCTTTCCGGGAGGCGTCCCGTTGCATTGAGGACCAAAACCTGAAAATACGAGGCCTGCCCTACCAGATTCTCCATCATATCAAAGCCGTGACAATAAACCGCCTCGCCAGGTATCCACCCCCCTTTGCGGGTCCGTATTACTCCACGTTTTTCATCCCAAAAAAACGTATCACTTTTTGCGAGATTCAGGTTCGATAACATAGTGCTCCTCATCTAAAAAAGGCATGGCACTGATTGGTTTGTTGGTCAACTCAAGACCATGGGCTAAAATTCCTGGCGCACAAATAAGTTGAAAAAGACCAGCTCCTGTTTGCGGCAGAAATCCCAGATCACTCAATACGGCTGCCACCACCCCGGTTGACAACCATCCCATCCCATATGGCTTTAAGGCCTCGGCAAAACTGCACCCCCAGGAGATGGCCTGGCCGCTTCCTTTTGTTCGGAGCAGAGCAATAATTTTGAGAGGCATTGGGTCGATTTCCCCAAATCGACTGCCAAATCCCGGCACAATATGCCAATCACCCTTGTGCGGGCGCTCTCCCTTGAGACATTCCGCGACAAGAGCATTAGGAGAATCCCGAAGATTTTTTCTGAAAAACCGGATAGCCGCCTCAACCTCTTGCCCACCCAAATATTCACTGCCAAGTGCATTGAGACCAATGGGCAAGATGTGCGCGGGGGTCGTCTTTCCAACCCCAGCGTTCATGGCAGCCCGCGTGGCCGGGTGGCGTGGACCTGGGTTGATCATGGAAACAAACAGAAACTCCAGCATCCTGGCTTGCTCCGGAGTTGGCAGCTCGCCTTGAAAGAGGAGAAAAAGAACCTCGCTGAAGCTCCTCTTCTGGGCTAGCTCAAGGATGTCATAGCCATGACAGCGGCACGCTTCCGCCAAATAGGGATTCTGCTCGGATGGGATCTCCTGCCAAATCTTCGTCATGGTCCGGTTGGCAAAGGACATGTCCCGCTTTCTAACCTGATTTTTCCGAGTTGTCATATGCCGCCTACGCTTCGTTTATATGCAAAAAGGCTTTGCCCGCCTTTCGGCAACCAAAGCCTTATGCCTTGCCGGACCAACAAACACCTAGAAATAATATTTCAACTCCGCCCAGACCGCCCGGCCTTCTATGGGGTAATCGTAGGGGATATAGGCGCCGTCCGGGGCTGCCGCCGCATGGGGGCTGGAAATCCGGCCCACCTCGTCAAAAAGGTTCTGAATTCCCGCCGCCGCTTCCCAGTTGTTGGCGATGTTCTTGCGTCGCACTATCAGGTTAACCACCTCGTAATCGGCAATATCACCGCGCGGATCCCCCTGGGCCCGATGGCGGTCGCCGATCCAATAAAACTGACCATTCAGGGACCAGTCCGGCAGGAAGGTCCAAATGGGATTGAGATAGAATTGTTGCCCGGGAGCATCCGGCACCACTGCGTCGTCAAGCTTTTTGTTTGTCGAACGCTGACAGGCAAAGTTAGCCCGCAGCCGGAAATCACGATGCAGCAACCAGTCCAGCTCCACCTCAAAGCCCCGGCCCTCCTGCTCACCGTTGTTGGTATAAGCTTGGGGCAGACTAGGGCCGACAGCCTCGATAAGCTCCGTGGCCTCATAGTTGAACAGGCTGAGGATCAGACGAAGATTCTTGGTGGGCTGGTAGTCAAAGGCCAGTTCGATGGTTTCGATCTCCTCCGGCATAAGATTTTGGTTGCCGATGACCACCGGATTGTTCTTGACGTACTGTTCACCGAAGGAGGGGGCGCGGAAGGCCTGACCGTACATCAACTTGGTGGTCAGATCGTAGCGGGTCTCCCAGACCAGGGCCGCTCTGGGATTGACGGTAGAGCCGAAGTCGGAGTACTCGTCATGACGCAGACCGACGGTAAGGGTCCAGTGCCGGGCAAATTGCCATTCGTCCTGAATCAAGCCGTACCACAGGGTCCGGCTCGCCTCGTCAATATAGATATGGGCCGGATCGGTCACATGCACCATGGCTCCGAACGGGTCGGCAACGGCGGCAGCCCCGAAGTTTTTGTACTGATCCCTGCCAAAATCATATGACTTGGCGCCGACGCCGATGCGAAGCCGGTGGTCGCGGAAACCCTTGTACAAGCCGCCCGCCTCCGCTCCGCCGTCCCTAGAGGTATAGATGGGATTGCCCAGCATGTTGAGAAAGGCGGCGGGAAAATATTGAATAAAGCTATCTTGGTAGATATAGGAATAATAGATGCGGCTCTCCAGCTCCCAGTTCTCTGCCAGCGTGTCGTTGTGCCAGGCAAGATCGGCAAGCAATGATTTTGTATCAACATCATTGCCGTAGGTGATTGCCTGGAAGCCGCCGGGCCCAGCGGCGGCTTCCTGCATAGAGCCGTAAAGACGCAGGGTCCAGTTCTCCTTGCGCAGCATGAGATGGCTGTCAAGCTGCTCATTAGCGGTGTTGATATAGCCCGGAGCGTTGGAGAGGGCGCTAGCGCCGACAGCGTGGAGATAGTCCCGTTCGATAATCCTGCCCGTGTCACCGCCGCTCTTGCGCCGTTCCACGCCGAAGGCCACGTCAAAGCCATGGTACTGGCCCCCATGCTGAGCCCAGATGCCGGAGGTGTCGAAGGAACCGTAACGCGCTCCTGCCTGAGTGCCGTCTATCTCGAAGTTGTCCTTGGTGATGACGTTGACCGTGCCGGCAAAAGCGTCCGCCCCGTGCAGAGCTGAGCCCGGCCCTCGCACCACCTCCACTCTGGAGATCATGGCCACCGGCATCTGGAAGCTAGAGAAGCGGCTGCCCTGGTAGCTGGAGGTGAAGGGGACGCCATTGATCAGCAGCAGCACCTGGGGATTGAGGCTGGTGTGCACCCCGCGGATCGACCAAATCGAGCTGAACCACTGGACTCCCGACGGCTCCACATGCAGCCCCGGCACCGTCTCCAGCACCTCGTCCAGGGTGGTGGCGCCCATGCCCTTGATATCCTCGGCGGTGATGACCGAAGCCACCGAGGGGGCCAGATGCACCGGCTTGAGCGAGCCGGTGGCGGTGAGCAGCAGCCGGTCGGTGCGATAGACATCCTCCTCCTGCGGTCCCTGACCGAACATTTTATCAAAGGCCTCAATTTCGGCCTTGCCGGTGGAAACAGGTGGAGAATCCTGTGCCAGCGTCACGGTGGCACAGGACAAACACAATAAAACCGCTGTTGTCATAACCCGGTTTTTGCGCATCTCCCCTCTCCCTTGCTCAGTTGAAAAACGTCGAACAGGGGTGTGAAGAAATTTCCCTCCGTAAAAACCCTGCTGACTCTTTCCAGTTTATGGGGCGAGGCATAAAAAATCAAGAAAACATTCGCCCGGGAAAAAGGGAGAAATCTTTTAACTTCATCGGGTTAGCAGGGGAAGGAATATCCGGCATTGCCGATTTCGGCTCAAGGGATAACAGAGGTGGCCATATCCAGCACCTGGGGCGAGACAGACAGCCCAATCTGTTCTGCGGTTTTGATATTGACGAATAGCTGGGTGCCGATGGGCCCCATCACCCCGATCTCTCCGGGCTTCTGACCGTGCAGCAGAATGTTGCGGGCCATGGCCGCAACCTGACCGCCGATCTGGGCGAAATCCGGGTTGACCGTAAACGCCATGCCCATCTTGGCCAGATTCTGAGTCTGCCCGACGCAGAAAAGTTTCTCCTTCAGGCAACGGTTCTCAAGCCAATCCATATTTTCCAGGGTGTAAACAACAGGGTCGTTCAGCAGCCAGAAGGCATCAATCCTGCCCGCCAGCAGCTTGAAGGCTCGCTGAAAATCATTCGAACGGTCAATGGGCTCGGCTACCAGTTCCAGGCCGAGCAGGGAGGCCGCCTCCCTGGCCTGGGAGAGAATTGTTTCCGAAAGAGGACTGTAGATCAGCCCGATACGCCGCATGGACGGCAGGAACATGGTCATATTGACAAACTGGGCGCCGGGCGAGATTTCGGCGGCGATCCCGGCAATATTGCTGCTGCCGTCCAGCAATTTATAACGCTGCCAGTTCAACACCATGGCGAAAAGAACCGGAATATCCTGACGATCATGGGTCCAAAGCTTTGCCGCATAGGCGGCTTTGGCGCCCAGGGCGAAAATCAGAGCCGGCTTGACAGCGAAAAGCTTTTCCTTCAAGCCGGGATCATGGGCAAGGTCGCCATGCAGATTGAAAACCTGCACCGGCATCCCTATCTCTTCGCTGAAAATGGAAACCTGCTGCCCATAGGCCGCTTCGCTGTCCGAGAGCAGGACGGCAATCGGACCGTCGGAGGCTGCAGCCGGCGCCGGGACACCGACCCAAAGTCCAAACACCAGGAATATGAGGAGTACTCTTTTATGCATCGAGTTATTCAGCATTGGGAACCCGCCACGCATCGATGTGCAGCATTTCCATAACGCGTGCTGCTTTTCCGCCGTCTTTGCCTGCAAGAAGAACCTTTCGCATCCTTTCGACCTCTTTGGCCGGAACCGCGCCGTTAACATAACAGAGTACCGGCAGAGGGAGTGGGTCCGAAACGGCAAGGGTTTTGACCGTCTTGAGAAGACGGGGGTTGATGTTGCCGATATGATCCAGGTTGTCCTGGGAAACGAGTGCCGCCTTCACCTGCCGCAGGGTCAGGGCAAAGATGGCGTCGGAATCCTTGGCGGTGGTGATGAAATTGAGTTCTTTACCACGGATGCCTATGCGCTTGAAGAGAGCCTCATCCAGCACGGTAAGTCCGGCCTGCCCCACCGGCGTCATGGCAATGGTAGTCCCGGCCAGATTTTCCGTTGTCAACGCCGAATCAGCACCGACGAGCAGCACCTTGCGGTAGGATGTCTTCCCTTGACGGACCGGAACCAGAAACGGCTTGAAGCGTTTATCATTGCCGTCCTGACGAAGATACCATTCCGGCATAAAAAGAAAAGCCGAACTATCGCTCCGCGCTTCGCGGTCAAAATCGTGGAACCGGGCAAAAGGCTGAAAGGAAAGAGCAAAGCCCGAGGAAGACAAAAAGGCGTCCACGGTTTCCTTGAGGCCGGAAAGGTTGTTCTGGATGGAGTCGGGATTGAAATACAGAAAAACGGGAAGCTGAGATGACGCCCCTCGAGAAGACGGCACGTAAACCAGCAATAAAAGCAACAGCAGGGTTGCTATATGCTTGCAACGCCGACGCATCCGGGTCACCATTGAAACAAGAAGATCATACCCATAACTATAGCATATCGGCAGTCATCCCCCATAGCATTTTGTTGTTTTTTTACGGGGAACCACCGGCAGGAAACAGGAAAAGGAAACGCTGCTCCATTTCGGCGGCAGCCTCGAAACCAAGTGACTGACAGGCATGACCAAACTGGCCGACAGCGAGGCCATCCCTTTGGACATCGATGTTTCAGCATACCCAGAAGGAGGTGCTGATCGGGGAAGCAGCCTGGCGTGAGAGGACGGCGGAACGGCCTCCGACGTATAGAGGCCTGCGGTGCGGATGTTTTACCGGGACGTTTCGCTACAGGCTGAACACCCCGGCGGCATCGTGATACTTGTCGACAAATTCTTCGATGATCAACCGCATGTTGCTTTCGAAGTTCGGCACCTCGGGCAGATCCCCTTTCATGCTCTCGTAGGCCAGCACGTCAAAGAAAAAATCCCCGGAACTGCCTGCGTCGTACTCGGTGAGATGTACCAGTTGGTCGGCCAGATAGATGATCTTGGAGCCCATCCTTTTTGACTGGGGTTGGTCCATGTCATGATGCAGGCCGACCGGAACGGCAACCGCCTCGGGCAAGCCCCATTTCTCCAGCAAGGCCATGCCCACCTCGGCATGATCCGTGTGGAGCAGGTTCCGCTCCAGGCTCAGCAGGTCGGTCTGCGCGTCGTGTTCATCCCGGTTGTAGCTTTCCACCTGCAAGGGCCGATCGAGGATCACCTTGCCCACATCATGCAGCAGTCCTGCGGTGTAGATGGCTGCGGTATCCCTGGCCTTGGCGTAACGGGCAATGATGTTTGCCAGGATGGCGACGGCGAAGGAATGGCGCCAGAGTTCGCCCCTCCCCAGGGCATAGGCGGCCTGGGGCGAACGGAGCAGCCCCACAGAAGCGCTGGTGATGGAGATGATCTTGACCGCGTCCACCCCCATGCGGACGATGATGTCCTTGACCGAGGTGATCTTTTTCATGTGGCCGAAATAGGCGGAATTGGCCATGTGCAGCATGTTGGCGGTGAGGCCCGGGTCCTGCTCTATCTTTTCCGACAGCTTGGGAATGGAACAATCCGGCGCGTGGGCCATGGACAGCACATCCAAGGCCACCTCCGGACACGGGGCAATCTTTTCCACATCCCTGACATACTCTGCAGCTACATCGATCATCGCGCTTCCCGTTTCAAAGGGTCTGGGGCTGCCCAAGGGGCCATGAAAACAATACCAACGGTGCGATTATCACATATCCTGGCGCGGTTGTAAATAATTAGGAGTCCTTACAAAAACACCCCCGCTATTTCCAAATCCCGGCAAGCCACGGCTTGACAGAGCCTTGGGGATGATTATTTTTGACCCACATTGCCATTTCCGGGCCGCGGAAAAAAACGCCTGCGTTGCCCCAAAGAATCAATTTTTAAAGAGAGAAACAATGAGTTCCGAGAAGACCACCCCCCAGACAGAGACCAAGGAGTTTCAGGCCGAAGTAAAAAAGATGCTCGATATCGTGATCCATTCGCTCTACACGGAAAAAGAGATCTTCCTGCGCGAATTGATCTCCAACGCCGCGGACGCCCTGGAAAAATTCAGGCACCAGAGCGTGATGGAGCAGGAGGTTTTCGACAGCCATGTGCCTCTGGAAATCACCATCGAATTTGACGAGAAGGCAAACACCCTCACCATCAGCGATTCCGGCATCGGCATGGACCGGGGCGAACTGGAGGCCAACCTGGGCACCATCGCCCATTCCGGCTCCAAGACCTTTTTCAGCAAGCTCTCCGAGGCCGACCGCAAGGAGGTCAATCTCATCGGCCAGTTCGGCGTGGGATTTTACGCCGCCTTCATGGTGGCCAAAAAGGTCAGCGTCAAATCGCGCTCCTTCCGCATGGACGACATGGGCCACGAGTGGCTTTCCGACGGCAACGGCACCTTCACCATCGCCATGTGCCCCGGCATCCGGCGCGGCACCAGCATCACCCTGGAACTCACCGACGAGGCCAAGGAGTATGCCAACGAGGCTACCATCCGCCGGATCATCAAGCAGTATTCCAGCTTTGTTCCCTTTCCCATCAAGCTCAAGGGCGAAGCAATCAACACGGTGCAGGCCATCTGGACCCTGGGCAAGAGCGAGATCAGCGAAGAGGCCTACGCCGAATTTTACAAATTCATCGCCAATGCCTATGACGAGCCCCTGACCCGGCTCCATTTTTCCGCGGACGCGCCCCTGGCCATCAAAACCCTGCTCTTCATCCCCAAGGAGAATTTCGAGACCATGGGTTTCGGTCGCATGGAGCCTGGGGTCAACCTCTACTGCCAGCGGGTATTGATCGAGCAGCACAGCAAGACCATCCTCCCGGAATGGCTGCGCTTTCTACGCGGAGTCATCGACAGCGAAGACCTGCCCCTCAACATCTCCCGCCAGGCCTTGCAGGACAGCGCCCTGGTCGCCAAGATCAACAAGGTGGTGACCAAGCGGGTCCTCAAGTTCCTGGAGGAAATGGCCAAGAGCGAGCCGGAGAAGTACATCGAATTCTGGAAGAACTTCGGCATGTTCCTCAAGGAAGGGGTGATCTCGGACTTTGCCTACCGCGAGGAAACAGCCAAGCTCCTGCGCTTTGAGTCCTCCAAGACCGAAGACGGGGTCTTCACCTCCCTGGCCGAGTATGTGGAGCGCATGCCCGAAGGGCAGAAGGAAATCTTCTACATCAACGGCCCCAGCCGCGAGGCCATTGAAAACGGCCCCTACATCGAGGCCTTCAAAAAACGCAACATCGAGGTGATCTACACCCTGGAGCCCATCGACGATTTCGCCATGAGCCACCTGGGCTCGTTTGACGAGAAGAAGCTGGTCTCCGCAGACCGCGGCAATCTCGATCTTCCCGAGGCCCCCACGGAAACCGAGGCGGACAAGGAAAAAGCCCAGTCCGAGGCCATGGACGCCAAGGAGTCCGAGACCCTGACCGGTTGGATGAAAGAGGTGCTGGGCGAACAGGTGAAGGAGGTCATCGCCTCCAAACGCCTTACCGACAGCCCGGCCATGGTGGTCAACCCCGACGGCTTTGTCACCAGCAGCATGGAGCGGATCATGCGCGCCTCGGGCCAGGGGCTCCAGCAGTTCGGCGGCAAGAATCTCGAAATCAACACCAGCCACCCCTTGATCAAGGGGCTGGCCGGGCTGAAGGAGAAGGATGGTGAGGTGGCTGCAAGCGTGGTGGAGCAGATCTTCGACAACGCCATGATCCAGGCCGGACTCATGGTGGAGCCGAGGAACATGGTGGCGCGGAGCTACAGGATTTTGGAGCGGCTGGTGGGGAAATAGTCGCACGGTGAAAAGAAAGAGGCGGTTGAAGAATCTTCTTCCAACCGCCTCGAAAGCATACGCTGGCCGACGAATCAACATCCCCTTCTTTTTCTGCTCCCAAAGTCAAAAAAACACATGCGCGGCCCCAAGGTGAACGGCGCAGGTCACATTGCTGTCGCCTTGGGCCTTACCCATTCCCAACTGCCGAGGTCGGCGTTTTCTTTTTCCCCGCCCGGCTCATTGTCGCGCCCGTAGGAAAAGATATCCACCGCGCCATGCTCTCCGGGATTCCTGTAGCGATAGGGGTTTCCCCATGGGTCGTTGGGCACGGCCCTTTTCAGGTAGGCGCCGTCCCAGTTCTTCACCCCCGGGTCGGCGGCCAAAGCAGCCAACCCTTCCTGTTGGGTCGGATAGCGGCCCACATCTTGGCGAAAAGCCTCCATGGCCGCCATGAGCATTTCGATCTGGGTCTTGGCCGTCTTCTGGTGAGCCTTCCCCTCTGTGCCCAAGAGTTTTGGTCCGAACAGGGAGCCAAGCAGCAAGAGAATGATCATGACGATCAACAGTTCCAGCACCGAAAAACCGCGCTGTTGTTTCCGGATGCGTTGTTTCATACGAGTATTTTCTGCCTGGCGAAGGTTAGCCTTGTCCCGTTGCGCTTCGGCCCGCAACACGACAGCACATCGGGAAAAAACTCCATTGTGGTTACAATGGCTGGAGCACGGGTGTCAAGAAAAAAGGGGAGCACCCGCAGGCCGCAATTTCTGCGAGCCCCTCCAGGCTACGGCACCAAAAGCGTAGGCAGTTCCGAGGCCTCGGCCACCCGGTGCGAATTGCTCCCCAGAAAAAATTCATGGAGCCGGTCTTTTCCCGTGGTCCCCATCATGATCATGGTGGCATGGGTTTCCCGGGCAATGCGAATTATTTCGAGGACACTCCTCCCTGCGCCAAGATGCGGCGCGGCAGGAATGCCCGCGGCGGTCAATCTTTCGCAATAGCGGTCCAGCCTCTTCCGGCTCTCTTTTTCCAGGAGATGCAACCCGGATTTGTCGAGGTTCTTGGCAATCTTGACCCCGATGACATGGCACACGGACACCGAGCCAACAACATTTTTCATGGATAAAAGCAGTTCGAGAGCCCGGCCTGATGGCTCCGACCAATCCGTGGCCAAAAGAGGCCGCTGGAAGATCGTATCATTGAGACGCGTCACCATTTGCCCGGATGATTCATACTCCACCATGTGCTTGCTCACCAGAGTCGGCACGGTGCTGCGGGTGATCAACTGCAGGGTGTGGGAACCCACAAACGACAACTCCGGGCCTGTCTTTTTCTTTTTCCCGACAACGAGCAAATCGACTTTTTCTTTTTCCGCAAGGGCCAGGACGTTGGGAACCGGGTCTCCCACCTCGATGACGATCTTGCTCCCTATCCCGTGCGCGGAAAGAGATTGCTGCCAATCCTGAAAGCGGATCCGGGTCTCTTCGCGCAACCGCTCCTCCTCATCCTTCAAATAACCGCCGTACGGAACAAAACCCACCTCTTCCCGCGGGATGACATAATGCAGCACGACCTCCCGAAGACCGACATCCTTGAGTACAAGCAAGGACTCCAGAGCCTCGAAGGCGAACTCCCTGAATTTGGTCGGGAACAGGATCTTCTCTATTTTCATGGGGCCCCCTTATGTCAGATAAAGAAAATAATTGATATTACGACGAAAACGCTTCCCAGAATGGGCGCCGAATATTTGAACAGATATCCGAAAAAAGTGGGCATGGGCGTCCCCGCCTCCTCTGCTATGGATCGCACCATAAAGTTCGGCGCATTGCCGATATAGGTAAGCGCCCCGAAAAATACCGCACCTGCGGAAATGGCCAGGAGATAGAGGGGGTTTTCCTCGATCAGGAGCATGACCGCCTCGCTTTCGGCGACCCCGGGATAGAAGCCACCCATGGCCGTGCTCAAAAAGGTCAGATAAGTAGGGGCATTATCGAGAAAGGCCGAGAGTATGCCGGTAATCCAGAAGTAATGGAGCGGTTCTCGCACCGCCGCGATGAGAAAACCCAGTTCGCCCTGCGATCCTGCCTGGAGGATCTTGAGGCACGGGATCATCGTCAGGAAAATCCCGATAAAGAGTATGGCGACCTCCTGAATCGGAAACCAGGTGAAGGCGTTCGCCTCCCGCAGGGTCCTGGGGGTAACCGCCAGGGAAAGAATAGCCATCAGGACCAGCAAGCCGTCCCTGACCACATCCTGCACGCCGCGGTGGATGCCGAGTATCGAGATGTCGCCCCATTTGGCCATGCCGCTCATCAGGACCGCCCCGACAATGCCTGCAAGAAAGATGAAATTGTATGAACCTTCGATGCGGATCGGCTCTTGGGCGCCGTCGTCAGGCGCGGCGGTGATCCCTTCCCGGCGGTAGTAATGCCTGTCCAGCAGATAATAGAGGGTCAGCAGGATGCCTGCCGCCACCAGCATGTGGGGAAGAAGATGGAAGGTCCAGAAAAAAGGCACGCCCCGCAGAAATCCCAGGAACAAGGGAGGGTCGCCGAGCGGGGTGAGCGAACCGCCCACATTGGCGACCAGGAAGATAAAAAAGACGACCATGAATGTCCGGTTCTGCCTGTGCGCATTTGCCCTCAAAAGCGGACGGATCAGGAGCATGGCCGCGCCGGTGGTTCCCATCCAGGAGGCCAGGATGGTGCCGATGGCGAGGATTCCGGTGTTGAGCGCCGGAGTGCCCCGGAGCGTGCCCTTGAGCAGAATCCCGCCTGACACCGTATACAAAGAGCCGAGCAGAATGATGAACGGAACATAGTCGGCCAGCACGATATGGAGGATTTCATACACTGCCGCCCCCTGGTATCCAAGCACAAGGGGAACCACCAGAACCACGGCCCAGAAGGCGGAAACCTTGCCGAAATGATGATGCCAGAACTTCGGCGCCAGCAGCGGGAAAAGCGCGATGGAAAGGAGCATGCCCGCAAAGGGCAGAACACTGTAGAGAGGAAGGGACACCCCCATGTCGGCATGCCCGCCGCCCCCCGCGGCACAAGCAGCCGCGGGCAAGGCCAGGCTCGCCAGAGCAGCGGTGAAGGCTGTAATGATGGTCTCTGATGTACGCATGATCGACTTTCTCATGTTGAAGAGGATGGCTGTGATGAATGAAGAAAAAATAACCCGTACGGCAGTTCGCCGCGGATTTCACCGGGCAGTCCCGCCCACGCCGAACCATACCAAAAAAAAATTGGCGGTCAAGGACAATCACCCTTTATTGGGCGCCGGCCTCGTTGATCCGGACGATCAGATCGCCGATGTCCACCGGCTTCATGATGTAATCGAACAGGCCGCGCTGCATGCCGAGGATGCCGCTCTCGGTGGAGCCGTGCCCGGTGAGGATGATCACCTGGATCTTGGGGTCGTGCTGCTTGATAAGGTCCAGGGTGGCGAGGCCGTCCACGCCCGGCATCATCAGATCGAGGAGGACCACGTCCGGCCGCCAATTGTCAGCGAGCACCCCCATCGCCTCCTGGGCGCCGCTCACCGCTTTGGCGGCATAGCCCCGCAGTTCCAATCGCTCAGCCAGGGTTGTCCCGAAATCAACCTCGTCGTCAACAATCAAAATCCTACGCGCGGTCATTGCTTTCTTCCTCGCTGCCTTCTTTGTAAACCGGAAAAGTGATGATAAAGGTGGTGCCCACTCCGACCTCGCTGCTCACCTCGATTTTTCCCCCCATTTTCTGCACGATTCCGTAGGTGATGGACAGCCCCAGGCCGGTGCCCTTTTTCTCCTCGTTGCCCTTGGTGGTGAAAAATGGATCAAAGATGTGCCTGAGCACATCCTGGGCAATCCCCGGCCCGGTATCGGAGATTGCCACCATCACCGTTTTCTGGTTTTCGCGGCGGGAGGTGATATGGATCTCGCCGTCGCTGCGGATCGCGTCGATGGCGTTGTTGATCACGTTCAAGAACACCTGCTGCAACTGACCGTGGTCCGCCCGGATGACCGGCAGGTTTTCCTGGAGTTGCAGAATGATATGGATGTTGCGGTAGGCCGCATCTTTTTCAAGAAAGCTCAAGACCTCCGTGATGATCCCGTTGAGCTGCACCAGGGTCAGGGACGTTTCCATCCGCCGGGCAAAGCCGAGCAGCCGATGGGTGATGGTTCTCGCCCGTACCACCGCGTTTTGCAGGGAAGCCAGTTGATCGAGAAACTTTTCCCGGTGGCGGAAGTCCTGTTCCAGCCCGACCAGATCCTGCATCAAACCCGCTTTCTCCCCGATGATAGCCAGGGGGTTGTTGATCTCATGGGCAACGCCCGCGGCCAGCCTCCCGATGGAGGCCAGCTTGTTGGAATGTTCCGTTTCGCTCAAAATCGAATCCCGCGCTTCATCGGCCTCGCGAAACTTGCCCGCCAAAAAGCGGGAAAGCCAGAAAACCATCCCGCCCGAGGCAAGAAAACAAAGACCGAGGGTGAGCTGCAGCCGCCCCTTGAAGATGTGCCAGATCTTCCTGGACTCGGCTCCCTGCTGGTCAAGAACCAACAGCCAGGGCGTGTTCGGAATCCGGCTCACGGCCCGGTAGAAGCTGCTGCTGCCGCGCATCTCCTCGAAAATAATGATGTCGCTCTGCTTGGGTTTGCGGGTGAGCTGGAAACTCTCCAGAACGTCGCCATGGAAGCGGGAACCGCTCTGCAGAATTCCGCTGTCATTGACAAGAAAGATATCCTCCAGAACCTCGGTGTCGGCCAGGGCCAGAAAACGATCCAGGGTTTCTGTGTCGATGCTCGCCCGGATCACCCAGTACCGATCCAAAGAGGGATCCTTCTTGCTGGCTGCCACCACGAAATGGGGAACATTGCGAAACCCGGTGAAAACCTCGCTGACATACATCCGCCGGGCCAGGGCCTTATGCAGCCAGAGACTGTCGCTGTAATCCTTGCCCGCCAGCCGGTAGGGGCCGACATAGGCGGTCTGGATGCCGTCCGCGCCGACAACGCTCAGATCGACCAGCCCCTGATGCTCCTTCTTGAGCTGCCGGAAAATCTGCTCGAGTTTTTGGGAATCGGAGAGATCTTCGAAGCTGTGGCTGTCGATAACCACGGTGATCGCCGCCTGCAGTTTTTCCAGGTAAGCGTTGATGGTCGCCCTGGCGCTTTCCGCGTTCCAGCGGGCATTGGCCCGGGAATCCTCCCGCACGAGCTGCTGATACTGGAAAAAATTGAGCCCCGAGGTGATCGACAGGGGAATCAGGGTGATGGCCAGCATCACGATGAAAAGGCTGTTGCACATGCACCGGTACCGGGCCTGGGGAGAAAGATCCTTGCCGTACAGGCCGCAGAATATGGGGCAATTGCGCTTGATTGAACGATTTTCGCTCATAACCGGGCACTCCTTGTGCTTTCCGTCCGGACAATACCCCCGGGCCGCAGTTGCTTGGCAATGGCCAGCTCGATGGCCCGTGGCGCGGGACCGATCACCCTGTCGATCACCTCTATTTTTTTCCAGACCAGATACTGGAAATGCGACTCCTCGATGCCGCCGCAGATCACCAGGGAGACCTCTTCCTTGATGATCAGGCTGCACAGCGCATCGCTTCCCGGCCCGGGCAGCAACACCGTGCGCGGCTCCCCGGAAATCTTTCCCCGGACGATGCTGGCGATGAGAATTTCAGTGGCCAGGTCGAAACGCGGGGCGATATCGTTATTCTGCAAGGTTGCCAGAATCTTCATGCTGTCTTACCCAAGGTCGTATTCCCGCATCTTCCGCCACAGGGTGGTGCGGCCCCAGCCAAGCGCCTTGGCCGCGCCGGTGCGGCTGCCGCCGGTCTGCATGAGCGCGGTGAGGATCTTCCTTTTTTCAATGGAGCTCCAGCTTACAGCGTTGTCAGGAAGCTCCTCATCCGGACCTCCGGATAAGGGGGAACCGGGCGCAACGGCCTCGGCCGCCGTTCTGGGCGGGGTGCCCGCGTCGGCAAGCACATAGGGAGGAAGGTGCTCGATATCGATAACCTCGCCCCGGCAGATATTGACCCCGTACTCAATGATATTGCGCAGCTCGCGGACATTGCCCGGATAGCGATAGCCGCCCAGCAGCCGCAAGGCCCGGGAGGAGAGCTTTTTCACGTTTTTCTTGAAGCTGGCGGCAAACATCTGGAGGAAATAGTCTATGAGCAGCCGCACATCCCCATCCCGCTCGCGCAGGGGCGGCAGGTGTACCCGCAGGACATTGAGGCGGAAAAAAAGATCTTCCCTGAACCTGCCCACCTCAACCAACTGCTTCAAATCGCGGTGGGTGCCGGTGATCAGCCGCACATCGACCCGGACCTTCTTCTGGCTGCCCAGGGGGAAGAATTCCCGGTCGTCCAGCACGGTGAGCAGTTTTACCTGGAGGGGCAGGGGCAAATCGCCTATTTCGGTAAGGAAGATGGTGCCGCCCTGGGCAAGCTGAAACATGCCGTGCTTGTCGGCGTGCGCTCCGGTAAACGCCCCCCGCACATGGCCGAATAGCTCCGATTCGAGCAGACTTTCCGGCAGCGCCCCGCAATTCACCTTAATGAAGGGATACTTGCTCCGGCGGGAAGCCAGATGGACGGCTTCGGCCAGAATGTCCTTGCCGGTGCCGGTTTCGCCGGTGATCAGCACCGAGGAATCGGTATGGGCGAGAACCGGCAGGAGTTCAAAGATCTCCTGCATCTTGGGGCTGTGCCCCAGCAACCCCTTGGCCGTCCCCGCCTCCTTCTTGCCTCCTGTCTTCTGACAGTCGGCGATGTCTTCAAGGACCAGAACCAGCGCCTGCCGCCCTCCGGTGCGCTCCACAACCGGGGTGGCGGTGAAACGCATGGGGATCTTCTCGCGGTTCAGGCCGAGGATATCACCCTCGATGCTGCACGCAACCCCGGAGTCCAGGGACTGACGAAACACCTGCACGTTTCTGCCGAAACCGGTGCGCAGCACATGGTCGCAGTATATGCCGCGAACCTCCTCGCCCGAATAGCCGGTAAGCGCTTCGAGAAAGCGGTTCATCATGATGATTCGGAGATCCTGATCGACAAGGGCGATGCCGTGCGGCACCCCATTGAGAATCTCGATGAGATCGGGGCAAAAATTCTCGTTTCCTCGGTTTTCCACCATTGGCCTCGGACCATTGATCCTCTTGCAAAATCCCCCCCGGAGCCTGGGTTGAACTGGCGGAGGAGGTTGGGGAGAGGGAACACCGTGCAACCCGCAACAATGTTTCACATTGTCCCCATATGTTTCAAGTACCTCATCGTGCACCAGAAAGCAATTCTTTTTTTCGCTCCCAACAGCAGACCGCGCCCCACACTACAGGTGAGAAGTCGCACACCCTCTCCATTGTCAGCAATTATAACGAGCGGCGCAGCATGCCCGGCACGATACACCCCACCTGCAAACCCGGCCCAATTCGTTTCCCTTCGTTTCATAATGTTCTGCCCGCCTGTTTCACTGGGGGCTCTATTTTTACAACTTGCTGTTTTCACACATAATAAAACCATGGCACGATCCTTGTAATATCACACAGCAACAGCGCCCATCTGTTCCGCGGCGCTGAAAACAGCTCAACATTTGCGGAGGTTGCCATGAAAACACTCGACACCTTTCAGAAATGGATGACGGCCATCACCTTTGCCGAAGCAGGAGAATGGGAAACCGCCAAAAACATGGCGCCGGTCCCCATCCGGAACAGGGCGATCAACCAATTCCAAAAGATCTTCATGGCCGCCGCCTTTGCCGAAGAAGGGCTTCATGCCGAGGCCGCTCTCCTGGCAAAAAGCCCCAACCTCCCGCCGGGCGGTGAAGACTTTCTGCAATCGCTGGGGCTGGGCGGCATCCGCATGACCTACGGCGTTTTCGCCACGGATTCGGCGCGATAAGAACCGGAGCCGGACAGGCGACCATGCAGGCGACCGCGTTCATTGTTTCAAGCGACGCAGGCTTTGCCGAAACAATGCAGGGGCTGCTGCAGGGCTGGGGAATAACGGTGGCATTGTCCGGAGAGTCACCGCCCCTGCCCCCCCTCGGGACGGAGATTGTCCTGCTCGATATCCGGCAGGCAGGCAGCGAGGCGCTGCACCCCTTGCTCGCCATTCGAGAGAACATACCCGAGGTCGAGGTGATCCTCATCAACCGGCCGGACAACATCCCGCTGTCCATCGCCGGGATGCAGGCCGGAGCAGCCGATGAACTCATCGCCCCCTTTGACACCTCCGTCCTGAAAAAATCCATTTCCGCCGCCCTTGGCCGGAGGAAAAAACGGCAGGGGAAAAAATCCCTGTTCAGGCGCTTCGGGGACGCGATGGCCGCCGCGACCTTCGCCCAGGCCGGAGAATTTGACACCGCCCTCTCCCTGCTGGAAGGCGACGCGGAGGCACAACGCCCCTCCCACCGGAAAAAACCATAGGACAGCCGCCACTGCTGTCCGCCAACCGACCTTGAGGACATCATGGACGACATCAAAATTCTGCTGGTAGACGACGAAGAAGATTTCATCAGAACCCTGTCGGAGCGTCTTGACCTGCGGGATCTTGGCAGCAAGACCGCGCTCAACGGCGAACAAGCCCTGGGCTATGTGGGCGAGAAGGAGCCCGACGTCATGGTTCTCGACCTGAAAATGCCGGGCATCGACGGCATGGAGGTGTTGCGGCGGGTACGGCAGATCTACCCCAACATCCAGGTCATCATCCAGACCGGACACGGCAACGATCTGGACGAGGCCGAAGCGAGACGGCTCGGCGTGTTTGACTATCTGAAAAAACCCGTTGACATCGAGATCCTGGTGGAACGGATCAAGGCGGCCCATCAGGCAAAAAAGAACCTGCTGGACAGCTCCGCCACCGCCGCCGCCTTTGCCGAAGCGGGGGAATATGAAACCGCCAAAACCCTGCTGAATCAGTAATCATCCCAGCCAAGGCCGACAGAAATGCACAAACAACCCTCCCCCATAAACCGCCACTTCATCGTCAGCGGCGAAGGCATCGAGATCCGCCCCCTGGCCGCCGCCTCCCGGGTGCTCGAGGGGTATCCGCCGGAAGGAAGATTCCCCACCCTGTTGGAACTGGAGCAGGAATATGTGCAACGGGTGCTGGCCCATGTGGCGGGCAACAAGTCCCGGGCTGCCCAGGTTCTGGGCATAGACCGGGTTTCCCTCTGGCGGAAGCTGAAAAGACTGGAAAGCCTCGCCCCTGCCGCCCCGCTTCAGGAATATGCCGACCAGCCATGAAGATGTACACCGCCACCATCCCCGGCAGCGCCCTCAAGGTTCGCTCGCGCGAGTCGTACTACGCTCGGCAGAAGCAGCTTTTTGTCGTGGTGGTCATTCTGGTGGCCATTATCCCCCTCCTGTTCATCAGTTGGACCGCCTCCCATTTTTACCAGAAGTCATGGCTGAACAAGACCACCGTGGAGCTGACCAGCCTGGCTGACAGCCGCAGGGAGATCATCGACCTCTTCCTCGACAGCCAGGAAAACATCCTGGCCGGCTACGCGGAACTCTATGACCTTGACTGGCTCAGCACCCCAGGCAATCTGGAAAAACTTTTTAAAGCCATGAACCGCCAGGGAGTCATCGTCGATCTCGGCCTCATCGCCCGGGACGGCAGCCATTGCAACTACGTCGGTCCCTTCGCCGAGGATCTCAAGGACAAAAATTACGCCGAAGCGCGCTGGTTCGCCGAAGTCATGCAGAGCGGCAGATACATCAGCGACGTGTTCACCGGCTACCGGGGGGTGCCGCATTTCATCGTGGCGGTGACCGACCCTTCCCGCTCCTGGGCTTTGCGGTCCACGATCAATTCCGAGCTGTTCAACGCCCTGCTGGCCAGCGCCGAGGTAGGCCCGGGCGGGGACGCCTTTATCCTCAACCACCAGGGCGAACTGCAGACTCCGAGCCGCTTGGGGCTCACCGCCCTTCCCTCTGTGGAAAAAGGGTTGCTTGCCACGGGAGGCGATCTGACCATCCACCACTCCCAGGGGGCTCTGTACGCCACCACCGGCATGAAAAACAACGCCTGGACCCTGGTGCTGAAAACGGATATCAAAACTTCCCTCGCCGATTTTTACCGGGCCCGGCAGCGCGATCACCTGATCATCGCCTGCGCCGCCCTGCTCATCCTCGGTGTTGCCACATTCCTGGTCCGCTCCATGATGAACAAGGTGGAGGACGCGGACCAGCAGCGGATGGTGCTCTACGACCGCATCCGCAATTCGGAGAAAATGGCCCTGGTCGGCAGGATGGCGGCCAATGTGGCCCATGAAATCAACAACCCCCTGCAGATCATCGGCGATCAGGCCGGCTGGCTGGACGAGCTGCTGGACGAGGAAGATCCGGCGAATCTGAAAAACAGCGAGGAATACCGGACCGCCTTTGCCAAGATCAAGGCCCAGGTCAAGCGGGCCAGCACCATCACCCATCGGCTCCTGGGTTTTTCCCGCTCCACCGAAGGGCTGAAAGCGCCGGCCAACATCAACACCCTGGTGGAGGAAACCGTCTCTTTCCTGGAAAAAGAGGCGGCCAATCACCGAATCGCCATCCGGCGCAACCTCGACCCCGCCCTGCCTGCGATCACCACGGACAGCGCCCAGTTGCAGCAGGTGTTTCTCAATATTTTAAACAACGCCCTCGACGCCATCGGCAATGACGGAGCGGTCACCATCAGCACAAGCCGCGGCAACGGGCAGCTTGCGGTGGAGTTTGCCGACAACGGGCCGGGCTTGTCGGAAGAGGGGTTGAAAAAGGTGTTCGAGCCGTTCTTTACCACCAAAAAGGCGGGAAGCGGCACCGGCATAGGGCTGGCCATTTCGTACAGCATCGTCGAACGGCTCGGCGGGGATATCGAAGTGCGAAACGGCAGGCAGGGCGGCTGCATCTTCCGGGTCAATCTGCCAATCACGGCCCAGTAAAACAGGAGAACAGAAATGTCCGAATTTCCCATTCTGGTCGTTGACGATGAAGAGGAATTCGTCTCCACCCTGGTGCAGCGGTTGCGCAAGCGGGGTTTTGCCGGAGAAGGAGTGCTCAGCGGCAGCGCGGCCATCGCCAGGGTTGCGGCCAGCGACTTTGCCGTGATCCTGCTGGATATGCGCCTCCCGGACATGGACGGCGGCCAGGTTCTTAGGGAGATCAAGAAGATCCGCCCTGGAAGCCGGGTGGTCATCCTCACCGGCCACGCCTCGGCCAGCGAAGGAGAAGAGGGCATCAAAAACGGGGCCTTTGACTACCTGCTCAAGCCGGTGGAATTTGAAACCCTGCTGGAAAAACTTGAGGCGGCCAGGGAGCGCGTCCCGTAGGAACATTCACGAACACTGCACAACCAAGGGGAACCGAGGTATTTTTATTATTCAACGAGGAAGGAGGAGTACAATTATGAAGTTCTTCAGGCAATTGCACCATTTCATGATGACGGGCGCCCGCGCCCACGCGAAATGGGAAATGGACATCTCAAACACCATCCTGCGAGACCGCAGGCGGCTGATCATCCTCGGCCTGCTGCTCATCCCCATTCTCATCGGCGGCATAGCCTTTGCCGACGAGGTAGTGGGCTCGCTGCCCGGCATGATCGGCGGCAAAACCGCCTACGCCCCGGCCTTTTACACCCCCACCATCTTCTTCGCCTCCATCGGAGTCGGCATCGTCGCCGGCCTGATCACCGGCTGCATCGGCGCGGGCGGCGGCTTCATCATCGCCCCGGCCCTGATGAGCGCCGGGGTTAAGGGCATCCTCGCCGTGGGCACCGACCTGTTCCACATCTTTGCCAAGGCCATCATGGGCAGCGTTCTGCACCGCAAGCTGGGCAATGTCTCCGTGGCCCTGGCCGTGGTGTTTCTGATCGGCTCCATCGGCGGCGCCACCCTGGGCGGCTGGGTCAACCGCACCCTGTATGAAATGAACCCTGTGCTGAGCGACGCCTTCATCACCACCATCTATGTCCTGATGCTGGGCTTTCTCTGCTCCTACGCGCTGATGGATTTTTTCCGCCAGACCCGCAAGACAAAACCCGCCAAGACGGATTCCGCCTCCACTGCGGCAAGCGCATCGGGCATGACCAATCTGGCGCAAAAACTCCAGGGGGTCAACCTGCCTCCCATGATCCAGTTCGACGAGGGCGTTACCCCGGGCGGCCGCAAAATCTCCTGGCTCTTTCTGGTGATCAGCGGCTTCATCGTCGGTCTGGCCGCGGCCATCATGGGCGTGGGCGGCGGCTTTTTGACCTTCCCGATCTTCGTCTACGTGCTGGGCGTTTCCTCAGCCACCACCGTGGGCACCGACATCTTCCAGATCATTTTCACCGCGGGCTATGCGGGCTTGAGCCAGTATGCGGTCTACGGCTTCATCTTCTATACCCTGGCCATGGGCATGCTCCTGGGCTCCCTGATCGGCATCCAGGTCGGCTCCCTCATCACCAAGGTGGTCAGCGGCGCCACCATCTGCGGGCTTTACGCCGTGGCCACCTCTGCCGGCTTTGTCAACCGGGCCTTTGCCCTGCCCTCGAAGCTGGCCAGCATGGAGATGATCCCCATGTCCACGGCAACCGGCAAGCTCCTGGAAACCGTGGGCACCTACATATTCTTTGTGGTGCTGGGCGCTTTCGCCCTCTGGGTTTTCTACATCTTTTTCACCAATATCAAAACCCTCAAGGGAGAGGGTGACGCACATGCCAGCAAGGAGGCTCACGTATGATTGCCAATAAAAAAGAATTCGGCGGCGGCCTGGTGATGATGGTCGGTTTCTGGATCGTTTTCGCGCTTCTGCTTTCACCGCTCTACCCCGGGGAAGGCAAGAAGGTGAACATGTTGGATTACATGGACAGCATGTACAACTCCATTTCCAAGAAATCATCGTACTATATCCCCGCAGCCAGGGAAAATGCCGAGGCCTTCAAGGGGGAGATTATTACCCTGAACATTAAAACCGACGAAGGTCTTTCCGCCCAGCGGCTGACCACCGTCTTGCAGCACGCCGGAGCAACGGTGCAGGCCGGCGACCAAGAGATCACGGTCAACGGCGATCTCGGCGGTATCCTCACCGCGGTGCTCGCGGATGCGGACGCCATGTTCGCCAATGACGGTCAGGCGGTGAGCGCCAAATACGGGGCAAACGAAAAGCAGGTGATGTTTGATTGGTACAACGCACTGAAATCCATGGAGAAAAGCCTGACCAAACAGGAAAAATTCAAGGAATCAAAAATGCTCTACCAGGTGCGAACCAAAACCGTTGAACCCGCTTACAACTACTACGGAATCGAAGCGCAAAGCATCAAGGACAAAGCGGTGCTGGTGATCTTTTCCCTGGTTGGCTACGTGATCTACACCATGTGGTTCGGCTTTGCCATCCTCTTCATGTTTGAAGGATGGGGGCTCAAGCTTGAACATTAAAACAAACCTCTGTTGATTTGTCCGTGCGTCCCGGGAGGTTCGCCTCCCGGGACGCGCGGGTCTGGAAGGAGACCCCGCCCAGGCGCAAAAAAAGCATCCGTGTGGAATTCACCCGCTCCTGCGCCTCCGCGCATGTGCGGTATCGTTTTTCCTTTTTCACCGCTTTTCTTTTTTATTCCCTCGATGGGCCTGCTTCCGTTATGCTGAAAGGCAACGACCTCTCAGAGCAGCCCAACGCAGGCGACCAGAACATGACCTTTTTTCTTGACCGACTGACCTCGCTATTCCGCACCAAGCCCAGGCTGAAGCCCACCGAGCTGCAGGCTGCCTTCCGCGCCCATTACAAAGACTTCCGCGCCTTGCTCACCGCCAACAACAACGCCCTGGAACTGATGGCCGAGATGGAGCAAGCCCTCACCGCGGGCCGGTCCTTCGGAATGGCCTTTGTCCGGGGCAATTGCACCGCGCTTTCCGTCAATATCTATAAAATGATCCACCACCTGACCAGACTGGCCGATGGCCGGTATACCGAGCTGGATCAGCCATTCCGGGCCATCACCAGACAGCTCGAACAGGTCATCGCCAGCCGTTCCGCCAACACCGAGGGCGCTGCCATCCTCTCCATGGCGGAGGTGGACGCCGGCATGGTGGACCAGGTTGGGGAAAAAATGGCCAATCTGGGCGAGGTCAGAAACCGGGTCGGCCTCAGAACCCCGGATGGTTTTGTCATTACTGCAACTGCGGCCCGGCATTTCATCGAGGCCAATGCTTTGCAGGTGGAGATCAACCGCCGCCTGAAAGGTCTGGATCTCGATAACCTGGAAGAGCTCTACACCGTCAGCGCGGGGATTCAAAGCCTGATCAGCAATGCGCCGCTGCCTGCGGCACTGGCAGAAGCGATTCTTGCCCACCATCAACAGCTCGATACCAACCCTGAAGCCGAATTGCTGGTAGCCCTGCGCTCCAGCGCCCTGGGCGAGGACAGCTCCAATGTCTCCTTTGCCGGCCAGTACCGGACCCAGCTCAATGTCAGCCGCGAATTTGTCCCCCAGGCCTACAAGGAGATCGTGGCCGGCAAATACAAAAGCCAGGCCATTGTCTACCGCCAGCAGCGGGGATTTCGCCACCAGGACGTGCACATGTGCGTCGGCTGCCTGCGCATGGTGGAGGCGACCATAAGCGGGGTGCTCTATTCCCGCGCCCCGGATGATCCGCGCAGCCCGTTTGTCATTATCCAGGCAGCGCCCGGCCTTGCCGCCTCGGTGGTGGATGGCAGCGCGTCCAGCGAGCAGCTCCGGGTCAGCCGGACCCCGCCCCACCCTATTGTGCACAGAGCGTCCGGCATGGAGCAGGGCCGGAGCCTCACCGAACCCCAGGCTGCCGAGCTGGCGACAGTCGGGGTGCTCCTGGAAGAACATTTCGGCGCTCCCCAGGATATCGAATGGTCCATCGACCGCGCAGGCCTGCTCTATATTCTGCAAAGCCGTCCCCTTGGCCACTCCGTTTCGGAAGAGGCGCAGGAATCCGGCAAACACCGCGCCACAACAAATGATCTGCCCGGCCCTCTGCTTGCCGGAGGGGTGTGCGCCAGCCAGGGGGTCGGCTGCGGCCCCGTGTTCACAGTGCGCTCAAGCCTTGACCTGCTGCGCTTTCCCAGGGGCGCGGTGCTGGTGATCGAAACGCCGTATCCGGACTGGGCCAGCCTCCTCAACCGGGCGGTGGCCGTGGTCAGCGAAACCGGCCAGCCTGCAGCCCACCTTGCCACCGTGGCCCGCGAGTTCGGGATTCCCGCGATCTTCGGCATGCACCGGGCCCTGGCAACCCTTGAAAACAGCAGCCTGATCACGGTGGACGCCACCGCAGGCAAGGTCTACGCCGGCCGGGTGGAGCCGCTGCTGGCCCTGGCCGCGCCCAAACCCAATCTCATGGCCGGAAGCCCGGTGTACAAGATCCTCACCCAGGCCCTGGCCCACATCACCCCGCTCAACCTGACCGACCCCGCCTCCCCTTTTTTCCGGCCCGACGGTTGCCAGACCCTGCACGATCTCACCCGCTTCTGCCACGAAAAGGCGGTGGTGGAGATGTTCACCTTTGGCGAGCGCTACGGCTTTGACGACAAGGCGGCCAAGCAACTGGTGGTGGAAAATTCGCCGGCCCAGTGGTGGGTCATCGACCTCGACGACGGCTTTACCCCGGATTTCGACCCGGAAAGCCGCTATATCGACCTCAACCACATCACCTCCGCGCCCATGCAGGCCATCTGGCAGGGAATGCTGGCTTTTCCCTGGGCAGGGCCGCCGCCGGTCAGCCTGGGAGGGTTCGGCTCCATCATCTTTCAGTCCACGAGAAACCCCAATCTCGACCCGGCGGTGCGCTCCGCCATGGCCGCCAAGAACTACTTTCTCATCTCCAGGAACTTCTGCAACCTCAGCGTCCGGCTCGGCTACCATTTCGCCCTGGTGGAGGCCAACCTGGGGGAGTATCTCACGGAAAACTATGTGAGCTTCCAGTTCAAGGGGGGGGCGGCGGACGAAAACCGCCGGTTGCTGCGCATCCGGCTGATCAGCAAGATATTAGGCGAATTCGACTTCCGGGTGGAACAGAAGGTGGACGCCATGACTGCCCGAATCGAAAAAAAACCGGCCCCCTATCTGCTGGAGCGGTTGACGATTCTCGGCTATCTTTTGATCCACACCCGCCAGATCGACATGATCATGGCGGACGAAGGCATGGCCGCCAGCTACCAGCAAAAAATCATGGCCGACCTGCACACCCTGATGGATACCCCAACGGAGAGATGACATGACCCAACCGCTCAATATCCTGCTCATAGACGATGAAATCGATTTCGTGGAAACCACCGGAAAAAGACTGGCGCGCAGGGGCTATTCGGCAAAGACCGCCCTCACCTGCGCCGAAGGCATGGCGATCATTGCCACGGGCTGGCCCGAGGTGGTGGTGCTGGATGTGATGCTCCCGGACCGCGACGGCATGGACTGCCTGCGGGAGATCAAGGAAAAATGGCCGACCCTGCCGGTCATCCTCCTAACCGGCCACGCCTCCATGGAAACAGGATTGCACGGCCTGGAATCCGGGGCGAGCGACTACTGCCTCAAACCCATCGACCTGGAAACCCTGGTGGAGAAGATCGCCATCGCCCATCGGGAGAGCCGGGCGCCTCGGTCATAAAAAAAGCCATCCCGTCGCATGGCAGGATGGCTTTTTACCTCGAATTCGAGAATCTACTCGATCAATGCCCGCCGGCGGAAAGTATACCGCTGGCTGCCAGGGTCAGAATAACCGCCTCGGCGATGGCCATGATCGCCATGGCCTTATCCTTACGAGCGAAGAGCCCGGGGGTGATGACAATATAGCAGACAATGGTGATACCGGAGAGGATGGCCACCGGCAGGAAGTTGAGAAAATCGCCATAGCCGAGGAGCTTCATCCAGGACCAGCCGGTGGGCAGGGTTTCCCAGTGCAGAAAATTGGTGTTGATGGCCACCAGATAATCGTGCACCGGCTGACTCCAGTAGATGGAGATCTCGTCCACCGGCACGATGGACGGCATGATGCCCAGCACATACAGGGCAAAGGTGATGATCATGAGGCCCAGGCCTGCGTACATGCCTTTTTCAAGAATATCGGCGTACAGCACCTGCTCTTCGGTTGCTTGGGTATTCTGTGACATGAGACAATCCTCCGTAAAATAGACTAATTAGATCGTTCTGTTAAAACAGGTTGATGCCCATGGTGCTCAACCCCTTCTGCACCGCCTTCAGGCCGGCGAAGAGGAGGATGGCGATAACCATCCAGCGGATAAAGGTCGGCTTGGCAACCTTGAGCAAGCGGACGCCGACAAAGGAACCCAGCATGATGCCGATGAGCGACGGCACAACCATCATGGGGATCATAGCGCCATTATTCAGGTAAATCCAGGCGGCGGAGGTGTCGGTGATGGAGAGCAGGAACTTGGAGGTGGCCACGCTGATCTTGAGCGGCGCGCCCATCATGAGATTCAAGACCGGCACGTTGGCCCACCCGGCGCCCAGACCGAACATACCGGCCATGAAGCCGATGATGATGAAGCTCAGCAGGCCGGGGATGGTGCGATGGATCTTCCAGTTGATCTCTTCCTTGGTGGTCGGCTCATAGAAAACACCGGTGATGCGCAAGGCGGTGGACAGCGCATCCGCCTGGGGAACATGGGGAACCGTTGACTTCTTGGCGGAGAGCATGATGGCCACGATGCCGAGGATGGTGCCGCCCAGGGCGAGCTGGACAATGTGGGTGGGCAGGGCCAGACCGACCATGGCGCCGACAATGGCCATGGTGGAGGCGATGAGCGCCACCGGCATGGCCAGACGCAGGCTGGCGAGGTTGGCCTTCAGCAGGCCGGGACCCGCTGCCAGGGCGCCGCACAGGGCGACGAGCAGACCGGCACCGCGGACAAAATCAAGGTGGAACGGGAAAAACCCGCCGATGATGGGCACGAACAATACCCCGCCGCCAACCCCGCCAAGCACCGCGATGATGCCCATGACAAAGGTGACGAACAGCAGAATCACCGGCCATTTCCACCAGCCCGGATCGCCGGCCGCCGGAATCTGATCCATGGTAACCACTTCGCTTGCCAGAGCCCAGACCGGGCTCAGCATGATGGCGCACATGAGGGCGACAAACAGTATCCCCGCCTTTCCCTTGATGTTTCCTAGCATTCTTGTTTCCTCCCGAGTTTTCCTAAAGCAAAATAAAAGAATATGTATAAAGCCGTTGTTTGAAAAATAACTGCAACTTTTTATAGATAGGACGGCATAAGGGGCCGTAATAAAATGACTTGAAAAACACTGTGTATTTTTTAACGGCCCCTAAAAAAGAACCAACACTCTGACGCGTGCGTGCAACCGGGGATAGCCTTCGTCGAATGGAGCTGGCAGATACCTTGCCCTGCTCCATGACCGTGGCTATTTCTAAAAATTTTCGGTATGCTTACTGCTCTGAAAATGCGCTGTCAAGGAAAAACTGTTCCCCCTTGAAACACGAACGTTGCATTACGCATCATCCCTGAAAAATGATGCGTAATCGTACCCATGCATTGCACGGTGCAACATTTCCCCAGGAATACCCCATGGAATTTTCCCTGCCCAAGGTCTTGCAGATACTGAGCACGGAGGTCGCGGGCTATGCAGTGCCCATTGTCGATCTCATTGGTGTGCAGACCAAGGACCCGTACAAGGTGCTGGTGGCCACCATCCTCTCGGCCCGGACCAAGGATGAAACCACGGCAAAGGCCGCGGCCAAATTGTTCAGGGAAGCCCCCGATCTGGCCGGGCTGGCCGCACTCAACGAAGAGCGCATTGCCAAGCTGATCTTCCCGGTGGGCTTTTACAAGAACAAGGCCGGGTTTCTTGCCCGTCTGCCCGGCGTGCTGGCCAGCGAGTTCAACAACCAAATCCCCGACGGGGTCGAGGCGCTCACCCGATTGCCAGGGGTGGGGAGAAAAACCGCCAACCTGGTGGTGGCCGTGGCCTTCAGGAAACCGGCGATCTGCGTGGACACCCATGTCCACCGGATCATGAACATCTGGGGCTACGTGGAAACCAAGACACCGCTTGAAACCGAGATGGCGCTACGAAAAAAGCTGCCGCCCGAATACTGGCTGACCATCAACTCCACCCTGGTGGCCTTTGGCCAGGGCACCTGCAAGCCGGTAGCCCCCCACTGCGACCGCTGCGTCATCGCCCAATATTGCCCGCGGATCGGGGTGAAACCGAGAAAGGTGCTTCGACAGGCGCAACACGAACGGAATGTTCAATCAGTAAGACAATCATCCGTTCGCCCTGAGCCTGTCGAAGGGCCATTCCTAGGGGCCCATCAAAAAACAACCGAGGATGCCATGCGGAAATTCATCTCCTGGAATGTCAACGGCCTGCGGGCCGTGGAGAAAAAAGGCTTTGTCGAGATCATCGCCGGGTTGAACGCCGATCTGGTGGCGCTCCAGGAGATCAAGGCCCTGCCGGAGCAACTCCCGGAATCGATCAAAAATATCCCGGGCTACACCGCCTACTGGTTTTCCGCCCAAAAAAAAGGCTACGCCGGGGTTGCGACCTACAGCAAAGAGCGCCCCCTCTCGGTGCTCTACGGCATCGACCACAAGGATCACGACTACGAGGGGAGGGTGCTGACCCTGGAGTTTGGGGATTTCTTCTTCATAAACGCCTACTTCCCCAACTCCCAGCACGGCCTGCTGCGCATGGATTACAAGCTCCAGTTCAACAACGACCTGCTCGCCTTTGCCCAAAACCTGGCCACGCAAAAATCGGTGGTGATCTGCGGAGACTTCAACGTGGCGCACAGGGAAATCGACCTGACCAACCCCAAGCAGAACGAGAAGAATCCGGGCTATGCCCCTGAGGAACGGGCCTGGATGGACCAATTTATTGCAGCAGGATTCGTGGACACCTTCCGGATGTTCAATCAGGAGCCGGGCCAGTACACCTGGTGGAGCTACCGCTTCAACGCCAGGGAGAGGAACATCGGGTGGCGGATCGATTATTTCTGCGTTGATGAAAAGAGCAAGAAACGAGTGGCCGAGGCTGGCATTTTACATGATATAATGGGATCGGATCACTGCCCGATCCTCCTCGGGTTTCGCTGATCATTTGGCAGGGAGCATTGATGCGGGAAACAGCATGAGCACTCTCAAGGTGGTGGAAATCGGCGGCTGGGCCGTGTCCAATAATCCTGAAGATATATTGCGCACCTATGCCCTCGGCTCCTGCATTGCCTTGATCCTCCACCATCCGATGACAAAAACCATGGGCCTTGTCCATATTGCCCTGCCAAGTCCGCTTGGCCATGAGGGGAAAAACCGCGGAGAGGGCTATTATGCCGGTTCGGCTGTCCCTTTGCTGCTCAACGAAGTTCGCGCCGTGGCAAGCCTGTATTCCGCGGAGGGCTCGGGGGTTGTGGCCAAATTGGCAGGCGGCGCCTCTTTCATAAAAACCAAGAACCCCTTTCATATCGGTGAAAGGATTCTGAGCGAAATAGAGCAGACTCTGCATCGCCTCCGTATCCCCGTAGTGAAACAAGATACGGGCGGCTCTGTTTCCCGCACCGTATCACTCTATGTCGGGAGGGGGGATGTCACGGTTAAGTCCCCGGGCACACGGGAAATCCTCCTGTAACAATCGCACCGAAGGAGAAACAATGACTGAGCCAGTGGGTACGAGTATCACAATGCGCGTGTTGGTCGTTGACGATGAGCCCACTTCCCGCGAGGTTCTCCGGCTGGGGCTGGAGAGAGAGCACTGCGAAACCGTGACCGCCCACGATGCGGCCTCGGCCATCGCGCTTTTGGGTGAGCAGCAATTCCACGCCGTGGTGACCGACAAAAACATGCCCGGCACCGAGCATCCTACGGAGGGAGGGCTCGATGTCATCAAATTCGCCAAGGAGTCCAACCCTGCCTGTGCCGTTATCATGATAACCGGTTTCAGCACCGTGGAGTCGGCCATTGAGGCCATGCGCCTTGGCGCCTTTGATTATCTGGCCAAGCCGGTCCGGCCTGAAGAGATCAGGGCAAAACTTAAACGAATTCTTTCCTATCAGCAGACCTTGAACCCTGCAAAAACCCTTTCATCCCACAACAGCTTCCGGGAAAAATTCCTCAATATTATCGAGGAGCAGGAAGGGGTGAGCCGGTGCCTCAGCCCTGAAACCAAAGCCGCGCTTTTGCAGGTGGTGCAGGAGAGTATCGATTCCTTTTTCCATGAGCGGCGGGCCTGGGAAAACATCATCCTGGAACAGCGTGATGCCCTGAGCCAAATTGCCGGCTGGGCCGAACAGATGAAAGAGACGGCGAAGCAGGGGAGTGCAGAAGAGGTTTTTCTGGATAAAATTATCAACGAATCCAGCCGGAGGCTGTGAAGGAGGTCACCATGAAGGTACTCATCGTCTATTACTCCATGCACGGCCACATCTAGAAAATGGCGCAGGCTGTCGCGGAAGGGGTCCGCCTGGTTGAGGGTGCCGAGGCCGTGCTGCGGCGCGTCCCGGAAACGCTCCCCGAACCGGTGTTGGAAAAGATGGGCGCAACAGCCCCGCAGAAGGAGCAAGCCCTGGTGCCCGTCTGCACGGTGGACGAACTGGGTACTGCCGATGCGATCATCTTCGGCACCCCCACCCGTTTTGGCAACATGTGCGGGCAGATGCGGCAGTTCCTCGATGCCAGCGGAGGCCTGTGGGTAAAGGGCGCCCTGGTCGGCAAACCGGGCAGCGTGTTCACCAGTTCCAACACCCAGCACGGCGGCCAGGAATCCACGATCCTGGGCTTCCACACCACCCTGCTCCATCAGGGCATGATTATCGTCGGCCTGCCCTACACCTTTCAGGGACAGATGACCTCGGCTGAGATCAGCGGCTGCTCCCCCTATGGCGCCTCCACCATAGCCGGGGGTGACGGCAGCCGCAGCCCAAGCGAGAATGAGCTTGCAGGGGCACGATTTCAGGGCGAACACGTTGCCACGATCGCCAAAAAACTGGCGGCTTGAGCCAACACACGCTAAAATCTGCCTACCAAGAAATCTCAATAACGTCCTTATTCATATGCGGTAAAAATCCCATTGCCCCGCAGCCGAACACCGGAGAGGCTGCAGAAAAAGGGCTTTGCACTGTTTGAGGCGAAGCCGAGTTTGCAAAGCCCCGGCAGCATCGAGGAGCACAGGGGCATCACGCCAGCGGCGGGACAAGTGACACCGGGGGCCCTTTCTTTGGTTCGTTTCTTTGGGCAAGCAAAGAAATGAACAGAAGGATAAAGTTTATCCGGGTGCTGATATTACTTGGCAATCACAATCTAAAAACCTAAAAAAGAAGCTTTCAAGACAATATGCCTGACGATATCTGGCAAACCATGATCCTCACCGGCGAGCTGGGCCGGCACCCGGTGCACTTTTTCACCAACACCGGCTCAACCAACGATCTCGCCTTGGCCCTGAGCAACACCGGCGCCCCGGACTCCACCCTGATCGTGGCAGACAGCCAGAGCGCAGGGAGGGGCCGCCTTGCGGGCAGAACCTGGCATTCGCCGCCAGGAACCGGTCTCTATTTTTCGCTGATCCTGCGCCCCCACCTTGCCCCGGCTGATTTCCCCAAGCTCACCCTGGCCGCAGGCCTTGCCCTGTGCAAGGCGCTACAACGCCTCACCCCTTGCCAACCGGGGCTGAAATGGCCCAACGATCTGTTCCTGCGCGGCAGGAAATGCGGCGGCATCCTCACCGAGACGCAAGCGGTGGCCGGAGCCGGACAGACCGCAGTAGTGATCGGCATCGGCCTCAACGTCAACACCCCTTCGGAATCATTTTCCGGCGATTTGCGCGCCAAAGCCACCTCGCTGCGGGCTGAAACCGGCGCCGCCTATGACCGAGGGTCCTTGCTCGCGGCCATTCTCGCCGAAATGGACCTCGTTGTGGCCCGGCTGGCACAGGGGGATTTTCAGGGCATCCTGGCCGAATGGCGACAACGTGATATCCACGCCGGACACCTGGTTTCCTGGGTGAACACCCAGGGAAGGATCATCACCGGCCTTTCCCTGGGGCCGGATGAAGAGGGTCTTCTCCGCATCCGGGATGGCCGGGGAGAAATTCATTCCGTTCTTTCCGGGGATATCTCCCTGGCACAGGAATAAAAATATCCCCCCAGGAGCCGATTTTGCCATGATTCCCCGCCCGATTCAGCATCTGCTGCTGGCCACCCTCCATGACGCCTTTGCCGAGTGGGCCGCTTCCTTCACTTTTGCCTGCCGCCGGGGATGCGCCACCTGCTGCACCCGGAGTGTCACCATGACCAGCCTCGAGGGGGATGGGATCATGGCGTTTCTGAGCCAGGAGAATCGCAGCGCCGAACTGAACGGGGCTGCATTTTTTCCGGCCGTTAACCGTACGGCCCAGTGCACCACCAACACCTTCGTCGACGCCCATCTCCGAGGCGAGCCCCCGGATGAACCGGAAAGCTGGGACCTGCGTCCCTGCCCGTTTCTCAAGGAAGAAAGCTGTAGCATCTACCCGGTGCGGCCCTTTGGCTGCCGACTCTTTGCTTCCCTTGACCCCTGCGCCGCAAGCGGGGTGGCGGAGATGCCGCCGGGATATCTCGCCGGCGCCACTGCCCTGCTGCAATACATCGAACATCTGGACAATGGCGGGCGCTGGTCCACCATGGTGGAACTGCTGGCAGGGATGAACACCGGGCAGGTTGACGCATATGGCGAACCGACGGCAGCGATTCCCGGCTTCCTCATTGCCCCTGAGGAACACCGTCTTGTCGAGCCGCTTCTCCAAGGATTGTGCGCCAGAACGGTCAACGGCCAGACCTTTGCCCAGTGGCTTCAGGCTTCACGGCCATGAGCCGAACCCACACCTAAATCGGCTAACGCCTGGCCAGGCCTTTCCTTCCGCGTTCCCCCGGCCCGCAGGATGCGGCACACATCGTTCCGCCCATGCATACCCCTGTTCTTCCCATCTCCCCCCATCATGCAAGCCCCGGTGCGGAAAACTTCCGGCATCTTGACAAGACGTATTTTCCTAACGTAATATATCCACAGACCGCCATGGATCCACGGCGTTGTCCTGAAACAGCAACACTGAAAAACATTGTTCTTTCAAAAGGATGGAGAGCGATGCCTCGGGAAACCGCAGGTTCGCATCTTTGATTTCAACATCGTACAAGGAGGGGAGGAAATGGCTAAGCAGCAAAAACCGACGATTGAATTGTATCTGTACTCAATGAATCAAGAATTCCCCGTGGGCAAGGGGCATGTGACCTTTCTTGAACGCCATTCCGAAGTCCGCAAGGACATTGCCGGGAAGCTGATATCCAGGGAGGCTGTGGCCAGCAACACCTTCAAGGAAAAAGTCGCGGGGATGGCAAATGACTGGTCCGCCCAGTGGATACACAACCAGTGGGTGCAAGACTACACCAAGGCCCCCTCCTTTTCTTCGAGGGTTAAACCGGGCGAAGATGTCATGGCCAAGCTCATCATGCGCAAGGAAGAGTTTGGCGGCCTTGTCCTCGACCCGGTCAATGACCGGGTGTACAAGGTGAATGCCCCAGGATACAAACTGCTCGAGGAAATGAAAAAAACTCCCGCGGCAAAATTGAAAACATTTAAATCAGCAGAGTTTGCCGCAGACGAGATGGAATCATTTGTCAGTTTTCTCAAAGGCGCCGGACTATGGACAACGATATAGCCTACCGGGCCCCACTGAAAGCGCCGCTCACCGCCAGTCTCTGGATTACGGGAGGATGCAATCTCGCCTGCAAATACTGCTACGCGGACGCCTCACGAAACATCTACATGGATCCGGCAAGGCTGTTCATGCTGGTGGATGAATTCCGGGACTTGGGCGTCTTTGATATAACCATCGCCGGGGGAGAACCTTTTCTCCACCCGCAGATATTCCAAGTTATTCAGCAAATCCTCGACAGCGGGATGCAAATGGGGGTGCTGACGAACGGCGTGCTCCTCGACAAGGAGAAAGCCTCGCGACTTGCCGGGATTGCGGAGGGGAAGAAAATGATCCTCCAGGTTTCCCTCGATTCCCCAGACCCGCGCATCAACGATCTGACGAGGGGGATGGGGGAAACCGTACTGCGAAACATCAAGCATCTCGCGAAATGCGGTTTGCAGCTCCAGATATCATGCGTCCTAAGCAGTGCGAATATCGACAGCGCTCATTTGATCATCGACGAGTTGTATCCGCTTGTAAAACGCTTCCATTTCCTTAATATTCAACGCACCGACCGGTCACTCAAACATCCGGAGCTATTGATCAGCGATTCGCAAGCATATGATTTTTGGATGCGGCTGAATGCGCATGCGAAAAAATTTCCCCCTGATCTCTTCCTGCCTTCCTTGCGCATCATGCTCCGGTCATACGGAGAGGAAGAAAGCCACGAGTCTTGGGAGTTCCATAAAAATGCCACGTTTAGCTGTCAAAGCTGCTCCATCGGGCTGACAAAAATCGAGATCACCCCGGAATTCGACATGTTGGGATGCGATATAGCGAAAGATTTTTCCAAAATGGGCAACATCGCGGAAAAACCCTTTGCAGAGGTCTGGAATTCCAGGGACGCTTATACGGTGAGGAATTCCCCGTATCCTCCGTGCTATAAGATCAGAAGCTCCGGAGACGGCGTGGCCCTTGAGGACAATCTCCGGCCCGAATTCGCCTGCTTCCGGTAAGCGGGGCAAGAGCGTAACAAACAAAAATGGCGCCTTCCCTGCCGGGAGGCGCCATTTTTGTTGCCGGAAAACTATGAATCAATAGCGGTAATGGTCCGGCTTGTAGGGGCCGGTCACCGGCACGTCGATATACGCGGCCTGCTCCTTGGAAAGCTCGGTGAGATGCACGCCGAGCTTCTTGAGATGGAGGCGAGCCACCTTCTCATCCAGCACCTTGGGCAACACATACACTTTTTTCTGATAATTCTTGGCGTTGGCGAACAGTTCGATCTGGGCCAGCACCTGATTGGTGAAGGAGGCGGACATCACGAAGCTGGGGTGGCCGGTGGCGCAGCCCAGGTTCACCAGCCGCCCTTCGGCCAGCAGGGTGATCTTCTTGCCGTCGGGAAACACGATGTGATCCACCTGGGGCTTGATGTTCTCCCATGTGTACTTGCGCAGGGAGGCGACATCGATTTCGGAATCGAAATGGCCGATATTGCAAACAATGGCCTCGTCCTTCATCGCCTTCATGTGGGCGTGGTTGATGACCTTCTCGTTGCCGGTGCAGGTGACGAAGATATCGCCCTGGGATGCGGCCTCTTCCATGGTCATCACCCGGTAGCCTTCCATGGCCGCCTGAAGCGCGCAGATCGGGTCGATCTCCGTTACCCACACCTGAGCCCCTAAGCCGCGGAAGGCCTGGGCGCAGCCCTTGCCCACATCGCCGTAGCCGAGAATTACGGCGAGCTTGCCGGCCACCATCACGTCGGTGGCGCGCTTGATGCCGTCCATCAACGATTCACGGCAGCCGTAGAGGTTGTCGAACTTGGACTTGGTCACCGAGTCGTTGACGTTCATGGCCGGGAAGAGCAGGCCGCCCGCTTTTTCCATCTGATACAGGCGATGCACCCCGGTGGTGGTCTCTTCGGTCACGCCGCGGATGGCCTTGGCCGCGTTGGTCCATTTCTTTTTATCTGCCGCGAAGTCCTGCTTGAGCACAGCGAGCACGGCCTGCCACTCCTCGTTGTCTGTCTTCTTGGCAGCAGGCACCTTGCCAGCTTTTTCAAACTCGGCGCCCTTATGCACCAGCAGGGTGGCGTCCCCGCCGTCGTCCAAAATCATGTTGGGCGGGTTGCCGTCCGGCCAGGTCAGGGCCTTTTCCGTACACCACCAGTACTCCTCGATGGTCTCGCCTTTCCAGGCATAGACCGGGATGCCTGCGGCGGCAATGGCGGCTGCGGCATGGTCCTGGGTGGAAAAGATGTTGCAGGAGGCCCAACGCACCTGGGCTCCCAGGGCAACCAGGGTCTCGATCAGCACCGCGGTCTGGATGGTCATGTGCAGGGAGCCGGAGATGCGTGCGCCCTTGAGGGGCTTCTTCTTGCCGAACTCCTCGCGCAGAGCCATGAGGCCGGGCATCTCGGTTTCCGCGATGCGGATTTCCTTGCGGCCCCAATCGGCCAGGCTCATATCCGCAACCTTGTAATCGCCCTGCTTTTTTGCCGGAGCTTTTTTTGCCGGACTCGTCTTGGCAGGTGCTTTTTTTACTGGTGCCTTCATCGGTGTTTCCTCCTGACTGCGCCGGGGCGCGGGATGGGTCGTGATTATTTACATTTGATTCCGGCGGCATCCTTCAAGGCCTCGGCCTTGTCGGTGCGCTCCCAGGTAAACTCTTCCCGCTCCCGGCCAAAGTGGCCGTAGGCTGCGGTTTTTTTGTAGATCGGCCGCAAAAGATCGAGATGCTGGATGATCGCCTTGGGCCGCAGGTCAAAATGCTCGTTGATGAGCTGCCTGATGCGCTCGTCGCTGATCTTGCCGGTGCCGAACGAGTTGACGTTGATGGAAACCGGCTTGGAAATGCCGATGGCATAGGCGATCTGCACCTCAAGCTCGCTGGCGATCCCGGCGGCCACCAGATTCTTGGCCACATAGCGGCCCATGTAGGAAGAGGAACGGTCGACCTTGGAGGGATCCTTGCCGGAGAAAGCGCCGCCGCCGTGGGAACCCATGCCGCCATAGGTATCAACGATGATCTTCCGGCCGGTTACGCCGCAGTCGCCGACCGGGCCGCCGATAACAAAGCGGCCGGTGGGGTTGATGAAGTACTTGGTATTCTTATCCACCATCTCCGCGGGGATGATGGGCTTGATGATCTCCTCCATGACCCCGGCCTTGAGATCCTCGTAGTCAACATCCGGGGAGTGCTGGGTGGAGAGGACAATGGCCTCGACCCGCTTGGGCCGCTTGTTTTCGTATTCAATGGTGACCTGGCTTTTCGCATCGGGCCGCAGCCAGGGCAACAGCCCGGACTTGCGCACCTCGGCCTGCCGTTTGGTGAGCCGGTGGGCATAGGTGATGGGCATGGGCATCAGGACCTTGGTTTCGGTGCAGGCGTAGCCGAACATCAACCCCTGGTCGCCCGCGCCCTGGTCCAGGTCGAGGCCGGTTCCTTCGTTGACGCCCTGGGCGATATCCGGCGACTGCTTGCCGATGCTGGTGAGCACCGCGCAGGATTGCCAGTCAAAGCCCATCTCGGAAGAGTTGTAGCCGATCTCCTTCACTGTCTCCCGCACCACGGCGGGCATGTCCACCCAGGCGGTGGTGGTGATCTCGCCGGCAATAAGGGCTATGCCGGTGGTTACCAGGGTTTCACAGGCGACCCTGGCCTTTGGGTCCTGGGCAAGGATGGCGTCGAGAACCGCATCCGAGATCTGGTCGGCAACCTTGTCCGGATGGCCTTCTGAAACAGACTCCGAGGTAAAGAGATAATTTGACATTCCGACTCCTCATGATTTTCGATGAAAAAACAGGCTGCCGCGCAGCCTCAAACTTTTTACTTTTATTGGAATACAGGAAGTTGTCAAGGAGAATCATAACAAAAACACCGAAAAAGACCCCCTTACCCCGGCGGATAGCTCTGCTCCATCCCCCGGACCGCGGCAAAAAGTTTGGCGTTGACAGGCGCCGGAATCCCCAGGCGCCTGGCCTCTTCCAGCACGGCGCCGTTGATGCCCTCTATTTCGGTTTGCCTTGCCTGCCGCACATCCTGGAGCATGGAGGAAATATTGGCTGCGGTGGCCCGGCAGACCGCGATGGTTCGGGCCACCGGATCAGGAGCAACGGCAATCCCCTGGGCCAGGGCGACTTCGGCCGCCTCCAGCACCGCCGCCCTCATCAACCGAAGCGCCTCGGGGTTATCGAGCAGCGCGCCGTTTTCACAGCCATGGATGGCGGTGAGGGCGTTGATCCCCACGTTGACAAGGAGTTTATTCCAGACCTGGGCCTGGATATCCTCCGCAACCCGCACCTCAAAACCTGCCCGCCGGAAGAGTGCCGCCGTTTCCTGCAAGGCCGGCTTCGCTTCCTCCTGAGTTATACGCAGAAAGCCGAAACGTGTTGCACCCTCCCCCCCGAAACGCACCCGCCCCGGACCAACCAGATTCGCGCCCAGGGAGGTAACAGCCAAGGCCACGGAACAGGGAAGATCCGCCTCCTGCAAAACCGGAAGATGGCCGATGCCGTTTTGCCAGGCAAGCAGCAGGGTGCTTTTCGTGAGCAGGGGGCGCAACGAGAGGAGGGCTCGGCCAAGGGCCGGAGATTTCACGCAGAGCAGAACCAGATCCACCGGCCCGATCCGCAAGGGATCGGCCGTGGCCTGGATGGGAAAATGCTCGAGACGCTCTCCCTGCTCAAGGGTAAGGCCCGAGTGCCGGAGCAGTCCAGCCCGTTGGCTGTCATGATCCAGCACCCGAATTTCCACGCCGATCCGGCCGAGAGAGGCGGCGAGCAGACAGCCCAGGGCGCCCGGACCGACGATGGCGACCCTGTGGGAGAGGATGTCCCGCATTGTGATTAGCGGGTGATGGTCACATCTTCAACAATGGCCGCATACTTGTACCCGGCGCCGAAGTCCTTATCCGCGGCAAGCACGCCTTCCACCGTGACGACATCGCCCTTTTCCGCCTTGCCTGCCGTGGTCACCACCAGGTCATGGGTGTTTTTCTGGGGATCGCCGGTGCCATCCTGCAAGTGCAACCAGTTTTTTCCCATGATCTGGGGAGAAAACTTGACCACCTGCGCCTTGATCTTCACTTTTTTTCCGTTCAGGCTCGTGGCTTTGGCAAAGATATCCCCTACGCTGAAGGCATTGTCGCCGGCAGCCTTGGCAATCTTCAATTCCACAAAAGGCACCACGGCCTTGCTGCTGCCCGGGGCTGTTTCTCCGGCTGCTCCAGGGGCGGCGCCGGCTTCCTGCTGCATGGCTGCTGCGAAAGAACCTCCGGCCGCGGATGCTCCAGGCATTGCCGGGTGGCCGGCGGGAAGCGCTGCCGCTTCTCCGCCGTGGGCGCCATTGCCCATCTCCGTTGTTTTGCCTTCAAGGCCTTGGGCAAAAACAAGCTCGGCAAAGGTGCGGTTCAGGCTCTTGCTGGGGAAATCAAGCATGACCTGCCCTTCGGCAACGGTGCATGCCTCACCCAATGCAACCTGGGTTTCCGGGACCGCCACCCAGGTATCTCCCTTTTCAGTTCCAATCAGAATGTACGTGAAACCGCCGCCCGCAAGCACCTCCTTGGCCTTGCCTTGGATCAAGCCGGCGGGTTTCGCCTCCAGAGTCCCGTCTTCCGCCGCAGCCTGCTCCACAGCTTGGGTCTCCGGCTTTTCACTGCTGCAGGCGACCAACGCCACCAGACATAATCCGCTCACAAAAAAATTCCGCCACTTCGTTGCCTCGCCCATACGCTCAATACTCCTCCCGCCGCTCGTTATTTCAAAATAAGAAAAAACGCACGGCAGCCATTCCGCCGTGCGCCGACATGTATTTTTAAAGACAATTCCCCCGGCAAAAAAGTTCGCCTTATTTTGAACGCGCAGACTTTCGGGGATTTTCCTGCTTCGCTTCCCGGCCTCTGCCCTCGTACTGATAGGTCAACGTGTTGGCCTTGACCCCGATCCGCACACTGCCGCCCTTGGCCAAGCGGCCGAAGAGCAGCTCTTCGGTCAAGGCATCCCCCACCTCCTGCAGGATAAGGCGTCTGAGCGGCCGCGCCCCGAACTCAGGCTCATAACCCTTGGCGGCCAGCCAGCTCCGCGCCGCAGGGGTGAGGCTGATGGTCACCTTGCGCTCGGCCAGTTGCCCTTGCAGCTCAGCGATCATCTTGTCCACGATCCGCTCCATGAGCACACCATCCAAGGGGTTGAAGGTGATGATCGCGTCCAGCCGGTTTCGAAACTCCGGCGAGAAGAGATTCTTCACGGCCCGGTCGTTTCTGCCCCGGCTGTCTCCGGTAAAGCCGATGGCCCGTTCGCTCAGCTCCCGGGCTCCGGCGTTGGTGGTCATGATCAGGATCACATTGCGGAAATCCGCCTTGCGCCCGGCGTTGTCCGTAAGGGTGGAATGGTCCATGACCTGGAGCAGGATGCTGAACAGATCCGGGTGGGCTTTTTCGATCTCGTCGAGCAGGAGCACGCAGTAGGGGTGTTTGCGGATGGCGTCGGTGAGCAACCCGCCCTGGTCGAAGCCCACATAGCCCGGAGGCGCGCCGATGAGCCGGGAAACCGCATGCTTTTCCATGTACTCGCTCATGTCGAACCGCTCGAAATGCACGGACATCGCCGCAGCCAACTGTTTGGCCACCTCGGTCTTGCCAACCCCGGTGGGTCCGGCAAAAAGGAAGGAGCCGGTGGGCCCCTCGCTCTGCTTGAGACCCGCCCGGGAACGTTTCACCGCCGTGACCAGGGCGCTGATCGCCTGGTCCTGGCCGAAGATGGTCTTTTTCAGGACCGCATCCAGCTCCCGAAGATGGGTCAGGTCGGAGCCGCTGACGCTTCTCGCCGGGATCCGAGCCAACCGGGAAACCACCTTTTCCACATCGCGCACCGTCACCGTCCGCCGCTTGTCGCCTGTAACCGCGGCCAAGCGAAAGGCGGCGCCGATCTCGTCCAGCACGTCAATGGCCTTGTCCGGCAAAAACCGGTCGGAGATGTACCGGCCGGCCAGTTCCGCCGTGGCCTTTACCGCCGGAGCCGAATAGGTGATGTTGTGATGCTCTTCGTAGCGGGGCAGCAGCCCTTGGAGGATAGCGCAGGTCTCGGCCACGCTGGGCTCCTCGACGTCGATCTTCTGAAAACGCCGGGAAAGCGCCCTATCCTTTTCGATGTAATTCTTGTACTCCTCGTAGGTGGTCGAGCCGATGCAGCGCAGCGACCCGGCCTGGAGGGCGGGCTTGAGCAGGTTGGAGGCGTCCATGCTGCCGCCGCTGGTGGCCCCGGCCCCGACAATGGTATGGATCTCGTCGATGAACAGGATGATATGCGGCTCTTTTTCCACCGCGGAGATCACCGCCTTGAGCCGCTGCTCGAAATCCCCCCGGTACTTGGTGCCGGAAAGCAACCCGCCCATGTCGAGGAGGCGGATCTCCACCCCCTGCAACAGTTCCGGCACCCGGCCTTCATGGACATGCAGAGCCAGGCCTTCGGCAATGGCGGTTTTTCCGACCCCCGGCTCGCCCACCAGCAGCGGATTGTTCTTGCGCCGGCGGCACAGGGTCTGCATCACCCGCTTCAACTCCGCGGTCCTCCCGATCAGGGGATCAATCAAGCCCTGGGCGGCCCGCTCGCTGAAGTTGATGGTGTATTTTTCCAAGGCTTCGTTTTCCTTGGTTTTTTCCGCGCCCTTCTCCTCCGGCTTCTTTTCCTCCCGGGTTTTTTCCTCCCGTTCCAGGCCATGGGAGAGATACTCGGTCACGTCGAGTTTGCTGATCCCTTCGGAATGGAGAAAATACACGGCAAAAGACTCGGCCTCGGCAAAGATTGCGGCCAGCACATCCCCTGCATCCACCTCTTTTTTGCCGCAGCTCTGCACATGGGCAATGGCCCGCTGCAAGACTCTATTGAAGCCGAGGGTCTGGATGGGGTCGTGGGCAATGCCCTCCTTGACCATGGGCAGGTTGGAGGCGAAAAAATCCTCCAGCCGTTTCTTCATCCCCTCGGGATCGCCGCCGCACACCGCAATGGCCCGGGCGGCCAGCTCGTCGTCCAGCAGGCCGTAGAGGATATGCTCCACCGTGACATGTTCGTGCCTGCGGATCTTTGCCTCCCGGATGGCACGCACCAGGGCTATTTCCAATTTTGCATTTATCATCTCGCGCTCCTCACGGGAAACCCGTTACGCTTTTTCCAGGGAACATTTCAAGGGGTATTCATTCTTGCGGGCCAGATCATGGACCAGAATCACCTTGGTCTCCGCCACGTCGCGCGAGTATATCCCCGCCACCCCAACCCCCTGCTCATGGACATTGAGCATGATCCGGTTGGCTTCCGCCACGTTTTTATGAAACACTTTTTCCAGCACCATCACCACGAAATCCATGGTGGTATAGTCGTCATTGTGCAGCAGCACCTTATACATGGAAGGGTGCTTGGTTTGCTGCTTTTTTTCGGTGACCACCGCACCTTCACCCTCCCTGCCCGCGCCGCCCATGCCTTTTTTGCCCCCTTGCGCTCAATCCCGGTCTGTCCGTTTGTTCAAAAATAATCATTTTTTTCCGATCCGCACACCCGTTGCCCAACTTTTCTTTATCCGGTCACCGTGGCAGGCCTGGCCCGTTCCCGATCCCGCAGGACGGAAAAAAGAAAATCCTCCAGAACCAGGTATTCCGGAAGACCGGACCCTTTCAGCCGGTATTCCGCCGTAAGCAGACCGGTTTGGGCCTGCTTCAGGGCCGCCAGGGTAAAGCGCTCCGCCTGCTGAAAGCTCTTGTATACGGCAAAGGGGTGGCCGGCCAGCGCCTTCTGCTGCGGGCCGAGCGATTCTTGCAGTTGCGGCAGCAAACCTTTTTGAAAAGCCGCATAGGAGATGCCTTCCGGGTATGCAAAGGCAGGATGCTGGATGACGGCGCGCACCAGCAGCAGCTTGCGCAGGAAATTGCGCAACCCCGCCACCACGATGAGCGGATGCACCCCGTTTTCCCGCAACCGCTGGGAAATCGTCAAGGACGCGTCCAGATCATGATTGCCGAATGCCTCGTTCAATTCGTAGAGGGCCTCTTCCCGGGTCCGGCCTACCATGGCGTTGAGGTCGTCCATGGTGACGGTTTCCGCCTCGCCCACGGACAGGGCCAGCTTTTCCGCCTCCATGGCCACGGCCACCGGATGGAACCCCACCCGTTCAAGGAGTACCGGCAAGGCGCGCGGTTCCAATTTCTTGCCGAACCTGGCCAGATTCTGCCGGACGATCTCCTTGAGCAGTCCGTCCTGATCCTTGCGCGCCGCGGAACTCCCCCCGATGTCCACGGAGAGATCCACCACCACGCAATTTTTTTCCAGATACTTGAACAGCTTCTTGCGCTTGTCCGCCGCCTCGGCCACCAGAATCAGGGTATTGCCCGAAGGAACTCCCGCCTCCAGGGCGGCCATGAGCAGCTCCGCCCCGTCCGCCTTGGGCGCGGCCGCGGAAAAATCCCCCTCGCCCGCCGCGCATGCTTCCGCCGCCCAATCCAGCTCCTCCGGCTTGGGAAAGCCGAACAGCTCCTGCCAGCGGCCGGGCGTGCAGGCGGCGATCTCCTCTTTCTCCCAATCCAAAGGGGCAAGATCGGCCAGGGCGAGCATCTGGGTCAGATACCGCAGGGATTTTTTCACATCTTTGCCGCTCCAAGCCTTGCGCGCCTTGTCCCACAGGACGCCGGCCACAATCTTGGAAAAAAGAATCTGGGAGTCCGTTACCCGGATCACCTGCCTGGCGCCGAACAGGCTGTAGGTTTTGAGCATGTTGACCGTGGCGCCCACCTCTTCCTGGTCGCCGTCAATGACCTTCAGGCTGTTGTGGCGGAAGGTTTCATCGGGCAGCAAACAACAGACCAGGTCGTTGGCGATCTCCTGACAGAGGTAGCGCTCGCCGAAAAGCAGATAGACCGGGGCGGTTTCTCCGCGCTCCACGGACTTGAGCAGCGTATTGACTTCCTGTCGCTTATAAACCGGCATCCCTGAACCCCTCGCGCCATGCCGGCCTGCCGGCCCCGGCGCGCTTCCTGTTGACTGACTCACCCCTTCTTGCTACTCTCAAAGCATACCCCTGCCGCAGCAGCGGCGTGGCCGAACAGCTCCGGATTGAACAGGTATCGTAAAATTAAGTACTGTGTCTGGCTGCCCTTGTCACTGAAAAAAAGCCGGACAAGAGCGCCGGCCACCCTCAGCCAACCTTCCCCGGAAAGCCTCGATGCAGCCAGCCATATCGGAAAAAACAGGAATACTCCTCGGCGGCTCCGGCCTGATCGGCGGCACCCTGCTCTACTATTTCAAAACCCAGGCCGAGGGACGGCTCAACGTCCTCGCCCCCAACAGCAAAAAACTCAGCCTGCGCGACCCGGACGACATCCGCCGCTATTTTGAAAAGAACAAACCCGCCTTTATCATCAACTGCGCCATTGCCGCCATCGACAGCGATCCGCAACTTGCCTACGAGATAAACTATCTGGGCACGGTCTCCCTGGCCAAGGCGGCGCAGGAACTGGACATCCCCTACATCCATCTGAGTTCGGCCGCGGTCATGCCCACCGGCCACAATCTCAGCGAAGAAGACCGCCTGGACCTGCGCCCGGATCTGCCCAACTACACCAAGGCAAAACTCATGGCCGAGCTGAGCCTGGAACATCTGCGCAGGCTCCGGGGCCTAGATTACACCACAATCAGGCTCGGCATCGTCTATGGCGCCCACGACCACAAGATCCAGGGTTTTCAGCGGTTGTTCTTCGCCATTGTCGACCGGTCCATGCCGGTGCTCTTTACCAGGCCCGAGGCGCTGCACTCCTATTCCAACGCCCGGAAGCTGCCCTATTTCATCGCGCACGTCCTGGACAACCGGCCCGAATTTTCCGGGCAGACCTACAACTTTGTCGATAAAAGCCCGGTCTCCCTGGGCCAGCTCATCCTCACCATCAAGAACTATCTCGAGCTGAAAACCCCGCGGGAAATCTACCTGCCTCTGCCCGTGGCGCAATTCGGCCTGGGGATCATGACCCGGCTGGTGCGCCTGATAACCCGGCTCGGCATTGATGCGCGCCTGCCCGCCGAGCTGATGTTTTTGAAAAATTTCTACGAAACCCAAACCCTGTCCGCCGCCAAACTGCGGCAGTCGAGCTTCAGCGATCCCGACCCGGAGGCGACGATCTTCGCCGCGCTTCCCGAGCTCATCGAGTACTATGTGACCCGGTGGGAGCACCTGAACCTCATCGAGCCCTTTAACAAGGATTTTTTCGACCCGCGCAGGCGGGCCGAGGAATTTCTTCACACCCCGGACCAGCTCCTGCGGGAAATACACCGGGAAAACGATCTTCCCTTTCTCAAGCAGTGCCCCCTGCCCGATGTGGCGCAGGGGGGGAAAACCGCGCAGGGCCGGGCAGACTGACGCCTCGGCAACACCCGCCCTGCGCGCGGGCTACACCGCGCAGCGCTGCACCTCCGCGCTGACGCCCACCTTGCCGTAGTTGCTGGCCCCGCACTCGTTTTTGCCCAAATCCATGGTGTCAGCCTCCTCCTGGCTGACCTTGAGCCAGCCCCCGTTCACCCTGCGGATCTCGGCATAGACTCCGGGCTGAGGCCGCATGTTGTCCTGGATGAAATCGGCGAATTTCTTCTCGTTGGGCAGCCGGAAGGCGATGACGCTTTCCCGGAGTTGTCCCAGAGGGGCCGAGAAGATCCGGGAGCAGTTGGCCTCGCCCCAGCTCGTGTAATGGCCGGGCAGCACCAACACCCCGTCGTCGAGACCCCGCAGCCGCAGCATCAGGGTGATGTAGAGCTCCCTGGCCCATTCCTGCCATCTGCCGCCAAGGTCGGGACGGCCGGCGGTGTTGATGAAAATGGTGTCCCCGCTCACCAGATAGGTGTCATCGATGAGATAGCAGGTGCTGCCCATGGTATGCCCCGGGGTGTGCAGCGCCTTGACCTTCGGCCCGTCTCCTCCCAGGGTATAGATTTCCTCGTGGGTCACGGGTTTGCAGGGAAAAACCGCCCCCTCAAAATCAAGACTGTTGACCATGGCCGTGCAGCCTGGCTCTTCCGAAAACTGCGGGGTGCCGGAGATATAGTCGGCCTGGCGGTGGGTCTCGAAGCTGGCGATAATCGTGCTGCCGTGCTGGGCGGCAATGCTTTTGTAGGCCTCGATGTTGCGCGAGGGATCGAAAACCATGGCCTCGTTTTTATGGATCAGCAGATAGCTGCATGAAGCCTTGCCCGGCCGGACAAACTGATACACGGTATAGGGATGTCCCTCCGGCGTGACCTTTTTGGGCGCCAGAACATTGCCCCAACTGACAATGCCCTGCTTGAGGTAGCCCACATCGCCACAGCCGTTCTGACAGAGCAGATCGGCAACGTATTTGGCCGAGCCCTCCTTGGCGCAGACGATCCGGACCTTCTCGCCCTTGGGGATGCGGTCGATGCTGCCCTGCACATCCTCCATGAAATTGAAGTAGGGAATATTGAGGTAGGGGAAAAACGTTGGCCCCTCGACGCTCCAGTTGGAGAAATCCTTTTCATTGCGGACATCGAGCAGAATAAAGTCGGGCTTGCCGCTGATCCAGTCAAACAGCTCATTGGCGGTGTAGAGAAAGGGTTCGCGTGCGTCCATGGTTCCTCCTGAAATAAAGTGGTTGAGGTTTATTTTAATAAAGGTTACTAATACTGAAGCTTTTCCGCAACGGCTTTTCCCGGAGCACATCCTTTTATCTATTTGTTCCTCCGCGCCTGTGCTATTATTTAATCATATTCGAGATGCCCCCTGGGATTTTTTAATGAAGACCGCCAGATGACGCTTTCCTCCGATCCTTCCGACAACACCCTGACCCAGGACAACCTCCAGCAACTCCGCCGCCAGCAGGAGATCGTCGAAAACCTTCTCCGGATCAGCTTCAACGATGCCTCGCTGGCCGCCCAGCTTTCCGCGGCCCTGGACCTGATCGTTGAGATCCCCTGGCTGCCGCTTCCGGCCAAGGGGGGGATCTTCCTGGCGGAGGCAGCCAGACCGAAAACCCTCACCCTCTTCGTGCACAAGAACATGGCCCCGTCCCTGCTGGAGCACTGCGGCAGCATCGCCTTTGGCGAATGCCTGTGCGGCAAGGCCGCGGAGGAACAACGGTTCATCTTCGCGCCGCACCTGCCCGAGCAGGAGGCTTTCCGTTATGCGGGCATGGAAGACCAGAGCCACTACATCGTTCCCATTGTCCGGGAAGACCATCTGCTTGGGGTGCTGATGCTCTATGCCGAGGCAAAATACGCGGGCGGAGAAAACGAGCGCAAATTTCTGGAAACCGTGGCCAACACCCTGGCCCTGCTCATCGAACGCCAGCAGGGGGCGGACCGGCTCCTGGTCAGCGAGGCCAATCTGGCCAAGGCCCAGCAGATCGCCCATCTTGGCTACTGGGACTGGCACATCAGCGAAAACCTCCTGTTCTGGTCGGAGGAGGTGTACCGGATCTTTGGGCTGCCCCCCCAGGAGACTCCCCCCAGCTATGAAAAGTTCCTGAGCCAGGTTCATCCGGATGACCGCCGGAAGGTGCAGGAGGCGGTACAGGACTCCCTTGCCAACAAGACGCCCTACAGCCTCAACCATCGCATCCTCCGTGAGGATGGCGCCCTCCGCGAGGTCCACGAAGAGGGCGAGGTGGAGTATGACCCGCTCGGCGAACCGCTGCGCATGTTCGGGATCATCCAGGATATCACCGAACTCAAGAAAGCAGAAAAGCAGATGGCCCTGGCCGCCAAGATATTCGACAGCAGCATCGAAGGCATCACCATCACCGACGCCCAGGGAATCATCCAGACGGTGAACAAGGCCTTCAGCCATATCACCGGCTACAGCCCGGAGGAGGCCGTGGGCCGAAATCCGAGCATCCTCAAATCGGACCGCCATGACCCGGAATTCTACCGCCTTATGTGGTCCACCCTGCTGGCCGAAGGAAAATGGGAGGGCGAGATCTGGAACCGCAGAAAAAACGGCGAGGTATATCCGGAAAGGCTTGCCATCACGGCGATCACCGACGAATACGGTCAGATTTCCCACCATGTGGCCGTATTCCATGACATGAGCGAGATCCGCAGCTACGAGGAGCAGCTCCATTTCCACGCCTACCACGATGCCTTGACCGGCTTGCCCAACCGGCTGCTGATGCTCGACCGTTTCAGCGTGGCCCTTGCCCAAGCGCAACGCGTGCACAAGCAGGTGGCGGTTCTGGTGCTCGACCTGGACAACTTCAAGCATATCAACGACAGCCTGGGTCACAACATCGGCGATCTTCTGCTGCAACAGGTTGCCCTGCGGCTGAAGGAAGGGCTCGGCGGCGATCACACCGTGGGGAGGCTGGGCGGGGATGATTTCGCCATCCTCGTCGAACAGTGCGAGGATGAGCAGGATGCCGTGCGGATGGCGGAAAAGACGATCGGCCTGTTTGCAAAACCCTTCAACCTGGCCATCTACGAGACCTTTGTCACGGTGACCATCGGCATCACCTTTTTCCCTTCCGACGGCAATGATGCGGACACCCTGCTGAAAAACGCGGAACTGGCCATGTACCGCGCCAAGGAGGAAGGGAAAAACAAGTACCGGCTTTTTACTGCGGCCATGAACGCCAAGGTGGTGCACCGCCTTTCCCTGGAAAACAGTCTGCGCAAGGCCCTGGAACGCAACGAATTTCTGGTGTACTACCAGCCGAAGGTGGCCACCGCCACGGGGCGCATTGTCGGAATGGAGGCCCTGGTCCGCTGGCAGAGCAAGGATGGCCGCCTGATCTCCCCCCTTGATTTCATCCCCCTGGCCGAGGAAACAGGACTTATCATCCCCCTGGGCGAATATGTGCTGCGGCAGGCATGCCGCGACACCAAAGCCTGGCTCGAAAAAAACAAGGAGCTGGTGGTTTCGGTGAATCTTTCCCCGCGCCAGTTCATGCAGGAGGATCTGGTCCGGACCATCACGAATATTCTCCGCGAAACCGGCCTGCCCCCCTCCCGGATTGAACTGGAGGTCACAGAAGGGGCGGTCATGTTCAACGAACAGGCAGCCCTGGCAACACTGTTTGAACTCAAGGAAGCCGGCATCCGCCTGGCCCTGGACGACTTCGGCACGGGCTACTCCTCGCTGCATTTTTTGCGCAAATTGCCCCTCAACACCCTGAAGATCGACCGCTCCTTTATCATGGAATTGCCAGCGGAGCCGAACAGCGCGGCCATCGCTTCCACCATCATCGCCTTGGCCCAAGCCCTGCATCTTGACGTGGTGGCGGAGGGGGTGGAAAATGCCGCGCAGCTTGATTTTCTTGGCCGGCTCAACTGCACGGAGATCCAGGGCTACCTGTTCAGCCCGCCCGTGACCGGACCGGCCTTTGCCGAACTTTTGAACAAGGACACGCCTTTTTTGCTGCCGGAACAACCCCATGCCCCTTAGGCCGGCAATCGCCGGTCGCCTCTGGAGATGCCTGTGAAAGCCACGGACCTGAGCCTGGGTGAGCAACTGAAGATATCGGAGCGGGAGATCCGCCGCCGGCTGGAGTTGTTGGCCATCACCCCGCGGGAAAAGGAGGAAATGGCGGGGATGAAGCCCCTGATCGCTCCCCATCTCGATGAGCTGGTGGATGAATTCTACGCCGGACAGGTGGAGGTTGATGAAATCGCCGGACTGATCGGCGACTCCGAAACCCTGTCCCGCCTGAAAAAACATATGTGCCGGTACATCCTCACCCTTTTCGACGGGGAATACGGCATGGAATATGTGCTTTCCCGGCTGCGCATCGGCATGGTGCACAACCGGATCGGGGTGCCGCCCAAGCTGTATGTGCCGTCGCTTCGCAATCTTTTCTCCCTGCTGCGGTGCAGGGTACTCCTCGAATCAGGCAATGACTGCGGGGCCTGCGCCCCCAGGCTTGAAGCCCTGGAAAAGCTCATGCTCTTTGATCTGGAGCTGGTTTTCGACACCTATATCCACAGCCTCATGGATGCCCTGACCAGGGGCCGCAAGGAAATCGAGGAATACGCCGAGGGGTTGGAGGAAACCGTGGCCCAGCGGACCCAGGAACTGGCAATGCTGGCCAGCAGGGACGGATTGACCAGGCTCTTGAACCAACGCAGCTTCTATGAGGAACTGCGGCGGGAAACCGCCAGGACCCTGCGGACCGAAGGAAAAATAGCCCTGCTCTACCTGGACCTGGACGGCTTCAAAAAGGTCAACGACACCATGGGACACCGCAATGGAGACGAAATCCTGCTGGCGGTGGCGGATCTGATCCGCACGGTGATGCGGGCCGAGGATATCGCCGCCCGGTACGGCGGGGATGAATTCTGCCTTCTCCTCCCTCACAGCGGCGCGGCCGAGGCCAAGGAGGTGGCGCAACGGCTGATCAATACCTTTGCCCGAGAGCCTCGCCTGGCAGGGGTAGAGGTTGCCCTCAGCATCGGGATTGCCGCGGAAAAATGGGATGACCTGCGGGACGGAGACCTGCTGGTTAAAAAGGCCGACGCAGCCATGTACCTTTCCAAGAAAATCCCCGGCCACGCCGTGACCGTGGCCGGAGAGAACAGCGCCCCCGTGCTCCCATCCTGAGCAGGGACACGCCACTCTGTTCTCCTTAGCGAAACAATTTTCCATTTCGCCTCCTGTCCCTTCTTCATTTTTCATGGTGCGTGCGGTATAGTGGGCAAAACCGCTCCCCCTGCGGGGGCGTATCCAAATACCAGAACGAGGGACCGCCATGCCGTATGTCAACATCCGCCTTGCCGGCACGCTGACCAGGGAGCAAAAAGAGAAGATGTGCGCCGGGGTGACCACGGTCATTGCCGAGGTGACCAACAAACCCGAGGACTCCATCCTGATCTTCGTGGACGAGGATCAGCATGAGAATATCGCCAAGGGCGGCAAGCTTCTCATAAAACCCGCCTGATGGCCCAGCTCTCCTTGTTGCACACGGGTAAGGACGAAATCCGCCAACGCTTGCAATCCCTGCGGCAGGCGCTGAATCTCCACGCCCACCGCTATTATGTGCTGGATGACCCCATCCTTGCCGACGCCGAGTACGACCGCTTGTTCCAGGAACTCTTGACTCTGGAGCAGCAGCATCCCGAGCTGATCACCTCCGATTCGCCGAGCCAGCGGGTGGGCGGGGCGGTGCTTGCCCAGTTTCGCACCGTACCGCACACCATCCCCATGCTGAGCCTGGAGAACGCCTTTGACGGTGATGCCCTCGTGGAGTTCGAAGAACGCCTCTTTCGCTTTTTGCAGAGCAGGGAGCCGATCGCCTATGTAACCGAGCCGAAGCTCGACGGCCTGGCCGTGGAACTTGTCTACGAGGAGGGTCTTTTCACCATCGGCTCCACCCGGGGGGATGGCGTGGCCGGCGAGGATATCACCAATAACCTGAAAACCATCCCGGCCATTCCCCTGCGGCTTCTGACCCCAGAAGGAATGGCCCCTCCCAAGCGGCTTGAGGTGCGGGGCGAGGTCTTCATCGGGTTGGCGGAGTTCAAAAAACTCAACGCAGAGCGGGCCACGGCAGGGGAACCCCTTTTTGCCAACCCCCGGAATGCGGCGGCCGGCTCCCTGCGCCAGCTCGATCCCAGGATAACCGCAACCCGGCCCCTGGATTTTTTCGTCTATGGGGTGAGCGACACCACCGCCTTGCCCTGCACCACGCAACACGAGCTGCTCCAACACCTCGGCCGCCTCGGCTTCAAGGTCAATCCCCTTGTGCGACTCTGCCGTTCCATCGCGGAGGTGGTCAGCCAGTTCGCCCTGCTCCTGGAGAAGCGGCCGACGCTGACCTATGATATCGACGGCATGGTGGTGAAGGTCAACGACTTTGCCCTGCAGGAACGGTTGGGCGCCAAGGCCCGCAGTCCGCGCTGGGCCATTGCCGCCAAGTTTCCCGCCTCCCAGGCCACCACCCGGCTGCTCGCCGTGGAGTTCGGGGTCGGGCGGACCGGGGCGATCACCCCGGTGGCCGTGCTGGAGCCGGTGCAAATCGGCGGAGTCACGGTGCGGCGGGCCACCCTGCACAACGAGGACGAGCTGCGCCGGAAAGGACTGATGCTGGGGGACACTGTCCTGGTCCAACGGGCAGGCGACGTGATCCCGGAAGTGGTCAAGCCGGTGCTCGAAAATCGAACCGGCCAAGAGCAACCCGTGCTCATGCCCAGCCGCTGTCCGGAATGCGGATTTTCACTGGTCCGGATCGGGCAGGAGGCCATCACCCGCTGCCCCAACCCCAACTGCCCTGCCCAACGGGTGCGGGGGCTGATCCATTTCACCGGCAAGGGCGGCATGGACATCGAGGGGTTGGGCAAGAAGGCGGTGGAGCAACTGGTCAGCCAGGGACTTATCCAGGATATCCCGGATATCTACCGGCTTGAGGTCGAACAACTGGCAGGTCTTGACGGGTGGGGCGACAAATCGGCGGAAAATGCGGTGCGCGCCATTCAGGGGAGCCGTACCCCCACCCTGGCAAAATTCCTTGCTGCCTTGGGCATCAGGCATGTGGGTGAGGTAACCGCCCAAGTCCTTGCCCGACATTTCACTTCGCTGCCCCGCCTTGTGCTGGCCGACGAAGCTGATTTTTTGCACATCGAGGGCATCGGCGAACAGATGGCCGCCAGCCTGGTGGATTACTTCCAGGATCCCACGGTCCGGGAGATGCTTTCCCGCCTGGAGTCCTTGGGAGTTCGAGTGCAGGAGGAACAACAGGGTGCTCAAACTCGAGGCGGACTGACCGGCAGCGTCTTTCTTTTCACCGGCACGCTGGCCCGCCTTTCCCGGCATGAAGCCAAGGCCAGGATCAAGGAGCTGGGCGGCCAGGTGGCTTCGGGCATCAGCCGCAAGGTAACCCATGTTGTTCTGGGGGATAGCCCGGGAAGCAAGTTGACCAAGGCCCGGGAATTGGGCGTGACCGTGATCACCGAGGACGAATTTATGCGGCTCATCGGCCGCTGACCATGAACGAATTATCGCGCAAACCGGGAGAGAGACGGAGTATGGCACGAAAACGAGTGGTGACACGGGTTGCAGGGCTGGTGCAGGGCGTTTATTTTCGTGATTACGCCCAGAAGGAGGCCAGAAGCCTTGATTTGAGCGGCTGGGTGCGGAACCGGCCGGACGGCACGGTTGAGGTCGTGCTGGAAGGCGAGGCGGAGAAGGTCGAACGCATGCTTGCCTGGCTGCACACCGGCTCGCCCCAGGCCGAGGTCAAGGAGGTGCAGGTCACCGAGGAGCAGCCCTTGGGAGACAAGACCGCCTTTGCCATCCGGTACAATTGAGTCAGGACGCCCACTCTTCCGTGGTCATCGTCCCGGACCATCCGGATTGACATTTCTCGCCAGTTGCCGTAGAATCCAGCATTTTATGCCCAGGGGGAAACCCATTTTTTTCTAACGAGGAGCAGCATGGAAACCGAAATGGCAACCCCCCGCAGGGTTGCGCAAAAAAGCCGAGCGCACATCCGTTGCCCGCATTGCGGCAACGATACCGATTTTTTTGAGATTGCCGACGGGGTTGTCCTGACCACCCGCTATCTCCAGAACAACGACGGCAGCTTTACCCAGGAAGGCGACGAGTCCCAGGTTCTGGGGGAGATCAAGTTCTTCTGCGGCGAATGCAACCAGGATCTTTCCGAGTATCACAACCATTTCCTGGAGATGCTTTTCTAGAAGGAAGGCTCTTCGGCCGTTCGCTTGGTGCAACAGGACGTTTGTGGATTTTTTGACAAAAAAAAAGGAGAAGGCGTTTGCCTTCTCCTTTTTTCATTCAATCCTGAACGAGTCGACTGGTGTGGTGATTACACACAACCGGTCGGTTTCGGCAGACCTGCCATCTTACAGGCGCCCTTGCCGGGACCGGAGGGGAACAGCTCGTAGATCCGCTTCAGCGGGAAGCCGGTGGTCTTGGAGAGGATACGGACCATGGGAGCGATACCGTTCTTCTTGTAGTAGTCCTGGAGGGTGTCGATAACCTTGCGATGTTCGTCGCTCAGATCACTGATGCCTTCAACACTCTTTACGTAGTCAACCCAGTGCTCGTTCCACTCTTCCATACCCTTGGTGAGGAAGCCGTCTTCGTCAACGGTGAAGCTTGAACCATTATGCTCGATCGTAGGCATATTTATTCTCCTTCAGTAAAATTTTTTAACTAAATTATTATGAAATGTAACGTATTGGCTAATTCAGGATGCCATTTATTACTATATGCTTCCCCCTTTGTCAAGCAGAGGGTTTTATTTTTTTACTCCCCTGCAACCGCCGCGCAAAACCCGCTGATTTAACACCGCTTTTCATCAATCCACCCACCTCCCTCAGGCGACCAGACCGGAGAGGCGGGAAAATATTTCCGGCCCGAAAACCACCTCATTTTCATACCTGACGTCCAGGGTGGTTCTGGGATTGAAATTCTGCAGGGTGAGGCGGGAGCTGGAGCGGTCAAACTGTTGCGCCCAGGCGACGATGTCTTCCTCCGTATGCAGGCTGGGGACGATGGTCATACGGAACTCATGGGGGACACCGCTATCCCTCAACAGATCGATGCTTTCCCGGATCGCGCCCAAATCCACCGCGCCGCCGGCGCAGTGCGCATACTTCTCCTGCTCCAGCACCGTCTTGACATCCATGGCCACCATGTCCAGCAGGTTGTCAGCCAGGAGCTGGGACAGCACCTCGGGCCTGGTGCCGTTGGTGTCCAGCTTGACCGCCCAGCCCTCTGCCTTGAGCCGGGCGATCATGGTGGGGAGACCAGGGGACAGGGTCGGCTCGCCGCCGGAGATGCAGACCCCTGCCAGCCAGTTTTTCCGGGCGGCCAGACGGCTGAGTATCTCCGCAAAGGCAATGGTTTCCATGCCTTCCGGGGCGAGGACCAGCGGGTGATTGTGGCAGAATGGGCAGCGGAAGTTGCAGCCGCCCACAAAGAGGATGGCGCACAGCTTACCCGGCCAGTCTATAAAGGAGGTTTCGAGAAACCCCTTTATCAACGGCATGCCGGCTTCCACAGCAAGACTACTGCAAGGCACAACTGCCGGATTCGCAGCCTGCCTGTTTGCCAGAACGCCTGGCCGCTACGCCGCAGCCATAGCGGGCGGCGCGGTCCAGCAGGTGGCTTTCGATATGGCCGAACTCATGCAGGGCGGAAGAATCGTCCAGCACCAGAATGGGCAGCGCCTTCCTCGCCTTTTCCACCAGCCCGTGCCAGGCAAGATGGGCCAGGGCGCCGGCGTCGTTGTTGCCAAGCACCTCCACCTGCACCTCCATGGCGGAGAGATCGAATTGCTTTTTTAACCGCTCGCAGAGTACGCAGTCATCCGTGGTAAATAAGGTCATACGGTTTCCCTCCCTTTTAATTGTTGTTGAAATCGCAAGAGGCCGCGATTACAACGGTTAGCGCTTTGTACTTTTTGAATTTGCGCTGCGGACCTGGGTATTCCTTCCCTTGTTACAAGACCATCAATTATTGAAGCGATCACTGTTCCGGTAGCGGTCGTGCAGCTCGCCGAGCTTGCCCTTGTTCCAGCTTGAAATCTTGGTGAAATACCCGGTGATCCGGGTGATCCCGTCCACGTTTCTCGACTCGCAGTAGGGGCAGGTCTCGCTCAAACCCCTGCTCGTCTTGCCGCAGGCAAGGCAGGCGGTGAATTCCGGGGAAAAAGCGATCTGGTCGTTCTGGGTGTACTTGAAGACGTTGATCACGAAGGTCGCCAGGGCCTCCTTGTCCGGCTGGGCCTCGCCCAACCAGATATGGGTGATGGAGCCCGCCTCGATGAGCGGATGGAACAGCCCTTCCTTCTCCACCCGGGCGATGGGGCTCATGGTGGCGCCCACGTTGAACAGGGTGGAGTTGCTGTAGTAGACCTCCCCTTTTTCCCTGTTGCCCTGAACCACCTTTTCCGCCTCCGCGTTGAAATGGGCCAGATCCAGCTTGGCAAAGCGGAAGGCGGTGGACTCGGCGGGGGTCTGCTCCAGGACGAACTTCATGCCCATGGACTCGGCCAACTTGTTGCAGACGATATTCATATGGGCAATGACCTTGAGCCCGAACTTGATGGACTCGTCCGAGTCGTGCAGCTCCTGGCCAAGATGCACCCGGATCAGCTCGTTGAGCCCCACCATGCCGATGAGATAGGAGCACTTGTGCAGCTTGAGGTAGGGCTCGCCGTCCAGGTCCATGGCCAGCAGGGAAAGGGGCCCGCCCTTGCCCAGGCTCATCAGCCGCTCGATGAATTTCTTCTTCTGGCCGTGGGCCTTGGCCGCAAGCTGGATCTTTTCGGTAAGCAGGGCAAAAAGCCTGGTGTCATCGCCCTGGGCCTTGAAGGCAAGGCGCGGCAGGTTGATGGTGACGTTCTGCAGAGCAGAATAGCGCATCTTCCACGGCTTTTTGGCGTCTTTAAGATCCGAGGCCTCGAGCTTAAAGCTCAACCGGCAGCATTCGGAGATCTTGGCCGTGTCCCCCCGGTCAAAGACGAAGTAGGTGTTGCCCTTGACCGAGGCCACCTCGCAGATATGGTGCAGAAAGTCCATGTGGCCGTCGGTTTTGAAGAACTTCTCGGTGATGTGCACCAGCGGCTTAGGGAAGAAGAAGGGCCGGCCCGCAGCATCGCCCTCTTTATAGACCTCGAACAGCGCCCAGGCAAACCGCTGCGCCTGCTTTTCGTATTCGCGGTAGGTTTTGCCGGTGTACTCCCCGCCAGGCCCGATGGCGGGCACGTCCTCGAAATGCTTGGGAACCTCCCAATAGATGTTGACGTCGGAAAAAATCGCCTGCCCGCCCCGGGCCACGGCCTGCTGGGAAAATTCGTAGATCATCATCTGGGCCAGCTGCTTGACCCCGTTGTCATCCAACTCTTCCAGGTAGGGGGCGTAGAAGAGGTTGATCGCGTCCCAGCCGATGGCCCCGGCAAAATGGCTTTGCAGGGAGGCGGCGAACTTCACCATGTGGGCGAGGAGCACCTCGGCATGCTTGGCCGGCTTGGCCATGGACAGAGCGTGGGGCAGGTTGAGGCCGAATTTCTTGATGTATTCCAGCGACTGGCCGGAGCAGTACGGCCGGTCGATAAAGCCCAGGTCGTGCAGGTGCAGATCGCCGCTTAAGTGGGCGTCCGCCACATCCGGGGAAAAGACATGGAGCAGGGCGTACTCCTTCTTGATGCCCTCGGCCAGGGTGAGGTTGGTGGCCTCCGGGCCGTGGGGCACATTGGCGTTTTCCTTGTTGTGCTGGACCAGCAGTTGGTCCACGTCATAGAGCGGCACCCCGAGGCGGGTGTGCATGCGGCGGGCCTCTTCCAGCCCCATCTCCAGGAGCTTGGCGTTGACCATTTCGCGGATCAGCGGGCCGGTGATGGTTTTCACCTTGCCGGCCTGGATGGTCAACTCGATATCCTTACTGATCTTCTCGGCGGTGTCGCGGTCGACAAAGGTCTCACGCAGCAGGGCATCGACGATGCGCTGCCGGTTCCAGCCGAGCATGTCATCCTGCGAGGAACGGACAAAGAGGGCAATATCGGTGCTGTCCTCGTTTACTACCTGATGTGTTCTGGCCTGGGCGGTCTCCGCGTTGAGTGGCATCACAACTCCCATACCCTTGCTCCTCTTGATAATTAAGAAATTAGTTGAAATCTTCCCCCTCGGGATTGCCTTGAGACACGACATGTTGTGTTTCGGGAACCATTATCGCACTACAGGGAGTATACATGCAAGTAAAAATGGACTGAAAAGGAAGAAAAATTGATGGGGTTTTTTGCGCGGAAAATCAAGGGAATGCGAAGCGAAAGCGCTTAACGAAAAACTTGCCTTACGGGGCTTTTGACTGCGGAGGGATGCGTTACGACGGCTATCCGGCTAGTTGCAATCGTCCTGCCCTGATTCGTTGTCCTGCCGCCGGATAATGGTGTCTTTTTTCCAATGGATATCGTCGGGCTTGGGGAAATCCACCAGATAATGCAGGCCTCGGGACTCCTTGCGGATGCAGGCGCAACGCACGATAAGCTCGGCAACCTGGGCAATGTTGCGCAGCTCGATGAGGTCCGGGGTCAGGATGTAATCGCGGTAATGCTGGTTCACCTCATTGGCGATGGCCCGGAGGCGTTCCCGCACCAAGGCAAGGCGCTTTTCGGTGCGGACAATGCCGACATAGTTCCACATCAGCCGCCTGATCTGGTCCCAGTTATGGCTGACCAGAACATTCTCCTCGATGCGCTGGGCCTCGCCGGCAAACCACTCCGCCACCTCGGGCAGCGCGGCCTTGCGCAGCTCCGGCCATTCCCGCTCGCACTCCACATAAGCCTGGTGGGCAAAGACCACCGCCTCGAGCAACGAATTGCTGGCCAGCCGGTTGCCGCCATGCAACCCGGTGCAGGCGGCCTCGCCAAAGGCGAACAGCCCCTCGATATTGGTCCTGCCCCACCGGTCGGTGACCACCCCGCCGCACATGTAATGGGCCGCGGGCACCACCGGGATGGGCGCCTTGGTCATGTCGATGCCCAGGGAGAGGCATTTATTATAGATGGTGGGAAACCGGTTTTTGAGAAACTCCGCGGGCTGATGGGTGATGTCCAGATACACGCAATCATCGCCGCTCGCCTTCATCTCGCTGTCAATGGCGCGGGCCACCGTATCGCGGGTGGCCAGATCCCCCCGGGCATCGTACTTGTGCATGAAGGCTCGGCCGTGCTGGTCGATGAGCCGCCCCCCCTCGCCGCGCACCGCTTCGGAGATCAGGAAGTTCTTCACCTGGGGGTGGTAGAGGCAGGTGGGGTGGAACTGGACAAACTCCAGATTGCCGACCCGGGCTCCGGCCCGGTAGGCCATGGCAATGCCGTCCCCGGTGGCGATATCCGGATTGGTGGTATAGAGATAGACCTTGCCGGTGCCGCCGGTGCAGAGCACCGTCACCTTGGCCTGGTAGGTATCGATCCGCCCGGTCTCCCGGTCAAAGACATAGGCGCCCAGGCACTGGTCGCTGAAGCTGTCGTGGGGCTGATAGAGGGTGCCGGTCTTGGAGCTGACCAAGAGATCCACGGCCAGATGGTTCTCCAGCACCGTGATCCTGGGGTTTGCCGCCACCTGAGCCAAAAGCCCCTCCTCGATCTTGCGGCCGGTGAGATCCATGGCATGGGCGATGCGGCGGGCGGAGTGGCCGCCCTCCTTGCCCAGATCGAGATGGCTGGGGTCATTGGCCTCGCTCTGGAACCGGACCCCGAGGCGGATCAGCTCCTCGATCCGATCCGGCCCGGTTTCCACCACCAGCTTGACGATGTCCTCATGGCAGAGCCCGGCCCCGGAGCGCAGGGTGTCCTCGATGTGCAGGGCAAAGGAATCCTCCGGCGACAGCACGGCGGCGATGCCGCCCTGGGCCAGGTTGGTGGCGGTGTCCACCTTGGCCTTCTTGGTGACGATGGTCACCGAGCCCAAGCGCGCGGCCTTGATGGCAAAGGAGAGCCCGGAGATGCCGCTGCCAATCACGAGAAAGTCTGTGCTCTGTTTCATGGCTACCTCCGACTGCTTAACCGCTTGACATCACCCGGCATTGTTCAGTAAAGATGAAGCTCTTTATTGCTTCGGTTATTAAAGTGGAAACCGTCATTCCCGCGAAGGCGGGAATCCATGGGGATGGATGCCCGACTAAAGCATTCGGGCATGACGTATAAATTAGTGTTCATCCGGAAACTCGTCTTTCCAGATGAACGCGGTAAGCTATCAGCTTTTAGCTTAACGTGCTTACTTGATTAAGTTTTTTGCTGAACGCTGATAGCTTACCGCTGATAGCATCCAGCAGGAAACATTGTTTCCGGAAGGACACTTAATTACCGGATCAATAACGCACAGCAACCAAATGCAACCTCTACCTGCCCCACACCCCGATCCGCGCTCCCTGGTAAAGGATTTTACATAGCGCGGACCAGGCAGCATGGCAAGGATTCTTCACCATGGCTCCTCTAAAACTCGTCGTGTTCGACTGCGATGGCGTAATGTTCGACTCCAAAAACGCCAACCGGTCCTACTACAACCATATCCGCGAAACCTTCGGCCGCCCGCCCATGGACGAGGAGGAACTGGAATACGTCCACATGCACCATGTGATGGATTCCATCCGTCATCTTTTCCGCGCCTACCCGGCGGATCTGGCACAAGCCGAGGCGTACCGGCAGACGCTGGATTACACTCCCTACCTGCAACACATGCGCATGGAGCCGGACCTCATCGAGTTTCTCGATTTTCTCCGGCCCGGCTGCAAAACCGCAATCAGCACCAACCGCACCTCCACCATGGGTTCGGTGCTGCGGATCTTTGAGCTGGCGGAAAAATTCGACAAGGTGGTCACCGCCTTTGACGTGGCCCACCCCAAGCCCCACCCGGAAGCGCTGGAACAGATCCTCGCCCATTTCGGCTACAATGTGGACGAGGCGGTGTACATCGGCGACTCTCAAGTGGACCGGGAGCACACCGCCGCCCTGGGCATGCGGCTCATCGCTTTCAAAAACCCGGGCCTGCCCGCGGAATACCATGTGAGCAGCTTCATGGAAATCACCCGGCTGCCGATCCTGGCCGAAGTTGAAAAAGGGGAGAAATGAAACTGGAAGTGACCCACACAATCCTGGCCATGGAGCCGGACCTTGAAAAAAGCTCCGGCCATGTCCTGCGCTTCCTCGACCGCACCACCCTGGTGCACTACGATGCGGTGCGGGTCGTGGCGGGCCAGTCATGCTCCGGCGCGGACCCGCGCTTCTGGCCCTGGCTTGAACAGGGGCTGGCCGACAACCAACGGGTGCTGACACAATTGATCGGGGAGCTGCGAGCCGCCGGCACCAAGGAGTTCAACGATCTGCCCGCCATGCCGCAGGGGTTTCAAAGCAAGATCTTCCACACCATGGCCCATCTGCTCGACGGCTTTTTCGGCATCGACAGCCAATTCTACAACCTGCCCGAGGATTCCCACTGGCTTGGGGAAAACCTGCGCAAGCAGATCGAGGCAAGCCCGGAAGAATTCTGGCTGGTCACGGTGGTGGCCGCACTGGAGTCGCCAACGCACCATACCATTGCGGGATTGCGCTCCTTTGAGAAATGACGCTCCGTTGAGAAATTCCTCCCCCTCCCTCGACGGGGAGGAAGGTTTTCTGGCTCAATCGTAATGATGATGGTGATGATGCCCGTGGTGATGTCCTTCGCCTGGGCCGCCGATCTCCGCCAGCGCCTTTTTCAAAACGGTATCGGTCTCAGCCATGCCGGCCACGGCCTTAGCCAGAAGATCCGCCAGCCCCGCATGCCCTTCGCTGCGCACCAACTCCACCCATTTCTTGAACTCGGCCTCATGGTTGTGGTTGTGCTCAATCCAGTGGGGCAGAAGAATCCGCAGCTTTTCCATCGTGGTTTTCTGGTCCATCTAGGCCTTTTCTCCTTTGTGCATCACTGTTACCCGGCCGTTTAAAAAATCAATGTCCCGGACTGCGGCGCCAGGGATGAATTGCGGCTCCTCAAACAAGGTGCTGATCCGGATGCCGTCCTCACCGACCTCAAGCTGCGAGGCGCTTTCCGCCACCACCACCTCGCTGCCATCCTGCACAAGAACAACGCGCATCTGACACATACCCTGCCTCTTTCTTTTGTTTTTTTGTAACTATCCAGCAGCACCGCATCTGCGTTGTTATCAGCCTGCTCATGGACACCAGCACACGTCACAGGCTTCTGCCTAGCAGCTACGGCACTGCTGGATAGTTACGTTTTTTTAACTGTGACGCCTGAAAAAAAAACAATATAATACCTTTTTCCGGCTTTATCATGCAGATTTCCAGGACCTAAAACCTTAGCGCGAGATACCCGCATGCTCCTTGACGATCTCCCTGCCATAAAAAAGCTGCTGGCCACAGCCAGAACCATCGCCGTGGTCGGCCTCTCCCCAAAGGAATCGCGGCCCAGCAACATGGTAGCCCGCTATCTGCTGGCGGCGGGCTACACCGTTATCCCGGTCAATCCCGGCCAGGAAGAAATCCTGGGCCTTCCCTGCTATGGTGACCTTGAGGCAGTGCCCGTTCCCGTCGATATTGTCGATATCTTCCGCCGCTCCGAAGATGTGGGCTCCATCGTGGATGCGGCAATCCGCATCAAGGCCGGGGCAGTATGGATGCAGGAGGGTGTTATCAATGAAGCGGCCGCGACAAAGGCACGGGACGCCGGATTGAGCGTGGTCATGGACCGCTGCCTCAAGACGGTGCACCATGACCTGGGCCATGAGCGGGGGTGAGGGAGGGGCAGGCCCAACCATGACAACGCGGCCGGAAATGGAACTCATTTTTTCATTGTCGGATTGCTGAATCAACTCGGGGTGCTATGAACGATTATACTCTTTTATTTTTGGGTATTGCCTGCGCCGGCCTGGGCGGCGAGTTTTTTGTTCGCGGCACGGTCGGCCTGGCTCATTGGGCCAGAGTCAGGCCGGGCATTATCGGCGCAACCGTTGCCGCTTTCGCCACCTCCAGCCCGGAATTGTCAGTCGCCATAACTTCTGCTCTGGCGGGAAATCCCCAAATCTCCCTCGGAGACGCCCTTGGTAGTAATGTTGCCAATGTTGCCCTGATTCTCGGTCTCGCCTTGCTGATTTCCGGAATCCACGCTCCTCGCGACAGCGTAAAACGGGATTTTCCCGTGGGGGTGCTGATTCCAATAATCACGGGGGTTCTGTTTCTGGATGGCGAGCTGTCCCGGCTCGACGGCTTGCTGATGTTGGGCCTGTTTTGCGCTTGGCTTGTGGCGACGATCATCGAGGCACGAAAGCAACGAAGCGCTGCGGATGCAATTCTTGGCGAACATCGAGGATGGCTGGTGGCTCTTTCGTGCCTCGCCGGCTTTGCCCTTCTTGTCGCAGCCGGAAATTTCATTGTGGGGGGCGCAAGAGGCATCGCCCTTGCCTTTGGCGTCGATGAATTCATTATCGGGGCAACCATTGTGGCGATTGGCACCTCCGTGCCCGAGCTCGCGACAACAATAATCGCCAAGCTGCGCGGACACGACGAAGTCGGCCTGGGAACAATTCTTGGCAGCAATATCTTCAACGGCATTTTCATCATCGCCGTCGCGGCCGTTATCCACCCCATAACCGTTGCCTGGCGCGAGATCGCCATTGCGCTGGTGTTTGGTCTCGTGGCCCTGGTGTGCACCTATCCTCCGCGCACAGGCTTCATCGAACGGAGACGGGGTGTCTTGCTGCTGGCGCTCTATGTGGCCTATCTCGTGGCCCTTTTTCAACTCCAGGTCGCCTAAGGGGTACCCTGCCAGCCCGCGCAAAAAAAAGCCTGCCTGGAAAACCCGGGCAGGCCGACATCGTCATTTCGCTTCACACCCGGTGAAGGGATAACTCAGCTTCAACCCCCTTTGCCGCCACCGCCGATGGCGCAGGCCGCGCCCTCTTTTCCGTCTCCGCCTTCCAGGCCGGCAACCGAACCCAGGATATACGACCGTGCGATCTTCACCCGCACGTTCTCCGCAATCTCAAGGGTCGCCACCCGGTCGGTCAACCCGGTGATCTTTCCCTGAAGACCGCCGCTGGTGAGAACCTCGTCGCCCTTCTTCAAATTAGCGATAAACTCCTGATGCTCCTTGGCCTTCTTCTGCTGGGGGCGGATCAGGAGAAAATAAAACACGATAAAGATCAAAATAAGCGGCAGAAAACTCATCAACCCGCCGGGACCCGCTGCTCCTTGAGCCGCACCGTCTGTTGCAAAAGCTACATCAACCATAATTCATTCCTCCGATTCAATTTAAACCTTCGTTAATAAGCGCTGCAAGACTGTAATGTCCCAATTCCAAGCAGACCACCAACCGCCTGTTCCTTATTACTCCACCATCCGCTTGGAGTAAAAATCCCGACGAAACCGGCTGAAACGGTCTTCTTCAATGGCCTTGCGCATCCTGGCCATGAGCCCCACATAGTAATGCAGGTTGTGGATGGTGTTGAGCTGCGAGGAGAGAATCTCCCTGGCCATGAAGAGATGCCGCAGATAGGCGCGGGAATAATTGCGGCAGGTGTAGCAGTCGCACTCCTCATCCACGGGCCTCGGGTCATCTTGATGGCGAGCGTTTTTTATAACAAGCCTGCCGCTTGAAGTAAAGAGCATTCCGTTTCTGGCGTTGCGCGTGGGCATGACGCAGTCGAACATGTCGATGCCGCGATAGACCGCCTCCACCAGGTTTTCCGGGGTGCCGACCCCCATGAGGTAGCGGGGATGATCGGCGGGCATCAGGGCGGCGATCTCCTCGGTGATCTCCATCATCAGCTCGGCTGGCTCGCCCACGCTCAAGCCGCCCAAGGCATAGCCGTCAAAGCCGATCTTCACCAGTTCCTCCACCGCCTTGGCCCGAAGATCCGGGTACATGCCGCCCTGGATGATGCCGAACAGGAGCTGCCCACGCTCCTTGTGGGCGGCGCGGGAACGTTTGGCCCAGCGGGAGGTGAGATCGGTGGAGGCTGTGGCCTCCTCGCGGGTGGCCGGGTAGGGGATGCAGGTGTCCAGGCACATCATGATATCCGAACCCAGGGCCTCCTGCACACCCACGGCATCCTCGGGGCTCAAAAAAAGATTGCTGCCGTCGTGATGCGACTTGAACCGGGCGCCCTCCTCGGTGATCTTGGTGAGATCCTTGAGGCTGAAGATCTGGAAGCCGCCGCTGTCGGTGAGGATCGGCCGGTCCCAGTGCATGAATGTGTGCAGGCCGCCGAAGGAGCGGATCAGCTCGTGGCCGGGCCGGATGTAGAGATGGTAGGTGTTGCCGAGGATGATCTGGGCGCCCAGCTCTTTGAGGTTTTCCGGGGTCACGCCCTTGACCGTGGCCTGGGTGCCCACGGGCATGAAGACCGGGGTCTGCACCGTGCCGTGCAGGGTGCGCACCTCGCCGCGCCGGGCCGCGCAGTCGCTGGCTTGGCTGTGCAGGGTATAGGGGGAGTCCATCACAGAGCCCACAGGGTGAACAGCTCGTCGATGCCCTTGCGGGCCAGGGCTGCCATCCGATTGAAATCCTCGGGGCTGAAGGGCTTGCCTTCGGCGGTGCACTGCGTTTCCACCCAGCGGCCATCCCTGGTCATGACAAAGTTGGCATCCACCTCGGCATTGGAATCCTCCAGATAATTGAGATCGAGCAAAGGTTCGCCATTAACCATGCCCACACTGATGGCCGCCACGGGCAAAATCGCCACCGGCGTGGCGAGAACTCCCTCGTGTAGCATGCGGTCGAGGGCATCCCGCAGGGCAATGGCCGCGCCGGTGATGGAGGCGGTGCGGGTGCCGCCGTCGGCCTTGAGCACGTCGCAATCCACCCGGAGGGTCACCTCGCCCAGACAGGCAAGATCAACCATGGTCCGCAGCGAGCGGCCCAGAAGCCGCTGAATCTCATAGGTGCGGCCGGATCTGCCCTTGGCCGCCTCACGCTGCATGCGGCTGTTGGTCGAGCAGGGCAGCATGCCGTACTCCGCCGTGATCCACCCCTGGCCGGTGCCCCGCAAAAAGGGCGGGACGCTGGTCTCCATGGTGATGGCGCAACACACCTGGGTGGTGCCCATGGTGATGAGCAGCGAGGCATAGGCCTGGGGCTGAAAACCCTTTTCAATAGTGACCGGCCGCAGCGCATCCGCAGCCCGTTGATCGTTTCGCATAATGATGAATTTCCTAAAAAGTAATGAAAGAGGTGCTTGTTTAGATAGTCTTGAAAAAACAGCCCTTCGACAGGCTCAGGCCGAACGGATGGGGTCTTAATAGATTGATATTCCGCTCGTGCTGAGCCCGTCGAAGCACCGATTTGAAGCAGATTACGAATTGTTTAGAGATCAAGAAAGGTGGTGTCCCGATTCAACACCCTACATCCGTCTTCTTCAACCACCGCCATGTTTTCCAACCGGATCCCGCCCCAGCCCGGGATATACACCCCCGGCTCCACCGTGACCACCATGCCGGCCCCAAGGGGCTTGCGGTTGCGGTAATTGAGCGAAGGGCCTTCGTGGACATTGAGCCCCACCCCGTGGCCCAGGCCATGGCCGAACCGCTCGCCCAGGCCCGCCCGCTCGATCACCCCGCGGGCGATCTTGTCCACCGCCATGCCGCTGATCCCGGCGCGCAGGCTATTAAGCCCGGCCAGTTGCGCCTTGCGCACCAGGCGAAACAGCGCCACCGTTTTTTCATCCGGCGTGCCCAGCACCACGGTGCGGGTCATGTCCGAACAGTAGCTGTCCAGCACCAGGCCCATGTCGATGACAATGGTTTCCCCCGCTGCCAAAGGCCGGCCGGAGGGTGTCGCATGGGGCAGGGCCGCGTTGGGGCCGGAGGCGACGATGGTCTCGAAACTCGGCCGCTCCGCACCCTTGAGTCGCATGATATTTTCGATGGCGTGCGCCACCTCTTTCTCGGTCTGGCCCGGCCGCAGGGTGGGATAGATCTCCTGAAACACCGCCTCGTTGAGCAGCACCGCCCGCTCGATCCGGGCCAACTCCGCCGCATCCTTTGCCAGGCGCAGCTCCTCGACAAACCCGGTGAGCGGCGCCAGCTCCACCTTGAGACTGTCCGCCAGCTTGGCCAGGGTCAGGGAGGTGGCATGCAGAAAATAATGGCTCTCAAAGGCCAGCCGTTTGATGCGCAGCCGCTTGAGCAGTAAGCGCAGCAGGGGAAACAAACCCCGGGGATAGAGCTTGACCCGGAAACCCGTGGCCTCCTCTTCCGCCTGCAAATGAAACCGGGAGTCGGTGAGCAGATAGGGCTCGCCCTCGCAGGGAATGAGCAGGACGCCCGCGCTTTCGTTGATCGCGTGGTCCCTGGCCGTGTAACCGCTCAGATACCTGCGATTTTCCGGCTGGGTAACGAGGATACCGTCGAGCTGGCGCCGCTTGAGGTTGCGCCGGATCCGTTCAAGAACTCCCTGCCTCGGCATGGACTCAATGCATGAAATGGACAAAAACCTTGACCCCGAACCGGTAGAGCTTGCCGTGCAGCCCCTGAATGGATTGGGCCAGATCCGCCTGCCCGAAATCCACCTGGTAGCGGTAGGGCTTATCGAGCACCGTAAGGAAACCAAAGCACGGTTTGTTGTACCGCGCCTCCGCCCCGGCGGCATACCAGTCCTTGAACCTTTTTTCAACCTCGGGCAGATCCTTGGGATCGGCCTCTGCCACGTCGAGCCAGATTTCCGCTTCCATATTCCCTCCTTGCCTGAAACCGTCGCCCCAGATTACGGAGCAAGCCCCATAACCAGATGGCGTTCCACCAGATCCTTCAGTTGCTGCAGGGCCTTGCCGTACTGTTCGTTGAGCTGGCCTTGAATCCTGGCCCACTCCTCCTGAAACTTGGGATGCTGCGAAGGTTGCAGCTTCATGGCCATGCCGGTCTGCTTGGCCAGATTCTGCTCCATCATGGCCATCTGCTGGGTGAACTGCGCTTCAAGCTGTTCCTTGAGCTGCTCGCCATGCTGCCGGTAGCCGTCGAGAATTTTTTTCATCTCGGTCAGAATCTTGAGCAGCTCGCCATCGCCCTTGCCGACCTCAATCAGGCCCTGCATGGCTTTGTCCGCCAAGGCCTGCTTCTCCGGCTCGCGGGCCAGGAAGATATTGCGCAGCAGGGATTGCACCGCCCCTTTCCGCACCACCCCCGATTCCTCCGGCGACACAGCGGCAAGCCTTTCTGCCAGCCCCGGTTCCCCGCGCATGTAGGCGGCGCCGAGACGCATGCCCTCCTTGAGCCGCTCCTCGACGAGATAATCGCTGTCCCCTGCTCCGGCACTCATCCGCGCCGCCCGCTCCATCACCATATCCATGGTGCTCTTTATTTCCGCCATGGAAAACAGCCTCCTTGAGTCTTCATTTTTTTTTCACATATCCTTCGGTCAAACATACACCAAGGGGCGCGGCATTTCCAGCCCTGTCTTTCCTTTTAGCGCGGGAAGGCGGCCATGATCCCGCCGTCCACCGGCAGGGTGGCGCCGGTGGTGGGAGTCTGTTCGCTGGCGAAAAAAACCACCGCGTTGCCGACATGGTCGGCGTGCACCGTGGTTTTCAGCAGATTGCGCTGGCGATAGTAGTCCTTGAGCCCTTCCGGGTCGAGGTTGCGGGAGCGCATCCGCTCAGGCCCCACCACATCCCAGAGCCCGGAGGAAACGCCTCCGTCATCGAAGATCGCATCGGCATTGATCATGTTCACCCGCACCCCGAACTCGGCCAGCTCCAGGGCGGCAATCTTGCCCAGCTGGTGCGCCCCGGCCTTGGAGGCGCTGTAGGCGCCAAAGGATGCGCCCGGAGCAAAGACGTTTTTCGAGCTGTTGATGACGATACTGCCGCCGGTCCCCTGGCGCTTGAAAATCGGGATCGCCCCCTTGATCACCTGGAACACCCCCATGCAGTTGACATCCATAACCTGCCTGAAGGCGGCCTCGCTGAGCTCGGCAAGCTTTGCCACATGGGCGATGCCGGCGTTGGGCACCAGAATATCCAAGCCGCCGCAATCCAAGACTAACTGTTCCAGGCCGAGCTGCACCGCTTCTTCGCTGGTCACGTCCATGAGCAAGGGGGAAACCATCCGGCTGCCGAAGGTGTCGGCCAGGTTGTGGCAGACGACTTCCAGTCGCTCCTGGTTGATATCGGTCATGAAGACCCGTGCCCCGGCCTCCAGGAGCTTGCGGCCGATGCCCATGGCAATGGCCCCGCCCCCGCCGGTGACCAGCGCGGTGCGGCCCTCAAGGGGCTTTGGCTTTGCCTTGCCCAGCTTGGCCTGCTCCAGACCCCAGTATTCCATGTCGAAGATTGAGGCCTGCCCAAGCTCGCGATACGGGCCGAGGGGGGCGCCCAGCAGCTTGGCCGCGATGGTGTGCTCGGCGATATCCGCGGCGATCATCGCATCCTTCCGGGTAAACCCGGCCGCCACCACGCCCAACCCAGGCACCAGCGCTATCCGCGGCATGGAATCAAGTTTAGTGCGGGCAACCTTTTTCGCTTCCGTCTGGGTTGCGAAGTACTGGTCATACTCCTCCTGGTACCGGGCAAGTCCGCTGTGCACCGCAGCCTTGGTTTCCTCCTCGTCCAGGCCGGTCGCCTCGAGCCAGAGGGGGTAATTCTTGGTGCGGATCACATGATCCGGGGTAAGCACCCCGCCCACGAAAAGCTCCTTGGCGTCCGGCCTGGCCAGGGCGGCAAGGAGCTCCTGATTCCGCCGGACCTCCAGTTGCATGGTGCGCCGACGCCCCGATTCCTCTACAAAGCTCAATCCCCCCCGCAGGATGGGCAGCACCACCGCAGGCTGCACCACCCCCGGATCGACAACAGGGCTTGCGGTTGCCCCGGCGGCACGCTTGGCAAGATACGCCTCTGCCCGGCTCACGCATTCTATCATGCGGTCGTAGGCGGTTTTCGCATCCTCGCCAAAGGTGAAGATGCCATGGTTTTTGAGAATGATGCAGTCGATTCCGGGGTTGCGCTCATACAGTTCGGCCATGGCCAGGGCCAGGGGCAGACCGGGCATGATGAAGGGCAGGATGCCGATATTGTCCCCCAAGGCCGCGTGCAGATGCTTTTCCGCCTCTTCCCGATTGGTCAGGGTGACAATGGCGTCGGCATGGGTATGATCGATGAACCGCTGCGGCAGAAAGGCATGCACCAGGGTTTCGATGGAGGGGTTGGGCGACCCGGCGTCCTGGAGATGGGTGCGAAACTGGTTGACCATCTCGGCATCGCTCAAATCCCTAACCTGCCGCAGCTTGCGCAGATAGGCGAGATCAAGCCCGGGAAAGCCCTGGGGCGCTATGACCCCAAGATCCCAGCCGCTCCCCTTGATATAGAGGATATCCTGCGCTTCCCCCACCAGATTGGTGATGGTGCACTTCACCGAGGTGTTTCCCCCGCCGTGCAGCACAAGATCGTCTTCCGCACCGAGCAGCCGCGAGGTATACACCCTGAGGGCGAGCTCCGGCGGGCAGTTGGGATAGGCTCCCACAAAGGCCTGTGCCTCTTTTTCATCATATCGGTTCTTCATAACAACACGATTCTCCTGAAAAACACCGGCCCATGCGCCGGGAAAAGTTCTCAAGGGTTTAATTATTTAATAAAATCTTTACACCAAAAACAACCTAAAAAGTTGACTTTTCTACGTTTTTTTGCTTGACACCCCCCTCAGATGGATTACAGAGAAAGGTGGGTGGTATCATACCCCAGTTATTTTCGATCGTGTACCTTTCCTTTTGCGGTGAGGAGTTTTTTTGACGGTATGGCTGTAAATCAGGGAGAAGATACCGTCCAGCTCATCAAGGACGCCGCCGACATCGCCGAGATCATCGGCGAGCATGTCTCCCTCAAGCGCGCAGGCACCAACCTCAAGGGGCTTTGCCCCTTTCATTCCGAAAAAACACCCTCCTTCACCGTCAACCCGGAGCGCAAAACTTACCACTGCTTTGGTTGCGGCGAAGGCGGCGACGTCTTCAGCTTCATGATGAACTTTCACCGCCTGAGCTTTGTCGAGGCGATGAAGGAGCTGGCCCGCAAATACCAGATCCCCTTGCCGGAAAAGCCGCTGAATCCGCAAGAGCTGGAAAAAGCCCAAAAACGCGAGGCGTTGCAGGGCGCCAATGAAAAGGCCGCCGAGCTCTTTCACCAGCTCCTGCTTTCCGACCCGACCGCGCAAAAGGCCCGCGAGTATCTTGGCAAACGGGGCATCCCCGAGGAAATCACCAAGGAATTCCGCCTGGGCTTTGCTCCGGACAGTTGGAATTTTCTGGTCAACACCCTGCCCAAGCAGAATATCACCATCGAGGCGGCCAAGGAGGCGGGCCTGATCGTGCCCCGGGAGAAGTCCGGCTTTTATGACCGCTTCCGCAACCGGGTCATGTTTCCCATCCTCGGCCTGACTGGCAGGGTCGTCGCCTTTGGCGGCCGCATCCTGGACGATGGCCAGCCCAAGTACATGAACTCGCCGGAATCCCCGGTTTTTGACAAAAGCCGAACCCTCTTCGGCCTTTATCAGAACCGCGAATACATCCGCCAGGCGAAAAACTGCCTGGTGGTCGAGGGCAACTTCGATCTGCTCTCCCTGGCCGTGCACGGGGTGCGCAACGTGGTCGCCCCCCTGGGCACCGCCCTGACCCAAGCCCATGTCCGCTCGCTCAAGGGCTACACCGACGAAGTGATCCTGCTTTTTGACGGCGACCAGGCCGGACTCAAGGCCGCCATGCGCTCGGTCCCGCTTTTCTTGAGCGAACAGGTCACGGCCAGAGTCGCCGTGCTTCCCGAAGCCCATGATCCGGACACCTTTGTCCGGGAATGTGGCCGGGAGGGGTTGCACAAACACCTGAAAAGCGCCATGCCCCTGCCGGAATTCGTTTTTGACAAGCTCGTCGCCCAATACGGCTCGAGCGTGGCGGGCAAGGCCAAGATCGTGGCGGAACTGCAGGAGTTGATCAAGGCCATAGGCGATCAACATCTCCAACGCACCCTTTTTGTCTCGCATTTCGCCAAAAAGCTGGACCTCACCCCGCAGCAGCTCCTTGCCGGGGTCATTCTCCCCCGTTCAGCCGGCACCCAGACAGCAAAAACCGTCGCCCAGGGCAAGGACGAAGCCCGACTCCCCATGAAGCAGCGCCAGCTCCTTGAATTCCTGGTGGCCTACCCGGAATATCTGCCCGCCTTTCTGGAGGCCGGCCTCGAGGAGATCATCATGAATCAGTTCGGCCTGGCCATTCTCCATCTGCTCAAGAGGCAAACAGATTTTTCCGGCGGGCCGGAACAGCTCCTCGAACTTGCCACCGGCCCGGAACGGGCTTTTATTTCCCGCCTGCTCATCTCCACGCCCTTGCATGCCGAAGAGATGCGGGAGCAGATGGCCCGGGAAATGCTGAACTGGCTCTCCTCAACCAGCCTAAAGGCAAAAAAGGAACGGCTCATGAAGCAGATACGCGAAGCCCAGCACGCCCGGAATGAGCAGCTCCTGATGGAGTTGATGACCCAAAAAATCCAGATGGACGAGACCCTGCATTCATAGGGCTCGTACTCGTTTTCGACAGCTTTTGTATAAGTTAAAGAGGTGGGGCGAATTAACTTAGGAGGGTTAAAAAGCTATGGCGAGGCATGAGAAGGGAAGCAAAAAAACAGGGATAACCGCGGCCAAGGAAATGGCAAGCGTCCTGCTGGCAGACGAAGTTTTACTTGAAAGCGGGGAGGATGAGGAAAACGGCTGGTCGGTTGAACGCCCGAATAATCTGACCGCCATTTTTGATCTGGACCTGGACACCGAGTCCGATTTGGAGGAAAGCCTGCATCCGGTGGATCAGGAGGATGACAGCCCCGGCGAAGGGCTGATCACCAAGGCCCGCGATCTTTCCGGCAACCAGTTGGATCCGGTCAAGGCATATCTCCAGGAAATGGGGTCCGTCGGCCTGCTTTCCTCGGAGGCGGAAACCGAGATCGCCAAGAAGATCGAAGACGGGGAAAAACTGATCCAGGATACCCTCCTGACCGCGCCGCTGGCCATTGAATACCTGCGCGAGGTGGCGGACAAGATGCTGGCCGGAAAACGGAGCATCGCCGATATTTTGCGCGGCCTGGATGAAACAAACAACCAGGTCAATGAAGAAAAAAAGAAGCATTTCCTCTGGCAGATCAGCGAGGCGCACCGGCTCAACGAAGAGCTTTCGGCCTTCCGCCTCGACCTGCTCGACCCCGCGACAACCAAGAGCGAAGCCCAGAAGATCAGGATCCGCATCAAACGCAACACCAAGGCGATCTCCAAACTTTTCGAGCACGACCGCTTGAGCGCCAAGCATCTCTCCACCATCATCACCCGGCTGCGCAAACAAGAGGTCAAACTTACTCCACCGTCCCAAATCAGGGAAGACAAAGCCAAGTACCCCCTCTTTCTGCAGGGCTGCATCAAAACCCATGGCATCGACCATGGATCGCTGGTTGCCTTGCTGGCCGAAATCACTGCCGGGGAAAAAGCCAGTCGCGAGTCAAAAAATGCCTTGGTGCAAGCCAATCTGCGCCTTGTGGTCAGCGTGGCGAAAAAATATGCCAACCGGGGACTGCAACTGCTCGACCTGATCCAGGAAGGCAACATCGGCCTGATGAAGGCCGTGGAGAAATTCGAATACCGTCGGGGCTACAAATTCAGCACCTACGCCACCTGGTGGATCAGACAGGCCATCACCCGGGCCATAGCCGATCAGGGCCGCACCATCCGCATCCCGGTGCACATGATCGACACCATCAACCGGCTCCTCAAGGGCGCCAAGGATTTCCTGCGGGAAACAGGCAGGGAACCCACCCCGGAGGAAATGGCCGAACGGCTCGATATCGACCTGAGCAAGGTCAAGAACATCCTGAAGATCGCCAAGGAGCCTCTGTCCCTGGATACCCCCATCGGCAGCAGCGAGGACAGCTACCTTTCCGATTTCATCGAGGATGTGGACTCCCTCTCGCCGGACGAGGCAACCGCCATGGAAAGCCTGCGGGAGAATCTCCGCAACGTCCTGCGCACCCTCTCCCCGCGGGAAGAGCTGGTCCTGCGCATGCGTTTCGGCATCGACACCTCGGTTGACCTGACCCTGGAAGAGGTTGGCGACAACTTCGCCGTCACCCGGGAACGGATCCGCCAGATAGAGGCCAAGGCGCTGAAAAAACTCAAGCACCCCACCCGGCGCAACCTGCTCTTCGCCTTTTATAACGATTAGCCGGCGGATACACCAAAAAAACAGGACCTCCCCTGCCGGTGGCCCTGTTTTTTTGGTGCCAACACCTGACAATTCATTTACCCTGAAATCACCCTCTCCTGGTTTTCGAACGCAACCAGGGCTTCAAACATTCTCCTTCTCCTCCTTGCGATCTTGCTGACATGGACACCAGACTCCAGTGGCTCACCCTCGCCTTTACCCCGGGACTCGGCCCAACCACCCTCAAGAAACTTGTCGAACGATTCGGCTCCGCCCGGCAGATTCTCGCAGCCAGCCGCCAAGCGCTTGCGGAATGCGGTTTTTTGCGCAAGGACTCCCTTGCCGCGCTGTGCGGCCAGAGGAGCATTGCCGAGGCCGCAGCGGACACAGAGCTTCGTCTGGCGGCAAAAGCAGGGACCACCCTGCTTTGCTGGGACGATCCGCTCTTTCCTCCCCTGCTCAAGGAAATAAACGATCCGCCGGTGATTCTTCATGTGTTGGGAAATCCGCAACTCCTCAGCGATTCGGGCATCGCCATGGTCGGGGCGCGGGCGGCCTCCTCGTACGGATTGCAGGTGGCGGAGCGGCTGGCCACGGAACTGGCCCGCCTTGATCTGGTCATCACCAGCGGCTTTGCCCTGGGCATAGACACCGCCGCCCATCGGGGAGCGCTGGCGGCAGGGGGCAAGACCATCGCGGTCATGGGCTGCGGCCTGGACATCGTCTATCCCAGCCAAAACCAGAAGCTCCATGCGCAGATAGCCGCCCACGGCGCGATCATCAGCGAGACCCCCCTGGGAACCCTGCCGGAAGGGTTTCGCTTTCCCGCCCGGAATCGGATTATCAGCGGCTTGTCCTTGGGCGTCGTGGTGGTGGAAGCCGCCCACCGGTCCGGCACCCTGATCACCGCGCACCAGGCTCTGGAGCAAGGCAGGGATGTCTTTGCCATTCCCGGCAGGATCGATTCCCCAAAAAGCGAAGGCTGCCACCGCCTGATCCAGGAAGGGGCCAAGCTCGTGCACAGCACGGCCGATATTACCGGAGAGTTGTCCCTGCGCACCCATGCCTCCCCTCTGCAAACAAGGGTGCAAGCTCCTCCTCTGCCCCCCGAAGAGAGCAAGGTCTTCTCCCTGCTTGAGGTGTACCCGCGAAACATCGAAGAGATTATCCTGGCGGCGAAACTCCCATCGCACAGGATAAGCGAGATCCTTCTTCGCCTCGAACTCCTGGGGCTGGTGGCGTCTTTACCGGGCAATCAGTACCAAAGGCTTGCGGAACCACATTCGTCCAGTGTATAAGGCCCCTAGAGAAAGGGACGCATCTGCGCCACCTTAACAAAAACGCACAGGACACCATGTCACAATCGCTTATCATTGTTGAATCTCCGGCCAAAGCAAGAACCTTGCAGAAATATCTCGGCAAAAACTTTACCGTCAAGGCATCGGTGGGCCATATCATCGATCTGCCGGTTACAACCCTGGGCGTTGACATTGCCAATGATTTTGCCCCCCAATACGTCACCATCCGGGGCAAGGGCAAGATTATCAGCGACCTGAAAAGCGCTGCGGCAAAAGCGGACAGGATATACCTGGCACCCGACCCTGACCGCGAGGGGGAGGCCATTGCCCACCATATCGCCGAATTCCTGCAATCCACCCGCAAGCCCATTCACCGGGTTCTCTTCCATGAGCTCACCAAAAAAGCCATCCTCGCCGCCATCGACCAGGCAAGCGAGGTCAACCGGCAGCGTTTCGAAGCCCAGCAAACCCGCCGCATCCTGGACCGGTTGGTGGGCTATCAGATATCCCCTCTTTTGTGGGACAAAGTCCGGCGGGGCTTGAGCGCCGGAAGGGTGCAGTCCGTGGCGGTGCGCATGGTCTGCGAGCGCGAACAGGCCATCGAGGCCTTTGTCTCGGAAGAATACTGGTCCATCCACACCACCCTGGAAGGAAAAACACCCCCGCCCTTTGTCGCCCAGCTCGACCAGGCATACGGCAAGAAGATCGACCTCAAGAAAAACAAGATCGGCACCGATGCCGAGGCCCAGGCCATTGTCGCCGCGGTGCGGGACGCTTCTTTTCTGGTGGAGGGCCTGGAAAAGAAAAAGAAAAAACGCAACCCGAGCCCGCCCTTCATCACCAGCACCATGCAGATGGACGCCAACCGCAAGCTCCGCTTTTCCGCGAAAAAAACCATGACCCTGGCCCAGCGGCTCTATGAGGGCATCGAATTGGGCGCCGAAGGCCCCACCGGCCTGATCACCTACATGCGGACCGACTCCACCCGGATCAGCAACGAAGCCCTGGATGAGGCCCGGGGGTATATCTCGGAAACCTTTGGGGAACAGTTCCTCCCGGCCAAGCCGAACATCTTCAAGACCAGCAAATCCGCCCAGGACGCCCACGAAGCCATCCGGCCCACCGACGTGCGCAACACCCCTGAGAAACTCGCGCCCTTTCTGGAAAAAGACATGCTGGCCCTCTACTCCCTGATCTGGAAGCGCTTTCTCGCCAGCCAGATGGCCCCGGCCGAGTATGACCAAACCACCATCACCCTGGTGGCGGCCCGCGACTTTGTTTTTAAAACCGTGGGCTCCATCATGCGGTTTCAGGGCTTCATGGCCCTGTACGAAGAGGCGGTGGATGAAAGCGTTTCGCCCGGGGTTGGGGCGGAAGGCGACAATGCCGCCCTGCCGGACCTGAAAAAAGGCGATACCGTCTCCCTTTTGAGCATAGAGCCGAAACAGCATTTCACCCAGCCTCCTCCCAGGTACACGGAAGCGACCCTGGTAAAGGCCCTGGAGGAAAACGGGGTGGGACGCCCCTCCACCTATGCCTCCATCCTCTCCACCATCCAGGAGAAGGAATACGCCCTGCTGGTCCAGCGCAAATTCATGCCCACCGACCTGGGCAAGCTGGTCAACGAACTCCTTGTCGCCCATTTTCCCGATATTCTGGACATAGAATTCACCGCCTCCATGGAGGAAAAACTCGACGGGGTGGAGGCCGGAAACACTCAGTGGCTCAAGGTATTGCAGGATTTTTACGGTCCGTTCAGCAAAACGCTGGAGGCGGCCAAGGAGGAGATGAAATCGATCAAGAAAACAGCCATCCCCACCGACCTGCCCTGCCCTCTCTGTGACGGGAAAATGGTGATCAAATGGGGGAAAAACGGCGAATTTCTTGCCTGCGAGAAGTATCCGGAATGCAAACACACCCAGGATTTCACCAGAAACGACGAGGGCAAGATCGTCCCCGTTGAGCGGGAGCAGCCGGCCGAATCAGGCGAGATCTGTGAAAAATGCGGCAAGCCCATGGTTTTCAAGAATGGGCGCTACGGCAAATTTTTGGCCTGTTCCGGCTATCCGGCCTGCAAGAACATCCGCGCCACCACCACCGGGGTTCCCTGCCCGGAAGCAGGCTGCACCGGAGAACTCATCCAGAAGATATCCAAGCGCGGCAAGGTCTTTTACAGTTGCAGCCGGTATCCACAATGCACTTTCGCTCTCTGGGACAGGCCGGTCAATGAGGTGTGCCCGCAGTGCGGGTCCCCTTATCTTCTTGAGCGGGAGACGAAAAAAAGCGGTCTGCAACTGCATTGCCCGAACAAGGAATGCGGGTACACCAAGAAGATCGGCGAGGAAGAATAAAAGGGAGCTACAGCTTGCCCTGGATCAAATAGGCGGTGTAGCCGACAAGCTCATAGAGCATCCCGTAGGTATCCTCCAAGCCGTCGCTGGAAGGGATGAAACTTTCCCGGGTTATGGGCCTGGTGTCCCGCGAAACGGACAGCAGGTCGGGGTTCACCCCCTCCTTCCGAAAAAATGCCGCTGCCCGCCGCATGTGGTTGGCCGAGGTAATGAGCAGAATCCTCTCGATACCCTTCCTGTCGCAATACGCCTTGACGCTTTTTGCCTCGGCCAGGGTGTTGTAGACTTTGCCGTGAACCGCGATTTTTTGAGGGTCAATGCCCTGCCTTTCCAAAAGGTTAAGAAGAATTCTGGTTTCATGCACCCCCTTGATGCTCACATCGCTGAGAAGCAAGGTATCGGCCAGGCCGCTTTTTACCGCCGCGGCCCCCATCAGTATCCGTGCGGAACTCTGCCCCAGTTGCTGGTAATCGGAAACATGTTTGAATATCTCTGCTTCTTTCTTCGCCGCATGCAGCACATACCAGTTGTAATCAACAATCCCTCCCAGCACCACGGCGGCATCATACCTGCCGTGCCGGTCCACCGTATCCGCCACCGACCATCTGGCCATGACAACCTGTGAAGGATACGGAATGCTGACTCCGTAGAGATAGACCAGCAGAAAAAAAAGGCCGAAGCGGGTCCGCTCCTTCTTGAGCAACAGAACCAGGCCGATAAAAAATGCAGGGAAGAGCGGATTGAGAAAAAACCGGGCCACATCCTGGGCGGTATAAAAAGGCATGGCAACCCTCATGGTTCATCAAAAAAAATCGTTGCGGCGAAGGGGGGCCGATGGACGACGATTCTCGGCCCCTGAACAGGCGGTGCGCGCCGCCAAACTCCTTTCACATATACCTGCAAAACTGTCCGATTACCACCTGCAAAATTAAAGCTGCTTGCCAAACGGACCGATAAGGAAATATGATAAGGAATACTTTGCGCAAGCACACAAGGAGGCAACCCCATGATTTCCGGCATCCATTCGGCGCTTTCCGGCCTGACCGCCATCCAGAAAAAAATCGAATCAAACGCCAATAATGTGGCCAACATCAATACGGATGGCTACAAAAAAACACGGGTAACGTTGCAGGAACAGGAAACACAGGGGGTCGAGGCCGTGGTGCAACAGATTCAAACACCCGGGCCCATGGTGTATGAACACACCTCCCTGGGGGACACCCTGGTTGAAAAATCCAACGTGGAATTGGGCGAAGAACTGCCCAGCATGATGCTCAGCCGGAGATTTTTTCAGGCCAATCTGAAAACCGTGCAGATCCAGGACGAGGTGCTTGGCAGCCTGCTGGACATCAAGAGCTGAAGGATTCCTGCCAGGTTATCCGGCCCGCCATGATGGTCAACACCGCCTTCCCCTGCAGCTGCCAACCAAGAAACGGAGAATTCCTGCTCTTGGACTGAATGGACTCCTCGGTAAAAACAAACTTCTTCTCCGGATCTATCACCGCAATATCCGCCATCGCGCCCACGGAAAGCGTCCCGCCGGGCACCCCGAGAATCCTTGCCGGATTCACCGAAAGCAGCTCCACCATCCTCCGGGCATCGAGCCGATTCTCCCGCACGAGCTGCAGGGTTAACGGCACCGCTGTTTCCAGGCCTATTATACCGTTTGCAGCCAGGTCAAATTCCCGGTCCTTATCAAGCTCTCCGTGCGGCGCATGATCCGTGGCAATGGCGTCAAGGGTTCCGTCCCGCAAGGCCTCCCGCACCGCGGCGACATCCGCCTCGGTGCGCAGGGGAGGATTCATCTTGGCCAGGGTATTGTAACCATCCACCGCTGTCTCGGTAAGGGTAAAATAATGCGGCGCTGTTTCCGCGGTCACCGCCACCCCTTTTTCCTTGGCCCTCCGGATCAGAGCCAACGACTCCCGAGTGCTGACATGGGCGATATGGATGGGCCGTCCGGTAAACTCAGCCAGGGCCAGATCGCGATACACCATGATCTCTTCGGCCACATGCGGAATGCCTCGCAGGCCGAGCCGGGTGGCCAGGGGGCCATCGTTCATCGCACCGCTCTGGCTGAGCGACAGATCCTCGGCATGGGAAATAACCAGCAGATCGTGGTTGCCGGCATACTCGAGGGCGCGGCGCATGAGCTGGCTGTTGCCCACCGGCAGACCATCGTCGGTTACGGCAACCGCCCCGGCCTGGCGGAGTTCGCCGAACTCGGCCAGATGCTCGCCGCTGCTCCCGCTGCTGATCGCCCCCACCGGATAGACCCTGGCGAGACCCGCTTCCGCTGCCTTGGCCAGAATAAACACGGTCACGGCCTGGTTGTCGTTGACCGGCTTGGTGTTGGGCATGGCGGCCACGGCAGTAAACCCCCCGGCCGCGGCAGCGCGGGTTCCGGTTTCGATGGTTTCCTTATACTCCTGCCCTGGCTCGCGCAAATGGACATGCATGTCGATCAGCCCCGGCACCACCCATTTGCCCGTCACGTCATAGACAAGGCCGTCCTGCCCGGAAAGGGAGCCTGGTTGAGCCACCGCGCGTATCCTGCCCTCGACGATCAACACATCGCGGACCTGATCGATTCCGTTTGCCGGATCAAGCACGCGCCCATTCTTCAACAGAATCCCCCCGGGCATGTTAATCGCCTCCCATTATCAGATAAATCAATGCCATCCGCACCGCCACCCCGTTGGTAACCTGCTCCAGAATCACCGAGCGGCGGCCATCGGCAAGCTTGGGATCAAGCTCAACCCCCCGGTTTATCGGGCCGGGGTGCATGATAATCGCCTCGGGCGTGGCTGCGTCGACCACCTTTTGCGAGATGCCGAAAAATTTCGCATACTCGCGCAGGGAAGGGAACAGTGGATCCTGTTGCCGCTCTTTCTGGATCCGCAGGGCCATGATCACATCCGCCCCATCAACCGCCTCCAGCACGGTGCGGCTGACCTGGGCGCCCATATCCTTGATACCTGGGGGGATCAGCGTCGCCGGGCCGCTCACCGCTACAGTCGCCCCCATCTTGGAAAAACCGATAATATTTGAATGCGCCACCCGGCTATGGGCTATGTCGCCGATAATGGCGACTTTCAGCCCCGCAATGCCGCCCTTGGCTTCCCGCACCGTCATCAAATCGAGGAGACCCTGGCTTGGATGTTCGTGGGTTCCGTCTCCGGCATTGATCACGGAGACGTTGATATGATCGGCCAGCAAACGGGCCGCCCCTGAACTGGGATGCCGGAGAATAATACAATCGGGATTCATGGCCGCGAGATTGCGCGCGGTATCAATGAGGGTTTCCCCTTTCACCGTGCTGCTGCCGGAATTGGAGATGTTAAAGGTATCCGCGCTCATGCGCTTTGCGGCAACCTCAAAGGAAAGACGGGTCCGGGTGCTTGGTTCGAAGAAAAAATTGATGATGGTCTTGCCGCGCAGGGTCGGGACTTTTTTTATGGATCGGGAAGATATTTCCTTGAACGATTCCGCCGTCTGCAAAACAGCCTCAATATCTTGCGGGGAAAGATCGGCAAGCCCAAGGATATGTTTGTGGCTGAATCGGTACTCGGGGTCCATGCGATTCTTTCCGTGAAAATATCAACACAACCGGTGGAGGCATCCCGCCTCACAATAGGAGGAGTAACGCCGCGTCAAATCAGAATAAAAAAAAAGGGGGCCAATGGTCCAGAACTTTTTTGAAGCCTGCGCCTTGAACATGGCCATACTCGGTGCTGTTGCCGAATACAACGCATAACGAAACGGCTACACAGCATCGTGTTGCCACAGCCTAAGGAATTATATTGCCAAGCCGATTCCATCGCACCGTAAACTTTTCACTGTCCCATGACCAGTACAACATAAAGGCCTTGCCCCGAATGTCCTTGAGATCGACAAACCCCCAAAACCGGCTGTCGTGGCTGTTGTCCCGGTTATCGCCCAGGACAAAGACGGAATCGGGCGGCACGGTTATCGGCGCCATGTTGTCCCTCGGAGAAGGCAGCACCTCGGTGTCCAGATTCACGGTGTTTGGATCGACAAAAGTTTCTCCGTTGACGAACACCTTTTTGCCCACAATTTCTATCCGGTCGCCGGCAATACCCACGACCCGCTTGATGAAATCCTGGGAGGGATTTTCAGGATACTTGAAAACGATGACATCATGCCGCTGGGGATCGCCCACGGCGAACCATGTCGCCCCGTTCAGCGGATTTTTAACGCCGTAGCCGAATTTGTTCACCAGGATATGATCCCCGATCAACAAAGTCGGAATCATGGAGCCGGAAGGAATCTTGAAGGCCTGCACCACAAAAGTTCTGATGAAAAATGCCAGCAGCAAGGCAATAATGATTGCCTCGACATATTCACGCACAACAGATTTTTCCACGGTCTTGACAGGAGTTTTGTTAAACACGTTTAATCCTCGTCTCGCAATCTGTTCATCCAGGGAATACCAGAACCGGTCAACGGCAAATCGTCGCCCGGAAGGTTCCCCAAAATAAGCGAAGAGCGAAATAAATACAAGAGGCTGAATGCTTCCGGTGCAGAAACTCTCCGGAATCTCGGCCCGCGGGAAGGCCAATTTTCCCCACCAGCAAAAACCACCTGTAGTGGCAGGCACTTATGAAAAACACAACATATCGATATTTTTACGTTTTTCAAACCATCCCTTTCCCTGTTCTCCCATTCAACTACTCAATTTTTATGAGAAAAATCCACGATCTACCAGCCACTTTGTTCTTGACACCATGTTTTTTTTGTGTCTCTAATGCAACAGGGTGGATAAAATTATAATCACCAGGCGCAGTTAGAAAGTATTCCGCACGGCAACCGATGCCGATCCGCGGAGAAGCATAGCCAGTAAATCTTGGTCACGGGGTGCTCATGGGCAAGTCCGGTTTCAAAAAATTACAATTGCCATCCTTGCATATCCCTTTCCTCAAAAGGCAAACGCTTTCCATCGGTCTGGACATTGGCTCCCATGCCGTAAAGATCTGTGAACTGGCGGAAGCGGGCAACGGCTATCAGCTCGTGGCCCTGGGCAGCGCCCTGCTCCCCCCGGACTCTCTTGAAGACGGCGCCCTGCAGGATCCCGCTGCCGTGGGCAAGGTCATTTCCTCCTTGATCAACAACCTGAAAATCAAAAACAAAAAGGTCGCCATCTCCATTTCAGGCTACTCCGTCATCGTCAAAAAAATAAATCTGGCGGTGATGACTGAAGAGGATCTTGAAAAACACATCGAATCAGAGGCTGAACAATACATCCCGTTCGATATTGAAGACGTGTACCTGGATTTTCAGGACCTGAAAACAAACACCGCCACCGAGGCCCGCACGGATGTCATGCTGGTTGCCGCCAAACGGGACGTGGTCGACGGATATCTCAACATGCTTCGGGCGGCAGGCCTTCAGCCGGTGGTCGTTGACGTGGATGCCTTTGCCCTGGAAAACGCCTTTGAGGCAAATTTCGGCATGACCGACAATGTCGCCCTGGTGGATATCGGCGCCTCGAAAATGAACATCAATATCATCTCCCATGGCGCTTCAATTCTGGCCCGCGACGTTGTCCTCGGCAGCCGGCAGTTGACCGAACAGATTGAAAATCTGTTCGGCGTCGGTTTTGCGGAGGCCGAAGCCCTCAAAACCGGAGAGGCTCCCGCCAGGGATAAACAGGCGGAGCTTGAAGCTCTGTTTGCGAATACCTGCAGTCAGTGGGTGACAGAGGTAAAACGCGCCATTGATTTTTATTATTCCAACCATCCGGACGAAACGATCTCGAAAATCGTGCTCAGCGGCGGCGGCGCAAAAATACAGGGCCTAACGGAATTTTTTGAAAAAGAGACGGATATCCCGGTTGAAGTTTTCAATCCTTTCAAGAAGGCGGCGGTGGATAGCAGGATTATTGATCCCTCCTATCTGAAAAGTATTGCTCCGGAAATGACCCTTGCTGCCGGCCTGGCAACAAGACCGGTGGAGGTGTAGCCATGATCCGCATCAACCTCCTGCCGATCAGGCAACTAAAAAAAAGGGCGCGCCTGAAAACAGAGCTTTTGGGCTTTCTCGCCGTCCTCGCCTTGGTGTTGCTCGTCCTCGTTGTCGGCTGGCTTGCCCTGGCGGGAAAAATTGCCAATCTGAAGGACGAGATGGTTGCGCTTGAGACAAAAAAGCAGTCATACCAGCCCATTATAAAACAGATCGAAACCCTGAAAAAAGAAAAACAACTGGTCGAGCAAAAACTGGACTCCATCAAAACACTTCAGGCCGGGGCCATGGTTACGGTACGTGTCCTTGACGAAGTGGCCTCCCGCACTCCGACAAGCCGCATGTGGTTGAACTCACTGCAACAATCCGCCGGACGTTTGCAGTTGCAAGGCATTGCCCTGGATAACGAAACCATTGCCCAGTACATGCAACAGCTGGAAGCCTCGGAGTATTTTGAAAAAACCGAATTGACCAGTTCCGCTCAGACGGACGTTGCCAAGCAAAAACTGAAATCTTTTGCACTTACGATAAATGTTATCGTACCGAACAGTTAACACCTTTGGCGGGAGAAGCCATGGCGCTTGACATACAAAAAATCCAGGCGAGTCTTGAGAAGTTTCTCGACAGCAAGGTAAGCCGGCTTGAGATGAAGCAGAAGATGCTGATTGCCGGGGCGGCATGCATTCTGCCGTGCGTGGCTTTCTTTTTTCTCGCCTATTCCCCGAAAAACGCCGAAATAAAGAGCCTTGAGACACAAAAGGCCGGGATCGAAGCGGAAATCAGAAAAGTAGAAAAAATTGCCAGGGATCTTGATAAGCACAAGGCGGAAATGGCGGAAGTTGAAAAACAATTTGCCGAAGCATCCCTGCTGTTGCCTGACCAAAAAGAAATTCCCTCTCTCCTGGCAACGATTTCCGGACAGGCCACCATTTCCGGCCTGGATGTTCTCTCCTTCAAACCGCTTGCGGAAAAACCGCAGCAATTTTACGCGGAAATCCCGGTGGATATCGCGGTGCAGGGGTCATATCACAATGTGGGTATTTTTCTTGACAAGATCAGCAAACTCCCCCGCGTTGTCTCCGTGAACAACATCAAGATGGACACCCCAAAGCAGATGGGCGGAGAAATGATCCTCAATTCAACCTTTCAGCTTGTCACCTATCGCTTTCTCGATCCGGCAGAAGTTGCGGACAACGCGAATAAAGACGTGAAAGGAAAAGGGAAGAAGTAAACCATTCGCAGCAGGAAATTAAGGGCCATAGAGCTATAACCATTGCCTTTGGCGAGAACCATTCATCATGATGAACACCGTGTCCGCAAAAAATTTCTTCCTCGCGCTTGCCCTTATTGCATGTGTGTGCTTTTTGGCCTCGGGGGATAGTGCTTCTGCCCAGAACGAGCCTGTCACGCCAAGCGCCGCCATTACCGACCCGACCCAAGCCCTGGAAACAGCGCTCGCAAGCGGTCAAGCTCCGCCCTTCATCTATAACCGTGAAAGACCAGACCCCTTCTTCCCTTTCCTCACCCAGGAAATCATGAAAGCTGAGGCCAAGGCCAAGGCGGAATTGACGGGGACACAAAAATATGAACCGGCCCAGTTAACCCTGGTTGCCATTGTTTCGAGCAAACGCGGGTTACTGGCCATGGTGCAGGACTCCTCCGGCATCGGCTATGTGCTTCGCAAGGGCACGAAAATCGGAGAAAATGGCGAAGTTGTCCAAATAGCCCACGACAAGGTAATCATCGAGCAGTCGCTGAAAACCGTGACCGGTGAACGCACATCCCGCACAATTGAGATGACCTTAAGCAAAGAGGGAGAAAAATAATGACACCCGTTATTACCCGCCTGAAATGTATCTCTGCCGGGCTGATGATATTCTGTTTTCTTGTGACCGGGACAACTTTTGCCCAAAAGAGCGGTTCCCAAACAAAGGCAGCGTACACAATATCAGGCATCACCCTCGACCAGACCGCCGATGGTCTGCAACTGGTCGTTCACGGCGGGACGCCACCCACCTATACCATGTACGAGCTCTTCGATCCCCTGCGCATCGTGCTGGACATTGCCGACGCCAGACTCCTTGATTCCACGGCAATTCCGGTAAATCTGCCTCAGGGTCCGGTACAGGAAATTAAAAATATCGCCCTGACCGATCAAGATCCGGCCATAGCCCGCCTGGAGATATACCTCTCGGACGATCCGGCCTATACCATCGAAAGAAAGGGGAACAATATTGTCGTCAGTTTTGCCAAAACAATGCCCCTGCCCGCTCACATCGAACAGACGCCAGCCGAACCGGAACAGCAACAAGCACCGGCAGTCAGCCCGCAATCTCACCCGGCATCAATGCTCCAGGACATTGAAATTGACACCACCAACCCGGCTGAAACCCGCGTCTTCATCAAAACCAACGGACCAGTCACTGATTTCCAGAAGGCCCATCTTGTGAAGAGAGGGGCCCTGCCGGCCAGAATGTATATTGACATCGCCAATGTTGTGCTCCCTGGGAGAATGCTGCAGCACACGGTTGGAACGGCCCTGGGAAAAATCCGCGCGGCGCAGCGCAATTCAGCGGTTCGCATCGTTTTTGATTCCGGGCTGAAAGAGCTATTCACCTATGAGCTGGAAAATAGGCCAAACGGCTTGCTGGTGAAGATCGTCGAGCCTTCCGCGCCCATGACCGCGCCCGTCGTGGCGGGCATCATGAAGCACAGTGAGCCGACAAAAACCATCGAAGCTCGACAACCTGAAGCAATAATGCTTCCCGCTCAGCCTGAACCTGCTCCTTCCCTTTCCGCCGCGGAGCTTGCTTCTCCGGTGACTTCGGCAGCCTCTGCCCCTGCGGCTCCTCTCCAGGAAGCCATCGCCCCGGAGATGATCGTTCCTAAGTTCACCAGCACAGCAAAAGCCAAACCAAAATCCGTTGCCGCCAAACCGTCTCCGGAAAACAAAACAGCCAAGGGAGCCGCTTCCGCTCCATCCCAGAAGGCCTCGGAGAAAACCGCCAAGGCGGACTCGTTTGCCTTCGCCGGATATGAAAAACAGAAAATCACCGTGGACTTCTTTAAAATTGATCTCCACAATGTGTTCCGGCTGTTCGGTGAAATAAGCGGCCAGAATATTGTTGTTGATGAAGGGGTCAGCGGCACACTGACTCTTGCGCTCAACGATATCCCCTGGGATTTTGCCTTGGACATCATCCTCAATCTCAAGGAATTGCAAAAAGAGGAGCGGTTCAACACCATTGTCATCTCGCCCAAAACCAAACAATTCCAGTGGCCCAAAGCCGCCACTGATGCAGTTTCCATTAAGGGGGGGGAAAGGATTGAGGCCATCTCGGTAAAGCAGCGCCTTGAGACCCCTAAAGGGGTTGTCGAAGCGAAAACCCTCATTCAGCAAGCCACTGCCGCCGAAAAAAACGGCCAACCCGAAAAGGCCTTGGCTCTTTACGAATCAGCCTTCGCCAACTGGCCTGAAAATGCCCAACTGGCAAGCCGCATCGCCTCGCTCTGCCTTACTCAGCTCGGGCTGAATGCCAAGGCCGTGCACTATGCCAAGGCAACCCTGACCCTTGAGCCGGCCAACGCGGAGGCAGCCCTGCAGGCGGCCATTGGCTCTGCCAACATGAAAAAAACCGAAGCGGCAAAAACATACTTTGACTTGGCAATCAGCGGAGATACGCCCCCAAGCGAAGCGCTGATCAGTTACGCTTCCTTTGCCGAAGAATACCAGAGTTACAATGGCGCCCTGGCCCTGCTGGACCGGCATGAAGCCCTGTTCGGCGATACCCTTGACACCCTGGTGGCCAAGGCCCGCATTCTTGACAAACTGGGACATTCCGCCCAAGCGGTTGCTGCATACAATGCTGTCCTGCTTTCCGGTTATGCGGTGCCGGAAGACTTGCGCCAGTTCATCAAAGGAAGAGTTGCCGCGGCAAATTAGGACTCTGGTTGATGCGATGGGCTCGCACACGGAAACGATGACACAGGTCCGTAACAGACGTCAAAAAGTTACAGAGCGGCCACTGTTGCAAACGCAGTTTTCTGCGATTTCAACACATTTCTTTCACCTCTAAAAAGTAGAAAGACTGCCATTATGAAAAAGAAAACTCGAAATGCTCTCGCCTTGTTTGTCAGTGCAGCGATCTCCCTGCTGCTCATTTCCGCTTGCGCGCCTGCCGCCAAAACCGAGGCAACGCAAGATCCGCTGGAGGCAAAGACGTCAATCGCCGGGAAACAGTCTAAAACCCTGGAATCCGGCCAGTTGCCGGTCCGCTACCAGAATCCGACGTATATGCTGGGAGAAACTTCTACCCAGAATATCGGAACAGTGGGCGCGGAAGGCCTTACCATCCCGGTTGGCGCCGATATTTCCTCCAATACCGGACCGGTGGCCTTGCGGGACATCATGAAACGACTGGCTGCCCTGAAGGGCATGAATATCAGTTGGGCCAGCGATGTTGACCAGATGGCCATGGTGGATGTGGATATCCGGGCAGAGGATGATTTTTTCAGGTCACTGGAAAATATCCTCAGGCAAAAGGATTATTTCCACGAGGTTCAGGGCAATACCATTGTGGTCAAATATCGGGAAACCCGAAAATTCCATGTGGCCATGCCGTTCATGAAATCCTCCTATAGTACCGGAGTAGGCGGGGATGTGCTGGGGGGCGGCGCAACAACAAGTGGCCTGAAAGGCAATATCCAACTGACGAGCGAGAAAAACGATTTTGATATCTGGTCGAATATCAGTACTAATCTTGATCAAATTCTTGGGATATGGGAAGAGACCGTCGCCACCCCCTCTTCTGAAGCTGCCCCTGCGGGAGACACCGCAGCGCAGCTCCCCGCCCCCCCCAAGCAGACAAGCACGACGAACAAGCGCAATGTCCAGGCAGGAAAAGGCTATTACAGCATCGACAAACCCATCGGGTTGATCACCGTGACCGCCCCGAGGCCCCTCGTCGAGAAGATCGCCGTCTATCTGGACAATCTGAAAACAGAACTCTACCGCCAAATCTCCATTGAGGCGAAGATCGTCGAGGTTTCCATCGATAACACCGAGAACCGCGGCATCGACTGGACCAATTTCCTTACCGGGAAAAATATCGATTTCACCCTGTTTGGCCCCAATGGCATCATCTACGATGCCGAGACAGCCAACAGCGGTGGCAGGGTTGTGAGCAAGGTCGCTCTTGCCGCTGGCGCCAACCCTTTCTCCCTTGCCCTGAACTTTCTCGATACCCAGGGAGATACCAACGTGCTGGCCAATCCGAAACTGAGCATTATGAACGGCCAGCCGGGTCTCATCACCGCAGGCGACAGTGTCAAATATATCGACAAGGTTGAATCCAGGGTCGATGGCACCACCGGGGCGGTGACCTACACCGTTACAACGGCAACCCTCATGTCCGGCATCGGCATGTCGGTGATCGGCACCATCATGGACAACGATGAGATTATCCTCACCCTGACCCCGGTCACCTCAAAGCTTGAAGGAAATGAAGTTGAGTATATTAACGGTTGGGGTGGAGTGATCGGCGTCCCCCGGATTAAGCTGCGGGAAATGAACACCACCGTTCGCATAAAGAGCGGGCAGGTGGTGGTGGTCGGTGGACTTATCGACAATGCGGAATCGAACATCGGCAGCAACAAGGTTCCCTTCTTGGGCGATATCCCCATCATCGGCAATCTCTTCTCCCACTCCGCCAAATCCACCAAGAGAAGCGAGCTGGTCATCATGCTCCAGCCCAAAATTCTTTGATTCTCAATCGCCCCTTTGCTCCACAAAAAAAGCCCGGCAACCGCCGGGCTTTTTTTTCCTCAATTTTCCACTGCGTCTATTGCTGTTCCGCCGCCTTCTGCCTTTTTGAATTTTCATACAAGGCATGGAAATTGATCGGCTCCATGAGGAAGGGGATAAATCCGCCGTCCACCGAAATCTGGCTGATTATCTGCCGGGTAAACGGAAAGAGCAGGGCCGCGCATTCCACCGACAGCACCGGTTGCATATGCTCCTCGGGAATATTTTTCAGCAAAAACACCCCGGCATGCTCGATCTCAATGATAAAAAGGGTTTTCTCACTCTGGCTGTTGGTCACCTTGGCGGTGATGGACAGGGTGACCTCATAATGATCTTCCGTCTCCATCTTCCGGTGCTTCAAGCCAAGGTTCACATCAACCTTGGGTTCGCCTTTGGCCAGAAAAACATCCGGGGCCTCGGGGTTTTCAAAGGATAAATCCTTGAGGTACATCTTCTGCAACCGGAAAACAGGGGGCTGCGGGGCTTGAGCGTCCTCTTTATTTTCTTCCGCCATGATTCGCAATTCCTTGTCTGAGTTTCTCTATGGCAAGCGCCATGGTTCAACCTGATTATTGTACCGCACTCAATTCTTTATAATGAAATATACCGAAACTTCAACGGGTCTTTTCAATTTTCCGCCGAATCGCTGGAGGCTCCCTCCGGTAACTGGGTTGAGAATTCGCGCATTACCGCCTAACCCCGTCCAGCCAAAATCTTATTAAGAAATTGTCCGGTGTACGATTCCGTGACCCGGGCCACCTCTTCCGGAGTGCCTTGGGCAACAATGGCGCCGCCTTGATCCCCGCCCTCGGGGCCGAGATCAATGAGATGATCCGCGGTTTTGATCACATCGAGATTGTGCTCGATGATCACCACGGTGTTGCCGCTGTCCACCAGCCGGTTCAGCACATGGAGCAGATGCTGGATGTCCGCCGGGTGGAGGCCGGTTGTCGGCTCATCCATGATGTACAGGGTCCTGCCGGTGCTTCTTTTGCTCAACTCCTTGGCCAGCTTTATCCGCTGGGCTTCGCCGCCGGAGAGGGTCACCGAGGACTGGCCCAGGGCGAGATAGGACAGCCCCACCTCCAGCAAGGTTTGCAGCTTGCCCTTGATCTGGGGAACCTTGGCAAAAAAGTCCAGGGCCTCCTCCACGTTCATGGCCAAAATCTCAGCGATATTCTTACCTTTATAGGCGATATCCAGGGTGTCTGGGTTGTAGCGTTTGCCGCCACAGGCCTCGCAGGTCACATAGATGTCCGGCAAAAAATGCATGGCGATCTTGATCACCCCCTCGCCCTCGCATGCCTCGCACCTCCCTCCCTTCAGGTTAAAGCTGAAACGGCCCGGTTGATAGCCCCTGGCCCGCGCCTCCGGCAACCGGGCCAGAAGTTCGCGCACCGGGGTAAGCAATCCGGTATAGGTGGCGGGATTGGAGCGGGGTGTCCGGCCGATGGGGCTCTGATCGATGTCGATGACCTTGTCGATCTGCTCCAGACCCTCAAAGGCACACCCTTTGCCGGATTGCCCCTTTCCATGGGCCAAAGAATGAATCGCGCCCTTGAACAGGGTCTCGATCACCAGCGAACTTTTTCCCGAGCCGGAAACCCCGGTGACGCAGGTCATCAGGCCGAGGGGGATGCGTACATCCATATTTTGCAGGTTGTTGGCCGTGGCCTGCCGGATGGTGATCCATCCCTTTTTCGATGCTGGGCGCCGCCGCTTTTTAGGGATCGGGATGGACAACCGGCCGGAGAGATAGCCGCCGGTAATGGATGCTTTATGCTGCAGCAACCCAGCCACCTCGCCGTTGTAGACCACCTCCCCCCCATGCACCCCGGCGCCCGGGCCCATGTCCAGCACATGATCCGCCGCCCGGATGGTGTCCTCGTCGTGCTCCACCACCAGCACGGTATTGCCCAGATCCCGCAGCCGGGTCAGGGTGTTGATCAGCCGGGCATTGTCCCGCTGGTGCAGCCCGATGCTGGGCTCATCGAGGATGTACAAAACCCCGGCCAGCCGCGAGCCGATCTGCGAGGCGAGCCGGATTCGCTGGGCCTCGCCGCCGGAGAGGGTGGCCGCCTTGCGGGCCAGCGAGATGTAGCCCAACCCCACATCGTGCAAAAAGGTGAGCCGGTCCATAATCTCTTTCAAAATCCGCTCGGCAATGAACAGCTCCTGATCCGTCCAGGCAAGGGCTGGCAGGATTTCCAAGAGCCCCCCGATACTCTGGCTGGTCAACCCATGGATATTCCACGGTCCGATCCGGACGGCCAACGCCTCGGGTCTGAGCCGCGCTCCATGACAGGCCGGGCACTCCTGCTCGTTCATGTACTGTTCCAGCTCCTCCCGCACCGAGCCAGAGCCGGTCTCCAGATACCGCCGCGCCAACTGCGGGAGAATCCCTCCGAATGGCTTGCGGTGGGTATGCATGCGCCGAAAACGCACATAGTCGAAGACAACATCCTCAAACCCGCTCCCGTGCAGAATAACCTCCCTGGCCCGCTCGGGCAGCTCGGCAAACGGGGTGTCCAGCGAAAAGCCGTATTGCCGGGCAAGCCCAGCCATGAGTTCTTGCGTATAAGTGGAGGGGGAGTTGGACTGCCAGGGAAGGATGGCGCCCTGGTTGAGGCTGAGCTTGGGGTTGGCCACCACCAGCTCCGGATCGAAAAACTGCTTCACCCCCAAGCCGCCGCATTCCGGGCAGGCGCCCTTGGGGTTGTTGAAGGAAAAGAGCTGGGTGGACAGTTCCGGCAAACTCTTGCCGCAGCGGACGCAGGCGGCATGTTCGCTGTACAGCGTCTCCTGCCCGGTTTCCGGCAATTGCACCAATAAAAAGCCCTGGCCCAACTGCACGGTGGTAGCAACGGAATCGGACAACCGCCTGGCAACCGAGGGCTTGATCACCAGCCGGTCCACCACCGCCTGGATGGTGTGGCGCTTGTTCTTTTCGAGCACGATCTCCTCACCCAGATCGCGGATCTCCCCGTCGATCCGCGCCCGGACGTACCCCTCCCGGCGGAGCTTCTGCAGCACCGCCTGGTGCTCGCCCTTTTTTCCGTCCAGCAGCGGGGCCAGCAGCACGATCTTGGTCCCCTCCGCAAGGGCCATCAGGCTTGCCACCATGTCCTGCGCGGACTGGGGCCTGATCTCCTCGCCGCACTCCGGGCAATAGGGTCTGCCCACCCGGGCGAAAAGCAGGCGCAGGTGATCGTAAATCTCGGTGATGGTCCCTACGGTGGAGCGGGGATTCCGGCTGGTGGTCCGCTGTTCGATGGACACCGCCGGAGAGAGCCCCTCCAGCGAATCCACCTCGGGCTTTTCCATCTGCCCCAAAAACTGCCGGGCATAGGTGGAGAGCGATTCCACATAGCGGCGCTGTCCCTCGGCATAGAGGGTGTCAAAGGCGAGGGAGGACTTGCCCGAACCGCTCAAGCCGGTGAAAACCACCAGCCTATTGCGGGGCAAATCCACGCTGATGTTTTTTAAGTTGTGCATTCGGGCGCCCCGGATGCTGATGTATTTTGGTTCCATGGAACACCACTTGGCAATTCACAACGAAAGGGACTTATTTTACGCGCCGCAATGATTCACAATAATCATCAATCGTGAGAGCACAATAACGAGCTATCCCTTTCTCACCATTCTGGTCGCAAAAAATCCATCCAAACCTTGCTCGGGAGTGGTTTTTAAAAAACCCGCCCCATCACACAAGCCCCTGGCCGCTTCGGGCAGATACTCCTGCGCCGGGGTGATGGAAAATTCCGGATGCTCATGGAGAAAGGCACCAATCACCTCGTCATTTTCCATTGGGTCAATGCTGCAGGTCGCATAGACGAGCACGCCTTTTTTTTCGATAAGCCCTGCCGCGGCACTGAGCAACTCCCGTTGCCTATCCTGATACCCCTGCAATGCCGTAAGCGATCGCTGCCAGCGGATATCAGGCTGCCGCCGGATAACGCCAAGACCGGAACAGGGTGCATCGACAAGAACGCCCGCAAAGCCCCCTTGAGGCTGCCCGGCAAACTCCTGGAGTGTCGTGCCGTGGATTTCTATCTCCGGCCCGCCAAGGCGCTGCAAGTTGGCTTTAAGCAGAGCCTGGCGTTTTTGGCTGGGCTCCACCGCCACCACCCTGCCGCCATCCGGCACCATCCGGGCCAGATGCAGCGCCTTGCCGCCAAGCCCGGCACAGCCGTCGAGATATCTCCCGCTGACAAACGGCCCCAGCAATTGGGTGACCAGTTGGGCCGCCTCGTCCTGGACCACGAAAAAGCCCTCCCCATACCCGGGCAAGGCAGTGACAGACCCTTGAAAATTTTCGATCCGCACCGACTCCTGGGCAAACAAGCCGCGCTCGCAGTCAATCCCCTTTCCCCGCAGGAGGCTCATCCAGTCATCCACGGAGATCCGCAGGGTGTTCACCCGCACCACCAGCACCGGCGAGGTATTGTTTATCCAGCAGATCCGCCTGGCCCGTTCCCGGCCGAACAGCGCTTCCCAACGCGCCACCAGCCAGGCCGGATGGCTCAACACCGCCGCCGCCTCGTCGGGCGCGGGCAGGGATGCTCTCTGCCGGGCCATGGCGCGGAGGACCCCGTTGACAAAGCCGGAGAGCCACTTCGGCTGCCGGGCCGACTTCAAACCCTGCACCGTTTCGTTGATGGCCGCCGATTCCGGCACCCGATCCAGAAAAATAAGCTGATACAGACCGACCCTGAGCGCCGCGAGGGTAAGAGGCTTCATCTGCCGCAGAGGATGGCTGGAAAATTTCTCGATACTTGCATCCAGATAGCCTTGCCAGCGGACAACCCCGTAGACCAGAGCCATGACAAGCTGCCTGTCGCGCGGATCGTCCATGGCAGCCGGGGACACCATGCTTTCCAGCACCTGATCCAGCGGCTCCTGCGATTTCTCCCAGGCAAGGAGGGTATCCATGGCAATACCGCGGGAATTGATCATAAAGAACCAGCCGACAACTTGCGGTTGTCAGTTTTCAGCTTTTTTATAAGACCGGAAAGCATCTTTTTTATTTCAGAGAGTCCGGCGATCACCGAATCAGCCGCCTTTTTTTCCAGAAACTCCAGTTCACATGCAAGCAACAGGTGATATTCCAATTCACATGCCGAACCCATGGCAATGTATACAAATCTTGCAAAATCGGCATCGCTTCCACGCCCACACCCCTCCGCAATATTGGCGGGGATGGAGACACAAGCCCGCCGCATCTGGCTGGTCGGTCCATACAGCTCTGTCTTCGGAAAGGATTGGGATATTTTGTAGATTTGCACAGCCAAAACATGCGCTTTCTCCCAAACTGCCAACTCACGGAAGTTACTCATTCTTATCCGCCTGTCTGCTGACAGCTGATGCCTGATCGCTATCCGCTGATCTCATCCCTATCACCGAGGCAAAACAGCCGGTAACCCCATCGCGGCGGTAGGAAAAATAATCTTCATTACAGGCCGTGCAACGCCCGGCGATCTCGATCTGCGCAAGGCGCACCCCACTGTCGCGGAGCTGATCGCGGCTGATGGCCCAAAAATCGAAATAATTGGGCTGCGTCTGGTAGGCATGAAAAGCCAGGGGCAACTCGGTGCGGTAGTTGATAAATTCCCCGCAGCATGGACCTAACGATGGGCTGATGGCGGCATGCAACGCGGCTGGTCGTGTGCCGTACACAGCGGTCATGGCGGCCACGGTTTTGGCGATGATGTTCGCCACGCTGCCCCGCCAGCCGGAATGGATATTGGACACCGCCCCGTGCTCGGGATCATAGAGCATCACCGCCTGGCAATCGGCCTGCTGGATCATCAGGCCAAGCTCGGGGATATTGGTCATCAGGGCATCGTGGCCCGCATGCTCTTCGTCCGTTTCCGGCAGCCGGCCCACGTTCAAAATGCTGCCCCCATGCACCTGGCGCGCCGAAACCAGCCGCGCCAGCCCAAGCTCCTCCTTGACCAACGCCCTGTTTCGCAAAACCAGCGCCTCATCGTCGCCGACATGCAGGCCCATATTGCGCGAATGATACGGAGCCGCGCTCACGCCGCCATGCCGCGAAAATGTAGCGCTTGAGACTTTCGGGAGATGGGAGAAAAAGATCACGGTGATGGGGGGATAATGGCAGGGAAATTCTATTGCTTATTTTCGATACGCTGCGCGGGAATTTTCCGCGTCGCAAGAGCGATTTCCAGGGCTGTCTCCAGGCGTATCACCCGTTCGGTCAGGCTTTCTATCTTGCTCTGTTGGGCCACGACGGTTCCGGCCAACCGCTCCACCTTGTCGTTCATCTTGATGACCGTGGTGAGCGCATCCCACATTTTGTCCGTAACACCCATGGCGTTAACCCCGCCTCTTCGATTCCATGGCGGCAATGCGCTGATTGGACGCCTCAATAAACGTCAAGGCATTATCAATGGCATGCTCTGCCTGTTCGGTGGTTTTGAGCATTTGCGAGATCATCCCTTCCAACACCGCATCATCCTCGGTCGTTCGGTATGCGGCGGCAGCCCTGCGCAGATATTCACCCATTGAAACACGGGACTGCCTGGCTTTCTGGGCAAGATTGATCTTTTCTTCCCTCGATAGCAAAACGGGTATGCGTTCGGTTGCGGTTGCCATTGCGTCTCCTCACTATATGACCATGTGCTGCACATGATCACTATAAGCCTGGGCCAAGGTTTTGGCAATCACAAAAAAACCATGGTGACAGACACCATGAAAAACACGGGATGCCCCTCTTTTTGAAACCCAATCTCCAACTATTTCATTCAAACCCTCAACGATCTGACCAAGGGTTGCAAGCGCAAGCCTGCATATTGACCCGGCGACTAAATACGTCATTCCCGCGAAGGCGGGCATCCATCCCTCTGGATTCCCGCCTTCGCGGGAATGACGGTTTACATGTTTAACCACCGAAGCAATAGTATCCGCACACCAAAATAGGGGGGTGTCCCGAATGGCGCCGAATGGCGCTTACGCTGCGGAAGTCGTGGTGGAGTGGCCGTGGAGCTTCAAGCCCAAGGCCTTGATGACCTTCATCACCGTGGCAAATTCCGGGTTCCCTTGAGCGGAAAGCGCCTTGTACAGCCCTTCCCGAGCCAGACCGGTATCGCGGGCCAACTGACTCATACCACGGGCGCGAGCGATATCGCCAAGGGCGGCGCGGATCAGGCTTCCGTCCCCTGGGTCTTCCTCCACACAGGCATCAAAATACAGTTCGATGTCCTCTTCCGTTTTCAGATGATCAAGCACATCCCATTTGCGCAAAGCGATCTTGCTTCCCATTGCTTTCCTCCTATACCTGTCGCGCCAGCTTCAAAGCGGTCTGATGTCCTTGTCCTGCGCTCCTTTGTCACCGCCCGCCAGCAGAACCACCACCTCAAGACCCCGCCGGACGAAATACACGCGCGCGGTATCCTGGCCCGCAGTGAATACGCATCTCCGACACACCTTCTCCCACCGGCTTGCAATCTCCAAAATTTCCCAGATCAACAGAGCGCAGCCGCGCCTTGATCCGAGCCCTTGCAATCGTATCGCGCAGTCCGGCAAACCAAGCGGAAAAATTCTCTGTTTCGCTGATCGTGGTCACGGGAATAGTGTATACCACAGACTACATGATGTCAACCACAGCTTACATGCTTGCAGACGGGGCAGCATCACATCCCCTTGTCGCGTTAAGCATGCCATGCCCCAAACAAAAAGAGGGAAGGGCTTGCGCCCTTCCCTCTTCAGTTATTGCATGCACAACAGGTACTACACGAGAGACCGGATTAGAATGCAGCCTCGAAGGTCAGGTATACCTGATCAGCACTCTCGATAATGTCTTGGCCGGCAAAGTTTGCTTTCCAAGCCTGGGCAGCATCATCGATATCATACGGCATAACGTTCCAGTCCATGGAACCGGTGTACTCGTAATCGTAGTGCTGGTAGCCCAAACGAATGAAAGCCTTGCCGAACTTGGAGATAGCCTCGCCGCCGGGAATGTCGTAGATGGTGTAGAGCTCATAGACATTACCGCGGGTCGCCAGCTTGGAGGCATACAGGTCGTCGTGACCGGGAGACATGGCGATCCAGTACTTGGACCCGTGGTTGTACTCGGCGCCAACCTTGAAGAGAGAATCCGGGATGTCGTAGCGCACACCGAGGTGAACAGCAAAGCCATCCTCTTCATTGGTATTGTTTACACCGGAGGAATAATCGTTCAGCATGCCCTGATTATTGGGATCGGTGCGGCTCCAGCCAAGAGACCCAAAGTAGTTCAGGTTCTGCCACTTGTCCTGATACACGCCGGAGGTATGGTAGATGTTGCCGACATTCTTCCGGGCAGCGTCGCCATAGCCGGCGGCCGTCCTGGCGGCAGTGGTCGCATCGGACCAGTCGGGAAAATTAAAAACATCCATGGCAGCAAAGGACTGGACATAGGCAAAACGATCGCCCTTCTTGTATACATCCCAGCTCACCCCGGCAAAATCTGTATCGTTGATGCCGGTGTCGTTCTGGTTCACGCCTGCTTCAAAGCCACGGCCATAACAAATGCGAACCCGGCCCGGTGCATCCTGCACACCGAACAGATTGTTGTAGGCATAGCCCACGGAAATACCATCAAACGGCCAATCCATAAAAGCGGTGGGGGTAGCCATCCGCTCATCCTGATTCATGCGCAACTGTGCGGCCGGACCATCGGTGGTGGGCCTGCGGCCAATGGAGAACCAGACCGGAGAATCGCCGATGTTGTTCCAGTTCACAAAGGCACGGTCCACGTGCAGGGTGCTGTCCCCAGGGGACCGGGTTGCGTTGCCATCAAAGGGGGGAAAAGAACCAATTGGGGTATTGCCTTCGCCGTCCGGAGTGGACTGCATGCCCCAAGCCTTGTACATGGCAAGACGCCCCTTGAACTCCACGTTCTCCAGAGCCTTGGCGCGCATATCCAAACGAAAACGGTTGGTCATGATTCCATCATTGTTATCCGTTACGTCGGTGTATGTGATCGCTCCGGCAGGCGGAGTAAAGGTCGCGACGTTAGACACTTTCCGGTCCCGGGTGTAATAATCGTACCGGGAACGAAAATCGCCGCTGAACTGGATACGGGAAGCCAGATCCCACTGTTCGGACTTCTCCTCCAGGGCCTGGATTCTGCTGCTCTGGTCGCTTACCGGGGCCGGGGCGGCTTTTACCTTTGCCATCTCGGCTTTCAACTGCTCAAGCTGCCTGGTCAGGGCATCGACCTGCGCCTGGATGTCCGAGGCAGCGGCTGCGCCGCCCGCACCCGCGGAAGCCATGGCAGGAAGAGCCAGAAGCCCGGCCAGCGCCAATGTAGAAATTTTCTTCACCATCTCATTTTCTCCTTAAGAAAATATTTGGTAATTCAGGGTGATTGCTCCACCCCCTCCCTCGCAGTGGCATGCGACGTCCACATGCCACCATTCGCTCAATGCTCCCCGCCTTTCGAAAAGACTGGGAAGCAAGATCAAGAACTCATTTGTGGCTGACTGCTGTCAGCCTTTTTCCGTCATTCCGGCGGAAGCCGGGATCCAGAAGGCCTGGAATTATGATACACTGGACTCCGGCCTTCGCCGGAGTGAGGGCTTGCAACGCAATTGCCCACAAAATATAAAGATTTGTACTTTGTTACCGCAGTCTGACCCCATTGTCAAAATAAAAGTGGGTAAAACATGAATACTCCTTCAGAAATACAGCCAGCAGCACTCTGGTCACTTGTATTTTTCCGCGCCATTGCTCCGGAAAAAAACCGGCATGCCCCCCCGCTTCCCCTGTCTGCCGGGCTATCTCCCTTGTTGCTCGTAAAAAAATCTTGCCAGCCCTGCTTGCTATGTATTAAAGGTTGAGGGCCTGAGATTCTTCCACATTTTTTTGTGCTTCAACAGGCTGAGCACGAACGGAAACCATCGCCTTACCCAAAGGCCAGCCAAGGAACCCACATGTATTTTCAGGATATCATTCTCGAGCTCAGCAGATTCTGGGCTCAGCAGGGATGTGCGTTGCAGCAGCCCTATGACATGGAAGTAGGAGCCGGCACCTTCCACCCGGCCACTTTGCTGCGGGCTTTGGGACCCGAGCCTTGGAAAACCGCCTATGTTCAGCCCTCGCGTCGGCCCACCGATGGCCGGTATGGAGAAAACCCCAACCGGCTTCAGCATTACTACCAGTTTCAGGTGATGATCAAGCCGTCCCCCCCCAACATTCAGGATCTCTATATCGAAAGCCTCACCCGCTTCGGCCTGGACCCGCTGGAGCACGACATCCGCTTTGTCGAGGACGACTGGGAATCCCCGACCCTGGGCGCCTCTGGCCTGGGATGGGAGGTGTGGCTTGACGGTATGGAAATCACCCAGTTCACCTACTTCCAGCAGGCGGGAAGCCTGGAGCTCTCTCCGGTCACGGTGGAAGTGACCTACGGACTGGAACGCATCGCCATGTATCTGCAAAAGGTGGACTCCGTTTACGATATCGCCTGGAACAGCGAGGTTTCCTACGGCAACATCTTTCATCAGGCCGAGGTGGAGTTTTCCACCTTCAACTTCGAGCAGGCAAATGTGCCGGCCCTGCTTTCGTTTTTCGACACCTTTGAGTCCGAGGCCCACCGGCTGCTGGACGCGGAGCTGATTTTGCCGGCCTACGACTATTGCCTCAAGTGCTCGCACACCTTCAACCTGCTGGATGCCAGAAAGGCCATCAGCGTTGCGGAGCGGACCCGGTATATCGGCAGAATACGGAATATCGCGAGAAAGGTGGCGGAACAGTTCGTGGCCCAGCGGGAGAAGATGGGATATCCGTTGCTGAAGACGAAGAGCTAAAAAGGACTGTGGTTCGACAGGCTCACCACGAGCGGAAGGGGACTTTGATTTAAAAAGTATTCCTTCAGGTTTTTTGCGTTATGGCGGAAGTGCATGGGAATCGAACCCACCCACCAGGCTGTTAACCCGGTGCACCGGATTTGAAGTCCGGGAGAGCCACCAGCGCCCTTTCCACTTCCATCCGCTGTGCCAAGATATAATGTTGTCGGCGGGGAAACAACATTTTTCTTTTTTTAACAAAAGAGTCTGGGCAGCGGAAAAAAAATACGGTACATATGGCTCGAATCACGGCAAGCATGGAGCTTGTCCCCTTGTGATGTTCCGCCGGTTTTAAATATTAGGCAAAGGAGTTACGTAGCGATGGAATGCGAGCGCTTACAGAGGCTTGTCAAATCATGGTATGCCCAAGTCCAGGAGGAGTCCATGGCCCCGGCGCGCATGGTTTCCTTCATGGAAAAGCACATTGCCGAATGTGCCTTTTGTCTTGCAGATCCGCTGGTGCGACAAGATATTGCAAAGATCACGGCCATCATCCTGCCCCCGACAAAAATCCGCAAGCCGACAGGCGAGGAAGAAGACGCCCTTGCCGCCGAACCGGATGAGGAATCAGACACCTCGGCGGACGATGAACTGCCGGAAGATGATGACTCCGGAACCGAGGATGATGACATTGATGACGAGGTCGAGGCTCAGGAGGAGGATGAGCTTGAGGAAGACGATCTGGAGGATGACGAATAACCCCGATTACAGATCATGGAACACACAAAGCGCTCCCGAGGGGGCGCTTTTTTTATGGGCGAAAGGCTCCTCGCCCCAAAATCACGGTCGCCCATAGACGCCTTGGGCCACATAGCTAATCCGGCCCTGTTGCCGGAGCCTGCTGGTAATGGCATAAATTTTGGCGCGCGGAAAACCGGTTGCTTTTTCCAGCATGGCCACGGTTGTGCCGCTCGGAGTCTGTCTGACGATCTCCTCAATCAAGGCGGTGGCGGTGCGCGCTGTTTTTCCCTCTGGCGCTTGCACGGCCACCGGGGCAGACGCGGCCTTTTTCGCACGGGATGAACGGCTGGCCACCTGGGATTTGGCGGCGGCACTGAAATCCGGGCGCACATCCATGTCAATGCCGAAAAGGGTGGACAGGTCGGCCTCCTCCATCACTCTGGAACTCTTTCTGTCCGCTCTTGCCAATAGATCTCCTTTTTTTTCCTGAACGGCGCGGGCTACAAGCTCCTCGGTGTCGGCCTGCCGCAGGGTAAAGAACAGGAGCGGATCTTCATCAAGCCGGGAACCTATGCCGTAGAGGGCTGCCGCCACATGCTTGCACATGGAGGCCCAATCCGGACAGGAACAGTCGAAGCAGATCTCCTTCGGGGTTGGGAACAGCCCCTTGCCTTCGGCCAGGAAAATTTCACCCAGCGCCTTGGGGAATTTGCCGACCAGAAGATCCGGCAGGGACCGCAGCTCGCCCTGGCACTGTTTTCTGATCTGGTCCCAGTTGACCTTTTTGACTGGAGAAATTCGGATCACTACCTCATAGGGTTTGGCTCTGGTTCCCTGGACCAGGGCAGTCACCTGCCCACCCTCGATCTTGAGGTCAAGAACAGCGCCGTGTCGCACATAGCTCTTGCCGCGGCCGATGCGGTTGCTGTAGTCGGCATAGCGCTCAAGGTTTCTGTTCCAGGATTTTCCCCACCAGGTCCGAGCCAGAGTGTTGCCTTGTATGATGACCGGCGTAATGCCCTGTATTTTTTTCTTGAGCTGCTCGAGTTTTTTTGCCGCCTTGGCTTTTTTTTCGGCAACAGTCTCGTATTCCGGAAAACCCCAATGACTCATGCCCATTGATCCTTATATTTGCAGGGTGAACATTTCAAACAACTCCTCGTTGCTCATCTCGGTGAGCCAGTTTTCACCCGAGGCGGCAATCACTTCATCCGAGAGTTTTGCCTTCGCGACAAGCATTTGATCGATCTTTTCCTCAATGGTGCCCTTGGTTAAAAATTTGTGTACCATGACATTTTTCTTCTGGCCGATGCGAAACGCCCTGTCGGTGGCCTGGTTCTCCACCGCCGGGTTCCACCAGCGGTCAAAATGGATGACATGGCTGGCCGCCGTCAAATTGAGCCCTACTCCGCCCGCCTTGAGGGACAATACAAAAAAAGGCACATAATCGCGACCTTGAAAAGTTGCGACCAGCTCTTTTCGTTTACCGACCGGCACGTTTCCGTGCAGCACCAGGCCTTCCCGATTGAAAATGGTGCCCAGAAACCTGAAAAGCGGTCCGGTCATTTCCTTGAACTGGGTAAAGACCAGCACCCGCTCCCGCTTTTCGTGGATTGTTTCGCAAATTTCTCGCAGCCGCTGGAACTTGCCGCTCTCCTTTTCGTCGAAATCGGCCAGCCCCAGATACTGCGACGGGTGATTGCAGAGTTGCTTGAACTTGATGAGCGCCGACAGGATGAGTCCCTTGCGCTGCAAGCCTTCCGCGTGTTCAAGTGACTGCCGGATTCCGGAAATAACCTCGCTGTACAGGACCGCCTGTTTCTTGCTCATGGCGGCCCAGGTTTTGGCTTCCACCTTGTCTGGGAGGTCGGAGATAATCGACTTGTCGGTTTTCATGCGCCTGAGAATGAACGGATTGACTACACGGCGCAGCCCCGCGTAGCCATTGGGATTGTCGGCAAGTTTTTTGCTGAAATCGCCGAACTCTTTGGCGCTGCCCAAGAGCCCTGGGTTGATAAAATCGAACAGGCTCCAGAGATCGGACAGCCTGTTTTCCACCGGAGTCCCGGTCATGACGATCCGGTTGCGGGCGGAAATCTTTTTCACCGCGCTGGTCTGCTTGGCGCCGGGATTTTTGATGGCCTGAGCTTCATCGAGGATGAGGTAATTCCAAGTATTCTGCTGAATCCAATCAGTCCTCTGCGCCAGGGCATAGGTGGTGATGATCAGATCCAGCCCGGCCAGCAGTTCCTGCGAGGGCGCCGGGACCGGGCCGGGCCGGTGAAAGTCGGGATGGGCGACAAAAAACGAAAGACCCGGCGCAAAATTCTCAATTTCGCTGACCCAGTTGGCAAGAAGCGAGGCAGGAATGATGAGAAGTGACGCGCCTGCCTTCCGGCCTTTCTTTTCACCAGCCTTGATCGCGTCAAGAAAGGCCAGAATCTGGACGGTCTTGCCCAAGCCCATGTCATCGGCAAGACAAGCGCCGAGTCTCATCCGGTGCAGATAAAAAAGCCAGTTCAACCCGTCCTGCTGGTAGTGCCGCAGTCTTGCCTTAAAATCCCGGCTGGTTTTGACCTTGGTCATTGTCTCCGGCCGCTGGAGCCGCGTGAGCGCCGTCAGCAGCCATTCACCATGAGAGATGCCGACAATATCCGCGGCCGCATTGCCCAGCAGTTTCTGCGGATTCATGGAAAAGCGCATGGCATCGAGAAGCGTGACCCCCTCTTCCGAGTTCAGTTCGCAGGCCTTTTCAAACGCATCCAGGGTCTGCCGCAGTTTTTCAGGATCGACCGCCACCCATTTGTTTTTCAAAAAAACCAGGCCTTCCGATTCGTTCAGCAGCCGCCTGGCCTCGTCTGCTGATATTTCCGTGTCGCCGAGCATCAGCCGGGGAGAAAAATCTAGCAGGGCATCCATGCCGACCATGGGCGGCGGCTTTTCGCCTATGCTGACTTGAATAGCGATGGCAGAGGTCTTTTTCTTCCACCAGTTGGGGATGCGGCAGAGGATACCGGCCTCTTCGTAAGTTGGGATCTCCCGAAGAAAGGCAAATGCATCTTTTGCAGACCAGGCCAGAGGATAAAAGAGCTCGCCGCTGTCACGCAGGGCGGCAACCAGTTCGCTTTTCAGGGCCGCGTCATCAACGCTGACCAGAAGTTTCAAAAGTTTTTCGTTGTCGCCTTTGTACTCTTCCAGAGCATATTTCAAGGGCAGGTGCCTGGATTCGCCCGCCTCGTTCAATCTGGTGGAATAGGTGGCGAGAAAAGCAAAAGGCGATTCATGATTCTTGTTTTCTACCAGATGGAAATAAATTCGGCCGGCAAGATGGACATCAGGGCTGTATTCCCTGAAAAAATCCGAGACCGATCCAGCGTAGGTATCGATCTTCCGGTAAAACGTCTCATGAAGTGCGTCCCACAAGGCTACCAGCGTTTCAGGGGTTAAATATTCGCCGCCGGGCATCAGGGGTGCGGTTTCCAGCAGCCGGGCGCAATCCTCGCCGGTGAGGGGGATGACAACATTGGCACGCACCTCCTCCAGGTCGGGGGTGAGTTTCAGTTTTTGAATAAAAAGACTGGAAAATATCCGCCAAAAGGCCAGGGAGGGCGACAGGGGAACACTTTTGGAGCAGAACCCCAGAAAAAAGAGCCAGCCGTCCGGTTCATCGGTGGAGCGTGCAAAGATTTCACCCTGCATCGCTTCGCTTGAATGATTGAACCCATCGGCAGTAAGCGGAGTCCATTCAAGCTGAATGGAACCATCGGGCATCAATACTGCGGAAAGTTCGGTGTTGTGATGCATTTCATGTATTTTTTCCCGACAAAAAAAGGCCCGTTTTACGGGGCCTTTGGGACGAAACCGGACATTGCCGGATTATGAACTGGTGGCGATGCAGGGACTTGAACCCCGGACACTACGGATATGAGCCGTATGCTCTAACCAACTGAGCTACATCGCCGGTAAAAAAGAAAGTCCTTATATTCAAGATTTTGCGGCAATTGTCAACCACAAAAAAGCCCCCGTTCTTTCCGCGCACGAAAAAACCGGGGGCTGCTCGCAGTACAAAGGAAACGAAGCGAGGCGCGGCTCTTACATCATGCCGCCCATGCCGCCCATGCCGCCCATACCGCCCATGCCGCCAGGCATGCCGCCGCCGGCACCCTTGTCTTCCTCGGGATGCTCGGCAATCATGCACTCGGTGGTGAGCAGCAGGCCGGAAACGCTGGCCGCGTTCTGCAACGCGAAACGGGTTACCTTGGCAGGATCGATGACCCCTGCCTCAAGCAGGTCTTCGAATTTCTCGGTGTCGGCGTTGAAGCCCTTGGAGCCCTTCATGTTCTTGACATGCTCAACAATCACCGAGCCTTCGAGGCCGGCGTTGTTGGCGATCTGACGCACCGGCTCTTCCAGAGCCCGAGCCACGATCTGCTTGCCAAGCTCCATTTCCGGGGAGAGCTTGAGGTTCTTCAGGGCGCCGAGGCAGCGCAGGTAGGCAACGCCGCCGCCGGGAACAATACCCTCCTCCACCGCAGCGCGGGTGGCGTTTAAGGCGTCTTCCACGCGGGCCTTCTTCTCTTTCATCTCTATCTCGGTGGCTGCACCGACATTGATCACCGCCACGCCGCCGATCAGCTTGGCCAGACGCTCCTGGAGCTTCTCGCGGTCGTAGTCGGAGGTGGAGGCGTCGATCTGGGCGCGGATCTGCTTGACCCGAGCCTCAAGGTTCTTCTTCTCGCCGGCGCCGTCCACGATGGTGGTGTTGTCCTTGTCCATGACAATGCGCTTGGCAGTGCCGAGGTCATTGATGGTGACGTTCTCCAGCTTGATGCCGAGGTCTTCGGTGATCACCTGGCCGCCGGTGAGGGTGGCGATGTCTTCCAGCATGGCCTTGCGGCGGTCGCCGAAGCCAGGGGCCTTGACGGCTGCGACGCTCAGGGTGCCGCGCAGCTTGTTGACCACCAGGGTGGCCAGGGCCTCGCCGTCCACGTCCTCGGCGATGATGCACAGGGGGCGGCCCATCTTGGCGATCTGCTCAAGGATGGGGAGCAGGTCCTTCATGTTGCTGACCTTCTTCTCGTTGATCAGGATGAAGGGTTCGTCCAGGTTTACTTCCATCTTCTCGGCGTCGGTGACAAAGTACGGAGAGAGGTAGCCGCGGTCAAACTGCATGCCCTCGACCACGTCCAGGGTGGTCTCCATGCCCTTGGCCTCTTCCACGGTGATGACGCCTTCCTTGCCGACCTTGTCCATGGCCTCGGCAATAATGTTGCCGATGGTGGCGTCATTGTTGGCGGAGATGGTGCCGACCTGGGCGATTTCCTTCTGCTCCTTGGTGGGCTTGGCGATTTTCTTCAACTCTGCAACCACAGCCTCGACGGACTTGTCGATGCCGCGCTTGATGTCCATGGGGTTGTTGCCGGCGGCAACCAGCTTGGACCCTTCGGCATAGATGGCCTGGGCCAGGATGGTGGCGGTGGTGGTGCCGTCGCCGGCCACGTCGGAGGTCTTGGAGGCAACCTCCTTGACCATCTGGGCGCCCATGTTCTCGAACTTGTCCTTTACCTCGATCTCCTTGGCAACGGAAACGCCGTCCTTGGTGATAACCGGCGCGCCGTAGGATTTCTCGATCAGTACATTGCGGCCCTTGGGACCAAGCGTTACCTTGACCGCGTTGGCCAGGATGTTTACGCCATTCAGGATGGACTCACGGGCTTTTACACCGTATTTGATATCTTTTGCAGCCATGGTGATAATTCTCCTTTCCGTCTAATCACAAAAAATTACACAATCTGTCGGAGTACGATTTATAGCGGTCCGGTTTATTTCCCTTCAACAACCCCGAGCACATCGTCTTCACGCATGATGAGGTAGTCCTCGCCGTCGATCTTGATCTCGTTGCCGCCATATTTGGAAAACAACACCCGGTCGCCGACCTTGAGATCCACGGCAACCCGCTCGCCCTTCTCGTTGTGACGGCCCTTGCCAACGGCAACAACCTTGCCCTCGGCGGGTTTTTCCTTGGCGCTGTCGGGAATGAAGAGCCCACCCTTGGTTTTCAACTCTTCCTCCAGTCTTTTGATCAGGACACGATCATTTAACGGACGAATTTTCATGTAATGCCTCCAGTTGTTTTTGGTAATCTATTGTGTGTAACCACGAAACGACACATCGGGGGGGAACAACAGTTCGAAACGCTTCCCGACCCGTAAATGAAGCGGCAGGGAAGACCGCTTGGCGCGGCGCTTTCCTGCCTTGATGGCACACAATATGTATCGGGCCTTAAAAAATCAAGAGCTGCTGTTTACTTTTTTTATTAAACAATATCAATATATTACGCACATCTCCGGGATCCCGCCACTTTTCTCCCACGAAAAAATCAGAGCCGGGTTACCCAACCATAGGGGTCTTCCTTGGCTCCATACTGGATAGCCTGGATTTCATCAAACAGCTTTTGCGACAATTCCCCGGTTTTCCCGTTGTTGATCAGGCAATCCCGCCCCTGGTAGTGCAGGGAGCCCACCGGCGAGATGACCGCCGCGGTGCCGGTGCCGAAAATCTCCTTGAGCGTGCCGTGTTCCTGGGCCGCCAAAACCTCGTCAATGGCAATCCTGCGCTCCACCACCGTAAGCCCCCAGCCCCTGGCCATCTGGATGACCGAGTCGCGGGTAACCCCGGGCAGGATGCTGCCGCCCAGCGGCGGGGTGATGATCTCGTCGCCGATGACGAAGAAAATGTTCATGGTGCCGACTTCCTCGATGTAGCGCCGCTCCACGGCATCGAGCCAGAGCACCTGGGTAAACCCGGCCTGATGGGCCTCCACCGCCGCCATGATGCTGGCGGCATAGTTGCCGGCGGCCTTGATATGGCCGATGCCGCCGGGCACAGCGCGGACATACTTGTCGGTGACATAGATCTTCACCGGGTTGAATCCCTCTGGATAATAGGCCCCAACCGGACTCATGATGACAAAAAACAGGTACTCTTTCGCCGGACGCACGCCCAAGGCCGCCTCGGTGGAGATCATGGTGGGCCGGATGTAGAGGGTGGCGCCCTTGGCCGTGGGAATCCAGTCCTGGTCGAGACGCAGCAGCTCCTTCAAGGCGGCAAGCACTTCGTCCACAGGCAGTTGCGGCATACAGAGCCGCGCCGCCGAGGCGTTCATCCGCTCGATGTTGGTCGCCGGGCGAAAAAGATAGATGCCGTTGTCCTTGCCCCGGTATGCCTTCATCCCTTCGAAGATCGCCTGCCCGTAATGCAGCACCATGGCCGCCGGGTCCAGGGAAAAATTCCGGTACGGCTGGATCGTGGCATCGTGCCAGCCCCGGCCCTCGGTGTAAGGGATGACCAGCATGTGATCGGTGAAATGTTTGCCAAAGCCCAAGGCATTTTGGTCCGGCTTGGGCTTTGCTTCTTTTTCCGTGATTTTTTCCAGATGTAGTTCCATAAGCTCTTCCTCGAACAAAAACTCTCCATTGCCCTGCGACACAGGCGTGCTTCCCTGTTTTGCCGGTGACTGCCGGACGAAAAACCGTTTATTGAACCAAAATCAAGGTCAACAAATATAAATGATAATGCGCCCGGCTGAAACAACTTATTGATACTGGTACGGCAAACATGCGAATTACATGGCGAGGGGAACAGACAGGGGGGAGGAAAAAAAGGTGGTCGGGGCGAGAGGATTCGAACCTCCGGCCTCCTGCTCCCAAGGCAGGCGCGCTAACCAGACTGCGCTACGCCCCGACGGACGATGAAGGGAAGCTGCTTTATTAGCACTCTGCCCGTGGCCGGTCAAGAGAATTGTTTTGAACCTGGGGGCGGGGTGTCTAAAATAGCAACGATGCGGACGCGACAGATATTTCGCAACAACGCCTAAAAATGTTGACGCACGGATGCGCACTTGCTATATTGCCCGCGTTCAGCACACAATCGATCCTGGGTAGCTCAGTCGGTAGAGCAGGTGACTGTTAATCACCCTGTCGGGGGTTCGAATCCCTCCCCGGGAGCCACGAAAAATTCAAGGCCGCCTCCATGAATAATGGGCGGCCTTTTTTTTCGCCTTTTTCCCGGCCCCGCCCTTTTCCTCAGTGATACCGGGTGACAGCCGGAGAGTGATAGGGTATTTTAGCCGAGTGCTCGTCTGGATTTCCCGCACAAAAAACCGAAGTCAACCCACAAGGAGGAATCATGTTTGAATTCACCTTTCACAACCCGACCAAGATCATCTTCGGCGCAGGCAAGGAATCCCTGATCGGCTCGGAACTCAACGCCGCCGGAATCAAGCGCGTCCTGCTGGTCTATGGCCAGAATTCGGTGGTCAAGAGCGGCCTGCTCGACCGGGTTATGGCCAGTCTCAAGGCCGGCAATATCGGGTGCACCCAGTTTGGCGGGGTGGTTTCCAATCCGGTGCTTTCCCATGCCAGGGAAGGCGTGGCCCTGGCCAAGCGGGATCAGGTCGAAGCGATCCTGGCGGTGGGCGGCGGTTCGGTGCTGGACGAGGCCAAGGCCATCGCGGTGGGCGCTCTGGCAAATGAAGATCTCTGGCAGTTCTTTATCGGCAAGGAGGTGGAGCGCGCCCTGCCCGTCTTCACCATCCTGACCATCGCGGCCACCGGCAGCGAGATGAACGGCAACTCGGTGGTCACCAATGCGGAGACCAAGCAGAAATACAATATCTCCTCGCCCCACGTTTACCCCAAGGTCTCCATCCTCAACCCGGAGCTGACCCATTCCGTGCCCCTGAATTACACGGCATACAGCGCGGTGGACGCCATCGCCCATGTGATTGAGGGGTACTTCACCAAACAGCCCGGCACCCATCTTCAGGACCGGCTGGTGGAAGGGATCGTCAAGACGGTGATCGATACCACCGACCTGATCATGGCCGAGCCCACCCACGCCAAGGCGCGCGCTTCCTTCATGTGGGCAGCCACCCTGGCGCTCAACGGCCTGACCCCCGCCGGCATCGGCCCGTACAGCTTTCCCAACCACATGATCGAGCACGCCCTGAGCGCTATCTACAACATCCCGCACGGGGCCGGGCTGTCCATTGTCATGCCCGCCTGGATGAAATGGTATCTGCCGAAAAACCCCGGCCAGTTTGCCCGGTTTGCCAAGGAGATTTTCGGACTCGATTCCGGCGAGGCAGGAATCAAAGCGTTGGAGCAGTGGTTTGTCGCGATCAAGTCGCCGGTGCGGTTGGGTGAGGTGGACATCCCGGCAGCCGATATCGAGGCAATCGCGGAAAATGCCGAGGGCCTTGCCAAACAATGGGGGATCGGTGGACTCTACCCCAAGGCAAGCATTGGTGAGATTTTGAAATTGGCGGTATGAAAATAAGGAAATCGTAAAAATAGCCCTTCGACAAGCTCAGGGCGAACGGTTGTTCTCATCGCGTAAAAAAAATCCGCTCGTGCTGAGCCCTTCGGCAAGCTCAGGAGAGCCCTGTCGAAGCACCGATGTCTGTCCTGGCTGCTACTTTTCCAAAAAAAACACCGCATGGCGCTGGCGTTGATGCCCGGCAACACATTCCTGTTCCTGAAAAAAGCAGACATACCCGCCAGGGGATGCTTCGCCGTGGGCCAACCCCACCACCGTGAGCAACGGGCCGGAAAACCGGGCAAAGATTCCCCGCTTGAAAAATTCGTTCCTGGCCAGCCGAGTATAGTATGGGGGCAGCTCTTCCGGCAGGCGCCGCCAGAGATAATCCCGGATCTCCTTGGATGGCTCCCCATCCAGCCCGGGCGGCAGCAGCCGCTGTCCGCTCACCAGCCAGTCAAAGCGCACCAGTTCGCAAAACAACTCCCGATCCGGCCTGGTATGGGCCAGTTCGACCAGCATCCGGGTCATGAACTCCTGGGTTTTCGCCAGGGCGAAGAAATCCGCCGCCTGGCAGATGGCGAGCAGTTGCGTGAAAAAGCCGAAGGGCTCTTCTCCTGTTCCCCTGATATACGCCCAGAGGTTGCGGAAAAACCGGTTGTTATAAAAAGCCTCCAGGCACTCGCCCAGCCAGTACAGGCGGGAGAGAGCCGCATGGTCCAGCCAGCGGGTGGCCAGCACCGAATAGGGCGGGGTGCCTGCGCTGACCAGGCCGAACGCTTCCGCCGCCTTGCTGATCGCGGTGCCGGGCAGAACCTTCAATAACCCCATCTGGAGATGGTGGGGCGCCATGCCGAAGGCCTCGTTCAAGGAGGCCGTAAAGGTTGCCTCGGTTTCACAGGGGAGCCCAAGAATCAGGTCCAGATGCAGGTGGATGTTGCCCAACCCCACCAGGCGACGGATGTTCTCTTGGGCCTTATTCAAATCCATTTTCCGATTGACCGCCTCCAAGGTGGCGGGGTTGGTGGACTGCAAGCCGATTTCAAACTGGAATCGTCCCTGGGGCACCTGGGCCAGGAAAGCGAGCATCTCTTGGCTGAACAGGTCCGGGGCGATCTCGAAATGAAAAAGCGTCTCTCCCGGCTGGGCCAGGAGCCAGCGCCAGATGGCTAAAGAACGCTCGGGCAGGGCGTTGAAGGTCCGGTCCACGAAGCGGATGATCTTTGGCGTATGGGCCAGGATCTGGGCCAACTCTTGCTCCACCTCGGGCAGATCCCGGTAGCGCACCCCCTGCCCCACCGAGGAGAGGCAGTAGCTGCAGGAGAACGGGCAGCCCCGGGAGGATTCGTAGTAGATATTGCGGTTTGCCAGGTGGGGGGCGAAATCGGCCTCCCAATAGGGCATGGCAAACGGGGGGGCCGGGGCGGCACAATACTCGGCCTGGAGAGTCCCTCCGGCCAGAGCGCGGAAAAAATCATCCCCAAGCCCCTCCACCTCGCCCCGGACCACGGTGCAGCCCGCGGGCAGGCTTGCCAGCGCCATGAAGGTCGCCTCCGGCCCGCCCAGGATGATCGGGACCCCGGGCAGAATCCGGCGCAGATCGCCAACCAGCCGCATGGTGTAATCACTGTTCCAGATATACACCGAAAAACAGATGGCCTGGGGCGCATCGGAGGTGATGCGGAGCAGGGTCTGGTAATAGGGATCGTTGATGGTGAACTGGCGCAGCGCCAGGCTGCTTTCCGGCAACGCCCGCGCCAGGGCATTGCGCACATGGAACAGCGCCGGGCAGGAGTGCGAGTAGCGGGCATTGAGGGTGATCAGGCTGATTTGCATTGTCTCTCCTGCCGGGAACGGTTAGAGTATGCTGGATACGGAACGCCATACTACCGTTTTTTTGCGCTCCCGTCACTTGCCCGATTTTTTTCCTTTTGCCTTATACCTTTAACCTTGCGCCGCCCACCATGCTCCCCTACCCTGAGATCGACCCTGTCCTCCTCCACCTCGGCCCCCTCCAGGTCCGCTGGTACGGCCTCATGTATGTCCTGGGCTTTATCGCCTCCTATCTGCTGGTCCGTCACCAAATCAAGCGCTACAGCCTCACCCTGCTGGCCAAACATTTTGAAAACCTCAACCTGGTGCTGATCGTCAGCCTGGTGCTGGGCGCCCGCTTGGGCTATGTCCTGTTCTACAACCCGGGCTATTACATGGAGAATCCCCAGGATATCCTGGCCACCTGGCAGGGCGGCATGTCCTTCCACGGGGCGCTGGCCGGCATGCTGATCGGAGGTCTCATTTTCTGCCGGGTCACCGGGTTGCCCTTCTGGCAGAGCGCGGATGTCTACATCATCACCACCCCCATCGGCCTGGGGCTGGGGCGGATCGGCAATTTCATCAACGGCGAACTCTATGGCCGGATAAGCGATGTCCCTTGGGCCATGGTCTTTCCCGCAGGCGGGGTGATGCCGCGCCATCCCTCCCAGCTCTACGAGGCGTTCCTCGAAGGGGCGGTGCTCTTTTCTCTCCTTTGGCTGCTGAAAAACCGATACTGGCAACGGGGCTGGCCCTCCGGCTCGCTCCTCGCTTTGTTTCTCCTGTTCTACGGCGTCTTTCGCACCATTGTCGAGCTGTTCCGCGAGCCCGACGCCCAGCTCGGCTTTTTGTTCGGTGTGCTCACCATGGGCCAGTTGTTGAGCAGCCTGATGATCGGGACCGGGTTGCTCATCCTGCTTGTAAGGCGAAAAAGCGGCGGATTGGCCTGATCTCTTGACGCAGAATCCACGGATGTTTACAGTGCTCGGGAAACAAAAGACAACGGCTGGGAAATTCCCTCCCCCTCGCCGCTGACACTGCTGACGGGCGGGGGATTCAATTTGGCACAGTTTTGCAAGAAATTCGCCGCTTGTCACAGCCCCAAGGCCAAAAACCATGACCCATACCAGACAGTCATCCACGAGGCTTGAATCCGGGTTGCGCCACCGGCTGCAGCCTTTCTTTTCCTTCCTTTTTCTCCTGTGTATAGCCATGACCCCCACCTATGTCGAAGCCGTTGAAATCGCCCCGCACCTCCATAAAAACAAGCTCGACAACGGCCTGACCGTTCTGGTCAAGGAGACTCCCGGCACCAAGGTGGCCACGGTCCAGATCTGGGTGAAGGCAGGGAGCATCTACGAGGAAAAGCATGAGGCGGGCATCACCCATCTCATCGAACACATGATCTTCAAGGGCACTCCCACCCGGGCGCCCGGCGAGGTGGCCGGAGCCATCGAGGCCATGGGCGGCCAGATCAACGCCTACACCTCCTACGAGTACACGGTCTACCACGCCACCCTCTCTTCCCGGAACTGGGGGGATGCCATGGAGGTGCTCGCCGATGCGGTGCTCCACTCGACGTTCGACGCCGACGAGTTGGAGCGGGAAAAAAAGGTGGTGCTGGAAGAGATCCGCATGCGCAAGGACCGGGCCAATATCGTCCTGTTCCAGGAACTCATGGCCAAGGCCTATACGGTGCACCCCTACCGGCTGCCCATCAGCGGCACGGCCGAAAGCGTGACCGCCATCAGCCGCGACGACATCCTCCGCTACATGAAAAACCACTATCACCCCGATAATTTCACCGTGGTGGTGGTGGGCGATGTCCGGGTGCAGCAGGTGGTGGACGCGGTGAACAGCCTGATGGGGGGCTTGGCCAAAAGCGAAGCCAGGCCGCCGGCCATCCCGAGGGAGCCTCCCCAGAAGGGTACCCGCCTCTTCGCCCTGACCGAGGATGTCAACCAGACCCAACTGGCCCTGGCCTTTCCCGGCTCTGCCTTCAAGGGGCAGGATGCGGCCATCCTTGATGTCATGACCTCCATCCTCGCCAGCGGGGAGACCTCCCGGCTCTACACCACGCTGCGCAACGACAAGGGGCTGGTCTACCGCATCGACGGCTCGGCCTTTACCCCCCGCGATCCGGGCTTGCTGGAGTTCACCGCCACCCTGGATGCGGACAAGGTCGCCCCTGCCCTGGAAGCGACGCTCACCGAACTCTTTAGGATGAAACACTCCAAGGTCAGCGATGAGGAGCTTGACCGGGCCAAACGCAACCTGGAGAGCGATTTCATCTTCAACCTGGAACGGGCCGAAGGCCAGGCCAGGGTCCTGGGCTCCTTCGAGTTCCTGACCGGGGATCCCCGCGAGGACAAATATCTTGCCAAGGTCCGGGCGGTGAGCAAGGAGGACATCCAGCGGGTCGCGGCCTTTTATCTCCGGGGAGAGCATCTCACCGTGGGCACCATTGCCCCGCTCGGCACCGCCCTGAGCCTGAATCAGGCGCAACTGACCAAGATTATTGCCAAGGCCGAGGCTGCGGCCAAACTGGGCCAGCCTGCCTCCCAGGTGGACAACGCCTTTCTTTCCGGGGTGCATCGCTTTGAACTGAAAAACGGCATCCGGCTGCTGGTCCGGGAAAACCATGACGTTCCCACGGTTTCCATCCGGGCTGTCCTGCCCGGCGGGTTGCGCAGCGAAACCCAGGCCACCAACGGCGCCTTCGCCTTTATCAGCGAACTCCTGCCCAAGGGCACCCGGCAACTGAGCGCCGAGGAACTGGCCAAAAAGGTGGCCAACATGGCCGGCTCGCTGGGCGGCTTCAACGGCAAGAACACCTTCGGGATCAAGGGCGATTTTCTCTCCCGTTTCACCAACGAGGGGCTGGCCCTGGTCCGGGATGTGCTTCTCACCCCGGCCTTCGCAGCCGCCGAGGCCGAAAAAATCCGGCCCGAGCTGCTCTCCCAGCTCAAGAATCAGGAAGACTCCCTGCCCAGCCTGGCCTTCAAGGAATTCAACAAGCGGCTGTTCGTTGGCCATCCCTATGGCCTCAATGCCCAAGGCGACGAGGCCGTCATCCGCCACGTCACCGTGGCCGAGCTGAAGCGGCTGTACGAAGAGCACGCCAAGCCCGAGGCCCTGGTGCTGGCCGTGGCAGGCGATGTTGATGCGGAAAAGGTCAGGGAAACGGTGGAAGCGCTTTTCGCAGCCTGGCCCACGGCCCCGGCTGCGAAATCACAGATAAAGGAAAGCGTTCTGCCCCCCGAGGCGCCGGCTGGTCCGGACGTTATCAGCATTGCCAGGGACAAGCAGCAGGTGCATATCATCATCGGTTTTGTCGGCACCACCCTGAGCAGCGAAGACCGCTACGGCCTTGAGGTGCTGGACACCGCCCTTTCCGGCCAGAGCGGCCGGCTGTTCACCGAGCTGCGCGACAAGCAGAGCCTGGCTTACAGCCTCTCTTCCTTCTCCCTGCTCGGCCTGGACACCGGCTCCTTCGGCATCTACATCGGCACCAGCCCGGACAAGAAGGACCAGGCAATCACGGCGGTCTGGCAGCAGCTCTACCGGGTGCTGGACGAGGAGCTCAGCGAGGAGGAGCTGACCAAGGCCAAAAACGTGCTGATCAGCAACTACGAGCTGGGTCTGCAGACCCGCGGCAACCAGGCCCTGGAAATGGCCTTGAACGAAAGCTACGGCCTGGGGCAGGATTTCGGCAACCGGTATGTCCATGCCATCGAACAGGTCGATGCCGCAACCGTGCTGACCATGGCCCGCAAATACATCCGTCCTTCCAGCTATGTGCAGGTCACGGTGGGAGCAGCAGCCCCCCTCCTTGCAGCCCAGGAGCCGGAGGCAGCACCTCAATCCGAGGCCTCGGCCTCGGCCAAGGCCGAAGCCAAAGTCGAAACCGAGGGTATTGCCCCGGTCCGGGAACCGCAAACACCTCCTGAGCCCGCGGATGCGGACCCCTTAACTCCAGATCGGTGAATACGATGCGCAAGACCATGATCGCCCCCTCCATCCTTTCCGCTGATTTCGCCCGGCTGGGAGAAGAAATAACCGCCGTGGCCAAGGGTGGCGCGGACGTAATCCACATCGACGTGATGGACGGCCATTTCGTGCCCAACATCACCATCGGCCCGCTGGTGGTCAAAGCGGTGCGCCGGATCACCGATCTGCCCCTGGATGTCCATCTGATGATCGAAAACGCCGACGCCTACCTGGACGATTTTGCCAGGGCCGGGGCCGACTGGATCACGGTGCATGTGGAAACCGGCTATCACCTGCACCGGACCATCCACCGCATCAAGGAGCTGGGCAAGAAGGCCGGGGCGGTGCTCAACCCGGCCACCCCGCTGACCAGCTTGGAAGAGATCCTGCCCGATCTGGACCTGGTCATGCTGATGACCGTCAACCCCGGCTTTGGCGGGCAGTCGTTCATCGAAAGCTCGCTTGCCAAGATCAAACAGCTTAAAAAGATGATTGACGACCGGGGGCTGAGCGTGGGCATCGAGGTGGACGGCGGGGTGAGCCCGAAAACCATCGGTCCCATTGCCGCGGCCGGAGCCAACATCTTCGTGGCCGGGTCCGCGGTGTTCGGGCAGAACGACTACGCCAAGGTTATTGCAGAACTCAAGGGTGCCTGCTGAGTATCCGTTCCTGCCAGAGCGCTTCCATTTCCTGCCGGCTAAAGAGATAGTTGGTGTTGCAGTAATGGCAGCAGGTCTCCACGGGAAAAGGGCCGCTGCACAGCTCATCGAGGTCGTTTTCCGGAAGGGTGAGCAGACGGGCGGTGATCGCTTCCGTGGAGCAGGGGCAGGCAAAACCAACCGGCGCAGTGGTGAGGATTTCCGGCTGAAACGCGCCGAACTGGGCCGCAAGTAAATCCTCCGGCTCGCCGCCCTCGGCAAAATACCTCCCCAGGGAGGGCAGCCCTGCCAAACATTCCTCCAATTCCCCCATCAAAACAGGCTCAACCCCGGGCATGGCCTGCAACAGCAGACCGCCAGCCCCCACCGGCAAGCCATCACTGTCGAACTGGATGCTCAGCGCAATGGCCGTGGGGGTCTGCTCCGAGGTCTGAAAATACTGGCTGATATCCAGGGCCAGACTGCCGTGCTCCAGCATCACCGTTCCGGTGAACGGCTGGCTTGCCCCTTCCAGGTACGTGCTCACCGAGAGAAACCCCGCCCCGAAAAAGGGGGAGAGATCAAACGACTCCAGCGGCTTTTCCAGGGGGATCGGATTCTGCCGCAGGTAGCCGCGCACCTCGCCCGCCCCGTTGGCTTCCGCCACCAGCCCCTTGATCGGGCCGGAACACTCGATCCGCAGCGCCAGCCGGTCTTTGTCCCCCTTGAGGCTTGTGACCAGCAGGGCCGCAGCCAGATAGGCATGCCCCAGCACCAGGGTCTCCAGCAGACCAAGCCCATGCCTGGTCCGCATCGCGTTGACCAGAGCGGTCCCCCGCACCAGCACCCCGCGCACTGCTTTACCGCCCAGCAAAAACCGGGTGCGTCCGTCAGCCTGCCCGCTCACAATGCCCCCAAATACTGGCCGAATTCCGTCTTGACCTCCTCAAAGGGCACGGCAAAGCCGATCCCCTGGGCATCGCGGAGCACCATGGTGTTGATGCCGATGAGGCCGCCCTGCTCGTCGATCAGCGGCCCGCCGCTGTTGCCGGGGTTGATCGGGGCGTCGGTCTGGATGAATTTGCGCCCTTTGTGCTCGCGGTAGCCGGAGATAATCCCTCCGGTCACGGTGTGCCGTAACCCCATGGGGCTGCCGATGGAATAGACCTTCTGCCCCTGGCCGAAACGGCGGCTGTCCGTTATTGCCCGGATAAAGGGGGCGTTGTAGCAATCCACCGACAGCAGGGCCAGGTCCGTGCGGTCGCTCATCTTCAGCGATTGCACGGGAAATTCGCTGCCGTCGATGAGGACGACCGTGATGTCGGAACTCCACGAGGAGCGCTCTATCCTTTCGAGTTGACCGACGATTTCCTTGTGCATGGCGCTGTATTTCTCATACGCCTCCTGCCGCCGCTGCAGCTCCTCTTCCACCTGCCGCCGCACCCCCGGATCCCGGATACCGGCGAGCTGCTTCTGCAGCTCCTCCCTGTTGCGCCGGTCCCGCTCAAGGTCATTGGCCAGCTTGTCCGCCTTGCCCTTGAATTCCTTCAATTGGGCGGCGTCAAATTCCACCACATGCCTGTTGGTGATAATGTAGCCGTTGGGGGTGACAAAAAAACCCGAACCGCTCCCCCACGGAGTTTTTATAAAAACCGTGGCGTTGCGGGCATGCTCCAGTCCATTGCCCACGGGAAAGGCGGCGGCCAATTTTCCGGCCAACCCTTCGGCTATTTGCGGCTGATCCGTCGACCCTTGCGGCAGCGCGGGCTGCCGCGCGCCCCTCTCCTCCGGGCCCGAGTCCTGCAGAGAAACCGCCGGTTGCCCGGCATCGGGCACTGCTTGCTGGTGCGGAGGCGCAAACACATACCAGCCGGCCAGCAGCCCCGCCACCATGGCGAGCAGCCACCCTCCCAACCCGGACCACTTCTTTGTGGGCGCTGCGGCGTTGGCCGCTCTTTCAACCTCCTCCGGCAGTTCCTTGTCCTGCTCCTTTTTCTGGAGCCGGGAAAAAATCACCCCGCAACGTTCGCATTCCTGTTCGCCTGCTTGCGCATGGCCGCATTTTGGACACTCCACACTCGCCCTCCCATGGTCAATCGTCGGGCAACACGGTATTGCCCGATGAAAAGGTATACACCATTGGCCAGGATCTTGACACATTCTTGCCATAAAAAAAGCCCGCTTTCTCCAAGCGGGCTTTTTTTATCTCCTGAATATGGCGGAAAACTATTGGGAGATCCCCCACAGCGGGCTGTGCCGCTTGGAAACCGGGGTAATGGCGATCTCCCGGCTAGACCGCTGGCCGCCCGGGTCCGTGGCGGTTACCCGGATGACGATCCTTGGCTTGTGCTCTTTTTGAAAGGAAGAGGGGACAATAAAGGACACTGCCGAATCTTCTCCGTGACGCTTCTCCAGTTGCACCGGCGTCCCGGCAATCTGCTCCCAATTGTAGCGGAGCCCGCCCGGCGAATCATCCTTGCTCAGCCCGGCGTTCAGCACCACGGTTTCCCCCACGCTGTACGAATCAGCCACCGGCTCCAGGACCAGAACCGGGGGTTTGTCGTTGCGGGTGACCGTGATGATTACCTTCCCGGCCTTGGAGTATACCCCGGCTGCCTTGAACCGGTAGCGGATCTCCTCCTTGCCGCCGAAATATCTGTCCGGCTCATACCGATGCCGGCCGCGGTCAAGGCGGTGCAGTCCGCCGCGCAGGGGGGCGCCGCCGAGGATCTCCACCGACACCTTGGCGTCAAAGGGTCCGGCATTGGCTCCGGCCCAGATCTTTTTCCAGTTAATGGTGAGCGGTGCGGTGCTCAAGGTCTTGAAATACATATTCTTCGCCGTCACCACCGGGAGCTCTTCCGGCGGGGCTGCTTCCGCCGCCACCGGCGCGACATCCTCCGGCCCTAGAATCACAACCTTGGCCGGATCGCTGACAAGCTGCCCGTCGGAGGCGCGGAATTCAAAGCTGTCTTCCCCCGGAAAATCCTTGTTGGGCAGATAGGTGATTGTGGGCAGATCGCCCGAGATCCTGCCGAACTTGGGGGGGGAAACAATTTCAAATTTCAGTGGATCGTTGTTTTCATCGGTGCCGGAAAGCTCGATGGCCAAGGATTCATTGGGTTTTGCCATGCGCCAGCGGGATTCGCTGACCACCGGCGCCACATTGACCGGGGCCATGGGAGCGGCCACAACCGGCGGCGCTTCCGGCGCCACCGGTTTCTCCTGGGCGACCGGCGGCGGGAGAACCGGCATCTCGCCCTTTTTGTTTTTCATCATGTACCAATACCCGCCTCCGCCCAGCAGCAAGACAAGAACGAACGCTCCGATAGCCATGTTTTTTTTATTCCCGGCTTTCGGCGGTGGGGCAAAGGGACTATCCGTGCTCGAAGCAGAGCGATTTTCCCGACTGTTCTCCATAGTGGCCTCCGCAAGAAAATCCGGCACAGCGGCTGGCGAGACCGAGGCAAAGATATCCTCTTCGCCCATCCCTCCCTGCGGAGCTGTGCCAACGGTATTTGTTTCATCGGGGATATCAGGCAGGTCGCCGAAATCGAACTCATCGTCATCAAACCCGCCACCATCCGGCAAACCGAAACTCTCCTCGCCGGGGGCGCCGGACCCGGCCTTTTCCTTCCCGCCCTGCGCCACCTCGGCAAAACTCACCGTTTCCGCTTGGGCCGAGTCATCGTCGCCCATGTCGGAAAAAAGATGGTCCAGATCATCCTCGCTGGGGGCGCCCAAGCCTTGGGTCATGGCGGGTTCATCCGCCCCTTTTTCCTCTTCCTTGCCGGCAAACAGGCCGTCGATATCGGACTGGTCCAGATCAAAATCATCGCCGGCCGCAACGGCCGGCTTTTCTCCGCCCCCAAGCAGGGAATCGATATCGGACTGGTCCAGCTCGGCAAAGCCTTCTTCTCCGCCACCCGCCGAGGAAGCAGGCGGACCGGAACCACCGCCCAGGAGAGCGTCAATATCGGACTGGTCCAGCTCCCCGCCATCGTCGCCGCTCGCCGGAGGCGGCCCGCTGGCTGCCGCTCCGCCGCCGAGCAGGGAGTCGATGTCGGACTGATCCAGTTCGCCGGACGCCTCTTCCGCCCGGCCGCCGGACGTGTCTTCCGCCAGGTCGTCCAGCCAGTCGTCTATTTCAAGGCCTGATTTTTCTTCCGCCATACCTCACCCCGGTCAGCAGCTCACGAAAGCGCTTACTGCATGTAAACATAGCTATGAAGCGCCCGATAAACGGGTTCCGACATCTCGACATTGACCACATAGGAACGCCGGTCGCCCCGTGTATTGGCCGCGGTGATATGAATCCGCAGATACCCGTCCACTTCCTGCAGAATCCCGGAGACCCGCTGCTCATGCTCGCCTGCCGACGGCGAACGCCACACGGCCAGGGACTCGTTGCCGATCACCGCGGCCATTTGCTCGGCCAGGGTGGCGCCGAGCAGGGACACCCGCTGCCGGGTTGAAAATTCACTGAGCACGATAAAGGGCTCGATGGTCACCGGCTCGGCTGCAAAAAAACCGTGCAGATGCTCCATGGCATCGCTGCCCACCATGGCGATCAGATTGGGCAGCGATGCGTAATTTCTCTGGCTGAGCATGCCTTCGGTGGCCGCGCCCTTGCCGTCCCCCTCTTTTTCCGTGGCCAAGGCCCCGCTTGCCCAAAAACCGCAGAGCAGCACCAGCAGCATGACCTGCATCGGGAAGACTATTTTTTTCACGGTTCCGGATATCTTCATGCGCGCGGCTCCTCTTACCGGCCAATGCCCTTTACGGCGATTTTATAGGGCGCTTCGGGCTGCTGGAACAGGCCGAGCAGGTCCCGGCTAAGGGGCATCGAGTAGCGCCAGGAGGTCTTCACCGACCCATCGGCAAGACGGACCAGGCGGCCTTGGACGACAAGGGTCTTGCGGGTATTGGCAAAGGTGGTCACCACCACATATTCGAGTTCCGGCATTTTGTTCGCCAGCTCGCCGATGTTCCGGGAGAGGATGAATTCTCCGGTCTGGGGAAGGATGGTGATATCCTTGCCCATGCGCAGCTCCGTTACATTGAGGCCGCGGTCCGCCAGATCGGTGAGCAGGTATTCGCCCATGACCCGGCCAAACTCGGTATCCCGCTTGAGATCGGAAAGGGGCACGGCATTGACCACAGCGATCCTGCCGGCAAGGCTCTGCCCTTCCGCTTCCCCTTGCAGCTCATAATAGACCTTCCCGGCCACTTCCCTGGACATGTCTGCCAGGAGAAGTTCCGAATCCCTGTTTTTTGCGCTCTCGGGCATATACTGATACACGTTATACCTGGTCGGCACCCTGCGGATCTCCGCCGAAGAGGTTCCGCTCCCCTTCTCCTTGGGCGTATTGGCTGCGGCCTTGCCCGGCGTCACCACCGTTGCCGGCCCTCCGGCCTGCTCCGCCACCTTGATTTCCGACTTGCCTTCCGGCTTGGCATCCTGCTGGACGGTTACACATCCCGCGCCGGCGAACAACACCAGCCCCAGGCAACAGAGTATCGCCTTTCTTCTTCCTTTTTTCATCCTGTCCTCCCTGACCGTGTATGCGCTCTTTCCCTAAAAGCCATGTTTCCGTGCATCCCTGCGGCTATCGTATCACACTTGTTGAAATTGCGGAAAGCCGCGATTTCAAAGGGCATTGCTTCGCTGCTGCAATTCTTTATCCTGTCCGTCACAATTCCAGTTTTTTCAGGTACAGCGGCTCCGGTTTTTCCATTCGCACGGAAGCGGTGTCCGCCAGCAGCTCCTCGGCCAGTTGATTTCTCGGGATAATAGCCGTTGCCGAGGAGAGGAGCTTGGCGCTCCGGTTGTCGATGATCCTGGCGTTGATGACGATGCTGTCCTTGCTCGGGGTATAGGTGCCGGTGAGCATGGCCCCGGCGGCCGCGCTCTGGCCGATTTCGGCGGGATTGCGGGAAAGGCCGAACTCGCCGCGCTTTTCCTGCACCATGATCGCCTGGCTTTTCCGGATCTCCACCACCTCGTAGTGGCGCTGCTGCATCTCGCTCATCAACTGCTCCGCCACATACCGCCCAAAAGATGAGGTGCGGGTCAATTTTTTCAGCTCGACAAAGGTGCAGACCAGCAGGCCCTGATCAAGACCGCCGTTTTCCGGGTCGCCATTGGCCAGATTGCGGAACAGCTCCTTGGCCAAACCCTGTATCTCCGTGCGCAGGGCGGCTGCCTCGCTCACCGTCAGCACCGGAGGTACGGCCGGAGCAACGGCCTCTGCCTTGGGCGTGCCGGACTTTTCCTGGCTGAAGGGCCAGAAGGCTGCGGCCGGGGCCGGAAAAACCAGCAGGGCCAGGAGTGTCATCGCCGGAAAAAAAGAAGGGATAGGCCGGCCAGGGCATGATTTCCTTGGGAATTGCATATGTCGCCGTTCTCCTTTATTATGTGACGCCGGTAAGCCGCCTCCGCGCCGTGCGACGGCTTTGGCGGCGAAGAGTTTCCCGTTTGTCCTTAATCATCGGTTGGCCGGCGCATTGTCTTTAACAAAAAATGCTATGCAAATTGAGAGGATAGGCGTCTTGCGGATGTCCGAAGCCCCCCGCCCGATCCAATGAAGCGCTCCGGCAACAACATGTGGTATGCGTGTCGATAATGACAGCTATATCTTGCGAAAAACAACACCGTGCTCCGGGGTGGATTTTTTTCCGCCTTTCGCGGAAGGGCCGAGGCCATGACCGAAACTGACAGTTGGCTGGCGGAAGAGCTGCTCATTGTCCGCCACTCCGGGGAGATCCCGGAAATCGCCTTCCACTCCTCCCTCTACTATCTCTGTGAAGACCCGGAGGGACCGCAACTCACCCTGGGCCAGCAGGTGCTGGATCTCCTGCGCCAACAGGTGGTGGCCCGTTATCGGGAGATCATGCTCCGGGATCTCGACCCGAAAAATCGGGACGCCCGCATCTACCGGGGGGTGAAACGGTGCATCTTCAATTGGGAACGGCTGGGAAAATTCTGTGCCCGTCAGACCATGACCGTTGAGGATGTGCGCCAGGAGATTGCCGAGGCCCTGCGCTGCTTCCTGCAACAGGAGACAGACGAGGTCCGGGCCGGGCTGCGGCGCTCCTGCCTCAACTGCACCAGGGAGGAATTGGACGGTTTTGCCAGGGAGATCGGGGTGAGGCCGGAAGAGCTGCCGGAAGGGCTTGGGATGCTGTTCTGTTCGCAGGGGTAGGGATTGCTAACAACGGCCCTTCGACAGGGCTCAGGGCGAACGGTTGTTCTTAATCGCGGAAAAAAATCCGCTCGTGCTGAGCCTGTCGAAGCACCTGTCCGAGCCAAAGGCTGATTTGTTAGGAGCGGATTTTCTTAAGCAACGAGGTGGTGGAGTAGTTTTCCACCAACGGAATGGAAAGCACCCGGCCGCCCGCAGCCAGCACTTCCGTGGCGCCGACAATCTTTTCCACCGGCCAGTCGCCGCCCTTGACCAGCACCTCGGGCATCAGGGTGGTGATCAGCCTGTGCGGCGTTTCCTCGCCAAAGATCACCACATGGTCCACGCAGCCCAAGGCGGCCAAAATCCTGGCCCGGCTCTGCTGGTGGTTCACCGGCCTGTCATCCCCCTTGCCCAAAGCCCGCACCGAGGCGTCGCTGTTGACCCCCACCACCAGGCAATCGCCTTCCCTCCGGGCCTGCTCCAGATAGGTGACATGCCCCTGGTGCAGGATATCGAAACAGCCGTTGGTGAACACCACCTTGCGGCCTACCGCCCGGTAGCGGGCGGTCAGTTCGGCCAGGTCCTCAAGCTCGACAATCTTGTCCTCATCGGCAAAGCGGTACTTCGCAGGCCCCACGGTGTTGAAGCGCTGCCGCAGCTCCCGCATCCAGGCCGGGTCGATTTCGACCCACGCCTCACCCGGTTCCGATCCAGCCTCGGCGAGAATCGTCCCGTCCGGGCCGACAACCAGGGAATGGCCGCCGAACTCGGTTTTTCCCGTAATCCCGCAACGGTTACAGGCCACGACACAGATCTGGTTCTCGATGGCCCGCGCCGCGGCCAGGGTCCGCCACTGCTCCCGCCGGGCCTCTGGCCACTGGGCGCTTACCGCCAGCAGCCCCGCGCCTTTTCCGGCCTGGGTTTTGGCCAGCTCGGGGAAGCGAAGATCGTAGCAGACCAGCCCTGCCACCATCCCAAGCCCGGTTGCCACGGGCTGGGGATTGTCCCCAGGGATGAAATGACGATCCTCGTCCATTGGGGCAAAGAGGTGCTGCTTGCGGATCGACCCGCAAACCCCGTTGGGACCGACGATGTACAGGGTGTTATAGATGGTGGAGCCCACCTCGGTGAGGATTTCCTCGGGCAGAGAGCCGGCCAAATGAATACCGTACTGGACGGCCAGCCGCTGCATCTCGTCCAGCATCTCCACGGTCTGCAGGGCGAAATGCTGGAGCCGCTCGTAGGCAAAGCCGCAGCTCCACAGCTCGGGCAAAACGATGATCCCCGGCCCGCTGGGGGCCAAACGGGCCAAGCCCGCCCGCACCGAGGCGAGATTCGCCGCAGGATCGGCCAAGCGTACGTCAAACTGTAAAAAACCGGCATGGTAGGAGGTGGTGTCGGTGATATTTTTCATGGGGTTAGAATGACCCGCTCCGTGATTTTTGTCAATACACGGTTGGCCGGGGACGGCCTGTCTAACTCCTCCGCGCACTTACCAAAAATCCCAGTTCGTCAGCTCTGTTCTCCTGTTCCCCCTCCCCTTGCGGGAGGGGGTGAGGGGGTGGGGGACGTTGCAAGGGCCTACTTCATAGCAGCTTCACCCACCCCTCAATCCCCTCCCGTCAGCAGTGACAACGGCGAGGGAGGGGAAGAAAAAACCGCAGGCCGGGCCAGGCCGAATCGTGACAAAAAATCTTGCCCATTCCCCACAACCATGGGCTATAAGAAAGAAACGACCACCACCCTCTGCAATTCAGCCCAAGGCAGCCCGATGAACAACAACGATATCCTGCGCAGTCTCCGCCATGCCTTCGCCTGGAACGAGGCAAAAATGCTCGCCATCTTCGCCCTAGCCGAGCACCGGGCAACCGGGGAGCAGATCAGCGGCTGGCTGAAAAAAGAGGATGAGCCCGGATACCTGCCATGCAGCGACACCCAGTTGGCCATTTTCCTCAACGGCGTGATCAACGAGAAACGCGGCAAAAAGGAAGGTCCGCAATCCCAGCCGGAACAGCGCTTAACCAACAACATCATCCTGCGAAAACTGAAAATCGCCCTGAACCTGCGAGACGAAGACATGCTGGCGATTCTGGCCCTGGCGGATATGCGCCTGAGCAAACACGAACTCAGCGCCTTTTTCCGCAGGCCGGACCACCCGCACTACCGCGAGTGCAAGGATCAGATTTTGAGGGGCTTTCTCAAAGGGGTGGGGCTTACATACCGTAGCGAATGAAGCTGTGGACTGATAACGACACCCCGTATTTTTTCTGCATTGACAAGCTGTTAGGCGCATGGGACACTTGCAAAAGTGTTTGGGGATGACCACATTTTCGGTTTTCGAGAAAAATTAGATTGCTATCCCCAAAATTTTCTATTTTCGAACGGACCGGGTTAACTAATCGAGGGAATACACCGTGGCTTCGCATGATCCGATAATACAACGGCAACAACTCGCGGAACAGCGTCGTAAGGTCGATTTCGACACCTATGACGTTACTGTCGATGAACTGATTCGACGTGTGGAGCGTGCACGAATCGAAATCGCACCAATCTACCAACGTCAGTTTCGTTGGGATGCAGTCCGACAATCTCGGCTCATTGAGTCGTTCTTGCTCGGTATCCCTGTTCCTCCTCTGTTCATGGCGACCAACCAGACGCCAGGGCAGCAGACACAATGGGAGGTCGTAGATGGTCTTCAGCGGCTATTGACCCTGGTAAACTTCGCTGGCGATGCGGACGCCCGAAATGCGGCTAAACTCGTTGACCCGCCATTACTGCTGACTGGGCTCGAAAAACTGCCAGCGCTGTGCAACATGCCTTTTGCAGAGCTACCCGCCGACATCCGGACGGCCCTAGAAGATCGTCCCGTGAAAGTGGTAGTACTAAACGACAAAAGCGACATGCAGGTCCGTTTCGACCTGTTTGAACGGCTCAATACCGGTGGATTAAAACTGACAGACCAGGAAGTACGGGAGTGCGTATTCCGTGGACCATTTATGGATCTCCTATCTGAACTGGCGGCACACGCAAACTTCAGGACGGTCGTCCACTTGCCAAAAAACAATTGGAAGGATGGAACACCTGAGGATTATGTGCTTCGCTTTTTCGCCTTTATGGAACGATATCAATCATTCGAACACTCGGTGAAGACTTTTCTTAACGATTTCGCCCAAGCAAAAGCCAAAAATCCGAACATTACGGACATGCGAGAGATTTTTGTTAAGTCATTCAACTACCTTGCCGCAGTCTTTCCAACCGGGATCAAATCACGAAAAGGGATGACCCCTGTCAATCTGTTTGAGGCTGTATCCGTAGGCGCGGCACTTGCAATACAGGAGAACCCTGACCTTGCTTTCCCTGATACTGTCTCTTGGTTACATTCTTCCGATCTGCGCCACCTGACCACTGGCGCGACAAACAGCCGCCTTCGTGTAAAGGGGAGAATAGAGTTTTGTCGAGATAGATTCTTGGGCGTGCAGCAGGATGTTTGACGGACAACCATATCGAGACGAATTGCTACGACGGCTTGACTCCATTCGCCGTGTGCTGGAGGCTGCGCATCCAGCGATGTCTCCGGCCTCAGAGATGGATATAAGCCGCGAGGCTAGGGGCCTTGCCATTCTCTTGCTATTCGCATCTTACGAAAATTTGTTGACTTCACTGTGCAGAGGACTTCTTGAAATGGCGGTGGGGCTTCGCGTTGGTAACCGGCGCCTCCGTAAAGGCTTTCGCTTGTTCGCGATACACAACTACTTCCAGTCCATTGCAAACTCTTCAGATGGCAGGAGATGGAAAGATTCTGGTCCGCGATTACTCGACTGCATCTTCGATTCCCGATCATGCACGGTCAACACCGACCTTTTCCCTGCAGATGGTAGCTTCATGAAGTGTTCTCAAGTCGCCCTGTTCTGTGAAATTTTTGAGCTGGGCGACCCAGGAGCAATTCTGAAAGAGGTGTGGACACGTTTAGACGCAATTGTAGCCGAAAGAAACGGAATTGCCCACGGTCGACTCACTCCCGATGAAGTGGGGCGCAACTATTCGTTGACTGATGTTCGCACACTTGTCGACTTGTGGCAGCAACGGTGGATGGCGTTCATTACACATATTGAATCACAAGCATCTTCGCGCACATTCTTTCGATACGACAGATAACGTTTTATGGGCCAAATGGGGGACGGTTTCCATAACCCCTCCCTTCATCTCCCCGTTATTCCGTAAAATCCGCCTAACTTTTCCCTCAAGTTTACCTTCCAACCTCCCGACAAGCACAGTAGCACGACTGCACCTTCCAACCGCCGTGCCCCACTGCAAACCAGCACCGGGAGAGCGTACCATGAACATTCCAGCCCAATCCGGCCAGGGACCAGTCGCAAGCAACGACTACCAATCCCTCTATTCCGCCCGTTCCGGCAAGTCCACCTTCGAGCAGACCCTGGCCCAGACCCAGTCGTCCTCTTTCTCCCTGACCACGGCGGAGGGCGATCAGGTCACGCTTTCGAGCCTGAGCCAGAATTACCAGTACACCCACGCCATCGGCTGGTTCAATCCTGCATCCTCGGGGGTGAATTATGCCAGCAGCTCCACCTCCGCCGAGGCCATGGGCATCTCGGTGCAGGGCGATCTCAATGCGCAGGAGCTTGCCGATATCACCAGGCTGGTGGGGGAACTGACCTCCATTGCCTCGACCTTTTTTTCCGGCGACCATGAGGAGGCCATGACCAGGGCGATGGACTTCGGCGAAATGTCCATGGGCTCGGTCTCCTCCTTTTCCGCTTCGTTCAGCAGACAAACCGTCACCCAGACCCGAATCACCAGCCACCAGCCCCTGCCCGCCATGGCGGACCTCAACGACCTGAATCTCAAGGATCTCTACGATACGCTGGGCACTGGCCCGGGCAAGGAGCTGGATTACGCCGAAATGCTTGAGGCGCGCTGGCAGCAGATCCTCAAGGCCCTGGATGAAATGAAGGAAAAGGAACTGGATGGACTCTTTGCCCGCAGGGAGAAACCAGTGGAGATTGATGGCTTGAACGCCATGGCGGAAGCACCGCAGCCAGTGGCAAGCGAACCGCTCCCCGTTCCCCGCAAAACCACGGACCTCCCCATCCCCACAGCGGAGCGGGTTGCCCAACAGATGCTGACCCGCGTGGAAGAGCTCCTGACCAATCACCCGAAACTCTCCCCCTTTGCCGGTCCCCTGGCCGCCACTGCCATGGAAAAAGCGGCAGGCAGGAGCGAGCAACCGGACACCGCCAAATCCTTCACCGCCCTGCAAAACGCTTTCCGCAACCGGCTGTACCAGTGGTTTCTTCCTGCTGAACCGCCGGCCACCAGCGGACCGCTCACATCCGCATAACACTTCCTACAACCCGGCCAGCCGCACTGGATGCCCGGCGCTTGACAAAAAGAACTGTCTCGCGGTAGACCAGAATCAGGCATGCAATACTGTACCCCCTCACACCTACGGAGGATTGACCATGATTCGCACCCATCTGCTGAGACTTTTCCTCGCCCTTTTTGTGGCAACGCAACTCGCCGGAGCCCCGGCCATGGCGGCGCCTCCAGAAGGGAAGGGCAAACCCGGCAAGACCCAAAAGCACGACAAGGGAGAGAGTACGTCAGACTCCTCCGTCCTGATCACCGCCGCCATCACCATCGAACAGGCCCGCCGTTTGGCGATTTCGAACAATTACACCGGCTACGGTGCGCTTCCCCCGGGGATCCGCAAGAATCTGGGCCGTGGCAAACCGCTGCCTCCAGGGATCGCCAAAAAAGCTGTCCCCACCCCGTTGCTGGCCCAACTGCCCCACCACCCGGGCTACGAATGGCAGGTGTGCGGCTCCGATCTGGTGCTGGTCGCCGTTGCCACCGCCATCATCGCCGACGTGCTGACCGGGGTATTCGACTAGCATTCCCCAGGCTGCTCCGCCAGCCACGCTGCGTGATTCGTTGTGTCCCGCTACAGAGGCCATACACATCACGCAGCGTTGTCCCTGATTCAAGCCACATCCCTCTCTTGCCAGCGCCTTTCTTTTTCCGCGATACTCCCGTATTTTTTTAGTATTGCATCCGGGCAACCAATCTGCCATATCTGCAGGGTACAAAAATAACCAATACGATACACAGCAGGTGGCCCCATGCAGTTTCTTATTATTGACGACGACGTTGTTGCCCGCACCACCCTGAAAAACCACCTGACCGCCATGTTCGCGGGGTGCAAGATCAGCGAGGCGCCCAACGGGGCCCAGGGGTTGTACCAGTTCTTCAAGAAAAAGCCGGATCTCGTCTTTCTGGACATGCTGATGCCGATCATGGATGGCCGGACCGTGCTGGACACCCTGCGGGAGTGCTACCGCTGCGGCCAGCTCGTCAAAAAACCGAAGGTGGTGCTGATCTCCATGCTCGACACCATGCAGATCGACCAGATGCACCCCCTGGCGGACAGCCCGTTGGTAATGACGGTGGTCAAAAAGCCGGTTACCCGCAACCTCCTCCAGCAGATCGAGGCCTTTCTCCCCAGCTTCATGGCCTGATTTTCGTCCACCGCCTCTTCTTTTTTTTCCAAGACACCAATCCTCTTCGTCGCCCCCCTTGTATTTTATGTAATTTGTAAAAGACTTTGACAAATTACATAAAATACCGGTATTATCGTGATATGATTCCCCGCGATAGTGAACAGATCATCCGCCTCCTGTTGCGCGGTTTTCCGGTCATCACCCTGACCGGGCCGCGTCAATCCGGAAAAACGACCCTTGCCAAGGCTATTTTTGCTGATCGCCCCTATGTCTCGCTGGAAGACCCCGATATCCGCCGGGGCGCCCAGGATGACCCCCGTTCGTTCCTGGAACGTTTTCCCGATGGCGGGGTGCTCGACGAGGTGCAGCGCTGTCCGGATCTTCTCTCCTACCTCCAAACCATCGTTGATGCCGATGGCAGAATGGGGCTCTTTATCCTGACCGGCTCCCAGCAATTCGGACTGATGTCCGGCATAACCCAATCCCTGGCGGGTCGAAGCGCCTTCCTCGAACTGTTGCCGTTTTCGCTTCCCGAATTGAACCGGGTCGGCAAACTCGCCCCAGATGCCGACACCATGCTCCTCACTGGCTGCTATCCACCGCTTTACGACCGCGAGATTCAGCCGTCCGCCTGGTTTGCCGCCTACATGACCGCCTATGTCGAGCGGGACGTGCGGCAACAGCTCAAGGTCCAGGACCTTGACACCTTCCAACGTTTCGTGCGCCTCTGTGCCGGCAGAACGGGACAATTGCTCAATCTCTCTTCCCTGGCCACGGAATGCGGCATTACCCACAACACGGCAAAGGCCTGGATTTCGGTGCTTGAGGCGAGCTTTCTGGTTTTTCAGCTCCGTCCGCACCACGCCAGCTTCAACAAACGGCTGATCAAAATGCCCAAACTCTACTTCTACGACACAGGTTTCGTCTCCTGGCTGCTGGGGATCAGAACGCCGGAACAGATGGAAACCCACCCGCTGCGGGGGAATATTTTCGAGAACTTCGTCATTGCCGAGCTGGTAAAATCGCAATGCAACCGGGCTGAGCCCCGCAACCTCTATTTTTGGCGGGACAGCAACGGAAACGAGGTGGATATCCTCGTCGAGCATGGCGGCAAGCTCATGCCCATTGAAATCAAATCCGGCAAAACAGTGAACCGGGATTTTTTCAACGGCCTGGAAAAATGGCTGTCCCTTGCCGGGGAGAGCGCCCTTTCCCCTACCCTGATCCACGGAGGCGCCGACGACGCCTATCATCACAAAGGAATCCAAGTGCGGGGGTGGCGGGAAAGCGGCGGTCTCCTCTCCGCCTGATAGTGGCGAATCTGCTTCAGGATGCTTGACAAGCCCCGCCTTCCTGCTATCTTTGTGGCAATATTCATACCCTGACAATACTTCCCCGGAGACCGGAGAGTTATGAAAAAGACCGTCACCTTCCTGCCCGATAACGTCACCATCGAGGTGGATACCGGCGAAAACCTGTTGAGCGCCGCGGCCAAAGCCGGGCTTTATATCCAGGCCTCCTGCGGCGGCGACGGGGTCTGCGGCAAGTGCAAGGTCAAGATCGAGCAGGGCGAGGTCGCGGCCAACAAGGCCATGCCGCTCAAGGCCGAGGAGCACGCCGAGGGCTTCCGCCTGGCCTGCCAGTCTTCGGTCGTTGAGGATATCGTGGTTTCCATCCCGGTCGCGACCAGCAAGGACGGCAAGGCCCTCAAGGCCAAGCCCAAGACCACCCGCGCCATCTCCGCCCGCTCGCTGGATCATCTGATCGGCACCTGGCAGGTGGCGCCGCCGGTGGAGAAGCGTTTCCTCACCCTGGAGCCGCCGACCCTGGAAGACAACGTGCCCGACCTCCAGCGGCTGATGCGAGGCATCAAGAAAAAATGCCACGACTGCGCCGAGCCCACCTACGACCACCCGGAACTGTTGATGGAGCTGCCCTTCATTTTGCGGGAAGCGAACTGGCGGGTAACGGCCATCATGCTGCGCGGCAAGCGGGCCGAAGAGCCGGACCGCATCATCGCCATAGAGCCGGGCGACACCACGGGCAATCTCTACGGCCTGGCGGTGGACATCGGCACCACCACGGTGTGCGGAGTATTGATCGACCTCAACTCCGGCGAAGTGATCGCCGAGGCCTCTGCCTACAACGACCAGATCAGTTGCGGCGAGGACGTCATATCCCGGATCATCTATTCCCAGAGGCCCGGCGGCCTCAAGGCGCTGCAGGAAAAGGTGGTGCGCACTATCAACGCGGTGATCGAAACGGTGTGCAAGAAGGTGTTGATCAGCCCCAGCGACATCAGCTATATTATGGCCGCGGGCAACACCATCATGAGCCACCTGCTCCTGGGGCTCAACCCGAAATACCTGAGGGAATCGCCCTATGTCCCGGCCTGCAGCCATTTCCCGCTGACCCGCGCCGCATCCTTGGGCATCCACGCCCATCCTTCGGTGCGCCTCTTCCTCTACCCGGCGGTGGCCAGCTACGTGGGCGGCGACATCATCTCCGGGGTGCATGCCTGCCAGATGTACAAGAGCCCGGAGCTCACCCTGTTCATCGACATCGGCACCAACGGCGAGATCGTGGTGGGCAACGAGGAGTGGATGGTCTGCGCCGCCTGCTCCGCAGGCCCCGCCTTCGAGGGCGGCGGCATCCGCCACGGCATGCGGGCCAATGCCGGGGCCATCGAAAACTTCCACATCCACCCCGAAACCCTGGAACCGATGATCATCACCATCGACCGCATCAAGCCCTGCGGCATTTGCGGCTCCGGCCTCATCGCCATTGTGGCCGAACTGCTGGAGGCCGGGGTCATCGACCAGCAGGGCAAGTTCAACCGCAGCCTGGATCATCCCCGTATCCGCCAGGGAATCGACGGCTACGAGTACGTGCTGGCCTGGTCCAAGGACACCCTCATGGGCGAGGACATCGCCATCACAGAGGTGGATTTCGACAACCTGATCCGGGCCAAGGGCGCCATGTACGCGGGCTACGTCACCCTGCTGGAATCCGTGGGCATGACCTTCGACGATCTGGACCGGGTGATCATGGCCGGCAACTTCGGGGCCTACATCGATCTGGAGCAGGCGATCTGCATCGGGCTGCTCCCGGACATCGACCGCGACAAATTCTACTACCTGGGCAACGCCTCCATGCTCGGCTGTCAGATCAGCCTCACCGACCATGTCCGCTTTCGGGAACGGATGATGGTCAGCTCGCTGATTACCAACCTGGAGCTCTCGGAGAGCAGCCAATTCATGAACCACTACATGGCCTCGCTCTTTCTGCCCCACACCGACATGGCGCTCTTCCCCACAGTGCGGGAGAAACTGCCGCGGTAAACGTGTCGCAGCACCACATCTGCTTCGCAGTCTCGCGGTGCTCGCTTAGCTGTCATCGGCCTGCTCGTGTGCAAATACCTCCCCCTTTAACAAAGGGGGATTGAGGGGGATTTAAAAAACGCCGGTACCGCACCCCACCGTCTGTAAATCCCCCCTTGCCCCCCTTTGTTAAAAACATAACCCTCTGAAACACGACCGCCGCACAGGCCAACCCGTCACGCCCCCCATCAGGAATCATGGAAGACATCGAACCCGACTTGGCGATCTGCCTGATCCACAACCCGGCCCAGCCCGAAGGGCTGTTCCCCTTTCTGGACGCGCTCCTGCCCCAGGCCGATCAGGTGGCTCTCGAAATCATAGTGGTGGCCGGTCAGCCCGAGCATCCGGCCCTCACCCGGCTGGAACGGGCCTTCCCGGAGATCGTCATTCTGGAAAACAGCGGGGGCGATCACCCGGCCAAGGCGCGCAACCACGCCTGCCGGTTGGCTGCGGCCCGCTATCTCTCCTTCTGGGACGAAACCCTCCGCCCGCAGCCCGGTTGTCTGACCGGTCTGGTCCGTTTTCTCGATGAAAACCCCGAAGCGGGGTTGGCCGCGCCCCGGATCGTTGACCCCCAGGGCATGGTCCTCCCCTCGGCGCGCTCCGCCCCGACCCTGGCCGCGATCCTCTGCCTGCACACCTCCCTGGGGAGGTTGCTTCCGGCCGCGCCCCGCATCCTGGCCCGCCATCTTCTTCTGGAGCAGGACCATCTGCGCTCCTTCGAACCGGAGTGGCTCCTGGACACCTGTCTGGTGATACGGCGGGAGGTGGTGGAGGAGATCGGCCTGCTGGACGAGGGCTTTGCCGCCCACTACGCCGATGCCGATTATTGCCTGCGGGCGCGCCAGGCTGGCTGGCATCTCCACTACCTGGCCGAGGGTGTGGCGCTTCAAACCGGGGCCGCACCCTCCCCCGCGCCGGTCATTCCCGTTGCCGAAAATATCCCGCGCCTGGTGGGCGACTGCACCCGGTTGCTCTTGAAAAAATGGCTGCGCCCCGCGCGGATGCCCGCGTGATTCACGGACAAACACCCTGTTGAAACCCTGTTGGCGAATTGTTGACTGGCTGTTGAAAACCTGTTGATTTATCCCGGCACGCCCCGCAAGCCCTTATCGGTGGCGGGATTTCTCCGCCTTTCCCCAATGGCGCCATCCGCGTGCCCGCTGTTGATTTCCCGCACGTTTCACGTGAAACCCTGGCCGTAATTCCGCGACACAGCACCACGCTGGGCAAAAACTACTCGGTTGGCGTTTTCAGATGGATAAAAATTACCCGGAATTCCTCCATGCCGAACCCGGGCCAAAGCAGTCCGTGTTGATATTATCCGCGTAAATTCGGGGAAATGATGCCCTATGAGAAGGCAATGGCATGGTTTGTGATATACTGGCCGCACAGAGTTTTGCTAACCCGTTTTTCCCATACTACATATTGGATCACAAGGAGAACCACCCCATGAAGACACGCACGATGTTCCGGATCACCACCATCCTGGCAGGCTCCCTGCTCACCGCCGCCATGGCTTGGGCAGCCACCGACTACAGCGCCATGACCAACGATGAATTGGCAGCGCAGCGCGGCAGCATGAAACAGGCCACGGTGGAAGAACGCAACGCCTTCCAGAACGAATGGCAGAACCGGGTCCAGAAAATGAGCCCGGAAGAAAAGCAGAAAGCCATGGGACAGCCGGAGAATGCCCCGCGTGACGGCTCTGGCTCTGGCCAGAAAAACGGCAAGAAACAAGGCATGGGCGGCTCCGGCGGCGGCATGGGCTCCGGCGGGGGTATGGGCGGAATGGGCGGTGGCGGCGGCATGGGTGGCATGGGCGGCGGCCGCAGATAGGCGCGCCATATATTTTCCCGGGGCCGGTCACCACTGTCGGCCCTTTTCTTTGCCAAACACACAAGGAAGACGCCATGTCGCTTGTAGAAGCCAAACGACTTGAAAAAACATATGTGTCCGGAGAGGTCCAAGTACAGGCAATCCGGGGAGTCGATTTCACCATTGCGCCGGGCTCGTTCGTCTCCTTTGTAGGCCCCTCCGGCAGCGGGAAATCGACCCTGCTCAACATGATCGGCTGCCTGGACCCGCCCACAGGTGGAACGCTTTCCATCGCCGACACGGATGTCTCCACGCTTTCCCGCAAGGAGGGCGCCCGTTTCCGGGGAGAGCATATCGGTTTTGTTTTCCAGGACTTCAACCTGATCCCGGTCCTCACCGTGTATGAAAACATCGAGTATCCCCTGCTCATGGTGCAGAGCTGGCCCCAGGCGGAACGGAAAAAACGCATCTCCCAGGTACTCGCCGCGGTGGGCATGGCGGACCAGGCGCAGAAATACCCCGGCCAGATCTCCGGCGGCCAGAAACAGCGGGTGGCCGTGGCCAGGGCGCTGATCACCAACCCGAAGCTGGTGCTGGCCGACGAGCCCACCGCCAATCTGGACCGCGAAACAGCCAACAGGATCATTGCCCTGATGAAGGAGATGCGGGACGAATTCGGCACGACCTTCATCTTTTCCACCCATGACCCGAAGGTGGTGAAGAACGCCGAAACCATTTTCACCTTGGAAGACGGCGCGCTGAAACAGACCGACACCGGAGGAATCTATGCGTAACATCATAAAAATCGCCGCCAAAAACCTCCTGCGCTACAAACGGAGAACCCTGCTGACCACGGCCCTGATCGCCCTCGGCGTGGTCTCGGTTCTTCTTTTCATCGCCGTATCCGGCTCCTTCAAAAGCCTGATGATCGGCCAGATCACCGATTCAGTCATGGGCCATGTGCAGATCCACCGCAAGGGCTATGTGGCCTCCATCGACAGCCTGCCGCTCAATCGCAACCTCAACGCCAAGCAGATGGCAAAGGTCGAGGAGATCCTCCGCGCCGAACCGGCGGTGGAATCCTTCACCCTCCGCCTCAGGCTGGGGGCCATGTTCAGCAACTTCACCGAAACGACCAACATCCGCCTCAACGCCGTGGTCCCGGAGGACGAATTCAGGGCCATGCCGCTGCTGGCTTCCCGCCTCTCGGAGAAAAAAGCGGGCGAGGAGTTGCTGGTTCCGGGCGGCGTCCTGATTCCGGCGCTGCTGGCCAAGGGGATGCAGGTCACGGTGGGGGACACGGTGGTGCTGGTGGCCACCAACCGGGACGGTTCGGTCAACGGCAAGCCCTTTACGGTGCATGGCGTTCTTGATGGCATTTCCGGGCCCGGCGGCCGGGATGGCGCCATCCACCTCGACGATGCCAAGGAACTGCTGCGGATCAGCGGGGTGGAGATCAGCGAGATTGCGGTGCGCCTCAAGGACATCGACGACCTGCCCGCGGTGACCGCGCTCCTCGAGCAGCAGCTCGGAGGGCTCACCAACAAGGAGGGCCAGCCGGTCTTCGAGGTGCACACCTGGGAAAAACTCTCTCCCTTTTACAATATCGCCAAGATGATCGACCTGATGACCCTCTTTATCAAGGTCATGCTGGTGGCCATCGTTCTGGTCAGCATCATGAACGTGATGATCATGGCGGTCTACGAGCGGATCGGCGAAATCGGCACCATCGCGGCCATAGGGACAACGCCCGGCAAGATCCTGGCCCTGTTTCTTGCCGAGGGATTCCTGCTGGCCATTGTCGGCACGGCAACAGGCACGGTCATCAGCCTGCTGGCCATTGCCGCACTGAACAGCGCGGCAATTACCTTCAATTTCGGCATGCAGACCGGGCTGCTCCTGCAGCCGGCCATCTCGGTCGGGCAGATTGCACCCATCCTGGCCATGGTCATCTTCATCTCCGTGCTGGCCAGTCTGCAGCCCGCCTGGAAGGCGGCGAAAATGGACCCCATTGCCGCACTCCGGCATGTATAATTGCACAAACAAATAACCCCTTTTTTCAAGGAGACGATCATGTGGTGTTCCCCCGCTTTTTTCAGCCCGTTCTTTTTCTGGTTCAAGCCTTTTTTCGGCCTCATCCTCTTTGCCCTGCTGGCCTTCCTGCTTTTTCGCCTGCTGCGCCGGGATGATTCCCGCAATTGTCCGCGGCAGGAGTTTGCGGCCCTGCGCGAGGAGGTTCGCGCCTTGCGGCAGAGCATCAAGGAGCCTGGGCAATGAACGCACCGACCAGACTGCTGCCCGCGTTCCTCCTGCTGCTGCTGACCCTGGCCGCCCCGGCCCTGGCCCTGGACGGCAACGCCATCCTTGCCAAGGTGGACCGCAACCTGCAGCCCCAGTCCTATGAAATGTACCGGAAGCTGATCAATATCGAACCGGACGGCGCCAAGAAGGAGTTTGTCCTTTACAGCCTCAAGAAAGGCGACGACAAGGTGGTGGCCCTGTTCCTCTCTCCGGCCAGCGAAAAAGGCCGCGCCACCCTGCGCCTGGGCGACAACATGTGGCTCCACATCCCCAATGTGGGCAAGCCCATCCGCATCACCAGCCTGCAATCGGTGGTGGGCGGGGTGTTCAACAATGCCGACATCCTGCGCCTTGATTACGCCACGGAATACTCGGTGGAAAAGACCGTGGAGCAGGGCGAGAACTACCTCCTGACCCTCAAGGCCAAAAGCGGTGCCGTGGCCTACGACACAATCGAGATGCTGGTGAACAAAAAAGCCCTGGTGCCCACCTCCGTCGCTTGCTACGCGGTGAGCGGCATGCTGATCAAGACCCTGCACTACAAGGAACTCAAGGATTTCGGCGACGGCCTGAAGCGCCCCTCGGTGATAGAAACGGACAGCCCCCTGTACAAGGGCTACAAGTCGGTCATGATCTATGCCAAGATCCGGAAAAAAGAGATGGCCGACGAGGTCTTCACCCTCAACGCCCTTCCCCGGATCGAGGAGCTGCGGTGAAAACAGCGCCCCGCGGGCAGACTCTTGCCGCCCTGCTCGGACTCCTCTCGCTTGCCGCCTTCCCTGCCTTGGCCGGGGCGGAAGAGGAATACGGCTTCGACCTGGAAGAGTTCGAAAAAAAAGACCGGGCGTGGGGAGGGTATGTGGAGGCCAAATGGGACCGGAGCGATATCAACCAGGACGGAGCCTTCTCCGCCCTCAATTTGTACAAAGACCCGCGTTCCTCCCTGGAGAGCCTGAGCTCAACCCTCCAGCTTGACGGCAGCGTGAGCCGGGGGATGACAACCTTCAACTGGGTTCTGCAGGCAACCGGCGCGCAGGACGATCTTGCCTGGAACGATCGGGCGGCTGTTTTTGAAGGGTATGTCAGCCTCAAGGCGTCCCCGAACCTCACCCTCGATCTGGGCAAAAAGGTTTTCAAATGGGGCAAGGGATACGCCTGGAATCCGGTGGGCTTCATCGACCGGGCCAAGGACCCCAATAACCCCGAAGAGGCCATGGAAGGGTATCTCGGGGCGGGCTTTGATCTGATCAAAAGCTACGGCGGCGAGCTGCGGACCGTGGCCCTCACCGGTGTGGCCCTGCCGGTCTGGCAAGGGGTGAACGAGGATTTCGGCGAACGGGAGAATGTGAACCTGGCGGCCAAGCTCTACCTGCTGTACAAGGATACGGACATCGATCTGCTCTGGTACGGCGGCAACAGCCGGACCACCCGCTATGGGGTGGATTTTTCCAAAAACCTGGCCGCCAACCTCGAGGTGCATGGCGAACTGGCCCATATCCCCAAACAGCGATACAAGGTGCTCAGCGGGGATACCCTTGTTCTGCGGGAAACCAGCGACACCAGTTATCTCCTGGGCGCCCGCTACCTGACGGAAACCGACCTCACCGCCATTGTCGAGTTCTATCACAACGACGACGGCTACACCGGGCAGGAAACGGAGCGCTTTTTTCAGCTCGTTGCCGACGGCTACAGCCAGTTTCTGACAACGGGGAACGACGCCCTGCTCCAGGGGGCGGAGGCCGCCTCCGAATCCGGATACGACCGAGCGCAAAACGGGCGCAACTACCTCTATGCCCGCCTCACCCAAAAGGAGCCCTATGACATTCTCTACTTCAGCCCCGGAATAACCGCCATCGTCAACCTCGGCGACCAGAGCTTCTCCCTCGCCCCCGAGGCGGTCTACACCGGCTTCCCCAACTGGGAGCTACGCCTCAGGTTTTCCTACCTCAACGGCGGCGTGATGAGCGAGTATGGAGAAAAGCAGAACAGCAACAAGGTGGAAGTGCGGGCTCGCTGGTTTTTTTGATGGCATGAAGATTTGCTGTCCAGTATTGCCGGAGGACACCACTCCGACTTTGCCGGTCGGCGCCCCCTTCGCCGGTGAGGTGGATTTGATATTTCGGAATTGCTGCGCGACCATCACGCACCCCATCCACCGGAGACGGCCCGCCGCTTTGCCGGCGGACAAACGTATCTCGCCGCGATTGCCGCCAGCGTGTAAGAGAGGACAACAACCGGGCCGGCCGGCAGATCCAGAACCGCCGCAAACACTACACCCGCCAGCACGGAAACAATGCCGACGCTCCAGGCCGTCAACACCTGTCTTTTAGCTTTCTCAGAGGCCAGGGCCGGTAAAATGAGGCTGGAAAAGACCACATACACCCCGGCAAGCTGCACCGACGAGGTAATGGCAAGGGCAAAAAGAAGATAAAATCCCAGGCCGGATCTGACGGTTGGGACAATAAACCAACATGCCAAAATCATTATATATATCGGCGAATGAACAAGCACATCCCGCCAGGTGACGAACAGGATCTGCCCGGAAAGCAGGTGCTGGATTTTTTCGCCCCCATGGGGATGATCCGCCAGGAGCAGTAAGGCCATGGAGGCCGCCAGGACAAAACTGGAGCCGATGATGGCCTCTTGCTGTTCGGGACATTTATGCTCGATCCAGCGGAAAAAGAAGGCGGCAAGCAGTGCGCAGCCGAGGGCGGCGCTTTGCGCAACCCACCAGGCCGGCTCATGCAGATACAAGGCAGCGGCAACCAGCCCGAGCCCGGCAACCTGGGCAATGGCAAGATCGATGAAAATAATTCCGCGCTTCATCACTTCTATGCCCAGCGGGGCATGGGTGAGAGCGATAATGAGGCCGGCGGCAAGAGCCGGCCCCACGATTTCCAGCATTTCAGCGCTGAGCATCGGCGGTCTCCCTGAGGCGGCCGAGAGTCCGTTCAAAAAGAAGAAACAGGTCCGTTATCCCGGCTTCGCCCCCAACGGTATAGGGCAGGACAACCGCCGGGACGCCGCTTTTTTCCGACAACCATTCGCTGGCCTCTCCGGGAGCGTATGGCGTCCTCACAATTGCCAGCACGGGAACCTTCCGGACCTGCTGCAGCAAGTCCTCTAGGTGCCTGGTGCTTGGCGGGATCCCAGGCTTGGGTTCCAGGGTATTTACCAGGTTGAGGCCAAGCCAGTTGATCAGGTAGCTCCAGGCCTTATGGTGGGTTATAATTCCCTTTCCCTTGAGTCCTGCCGCCTGGTTCTCCCAACGACCGATTGCCTGCTGCCAGTGGCGGGAAAATTCTTCATACCGCTTCTGGTAGTAGGCCGTGTTGGCAGGATCAAGCGCTTTGAGCCGACTGCTAAGCTCTTTTGCGACCAGCAGGATATTGTGCGGGTTCAAATGGACGTGCGGATTGCCTTCCGGGTGTACATCTCCCATGCTCCGGTCAAGGGCGGCCGACTTCTCCAACACTGGCACCACATCGGCGGCCATGAGATAGCCGTTGCCCCCGGGTTGCGCTTTGGCGTTGCCGGCTTTTTGAAACAACTGCGGAAGCCAGCCCGCCTCCAGGCCCCCCCCGGAGCAGACAACCAGATCGGCCTTTCGCATTTTGGCGACGAGGCTGGGGCGGGCCCGGATATAATGGGGGTCTTGCCGGGCATTGGTGGCGGCAAAGGTCTCGACCATCTCCCCGCCGATTTCCTCGGCCAAGGAGGCCCATTCAGGTTCACAGGCAAACACGCTCACCTGTGCGGAAGCAGAGGCCGGGACCGGTGCCAGCAAAGCCAGCCCTGCGATAAGAGTCGCGACAAGAAGAGATTTCATGGCGCCTCCTTTAATATGTATGGGCGCCGTGGGCGCCGAGACTCATGATGTACTGCAGCATTATCTGATCATCATTCTGACCGCGGCTGAGTTCCTCATGATTGTATTGCAAGCGTACCCGGCTGAACTCGCTGTTGGTCCAGTCGAGCATGACGGCGGTTGCCTCCGGATCATGCCCTTCTGCATCCAACGCGCTCCCGGCCAGCCCCGCCGGGGCGCCCGCTGCTTCCAGAAGGCTGTAGCGGACGCCGATTCGCCACTGCGGCAAGAATTTATATACCGCCTGGGCATACCAGCCACTGGCGCTGTCATCGAAAGCAACGGCCCCGGTGCCGGCGTCGGTGTCCTCGTAGCTGCCGTCCTCGTTGCGCCGAAAATATTCCCCCTGAACAATCACTTCCCGCTCCCGGGCGTTCCCGGTCGGTGCCCAGGTAAAGCGAAGGTCAGCGGCATAAAGGTCGCTGTCCCCGATAAAAGTAACGGCGTCCTCATTGGAACTCCGGCCTCCATCGCTTTCGCCGGAGAGGAGATATGCGCCAAGGCGCCAACTCTTGTTCTCGCCGATATCGCCGCCGAGACGCGCAAATGCCGACCAGGCTCCGCCTCCATCGCCGGTAGCGTTGCCCAGGGGGAAATCATCGCCCCGAAACACCCCGCCGCCGACTTCGGTGTACAAGTCGGTGGGCAGCACATAGGAAACTTCCAGACCGTCATCATTGAAGGCCTTGTTCAAAAAAGCGCGATAGGGCAAGGGCCGATCTGCGAAATCATCCGCGTGGGTATGGTGCTCGTTGAGATAGCCGAAAGTCCAGAAGGCCCGGCCCGCCTTCACGCTCAAGCCCTGGGGAAGACCAGCTCCCGACAGGGTCTGCACATAGGCTTCTTCAAGCTCGACCTTGTCCTCGCCAGCCTCGCGCACAACCGCGACGGTCAGGCCGCCGTAAAATTTGTCATCAATACTGCCGGCAAAATTCAACGCCGACTCATCCAACCCCAGGCCTTCCCGGCCACGCTCGCCTTCTTCTCCGACCCCAAAACCGGCAATATTCGAGGAGTCAGAGGAAAAACCGGAATACTTTCCATTCAGAATGACCCCGATTGACGGGTTGAATTCGTTGCCGTGAATCTTCTTTCCGGCACCACCGTCCGGCGCTGCCTGGGCCATCTCGGTTGTCTCCGTCTTAGCGACTGTGAGTTTCGCCAATTTGTTTTCCAATTCGGAAATACGCTTTTCATAGGCCTGCTTCATCTGGCGGATCTCGGTTTGTAACGCTTCAAGATCGGGGTTGGATGCCGCCATGGCATAAGTCCCTGAAAAAACAGCAAAAAACAACGTTGATACGGCAAAATATGATTTACGCATGAGTTTTCTCCTTGAATCAGCACGTTCAGCGGACTGCCCCTGTGATCCGGAACTATCCGGGCCATGGAGGAAGAGTGGGAAAAATGTGATTTGCTCAGCTCAGGAGAAAAACAGGGGGGGCTCGGGGGGAAACGGAGAAGAAATCTTGGCTGTGGGTGGCTGTTTGGACAAAAAATGATATGGAACCCAGAACAAAATCGAGACGGGATACGGCGACCGGTCTTTCGCTTGCGCAGTATTGAGACTGTTCACCGGCAAGGTAGATACTGCATGTGTGGCCCTTATGCTCATGCTCTTCAAAGCCATGCTCTGCCATGTGCAGTAAGGCCAGCACCTGCGTACAGACAAAAAACAGGGCTAGTGCCAGACCAAGTTTTTTCATAATTTCACTGCTGTCCCATGGTTTTCAAAAGAAAAAACTCCCGAGCCGTTATTTATTTGAATTCCTTTACAATTGTGTGAGACTGCAGTGATAGTTTTTTTTATGAGATGGTGATAAGAAACCGCTTTTCTCTGCCCCGGCCGGCACAAAATGTCAACGCACGCTCCGAAGCTCGCCAAGGAAAATTTAATTCTCTGAACCCGTAGCGTTTGCCTGTCTGCTTGTCAATGGAAAAACGGGAAAAATGCGGCCTGGCTTGGGAAACGCGTCTGCGTTTTTCCTGGCTCAACGGCGCCGAATCAAGCGAATACGGAGAAAAACAAAACAGCAGCAAACTGGAGCTGAGGGCTCGTTTTTTCTTCTGAGAAGCCCTTGGGCAGAGCTCCCTCTTCATAGGTATATCCACCGATTTACGCGCCACTCCGACACTTTTTTACCTCTTGCCTGTTGACATCCGTTGTGTAAAACGCTATTTTCCCACGTTACCATGCACCCTTACACGCGGGAAAACCGCCGTTTCCATCGGGAGCGGTAGATGGCCGTTGATGGCGCACGATAGCCATTGCCATGAGAAAAACGGCATAAAGAGCCGTAACGGAATGATTCTCCGTAACGGCTCCTGAATATATAATACGATTGAAACCACAGCACGGGAGAAAACAATGAAGGTAGCAGCCATCGCGGAAAGCATCAACATCATGGGCAAGAGAAGCGGCACCGCCATGAAGGAACGGAACCCCGGCCCGGTTCAGGAAATGGCCAAGGAAGAGTCCGATGCCGGCGCTTCGTACCTGGATCTCAACATCGGACCGGCCCGCAAGGACGGAATCGAGTTGATGCCCTGGATTGTGCAGACCGTGGAAGCGGCAAGCTCCGTACCCCTCTGCCTGGACACCACCAATACCGACGCCATGGCCGCCGGGTTCAAGGTGGTGAAAAACCGCGAAGCCGCGATCATGAACTCCATCTCCGCCCAGCCCGAGCGGATGGAAAAGCTGATCCCCGTTGCCGCCGAGGCCGGCTGCAATGTTATCGCCCTGCTCTGGGGCCCGGACGGCATGCCCCGCGACTCCAACGAGCGCTGCGCCATGGCGGTTGACCTGATGATGGCCCTGGCCGAGGCAGGCATCCCCAACGAAAAGATGCTCTTCGACCCCATCGGCACCCCAATCACTCTGGGCGCAGACCAGATCGCCTCCGGCCTTGAGTTCATGTCCATGCTCCAGGAGATCGCCCCGGGCGCAGGCTCCACCGTGGGTCTCTCCAACGTATCCAACGGCGTGGCCGAGCACCTGCGCAAGTACCTGGACCGCACCTACCTCATCATGCTGATGAAGTACGGGATCACCACCGCCATCGTCAACTCCTACGACGCCGAGCTGATGGCGATCTGCAAGGGCGAGCGCCAGAACCTGGTGGACATGGTCCATGGCATGATGGACGGCAACGACCCCGATCCTTCCGGCCTGACCGGCACCGCGCTGGAGCACTATAAAACCTATAAGGTACTCTCCGGCCAGAACGTATTCAGCGAGTCCTGGCTGACTCTGTAAAAAAGCGGTATCATAATAGAGGCCGCTTTCTCGAATCCGGGACGGCCTTTCTCAAAAGAGGGGGCCGCGGCCTCCTCTTTTTTTATTTTGGGGTATGGTAGTTATGGCAGACATCCCTTCGCACCACATGATATACGGCAGCCTCAGCGATTACGTCACCGGCGAACCCCTGGTGGACACCGACGACGAGCGCTACCGCCAGAAGCTTGCCCGGTTGCTTGTTGAAGAACGGGGATTTGCCAAAAACGAATTGGAGATGCGGCGCCGAATCGAAACCCTGTTCGCCCACCAGTTCGTGACATCGAAGATCGACATCGTGGTGAGCATCGGGGACCAGCGGGTGCTGGTGGTGCGCTACGGCCCCGGCTCGCTGGTGACCAGGGAACGTCCGGCCATTGCGGCGGCCCGGGTGTTGGAGGAGACTCAGCTGATCCCCCTGGTGGTTGTGACCAACGGCGAGGACGCTGAACTGCTGGACGCCAGAACCGGCAAGGTGCTGGCCACCGGGCTTGAGGCCATCCCCACCCGGGAGGCGATTGTGGCCATGCTGCCCGCCCTGGATTTCACCCCGGTACCCCCGGAACGCAGGGAGCCGGAACTGCGGATATTGAACGCCTTTGATGTGGAGGTCTGCTGCGCTGGCGGGCCTTGCGCCCTGCCTGGGGCGAAAGAAGGCTGATTTTTTTGCCACGAAATCCACGAAAGAACACGAAATAAAAAAAAACTGTTTCCCCAGAAAAAAGCCTGCCCCGATCTACGAGCCTTTAAAACTTTCGTGTTTTTCGTGGGTTTCGTGGCAAAAATTATCCCTTGGAGAAATTACCATGACACAGCCCTGGAGCAAGACAAGCTGGCAGCAATTCACCGCTCTGCAGCAGCCCAACTGGCCCGATAAAAACGAGTTTGCCGAGACGGTGCAGACCATCTCCAAACTGCCCCCCTTGGTCTTTGCCGGAGAGATCCGCACCCTGAAGAAGCAGCTGGCCATGGCCGCCGAGGGCAAGGCGTTTCTGCTCCAGGGCGGCGACTGCGCCGAGGAGTTTTCCATGTGCACCGCCCCTTCCATCCGGGAGCTGCTCAAAGTCATCCTCCAGATGGCCGTAATCATGAGCTACGCAGGCGGCAAACCGGTGATCAAGGTGGGCCGCATGGCCGGGCAGTACGCCAAGCCCCGCTCCGCGGACACCGAGATGGTTAACGGCGTGGAGCTCCCCAGCTACCGGGGCGACATGGTCAACGGCATCGACCCCACCCCCGAGGCCCGGCGGCCCGACCCGCAGCGGATGCTCAAGGGCTACCACCTGGCCTGCGCCACCATGAACATCCTGCGCGCCTTCACCATGGGCGGCTATGCATCCCTTGAGCGAGTGCATTCCTGGAATAACGAGTTCGTGGGCCGCTCCCCCCAGGGGCAGCTCTACGAAAAACTGGCCCGCCAGATCGACCAGGCCATCAACTTCATGCGTATCGTGGGTATTGCCACCGATATCCCCCAGCTCACCCAGGCCAGCTTCTTCACCTCCCACGAGGCGCTGCTTCTGGGCTACGAGCAGGCCCTGACCCGGCAGGATTCCACCTCCGGCGACTGGTACGACTGCTCGGCCCACATGCTCTGGATCGGCGAGCGCACCCGGCAGATCGACGGGGCGCATGTGGAGTTCTTCCGGGGAGTGCACAACCCCATCGGAGTCAAGATCGGCCCCAACCATGACATCGATGATGTGAAAAAGCTGGTCAGCGCCCTGAACCCCAACAACGAACCGGGGAGATTGACCCTGATCACCCGTTTCGGCGCAAAAAAAATCAGCGATGGTCTGCCCGCTCTGGCCCGGGCCATGAAGCAGGAGGGATTCAAGCTGGTCTGGAGCTGCGACCCCATGCACGGCAACACCTACACCGCCGAATCCGGCCACAAAACCCGAAATTTTGACGAGATCATGAGCGAGATCCGCTCGTTCTTCGAGATCCACTGGGCAGAGGGCACGGCGCCCGGCGGGGTGCACTTTGAGATGACCGGGGACAACGTCACCGAATGCACCGGCGGCGGGAGAAAGATCCTCGATCACCATCTGGCCGAGAACTACCTCACCAACTGCGACCCGCGCCTCAACGCGGAGCAGAGCCTGGAACTCGCCTTCCAGATCGCCGAGTTGATGCGGGAGAAATAAAAAGGGGTTGCCCGCAAACGCGGGAGTTGCTAAATACTCTCTTTCTCCGGGCATGATATGCCGACGAGGGAAAAAACATAACCAGACCGGTGCCTGCCTCTTCCTCGGAATTGGCGGGAGAATAGGGAAGACGGTGTGATTCCGTCACGTTGGGCCGACGCTGTGAGCGGGGACCGACGCCGCACATGCCACTGCCGCAAGGCGGGAAGGCGCGGCGAAGGGTAGATCCGCGAGTCAGAAGACCTGCCAGCCTGGTAAAAAAGGAACCATCTGTCCAGATAATTCCGCATCGCCGTCACCGGTGGTGCGGAATTTTTTTTTGCCCGCGGACGGAGAACAGAAACAAGGAGCAGCACATGAAAACCCAACTGGAACTGGCCCGTGACGGTATGATCACCGAACCCATGCAGCAGGTCGCTGCAAACGAAGACTTTGCCCCTGAGACCATCCGCGGTCTGGTGGCCAAGGGCGAGATCGTCATCCCCTGCAACCCCAACCGTCCCGCGCAAAAAGCGGTGGGCATCGGCACCGGCTTGCGGGCCAAGGTCAACGCCTCCATCGGCACCTCCTCGGACATCGCCGACCTCGACCTGGAAACCCGCAAGGCCCGTGCGGCGGAAGAGGAACAGGCCGACACCCTGATGGAGCTTTCCACCGGCGGCGACCTCAACCGCATCCGCAAGGAGGTTCTCGCCGCCACCGCCCTGCCGGTGGGCAATGTCCCCCTGTACCAGGCCTTTTCCGAGGCGAGCAAGAAATACCACAATCCCAACAAGCTCGACCCGGAATACCTCTTTGAGCTCATCGAGCGCCAGCTTGCCGACGGCATCTCCTTCATGGCCATCCACTGCGGGATCAACCGCTTCAGCATCGAGCGGCTCCGCAAGCAGGGCTACCGCTACGGCGGCCTGGTCTCGAAAGGCGGCACCTTCATGGTCTCGTGGATGGAGCATAACCAGCGGGAAAATCCGCTCTACGAGCAGTTCGACCGGGTCTGCGGCTTGATGAAAAAGTACGATTCGGTGCTGTCGCTGGGCAACGGCATCCGGGCCGGGGCCATCCACGACAGCCACGACCGGGCCCAGATGGCGGAGATGATCATCAACTGCGAGCTGGCCGAGATCGCCCGGGATCTGGGCTGTCAGGTGATGGTGGAAGGACCGGGCCATGTACCGTTGGATGAGATCGAAGGCAACATCATGCTGGAAAAAAAGATGAGCGGCAAGGCTCCCTACTACGTGCTCGGGCCACTGCCCGCCGATACCGGCGCGGGCTACGACCACATCACCGCCGCCATCGGCGCGGCGCATTCGGTGCGTTCCGGCGCGGACCTGATCTGCTATATCACCCCGGCCGAGCACCTGGCCCTGCCCAATGAATCGGATGTGCGGGAAGGGGTGCGGGCCACCCGGCTGGCGGCCCGGATCGGCGACCTGGCCCGCTACCCGGACCGGCGCGAGCGGGAAAAGCAGATGGCCATCGCCCGCCGCGACACCAACTGGGACCGACAGATGGAGCTGATGCTATTCCCGGAGGCGGCCAAAAAAATCCGCGACAGCCGCACCCCGGAAAACAGCCGGACCTGCACGATGTGCGGGGATTTCTGCGCCATGGAGCGCGGCATCTCGCTTTTTAAGGACGACATCCGTGGGGACAAGTGCGGCTGTCAGGGGTAAATGGCGAGCTGACTTTTTTCCCTCCTTGTTGTGTCCTGTGGGGCACAACAAGGAGGTACCAAACGATCAAAGAGCAAAACTGGTGCTTCGACAGGCTCAGCACGAACGGAAGATCAATACATCAGAAAAATACCGTTCGCCCTGAGCCTGTCGAAGGGCCGCTTTTACGATCCCCCTTCTCCGGTTACAACCTGGGCGGCCCCAACAGGATCATATCGGCAATGGTTTTCTTCACCTTGGGCAACTCGCCCTGCAGCGGCCCCAAGAATTCCTGCTCCAGCGCGGCCAGCCCTCGGAACAGCGGGGCCCGCTCCACCGTGGGCACCGCCTGCCTTTCCCCCACGATCTCCTGGCAGCGGAAACAGCCTGGAAATCTCTGCACCTTGCCATTGGGAAAGGTGAGGCTGGAAGGCACCCCGTGCATCCGGCAGATCATCAGCCTATGGAGGTACAGTCCGCAACGCCCCGCTTCGTTGAGCGGGCACATGACCTGGGGCCTTTCGCCCCTCGCCAACGCCCGCTCGCAGGCGGCAGCATACTCGGCGGCCCGGCTCTCGATCTCCTTGCGGCGCGCCGGATCAAGCTCCATGAGCCCCTGCCAGAGGTACGCCCACTCCACATAGGTATGGTGCTGAAAATAAGAATCGCAGCAGTTGTCCGCGCAGCCAGTACAGGTGAAATCCAACTGGCGGGCGACGATGTCGTAGGCCTTTTCCATGCGGTCGTACAGATCGGCGATTTTCGCGGCAAGTTCCGGTTGCAGAATCGAGGCTTCCATGATCAATTATCCTTGTTGTCTTGAGAAAAAAGCAATCTACCAGAAAACAACCATTCCTTCAAAGACATCCGCCATGACCTCTCTGCTTCCCTGTTTCAAGGCCTACGACATCCGGGGCCGGGTTCCGGACGAACTCAACGAACCCCTGGCCTTCAACATCGGCCAGGCGTACAGCGCCCAGTTTTCCCCGAAAAAGGTGGCCATCGGCCACGACATCCGGCTCTCCAGCCCCGCGCTGGCCAAGGCCCTGGCCGACGGCTTTCTCGCGGCCGGGGTGGATGTGGTGGACCTGGGGATGGTCGGCACCGAGGAGATCTACTTCGCGGCCGCCCATCTCGCGGTGGACGGCGGGGTTATTGTCACGGCCAGCCACAACCCTGCGGATTACAACGGCATGAAGCTGGTCCGCCAGGGGGCCAGGCCCATCTCCGGAGACACCGGCCTGCGCGAGATTGAACGGCTGGCTGCGCAAGGGTATCGCGTTACGGCAAACATCCCCGGAGTTCTAAGCTATCTGGACAACAAACCCGCCTACATCGAACACCTGCTTGGCTATGTTGACAGACAGGCCTTGAGGCCGCTCAAAATCGTGGCCAATCCCGGCAACGGCTGCGCCGGAGCGGTGATCGACCAACTGGCCGCGCACCTGCCCTTTGAGTTCATTCGGGTGCAATGGGAGCCGGACGGCGCCTTCCCCAATGGCGTCCCCAACCCCCTGCTCCCTGAAAACCGCGAGGTAACCGCCCTGGCGGTTCGCGAGCATGGCGCGGATTTCGGCCTTGCCTGGGACGGCGATTTCGACCGCTGTTTTTTCTTTGACGAACAGGGCGGCTTTATCGAGGGCTACTACCTGGTGGGGTTGCTGGCCCAGGCCATGCTGGCCAAGCACCCTGGGGCGAAGATCATCCACGACCCGCGGTTGGTGTGGAACACCCGGGAGATTGTCCGGCTATCAGGCGGCATTCCGGTGCTGAGCAAGACCGGCCACGCCTTTATCAAGGAGCGCATGCGGAGCGAGGATGCGGTGTACGGCGGCGAGATGAGCGCCCACCACTACTTCCGCGACTTTGCCTACTGCGACTCCGGCATGATCCCCTGGCTGCTGGTGGCCGGGATTCTCTCGCGAAGCGGCCAACCGCTCTCCCATCTGGTGCGGGAAAGGCAGGCGGCGTTTCCGGTGAGCGGCGAGATCAACAACCGGGTGGCGGACCCTGCGGCGGTGATTGCCAAGATAGAAGCCTTTTACGCCGAAACGCCCGGGGAGAAGGATTACACCGACGGGCTGAGCTTTACTGCGGAAAATTTCCGTTTCAATATCCGCAGCTCCAACACCGAACCGGTCCTGCGCCTCAATGTGGAAACCAGGGGCGATGTCGCACTCATGGCGGCAAAAACCGCGGAACTGCTTACCCTGATTCGGGGCTGAACCGGGATTATTCCGCGCCCAAGCCTACAAAGTTCACCCAGCTCCCCTCCTTTGCTTGACGAATATTTTTGCTTGCTGCTAACATGAGTGTATCGGCAAGCAAAACACATTCCTTCATAAGGAGACAGGATGCGAAGAACCCTACGCGGCGCTCTGTTGGTTGGCGTTTTCGCCTTTTCCCTGCCCGAACCGGCCCACGCCGTGAACTGGCTGATGCTGCAGGGGACAGAACCGGGCAACGCCCCGCTGGCCCGGTTCTACGGCGATGTGACTGCCGACTACCAGTATACCGACGATACCCGGGTTCCGACGGGACCATGGCTCGATCAGAAGGCGGTGTATAACCAGATCGGCCCCCGGTTGGCCTCCTCCTCCCAGCTCACCCTGCGCAAGATCCGGGTCGGCGTGCGCGGTGCCCTGCCCGACCCCCGTTTCAACTATCGGGTCATGGCCCTGGCCGGCGACAATGACGTCACCCGGATCGACTCCGAAGACCGGATGCGGCTGCTTGATGCCAGCCTCACCGCAAACGTCATTCCCCACGCCCGGTTCCGCCTGGGCATGTTCAAGTACCCCGGCGCCGAAGAGGGGCTCCAGTTCAATGCCCCCGGCCCCTATGTGAATTTAAGCAACATGGGCAGCCAGCTGCTCCAGGAGCGTTTTTACGACAACGACGGCGGGAACCCCCTCGACGCGAATATACCCGGAGCCAGCAGCACCTTCAGGGATATGGGCGTCATGCTCTTCGACTCCTTTCGCACGGATGCCTGGGAACACTCCTACGCGGCCATGCTCGGCAACGGCCGCGGCATCTCCACCGGCGGCGGCAGCCCCGGGCAGGATATCCACCTCTACTGGTCCTCCGAGTATATCTTTTCCGGCAAGGGCATGCAGCAGGAGGGGCTGAAGCTCTTCGCCTGGCTGCAGGACGGCGAACGGACCATCAAGGCCGGCAATCTGCAGTCCGAGCAGGATTTCAACCGCTCCCGGCTCGGGGCCGGCGGTGCATACCGGCAGGGGAACCTCCGCGCCACCGTGGAGCTGGTCAAGGCCGAGGGTATGATTCCCAACAGCACCGACTCCGGCGGCGTCCCCGGCGCCCTGAGCAATGCGGGCAACCAGGTTTCCTCCTACAATCTGCTCCCGGAAGAAGATGGTTGTGGCTGGTACATCGACCTCGGCTATCAGGTGCTGCCCGGCTGGTGGTTCGATGTGCGCTACGACCGCTTGGACCGCGGCACCGAGCTCAGCAGCAACGAGCGGCGGTTCACCACCCTCACCCTGGGCACCCATTACTATTTCAACCCCAAGACCAGGCTGATGTTCAACTATGAAATCCGGAAGAACGAGGCTCCTTCCCTGGCGGACAATGCCGCGCCCAATATCCTCCTCGAAAGTTACGACGACCGCGTTTCGGTGCAACTGTTCCGGATGTTTTAACAGGTGATCCGTAATGGGTATCCGCGCCAAAGCCATCCTCTCGGTGATGCTCACCATCGCCGCCCTGACCTCGGTCTTCGTTTTCATGTCCATTCAGCAGCGAAATGGACACCTTGCAGGCGCGATCCAAACCAAGAGGGAAACCGCCACGTTTCTGGCGGAAAACATGCAGGAACAGGTCTTTGGCGCCTACAAGTCGCGGATCGTCAGCCTTGCCACCACCAAACACGACGTGATCGACGCCTTTGCCAGGCGCGACCGGGAGGCCCTCTATCGGGCAACCCTGCCCTTTTACAAGGCGATCACGGGAGAAAACCCCTACTTCGCCCTCATGCACTTCCACCTGCCGGACAGCTCCTCGTTTTTGCGCATGCACCTGCCGGAACTCCACGGCGACCCGCTGGCCGAGATCCGTCCCATTGTCCGCGAGGTGAACAGCAGCCACAAGCAGCGCGTCGGCTATGAGGTGGGGAAAAGAGGGCTTTTTTACCGGGTGGTCCAGCCGGTATTCAAAGAGAATCAGTACCTCGGCGCCCTGGAGTTCGGCCTCAGCCCTGAGCAGCTCATCGCGCTGCTCCAGCAGCGCATCAGCCCGGAAATCGCCGTTGCCGTCAAATCGGAGAGTTGGCAACAGGCGACCCTGCTTGGTGGCCAAAAGATCGAGGAGGGGGAATATACCTTCCTGCCCAAACAAAATTCCATTTTCGAAAAAATTGGCGCAACGGTTCTTCTGGAGCAGGACGATACCCGCCGCTACACCGTCGACGGCAAGACATACCTCCTCTTCTCCAATATCGAACTGAAAAATTTCCAAAAAGAACCCATTGCCAAGATCCTGGTCGCCCTGGACATCAGCGAGGAGCTGGCCGAGGCCAGAATTTCATCATCAAGGTTGTCCTGCTCGCCCTGCTTCTTCTGCTCAGCTCCAGCCTGGTCCTCTACTTCAGCTTTGGCCAGTTGCTCACCCGGATACTCACCCTCAACACCTCGCTGTTCAGGAGCAATCAGGAGCTCACCGCCGCCAAAACCTATGTGGATAATATCCTGGCCTCCATGAGCGACGGCCTGCTGGTTACCACGGCCGACGGCACGATCAGCAAGGCAAACCAGGCGCTCTGCCGGCTGCTTGGCTATCGGGAAGCAGATCTGGTGCAAAAAAATATTGCATCCTTCTTTACACATCCCGCGGATATTGCAATGAACCTCTCCCGCTGCGGAAGCGAGGGGGACGAAATCAGCAAGGCAGAGCACCGGCTCCTCACCAAGGACGGGGCGCACGTTCCGGTCCTTTTTTCGGCAACCCCCCTTGCCGAAGAGAGCGGGACTCTCCTCGGCATTGTCTGCATTTTCACCGACATCACCGAACGAAAAAATGCCGAAACCGCCCTGCGGGAGGCGCACGATCTGCTGGAACAACGGGTCGTCGAGCGCACCCGGGAGCTGGCCGAGGCCAACACCGCCCTGACCCGCGAGATGGCGGAACGCAAGCGCGCGGAGGCTGAGCTGCGGCAGGCCCAGAAGATGCGGGCCATCGGCACCCTGGCCGGCGGCATTGCCCATGATTTCAACAACATCCTCACCGCCATCCTCGGCTACACCCAACTGGCCATGCAGCGGCTAACCTCGGACGCCACCTGCCGCTCCTTCCTTGGCGAGGTGTTCATCGCCGGCCAGCGGGCCCAGAAACTGGTCCAGCAGATCCTCACCTTCAGCAGGCAGAGCGAACAGGAGAAGCAACCGGTCGAGATCCATCTGATTATCAAGGAAGCCCTGAAGCTGCTGCGCGCCTCCCTGCCGGCCAATATCGGAATCGTCCAGCATCTCCCGCGCTGCGGCGCCGTAATGGCCGATCCCACCCAAATCCACCAGGTGGTCATGAACCTCTGCACCAATGCCTACCACGCCATGCAGGAAAAGGGCGGCACCCTGACGGTTTCTCTTGCCGAAACAGAGGCGGCGGATATTTCCCCGCCGCTGCCCGCCGGCGACTATCTGCAGCTCGTAGTCAGCGACACCGGCTGCGGCATGGACACCGCAATCCTGGAGCGGATCTTTGAACCCTATTTCACCACCAAGGAAACGGGCAAGGGCACCGGCCTCGGCCTGGCGGTGACCCACGGCATTGTCGAAGGGCACGGCGGCCATATCCGGGTGGTCAGCACCACGGGACTTGGCACCACCTTCAGCATCTATCTGCCCCTGCAGAAAGAGCTTCAGGCCGAACCGGTGGCGGTTTTGGAAAAAAAAGAGATCCGGGGCGGAAACGAGCGCATTCTGGTGGTGGATGATGAGCAGGAACTCACCCAGCTCCTCGAAATGTTTCTCACCCAGTACGGCTACAGGGTTACCGGCCTGACGGACAGCACCGCCGCCTATGCGTGGTTTTGCGCCAACCGGCAGGAAGTGGATCTGGTGATCACCGACATGTCCATGCCGCGTCTCACCGGCAAGGAGCTGGCCGAGAAATTACTGGCGGAGAGGCCGGGGTTGCCCATCATCCTCTGCACCGGTTACAACGAGCAGATCAACGCCGAGAGCGCCAGGGAACTGGGCATCCGCGCCTTCTTGCTCAAGCCCTTCCAGGAAAAGGAACTGGCCGGTCTGGTGCGCGAGGTGCTGGACACGGGACCCGGCCGGGACAAGTAGATCCGTTGCCTCTTTTTCAGGGAAAATGGAAACAGCGAACCGAAGATGCGCGGCGACCTAATTTTTCAACTGCCGGTCACCGTCGCCAGCAATGCATGCAGGCTCGCGCAGATAACAAGGGCGAGGCCCGTTTTGCGGTGGGTGCCGGTTTTCACCTGTATCCACCGGAGGCCGGAAGAAAGCTGAAACAGGATCAGCATGAAGTTGATGATCCCGAGAAGCTGCACCAGGGAGATTCCGCCGATCCGCATACCGTCACCCTTTTTGCACTATTGAAAGCCGGCAGGAAACTATCGCAGGCCGATGGTCGCCGTTGCCGTGTTGGCGCTGCCATGGACATTACAGACTGCGGCAGATTCCAGGGTGGTTGGCCCGGTCACCACATATTCAAAGGTCCGGCTGAACTCGGCCGAATCCGGAAGATTGAACGCGCCGAACTCCCAACTGGCAGCCTCCTGGCCGTTGATGGTGAGATTCAGCCGCTCGGTGTAGTGCAAAAAATTATTGGCGCTGTGTCTGGCAAAAAGGGTGATGGTGATCTTTTCCCCTTGACCCGCATGCGCCGGGGCTTCCAGACGGACAGCCGACTTGTCCGCCAGGGCGGAGCCTGCATCAAGAACGAGCAACGCGCCAGCCACTGCCAGCATTATTTTTTTCATGGTGGCCTCCTTTCGTCCGCTTCGTTGAAACAACCCTTACCTGATTATACTTCACATGGCGTCGACAATGGCATTAAAAGTTGTGCTGGGCCGCATGGCCTGGGTGGCCTTTTCCCGATCCGGCCGGTAATAGCCGCCGATATCCACCGGCTTGCCCTGGGCGGCATTCAGCTCGGCAACAATCGTATCCTCGTTGTCGGAAAGCGACTGCGCCGCCTTGGCAAACCGCGCCCGCACCTCACCATCCTTGCTCTGCCCGGCCAGCGCCTGCGCCCAGTAGAGGGCCAGGTAAAAATGGCTGCCCCTGGTATCAAGCTCCCCCACCTTGCGGGAGGGTGACTTCTCGTTTTCCAGAAATTTGCCGATGGCGGCATCCAGCGTCTCGGCAAACAACTGCGCCTTTTCGTTCTTGAAGGTGGCATGGATATGCTCAAAGGATGGCACCAGGGCGCAGAACTCACCCAGCGAATCCCAGCGCAGATGGCCTTCCTTTACAAACTGCTCCACATGCTTGGGCGCCGAGCCGCCCGCCCCGGTTTCGAACATCCCTCCCCCGTTCATCAGGGGCACGATGGAGAGCATCTTGGCGCTGGTGCCCAGCTCCAGGATGGGGAAGAGGTCGGTGAGATAATCGCGCAGCACGTTGCCGGTGACGGAGATGGTGTCCTCGCCCTTGCGGATGCGGGCCAGGGAAAAACGCATGGCCTCCACCGGCTGCATGATCCGGATATCCAGACCGCTGATGTCGTGGTTGGGCAGGTATTGCCGTACCTTGGCGATGAGCTGAGCATCGTGGGGTCGGTTGGCGTCCAGCCAGAAAATGGCCGGGGTGCCCGTGGCCCTGGCGCGGGTCACCGCCAGCTTGACCCAATCCTGAATGGGCGCATCCTTGGTCTGGCAGCCGCGGAAGATGTCGCCCTCCTCCACCTGCTGGGCCAGCAGGGTTTCTCCGGAAGCGGTGTCCACCATGCGGATCGTCCCCTTGCCCGGCGCCATGAAGGTCTTGTCGTGGGAGCCGTACTCCTCGGCCTTTTGCGCCATGAGCCCGACATTGCCGACGGTGCCCATGGTGGCGGGGTCAAAGGCGCCGTGCGCCTTGCAATCCACCACCACCTCCTGGTAGATCGTGGCATAGCACCGGTCCGGCACCATGGCGATGGTGTCGTGCAGCGCATCGTCGGCCCCCCACATCCTGCCGCCGTCGCGGATCACCACGGGCATGGAGGCATCGATGATCACGTTGTTGGGGACATGCAGGTTGGTGATCCCCTTGGAGGAATCCACCATGGCCAATTCGCAGTTTTTCGTGTAGGTCGCCTGGATGTCGGCCTCGATCTCCAGCCGCTGCGCCTCGGACAGGGACTGGATCTTGGCGTAGAGGTCGCCCAGGCCGTTGTTGACGTTCACCCCCAGCTCCTTGATCACTGCACCGTGCTTGGCAAAAACATCCTCGTAAAAAACAGCCACGCAATGCCCGAACATCACCGGGTCGGAGACCTTCATCATGGTGGCCTTGAGGTGGAGCGAGAGGAGCACCCCGTCCTTCTTGGCCGCCGCGATCTGCTCCCCATAGAACTTCCGCAGGCTCGCCACCTGCATCACCGAAGCATCGAGGATCTCGCCGGCGAGCAGCGGAGTTTTCGGTTTGAACACCGTGACCCCGCCATCCTCGGCGACAAACTCGATCCGCGCCTCGCCGGCCTTGGCAAGGGTCAGCGATTTTTCGCTGCCGTAGAAATCGCCGGCCGTCATGTGCGCGACCCTGGTTTTGGATTCGGCTGGCCACGGCTTCATCATCCGGTGAGGGTTTTTCTGGCCAAAACGCTTGACCGAGGCTGCGGCCCGCCGATCGGAGTTGCCTTCCCGCAGCACCGGATTCACCGCGCTGCCCAGCACCTTGGCAAACCGGGCCTGGAGTTCTTTCTCGGCCTCGGTTTTCGGGGCCTCGGGATAATCCGGGATGGCATAGCCCTTGTCCTGCAGCTCCTTGATCGCCCCTTTCAATTGGGGGATGGAGGCGCTGATATTGGGCTGCTTGATGATATTGGCCTCGGGCTGCTTGACGAGCTTGCCCAGCTCCCCAAGATCGTCGGGGATTCGCTGGCCCTCGCTGAGATTTTCCGGAAAATTGGCGATGATTCGCCCGGCCAGGGAGATATCCTTGGTGGTCACGGAAATGCCAGAGCCCGAGGCAAAGGCCTGGAGGATCGGGAGCAGGGAGTAGGTTGCCAGGGCGGGGGCTTCATCCACTTCGGTGTAGATAATCGTTTGGGTGGCCATATGTTTTCCTTATTGTATTGCCGCGGCGATGTGACGGCTGCTTATGCCTCAATCGACCGTGCTGTTTTCTCGTAAAAAAACGATCCGTTTGGGTCTGCCGGAAAGTCAAAAGAATTAGCACATACCGATTGGGATTGCAAACAGCATCTTGTTCCGCGCCCTTCTCCCAGCCCGTGCGACCCCATGATTTTACTGGTTGTTTTCCTCGTCTCGCCGCCATACAATGGAGCATATCTCTCAACGCATCGCAGGAGGCTCTCTTCATGGGCGAATTTGTCTGGAGCGCCAAATACAGCATCGGCAACGCCGAGATCGACGCCGAACACCAGCGGCTGATTGAGCTGGCCAACCATGTGGCCTCCCTTGCCGCAAACAATGAACAGCTGGCGCGGATCAAGCAGTACATCGTCGCCCTCTACGACTATGTGAAAACCCATTTCCAGCACGAAGAAGAATACATGCTCGCGCTTGGCTATCCGCAGTACGAGGAGCACAAAAAACTGCACGAAGGGATCATCGCCGAGATGAACGCCATCATGAAGCACAGCGGCAATCTGGATGTGCTGGTTTACAAATTCAAGCGGCTGATGAATGCCTGGGTGCTGGAGCATATCCTGCTCGAGGATTCCCGGATTGCTCCGCGGAAAAAACAGGAAGAACCCGCGGATTCACCAGCAAGCGAAGCCAACTGAGGAGGCCGCATGGAAACCTACTTCGCCCCGGCAGAACGGGCCGCCCCGGAAGAATTGGAGCTGGACATCGCCCGGGTCAGCAACAACCCGGTGATCGACGGGTTGATGCATTCCGTGGGCGGCGTCCTCGCGGTGCTCAACAACTCCCGGCAGATCCTGGCGGTCAATGATTCCCTCCTCGACTCCCTGGGTATCACCGATGCCCGGAGCACCCTTGGCCTGCGGCCCGGCGAAGCGCTCCGGTGCGTGCACTCCCACGAAGAGCCCCATGGCTGCGGCACCACACGGCACTGCTCCTCCTGCGGCGCGGCCATCGCCATTGTTGCCGGCCTTGAAACCAATGTGCCGATGGAAAAAAAATGCATACTCCGGGCCCGGCACAACGGGGAGGAAACCGACCTCTGTTTTCTGGTCCGCGCCTGCCCGGTAACCGCCGACGGCCACCGCTACCTGCTGCTTTTCATGCAGGACGCAACCATCCAGGAAAAACGGGCTGCCCTGGAACGCGCCTTTTTCCATGACATCAACAACATCCTTTCCGGCCTCCTGGGGGCCAGCGAACTTTTGCTGCTCAAGCATGACGGGGGCGGCGGCAAAGGCAACGACCTCCAACTGGTCAAACAAATACGGCAAATGAGCCGCCGGCTGGCCAACGAGGTGAGGATCCAACGCTCCCTGCTCCACTCCGAACTTTCCGAGCTGCGGCCCGTCATGCACATCGTGCCCCTGGCGGAGCTGCTTTCCGAGGTGCAGACCCTTTACGCCACGCACTCCGCCGCCGCAGGCAAGAGCCTGCACATCGACCGTCAAAATGCGGATGCATTGATCCGCACCGACAGCTCCCTGCTTATCCGCATCCTTTCCAACATGATTACCAACGCCTTCGAAGCCTCCGAGACCGGCGACACCGTCCGCCTCTGGCTTGAGGAAAAGAATGGCTTGCTCTGCTTCTGCGTCTGGAACCGGCGGGAGATAGACGATGCCGTGCGCTTGCGCATCTTCCAGCGCTACATCAGCACCAAACAGGGTGTGGGCCGCGGCACAGGGACATACACCATGAAACTCTTCGGCGAAAACTTTCTAAACGGCAAAGTGGACTTCGCTTCTTCCGCAGTGGACGGGACGGTCTTTCGCCTCTGCCTCCCCATCTCCCGCCCGTCTGGCAACAAGGAAAAATAGTCATGTCCACCGTACCGAAAACCGTCCCCCCCATTGTCATCTATCTGTTTCTGGTGATCGGCCTGTTGTCCGCCGTGGCCTTCCGGCTTGTCACCATCATCAACACCTTTGCCCCCTCCCTCCTCAGACCGGTCTGGTACTTCGGGGTCATCGGCTACATCTTCTTTTTCGCCTACCGCTACCATATCTCCGAAAAACGCAAAGCCGCCATCCGCGCCAACCGGCTGCTGGAAAAGATCCAGGCCCAGGACGAGATCACCGGCGAAGACCGGGCGCTCATCGCCTATGTGCTCTCCTCCATCATGAAATCCAAGGAGAACCTCAACTACCTCTTTATCTTTATCCTCTCCATCGCCGCGGTTGGCGTGGACATCCTCCTCGCCCTCCAGGGTCATTGACGGAATACGGAGTACTCTGTATTCTGTGTCCAGGGTGAGTCACCCTCTTGTGTTTTGCGGTTTTTTCATTATAAAAAAGGCGTTGCCTCCCCGCAGAAAAACCTTACGGATACGGATACCGAAACGCCATGAAAACGATTCTGGTGGTGGACAACCACCCTGTTGTCTTGAAATTGCTGGTGGAATTCCTGAAAAAGCTGGGCCACAAGGTGATCACCGCCGAAGACGGGCTCGCGGCCCTGGAGGTTCTCAAAAAGATACGGCCGGACATCGTTTTTACCGACCTGATCATGCCCAACATCAACGGGGAAAAGCTCTGCCAGGTGATCCGCAGCCGTCCCGAGCTGAAGCTTCTCCACATCATCATTTACTCGGCCACGGTGCTGGAGGATGAAACCAATATCCTCAACCTCGGGGCCGATGCCTGCATTGCCAAGGGGCCGTTCAAGAATACCGAGGCGCATATCGCCACGGTCATCGAGCATATCGACAATGGCACCCTCCATGAGCTCAAGGGCAAAATCCTCGGCGGCGAAGACCTGTACAAGCGGCATATCACCTCGGAGCTGCTCTTTTCCAAACGGCATTACGAAAGTATCTTCAACTCCATGCCCGAGGGGGTGATGGAATTCACCCTGGACGGCAAGATCTTCCATGCCAACGCCGCGGCCCTTGCCCTATGCGGTTTGCGGGAGGAGGACCTGCTGGCCTCCGGCTTTCCCGAGCTTTTTACCGGCACCCACCGGGAACGGTTGCACACCCTGTTGCACGCCCTTGGCCAAGCTCCGGTGGTGATCGACGAAACCGAGCCCCTCCTGCTCAACGGCAAGATGGTCACCATCCATTTTCTTCCCATCCGGGATGAATCCCATGCCTTCATCATCGCCATCCTGCGGGATCTCACCGAAAAAATCGCAACAACCCGGGAGCTTGAGATGATGCGCCGCCAGCAGGAACGCATTCTCAACGCCGTTGGCGAAGGGATCTTCGGCCTTGACACGAAAGGGTGCATCACCTTTGCCAACCCGGCGGCCCTGGCTCTGCTGGATTATGAACCCCATGAGCTGGTGGGCTCCAGCCTGCAGACGATTGTCCACGCCTGCAAACAGGAAGAAGACCTCTGCCCGGATAAAGAGTGTCCGATCCGCGCGGTCAGCCAGGACGGCATTATGCGCAAGGGAACCGAAACCTTCTGGCGGAAAAACGGCTCCCCTTTTCCGGTCCGTTTCACCTCCACCCCGATTGTGGAAGATTATACGATTTTGGGCGCGGTGGTCGCCTTTGCCGATATCACCGAACGCAAGAAGATGGAAGAGCGGCTGCGGGAATCGGCCATGACCGATGAACTCACCTGCCTTTTCAACCGCCGCGGCTTCATGACCCTGGCGGACAAGCTGATCAAGATCAGCGTGCGGGACAAAACCGACCTGCTGCTCATCTACGTCGATTTCGACAACCTGAAATGGATCAACGACTCCCTGGGGCACTCCGTGGGCGATCAGGCTCTCATCGAAGCAGCCACCCTGCTCCGTGATACCTTCCGGCTGGCGGATGTTGTCGCCCGCCTGGGCGGGGACGAATTTGTCATCCTCTGCACCGACAATTCGGCGCTGGGCAACCAGGAAACCATTCTTAACCGGTTGAGTGAAAACATCGAAAAAACCAACAGGCTGACAACCCGGCAATACCGGCTGTCCCTCAGTGTTGGGGTGGGCCGCTACGAGCATCATGCCCCTTGCTCCATTGACGAGCTGCTCCGCCGGGCAGACCAGGCCATGTATCTGAACAAGGAAGACAAGAAGTCCCGCCACCAGGATGGCTATGAACAGTAAGTCCGCCGGTTGATGCTGCTTTTTCCCCCTATCTCTTGTCCGAAAAAAACATCCCTTTTTCCCGTGGATTTTTTCGCAGGAGCGATTATAGTAAAAATTATCATTAATCATTAATCAGGTGACTTATGGAAATCAGCGTTGATAGAAATGTCGTGGAATTCAAGCCGGGCAATGCCCAGGAAACAGCCGCCATGGAACTGCTCTGGCGAGTCATTGTGGACTGCATGCGGGAAAACAAAAAGCTGGTGCCCATCGGCGAGTACATCCCAACCAAGGAAAACCTGGCCCGTTTTGTCATCGAGGGGATTCCCGGGGGCAAAACCCAATGGTCTGACCAGAAAGCCGCGGCGGACAACACCTATTATTGTTCCGTCTGCAACAAGTACATGAATGTGAAAAAAGGCGGTGAGATTCCGCAATGCTGCGGCAAGGACATGGAAACCATGGACTGACCCCCCCTGAATATCAGTTAGCCAAAAAGGAGAACCATCATGGACAAGTACGAATGCCCCTGCGGTTATGTGTACGACCCGGCGGAAGGCGACTACGAACACGGCATCGAGCCTGGCACCGCCTTTGCCGACCTGCCCGATGACTGGGTCTGCCCAAAATGCGGGGCGGAAAAGGAAAATTTTTACAAGGTATAACCGGACAACACGCACGGTCTGCCCCAGCCATCCCCCCTGGAAACCCCCTCCCTCCCCGGTTTTCAGGGGGTGTTTTTTTTCGCCCCTTGCTTATCCCGCCGTTTGCTTTCATACTCTTTGCAGCGCCATGCCGTATCTGCCCATTTCAACCGGCGCGCGAGGTAGCCCGATGCCCAAAACCATAAAAATCCTCGGTGCCGGCCCGGCAGGACTCACTGCGGCCATTGTCCTCCAGAAGGCGGGGCGCCAGGTTCAGGTGTATGAAAAAAACCGGGATGTGGGCCGCGTTTTTTACGGCGACCTGCAGGGGCTGGAAAACTGGTCGGAGGAGCGCGATGTGCTTGAGGAGTTCCAGGCGCTCGGGCTTGCCGTCAACTTCGACTGTACCTCTTTTTCCGCGCTCACCGTGTTCAATGGCGAAAAAACCTGGCCCTTCACCTCCTCCCGGCCGGTATTTTATCTGATCCGGCGCGGGGCCATGGCGGGCAGCCTGGATCACGGCCTCAAGGAACAGGCCCTGGCAGCCGGGGCCGCTATTTTTTTTGAGCGCAGCCTTGCCGGGCACGAGGCGGATATCGTCGCCACCGGCCCCCTGGTGCGCCACCGCTTTGCCATCGACAAGGGCATCGTCTTCAAAACCAGCCTGCCCGATGCGGCCTACGGCCTGGTCAACGACCGGGCAGCTTACAAGGGGTATGCCTACCTGCTTTTCGCCAAGGGATATGGCTGCCTCTGCACCGTGCTCTTCGACCGTTTTTCCGAGGTGAACCGCTGTCTGGCCGAAACGGAACGGATCTTCCGGAAGCATGTCGATTTCCACCTGGAGGATCCCAAGCCGGTGGGCGGCATGGGCGGTTTTCTCCTGCCCCCGGTTTTTGCACGGAACCATGGCCTTCTGGTGGGTGAGGCCGCTGGACTCCAGGACATGCTCTGGGGATTCGGCATCCGCTCCGCCGTGATTTCAGGGGCTCTGGCCGCGCACAGCATTATCAGCGGCACCAGCTATCCGGAAGCTGCCCGGCGCCGATTTCTCGGCACCCAGAAAGCGGGCCTGGTCAACCGCTACCTCTGGGAACGGTTGGGGTACAACAACTACAGCCTGATCATGGACCGCATCGGCCGCAGCGGGGACCATCGCACATTTTTTCAGGATTTCTACAACCTGAACCTGCTGCACCGCCTGGTCTATCCTTTTGCTTTTCATTCCCTAAAAAAAAGGTACAATCTCGTTGCCGGGGATGCGCGCTAACCCCGTAACAACTTTTCTGACACTCTCAGCCGCACAACGCAGCAGCAGGAATCCTGCCATGAACATCAACAACGAAGATCAGGCCCGGGAAGCCATCGCCCTCTGGCGGACAGAACCAGCCGGGGCGCAGCTTAAAAACCTGCGCTTTGCCTTGGAATCCCTGGAGCTCAGCCAGATGTACTATGAACAGAAGGGCAACGAACAGGGCGCGGCGCGGGTTGTCGCTTGCCAGACCATCATCACCGGCCGCATCGCCGAAATCGAAGCCGGATAGGACAGGGAGCGCGCCATGTTCTCCACCATCGGCATGATCCTCGTTGTTGCCGGGCTTGTCGTCTCCGTGGCCTTCTGGATCCCGGGTCTCTGCAACCGGACCCGGCTTAAAGAGATGCTCGGCTCCCGATACCCCATCGTCTACGTGGTCTATGTCGCCAACGGCCCCATGCTCCTGGTGCTTGGCGTCATCCTGCTGATCTTCTTCCGCTGAACGCTCCACAAAGAGGAAACAATAATGAGCACGGAAACATCATACGGCTGGAACGCCGCCTCGGGCATGACCCTGCTGGCCAAGCTGAAAAGCGACCTCAAGGCTGCCATGCTGAGCAAAAACGAGACGGTCAAGGGCGCGCTGCGCATCATCATCAGCGAATTCCCCACCAAGATCACCACCCCCATCACCCTGGAAAGCGGCAAGAAGAGCACCCGGGCCAAGCGGGACGACGAGATCACCGACGACGACATCATCAGCCTGATCATGGGGCTGTGCAAATCGGAACGGCAGACCCTGGAGTACAAAAAAGAAACGACCTCCGAGTACCTGGAGATTCTGGAGGCGTACCTTCCCAAGATGGCCACGGAAGAGGAGATCACCGCCTGGGCCAGGGAAAACATCGACCTCTCCCAGTTCAAGAGCGCCATGCAGGCCATGGGCCCGATCATGAAGCATTTCGGCAAGAGCGCGGACGGCAATGTGGTGAAGAAGGTGCTCAGCACCTTGGGGTGAGTGGCACCATTTCCGTTGAATTGGCGACACCTGAATTTTACACCGGGGACCGAATATGAAAACGGACGTCATCCATACCCTCACTGAAACCTTCGAGGCCCACGCCCAGCAATCAGACAGCGGAGTGGAATTCTGGCTCGCCCGCGACCTGCAACACCTTTTGGGTTATGCGGAATGGCGCAACTTCACTTCCGTTGTCACCAAGGCGAAGATCGCTTGCGAGGTCTCGGGGCATACCATTTCCGACCATTTTGTTGACGTCAACAAAATGGTCGATCTCGGCTCAGGCAGTCAGCGCGAGGTGGACGACATCATGCTCACCCGCTACGCCTGTTATCTGGTCGCCCAGAACGGCGACCCCAAAAAGCAGGAAATCGCCTTTGCCCAGACCTATTTCGCCGTACAGACCCGCAAGGCGGAACTGATCGAACAACGCCTGCTCGAATCCGAGCGCGTCTCCGCCCGCAAAAAACTCACAGCCACGGAAAAAGAACTTTCAGAAATCATCTACGAACAAACCGGCGGCAACCAGAACTTCGCCCTCATCCGCAGCAAAGGCGACCAGGCGCTTTTCGGCAAAACAACCCAGGCCATGAAGTCCCATTGGAAGGTGCCTGACAACCGCCCGCTGGCCGACTTTGCCCCGACCATCATCCTGAAGGCCAAGGATTTTGCAACCGAGATCACCATTTTTAACGCCAGGCAACACCAGATGACCAGCGAAGGCGCTATCTCCAGCGAACACATCACCAACAACCAGGCGGTCAGAAACACCCTCCTCGAACGCGGTATTCGCCCCGAGCACTTGCCTGCCGCCGAAGATGTCAAAAAGGTTGAGCGCCGCATCGCCTCGGAAGACAGGAAGGCCCTGAAAAATCCGGGCGCCTTGGACGCATAGGAAAGACGAACAACAGATACCCGCCTTTAAGGCGATAAGGAGTTTATTCCATGCCGACATTGGAATTCAAGGGCAAGCAGTTTGTCTATTCCCACCACCTGAGCGTGCCCTTCCGGGAGTTGCGGGTGGAGGCGGCCAAGTCCCTGCCCGCGCAAGGGCGGCAGCCTTCGCTGGATGACAACCTGATTATCCACGGCGATAACCTGGAGGCCCTGAAGGCCCTGTTGCCCACCCACGCCGGCAAGATTGACTGCATCTTCATCGACCCGCCGTACAACACCGGTAACGAGGGCTGGTGCTACAACGACAATGTGCGATCGCCCCTGATGCAGGAGTGGCTGAAGAAATCGGCCAACCCGGTGGACAAGGAGGATCTGGAGCGCCATGACAAGTGGCTGTGCATGATGTGGCCGAGGTTGTGCCTACTCACCGACTTGCTGTCTGAAAATGGTGTTATTTTCATAACCATTGACGACAATGAACAACATCATTTGAGAGAGCTCCTTGACGAGCTATTCGGCCAAGATTGCCATGTTGCTTCGATTGTATGGCAGAAGAGGACATCCCCAGAATCTCGGAAAAGACTCGGGGCTGCTCATGATATAATTCATGTTTACTCACGACACCCCCAGTCTGCGCAGGTTGCCAAACTTAGCCTTACAGCAGAACAGGCGGACGGCTTTTCCAACCCCGACAATGACCCACGTGGAGAATGGGTGTCAACAGATTTAACAGCCCAAAATATAGACCCATCTAAGCGCAAGGGCCAGCAATATACAATTACATTGCCTAACGGGAGAAAAGTTGACCCTCCTCCCGGACGTTGCTGGTCCATGCTTGAACCAGAGTACTTAACCAAAAAACAAGAAGGGCGAATTTGGTTTGGAGTTAATGGCGATGCAAGGCCAAGAATAAAAACGTATCTTTCCGAGTCGGAAGGGTTGAGTAGCTGGTCCTGGTGGCCGAATGAAGAAGTCGGTCATAATCAGGAAGCAAAAAAAGAAATCATGCAGATACTGGGCAGTGATAATCCTTTTGATTATCCGAAGCCCAAAAGGTTGTTGGCAAGAATTATCGCGCTGGCGACTACAAGTGACTCCATCATCCTCGACTCTTTCGCCGGGTCCGGCACCACGGCCCACGCCGTGCTGGCCGCCAACCAAAAGGACGGCGGCAACCGGCGCTTCATCCTGGTGGAGTGCGAGGAGTACGCCGACACCCTGACCGCCGAACGGGTGCGACGGGTGATAGACGGCTACGCCTTCACCGGCAGCCAGCGGCAGGAACTTTACACCGAGAAAATCACCTGGAGCAATTTCGCCAAGAATCATAAGCAAATCCTCCTCCAGGTGGAGCACTTTGAAAAGAAGGCGGCAGCATCCTTTGACAAGATCAAGAAAGAGATCAAGGACGGCGTGCTCACCGTTACCGGCGAACGCAGGATTGAAAAAAAGGTGCCGGGCCTGGGCGGGAGCTTCACCTTCTGCACTCTGGGCGATGCCATCGCCGTGGAAAGCCTGCTCACCGGCCAGGGTCTCCCCGCTTTCGACGCCCTGGCCCGCTATGTTTTCTATACCGCCACCGGCCAGTCGCTGGCAAAGGTCGGCAAGCCTTCCATCGACGGCCTGATCGGCGAAACCGAACTCTTCCGCATCCATCTTATCTACCGCCCCGACCCGGTCTGGCTGCGCTCCAACGAGGCGGCCCTGAACGCCGAACGGGTCGAGGCCATTGCCTCGGGCAGACGTTCAGACAAAAAAAGGGCCATCGTCTTTGCGGTGGCCAAGTTCATGAGCCAAAAGGAGCTTACCCGGCAGCGCATCGAATTCTGCCAGCTACCCTATGCCGTACACCGGATACTGGGAGACTGAAGGCGTGGAACTCAAGGAATACCAGCAGGGGGTTCTCCAGAAGATCGACCGCTATCTGGCTGTGCTTTCTGAAAAGCGTGAGGATGCCGAGGCTTTTGTGGCCTTTCAGAAGAGCCGGGGCAAGGAAGCCGAACTGGCGGACTACTGCCATGAGGCCTGGGACCAGTTGAACAAGGAACGCCTGCTGCCCTATCTGGGCGACCGGAACGGCAATGCCTGTGTCGCGCCCTATCTCTCCCGCCGTGACGGCCTTCACCGCGCCATCCCCAACGTCTGCCTGAAGGTGCCCACCGGCGGCGGCAAAACCCTGCTGGCCGCCTCGGCGCTGGAGCGCATCCAGACCGATTTTTTCAAATGCCAGACCGGGGTTATCCTCTGGGTGGTTCCTTCCGACGCCATCTACCGCCAGACCTGGAAACAGCTCGCCAACCGCGAGCACCCCTACCGGCAAATCCTGGAACGCGCCTCCGGCGGCCGGGTCAAGCTGCTGGAAAAGGGCGACGTCTTCACCCGGCGCGACGTGGAAGGCCAACTCTGCGTCATGCTGCTGATGCTGCCCTCGGCGGCCCGGCAATCCAAGGAAACCCTGCGCATGTTCCGCGACAGCGGCCGCTTCACCTCGTTTTTTCCGGTGGAAGACGACAGCGTGGCCAACCGGCGGATGCTTGATGCGGTGCGGAATCTGGACATCAATGACCTCTCGCACACGGGCTGGATGCAGGGAGTCACCCCCGGCTTGCTTTCCATCAAGCAGAGTCTCGGCAATGTACTGCGCCTGGTGCGGCCGGTGGTGATCATCGATGAAGGGCATCGGGCTTACTCCGATACAGCCCGCCTCACCATACACGGCTTCAACCCCCGCTTTATCGTCGAACTCTCGGCCACGCCGAACACCAACGGCAAGCACCAGTCAAACGTCCTGGTCAACGTGCCCGGCACGGACTTGAAAGACGAAGAGATGATCAAGCTGCCCATCAACGTCATCAACGAGGATAAAGGCGGCTGGAAGCATACCCTGACCATCGCCCACGCCAAACTGGGCGAGTTGGCCAAGGAGGCGGAGGCCTTGCAGGCTGAAAGCGGACGCCATATCAGGCCAATCATGCTGGTGCGGGTGGAACGAACCGGCAAGGATCAACGCGACACGGCCTTTGTTCATGCCGAGGATGCCCGCGAGTACCTGATCGAAAAGCTGGGGGTGCGGGGAGAGGAAATCCGGCTCAAGACTTCGGAGAGCGATGAGTTGGGCAGTGAGGATCTGCTGGTGGAGACCTGCCCGGTGCGCTACATCGTCACCAAGGACGCCCTGCGCGAAGGTTGGGACTGCCCCTTTGCCTACGTGCTGACGATTCTTTCCAAAACCACGGCCAACACCGCCCTGACCCAGATGATCGGCAGGGTGCTGCGCCAGCCCCATGCCCAACTGACCCACCGTCCCGCCTTGGATGAGTGCTATGTCTTCACCTTTGACCAGGATGTGCGGGAGGCGGTCAATGGGGTGCGTCGAGGACTGGAGGACGAAGGCATGGCCGACCTTGCCGCAAGCGTCAAGGTCACGGACGGCGAGGGTGGAGCCACGCGCATGTCGCGCCGAGAAACCATAGGCCGGCATGCGGCCTTTGCGCGAGTGCCGACCATCTTTCTGCCACGGGTGCTGCATCGTGATGAGAGCCGGCCCGATGGCTATCGGGTGCTGGATTACGACCGCGACATCTTGGGCTATCTGGATTGGGAGACGTTTCACTTTTTCCAGGCCGACAGCGTCAGCGTCGACGGCGAGGATAAACTCAAACGCACCATCGCCCGAATCGACATCGACAAGTCTGAACAGGAAAGCGGCCGGACCCTGCTCGATTTCATCCAGGAGAAAATAGAAGACCTGCCCGCCGAGGGGCTCGATGTGGCCTTTCTTGTCCGGCAGTTGCTTGATGTTATCCCCAACCCCTGGCAGGGTATGCGCATTCTTGCGGAAACCCTGGACACCTTGCGCTTGCGGGGTGTGAGCGAAGAACGACTCTACGCCAACCGGCTAGACCTGCTGAAGGCCATGAAACTTGATCTCCGCAGGCAGGTTAATGACGCGGCAAAAACCCTTTTCTTAAAAAAACTGGAAAGCGGTGATATTACGCTGCGCTTGTTGACTTCCAAAAATTCCGAATTGAATTGGGCCTTGGCGAAGACGCTGGAGATTGAAGTTGCAGAGGAAGATCGCATCTTATATCGGAAAGACGGGGCATTGCTGGAGAGATCCCTTTTTGAAAAAGTCTATCAACGCGACTTCAACAACCTGGAAAAAGAAACCGCCTGGTATCTGGACAGCCGCGACTGTGTCTACTGGTGGCACCGGATCGCCGTGAATCAGCAGTCATACGGCTTGCAGGGTTGGCAGCGGCAACGGGTCTATCCCGATCTGCTCGCCTGTTTACACGGCGCAGACGACGGAAAGTTTCGTTTCTCGGTGCTGGAGACCAAGGGCGAGCACCTGAAGGGTAACGACGACACCGAGTATAAACGCAGACTGTTCGACCTCTTGACCGCCCATGCCGACTCGGCCATCCGCGCAGGCCAGCTTGAGTTGTGGGAAGAAGCGCAAGGAATGACCTTTACCCTGCTGATGGAAGACGGTTTGAAGGAAGAGCTGGCAAAAGTTGGGATTGCGTGACCGGAGCTTTCTGGTCATTCATCACCCTCTCACAAACCTTGTCGCCATGCCCGCCCGGTTTCGGTCAGCCGGTATTTCTGCAAACGGCTGTTGGGTTTGTCGGGGATGGTCATGGCAATCAAGCCCTCGGCCAAAGCAGGGATGAGATACCGGGCGCGGAACGACTTCCGGTCCTGCAGGCCCAGAGCGCGCTGAATTTCCTCCCTGGACATCTCGCCAGCGAGCACTTGCAGCAGCCGTGCGACTTGGGGGGTAACTTGGGGGGTAACTTGGGGGGTGAGTGCGCCGAGAATCATCTGCAGCATGAACTCGATGAATGGCGCGGAATCAGCTTTGCCGGTGCTTTGGTTTAAAGCCGCATAGTACTCCCGCTGGTGTTCGTGGACGAGGCTTTCCACTGGAACATGGGCGAAAAGCGGGTTCCAACGACTGAGGATCAAGGTTTGCCAGAGCCGTCCCATGCGGCCGTTGCCGTCGGCAAACGGATGGATGAACTCAAACTCGTAGTGAAACACCGAACTGGCGATGAGCGGGTGCTCGGCGGTTGTTTTCAGCCAGTGCAGCAGATCCCGCACAAGGGGCTGCACCCGGTCCGCGGGCGGCGCCAGGTGAATGACCTCCTTGCCCGCCATGATGCCGACCCCGCTGGCGCGGAACTTTCCGGGCGCATCCAACAGGCCGTCCATGATGATGCCGTGGGCCGTCAACAGATCTTCTTGCCGCCAGGGCTGCCACTGCCCGAACAGGTCATAGGCCTTGATGGCATTGCGCGCCTCCTGGATCTCCCGGGGGGGGGCGATGACCCGCTTGCCTTCCAATATGTCGGTGATCTGCTCCAGGCTCAGGATGTTGCCTTCAATCGCCAGCGAGCCGTGGATGGTGCGGATGCGATTGAGGCGCCGCAGCCGGAGTGCCTTGGCTTGGGCCGCAAATACCGAAAGACTCCCCACCGCCTGGCCTATCTCCGCCACCAGGGAAACAATGCCTGAGGTGATGGTGAACGGCGGCGAACTGGTTTTGCTCATGGAGCCCCTTCCGCCAGCAACGCCTTGAACTCCTCATCATCCAGGGCCTCTTTCTCCAGCAGGGTTTTCGCTATCTTTTCCAGCAGGGGCCGCTGTTCGGTCAGGGTTTTTTCCACCCCGGCCATGCGTTCATCGATGATTTTGCGCACTTCCTCGTCGATGAGCAAGGCGGTCTGGTCGCTGAATTCCTTTTGCTGGAACATCCCCTGCTGCAAAAACTGGTTGGCCTGTTGCAGGTAGGTGACCTGGCCGAGTTTTTCGTTCATCCCGTACATGGCCACCATGCTGCGGGCAATGTCCGTGGCGCGCTGCAGATCGTTCTGGGCGCCGGTGGTGATCTCGTTGAAGATAACCTTTTCCGCGCCCCTGCCCCCCAGCAGCACGTCGATTTTTTCCAGCAGCTCGGTCTTGGACATCAAAAAGCGGTCCTCGGTGGGCAGTTGCATGGTGTAGCCCAGGGCGCCGATACCGCGAGGCACGATGCTGATCTTGTGCACCTTTTCCGCGGTTTTGCGGAAGGTGGCCACCAGGGCGTGGCCGGTTTCGTGGTAGGCCACGGTTTTCTTTTCCGTTTCGTTGAGCACCCGGTTTTTCTTCTCCAGCCCGGCGACGATCCGGTCGATGGCCGCTTCAAACTCCGTCGCCTCCACCTGCTCCTTACCCTTGCGCACCGCCAGCAGGGTCGCCTCGTTGACCAGATTGGCCAGGTCCGCCCCGGTAAAACCAGGGGTGCGGCGGGCGATTATCTCCAGATCAACCCCCACAGCAAGTTTGATCCCCTTGGCGTGCACCGCCAAAATGGCCACCCGCTCCTTGAGGTCCGGCCGGTCCACCAGGATATGCCGGTCGAAACGGCCCGGCCTGAGCAGGGCCGGGTCCAGGATTTCTGGCCGGTTGGTGGCGGCGAGGATCACCACCCCCTTGTTCACCTCAAAGCCGTCCATCTCGGCGAGCAACTGGTTCAGAGTCTGCTCGCGCTCGTCGTGGCCACCCATCATGCCGCTGCCCCTGGCCTTGCCCAGGGAATCCAGCTCGTCGATGAACACGATGCAGGGCGCCTTGGCGTTGGCCTGCTCAAAGAGATCGCGCACCCTGGCCGCGCCCAAGCCCACGAACATCTCGATGAAATCCGAGCCGCTGATCGAAAAAAACGGCACCCCGGACTCCCCGGCCACCGCCTTGGCCAGCAGGGTCTTGCCCGTTCCCGGAGGGCCGACCAGGAGAATACCCTTGGGGATCTTCGCGCCCAGCCGGGTGAATTTCTCCGGGGTTTTCAGGAACTCGATCACCTCGGCCAGCTCCACCTTGGCCTCCTCCTGGCCCGCCACCGAGCTGAAATCAACGCCAAGGTCGGTCTGGGCGATGATCTTGGCCTTGGACTTGCCAAGGGTCATCATCCCCCCGGCCCCTGACTGGCCCATGCGCTTCATCATGAACATCCAGATGCCGACAAAAAAGAGGGTGGGCAGAACCCAGGAGAGCAGGGTGCGCAAGAAGGTGTTCTCGTTGGCCGCGATTATATCTACCCCGTTTTTTTCCAAAAAATCCACGAGGTTGCGGTCGTCTATCCGAGGGGTTACAAAGAGGGCCCTGGGAAACATGGGCTCCTTCTTGTTGCTCTCGATTTTTTCATACCCTTTGAGCAGGTTGGAGGAAATGACCACGGAGTTGATCTTTTTTTCCGCCACATGCGCCTTGAACTGGCTGTAGGAAACATTGTTGATCTGCGGCGAAAGCCAGTTCTGCAGGAGGATGAAGATGCCCAGGGCGATGAACAGGTAGCTGAGAGAAAACTGGAATTTTTTTTCCATTGCCAATATATCCTTTGGATTACGGTCCGCTCAGGCAGGGAAAACACGATCTTCCCTGCCCGGACCTTGCTTTCATGGTATAAGAGAATTGGTTTTTTTGCAAAGCCGCAGAATGGAGCCCGTTGAAAATGAATCCCGGTGATGAAATCGTTTTGATCGTTGATGAGCAGAACCACGAGGTGGCGCAGGTTTCCCGGCGGGTGATGCGGGAGGGCGGCCTGATCCACCGGGCCTGCTACATCCTGGTTTTTAACCGGAGCCGGGAAATCTTTGTCCAAAAAAGGACCATGACCAAGGATATCTATCCCGGCTACCTGGATGTGGCCACCGGCGGGGTGGTCCTGGCCGGGGAATCCTACGAGGTTTCCGCCAAGCGCGAACTGGCCGAAGAGCTTGGGGTTCGCAAGGCTTCCCTCACCAGCCATTTCGATTTTTACCATGCGGCGGACAACAACCGGGTCTGGGGCAGGGTTTTTTCCTGCACCGCCGAGGGACCGTTCGTGCTCCAGCCCGAAGAGGTGGAGGATGGATTTTTTCTCGGGATGGATGAGTTGCAATCCCTTGCCGCAGCCGAACAATTTACCCCGGATGGCCTTATGGTCCTGAAGAGATTCATGGCCGGATGAGACGTTTTTTTACAGCCCTCCTCGACCTCCTGCTGCCCTCGTTCTGCCTGGCCTGTGAAAAGCCACTGGGCTCGGCGCCGGAGCTCTTGTTCTGCCCGGACTGCCTTGCGAGGCTTAGGTTCATCCGCAGCCCGCTCTGCCCCTGCTGCGGCCGGGTCTATCTTGTTGCTGCAGGCGGCGACCACCTTTGCGGAGCCTGCCTTGCCGCCCCCCGTCATTTCACGCGGGCCAGGGCGCTCTTTCTCTATGAAGAGCCGCTGAAAGAGGTTATCCACCGCTTCAAGTACCAGGGAAAGACCGCCTGTTTGCCAAGCTTTGCCCGATTTGCCAAAAACCATCCCCTGCTGGCTGATCTGGCGGATGCTGACTGGATCTTCCCCGTGCCCTTGCATCCAAGCCGCTTGCGGGAACGCGGCTTCAACCAGGCCCTGCTCCTGGCCCGCGCCTTGTTTCCCAAAGACCGCCGGATCGCTCCCGATCTTCTCGTCCGTACCCGGCCGACCGAGCCGCAAACCAACTTCAACGGCACAGCCCGCCGCGCCAACCTGAAAAACGCCTTTGGGGTTGTGAAACCGCACCGGCTTAAAGGAAAAAATATTCTCCTCATCGATGATGTGTTCACCACCGGCACCACGGTGAACGAATGCGCCCGGGTTCTCAAGAAGGCGGGGGCCGCCGAAGTGATGGCGCTGACCCTGGCCAGGGTCAAGGAAGACTATTAGGTCAACATCCGGCAGCACCACCTCTGCTTCGCAGTCTCGCCTCGCTCGCTTGCCTGTCATAGGCCCGGGGGATGCCGGGCATTCATCTTTCTGATCTGCGACCATTAAATTCTTGGCAGCAAAAAAAATACGGATTACCCTGTGCAATCAACCCATAAGGACAGATGCCCATGACCCCACATACCCTTGCCAGCCTTGCCGCCCTTGTTGTTGCCGGTCTGACCTTTGCATTTATGCTCAAGAAGCAGCGTGAGATCGACTGTCCGTCCTGACTGTTGATCTACGCCGCTATTGGTATGGGTCTCATATCATATTATCTTTTCACCTTTTTTCTCTGATCTCCCGGGGCGGACATGCGCGTTTTTGGAAAACCCTATCGAACCATCTGGCCGTCTGAGACAGACCGCGCCGCCATACACATCATCGACCAGCGCCATCTTCCCCACCGCTTTGTGCTGGAGGAGCTGCGCACGGTTTCCGAGGTATGCAAGGCCATTCGGGAGATGCATGTCCGCGGGGCCGGGCTCATCGGCGCCACGGCCGGTTTCGGCATGCACCTTGCCGCCCTTGCCGCTCCGGAGCATGACTTTGCCGGATTCATGCGGAAGGCGGCGGCGGATCTGATCCGCACCCGGCCCACCGCCAGCAATCTGGCCTGGGCGGTGAACCGGCAGCTTGAGGCCATGGCTCAGGAAGAAACCATTACGGCACAAAGGGCCAGGGCCTTTGCGGTTGCCTGCGAGATAGCCGACGAGGACGCGGAATTCTGCCGGAGGATCGGGGAGCACGGCAAGGGGATCATCGCCGAACTGAGCCGGAAGAAAAACGGCGGGGTGGTCAATATCCTCACCCACTGCAATGCGGGCTGGCTCGCCTTTGTGGATTACGGCTCCGCCACCGCCCCCATCTATGCCGCCCATGCCGAAGGGATCAAGGTGCATGTCTGGGTGGATGAAACCCGCCCCTGGCTGCAGGGCGCCAAGCTCACCGCCTGGGAACTGAAGGAGGAAGGGGTGGGGCACACCCTGATCGCCGACAACACCGGCGGCCATCTCATGCAGCACGGCATGGTGGACATGGTCATCGTCGGCACCGACCGCACCACCCGCTGCGGCGACGTGGCCAACAAGATCGGCACCTACCTCAAGGCCCTGGCTGCCCGCGACAACGGGGTGCCCTTTTATGTGGCCCTGCCCTCCTCAACTTTTGACTGGCAGGTTAGGGACGGTCTGAGCGAGATACCCATCGAACAGCGGAGCGGCGAGGAAATCACCCATATCCGGGGTTTGAACGAGGCGGCGGAAATGACCACCATCGCCATTGCTCCGCCGGATACCCCCTGCGCGAACTACGGCTTTGACGTCACCCCGGCCCGGTTGATCACCGGGCTGATCAGCGAACGGGGGGTCATGCAGGCCAACGAAGGGGATATCCTGCGGCTATACCCGGAACAGAAGTGAAAACCTCTCTCATTAGTCAACTCCTTTGGCCTCACAGCGGTTAAAATCCCATTGGCCCGCAGCCGAGCACCGGAGAGGCTGCCGAAAAAGGGCTTTGCACTGTTTGAGGCGAAGCCGAGTTTGCAAAGCCCCGGCAGCATCGAGGAGCACAGGGACTCCCGCCTGCGGCGGGACAAGGGACACAGGGTGCCCTTTCTTTGGTTCGTTTCTTTGGGCAAGCAAAGAAATGAACAGAAGGCGGACAAGGCACGAGGAGAGCAAGACTGCGAAGCAGATGTGGTATCCTTCAGACCAACCCCAAACTCTCCATAACCGTCTCGTGAAACAAAGGCCGGAACTGCTTGATCCGTGAATTCTCCCGGCTGGGATGGACCCGGTTGCTCAACAGAACCATGACCAGATCGCGGGTCGGATCAATCCAGAAAGAGGTCCCGGTGAAGCCGAGATGGCCCACGCTGCTGGGGGCGAGATATCTTCCGCCGCTGGAACCTGCGGCGGAAGGGGTGTCAAAGCCCAGAGCCCAGGTGGAGCCGGGAATCTCCTGCCGGATCAAAAACCGGCGCAGATCGCTCGCCAGGTAGTTGGGGTGCTCCTCCCTGCCCTGCCATTGATCCAACAGATGTTCTCCCATCTCCAGCACCCCCTCGATGGTGCCGAACAGACCGGCATGCCCGGCCACCCCTCCCAGGGCATGGCAGTTTTCATCGCTCACCTCGCCGCAGAGGAGGCGCTTGCGAAAGGCACACTCTTCCGTGGGGGCGATACTCAGCTTTTGCATCTGCCCTGCCGGTACGTAGAATATCCTTTCCGCAACCCCGAGAGGCCCGGCGATTTTTTCCCTGAAAAATCGGTCCAAATCCCAATTGCTTTTCTTTTCCACAATCAGGCCGAGCAACAGAAAACCAAGGTCGCTGTACACCGAGGCGCTGCCAGGTTCATAGGCTGGATATTCCGCGAGAAGCAGGTCGAGAAGCGCTTCCTTTCTTTTGGCCTTCGGCAGGCGGAGCAATTCGAGATAATAGGGTTTATGGGCCGAAAAGCCGGCGCAATGGCAGAGAATATCCCTGAGCGAGACCCTGTGCAGGAATGAATCCCTTGTCAGGGGAAAGATATCCGAGATCCGCTCGGTAAGTTGCAGCCGTTGTTCTTTCAACAGGGCGAGCAGCGCCAGGGTGGTGGCCAGCGGCTTGGTCAGCGAGGCGAGGTCGTACACCGTGGCTTCATCAACCCTGTTTTCCCTACCGTAGGTGGTGTGTCCGTATGTCTGAAGTACCCGTTCTCTCTTCTCCGGCGCTCCCCACGCAACACCCATTGCAGCCCCGGGAAAAGCACGGAGCTGAATCGCCTTGTTAAAAATATTATAACAGTTTGATATTAATGATTTTTTATTATTTATATCCATACAATGAAAAAATATTCTGCTCCCTGGGCTGGTTGGTCACGAAAATGGGTATTCCGGCGGCTCGAAAATTACCATAATACAGTATCTTTTTATTTATTATCATTGAATTTTTTTTGATTTTACACTATCTTTTTGTAGCTGTTTTTTCAAAAGCGCCGCTGTTGAGGTATTTTTTATTATTTTATAATGAAATCAATATATTGAATGGATTTTATCATCTTGATCCGCGTACTGCCCGTGCACAATTTTTTCAACACCTTCTCAACCGCGACTGTCGAAACTCTGTTCACTCTATTTGCACAACCTGTTGATAACTTGTTTTGTAACCTTTTCCAATTTTTCCCAGTCTGCATTCAGTTAAAAAATATTTAAAATTTTCAGGAGGTTAATGTCTTTTTAAACATATCAACACCTGTAATAACCATAATCTTTTAAATATACATAAAACTACTACTACTCTATGGAGTGTCCCTTATGTCCCTTATTTTCAACATCTCCCGTGATGATTTTTTGACAGGTCTTGCTTCCCTGCAAAATGTAACCGGTAAAAAGGGAAATATAGCCATTCTCTCCAATATCTTGATCGAGTCCAAGACAGACTCCCTCCTTCTGACTGCCACGGATCTGGAAATAGGCATCCGAAACACTCTGCCCTCGGAGATACTCTCCCCCGGCTCGATCACCCTGCCTGCCAAGAAGCTTTTTGAAATAGTCAGGGAATCCGGCGCGGATCAGATCCACGTCGAGATCATGGAAAACAACTGGGCAAAGATCACCGCGGATTCCACGGATTACAAGCTGGCCGGAATGCCCAGCGAGGAATATCCCGCCTTTCCCGAGTACGATGAAAACAATCTCGTCGCCCTGGCCAGCGACAGGATAAAAGATCTCATCGATAAAACGATATTTTCCGTGGCTCCGGAAGGGGAATCCCAATTCAATCTCACCGGTGTTCTGGTGGAAAAGGATGTTGCGGACGGCAAGAATATGCTCCGCATGGTTTCCTCGGACGGGCACCGTCTTTCTTTGTGCGAAACGAACGTGGACAATGATTTGAGCGGGTTGAAGATGGAAAAGATCATCCTCATCCCCCGCAAAGGCATGCAGGAGATACGGAAATTCACGGAAAATTCAGCGGAAATAAAAATATCCTTTGAAGAAAAACAAGCGGTTATAAAAACCGACCATTCCATAATCGTTGTGCGTTTGATGAATGGTGATTTCCCTGATTATAAAAATATCATCAATATGATCAAAAAAGAAAAATGCATAGGGTTGAAAAGGGTTCAGTTCATGAACTCGATGAAGAAGATGAATCTCTTCACCGAAGACCGCTACAACGCCGTGCAGTTTCAGATAAAACCAGGCAAACTTGTGCTATCCTCGCAGAGCATGGATATAGGCAGCGCCAAGGATGAACTAGCCATCACCTATGATGATGCTCCTTTAAAGCTCGGGTTCAACGGAAAATATTTTATCGAAACCATGCAGGTCATGTCCAGCGAGACCATCAAGGCCTATATCAATTCGGAAGAAAGCCCCTGCATGATTCAAGGCGATGACGACCCGGGCTTTGCCAGCATCATCATGCCCATGAAAATATAAAGGACTCGTAGAAAAGGAAAGAACACACAGGTCCGTACAACAAAATAAATGCTCCATTGGGAAACCTTTGTAATAGCGGCTTTGTGCGATTTTAAAAAGATATAAAAAAAATTAGTCGAATTATTCCAACACAAAAAAAATTAGAAAATACAAGAAGAGGGCTCATACTTTGACTGAAGGACAGAATAACTACGGAGCGGATCAGATCAAGGTTCTATCCGGCCTTGAGGGCGTCCGGATGCGGCCGGCCATGTACATCGGCAATACGGCGGAAGAGGGGCTGCACCATCTCATCTACGAGGTGGTGGACAACAGTATCGACGAGGCCCTTGCCGGGCACTGCACGGACATCAAAGTAATATTTCACCGCGACGGGAGCTGCAGCGTAGAGGACAACGGCCGCGGCATCCCGGTGGAGATGCACACCGAGGGCGTTTCCGCGCTGGAGCTGGTCATGTGCACCCTGCATGCGGGCGGCAAGTTCGACCATTCCACCTACAAGGTGTCCGGCGGCCTGCACGGCGTGGGTGTATCGGTGGTTAACGCTTTAAGCAAATGGACCACGGCCGAAGTGAAAAGAAACGGCAAGATCCACCGTCAGACCTACCACTACGGCATCCGCCAAGGCGACATGGAAACCTTCGGCGAATCGGAAAAAACCGGCACCAAGATCACCTTCATGCCGGACCCGGATATCTTCAAGGAAACCACCGAGTTCAAATACGACATCATCCAGGCCCGCATGCGGGAAGTGGCCTTTTTAAACAAGGAGGTCAAGATACTCCTGCACGACGAGCGCACCGGGGCCGAGGATATATTCCATTTCGAAGGCGGCATCGTCTCCTACATCGAATACCTCAACCGGAACCGGACCCATATCCATCCCGACCCGGTATTTATCGCCGGCGAACGGGATAATGTGCAGGTGGAGATAGCGTTTCAGTACTTCGACGGCTACTCCGAGCGGCTCTTTTCCTTTGTCAACAACATCAACACCAAGGAAGGCGGCACCCATGTCGCCGGGTTCCGCGGGGCGTTGACCCGGTGCATCAACCGCTACGCCAGCGACGATGTGGTGCCCAAGAACATGAAGGAGAAGATGGGCGGCGACGATGTGCGCGAGGGTCTTACCTGCGTGGTCTCCGTCCGCGTGCCGGACCCGCAGTTCGAAGGGCAGACCAAGACCAAACTGGGCAACAGCGAGGTCAAGTCCATCGTGGAGACGGTGTGCCATGAAAAGCTCTCCATCTATCTTGAGCAGAACCCTCAGGTGGCTCGAAAAATCCTCACCAAGGTGGTGGACGCGGCTCGCGCCCGGGAGGCAGCCCGCCGCGCCAAGGAACTCTCCCGCAAAAAAGGCTCAGGCCTCGATCTGCTCATGGCGGGCAAGCTGGCCGAATGCCAGTCCAAGGACCCCAAGGACCGGGAGATATTCCTGGTGGAGGGCGATTCCGCCGGCGGCTCTGCAAAACAGGGAAGGGACCGTTCCGTGCAGGCCATCCTCCCCTTGCGCGGCAAGATCATGAACGTGGAAAAGGCCCGCTTCGACAAGATCCTCTCCAGCGAGGAAATCAAGCAGATCATCTCCGCCCTGGGCACCGGCATCGGCCGCGATGAGTTTGATCTTGATAAACTCCGCTACCACAAGATCATCATCATGACCGATGCCGATGTGGACGGGGCGCATATCCGCACCCTGCTGCTCACTTTTTTCTACAGGCAGATGCTGCCCCTGGTGGAAAACGGCAACATCTACATCGGCCAGCCGCCGCTGTATCGCCTGGGCCGCGGCAAGAAGGAACAGTATTTTTCCGATGAGAACGAGCTCAATCAGTACCTCTTCGCCCAAGCCAGCACCAGCGTCCAGGTGACCGTAGGCGCCGGCACGGAAAAGATGGCGGGCGAGGATCTCATCATCCTGCTGAAAAACCTCTCCGGCTACCAGAAGATCATCGAGTACCTGACCCGCATCAACCTCTGGGAAGAAATGGTCCATTTTCTTCTCGACAACGACATTACCTCGGCGGATCAGTTTGAAGACCGGAACCTGGTGGAGCATCTGCGGGAGCAATTGCACAGCAATGATTTGATCCTCGGCGCCATCCGCCCCTGCCGCTGGCGGCCGAGCTGTTGGGAATTCGACGCAGCCATCAAGGACAAGGCCCACATGATGATCACCGTTGGCCCCCAGATACCGCTGATCAGCGAATACCGCTCCGCCATCCGCCAGTACGGGCAGATAAAGCAGTATCTCACCTCCCCGTTCACCGTGGAGACCGCCAACAAGGAGATAGCGGTGGACAACTGGCAGGAGCTGCTCACCGTGGTCCGGCAGGAGTCGTTTAGGGGCAGCAACCTCCAGCGCTACAAGGGTCTTGGTGAAATGAACCCCGAGCAGCTCTGGGATACCACGATGAATCCGGAAAAAAGGACCCTGCTGCGGGTGAGTATCGATGATGCGGCCCTGGCCGACGATATGTTCACCTGCCTCATGGGCGACAAGGTGGAGCCCAGGCGTGATTTTATTCAGAACCATGCCCTCGAGGTGGCGGACCTCGATATTTAGTAGCTTTTATCCCCCTCCCTCGACGGGAGGGGGCGAGGGGGTGGGTGACGTTGCCGCCAGCCGATCCACTAGCCAGTTCCCCCTCCCCCTAACCCTCCCCCGTCAGGGGGGAGGGAACTTAAGCGACTCGGGTGTAACACATTCAGGATGGTCTCCATCCAATGAACAAGGATTTTTAATATGTCGGAAGAAATGACCCACAATTTGCCGATTGCCTCGATCTCCATCGAGAAGGAATTGAAGAAATCCTACCTCGATTACGCCATGAGCGTCATCATCGGCCGGGCCCTGCCCGATGTGCGCGACGGCCTCAAGCCCGTGCATCGCCGCGCTCTTTTTGCCATGCGGGAGCTGAGCAATTTCCACAACCGGCCCCACCTCAAGTCGGCCCGTATCGTCGGTGATGTTATCGGTAAGTACCACCCCCACGGCGATACCGCGGCGTACGACACCATCGTCCGCATGGCCCAGGATTTCTCCATGCGCTACCCGCTCGTCGACGGCCAGGGCAACTTCGGTTCGGTGGACGGCGATTCCCCTGCGGCCATGCGGTACACCGAAGCGCGCATGACCAAGATCGACCAGGAGATCATCGCGGACCTTGAAAAGGAAACCGTTGATTTCGTGCCCACCTACGACAACTCCCATATGGAGCCGGTGGTTTTCCCCTCCCGGATTCCCAACCTGCTGATCAACGGCTCCTCCGGCATTGCCGTGGGCATGGCCACCAATATCCCGCCCCATAATCTGGTGGAGGTGATGAACGGCCTGATCGCCATGATCGACGACCCGAACATCACGGTCAACCAGTTGATGGATCATATCTCCGGCCCGGATTTCCCAACGGGCGCCTATATCTGCGGCAGGGCCGGCATCCGCGAGGCCTATGAAACAGGGCGCGGCTCCGTCCTCATGCGCTCGAAAACCGAGGTGGAGAAAAGCAAGAGCGGCCGGGAATCCATCATCATCACCGAGATCCCCTACCAGCAGAACAAGGCGTTCCTCATCGAGAAGATCGCCCTCCTGGTCAAGGAAAAGCGGATAGAGACCATCGCCGAGGTGCGCGACGAGTCCGACCGCCATGGGATGCGCATCGTGCTTGAGCTGAAAAAGGACGCCATTGCCGAGGTGGTGATCAACCAGTTGTACAAGCTGACCCCGCTGCAGCGGAGCATGGGCATTATTCTGTTGTCCATCGTCAACAACCGGCCCGAGATTTTGAACCTGCGGCAGATTTTGGAATACTTCCTCCTGCACCGCAAGACCATCGTCTACCGCCGCACCGCCTACGACCTCAAGAAGGCCGAGGAAAAGGCCCATATTTTGGAAGGGCTCAAGATCGCCATCACCAACCTCGACGAGGTGGTGGAGCTGATCAAGAAATCCGCCAATCCGGCGGAAGCCAAGATCGGGCTTATCGCCCGCTTTGCCCTCTCCGAGATCCAGGCCCAGTCCATTTTGGAGATGCGTCTGCACCGGCTCACCGGTCTGGAGCGGGAAAAGATCGTCAGCGAGTATGAAGAGCTGATGAAACAGATCACCTGGTTCAAGCAGGTGCTGGCCGACCAGCATCTGGTGATGAAGATCATCCGCGACGAGTTCAGCGAGATCATCGAGCAGTACGGCGACGAGCGGCGCACCGAGATCATCGAGGCCCCGGACGAGATTTTGCCGGAAGACATGATCATGCAGGAAGAGATGGTCGTTACGGTCACCCACGAGGGCTTCATCAAGCGCAACCCCGTGGACCTCTACCGCTCGCAGCGGCGGGGCGGCAAGGGCATCAAGGGCGCCAACACCATCGAGGAGGATTTCGTCTCCCACATGTACACCGCCTCCACCCACGACACCTTCCTCTTCTTCACCAACCACGGCAAGGTCTTCTGGCGCAAGGTGTACGAGATCCCGCAGGCGGGCCGCATCGCCAGGGGCAAGGCCATTGTCAACCTTTTGGAGCTCACCGAGGGCGAAAAGGTTATGGCCATTCTGCCGGTGAAAACCTTCGACATCCCCGAGGGTGAAGAGTGCCACGTGATGATGATCACCAAGAAGGGCATCGTCAAGAAGACCGTGCTCGACGAGTTCCGCCGCCCCATCCGGCGCGGCAAGATCGCCCTGACCATCCGTGAGGATGACGAGATCTTGGGCGCGGTGCTGACCAACGGCTCCAACGATATCCTGGTTGTCACCCGGGGCGGCATGTCGGTGCGCTTCAACGAGCAGAACGTCCGCAGCATGGGCCGCACCGCAACCGGGGTCAAGGGCATCAACCTGGCCGAGGGCGACGAGGTGGTCTCCGTGGATGTGGTGCACGAGGGCTCCTCTGTGGTGGTGGTCACGGAAAACGGCTACGGCAAGCGCAGCGAGGTGGAGGATTACCGGCTGATCAAACGCGGCGGCAAGGGGGTTTTCGCCATCAAGGCCAGCGAGCGCAACGGCCAGGTGGTCGGGGCCCTGCAGGTGACGGACGAAGACGAGCTGATGATGATCACCAACGGCGGCAAGATTATCCGCATCTCCATGCGCGACCTGCGGGTTATTGGCCGCAACACCCAGGGGGTAAGGCTCTTCAAGTTGGATGAGGGTGAAAAGGTTATGGCGGTTGATCGCATGGCCGAGATTATTTCCGAGGATGAGGAAGGCGAGGACGAGGAAACCGCAGAGTGATACAAAAAGTTGCATTTTGCAATTAATGATCGTAAAATGTATCCATGAGATCAATCATGGAGGTGTACTATGGCAATGGCGGTAAGAATATCAGAAGAGTTGGTCGGTGAGGCGAAACGGTTCAGTAAAATCGAGCACCGATCCCTGACCGGCCAGATCGAGCATTGGGCGCGGATCGGCAAATGCTCGGAAGAAAACCCGGATCTCACCTACAGCCTTATCAAGGAAATTTTGATGGGGCTTGAAGAGCTGGAGCACGACGAGAAGACAGAGTATCAATTCGGTTGATGATCCATGAAGATTTATCAATCACGATCCTTTGCGAAAAAAGTTAAAAAATTCAACGCAAAAGAGAAGTCTGAGTTAGACAGCGCAATCAGGCGGATTATCGAAAATCCCGCCCTTGGCTCGGAAAAGAAAGGCGATTTGCGGGGTGTTTTTGTCCACAAGTTCACGGTGCAGAGCCAGATGTATCTTCTTGCCTACCGCTGTATCAAGGACGAAAGTCTTGAGCTTATCATGATCGGGCCCCATGAAAATTACTACCGGGACTTGAAGACGTATTTGAAAAGCGGATAAGGCAGGATGATGATGGTGGGTTTATGGTTCCTGGCTCTCATGAAATAACTTGGTGGGCTGTAAGGTAAGGATCGCCTATGCGCAAACAAATGCCAACATTTGATTCCTTGATGAATCCGCTATTGGATGCGTTGTTTGCGCTTGGTGGTTCTGGGTCAATTGACGAAATTTATGAAAAGGTGCTGGAACTGGAAAGTATTGATGAGGAAATCTCATCTGTTCCGCACAATCATGAAAAAAGCAATCAAACCGAGGTTGCTTACCGCTTGGCTTGGGCGCGTACCTATCTTAAGAAATATGGATATCTAGAAAACTCCAGCCGAGGTGTGTGGGCCTTGACGAAGCTGGCCAAGCAACAAAAGCATGTAAATCCGCAAACGGTTGTAAGGGAGATTAGGGAGGCGGACAAGGCTGAATCAAAACAGAAGAACAAAAAAGCCAAGAACGACTCCATTGAATTGGTGGACAGCGATACTCCAGAGGCTCAGGGCTGGAAAGAAGAATTGTACCATATTCTAACGAAAGAAATATCCCCCGATGCTTTTGAAAGACTTGCTCAGCGTCTACTGAGAGAATCCGGTTTTGTCCAAGTTGAGGTTACTGGACGAACAGGTGACGGCGGAATAGACGGTAAGGGTATTGCCAGAATCCATGGATTTATGAGCTTTCACGTCATATTTCAATGCAAAAAATACCAAGGCTCGGTATCTGCGGGCGATATCCGTGATTTCCGGGGTGCAATGGTGGGAAGGGCAGATAAGGGCTTATTTATCACCACGGGCACGTTTACACCAGCCGCGCTGAAGGAGGCAACTCGAGATGGGGCACCACCAATAGACCTCGTTGACGGAGAACAACTGGCAGAAAAATTAAAAGAACTTCAACTCGGATTACATACTGAGATGATTGAAAAAGTCACCGTGGATAAAGATTGGTTCACAAATTTATGAAGCCGTATTTGCCTACAATCTCCTACTGACACGCAAACAGCAAAATCCTCCAGGAAGACCCATGACCCCTCCTGAAAACATAGCGGTGATCGGCGCCGGTAGCTGGGGAACCGCTCTGGCCAAGCTCCTTGGCGACAAGGGGTTTGGTGTTGATCTCTGGGCCCATCGGCCTGACCATGTGGCCGGACTCCTGCGGGATCGGGAAAACATCACCTACCTCCCCGGCTTTCCCTTGCCCACTACGGTGCGCCCTACTGCTGATCTTGCCCAGGCTGTTTCCGGTAAATCTGTGGTGGTCATGGTGGTTCCTTCCCATGTCTACCGGGAGGTGTTCACCCTTCTTGCGCCCCATCTAGCGCCGAACGCCGCGATCATCTCCGCCACCAAGGGGGTGGAAAACGAGACCCTGCTCACCATGAACCAGGTGATGGCAGAGGTACTGACCTCCCTGCGCCCTGATTTCAAGGGGCAGCTTGGGGTGTTGGCAGGGCCGAGTTTTGCCAAGGAGGTGGCCGGAGGCATCCCCACCGCCGTGACGGTCGCCGCCCCCACCATCGAGGGGGCCAGGTTTTTCCAGGATATCTTTCACACCGAACGCTTCCGGGTCTACGCTGGCACCGATGTGATCGGCATGGAGCTGGGCGGGGCGCTGAAGAACATCGTCGCCATAGCAGCGGGCATCTGCGACGGGTTGGGCTACGGCACCAACACCCGCGCCGCCCTCATCACCCGGGGGCTGGCCGAGATCACCCGGCTCGGGGTGGCCATGGGCGCCAAGCCCCTCACCTTTTCCGGCCTGGCGGGCATGGGCGATCTGGTCCTTACCTGCACCGGCGATCTGAGCCGCAACCGGCAGGTGGGCCTCAAGCTCGGGCAGGGCAAGACCTTGCAGCAGATCCTTGCCGAGATGGAGATGGTGGCCGAGGGGGTGAAAACCACCCGTTCCGCCATGGCCCTGGCCAAGAAGATCGGGGTGGAGATGCCCATCTTGGAGCAGGTGTATGCCATGATCTATGAGGACAAGCCGTGCGGTGAGGCGGTTCAGGCCCTGCTGGGCCGGGATGCTAAAGAGGAAATGGCGGAGGCTTGAGCTGTCTGCCTCTGAATTTTTTAGCTATGAAAGCAGCAAGTCAGCACGATCCGATGAGAAAATTGCAACATGTAAAAAAATCCCCTCTCCCCCTGCGGGAGAGGGATAGGGTGAGGGGGAAGGTGCAGGAGGTGAGGCGGTTGGCCAGTTCACCCACCCCCCCGCCTCCTCCCGTCGAGGGAGGGGGAGCTTTATGACCGTCGCCCAAAATGAGTGCCACCCGAGCGGATCGTATGTGGCTATTTTTTTTTCCATCCACTACGTGCTCAAGGCGGAACAGTTGCTCAAAGCCGGCAACATCGCCCTGGATGTGGTGCCGGTGCCCCGGGAAATCAGCGGGGATTGCGGCATGGCCATCACCTTTGCCCCGGCCCAGTTTGCCGAGGTGCAGGGTATTCTGGCGGCAGCCGACATCGATATTGCACGGATTTTTTGTAAGGAAGCGGAAGGGGTGTATCGCGAGATACCTTGGAAAACAGATTCGTAAGAACTCGGAAGGTGTTTTAAAGCGGTGCTTCGACAGGGCTCAGCACGAACGGAATATTAATTGTTTGCTCGGCACAGCCAAGTCATTCCCGCGCAGGCGGGAATCCAGAGGAATTAGCTCGATCGCATGGATTCCAGCCTGCGCGGGAATGACGTTAAAGAATTAGGGGATAGTCTGAATTTTTTCAGACAACACCGTTCGGCCTGAGCTTGTCGAAGGCCCTTTGTTATATGACCCAAACGGAAGGAACAATGACCAAACTGAAGCTGACCAGCACCGTCAAAGCCGCGGGTTGAGCCGCCAAATTGAGTCCGGGGGACCTGGACCAATTACTGTGCGGCCTTGACCTGCCCACCGACCCGAACCTGATCGCGGGCGCGTCAACGGGCGAGGATGCGGGGGTGTACCGTCTCAACGACGACACCGCCCTCATCCAGACGGTGGATTTTTTCACCCCCATTGTCGACGACCCCTACCAGTTCGGCCAGGTGGCTGCGGCCAATGCGCTTTCCGACGTCTACGCCATGGGCGGCAAACCGCTCCTGGCCATGAACCTGGTGGCCTTTCCCATCAAGGAGCTGGGGCGGTCCGTTCTGCAGGAGATTCTGCGCGGCGGGCTTGATAAGATCAAGGAGGCCGGGGCCTTGCTGGTGGGCGGGCACTCCATCGAAGACCCCGAGTTGAAATACGGGCTTTCCGTAACCGGTGTGGTGCATCCCAACCGGGTGCTCCTCAATTCCGGCGCCCGGGTGGGGGATCTGCTGCTCCTTACCAAGCCCCTGGGCACCGGGATCCTCTCCACCGCCCTCAAGGGCGGCGTGGCCGCACGGGGCACCGAGGCCATGATCACCCGGGTCATGGCCACCCTGAACCGGGAGGCGGCCCAGCTCATGCAGACCGTGGGTCCGCACGCCTGCACCGACATCACCGGCTTCGGGCTGGTGGGGCATCTCTACGAAATGGCTATTGCCTCTGGCGTGGCCATCCGCATCGATTCGCGGGCCGTGCCGATTCTGCCCGAGACCCTGCACCATGCCTCCATGGGCATCATCCCGGAGGGGGCCTACAAGAACAAGGCCTTTTACGCGCCTTTCATGCGGAGCGCCTTGGAGGAGCTGGACCCCATGGAGATGGTTCTCTGCGATCCGCAAACCTCCGGCGGCCTGCTCATTGCCGCTTCCGCCGAGGGGGCCAATTCCATTGCCGAACGGCTGGGCAAACGGGATTATCCCCTTGATTTCGGCATCATCGGCGAAGTGGTGGCAGGCAAACCCGGAACCATTGAAATCATCTGATAGGCGGGATATAGCTTCGGTCATGCTCAGATTTTTTTTGGATAACAGCCACAAGGGGAAAGAGAGCCGCGGACCGGTGACGGACGAACTGATCCGGCTGGTTCTTGATTCCGGGGGTTCCAGCAGCACCGCCGTCTATGTTCTGGCTTGGGCGCTTTTTCTCATGGTGGAGAAGGTTGTTCCCCCAGGAGTGTTGACCGGCTGGCTGCTTGGGATGACGGCCATCTTCGGCTTGCGCCTTGCAGCCATTCGTTGCTACCGAAAACTCGCCAAGGCCGAAGGTCTGAGCTTCCCCCTTTGCGTGAATGTGTATGTGGGGCTGGTTTTTCTCACCGGTGTGTTCTGGGGGTTGGCGGTATTTTTCCTGTTCCCACCCGGCGCGATACTGGAGCAGATGGGTCTTGTTTTCATCGCGGCGGGCGTGACCGCCGGAGCCATCCCCATCCTGTCACCGTTGCGCAAGCTCTACTACTGGTACATCTGTCTGCCGCTCTTGCCCCTCTCCTATCGGCTTTTTGAACAGGGCGGCCCTTTGTATCTGGTCATGGCGATCATCGTTCTTTTTTATATCCTGGTGCTGATCAACTCCGCAACCCGCATGCAGGAGTCCCTGTTTTCGGCCCTGGAGGCGCGGTTTGTCAACGATGCCCTGGTGGCGCATCTCAGACAGGCCAGCGAGGAAAGCGAATCCCTCAACCTGGAGCTTATCGCCGAGAATGAGCGGCGCAAGGCCACGGAGGGTGAGCTGGTCCAGGCCCGTGATGCCGCCGAGGCAGCGAGTCGGGCCAAGGATGAATTTCTCGCCAACATGAGCCATGAAATCCGCACACCCATGAACGGCATCCTCGGGACCCTGCAGCTTTTACAGGACACCAGGCTGGACGAAGCCCAGAGCGATTATGTGAAGACCGCCTATTCCTCGGGCGAGGCGTTGCTGTCCATCCTGAACGACATTCTCGATTTTTCCAAGATCGCCGCGCACAAGATGCTGCTGGAGGATATCCCCTTCAGCCTGCGCAAACTGGCGGGGGATCTGGCGACCCTGCTCCACGGGCAGGCCCAGGCCAAAAATGTCGCCCTGGTCGCGGAGATCGACCCGCAGTTGCCGGAGATGCTTCTGGGCGATCCGACCCGGATGCGCCAGGTGCTGATCAATTTCATCACCAACGCCATCAAATTCACCGAGCAGGGCGAGGTGCGGGTCCGGGTCCGGGTCCTGTCGGCCTTTGCTTCCCGGGTGATGCTGCGGATTGAGGTGTGCGACACCGGCATCGGCATCCCGGAGGAAAAGCAGAAGGATCTGTTCCAGAGCTTTACCCAGGGGGACGGCTCCACCACCAGAAAATACGGCGGCACCGGTCTGGGCCTGGCCATTGTCCGCCAGCTTGTTTTGATGATGGGCGGGAAGATCGGGGTGGAGAGCGAGCCGGGCCAGGGCTCCACCTTCTGGTGCGAGCTGGATTTTTCGGTGGCGGCCAAGACTGCCCAAGCCGAGGAAGAGAAAGAACAGGAAGCCCAGGCGGAAGGACCCTTGCAGGGCCATATTCTGCTGGTGGAGGACAACAAGGTCAACCAGATGGTGGCAGGCAAGATGCTCGCCGGTATGGGGCTCACCGTCGATCTTGCCGAGAACGGGGAAAAGGCTCTGGCCGCGCTGGCGGAGAAGCGCTACGACCTGGTGCTCATGGATTGCCAGATGCCGGTGCTGGACGGCTACCAGGCCACAATGGCCTTTCGCGAGCAGGAATCCCAAAACGGCAAACGGCTGCCGATCATCGCCATGACCGCCAACGCCATGGAGGGAGACCGGCAGAAATGTTTGGAGGCAGGCATGGATGATTACATCGCCAAGCCGGTGAAAAAAGAGATGCTGCGCACGCTTTTGGGGCGGTGGCTGACCACGGCATCCTCTTAACTGCTTGTCATTATGTGAAAAATCGCGAAATAGCTTGAGTAGTTGCCCCAATCCGTGCTATATAACTGACTCGATTCTGGTTTTTTCCCGTTTTGGGAGGGGCCGGAATCCCCTGTGAGATTACCTGAAGATGTGTGAAGAGGGGCCGCGCACCGGTCCCTTAATTTTTTTGCACCTCTCCTGAAGGGCCAATCGTTGGCCGGGGCGCTATCCGCCAATTCTGTGCGTTGGGTTTTTTGATAGCGGTTGTTATGCATGCACATGAGGGAGGATGTATCAATGAATATGTATATCGGCAATCTTGCTTTTGGGGTCACCGAAGAAGAGCTGAAGGAACTTTTTTCCCAATACGGCGAGGTCGCCAGCATCAGTCTGGTCAAGGACCGGTTTTCCGGACAGTCCAAGGGCTTCGGTTTCATCGAGATGCCCAGCAACTCCGAGGCGGATAAGGCGATCAAGGCCCTGAACAAGATGATGCTCAAGAACCGCGAACTGAAGGTGAATCAGGCCGAGGTAAAGAAAAAAGACAAGAAGCGCCGCCGTCCCAGCTATTGATCGGGAGACGGAAACGCTGCAAGGCAAGGGATGACGAAAGCAGGTTGGGCCAATTGGCTCAGCCTGCTTTTTTTGTGATGCGCAAAGACGCACGGGAGAGCGATGAATAACCGGATAGAAGCCCTGCTTGAGGCAATGAAGAATCTGGAACAAGAGCTTCGTGAGGAGTTTGAAAAGAAGGAGGCGGAGTTTTACTACCGCGTGGCGGGCCGCAAGGTCCGCTTTGAGAAGGAGATAAAGAAAAGGCATCGGGCCTTGATGCAGCACCTCGCCCCCTATTTGTCCGAGGCCGCCCTGCTCAATATCCTCACCGCGCCGTTCATCTGGTTTATCCTGATTCCGACCCTGTTTCTCGATCTGTCGGTCACCATCTTCCAGGCCGTCTGTTTCCGGGCCTACGGCATCCCCAGGGTGAAGCGGGGCCGCTACATCATCATGGATCACCAATCCCTGGCCTATCTCAACCTGATCGAGAAGCTCAACTGCATGTACTGCAGCTATGTCAACGGGCTGATCGCCTACATCCGGGAGATTGCCGGCCGCACGCAGCAATATTGGTGCCCGATCAAGCATGCCCGGCCCCAGGCCTCCATGCACAGCCGCTACGGGAAATTTCTGGAGTACGGCGATGCCGAGGGGTATCGGAGCCGTCTGGAGCAGGTGCGTAGTGATTTCAGCGATCTGGAGGACAAGGAATAGTATGGGTGCAATGCTGTGGTGGGGTATTTATCTGGCGGCGCTGGTCTGGTCCGGCATTGCGCCAAAGGATTTCTACATCTGGTTTCTGGAGGTGCTGCCCGCCTTGATTGCAGCCGGGGTGCTGGTTGCCACCCGCCGCCGTTTTCCGCTCACCCCCCTGGTCTATATTCTTATCCTGATCCACAGCCTGATCCTGATGCAGGGCGGCCATTACACCTACGCCGAGGAACCTGTGTTCAACTGGCTCAAGGAGGTGTTCGGCTGGCCGCGCAACAACTACGACAAGCTGGGTCATTTTGCCCAGGGCTTTATCCCGGCCATGGTGGCCCGCGAGATTCTGCTCCGTAAGGCGGTGGTCAACGGGCGCGGCTGGCTCAACTTTCTGGTGGTCTGCGTCTGTCTGGCGATCAGCGCCTTTTACGAGCTGCTGGAGTGGTGGGTGGCGGAGCTTTCCGGCACGGAGGCCGATGCCTTTCTCGCCACCCAGGGCTATGTCTGGGACACCCAGTCGGACATGGCCCTGGCTCTGCTGGGGGCGATCACGGCCCTGTTTTTTCTGAGCAGGGTACATGATCGGCAACTGGCGGTTGTGCAGAGACAGGGGAAGGAGTAGTTTCAGAAAGAAATCTCTTCCCATTCCCGGCCCTGGGATTGGGCCACCTCCCTGCTGACGAGTTTTCCCCCGTGGACATTCACCCCCCGCAATAAAGTCCGGTCTTCTTGCATGGCGCGGCCAAAGCCCTTGTCGGCCATGGCCATGGCATAGGGCAACGTGGCGTTGGTCAGGGCGAAGGTCGAGGTGCGGGGCACCGCGCCGGGCATGTTGGCCACGCAGTAGTGGAGGATGGAGTCCACTTCGTAGACCGGGTCGGAATGATAGGTTGGCCTGGAGGTTTCGGCGCAGCCGCCCTGGTCGATGGCCACGTCCACGATCACCGCGCCCTTTGGCATCAGGGAAAGCATCTCCCGGGTGATCAGCTTTGGAGAGCGCGCGCCCACCACCAGCACCGCCCCCACCACCAGATCGGCCTTGGCAAGCTCCTCCTCAATGTTCTGCCGGTTGCTGGCCAGGGTTTTCAGTCTGCCCCGGAACAGGGCGTCCAGTTCCGCCAGTTTGGGCAGATTGCGGCCCAGCATGGTCACCCGGGCGCCCAGCCCCATGGCCATCTGCGCCGCATTGATTGCCACGGTGCCGCTCCCGAGGATGGCGACATGCCCCGGCGCCACGCCCGGCACCCCGGCCAGCAGCACCCCGCGGCCGCCCGCCTCTTTTTCCAGAAAATGGGCGCCTACCTGGATGGCCATGCGTCCGGCCACCTGGCTCATGGGGGCCAGGAGCGGCAGGGCGCCGTTGTCGAGCTGCACGGTTTCGTAGGCCACTGCAGTCACCCGGGCGTCGAGCAACACCTGGGTCAGTTCCGGGAGCGGAGCCAGATGCAGATAGGTGTAAAGGATCAACCCCGGCCGCAACAGCGGGTATTCCGGCGGCAGCGGCTCCTTGACCTTCATGACCATCTCCGCCCTGCCCCAGACCTCGGCGGCGGTTGCGACCATTGCGGCGCCAGCCCCGGTGTATTCGGCATCGGCTATGCCGCTGCCCAGGCCGGCCCCCTGCTCGACCAGCACCGTATGCCCGGCCTGCGCCAGCGCCTTGACCCCGGAGGGCACGATACCCACCCGGAACTCCTTTTCCTTGATCTCTTTGGGCACACCGACGATCATCTCTGGTCCTCCCGGGTGTTTTGGGCATGGTCTGCAGCGCGTTTGAGAAAAGCCGCCAGCGTGGCGGGGTCGCGCAGCTCCTCTTCGTCGGCAATGGGCAGGGTGGGGAAACGCTGCCGGCAGGCGCGGGCAAAGAGCCCGAGGCTGTATGCGTTCTCCCCTGTCCAGGGCCCATGCACCGGGACCCGCATGCCGCAGGAAGGAGAGCGGGCTTTGAGGATCAGGCCGCCAACAGCCTCGCCAGCCAGCCTGTTCAGCCGTTGCCCGATCCAGATCCGCATCCGGTCGGTCAGGTCTTGGCGGGTGGCCATGGTCAGCAGCTTCGGATTTTCCGGGTTTCCCTCCAGTTGCATGGGCTCGCGGGGGATGCCCAGGCCGCATTCCGCCTCCGGGCAGAGCGGCATCAGCACAACGTTTCCGGCCACAAGGTCCAACAGCCCCTGTTCCAGCCTGTGGCCGCCGTCGTAGCGGGTATTTTGGCCGAAGAGACAGGCGCTGATGCCGATTGTGATGTGGGTGGTCATGGTGGTATTGTAGCATGAAAAAACCGGGGAGAACAAAAGATGTCTCAGGGTTTCAGGCTTGGCGCTTTCACCATCCGCCGGCTGCAAGGAGGGGTGTTCGAGGTCGACGGCGGCTCCATGTTCGGGGTGGTGCCGAAGGCGCTGTGGGAGCAGAAATGCGCTGCCACCCCGGACAACCATGTGCTGCTGGCAAATTCGCCCATGCTGCTGCACACGGGCCAGTCCAATGTGCTCATCGAAACCGGTCTCGGCAACAAGCTGACACCCAAGCAGAAGGGTATTTTCCGGGTGCGGGCCGAATGGGAGCTTGTGGCCGGCCTGGCCCGGCTTGGCCTCTGCCGCGAGGCCATCAGCCACGTCATCCTCACCCACGGCGATTTCGACCATGCCGGGGGCGTCACCATGCTGGGCGACAGCGGCGGCTTGGAATTGACCTTTCCCGCGGCCATGCACTACATGCAGCGCCAGGAATGGGAGGATGTGCTGGCCCCAAACATCCGTTCGGCCGACGCCTACTGGCCGGAGAACTTCGCGGGGTTGGTGGAGGGAAAGAATCTGCATCTGGTCGACGGGGAGGAGGAAATTATGCCGGGGGTGCGTGTGGAGCGAACCGGGGGTCACACCAGGGGGCATCAGGCGGTCTGGCTCGAATCGGGAGGGCAAATCGCTCTGCATCTGGGGGACCTGCTGCCCATGCCCTGCAACAGCAACCCGCTCTGGATCACGGCCTACGACAATTTCCCCCTTGATTCCGTTGCGGCCAAGGAACGGTTTTTGGCCCAGGCGGGTGCCAAGGATGCATGGCTGCTCTTCTATCATGATCCGAAAATCCTGGCCTGCAAGCTCGACGGGGATGGCGCGGTGCGGGAACCCTTTTGCGCGCAATGAGCAATGCGCTCAATACGGCGGCCTGCTTTCGGCAAGCACGGCTTCGCGGCCCGCCAGGGAGAGGGCTTGGGCGCGGAGGAGCTCCTCCGCGGTGACGGGCAAGGGGATCCTTCCCTGCTCTTTGTGGGCGTACTTCCCGGCGAGCAGGGAAAATTGGCGGTCCGGTGCATCGATGAACACGCTGGGCCAGATGATCTCCGTGCGCGGGGGGGGAAGCGGGCTGAAATGGTTGAAGCCGCGCAGACGCATCTCGGCAACCACCTGTTCGTGGCGAAGCCACAGGGCGGGAAGATGGTTTTGCCAGCGGAGGGTTTCCGGGTGGCGGGAATACCCCTTTTTGTGTTGGCTGAGAACGGTGTGGATGGCATGGATTTCCCGATGTTCGCCCAACAGGCTTTGTCTGTTGAGAAATCCGGGGTGAATGTCCCAAACCCGCATGCCTTGCTCCAAGAATTTTTTTCTTGTTGATCCTGCCAAAAAGGGGTAACACATCAGCTCTTTACCACAGGATATCGAGCGCGGGAGTTGCAGGAATATGGCTGAAAAACTGAAAATTCTGATTGCCGAAGACGAAGAGGTCACCCGGCAGCTTTTCCAGATCGCCTTCCGGGACGGGGAGCAGTTTGAAATCCGGCTGGCCGCCGACGGCGAAGAGGCGTTGGCGGTTTTCAAAAGTTGGCAGCCCGATATCCTGTTGATGGATATCATGATGCCGCTCATGAATGGCTTCACCGCCCTCAAGACCATCCGGCAGACCCTGAAGGACACGGCCACCACCGTGATCATGGTCAGTTCCGTCGCCGACAAGCAGGAGGTCTTGGCCTGCCTCAAGCTCGGCATCCAGGGCTATGTGCTCAAGCCCTTTCAGGCAAAGGCCCTGGCCGAAACCGTGCTCGGGTATCACCGCCAGCACAAGAAAGTCAAAAAACTCTCCTAGAGCGGCAGGATCTGCACCTCTTCCCGCACGGGATGGCTGCCCAGCAGAAATATCCCCTTGCGCCCGTCGATGCTGATCGCATCGCCGAAACGGATCTCGCGTCCGCTGATCTCGCAGCGCTCCTCCGCCTCGTACACCTTCAAAGCATTGCAGCCCACCACACAGGTTTTTTCCAGACGGATGGTGACCACCGCCGCATGGGAGGTCTGCCCCCCGCGCGCGGTGAGCAATCCCTCGGCCATGGCGATCTCCTTGATATCCTCGGGCACGGTGTCCTGGCGGATGAGGATCAGCGGGGTGGCGGGGTCTTGTTCCTTGAGCTGCCTGATATTGGCGGCGGAGAACACGGCGCGGCCCGAGAGGGCGCTGCCGGATACACCGATGCCGAAGCCGAGCAAGGCCTTGTCCAGCGCCTTGCCCTCGGTGAACACCGCGAATTTTTCCCGCTTCTTGATGGTGATCATGTCCCTGGTCTGGAGGAGAAAGAGGTTCTCTTCCTCCGGACCTTCAAAGGTGAATTCGATCTCCTGGGGGTTCCAGCGTTTTTCATAGACCAGCTCCCGGGCGATGGCGAGCAATCGTTCGTACACCTTGGGAAACCGTCTCTCCAGGCTGTTTTCCTCGGGCCGGCCGTCCAGCTCCGCCTGTTCCACCGAGATGGGCTGGGTTTTGACCAGGCCGCTGACGATATCCTCGCCCTGGTCGCCGGTGGCGTAGTCGCCCCACAGGGCCACCCGGCTCACCTTGCGGTAGGGATGGGCGGTGAAGAGCACGCCGCTGCCCGATTCCGGCCCCAGGTTGCCGTACACCATGGCCTGGACGATGACCGCCGTGCCCCAGGCCTCGGAAACATCCATCAACCCACGGTATTCCATGGTTTTTTGCGCATACCAGGAGTTGAGCACCAGCTCCACCGCGCCGGTGAGCTGCTGCCAGGGATCGGCCGGAATACAGATGCCGGCCTTCCGGATCTTTTCCTGATACTCCAGGGCCAGCTCCCGCATCTGGGATGCGGAAAAATCTTTTTTCACCGCGATGCCGTAACGGTTCTTGGCCTCGTTCATCAGGGCCTGGAAACCCTCGCGCTCCATGCCTTCGGCCATGGCCCAGGACTGGAGAAAGCGTCGGTAATTGTCCCAGGCCAGATAGTCGATCTGGCAGGATGGGGGATAGTCCTGGCCCGATGATCCGGCAAACCCCTGGCTGATCTCCTCGTTGAGTCCCACATTGTGGATGGTGGCCATCATTCCCGGCATGGAGATCGCCGCGCCGCTGCGCACGGAAAGGAGCAGGGGGTTGGCCGGATCGCCGAAGCGCCGGCCGGTATTTTTTTCCATCTCGGCCAGGGATTTTTTGACCTGGCCCATGAACTCGTCGCGGGCTTTGTAAAATCCCTTGATCACCGGCCAGCAGCGGAAGATCTCGGTGGTGATGATAAAGCCCGGGGGCACGGGTTTGTCGTCCGTGGCCAGCACGGTGAGATTGAAGCCTTTGTTGCCCAAGAGGATCAGGTTATTGGTGTGGTGGTTCTTGAGGTGCAGGCTGCTCACCGCCCGGTCCGGGTTGTAGGTCATCAGCAGATCGAGATCCTCTTCGCTCAGGATCTCTTTCTGGTGCTCCAGGGTCTGGTAGATGCGGGTGATGAAGTTGTCCAGATGCTGGAGGCCGAAGGTGGTGGCGATGAGATCCCGCATGAAGGTTTCGGAAAGCCTCAGGATGCTGGCCGGAAGATCGTCAGGCTCCCAGAGCGAGCGGTGTTTGGGCAGCAGGTTGGCCTCGCCGATCTTGGGGATGATGATGGAGAGGTTGTTTTCGTGGATGTTGGTGTAATAGGTGTAGATGATATCCTTCACCCCCTCGGTGAACCCCCGGAAGATGTCGAGGTACTGGGTGTAGGAGAAGCGCTTGATGTTAAACGAGCTGGTCAGGAGCGACATGTAGGTTTCCAGCCGCCGGCTGGTGATGCCGTCGATCTTCAGGGCCCGCAGGTAAAGGCGCAGACATTTGATGATCCGGATGAAGGTGGCCCGGGTGATGAAGGCGAGGTTGACGGTTTCGGGCAGTTTTTCCAGATAGACGTTGGCCAGGTTTTCCAAGCGGAAGGTGAGGCCGAGGGCGTCGAATTTCTTCTCCCGGTAGCGGCCGTAGACCGAGGGGATGTCCACGGCGATGTGGCGCTTGTAGTAGATATCCTCCTTGGCCTCGAATTTCTCCGGGCTCTGGATGGTTTCCTTGAGGCTCTCCAGGGTGTCGAGCAGCGCCTCCAGGCACTGGAAGGTGTCGCAGATCTCCAGATCGCCCAGCAACTGTTCCATTTCCGGAAAACCGCTTTTGGCCGCGAGATGGAGCTGTTGCCGGATCTCCTGCACGCCGAGGTTGTACTTCTGGTGGCAGAGTTGGTACATCTCGACCATCAGGGTGAAACGGCGGATCTCTTCGGATTTAATCCCCTGCTGTCCGGCCAGCCAGGTGTCGCGGCGGTGGTCGTCCCAGGTCAGCAGCTCCTCGATCCGGGAGATGGGGCTATCATGGCCCAGCACGCGGCCCATCAGGGTGTGGAGGTCCTCGACAAACAGCCCCTGGTTCGAAACCTCCGCGAGCACCTCCTCGGGCAGGTAGGGCGCCAGGGCGGCTTTGTCCAGGGTCTGCCAGAAACGAAAGATCGCTTCGATGAAATCGACGATCAGGTTGCTCGACTCCACATGGCTCTGCTTGCGCAGGAAATGGATGAGCCGGTCCTTGCGGCGGTGCATCTCGTCGAGTTCGGTGGACACATCGCGGAGCTGCCCTTCCGCCCCGATTTCATTGAAGAAAACCGGCATCAATTTGGTGAACTGCTTGGCCAGGTTGTAGATGGGCTCGATGGGGTGGTTCAAAAGCTGGGTGATGTCGCGCTGGAAGAGGTCGGTATCCTTGACGCAGGTGCCCGAGAGCTTGAGATTGATGATCAGGGCGGAAAACAGGGTGGAGCACCATTTCGGCTCCTGCATGATCAGGCTGAGCCAGACCCGGATGTTGTCCAGATGGGCCGGGTTGGTGATGGGCTGCCAGTCGTCGTTGAGCCCCTGAAAGTTGGCGTACTGGAAGCCGAAGCGCACCGTCTCGAAGAGAAAGGTTTCCACCAGACGGCTGTTGCCGCGATGGAACACCTCGCTTCCCAGAACCTGGATGCATTGCAGCGAGGTGTGCGGGTATTTTTTGACATTGGCCTTGAGGAGCGTCAGGGTGGTGAGCAGGAAGCGCTCGATCTCCTCGAAGGTTTGCTGGCGGATGAGCTGGACCAGGCTGCGGTTGATCTCGCGCAGGGTTTCCTCGTGGATCAGTCCCAGCCCCGCAGTGTCCATGATCCGGAAGAGAAAGAGCAGCTTGCGGTTCTCGGCAAAGCGGTCCATGGCCAGTTCTTCGGTGGCGATCTCCTCTCCGAGCCGGTCCGGCGCCTCTTTGTAGAGGCGGATGATGTCCATGTGGTTGGGCAGGGCAAGCATGGCGCCCAAAGCGCCGGGGGCTGCCGGATCAAGCTGGGTGACGGCGGCGAGATGTTCGTTCAGCCGTTGATGGGAAATGGCGTTGAACAGGGTGCCGGAGCGCCAGCCCATGCAGAGATCGCCGCATTGCGCGGTAAACCAGGCGAGGGGGTCTTCTTCCTTCAGCCAATAGCGGTAGTTGAGGGTCAGAACCCGCTGCAGAAGGCGGGCCGCGCTTGTCTCGCCGCTGCAGCCCGGAGCGGCAAGGCACAACCCGTGCAGCCGGGCCAGGATCTTGCCCAGGGGATGGTGGCCCTGGACCAAAAAGAGCAGCACCTCGTCGTCCAGCGCGCGAAGGCGCTCAAAACACGCAGCCAGGGCGGTTTGATAGCGCGGCAGGCTGTCGTCGGCAAGCAGGGAGGTCTGTTTGTCCAGGTAGGCCAGCAACCCTTCCATGGCCGTGGCCAGCAGCGGTTCGTTCTTGCGGCAATCCTCCACCGCCTTGAGGAATATTCCGCAGAAGAGGGGGAAGGCCTGGGGCCCCTGCTCGTGCCGGAAATAATGGTCGATATTTTTGAGAACAAAGGAACGGAGCCGGGGCAGGATCATCTTCCAGTTGCGGAACGGATGGCTGACCTCATAGAGCAGGGTTTCCAGGGTTGTGCTTATCCCCCGGTAGTTGTTGACGATCTCAAGGAGCGGCAGCAGCGCCTCATCGATGGTCACCGAATCCACCGCGGTTTCAAGGAGGTTGGCCTTGAGGGCGTCCGATTCGAGTTCCGGCGGGGTATGGTCGGTGGTCATGCCGTTCAGCCTTCGGTTTTTACCTGCTTGTTGAACTCCAGCGGCGCCGTGCCGGAGCGTGCCGAGTCGGCGGCCCCAAGGACAACTTCACAGCAGGCCGGGCAGAAATCCACGGTCACCGACGGGATGACGGTGGCTTTGCCTTTGTATGCGTATGGCGGGTCGCGGGTGTCATGCACCGGTTTCGTCGCCGCGCCGGTACAGCATGATTTGCCTTCCGCGCTGGAGTTGTTTGCGCCTGGTTTCGCTGTGCTCTACCCGACCTGCCGGCTCCTGGATATCACCCAGCCGGGCATGATATCCAGATTCCCAGGTCCGTTCCGTCCTTACAGCGGCTTCTGACTCTCCATCATCAAAATCAAATCCAGCACCCGGTTGGAGTAGCCCCATTCGTTGTCGTACCAGGAGAGCACCTTGACCGAGGTGCCGATAACCTTGGTGGACAGGGCGTCCACTACCGAGGAGTGCGGGTTGCCCTGGTAGTCGATGGAGACCAGGGGCTCTTCCGAATAGCCCAGATACCGGTTGGCGGCTTCTTTAAGGGCCTGGTTCACCTCCGGCACCGTGGTCGGCCGTTCCACCTCCATGACCGCGTCCACCAGGGAGACGTTGGGGGTGGGCACCCGCACGGCCAAGCCGTCGAACTTGCCTTTCAGCTCGGGGATCACCAGGGAGACGGCGGCCGCGGCTCCGGTTTTGGTGGGGATCATGGAGAGCGCCCCGGCCCGGGCGCGGCGCAGGTCGCTGTGCGGAAAATCCAGGATGCACTGGTCGTTGGTATAGGAGTGGACCGTGGTCATCAACCCGGTCTTGATGCCGAAGCGGTCGAGGATGACCTTGACCATGGGGGCCAGGCAGTTGGTGGTGCAGGAGGCGTTGGAGATAATGTGGTCTTCCGTGGGGTTGTACTCGTCTTCGTTGACCCCCATGACGATGGTTTTGACCTTGCCCTTGGCCGGGGCGGAGATCACCACCTTCTTGGCGCCGGCTTCAAGGTGCATGGCCGCCTTGTCCGCATCGGTGAAAAGACCGGTGGATTCGACCACGTACTCGACTCCAAGCCTGCCCCAGGGAATGTCGGCGGGATTGCGGTGATTGAAGATTTTAACCAGGCGGCCGTTGACCACAATGCCGTCCTCGGAGGGGGTCACGCTTTTATCGTACACTCCCATGATCGAGTCGTACTTGAGCAGATGGGCCAGGGTGGCGTTGTTGGTCAGGTCGTTGATGGCGACGACTTCGATATCACCAAAGAGCGGATCTTTATCGATGGCGCGAAAGATGTTGCGGCCGATGCGGCCAAAACCGTTGATGCCTATGCGTATCGTCATGCCAGTCTCCTTGTGTGTGTGTAACTGTCCAGCAGCACCGCACCTGCTTCGCAGTCTCGCTGTGCTCGCTTAGCTGTCATCGGCCTGCTCATGTGCAATAGCACACGTCGCAGGCCTCTTCCGCGCATCTGCGGCACTGCTGAACAGTTACGGTCCGTGGTTTTTCCAACTTCTCGGCTCCAAGCTGGACATTTTTTTCTGTCGTTTTTCCCTGAAGGCGCGGAATTATTGTACCTGCGAAACCGCCTCGCGATAAAGCGCTAAATAATGGACCAGCACTTTATCCCAGGTGCAGGCGTCGTGGATGGTCCTGATGGCGGCCTGCTGCATGGCCAGGATTTTGTGGGGATTGTCCCGGAAGGTCTGCATCGCTTTCTGCATGGCGCCCATCAGGGCGGCGGATTTGTGCTCCGGATAGGCAAAGCCGGTTTCCCCGTCCCTCACCTTGACCAACCCGCCGATGTGGTGGACGATGGGCAGGTTGCCGAAGAGCTGGGCGATATAGTCGGTAAGGCCGCAGGGCTCGTAGCGGGAGGGGATGAGAAAAAAATCCCCTGCGGCGTAGATGCGGTTGGCAAGCTGCTGGTCGTAGCCGCGCAGCAGGCAGATGCGGCCCTGGTTTTTGCGGGAAGCGGCCAGCCCGGCCAGGGCCGTCTCGATCTCCTTGCTGCCCGAGCCCTGGATCAGGACCTGGAAATTCTGGTCCAGGGGCAGCAGGGTTTCCAGCGCCCCCAGCAGCTTGTCCACCCCCTTTTGGGCGGAAAAGCGGCCGACAAAGGTGAACAGCGGGATGCCGGAGCGGTCGTCCAGGGTGCCGGTCTGGCGAACCGTTTTGAGGCGGTGCCCGGCCAGATCCTTGAGCAGGCTCCGGCGGCATTTCGCCTTGCCCGCCAGATCGCCGGTGGCGGGGTTGAAAGCGGCGGCCAGGCCCAGGGGTTTTGGCTTGGCCGGGTCAAAGTCCGCCGGGTTGATGCCGTTGGTCACGCCCTTGAGCACCACGCCCCGGGCCAGGAGCCGGTGGCCGAGCATGCCGGTCAGCGCGTCGTCGTCGGTTTCCCGCAGCTCCCGGGCATAGTTTTCGCTCACCGTGTTCATCACCGCATAGGGCGAGGCGGCGAGAAAGGGGTCGAATTTGCCGTCCAGCAGATTGGCGGTGATCAGGGAGCTTGGCAACCCGGTGATCGCCTCGGCAAAGGGCAGGTCGCCCACCTCCTGATGGTAGCCGGTCCCGGCGTTGTGGATGGTCACCACGCAGCCGGTTTCGGCGAAGTAATGGCGCCAACCTTCCGTTTCGCGAAGCATGGCCGGGAGGATGGCGGTGTGGCCGTCGTGGCAGTGGATGATATCGGGGCGTTGGTCCAAGCGGATAATCAGGGCCGCCGCCGCCTTTTGCAGCAGAACGTTCATGGCGAAATAGTCGAAATGGCCGGAACCCTGGTGGTGAAACGGGTCCAGGGCTTCGTCCTCGGCGGTGTAGGTGTAAACGCTCTTTTTTTCCAGATAGCGGGCCGCGTCGATCAGGTAGATGGCAAGCGTTCCTTTTTTAGCCGCCGGGAGTGTTGTTTTGAAAAAGATCCGCACATATTCCCGGCGCGGCTCCCCGGCATAGTCCATGTCGAGGTCAAACCCCAGATCCAGTTGGGCAAAGCCCAGTTGCCCAGGGTCCATGAAGCCGTAGAGCGGCAGGACCACGCTGACCTTGCGGCCCGAGCGCGCCAGGGCCTCGGCCAGTTGCCGGGCCACATCCTTGACCCCGCCGGCCCCGGCCAGGCCGTCATACTCGCGGGTCAGCATCCAGACATTGTTGATTTTTTTGTGCTGGCGGGATTCAGGGGCCATGACTTCTCCGGTTACAATGGGGCTGTGTGCTTATGTGAGAGCAGGATCCATTATTGCGGGATTTCGCCCGGGACAGGGGGCTCCGGTTCGCGATCAGTTCCGGTTTCCCTTTTGTATCGATCATAGGAGATCGGTTCTTGCAAAGCGAGATCAACCGGGTGCTGAGTCATCCGCTCACGCATTTTGAACCCCTCATACAGACGTTCGTACACCTGCTCTTTCGACGAGCAACCGGCGCAGCAAACAGCGAGGCAAAAAAGCAGGGAAAGAGATTTCATGGCTTTTCCTTTGTGTGCGCGTGGCGCTCAGGCAATGGCCTTCTGCCGCAGCAGATGGTCGGCCAGGCACAGAGCCACCATGGCCTCGCAGACCGGGATGATCCGGGGAATGGCGGAGATGTCGTGCCGTCCGCCGATGCTGACCGTGACCGGCTCATGGGCCAGGTTGATGGTCTGCTGCTCTTTGCCGATGGAGGGGATGGGCTTGACCGCCACCCGGGCCACGATTGCATCGCCGTTGGAGATCCCGGCCAGGATGCCGCCGCTGTTGTTGGTGGCAAACCCCTCGGGCAGGATAACGTCGTTGTTTTCCGAGCCCCGCATTCCTGCGGCGGCAAAGCCTGCGCCGATCTCCACCCCCTTGACCGCGCCAATGGACATCAGCGCCCCGGCCAGGGCCGCGTCGAGTTTTTCGAACACCGGTTCGCCCAATCCCGCCGGACAGCCGGTGGCGAGAATCTCGACAATGCCGCCCAGGGTGTCGCCCTCTTTGCGCACCCTCTCGATGTGGCCGATCATTGTGGCGGCGGCCTCGTTGTCCGGGCAGAACAACGGGTTGTCGTTGATTTCGCTCAGATTGCGTTTGTCGGTGGTGATCCCGCCCAGAGCCACGGTGTAGGCCGTAACCGTGATGCCGTGCAGGCTGAGGAGTTTTTTCGCCACTGCCCCGGCGGCCACCCGGCCCGCGGTTTCCCGGGCCGAGGCCCGGCCGCCGCCCCGGTGATCACGGAGACCGTATTTGGCAAGATAGGTGATGTCGCCATGCCCAGGCCGGAAGATATCCTTGAGATTGTCGTAGGATTTGCTGTGGGCGTCCTTGTTGAAGATGGCCAGGGCGATGGGGGTGCCGGTGGTTTTTCCCTCAAAGATCCCGGAGAGGATCTCCACTGCGTCCGGTTCCTTTCTGGGGCTGGCCGCGGGCCCGCCTTTGCCGGGCCGTCTGCGGTCCAGCTCCGCCTGGATATCCTGGGCGGCGAGCGGCAGCCCGGGGGGGCATCCGTCGATGGTGGCGCCTACGGCCGTGCCGTGGGACTCGCCCCAGGTGGTTACGCGAAAAAGAGAGCCAAAGGTATTTCCAGCCATTATTTACACCTAACAGAATATGGGGTCCTTGGGGAGCGAGGCTTCGACCTCGCGAAGAAACGCGTCGTCTCCCAGGGCCGTTTCAATGATATGCACGATTTCGCCCGCGGTCTTGTTGCTGGTGTCCACGGTAAGGTGCGAACCTTTTTCATAGAGCGGATCCCGTTCGGCCAGCACCTGGGCCACCTCGACATAGAGGTCCGAGTCGGTGAGCGTGGGCCGCTGCTCCGCACTGTTTGCATCCTCGGCCAGCCTGCGGCAGATGGTGTCGATATCCGCCGTGAGCCATACGGTGAGGCCGGTCTGCCGCAAGAGGTTCCAGATATCCTGATGGAGGATCGCCCCGCCGCCGGTGGAGATGACCGCGTCTTTGCGGCAGACCATTTCGGCCAGCAGGTCGCGCTCCAGGAGGCGGAACTGCCCCCACCCGTGTTGGGCGACGATCTGTCGGATGGACTGTCCTGCCCTGGCCACGAGCATCTCGTCCATGTCGATGAAATCGAGGTGCAGGTGTTCGGCCAGCGTCAAACCCACCAGGGTCTTGCCGGTGGCCCGGTAGCCGGTGAGGATTATTTTTCTCCGCGGTGTAAACATGTGGCAAGTCGTCTTCCGGCCAGGGTGAAAAACCCGAGGATGCTCCTTGATCTGTAACTGCTCGGCAACGGTGCTGAACAGTTGCTACACACATAGTGAATTTACGGGAAAGAGAGGGGGGGTGTCAAGCGCGGCCGCTCTTTCTTTTCCGTGATAGACCGCGAAGCAGTAAAAAGCACAAGGGTTTTGTCGGGCATGCTTTTCAGAATCAGGGCAATGCGGAGATCTCGTTTTCAGCTAATCTAATGAAATACAACGATATTTTAATTTTTTTACGAAACAGGACAAAAAAGGTTTGACAGCCCTCCATGCAAATGATAATTTTTATCAAACGCGAAATAACTGTCCTTACGGATTCCTTTTACGATGGAGATATGTCATGGGTGAAAACTGCTGCGGTTGTTTACAGGTTGGTCAGAATGTCCCCGATTTTACCATGGAAACATACGAGCCGACCGATTACGGGTTCGGCACCACTTCCCTGGAAAAGCTGAAAAATGCCGGAAAGTGGACCGTCCTGGTTTTCTATCCCGCTGACTTTACCTTTGTTTGCTCCACCGAGTTGGGCGATTTGGCCGACGAGTACGACAATATCAGGGCAGCGGGCGGTGAGGTGATCACGGTGAGCACCGACACCGTTTACACCCATCTCGCCTGGAAACGGGAAGAGAAATTTCTGGAAAACGCCAAATACCCCATGGCCGCAGACCCCACCGGCACCGTGGCCAAGTTGTTCGGGGTCTATGACTACACCACTGGTCTTGCCCTGCGCGGCACCTTTATCATCAGCCCGGAGGGCAAGCTGGTTGCCTCAGAGGTGAATTTTTACAACGTCGGCCGCAGCGCCAAGGAACTCTTGCGGAAACTCAAGGCCAGCGTCTATGTGGCCGCCCATCCCGCCGAGGCGTGCCCGGCCCGCTGGGAAGCAGGCGACAAGACCCTGACCCCCGGTCCGAAACTGGTGGGGCATGTGTACGACGCCCTGAAGTAATCCCGTCGCAATCGCGGGTCGCGCGATTGCGCAAACACGGAACATCCTCTCCTCCGCTGCACTCCCAGCACAGGAGGAGAGTTGCTTTCTTCCTCTCCTCCCCTTGAAGCCCCCTTTCCCCCCTCCCTGGGAAAGGGGGCTTTCTTTTTTCGCTGACTTCAGGGGGTATTATTCCCGTGCATCCCTGTCCAGAGGCCCAGGAAAAAATGGCGGGCATTGGCGCCCAGCGAACGGGTCCGGTAGCCGCCTTCCTGCACGATCAGCGTGGGCAACCGCAGGTTGCCGAGCATCCGGCCGTTTTCTTCAAAATCAGCGGCCATGAGCGACCAGGTGCCGGTGGGGTCTTTTTCGGCCGGGTCAAGCCCCAGCGCCACCACGAGAAAATGCGGCTTAAAGGCGCGGATCCGTTTGAGCGCCCGGGCAAGCACCGGCCGGTAGCCCGAGCCCTCCAGCGTTTCCGGTAAAGGGTAGTTGCGATTAAATCCCCTCCCCGCTCCCTCCCCCACCTCTTCGCGAAAACCGGAAAAATAGGGATAGGCAAAGCTGGGATGCCCGTGGATGGAAAGGGTCAACACATCGTTGCGGTGATAAAAGATATCCTGGGTGCCGTTGCCGTGGTGATAATCGATGTCAAGCACCGCCACCCTGCCCTCGCGGCTTAAATAGTTCGCGGCGATGGCAGCCGAATTGAAGTAGCAGAAGCCGCCGAACACCCGGCTTTCGGCATGGTGCCCCGGTGGCCTGACCAGGGCGTAGGTAAGGCGGTAGCCTTTTTCCAGAAGCTGGGCCGCGGTCAGGGCGCAGTCCACCGCGCCCTTGGCCGCCCTGTAGGCATTGTGGTTCAGGGGGGTGAAGGTGTCGATGCAGTAGTAGCCTGCCCGCACCGGCAGATCCTTGGGCGGCTTGGTCGCGTTGCGGATGGGAAAGACATAGGGGTACACCGATTTCCCGGGCTCAAGACCGGTGCAGACCTGATTGAGGTAATCGACGAATTTCGGGTCATGGACTTTTTTGATGTGCCGCTCGGAAAAATGGCGCGCCGGCAGCCGCTCGAACAGGCCGGTGGGCTCTATCCCCTTGAGGATGGAGGCAATGCGCACCGGCGCTTCCACGTAGCCCCGCTCGCGAACATGGTGGATATCGTGCTTTTCGTTGACGATGAGACCGATCAATTTTTCCAGCGACTTGGTGTGGTACACCCGAATCGGCTCTTTCTTGATATACCGGGGGGGGCGGCGCACCACCGGGTCGTCGCGGAAGGAATCCACCACCATGTCGATATAGCCCGCGGGGCAATCCTTGCCGTACTTGCGGATGAGGATGGCGCGCACCACCTGGCGGGCCCTTTCCCTGGCAAGGGGCTTGCCGGAGCCGAGATCGTCGTACACCAGATAGGGCGGGCAATCGTACTCCGGCTTGAGCGGGGTTTCGTAGGTTGTATTGATGATGGGCAAGGCGCCGTAGCGCTCGTAGAATCGGAGCCGGGCCCGGCTCTGCTTCACCGTGGCCGGGTCGCGGCAGATCTTCGGGTCGTCGGGCAGGCACTCCATGAAGATTCCATCTGTGGCAAGGGAGCGGGCCTCCTCCCGCACCCGGGCGTACAGGGCGCCGCCGATGCCGCTGGCCGCGGCCTTCGGGTCCACCGAGATGAAGTCGAGAAAGCAGAAGGAAAGGTCCGGGGCATGGTTGAGCAGGGCAAACCCCTTGACCCGCGGCTTCATGTCGTCGGCAACGAAGAGGATGGTGCGGAAGCGGTATTTCAGGGGGTTGGAAAGCTTTTGAGCCAGGCTGTTGATCTCGCTTTCCGAGACTGCCGAAAATTGACTGCGCAGGATTTGCTGCACCTGATCGATGGTCTCGCGATCGATGGCCAGGGTGTCGTCGTAGATCCGGCGGATGCGAAACATGATTGCCTCGTATAAAAAGGGAAAGAAGTCACAGGTCCGCGACACATATTCAAAGGTATGAAAGCGTAACTGTTGTAATCGCGGTTTGAGCGATTTCAACAAACATGATGGCCTCGTAACAAATCGAAATTTGCTTTAAACAGGTGCTTCGACAGGCTCAGCACGAACGGAATATCAATCGTTAAGACAACATCCGTTCGGCCTGAGCTTGTCGAAGGGCTGTTGTTACGAGGACATTCAGATCTCCTTGAGGTAGATCACCTTGTCGTCGCCGTCCCGGTAAAAATCCTGGAGCACGCAGGCCGCCTGGTAGCCGTTTTTTTCGTAAAAGCTCCGCGCCCGATCATAGCCCGGCGTGGAGGAGGTGTCCACGTAAACCTTGGCCGGCCCCTGTGCGCGCAGGTCTCCCTCCATCCGGGCAAGCAGTTGCCGACCCACCCCTTGCCTGGCCAAGGCCGGAGCCACTGCCACCCAGTACAGGTCGAAGCGGCGGTCGGTCATGGGGATTTCGCCGTAGCAGATAAAACCCGCCACCCCCTGCCCTTCGGGTATTGCCACCAGGATGGAATAATCGTTTTTGTCCGGGTCCAGGGTGTCGTCGATGACCTCGATGGCCACCTCGACCTCCTGGGCGTTGAAATTATCCTGCTGCTCCACCAGGCTCAGGAGTTGGGCGCGGTCTTCGGGTTCAACGGGCCGGATGGTGATCATAGGGGGAGTCGCAGGGAAACCAGCCGGAGAAAATCTTCGATCATCTCCGTGTAGCCCATCCCGCTGTGGGCCACGGCGGCGGGAAACCCGGCGTCCGGGCTCAGGCAGGGATTGGCGTTGATTTCCAGGATGGCGAGGCGTCCCTGCGCATCAAGGCGCAGGTCCACCCTGGCGTAATCGCGCAGGCCGAAAAGTCCATAGCACTCCCGGGCCATATGGCGCATGGTATGCTGCAAGGATTCGGGCAGGGTGTCCGGAAAAATTCGCTGGGTGTGATGGTACTCAAACGATTCCTCGTCCCATTTGGCCTTGTAGCTCACGATCCGGTGCAGGTCGGCGGGAAATTCGGAAAAATCGATCTCCGCCAAGGGCATGACCCGGGGCTGGGGATAGCCGAAGAGCGAGACATTGAACTCCCTTCCCGCGACATACTCCTCCACCAGAATGGCGCCGTACCGGCCGTGGAGTTCTTCCAGCCGGGGCAGCAGGTCAATGCTGTTTTCCACCACTGATTCCTGCTCGATGCCGATGGAGGCATCCTGGAAGCGGGGCTTGAGGATCACCGGGAAATTGAGCCCGGCGGGCCGCAGCACCTCGGCACCCTCGAAGAGGAAAAAGGGCGGAGTGCGCAGGCCGGAGGCGGAGAGCAGCCGTTTCACCGTGAGCTTGTCCGTGGAGAGCAGCAGCGCCATGGCCGAGGAGCCGGTGAAGGGGATCCCCAGCAGCTCAAGGACCGCGGCCGGATGGCCGATGAGGAGCGGGTCTTCGTCCACCGATTCGCAAAGGTTGAAGGCGATGTCGATCCGTGCCGCCTGCACCTGGCTGACAAAGCGGGACAGATCGCGGGTAAAGGGGATGCGCACCCGGGGCTGGTCCAGCTCAACGAGCGCAGCCTCGACGGCTTCCACCTGGGCCAGGATATCGGCGGAGGATTCCCAGTTCGGCTCGCCTTGTGGGATCGGCTCGTTGTGGATGATCCCGACCGTGAGGTGCTTCATGGTTCAAGCCCGAGCCTGGTAATGGCGGCGGTCACGATTTCGCTGAGCAGCTCCTGGTAGGAGATCCCGTACTTGGTGGCGATGATGCAAAGGTCGGAATGTTCGGGATGCAGTCCGGCCAAGGGGTTGACTTCGATGAAATTCGGGATTCCGTTGGCGTCGGAGCGCAGATCGACCCTTCCGCCGTCCCGGCAGGCCAGCCCCTGCCAGGCGGCCAGGGCGGTTGCTTCCGTCTGCCGGGCCTCCGGGTCGTCCACCTTGCGGTATTCCACCAGCTCTTCGCAGAACTCCTTGTTGTGGTAAGAATAGACCTCCGGCTCGGAGTGCGGCAGCAGGATTACCTCCATGACCCCGATGGAACGGGCTGCCGGCCCGTTGCCCACGATGCCCACGGTGAACTCCCTCCCCGGCAGGAACGCCTCCACCAGCACGGGCTGACGATAGGTTTCTAAAAGCTCCGCGCAGACCGCGTGCAATTGCCCGCTATTGCTGATTTTGGAGGCCGGGGTAACGCCCTTGCCGGTGCCCTCGGCCACGGGTTTGGCAAAGACCGGATAGGGCAGAGCCACCGCAGCCAGGTCCTTCATGGACTGCACCACCGCAAAGGCGGGGGTGGGGATGCCGAGATCCCGGACCACCTGTTTACTCATTCCCTTGTGCAGGGTAAGGGCCAGGACCAGGGGGTCGGAAAAGACGTAGGGAATCCGGTGCGCCTCCAGCAGGGCGGGCACCAGGGCTTCCCGGCCAAAGCCGTACAGCCCTTCGCAGATATTAAAGACCAGGTCCCACCGTTCACCGGCCAAAAGCCGGGGCATGAGGCCCATGAAATTGCCGATGGGTACCGTCTCGTGGCCCATGTTTCGCAGGGCGGCGTCAATGGCCGCGATGGTGGATTCCCGGTCGAACTCGGCGGTTTCCTCTTCCCCGTAGCCTGCGGCCAGATAGTCGCTCCGCAGGTCGTAGGTCATTCCAATCAGCATGGGTGTGTTCCTGTAACCGTCCGGCAGCACCGCATCTGCGTCGCAGTCTCGCGGTGCTCGCTTAGCTGTCATCGACCGGTTCTTGTGCACTAGCACATTTCGCAGGCCTCTTTCTAGCATCTGCGGCACTGTTGAACGATTACTGTTTCGGGGTTACCCCCTTGTGAATAATTATGGTTTCTTTGTTGTTAACTTGCCCGGCTGGCCGCGCCGATCAGATCGGGATAGCGGTGGACCGTGCCCTCGTAGTTGCGGAGCAAAAGGTCGTTGCCCTCGCGGCCGACCACGGTTTCCGGGATGAGCGGAATCTTGCCCCCGCCTCCCGGCGCGTCGATGACATAATTTGGCACGGCATAGCCAGAGGTATGGCCGCGCAGCCCTTGGTATATTTCCAGTCCCTTGGAAACCGGGGTGCGGAAATGGGCCGAGCCGATAATCGGGTCGCACTGGTACAGGTAATAGGGCTTGACCCGGATCTTGACCAGCCCGTGCATGAGCTGCCGCATGGTGTCCAGGGAATCGTTGATTCCGGAAAGGAGCACGGTCTGACTGCCCAGGGGAATGCCCGCATCGGCGAGCATGGCGCAGGCCCTGGTCGCTTCCTCGGTCAGTTCGTCGGGATGGGTGCAGTGGATGCTCATCCACAGCGGGTGATGTTTTTTCAGCGTACCCACCAATTCGGAGGTGATGCGCTGGGGCAGCACCATGGGTGCCTTCGTGCCGATGCGGATCATCTCCACGTGCGGGATCTGCCGCAGCCGGCTCAGCAGCCAGTCCAACTGTTCGTCGGGCATGGTCAGCGGATCGCCGCCGGAAAGGAGCACGTCGCGGATGTTCGGATTGGCCGCGATGTAGGCAATGGCTTTAAGCCAGCGGGCCGAGCTGTAGCCCTTGCGGCGGCCGACCATCCGGGAGCGGGTGCAGTAGCGGCAGTAGTTCGAACAGTAGTCGGTGACCAGAAAGAGAACCCGGTCGGGATAGCGGTGCACCAGGCCGGGTACGGGGCTGTGATTCTCCTCGCCCAGGGGATCGTGTTCCTCGCCCTGGGAAACCAGGAGCTCGCTGACCGTCGGCACCATGGTGCGCCTCAGGGGCTGCTTCGGATCGTCAGGGGAGATGAGGCTCGCGTAATAGGGGGTAATGGCCAGGGGCAGGGTGGCGCCATTGAAGGCCATGGCCTGCCGTTCACTGTCCGAGAGGTCTATGAGCTTGCCGAGTTTTTTGAGGCTGGTTATGCGATTGCGAAGCTGCCAGCGCCAGTCGTGCCATTCATCGTCCGTGGCGAAGGAAAAATGGCGTTGGCGGAAGGTGCGGGAGGGTGGTTGGCTGGAAAAGGGAAAGGGAAAGGGAAAGGCGCTGGGGCGACACCCTGGAGGTTCCTCTTGCTCTTCAAGATCTACAACCTTGTGCTGCATCGTTTTTCTCCTTGCTGGATGTTCGGTGGATTTCGGAAAAAGAATAAATAATTTCAAAACGATACCGCCGATATCCGCAAGCGGTTCAGCGTATTTGACTGAACCAGTTTATGCTTATTGCACGGAAAAGTGTCAAGAAAAAAAAGAGGGGGGTTTGTTTTTTTAACTCATTGTTTTTTCGTAGTTTTTCGCCTTGTTGTTTGGCGAGGTTGTCGAGGGTGCGGGAGAGGGCAATTGAAGGATTGATCTAACTGTTTAAAATAATTAATAATAATCTGAAGAGATCCTGGAGGCCACAGAGCTTTGCGGCCGCGGCGCAAAAGCCGTATTCGCCGAAAGTGGCCATGATCGGGTCGTTGGCGTCGCTGCGAGCGACGGTATTTCAGGAACTCTGGCCGGTCCGGGCGGACGGGATCTCTTCAAGGATTTTCCTGAACTCGCCGATGATGATCGGCTTGGAGATATAGGCGTCCATGCCGGCGGCCACGCATTTTTCGCTGTACCCCTTCATGGCATGAGCGGTCAGGGCAACAATGGGGATATGCCTCTCTGTTCCCTGCTCCAGGGAACGAATTTTCGCGGTTGCCTCAAAGCCGTCCATCTCCGGCATCTGCACATCCATCAGGATCACATCGAAGTGTTCCGCCCTGTATTTTTCGAGGGCTTCCAGGCCATTGTTGGCGACGACCACGGAATGCCCTTCTTTTTTGAGCAACCCTTGCGCCACTTTTTGATTCACCAGATTGTCCTCGGCCAGCAGGATATGGAGCGTTTTCGGTATCTCCTCCCCTTGCGGCGTTTCGACGGCAGGCTCAAGGCGTTCCGCCCGGACAAAAACGGTGGAGATGCTCTTGAGCAGATCCTTGTGCCGGCACGGCTTGAGCAGATAGGCGTGCACACCGAGGCGGCGGCTTCGCTCCTTGTCCTCCGGCAACCCCACGGAGGTGAGAATGATCACCGGCAGTTGGGTCAGCCGAGGGTGCTGCCGGATTTTTTCAATCAGGGTGAAGCCGTCCATGTCCGGCATCTGGATGTCGATGATGGCCAGGGCGAAGGGCGTTCCTGCGTCCAGGTGTTCCTGTAAAACCTGCAACGCCTCCGCGCCGCCGGAAACAGCCCGCGCCCGCATGGCAAGATGCGTTAGTTTTTGCAGCAGAATCTTCTGGTTGATGGGGTTGTCGTCCACGACCAAAATGGATTTTCCCTCCAGAAAGGCGGGAGATGCCTGCGGAATGCTTTTTTCCCCGGACTGCTTTTGGCAGAGGATGGTGAAGAAAAAGGTGGAGCCGGCATTGGGGGTGCTTTCCAGCCAGATGCGGCCCCCCATGAGCTGGACCAGGCGGGAGGAGATGGAGAGCCCCAGGCCGGTGCCGCCGAATTTTCTGGCCATGGTGCTGTCCACCTGGCTGAAGGCTTCGAAAATCTTTTGCTGCTTGTCTTCGGGGATGCCGATCCCTTTGTCGGAAACGGAAAACAGCAATTCAACGGCGCCGTCGTACTCGCCTTTAAGCTGCACATCCAAGAGGATTTGGCCGGATTCGGTGAATTTGATGCTGTTGCCCAGGAGGTTGGTTAACACCTGCTGGAGGCGGAAGGCATCGCCAATGAGGAATTCAGGAACATCCTCCTCGATGTGGCAGACCAGTTCCAGTTTTTTCTCGTGCGCCCGGACCGCCAGTTCCTGCGTGGTATCCTCGACGGTTTCCCGAAGATTGAAGTCGCCCGTGGTGATGTCCAGCTTGTGCGCCTCGATCTTGGAGAAATCGAGAATATCGTTGATCACCTGGATGAGACGGCTGGCCGAAAGGTCGATGGTTTCCAGATAATCCCTTTGTTCATCGGTCAGTTGGGTTTGCAGGGTCAGTTGGGTCATGCCGATGACGCCGTTCATGGGGGTGCGGATTTCATGGCTCATGTTGGCGAGAAATTCCGACTTTGCCTGGCTTGCCGCCTCTGCCGCCTCCTTGGCCAGGACAAGATCGCGGGTCCGCTCCTCCACCTTCAGTTCAAGATCGCTGTGTGCCAGGGTGAGCGCCTGATCCCGGATTTCAATTTCATTGAGCATTTCATTAAAACCCATGGTCAGGGCGCCGATCTCGTCCTTGCTTTCCACCGGAGCCCGCAGGGAATAGTCCCGATCCCGAGTAACCCCGCGAATCGTTGCGGCAAGCTGCTCTATGGGTTTGGTGAAAATCCGCTGGAGTTTTCCCGTGATGACCCAGACCAGGAAAAAAGTTGTTCCCATGACCAGGAGGGCGACCAGAAAATACCGCTTGAGCAGGATCTGTTCATGGTGGAGATCGGAGCGGACAAAGATCAGGCCGACGGTTTTGCCCCCAAGCTCTATTTCCGTTAGGAAATCGAGGGAGTTTTCGCCAAAGACCGGGGTATTGACGGGGATTGCCGGCGGCTGAAAACCGGCCGCATCCTTGCCGTAGATGGAAAAGATCCGCTGGTCCGGAGTGAGGATGGCGGCATACCGGATGCTGGGTTCGGCGCGCAGCGCCAGCAGGGTTTCCGTGGCGGCATCCTGATCGGAAAAAACCACGGTGGATTTTGCGTTTTCCGCGGTTGCTTTTGTTAATACGGCCAGATTATTGGCCAGGACATGCCGAAAAGTGAAAAACTCGTAGGAAAACATGGCGATATTGACAAAAAGCAGCACTCCCCCGGTGACGAGCATGATGATGAGCAGAAGTTTTTTTCTGATCGGGAGGCGGTTAAAGTATTCCATGGTCCCTTGCTTTTTCCTGATTCAGGCGCAGGTGCGAGGTGATGGTGCTGGGGGAGGTGGCGCGGAGGGGTCTGTCGTAATCTATTGCCGACTGCTCCGGGCCAACGGCAAGCATGAGCAGCCGCGAACTGATTTTAAGCTCGGCTTTTTCCGTTGAGGCCGGATTGATCTGGAACTTGATCTTGGCGCCCTTTTGCACAAAATTGATGTCGCCGCCCAGGGCGATGAAATTTTTCTCCTCGCCCACGGTTATCACCGGTTTTCCCTTGAGCTGTGCCAGCACCTTGGGCAGGTCGGGACTGTTATAGGATTCCAGGAAAAAAACCATGTGCGCCTTGTCAAGATCCGCGACGGAGCTGGTCGTGATTATCTTCATAGGCCGCGCGCCGACGGTGCTGTTGTGCAGGGCATGTTCAATGGTGCGGTTTTTCTCTCCGCTGCCGACAATCACCAAAACATACGGGCTTTTCGGGGAATCAAAAGAGCGGTCCGGCCACTTGATGAAGTTGAAGAAATTGTAAAGAAAGCCGGCCTTGAGCTCATACTCTTCGTAGCCCGCCCCGTGTGCCCCGCCAAACGGCAGGCACAGGAAAAACAGGAGCGCGAACACCGCGAAGAACCGCTTGCCGGCCGGGATCGTCTTGGGCTGTGAAGGGTTCGACGCCATGGTTTCCTAACCTAGAAGGTCATGCGTGCTTGCGCATAGACGCTGCGCTCAATTTCCGAAGGAATGGTGTTGATGAACAAATAACCGAATTCGGGTTGGGCGTCATCCAGCAGGTTCCGGCCCACCAGGGAGAGTTCGACCATGGGGTTGACCTGCCAGGCGACCCGGGCGTCCAGCGCGACATAATTGTCGATGCCGTAGGTCGGCAGGTTGTCCACATAGCGCAGCCAGGTGTCCAGGGTGATGTCGGCGCGGAGGTTCATCATGGACCGCAGCGAAATCTGGTTGCGGGGGCTTTCCCCTTCGGCATCCTCGCTGGCAAAAAGACCCCGGCCTGTCTCCTGCAGGTCCAGGCGCAGGAAGGTGTAGGCCAATTGCAGCCGCCACCAGTCCAGGGGCTTGGCGTCGGCCACCAGCTCGAAGCCGTAAGTGTTGCCTTCCATGGTGTTGCCGGCCTCATAATTGAGCTGATAGAACAAGGCCGGGTCGCCGCTGTTGTTCGCGGTAATAAAGTTTGCCGAGGCAGGGGTTGTCCGCAATCGGCTGTAGTCGTTGAGAAAAGCGGTCAGGTCGAAGGCAAGCGCGTCATGGATCTGGGTTCGGTAGCCGATTTCGTAGGCAATGAGTTTTTCGGATTTGAAATCCTCATTGCCGTTAATGACAATCTCCGCCAATCCAGGGGGAAGCAGGGAAATGGGGGCCGGAAGCGCCGCATTCGGAGCAATGGCGCTGCTGATGCGGATATCGTGGTCGGCCTGGGAGGGGGTCCGCACCGCCTGGCTCACCGCACCCCAGAAGGTATGATGCTTGTGCGGGGTATAGAGCAACCTGCCGTTGGGTTGGACCTCATAGCCGGTGAAGTCGTTGTGCTCGAACTTGGAGCCCAGGGTGAGGCGGAGCAGATCGTCGACCAGGGTGATTTCGTCCTGGACAAAACCGCTGAACAGCATATCGGTTCGACTGGCCGGAGCAAAGGAGAAGGTTTGGCTGTTTTCCAAGGAGTCGCGGGTATAACGGTAGCCCAACCCCCAGGTAAGCTCCTGTTTCGTGGTGGCGTGAAAACGGTGCTGGAACTCGAGATCAGCCGTGCGCCGCTCGTCGCCCAGCAGCCGGTCGTTGCTTCTGGCCAGATCATAATAGGCCTGGAGGGTCATTTCCGAATTGTCTTTCCCTTTTCTGGTCAGCCGGGTCAGGAGATCTCCGCCCCGTATGTTGCTGGGGTTGCTGATGTTGGTTGTGTAGGGCGGGTTTGTGGCGGGAATGTTCGTTGTGGCGTCCGCATTGCCGTTATACGCGTCCCCCTGGATGGTGAACGAGTACGGGGACTCGGGCGCTTCGCCGTCCACCCGGAAGCCGCCGCGCCACTGGTACCAGTCGTCATCGGCCTTGGTGCCGTCGGCAAAGGCCAGATCGTCGCGGTAGAAATTTTTTCCGTACACCCGATAGGTGGTGTGGTCATTGATTGTGCCGCCATACCGGGCGGCGCCGAACCCTTTTTCCTCGCTGCCGGTTCCCGCGGTGAGCAGGGTGCCCCGGGTGTCCGCCGAGTGTTTGGTGATAATGTTGATGACGCCGTTGACCGCGTTGGCCCCCCACAGGCTGGCCCCCGGCCCCCGGATCACCTCGATCCGTTCTATATCTTCAAGAACGGTGTCCTGGGCGTTCCACAGAACTCCGGAAAAAAGCGGGTTGTACACGGTGCGGCCATCCATGAGCACCAACAGTTTGTTGGCGGAAAAGGCATTGAACCCCCGGCTGGTGACGGCCCATTTGTTGGCGTCTATCCGCGCCACCTGGAGACCGGGCACCATGCGCAGGATTTCCGGGATGCTGGTGGCGCCGGAGCGCTTTATGTCTTCCTGGCTGACCACAAAAACAGCGGCCGCAGCCTCGCTGGCCTTTTCGGTTTTTTTGGAAACCGAGGTGATTTCCACGGCAAGCAGCTCTTCAAGGGAAAGCGCGGTGATATTGGGGCGGGCCGCCCAGCAGGGCTGACTGCCGGCAATGAGCATGGAGATTGCCGCAAGGGTGGTTGCCTTGCGGGAAAGGAGCCGTTTTTTTCCGTGGAATAAGCGGATGCCTGGCATCGTTGCGCCTCATGTGTTGTGCCCTGCGGCAGAGGGAAGGTGCGACCATGTTTTGAGAATGGAGTGACAATTTTACTCTTTTCCCGTTGTCCCTGCAAGCGGGAGCGTCGATCGCGCCCATGGAAAGATACGCATCGACAGCCGTATGCCCATAAGTGTATCAGAAGCTGTGTGAAAATGGAAAAATAAAGCCTGGCTTTTTGGCCCGGGTTTTGATTACCTTGGGGTGCTCTTTTTTAATCCAGGGCAGACAGGGGAAGGCATGAAACAAAAAGCTTCGGTTATCAATATTATCTGGCTGTCCATGGTTGTGCTGGCCACGGTGACCGCCGCCTATACCAACCGGATGGACGCCCTCACCAAGGCCTCCTTCGAGTCGGCCAAGGACGCGGTGGTCCTGGCCATCGGCCTGATCGGGCCCATGGCCCTCTGGCTGGGGATCATGAAGGTGGCCGAGGCCGGGGGGCTGATGCGCATCGTGGCCCGCAAGGTGCGGCCCCTGATGGTCCGGCTGTTTCCCGACGTGCCCCACGACCATCCGGCCATGAGCGCCATGATCATGAACATGGCGGCCAATGCCCTGGGCTTGGGCAACGCGGCAACGCCCATGGGGATCAAGGCCATGCAGGAGCTGGAGAAGCTCGCCCCGGAAAAGGGCACGGCCACCAACGCCATGTGCCTCTTCCTGGCGATCAACACCTCCAGCGTCACCCTGCTGCCCCTGGGGGTGATCACCATCCGGGCCGCCGCCGGCGCAGCGAGCCCGGCCGCCATCTTCATCCCTTCGCTCATCGCCACCACCTGTTCCACCATCGCGGCCATCGTGGCGGCCAAGATGCTGGCCCGCAGCAATGGGGCGGCGGAGTTGCCTGTGCAGGCCACCCAGGAGACAGCGGCAATTGAGGCAGAGGCCTCCGGTGAGCCGGAGCTGTATCCGCCCGGCGCGGCAGGGAAATGGTTCGTCTGGTTGCTGGTTGCCGCCTTTGCCGGAGGAGCGGTGTATCAATTGAGCAGCGCCGATGCGGCGTTGGCCTTTTCCGCCGCCGGCCTCAACAGCCTGTCGAGCTGGCTGATTCCGGCCCTGATCTCCGGCTTGCTCATCTTCGGCTATCTGCGGGGGGTGCGGATCTATGAAACCCTCACCGACGGGGCCAAGGAAGGGTTTACCACCGCCATGCGCATCATCCCCTTCATGGTGGCGATCTTTGTCGCCATCGGCATGTTCCGGGCCAGCGGGGCCATGGATATCCTGGTAGCCGTCCTCTCGCCCCTTACCTCCGCGGTGGGCATGCCGGCCGAAGCCCTGGCCATGGGGCTTTTGCGCCCCCTTTCCGGCAGCGGCTCCTTCGCCTTCATGAGCGAGATCGTCCAACAGTCGCCGGACAGCCTCGTTGCCGCCATGGTTTCGGTGATCCAGGGCTCCAGCGAAACCACCCTCTATGTGCTGGCCGTGTACTTCGGAGCCATCGGCATCCGGCGCACCCGCCACGCCCTGCCCGCTGCGCTCTGCGGCGAAACCGTGGGACTCATCGCCGCGGTGACCGTCTGCAATTTCTGGTTTTAGAACAGTGTGCCCATAACAGTGCTGATGTGACGGTTGGTATCACGCAAGAAGAAAGGAGGACGCGATGGCTGGTCTGAGCCTGGGGGGAATTGTCTTTTTAGCGGTGCTGGTGGTGATGATTGTCTGGGTGGCCGGGATCTACAACCGGCTGGTGGGGCTGCGCAACCGCTTCAAAAACAGCTTTGCCCAGATCGATGTGCAGTTGAAGCGGCGCTACGATCTCATCCCCAATCTGGTGGCCGTGGCCAAGGAGTACCTCACCCACGAACGGGAAACCCTGGAGGCGGTCATTGCCGCCCGCAATCAGGCCTCGGGCGCGGAGAAGCAGGCTGCCGCCGACCCGGGCAACGCCGCGGCCATCCAGGGGATGATCGCGGCCGAGGGCGTTTTGTCCGCCACCCTGGGCCGGCTCTTCGCCCTAGTGGAAAACTATCCCGATCTCAAGGCCAACCAGAACATGATGCAGTTGAGCGAGGAGCTGAGTTCCACGGAGAACCGGATCGCCTTTGCCCGCCAGGCCTTCAACGACGCGGTCATGACCTACAACACCGGGCGCGAGCTTTTCCCCGCCGTGCTTTTTGCCGGGATCTTCGGGTTTCAGCCCGCGCAGTTCCTGGAGCTTGAGGATGCACAGGAGCGCGAGGCGCCCAAGGTCGCTTTTTGAACATCCCGGTGAGCAACGATGCGGGATTTTTTTGAACAGCAGCACGCGGCCCGGCGGAACACCTTCCGGCTGGTTGTGTATTTTGCCGTGGCGGTGTCCCTGGTCGTGGGACTGGTTACGGTCTTTCTTTATCTGCTCACCACCTTCAATCCGTCCCGCCTCTATGTCTCGGTGACTCCCTTCAATCTCTCCCCCAGCCAGTGGGATCTTGCCGTCATGGGCAAAATAGCCATGGTGGTTCTGGCCCTGATCCTTGTCGGCACCGTCTACAAGTACATGCGGCTGCGCAGCGGCGGCGGCAGCCTCATCGCCCAGCTCCTGGGCGGGCGGGTCGTCTACCCCGATACCAACGATTTTCACGAACGCCGCTTGCTGAACATCATCGAGGAGATGGCCATCGCCTCGGGGATTACGGTGCCGACGGTCTATCTGCTCGACCGGGAATCCGGGATCAACGCTTTTGCCGCCGGGTTTTCCCAAGAGGACACGGTGATCGGCGTCACCAGAGGGGCGGTGCAGTATCTCACCCGGGAAGAATTGCAGGGGGTGATCGCCCATGAGTTCAGCCACATCCTCTACGGCGATATGGCGATCAATCTCCGGCTCCAGGGGCTCCTGCACGGCATTTTGGTCATCGGGCTGTTGGGCGAGATTCTGCTCAAAAGCGCATTTTCCACGGATCGCGTGGGGGAGCGCAGCTCGCGAAAGGGTGATGGTACCGGCGGTCTGCATTCGATAGTGATCGGGCTTGTCCTGGTTGTCCTGGGCTACACCGGGGTGTTTGTCGCCAGGCTGATCAAAAGCGCGGTGGCCAGGCAGCGGGAATTCCTGGCGGATGCGGCGGCGGTGCAGTTTACCAGAAATCCCCTGGGCCTTGCCGGAGCGCTCAAAAAGATCGGCGGCTTGACTGCCGGTTCGAAAATCCGTGACGCGCATGCCTCGGAGATCAGCCACATGTTTTTCGGCAATGGCCTCAGCGAAAGCCGCTTCAATATTTTTTCCACCCACCCGCCCCTGTTGGCCAGAATCCGGCGGCTTGACCCGGAATTCCGGGGGGATTTTCCGGCGCGGGTCATCCCGGCCCCGATCCCCGAGGAAGAGGCCGTGATGCATGCAGCGCCCGCCGGGCAGCTTGGCGGTGTGCCGGGCGAAGTTCCAGCCTCCGGAGAGGGACGCCATGTTTTCATCCATTCCCTGGCCGCGGGCCGTCCCCTGAAAGAGGCGTTCGCCGCTCCGCACGGGGAGCATCTGCGTCTGGCCAGGGAGATGCTCGACAGCATCCCCTCTCCGGTCCGTGCTGCGGCCAGGAACGGTTTTGGGGCCAGGGCGGTGGTGTACGGCCTTCTCCTTGACCCTGGCAAGGATATCCGGGCACAACAGCTTGCGGTTTTGGAAAAAGAGGCGGACCCGGAGGCGCGTCAGGAGCTTATGCATCTCCTGCCCGCCCTGGATGGGCTTCTTGCGGAGATACGGCTGCCCTTGGTGGATCTGGCCATGCCGGCCTTGAAAAGCCTTTCCCCGGACCAGTATGGGGCGTTCAAGCGAACCGTTGACCGGCTCATGCAGGTTGATGGCCGGATCGGCCTGTTCGAATACGCATTGCACCATGTGCTGCTTCGGCATCTGGAGCCGCACTTCCACCCGCAGCCAGCCTCCGTGCTCCCGGCGCGGTCTCTTGCCCAGATGCAGGACGAGATCTCCTGTGTGCTTTCGCTTATGTCCCGGCTGGGGCATGGGGACGAGGATCTGGCCAGAAAGTCGCTGATGCAGGCGGTCCGGCTTTTCGGCAAGGAGATGAAGCTGTTTGGCTACCGGCCCGCTTCGGAATGTTCGTTCAAGGGGTTCAACAACGCCTTGAAAATTCTTGCCAAGGGCGGGATCGAGACCAAACGCCTGGTTCTTGCCGCGGCCCTGGATTGCATGACCTACGACGAAAAGATCACCATCCGCGAGGCGGAGCTGTTCCGCGCCATGGCCGAGACGCTCAACTGCCCGGTGCCGCCCTGGCTGACCGTGCGCAACGGCGGGAGCGGTGATGCCGTGGCCCCACAAGGGGAAGAGCGGTAATTCCGCCGCACTCTTTCCGGGGCCGCATCACCACCAGAAGGCAGGGTACTTTCTGCTTTTCGGAATATTGTTCACCAGCAGGGCGATGAACAGCATGAGCAAGGCCCCGCTTGCCGCGGGGACCAGGGCGTAGAGATAGCCCAGATTGTGGATGTCGGCTCCGCCGATCACGGCGATGAGGGCGGTGGCGCCCCCGGGCGGATGCAGGGTTTTGCTGAGATGCATGGCGGCGATGGCCGTGGCCACGGCAACGGCCGAGGCCAGCCACAGGTCGGGGATAAGCTGGTAGCTGGCCACCCCGATCAGCCCCGAGATGAGATGCCCCCCCAGCAGATTGCGCGGCTGGGCAAGCGGGCTGGCGACGGCCCCGTATATCAATACGGCGGAAGCGCCGAAGGAGCCGATCAGCATGACAAGCCCGCTGCCGGAGACAATCCGGCAGTGGAGCAGGGCCACGGCGGCGATGCCCAAAAAGGCTCCGAGCCAGGACCAGAAAACCTCTTCCAGGCCGACCCGTGGCGGACTGGCGCCTCCGCCTTGCATTTTTTTGAAATATTCCATCGTGTTCATGGGCGTTTCCTGCTTGGTTGAAGGTTGTCCGGGGCCGCCGGAGGAAGAGGCGATTGCGTGTTATGATACAGGAAAACGAGAGATGAGCCTTGACTTGGGTCAAAAAATGATCATTTTAGCCTGAGCAATGGTAACGGCGGCAACGCCGGCGGCAGCAGCGCAAGCGGCGACAGAAAGGAGAAAAAATCATGTTCAATATATTGGTGTTGGCCACGACAAACAAGGGAAAGCTCAAGGAGTTTAAGGAGTTGCTCAAGGATTTTCCGGTGGAGATCCGCAGCCTGGCCGATTTCGGCCCCATCCCCCCAGTGGTGGAAGACGGCGAAACCTTTGACGACAATGCCTACAAAAAGGCGCATTTCACCGCCAAGGTTCTGGGGCTGCCCTGCATTGCCGATGATTCCGGCCTGGCGGTGGAGGCTCTGAATGGGGCGCCGGGGGTGTATTCGGCCCGCTATGCCGGGGTGAATGCCGGCGATGCGGAGAACACCGCCAAGCTGCTCAAGAATATGGAAGGGGTGGCCAACCGCAAGGCCGCCTTCCACTGCGTCATCTCCATCGCCGTGCCCTCCGGCCCGGCTCTGACTTACGAGGGAACCTGCGAAGGGGAGCTGCTCACCGCGCCCCGGGGCGAGGATGGCTTTGGCTATGACCCGATTTTCTTTTATCCCGAGCTGGGCAAGACCTTTGCCGAGCTGACCATGGCGGAGAAGAATAAGGTGAGCCACCGTGGCCGCGCCATGGCCGAGATGGCAGCCGAATTCGAGCAGGTGCTCAAGTGGGTGAAGCAGCGGCTCACCGAGGAAAAGCCGCCCAAGCCGGACCATGGGCAGTTTGAGCACAACGACTGGTCCGAAGAGATCATGGTGCGTGAGGTGAAGTAAGGGAAGGGTTGAGCGCCCCTAGGCCATGTCTTTACTCCCCTCTCCCACAGGTGGGCGAGGGGAGGTCGCTCTCTGCAAACGAATCCCCCCGTTTTCCTCGACATATTCTATCCCAGACCCTGTGAGCTGCTTGAACAGCGGCCTGCCAAAGAGAAAAAATTCTATCTCCAGCGAAAGCCCGATTTTTTGGGCAACCTCACCCCTGATGGCCAGATCGGCGCGCACCATTTCGCTGAGCCGGGCAAGGGAATTCTGGTTCGTGTCAGCGAGCAGACCGGTAAATTCCTGGCCAGGGCAGGCCTGTTCGTGGCGGGCGATCTCTGCAAGGATCGGGTCGTTGGCGTTGATCAGGTCGGCGCGGCGCAGGGTGTTGTGGTAGATGGTGGCCAAAAGCGCCTCGGGCTGCCAGCACTCAAGAATCCTGCAGGTTGTGGGGCGGTGCGCATAGATGGTGCAACCGTTGCTTTCTTCGGCAAAGAAGAGGCAGGTCCAGCCACCCCCCTTCCCCTGGCCCCGGATCTTGAGCAGCTCCACCGGTACCGGTTCAAGCCTGCCGGTGGCCGGGTTGTGTCCCATCTCCCCCTGCCGGATGGTGAGCAACTGATCGTGCCGGATATACCCCTGGCGGACAAGCGCAAGATCATCTTGGTTGAGGGCTGGTCCGCCATTCCGGCAGCAGGTTCCGCATTGTCGGCACCTTGTGGTCTCTGTCATGGCTCAGGAGCGAAGACGTAAAGGGTATTCTGGGCGCAACATGATCCTTGCCCGGTCCAATCGTGAAGCATTGTTAGCCCGTTTGCGTACGATTATTTCCGTCGATCTATTGCAAGTTTCCTTATACATTATTTTTTATACGGTTGCAGCTCTTTGTTTTTATTGAAAAAATTTACTGACCCTGCTTCTTTCGCGCCCCTTCCGTTTTCCCTGGCATAGCCCTTGCGTATACCTGAGAGCAAAGCGGTGCACGAAATGATTCTGCGCTGCCCGGGACACGCGAGACAGGAGGCCGGCCATGCAGCAAACACTTCGCAGCGAAAAAAAATCCGCAGCCCCGGTCATTATCCAGACCACTGCCAAACTAGCCGAAACCTTTTGGTTTGTCAGCTCCTTTGTCATGTCCCTGCTCATGGGTCCTTTCGGAGTCTCGCAGGCTCGCTTACCTGCGGCCCTGCCTGCCATCATCGCGGTTTTTTCGCTGAAGATCAATGGACCCATGCCTTTGGAATTGCCCCGTTAAGGAGGATTCGCCATGAATGCACCGTGCCGCACCCCTGAAACCTCCGCGCCCGTCTTTGTCCATCCTTTGCTGGCCGATGACCAGGCCGTGTTCACCATCAGCGCCGCCGCCGAGATGCTGGCCATAACCCCGCGCACCCTGCGGATGTATGAGAGCGACGGGCTGTTGTCCCCGGTCCGCCACGGCAAATGGCGCTATTACAGTCTGGACAACCTGAAATGGGTTTCCTGCCTGCGAAGCATGATCCACGAGCACGGAATCAGCCTGGCCGCCATCCGCAAGCTGCTGCAATACACGCCCTGCTGGAACATCGCCGACTGCCCCTTTGAAAAACGCAAACTCTGCACGGCCTTCATGTCCAGCGGCTTGGTGCCGAAAAAAATCCCGCCCTTCGGCGACCGGACCATGTCCGCCTGATTGCTTGCAACCTCAGCCCTGCATCGTGTACAACAGTGTAAAATCCAACCCGGAGGTATGCCTTGAACCAATTCTACAAAAACCTGTCCATCTGGCTGGTCATCGCCCTGGTGGGGCTGGTGCTGATCAATCTTTTCAATCCCGCCGGCGAGCCGGTCAACCAGATCAGCTACAACGATTTTCTGGAAAGCGTCAATTCTGGCAAGGTGAGTAGGGTCACCATCACGGAAAATGTAGCAGAGGCCCAGGATCTGGTGGGCAACCGGTTCAAGACCGTGCTGCCGGACAGTCTGGAACAGGTGCAGCCCTTTATGAAGGAGGGGATAACCCTCCAGGTGGAAAAGAAAAAAGAACCCCATTGGCTGCTGGCCATTCTCGGCTCCTGGCTGCCCATGATCGTCCTGGTGGGGCTGGGCCTGTATTTCATGCGTCAGCAGCAGGGCGGGAGCGGCAAGGGGCTGATGACCTTCGGCAAGAGCCGGGCGCGGCTCATCGAGGGCGAGGAATCCAAGATCACCTTTGCCGATGTGGCGGGCATCGAGGAGGCCAGCGAGGAGCTGGGCGAGATCGTTGATTTTCTCCGCGATCCGGGCATCTTCACCCGAGTGGGGGCCAAGATTCCCAAGGGCGTGCTCCTTTCCGGCGAGCCGGGCACCGGTAAAACCCTGCTGGCCCGCGCCATTGCCGGGGAGGCCAAGGTGCCGTTTTTTTCCATCAGCGGCTCGGATTTTGTCGAGATGTATGTAGGCGTCGGCGCCAGCCGGGTGCGGGATCTATTCAAGGAGGCCAAAAAAAAAGCGCCCTGCATCATCTTCATCGATGAGATCGACGCGGTGGGCAGGCAGCGCGGGGTCGGGGCCGGCGGCGGCAACGACGAGCGCGAGCAGACCCTGAACCAGTTGCTCGTCGAGATGGATGGCTTCGAGGCCAATGCCGGGGTCATCATCATCGCGGCCACCAACCGGCCTGACATACTGGACCCGGCCCTCAAGCGGCCCGGCCGCTTCGACCGGCAGATCGTGGTGCCCCTGCCCGATGTGCGGGGCAGGGAGAAGATCCTCAAGGTCCATGCCGCCAAGGTCCAGTTGGACAGCGATGTGGATATGTCCATCATCGCCAAGGGCACCCCCGGTTTTTCCGGGGCCGAGCTGGCCAACATGGTCAACGAGGCAGCCCTGATGGCAGCCCGTTTCGAAGTGGGCAAAATCTCCATGGCCCTCATGGAAAAGGCCAAGGACAAGGTGATGATGGGGGCCGAGCGCACCAGCATGATCCTCACCGCCAAGGACAAAGAGCTCACCGCCTATCACGAGGCGGGCCATGCCCTGGTCGCTCGGTTGCTGCCCGGCACCGATCCGGTGCACAAGGTGACCATCATCCCCCGGGGCCGCGCCCTGGGACTGACCATGCAGTTGCCCACCGACGAGAAGCATTCGCAGGCCCGTTCCTGGCTGATGAACAACCTCTGCATCCTTCTAGGCGGGAGAGTGGCGGAAGAGATCGTCTTCGGCGACGTGACCACCGGGGCGGGCAACGACATCGAACGCGCCTCGAACATCGCCCGGAAGATGGTCTGCGAGTGGGGAATGAGCAAGGAGATCGGGTTGTTGAACGTGGCCGGGCCCGATGAAATGGGGCGGAGCAGGCAACCCTACAGCGGAGAGACCGCGGTGCGCATCGACCAGGCCGTGACCGGGTTGGTGAACGAGGCCAGGGATACGGCAACCCGGCTGCTCAACGAAAACCGGCTGATTTTGGAGGCCATGGCCAAGGATTTGTTGGAGAAGGAAACCATTGGCAGCGAGGATATTGATCGGTTGATGGCGGCTGGTTGATAATTGATTGCTGTTCTTAACGCGTTCGGCGGCAGGAGGAAACTCCTGCCGCCTTTTTTGTTCGTTCGGGAGTTATGAGAAGTCAGTTTGTTCATTTCTTTGCGTGCCCAAGGAAACGAACCAAAGAAAGGGCCCCCAGGCACTTGTCCCGCCGCAGGCGGGATGCCCGGAGTTTATCCCCTGCGGGGACTCCTCGATGCTGCCGGGGCTTTGCAAACTCGCTGCGCTCAAACAGTGCAAATCCCCTTTTCGGCAGCCTCTCCGGTGCTCGGCTGCGTGCCAATGGGAGTCTTACTCTCCCCCATTTGTCCTGCCGCGCCTCGCAGACGGGGGCGGGGAAAAACGCTAAAACTGTTTGAGGTCGAAGCCCGAGTTTTTTAGCGTCCCGCTCCCGGCGAGAAGCAAGGGAAGCCCGAATGGCCAGGACTGGCTGGGGTGCCTTTTTCTTGTTTCTTCTTTTGGGCACGCAAAAGAAGAAAGAGAGAATACCCGAAAGGTCATCGCCTTCTTCCCCGTAATTCCTGGATGGACCCTTTTTCTCTAGTCTCAGCCCCTCAGGTTCTCCTTGACAGGTCCAGCCCGGCAAGGGTAGGAATCTGGTTTGTGAAAAATCACCGGGCCATCCCGGTTTCTTATTTATGCAAGGAGGTCGTACCCATGCTGGAAGCGTATCAAAAACATGTTGCCGAGCGGGCTGCTCTTGGCTTGCCGCCCCTGCCCCTTTCCGCCGGCCAGACCACCGCCCTTGTTGCGCTGCTGCAAAAACCGGCCGCTGGAACAGAAGCGACCCTGGTCGATCTCATCTCCAATCAGGTGGTTCCCGGGGTGGATGAAGCCTCCAAGGTCAAGGCCGAATTTCTGGCCGGGGTGGCGCAGGGCAGGATCGGTTCGCCGCTCATCGACAGGAAGGCGGCGGTCAAACTGCTGGGCACCATGCTGGGCGGCTACAATGTGCAGCCGCTCATCGACCTGCTGGATGATGCAGCCCTCGCCCCGGATGCGGTGGCCGCTCTTTCCTCCACCCTTCTGGTCTATGATTCCTTTAACGAAGTGGCTGCCAAGGCAAAGTCCAATCCCCATGCCCGGCAGGTACTCACCAACTGGGCCGAGGCGACCTGGTTCACCTCCCGCGCCCCCATGCCCGAGGAACTCACGGTCACCGTGTTCAAGGTTGCTGGCGAGACCAACACCGACGATCTGTCCCCGGCCTCCGAGGCGTGGAGCCGTCCGGATATCCCGCTGCATGCCCAATCCATGCTGATCAACCGCTTGCCCGGTTCGCTTCCGGTCATTGAAGAGTTGAAGAAAAAGGGGCACCCAATAGCCTATGTGGGCGACGTGGTGGGCACCGGCTCCTCCCGCAAGTCCGGGGTCAACTCCATGCTCTGGCACATGGGCCGCGACATCCCCCATGTGCCGGCCAAGCGCACCGGCGGGGTGGTCATGGGCTCCACCATCGCGCCGATCTACTTCAATACCGCCGAAGACTCCGGCATGCTGCCCATCCAGTGCGATGTGACCTCCCTGGAGACCGGCGACATCATCACCATCAACACCTGTGCGGGGACCATCAGCCGGGGCGGCCAGCAGGTTGCCAGCTTCAGCCTCTCCCCCGCCACCCTGCCCGACGAGGTGCAGGCAGGCGGGAGGGTCAATCTCATCATCGGCCGGGGCCTCACTGCCAAGGCCCGCGAGGCGTTGGGGCTGCCGCCTTCCACCCTGTTCCGTGAGCCGGAGGTGCCCAAGGATACCGGGAAAGGCTACACCCTGGCCCAGAAGATGGTGGGCAAGGCCTGCAACCTTCCCGGCGTGCGGCCCGGCATGTACTGCGAGCCCAGGATGACCTCCGTTGGCTCCCAGGACACCACCGGCCCCATGACCCGCGACGAGATCAAGGAGCTCGCCTGCCTGAAATTTTCCGCTCCTTTGGTGATGCAGTCCTTCTGCCACACCGCAGCCTACCCCAAGCCGGTGGATGTGAAGACCCACCAGACCCTGCCCGGTTTCATCAGCGAACGGGGCGGCATCAGCCTGCGCCCGGGCGACGGGGTGGTCCATTCCTGGCTCAACCGCATGGTTTTGCCCGATACCGTTGGCACCGGCGGCGACTCCCACACCCGTTTCCCCATCGGCATCTCCTTCCCGGCCGGATCCGGCCTCGTTGCCTTTGCCGCGGCCACCGGCTCCATGCCCTTGGTCATGCCGGAATCGGTGCTGATCCGTATTACGGGCACCATGCAGCCCGGGATCACCCTGCGCGATCTGGTTAACGCCATCCCCTTGGTGGCCATCCAGAAAGGGCTCTTGACCGTGGAGAAGAAGGGCAAGAAGAACCTCTTTGCCGGCACGGTGCTGGAGATCGAGGGGCTGCCCGACCTGGCCGTGGAACAGGCCTTCGAGCTGGCCGACGCCTCGGCCGAACGCTCCGCCGCCGCCTGCACCGTGCGGCTCAACAAGGAGCCGGTGGCGGAGTTCTTGCGCTCCAACGTGGTGCTTTTAAAAAATCTGCTGACCAAGGGTTATCAGGACGCCACAGCCATCCGCAACCGGATCGCGGCCATGGAGGTGTGGCTTGCTGCGCCCGAATTGCTGGCCCCGGATGCGGATGCCGAATACAAGGCAGTGCTTGACATTGATCTCAACGCGATCACTGAGCCGGTTTTGGCTTGCCCCAACGACCCGGATGATGTGAAGCTCCTCTCCCAGGTGGCGGGCACTGCCATCGACGAGATTTTTGTCGGTTCCTGCATGACCAACATCGGCCATTTCCGGGCCCTGGCCAGGATTCTCGACGGCAAGCCCCAGGTTCCGGGCCGCCTCTGGGTCGCCCCGCCCACCCGCATGGACGAGGAGCAGCTCAAGGCCGAGGGTCTGTACAGCATCCTTGGCCGCGCCGGGGCGCGCACCGAGATCCCCGGCTGTTCGCTCTGCATGGGCAACCAGGCGAGAACCCGGGACAACGCCGTGGTCTTTTCCACCTCCACCCGCAACTTCGACAACCGCATCGGCACCGGGACCAAGGTATTCCTGGGCTCCGCCGAGCTGGCCGCGGTCTGCGCCGTGTTGGGCCGCATCCCCACCGCGGCGGAATACAACGCCATCCTCGGTGAGCGGGTCACCCCCAAGGCGGACGAGGTGTACCGCTACCTCAACTTCCACAAAATCGAGGGATACGCGGAGAAGGGCTGGTAGCCGCTTGTTTTTGTGGAATGTTCCGTGTTACGCTACCAATGAGTTCTGCTTACGGGAACCTTGAAAAAATTATGTCGAATATGTTTTCCGCCATACCGGCGAAAGCCGGTATACAGTACTTTCCTGAGGGTATAAAAAACGGGACACCTGTTTTACCGGTGTGACGAATTGTGCAAGGTTTCCTTATGTCGGTGCCGGACATGTGCAGTTTTTTGAAGGAACATTATGACGAAAAAACCAAAAATTCTGATCATCGAGGATTCTCCCGTGATCGTCGGCATGATCAGCTTCATGCTCACGCGGGAAGGATATGAGCCGTTGGTGGTCGAGGATGGCGGCAAGGCCATGGAATTTCTCCAGGGCCAAGTGGTGCCGGATGCGGTGATTCTCGATATTCTCCTGCCCTATGTGGATGGCTTCGAGTTGCTCGCTGAAATGCGCCGGATCCCTGCCTGGAAGGAAGTGCCGGTCATCATGCTCACCGCCAAGTCCCAGGAGAGCGATGTGATCCGCGGCCTGGATTTGGGCGCGAACGATTATCTTGTCAAGCCGTTGCGGCCCATGGAGCTGGCGGCCCGGCTCCGGCGATATTTCAGGCCGGCATCATGAACCGCCCTTTTTTCGCGCTTCTGCTGGCGGGTTGTTTTCTGACCACTCCCGCCCATGCCTATGAAACCGTGGACCAGGCCATGGCGCACAAGGACTTTGCTGCGGCCGAGACAATGGTGCGCGCCCAGTTGCAGGCCAATCCGCGGAGCGCGGAGCTTGCCTTTCTCCTGGCCCGGCTCCTGGCCTGGCAAGGCCGCTACGATCAAGCCCTTGCGCTGTACGGGGGGCTGGTGCTTCAGGAGCCCCGCAATGCCGATTATCTCCTGGGGCAAGCCCAGACCCTTTTCTGGAGCGGGCAGACAGATGGTGCCCTGGCAGCGGCGCAGAAAGGGCTGACCCTTGCCCCGGACTCCCTGGAGCTGCAGCGGCTGCATATTCAGATCCTGCTGGCGCGGGGAGACGAAGAGTCCCTGGCCCAGGCCGAGGCGCTGCTGCTTCTGGCGGAACAGCGTTTTACCCCGGAGGCCATGGAGGATCAGCGCTCCCGGCTGCAGGAGCTTCGCGCGCCGGACACGGGCTTTTCGCCCAGGCGCGAGGCGGAGTTCGGCCTGAGCTACGAGCATCTCACCCACGGCTATGCCGAATGGAAGAGCGTTTCTCTGGAGGGGGAATGGCTCTATGCCCCCCGGCGGGTTCTCTACGGCAAGACGCGGCTCACCGAGCGGTTTTCCCTCACCGATGAAGAGGTTGCCATCGGTACCTATCAGCCCCTGGGCAGCCTGTACGACTGCCAGCTTGAAATCAGCGGCAGCCCCAGCTACGAGATACTCCCCAAATATTCGCTGTTCGGCGGCCTGACCCGAAAGCTCCCGGACAAGTGGGACGCAAGCCTCGGCGCCCGGCACTCCGAATACAGCGCCACCTACAGCAATCTCTACAACGCCGGACTGGGCCGCTATTTTGCCGACCAGCGTCTGGACTACACCCTCTATCTCGGCAAGGCCGAGGAGGCCTCCGAGACCTATAGCCATCGGCTGCAGTGGAGCCATTTCTACGACGAGCGCAGCCGAATCGGACTCTATGCGGCTGCGGGCCAGGAAACGGAGAACACCGGCGAACCCGGCCCTAACCAGCTTGTGAGCAGCAGCGTGCTCAGCCTTGGGCTTGTCGGCCGGCACTGGCTGCCGGGCGACCGGTGGGCGCTGAGCTACGAGCTCTGGCGTCAGGAGCAGGGGGACCGGTACATCCGCTGGGGAGGAGCCCTTGGGATTCGCCTTCACTTCTGAAACCCTGGTTGCCCACGCCTATGTGGGGCTGGCCATTGTCTGTCTCATCACCCTGGCCATGATTCTCTGGATCGTTGTCCTGCGTATCCGGCTGTATCTCGGCCAGCACCACCAGGCCAGCTTTGAAGGAGTCTGGCAGCCGATCTTCACGGAAACCGCCCTGCATCCGCACTGTCATCGCAAAGACGTCGCTCTTCCCTCCCTCAAGCGCCGCGATTTTTTTCTTTTCATGAATTGCTGGCTCGCCTTTCAGGAGAGCCTGTCCGGCCAGGCCCTGACCCGAATGAACGGCCTGGCCCGCAAGCTCAAACTGCATGTATATGCCCAGCACCTTCTGCAGAAGGGCAGGATGCGGCAGCGCTTGGTGGCCCTGGTTTTTCTTGGCCATCTTCGGGACCGGGCCAGTTGGCCCACCCTGGAAACGCTTCTTGCCAACGAGAACAGCCTGCTTTCCCTGCTGTCGGCCCGCGCCCTCATCCAGATCGATCAGGAGCGCGCCCTGCCCCTGGTCCTTGCCGAACTGGTCCGGCGAGAAGACTGGCCGGAAGCCCGGGTGGCGGTTTTGCTCCGCGGCGTGCTGACCGCCGAGCTGGCAACCACCCCCCTGTTTGCAGCCCTGCAGAACAGCACGGATTCCGGGGCCATCAAGCTTTTGCCCTATGTGGAGCATATGTACAACGAGGAGCGAAACCGCATCCTGCGTATTCTTTTGGAGCGCAGCAGGTCCGACCGCCTCACCTCCAGAATCCTCAAACGGATTCAGTGCGGCCAGGAATTACCCCTGGTCCGCCAATACGTCGGCCATGACCGCTGGCATATCCGGATGCAGGCCGTGGCGGCGGTGGGGCGGATCGGGCAGCGGGCGGATATTCCCTTGCTGCTGCAACGCCTTGGCGATGAGGAGTGGTGGGTACGCTACAGGGCGTCCCAAGCCCTGCTTAAAATGCCCGGCATGACCCGCCAGGAGCTGGAGGTGATCCGCGACAACATGGAGGACTCCTTTGCCAGAACCATGCTGGAGCAGACCCTGAGTGAAGAGGGGGACCAGGCATGAGCCAGCAGCAGATCATCCTCTTGGCGGAATGGTTTTTCTTCGCCTACTTCTTTTTCTTGAACAGCGGCTATCTTCTTTTGAATTTCCTGGCCTCCTTCAGCCTCGGCGACTACCTGGAATCCCGCGATATCACCAGCCTGCCCCAGGTCTACACCGAGCTGGAACTGCCCATCAGCATCCTGGTGCCTGCCTTCAACGAGGCGCTCACCATTGAGGATGCGGTCCGCTCCCTGCTGCAGCTCAGGTATTCGGAGTTCGAGGTCATTGTCATCAATGACGGCTCCAGCGACGAGACCCTGGAGGTGCTCAAGCAGGCCTTCCGGCTCAAGGAAATTCCCGAAGCCTACCGGGTACGGCTGGCAACCCGGCCGGTTCGGGCCATCTACCGCTCGCTCCAGCATCCGAACCTGCGGGTGCTGGACAAGGAAAACGGCGGCAAGGCGGATTCGCTGAACGCGGGGATCAATGATGCGCGGTATCCGCTCTTTTGCGGGGTGGACGCCGATTCCATGCTGCATCCGGAAAGCCTCCGGCTCCTGGTGCGCTCCTTTTTGGAGGATCCGCGCACCGTGGCCTGCGGCGGCACGGTGCGGCTTGCCAACGGCTGCGAGGTCAAGGGCGGGGTTGTGCAGCGAACCGGGCTGCCGGGCAATCTTCTGGCGCTCTTTCAGATTGTGGAATATCTGCGGGCCTTCCTTTTCGGCCGGTTGGGATGGGTGCCGCTCAATGCGCTGCTGATCATTTCCGGGGCCTTCGGTCTTTTTCACAAGGAGACCGTGGTGCGGGCCGGCGGCTACCGGCCGGACGTGGTGGGGGAAGACATGGAGCTGGTGGTGCGCCTGCACCGGACCCTGCGCCGGGAGGGCCGCCCCTACCGGATCACCTTTGTGCCGGACCCGGTGTGCTGGACCGAGGCGCCCATCGATCTTGCCACCCTGAAAAATCAGCGGGTCCGCTGGCAGCGGGGCTTGGGGGAGAGCCTTTCCCTGAACTGGCCCTTGATGTTCAGCCGCCGCGGCGGTATGCCCGGCTGGTTCGCCTTTCCCTTCATGATGTTTTTCGAGTGGTGGGGTCCGGTCTTCGAGATCGGCGGCTACGTCTTCATGCTCTGGGCCTACGCCATCGGCATCCTCAGCTTCGAGGCCATGGTCGCCTTCCTCCTGGTGGCCATCGGCATGGGGGTTCTCCTTTCCACCAGCTCCCTGCTTTTGGAGGAGCGTTCCTTCCAAATCTACCCCAAGAGCAAGCAGACCGTGCTCCTGCTCGGGGTGGCGATCCTGGAAAATTTCGGCTACCGCCAGCTCATGGTCCTGTTTCGGCTGTACGGCTTGCTGCAAAGCCTGTTCGGCGCCAAGTCCCGCTGGGGCCGCATGCGGCGGCGGACGTTGGGCTGACACTGTTTGGCGGTTGCTGGAAGTGAAAGCCGGTGATCCTTCTGTCTGCTTTTCGCGGAAATTCCCCGCAGCAACCGCAATAATGGAAGAGCAAGTGAATCCGACCCCTGTAAACGCGCCGTCGCCTGCCGAAAAAACAGCCTTCACCATTCTGATCATGATCAGCGTCTGTCATCTGCTCAATGATATGATGCAGACCCTGTTGTCCGCGATCTATCCGCTGCTCCAGAGCAATTACGGCTTGAGCTTTGCCCAGATCGGCATGATTACACTCACCTTCCAGGGAACGGCCTCGGTCCTCCAGCCCGTGGTCGGTTTTTATATCGACCGGAATCCGAAACCCTATTCCCTGGCCATGGGCATGGGCCTTACCCTCTCCGGGCTGGTGCTCTTTTCCCGGGCGGGCAGTTATCCGGTGCTGTTGCTGGCTGCGGCCCTGGTGGGAACCGGCTCCTCGGTGTTCCATCCGGAATCGTCACGGGTGGCGCGGATGGCTTCGGGGGGGCGGCATGGCTTGGCGCAGTCGCTGTTTCAGGTGGGGGGCAATGGCGGTTCGGCCATTGGCCCGCTGCTTGCCGCGCTCATCGTCTTGCGCCATGGCCAAGCCAGCCTTGCCTGGTTTTCTCTCGCGGCCCTGCTGGCAATATATCTGCTGATCAAGGTTGGCCACTGGTACAAAAAGCACGGGCTGATGCGGCTGCAAGCACGGGCGAGCGGCCCAGAAGTCCAGACGCTGCCCAGCGGCAAGGTGGCGCTGACCCTGGCGGTGCTGCTGGCCTTGATGTTCTCAAAGTTTTTCTACCTGGCCAGCATGTCCAGTTACTATATTTTCTATCTGATGGATAAATTTCAGCTCCCGGTGCGGAGCGCGCAGATGCATCTCTTTGTCTTTTTCGGCGCGGTGGCTGTCGGCACTTTCTCCGGAGGGCCGCTTGGGGACCGTTTTGGCCGCAAGGTGGTGATCTGGGGTTCGATCCTGGGGGTGCTCCCCTTCACCCTGGCCCTGCCCTATGCCAATCTGTTCTGGACCGGGGTGCTCAGCGTGCCCATCGGGGTGATTCTGGCCTCGGCTTTTCCGGCCATTGTGGTCTATGCCCAGGAACTTCTTCCGGCCAGGGTCGGCACGGTGGCCGGGATGTCCTTTGGTTTTGCCTTTGGCATGGGCGGGATCGGCGCCGCGGTGCTCGGCCATCTCGCGGATCAGACCAGCCTGGCCTATGTGTATAGCCTGTGCTCGTTTCTGCCTGCCATCGGCCTGCTGGCCATCTTCCTGCCGAACCTGGAAACGGAATCCCGGCGGCGGCGATTGGGCAAGGCCGGCTCTCTGTGATTCTTCACCGCGCCGTGTATTGCCGCCCTGAAATCGTCCTTGCATTATTGTAGTGCAAAACGTATATTTATTTTGAACTACAAAAAATGAGGCACAATATGGGTACAATATCCCTGCGCATCGAAGATGAGCTGCTTGATGCAGTGACCAATCAGGCAAAGGCACTGCGCCTGACCCGGACGGAATACCTCCGGCGGGCGATAACCGAGATGAACGACAAGGTGGCCCGCGATCTGCGACGCCATCGCCTCCAGGAGGCCTCGCGGAAGGTGCGTGCGGAAAGCATGCTGGTCAACCGGGAGTTCGCCGACATCGAGGAGGCCCCGGATGCGTGAACGCGGCGAGATCTGGCTGGCCAACCTCAACCCCGGCCGGGGAACGGAGCCCGGTAAAACCAGGCCGGTTCTCATCGTGCAGTGTCAAACCCTCCTTGAGGTGGACCATCCCTCCACCCTTGTGGTGCCGCTCACCACCAGACTGATCGACGATGCCGCCCCGCTGCGCCTGCGTGTCCTGGCTGGAGGCGATCTGGCGCAGGATTCGGACCTGCTTCTCGACCAGCTCCGGGCCATCGACAACAACCGCCTGGTCAAAGGCCCGTTGCTGCGCTGTACGGAAGCATTGCTGGGTCAGGTGGATCAGGCCTTGCGGGAGGTGCTTGATTTGGGGTGAGGTGTGGCGGGTTAAGCGGCGGTGTGTGTCGTGGTCAGGTTCAAGGGCGCCCCCAGGCTTACGTCCAAAACGCGCTTTCCGGGTATGAGCCGGACGCCTCAATGCACGCCCCTGAACCGTAATCAATATACTGCAAAAGTTAGACAGAAATCAATATCGAGCAAGGTTATCGGTTGCCGTGCTGCGGTGTTCTATTGGAAGGGTTTGGGTTACCAATCGCAGCTTTTGCCCGCTCCAGATTGAGTGCCAGCAGGCGGCCCAGGATGGTTTCTTCCGGCATCTCCGGCGTGTAGTCGTTCCAGCCGTAGGCTTGCGCCACGGCTGCGTCGAGTTGTTCGTGTCGCAACTTCAAGCCAGCGGGCATTTCGTTGTAAAGGTTGGTGAGGGTGCGCTTCTTCCAAGCTGCGGCGTGTTCCGGCTTGGGAACCGGGCGGGGCGGCAGGCCAGCGACTTGTTCCTCGGCAGTGATTTCCCAGGTAAGCCACCCTTCCGGGTTGAGCCATTTATCTCGCCAAGCGTTCAATTCGGCGGCAGCGCTGGCAATGGCCTCAAAGGTTTTGCCGCTGGGAATGGTTTGTGCCGCGAGGTCGAAGCCGGACGGAAAGGGAAAGGTCTCGAAGGTAAGGCTCGCGTTATAGCGCGGATCGTTCCCCATGCCCATGCGCCCCCCTTTCGCCAACGCCCAAACACAGTGGATGCGGGAAGAGAGAATGCCCAATGTCGTGTCGTCCTGTCGGGGGATGACGATCAGGCTGTGTTCTGGCGCCACCTGCACCGGAAACTTGACAAAGAAGCGGTGCTTGGCCGTCTCCGGGGTGGCGATGTAATGGGTGTGGCCGTGTAATGCTGTCCGCAATTCTGGACGACGACGGCCATGTCTCCACCATTTTTCTGCCCGAACGGCCTCACGATTTTCTGCGCGTACAGGTTTGACGGTTGTTTCAATGTGTACGAAAGGTGCCAGATAGTCGGCTGCTTCGGCCTGCTCCATTCCGCTGAAGTCCACTACCCAGTTGCCTGCCCAACGGCGGGTGATGTCGGAGCCGTTGTAAATGGGGCGAACCACATCGCTGTTGGGGCGACCATTGGGGTTGCCAGTGTCTTGAAGCCATGCCAGAGCGGTGATCGTGTCCACCTTGAAGGGACCGGCCAGGCAGAGGCCGAAAAACGAGCGGCCCTTGTTTGCTGGGAGCGGCTTGGCCTGGGTAAGATCCCGCGTCTGGCCATCTTGCCCGCTGCCGGTTAGGTCGGCATGGATGGCTTTCACGGATTTTCCGTCGAGCCGGACGTTGTCGCCCTGCCCGAAACAGACAAGGCTGACTCGCACCGCCGCACCTTCGTTTACCCACTCCTCGTCCGACCAAGCCTCAAATATGCGAGTGCTCGCCAAAATACGTTCCAACACCGCCCGATTGCGTTTCTGGCGAATGGAGTTGGTGGCAACCAGCCCGGCGGCTCGCGCCTCCCCTGCCTCGATCTGCGCCCGAGCCTTTTCAAACCAGTAGGTTACCAGATCGGCCCCGCCCGGAACGCGCCCCTCGTAACGCTTGCGCAATTTCTCGACATACTCATCGCCCAGCTCGCCGCGCATCATCTTGTCGCCCAGAAACGGCGGATTCCCCACGATCACATCGGCTGCGGGCCAGATAGCCTCGCTGCCATCGGGGTTCAAGAGGGCGTCGCGGTGTTCGATGGAGTCCAGCGAGCGCAGGATGGGATTTCGGACAATCTCCCTGCCATTGCGGCGGCACCACTGGATATCGCCGATCCACACCGTGGTGCGGGCGAGTTCGGCGGCGTATTCGTTGATTTCCAGGCCAAGGATGTTATTCGGCCCGGTCTGCATCCAGAGGCCAGGCTGAAAGCCGCCAAGCTCATACCCTTCGCGGAGGACTTGCCGTTCCACATCCCGCAGCGCCTTGAGCGCCAGATACAGGAAGTTGCCCGAGCCGCAAGCCGGATCGAGCACCCGGAAGCGGTTGAGGCGCGCAAGAAATCCTTGAAAGGCGGTGTGGGCCTGCTTGTATGCCTTGGTGCGTTCGCCCTTGCCCATTCCTGCACCGATCACCGCCTTGACCCCCTGCCATTCGGTCAGCAGCGGCTCGCTGATCAGCGGGTGAACGAGTTTGGCGATGGTGGCGGTGTCGGTGTAGTGCGCGCCCAGCGGGGCGCGGGCCGAAGGATCAAGGCTGCGCTCGAACAGGGTGCCGAAGATGGTGGGGTCGATGGCCCGCCAGTCCATGCCGGCCGCTGCGTGCAGGGCGGCGAGGTCGGCTGGAATCAAGGCGGGAATATCGATGGTTTTAAACAGGCCGCCATTGAACCAGGCAATGTCGTGGTCGCCGTATTCGCCGCCGGTTTTCTGCTGCATGGCGGTAAAGAGCCGGTTGATGCGGCTTGCGGCCTTGGCGGCATCGCCCCCTGCGTTTTTGAGAATCTCGGTGAACACCGAGCCGGGAAGCAGATCCTCATCCTCGGCAAACATGCAGAACAGGCATTGCACCAAAAAATGGGCGACCTGCTGACCGCCAAGCCCGCGCTCGCGCATGGCCTGGGCAAGCCCGGCGAATTGCCCGGCGGCCTCGCCGGTGATGGCGGCGGTGGATTTTTCCGGGCGGAGCTTTTCCGGCTCGGTGAAGACCCAGCGCAAGACTTGCCGCGTGGAGGGATCGGTCAGTTCTTCGATGCGGATTTCGCGCGGTTGGTCCGGGAAGCCGGTGAAGGCGGTATGGATGATGATCCGCTCGCGGTCGGAAACCACCAGCAGGGGCGGATTGTCGAGTTGCAGGGCGTAGTCGCTCAGTTGCTTCAGCGCTGCCTTGAGGTCGCGGCCCGGCTTTTTGTTCTCCCAGCCGAAATAGCCGCGTTTCCAAACATCAGCCCAGCCGTCGCCGCCGCCCGCCTTTTTGGCGCCCCGCTCGAAGCAGTAGTTTTCCGGGTCGCGGGGCTTGTCCACGCCCAGCAGATCGCAGAGGTCGTCAAAATGGCCCTGCGCCCCGCCGCGTTCGCTGAGTTTGTTGTCTTTCCAGAGGGTGATAAATTGTTCGGGTGTCATGGTTGCTCTTTTAATGTGTTACCGAACAGGCGGCTGGGGTCCGGCCTTGCAAAAGCACTTGTTTTGGGAAATCCATGTTGACCATTGTGCAGCGTTTTGCAAAATAGTCATGACTTTTCTGCATTGACGCGCAAAAAAGTCAAGCTTTGCCGGCGAGCAAATACCCTCACCGCACCCCGGAGATCTCCCAGAAGGCCTGGATCTTCGGGTTGCGCAGGTTTTTTTTCACGGTGCAAACCCCCAGGGAAAACGGGGCCAACCGGGGGAAGACTTCGAGCACCGTGATTTGCTCCTGGAGCGGGCTTTTTTCCAGGACCAAAAGGGGCACCACCCCGACCCCGCAGCCCAGGCTGACCATGGCGATGATCGCCTCGTTGCCCGCCACCTGGGCATAGATGTTGGGCAGGATTTTTTTCGCGGCAAACCAGCGGTCGAGCCGCTCACGGCTCAGTCCCTGCTCGGCCACGATCAAAGGGGTTTTGCGCCAGTCGATCTCCGGGCCGTCGCGGATCACCGTCTCGGGAAAAGCCGGGGGCGCGATGAAGACCAGGGGCGTTTCGGTGAGGGGCATGAACTCCAGGCCGTGTGCCTGCTTGTCCGGCAGGGCGTCGATGATCACCTCCACCTCGTTGTTTCGCAGTCGGGCCACCCCCTGGGCCGCGTCGCCGGTCTGGAGCTTGATGTGCACCTCCGGGCAGGCTGTGCGGAATCTGCTCAAGATGCCAGGGAGGATGGAATAAGCCGCGGTCACCGAGCAGTAGAGGGAGATGTCGCCGTGCAGGGCAGTATCGCTGGCAAGGCTTTCCTTCAGCGTTTTCCAGCGCTCGATGGACTCCTCGGCATACTGCTTCAGACCCTCGCCTGCACGGGTCAAGCGCACCGAACGGTTGTCCCGGTCAAAAAGCCGCTCTCCCACCTCCGCCTCAATGCGCTGGATGGTGCGGGTCAGGGCCGAGGGCGTCACATGGCAGGCGCGGCTGGTTTTGCCGAAGTGCAGGGATTCCGCCAGGTGGCGAAAGAGTTTGAGCTCCTCCATGTCCATGGTGCATTCCTTACAGGTGCTTCGACAGGCTCAGCACGAACGGGGACATATGACAAGGCGAAATTCCGTTCGCCCTGAGCCTGTCGAAGGGCGTTTTGTGTGAGGTCGCGCGCGGGATGGTTGTTTCGCTCAACCAACAATTGTTGCAATTTTCGCAATACAATATCGCGAACAAGTCACTTGACGCAACGGAAAATGGGGCTATGATGGGGCGAGGCATACGAAAAAAACATATTTCCAATACGATAAGGAGAAACACCATGGGAGAGAATTACTTCAACAGCCTGCCGCTGCGTTTGCAGCTTGAGGAGCTTGGCCAGTGCCGCTTCATGGACTCCTCCGAGTTCAACGGGGTCAAGGCGCTCAAGGGCAAAAAGATCGTCATCGTCGGCTGCGGCGCCCAGGGGCTGCACCAGGGGTTGAACCTCCGCGACAGCGGCCTGGATGTTTCCTATGCCCTGCGCGAGGAGGCGATCAAGACCAAGCGCCAGTCCTATAAGAACGCGCACGGCAACGGCTTTACCGTGGGCACCTTTGAGCAGTTGATCCCCAAGGCCGACCTGGTCATCAACCTCACCCCGGACAAGCAGCACACCAAGGTGATCACGGCGGTCATGCCGCTGATGAAGAAAGGGGCGACGCTCTCCTACTCCCACGGCTTCAACATCGTGGAAGAAGGCATGCAGATACGGAAAGACCTGACGGTTATCATGGTTGCCCCCAAGTCCCCGGGCACCGAGGTGCGGGAAGAGTACAAGCGCGGCTTCGGCGTGCCCACCCTGATCGCGGTGCACCGCGCCAACGACCCCAAAGGCCAGGGGTGGGAGCTGGCCAAGGCATACGCCTGCGGCACCGGCGGCGACCGGGCCGGGGTGCTTGAGTCCTCCTTTGTCGCCGAGGTCAAATCCGACCTGATGGGCGAGCAGACCATCCTCTGCGGCATGCTCCAGGCAGGCTCTCTGCTGTGCTACGACAAGATGATCGAAAAGGGCATCGAGAGCGGCTATGCCTCCAAGCTGGTCCAGTACGGCTGGGAGACCATCACCGAGGCCCTCAAGCACGGCGGCATCACCAACATGATGGATCGCCTCTCCAATCCGTCCAAGATCAAGGCGTTTTACCTTGCCGAGGATCTCAAGGAAATCCTGGCCCCGCTCTTTCACAAGCATATGGACGACATCATGAGCGGCCATTTCTCGAAAACCATGATGGAGGACTGGGCCAACAACGACAAGAACCTCCTCAAATGGCGCGCCGCCACCGGCAAAACCGCCTTCGAGAAGTCCACCTCCACCAAGAAGAAGATTTCCGAGCAGGAGTACTTCGACAACGGCATCCTCATGGTGGCCATGGTCAAGGCCGGGGTCGAGCTGGCCTTTGACACCATGGTTTCCGCCGGGATCAAGGAGGAGTCCGCCTATTACGAGTCGCTGCATGAGGTGCCGCTCATCGCCAACCTCATCTCCCGCAAAAAGCTCTACGAGATGAACGTGGTCATCTCCGACACCGCCGAGTACGGCTGCTACCTTTTTGCCCACGCTGCCGTGCCCATGCTGGCCAAGTTCATGAAGAAGATCGACACCGACGTGATCGGCAAGGGCCTTTCCGTAAAAGACAACGGGGTGAGCAATATCGAGCTGGTGCAGGTCAACGAGGCGATCCGCTACACCGGGGTCGAGGAGATCGGGGCGGAATTGCGCTCCTACATGGGGGCGATGAAGCCTATCCTGTAATAACCAACAGGTAAACCCCGGCCCTGCCGGGGGTCTCGCAATGTTTGACAGTTCCGGAAATGGGATTCGTACCCCATGTCATTCCGGCGAAAGCATACGATTTTGTTTTTAAAGGGAAGCCCGATCGGGCTTCCCTTTTTTTCGGCTCAGGCTCCGCCCCGCACCAGGGCGATCAGCGACTTCACGGTTTCCCGCATCTGTTCGGCCTGGGCGCTCAACTCCTCGGAGGCGCTGGCCGCTTCCTCGGCGGTGGCCGCGTTCTGCTGGGTCACCGTGTCCAGCTCGGTAACCGCCAGATTGACCTGGCCTACGCCCGAGGCCTGTTCCCGTGAGGCTATGGCGATCTCCCCCATCAGCATGGCGACTTTGGCGGTGCTTTCGGCCACTTCCCGAAAGGATTGGTTGGTGGAGGTCACCAGCTTTTCGCCGGTCTGCACCTTGTGCACCGTCCCTTCGATGAGCCCGGCGGTATTCTTCGCCGCCTCGGAGGCCCGCATGGCCAGGTTGCGCACCTCGTCGGCCACCACGGCGAAACCGGCTCCGGCCTCCCCGGCCCGCGCCGCTTCCACCGCCGCGTTCAGGGCCAGCAGGTTGGTCTGGAAGGCGATCTCGTCAATGGTCTTGATGATTTTGGAGGTTTCCTCGCTGGCCTGGGAGATTTCCGCCATGGACCGGGTGAGCTGGCCCATGGAGATATTGGCCGTGTCGATCACCCTCCGCGCCTCGCTGGTCAGGGCCTCGGCCTGTCCGACATTGTCGGCGTTCTGTTTGGTGACGGCGGAAATCTCTTCCAGAGAGGCGGAGGTTTCCTCGATGGCGGCGGCCTGATTGCTCGCTCCGTCCGCCAGGGACTGGCTCACCGAGGAAACCTGGCCTGCCGCCGAGGTCACTTCCTCGGCGCCGCTGTCCAGCTCAAGGCTGATCCTCTCCAGGGCGCCGCCGATCAGGGAGGAGAGATACGCCGCAAGCAAGGCGCTGATCAGGATAACCAGCAGGGCCGTGGCCGTGGTGACGATCAGTGAGGCCCGCGCCTGGCGCATGCCGCTCTCCGCGTGGGCCACAAGCGCATGGGCAAGATGGGTTTCGATCTCCTTCATCAAGTCGATTTTGCCGGTCATGGCGTCAAACCAGCGTTCCGCATTGACCCCGAAACCTTCCTCAATCTCCTCCTTAAGTTTGCCAAGGACGGTCTGCTCCATGCCCATTACCTCGGCAACCACGGGGGTTTTCATCTTTTCATCATAAAAAGCGACCGCCTGTTGCTCGGAAAACACTTTGAAATTATTCAAGAAAGAAGATTGTTCGGAAAGGTTTTGCACGAACTTTCTCCGCATGCCCGGGGCAAACCGGTCATTGGCAAAGGTATTGTTCAGCACCGCCCGTTCGATGCCCATGCGTTCCTTGGCCTCGACAAAGTTGTAGTAGGCGGTGAGGGCCCGCATGGTTCCGGCATTGGGAGTGGTTCTGGCGATGAGGGGAATTGTGCCCAGAAATCGGCCGATGGCCCTGGTGTAAAAGGCTATGGCCTCGGGGGCGGCGAGGGTAAGGCTGTCCGCCTGCTGGCGGATAGCGCTGATGGAGCCGAATCCGGACAGCGCGTTCTGCAATTCTTGCGTCAAGGCCGGGTCCGCCTTGTCGGCCTTGGAATGGTTGAGAAAATCCTTGAGGGCGGCGATCCGTGCGTCGGTTTCTTCGCGCTGGGCCGGGAGCCGGTCACCAAACTTCTGCCCCTGGCTTCCCAGGAAACCCGCTGTCATCCCCCGTTCTTTCTGGGCTTCGTGGGCAATCTCGGTGATCAACCCTGCCATGGCGGCAAGCTCCTTGACCATGGTGGCTTGGGCAATGGTTTGATACCGTTCCACCCCGTTGGCGACCAGAATGACCGCCAGGAAAAAAACCGGGATGGAAACCAGAAGGCGCATCTGGTTTTTGATGGCAAGCGTGTGGACGAAAGACATGGGGAACCCTCCTGGGAGCGGAAATGCGATGGGACGACGGCGGCACATGCGCCGGCACGACACGGAATGCGCGTACGGGATTATGATGTTTCTATCATCATCAGGTGAGAAAAAGAATGACTTAAGTCAAGATCGGAATAATTCGCAAAAGCGCACGGCAGTTTTTCACGGATGGGCCAGGGGCAGTCCGGCGCTCTTCCAGGCGCTGATGCCGCCATCCAGGTTGTAAATCTCCCCATACCCCTTGCCGGAAAAATATCTGCCCACCACATAGCTGCGCCCGCCCACTGCGCAGATCAGCAGGAGGGGCTTCCCAGCCGGCAAGGTTGCCGCGCCCTTGGCAAGCTCGCCGAAGGGCATGAGGAGCGAGCCGGGAATGGACCCTTCGTACAGCTCTTCAGGCGAGCGGACATCCACCAGCACCAAGTCCTTGCGGCTGTCGATGAGGGCCTTGGCTTCTTGCGGAGCCAGGGAGCGAAAAATCGGAGTTGTTTCCGGGACGGGGGAAATCCGCGCATTATCCACGGATTCAGGGTCGGAGCAGGCGGCGGTGACACAGAGCAGCATCACGGCGGCGATACGGAACAGGTAGCGTTGCATGGGTTCCAATGGTTATCGGGTTGCGTTGATCTGTTCCAGGGCGGCGAGTACGGAGCGGATATCCCCTTCGGTGTTGAAAAATCCGGGGGAGAGGCGCAGGGTGCCCTGGGGAAAGGTGGTGATGCTGCGGTGGGCCGCGGGCGCGCAGTGGAGGCCTGCCCTGGCCATGATGCCGAAATTGCGGTCGAGGAGAAAGGCGAGATCGGTCACGCTTTTGCCGACCATGGTCAGGGAAACCGCGGACCCTCTGGTCTCGCCGGGAATGGGGCCGTACACGGTGACGCCCTGTATCCGGCTCAACCCCTCCAGCAGCGTCCGGGTGAGGCTCGCTTCGCGGAGCCGGATCGTTTCCCGCCCGATTTTTTGGATACACTCCAACCCTGCGGCCAGTCCGCCGATGCCCACAGTGTTGGGCGTTCCTGATTCAAAGCAGTCCGGCATGAGTTGCGGCTGCTCTTCAAGTTCCGAATTGCTGCCTGTCCCGCCCATGGTCAGCGGCGGGAGCACGAGCCCTTGCCGGAGAAGGAAGCCGCCGGTGCCGGTGGGGCCGAACAGCCCCTTGTGTCCGGTGAAGGCGAGAAAATCGATGCCAAAGGCTTCCATGTCCAGGGGGAAAACGCCGGCGGACTGGGCCGCATCCACCATCAGCAGCGCCCCGCCCTTCCGGGCTCCGATGGCGGCAAGATCGGCCACCGCGCCGGTCACATTGGATACATGGTTGATGATGATCAGCCGGGTCTTTGCCTTCAGGTGTTTGGGGATATCATCCGGGTCGATACCGCCGGTGGGGTCGGTGGGCAGAATCGTAAGAATAACCCCCCGGGTTTTTTCCAGGTACCGCAGGGGGCGCATCACCGAGTTGTGTTCCATGCCCGTGGTCAGCACATGGGCGCCGGTTTGGAGCAATCCGAAGATGCCGACGTTGAGCGCCTCGGTGACATTGCTGGTGAACACTACCCGGCTGGAGTCCGGGCAGCCGAAAAAATCGGCGACCCGCTCGCGGGCTTCAAAGATCACCCGGCTGGCTGCCAGGGAAAAGCGGTGCGCCGAGCGGCCGGGGCTTAAGGAGATTTCCCGGATCATCCGGAGCATGGTCTCCCCCACCTCCGGAGGCTTGGGAAAGGAGGTGGCGGCGTTGTCGAGATAGATGCAGGGAGAGGGATCGGGCATAGGTAGGGGGGGAGGCGATCGCGGTCAGTAGGGGCTGACCACCTTGGCCGCCTGGGCCATGGCGTCCATGATCTCGAACATGTTGGTGACCTGGCCCACCATGAGGGAGTTCTTGAGGTTGAAAAAATCAAGGCAGGTGCCGCAGGAGTATATTTCCACCCCCTGGGCAGCCAGTTCCTGCAGCGGTGCGATCAGGTCGGATTCGGTGGCGGTGATTTTCACCCCCCCGTTGTATAAGAAGATCTTTTCTGGCAGGGGGCTGAGGTTTTTGATCGTCTTGATATAGGCCCGCATGAGCACGCGGCCCAGGGCATCGTCGCCCCTGCCCATGGTCTCGGCCGGGATTACCATGATGAGGCCTCTGGCGGGAAGCTCGCAGTTGTACTCCTCCGGAGCCGGAGCTGCGCCAGTATCCTTGGCGGAGGAGTCCTTGCTGAGTGTGATGTGGCGGGTATGGCCGGAGGCTCGGATTTCCACCCCGCAGCCCTGGCTCTTGCCGAAGCGGGCCAGATTGCTCTGGGCGGCCTCGTTATCGACCAGCACTTCCAGCGAGCCCTGGGCCATGGTGTCGAGCAATTCTTTCGCCCTGATCACGGGTTGCGGGCAGGCCATCCCCCGGCAATCAAGCACCGTATGCATAGTTTTCCCCTGCTCCGTTTCAGTCATTGAAGCTTATCTGGCTCACCAGATCGCGGATGATGTCCTGGGTCTTGGCATCGAGTTTGGGCGCGGCAAACCCGGTATCGTAAAAATCAGGGTTGATGTCGTTGGAGCTCCACATGCTTTGCGCCTCGAAATAGAGATCTTTTTGCGAAAAATACCCCTCCGGCAGCATCATCCGCAGCTTGTAAATGCGGTTGGTGGGAATCCGCTGCTTGCTCACCAGCTTGAGGCCGCTGGTGGTCACATCGACGAGGTGGCCCAGGAGCTCGTTGGCCTCAATATCGTAGACTTCAAGGTAATAGATAAGGTGTCTGCGTTTCAGGGCTCTGGTCTCGTCGGTCATGACTTTCTCTCCTGTTGGCTGCTGGATCAACGGGCGGACTTGGCAATGCACTCCAGCATGAAGGCAATGACCGCTTCGGGGCCCATGCTGGAAGAATCTACAAGAATGGCGTCATCCGCGGCTTTGAGCGGGGCAAGCGCGCGCCTGGAATCATCATAGTCACGTTTGCTGATCTGGTCCAGAATTTCCTGAAAATCGACGATCTGTCCCTTTTCCGCCAGTTGCTTCCGGCGGCGGCGGGCCCGCTCCTCGGCCGAGGCGTTGAGGAAAAATTTGCAGGAGGCCGTGGGGAACACCACCGTTCCCATGTCGCGTCCCTCGGCGACAATCCCTCCCCGTTCCCCCATTTGCCGCTGCAGAGCGGTGAGCTTTTCCCGCACCAGCGGGTTGGCGGAAACCCGCGAGGCCACCATGCCCATCTCCGGGGTACGGATGGCCTGGGACACGTCTTCGCCGTCCAGCATCACCCGCACATCGTCGTCGCCGTTGGGGGTCAGGGTCAGCTCGATTCCGGCCAAGGATTTTGTGAGCGCGGGTGTGTCGGCCAGGTCAATCCCCTGCCGTTCCAGGGCCAGTCCCACCGCCCGGTACATGGCGCCGGTGTCCAGATAGGTGAAGTGGAGCTTCGCGGCCAACCCCCGGCTGATCGTGCTTTTGCCCGCGCCCGAGGGGCCGTCGATGGTGACGATGCCATTGGGGTCAAGCACGGTCCACCTCGCCAAGCGCAACGGCCAGCGCCTTGACGAAGCGCTGGTTTTCCGCGGGCAGCCCCACGGTGATGCGGATATAGGTCGGAAAGCCGTAGGCGTTCATGGGCCGGACGATGACCCCTTGGTGGAGCAGGGCGTCGTAAAGCTTCTTGCCGTCGCATTGCACGTCGATGAGGAAAAAGTTGGTCTGGGTGGGAAAGGGTGTACAGCCCAGCTTTTCCACCTCGCTGCTCAGCCAGTCGATCCCCTCCCGGGTGAAGGCGACGGTTTTTTCGTAATGCTCGTCATCACCCAGGGCGGCCAAGGCTCCTGCCTGGGCAGGCAGATTGACGTTGAAAGGCTGCCGGACCCGATGCAGGTAGTCGGCGATATCGGCGTGCATCAGGCCGTAGCCCACGCGCAGACCGGCCAGGCCGTAGGCCTTGGAAAAGGTGCGCAGGGCCACCACCGGCACCCGGTGCTTGAGATAATCCCGGGCGTCGATGCGCAGGGAAGGTTCGACAAAGTCCACATACGCTTCGTCCAGGGCCACGATCACTCCATCCGGCACCTTGCCGAGAAAAGTGTTGAAGGCCTCGTTGCTGAACACCGTGCCGCAGGGATTGTTGGGGTTATCGAGAAAGATGAGCCGGGTTTTTTCCGTGATTTGGGCGAGGATTCCGTCCAGATCGTGGTGCATGTTGACCAGAGGCACCACCCGGTTGACACCGCCCTGGGCCTGGACCGCCTTCTGGTAGACGAGAAAGGTGGGCTGGCTGGTGATCACTTCTTCCCCAGGCCCGAGAAAGGCGGCGATCAAAAGCTGGATCACCTCGTTGGAGCCGTTGCCGAAAACCAGTTGGTTCGGGGAGACGCCGATCTTTTCGGCCAGCGCCTGGGCCAGGTAATAGCAACTGCCGTCGGGATAGCGGTGCAGGTTTTTCAGGCTGTCGGCCACGGCGGCCACGGCCTTTGGGGACGGGCCCAGGGCGTTTTCGTTGGAGGCCAGCTTGATGGAGCCGGTGATGCCGTACTCGCGCTCCAGCTCTTCCAGGGGCTTGCCCGGCGGATAGGGGATCAGGCTGGCGATGTTGTCGCGGACAGGGAGTTTCATGGGGTAAAATCCTTATACCTTATAAGGGATGGAGCCACGTGTCAATCATCGGCGGCAGTGCCGATAAATCCACGAAAAACACGAAATTTTTTGTTTTTTTCGTGTAACGGCCCAGATCTATGTGAAAAACATCTGTATGAGCAGTTACGTTTTATTTTCGTGTCCTTTCGTGGATTTCGTGGCAAATTTCTTCTATAATTCCGGCTTGTTCCCAGCCAGGTCGAGACGCTGTTCCAGGGCGTAGGCTGCCTGGAATATCTTTTCCTCGGCAAAATGGCTGGCCTGGAGCTGGAGGCCGATGGGCAATCCGCCTGAGCTTATCCCACAGGGCACCGACATGCCGGGCAAGCCGGCCAGGTTGGTGCAAATGGTAAGGATATCGGAGAGATAGACGGAGAGCGGGTCGTCGATCTTTGCGCCGATCTTCCAGGCCGGCGCCGGGGTGACCGGGGAGACCAGGAGGTCGCACTGGGCAAAGGCCTTGGCGTAATCCTGGACGATCAGGGTGCGGACCTGGGAGGCCTTCTTGTAGTAGGCGTCGTAGTAGCCGGAGGAGAGGGCGTAGGTGCCGATGATGATCCGCCGCTTCACTTCTTCGCCGAAGCCCTGGGAGCGGCTGTGGCGGTACATCTCCAGGAGTTCGTGCTGGTCGTGGTCGCGGAAGCCGTACCGCACCCCGTCGTAGCGGGCCAGATTGGAGCTGGCCTCGGCCGGGGCGATGATGTAGTAGGCCGCCACCCCGTATTCGGTGTGGGGCAGGGATATCTCCACGGTCTTGGCTCCGGCTTCTTCTAGCAGGGCAATACCCTTGCGCACCGCCTGTTCCACCTCAGGGTCCAGCCCGGCGCCGAAATATTCCTTGGGGATGCCGATGGTGAACCCTTTGCATTCGGGAACCAGGGCAGCGGTGTAGTCCGGCACCGGCTGGTTGACCGAGGTGGAATCCCGCGGATCGTACCCGCTGATGGCCTTGAGCATGATGGCGGCGTCGCGCACATCCTTGGTGAGCGGCCCGACCTGATCCAGGGACGAGGCATAGGCCAGCAACCCGAAGCGGGAGACCCTGCCATAGGTGGGTTTGATCCCGACGATGCCGCAGTGGGAGGCGGGCTGGCGGATGGAGCCGCCGGTGTCCGAGCCCAGGGAGGCGATGCATTCGTCAGCCGCCACCGAGGCTGCCGAGCCGCCGCTGGAGCCGCCGCAGACATGGGCGATGTTCCAGGGGTTCTTCGGCACTCCGTAGGCGCAGTTTTCATTGGCCGAGCCCATGGCGAATTCGTCCATGCTCACCTTGCCGAGGATCACCGCGCCTTCATTCCGCAGTTTTTCGATTACCGTGGCGTCGTAGGGGGGGATAAAGGGTTCGAGGATCTTGGAGCCTGCGGTGGTGCGCAATCCCTTGGTGCAGAGGACATCCTTGATGGAGAGCGGAATGCCGCAGAGGCTGCCGCCGTGGCCGCGTTTGCGTTGTTCATCTGCTGCTTCTGCCTGGACCAGGGCGTTGTTGCTGTCCAGGGTGATATAGGCGTTGACCTTTGGCTCCACACCGTCGATCCGGTCGAGCACCGAACGGGTCAGCTCCAGGGAGGAGATCTCCCCCTTGGCCAGGAGATCCTGCAAGGCATGAATGGTTAAGGCGTGGAGTTCCATAATGTACCGTACCGCTTGGTTTTATCGGATGTCTGCCGGAGGCGCGGGGGAGTGCCAACAAAAACGGACCTCGGAAAGGAGGTCCGCAAGACAACCGGCAGGCAACGACGTATTTGCAATAACCCTAATATCTTAAGGGAGCCTTGAAAAATCAACTTCCTGTTGATTTTTTAAGCCGCAAAGCCAAAACAAGTTTTGCCTTTTCTCACATTTTTAGCCACTTGCGTGGCTAAAAATGACGGGGCGTCCTGCCCCGCACGGGAGCCTTGAATTTTTCAAGGCTCCCTTAAATAACCCTGGGAACCACGAAGGCTTCGCCGTTTTGCAACGGGCCGTTTGCCAAGGCCTCCTGCTGGGACAGGGATGCGCGGGTCTCGTCTTCGCGGAAGGCATTGCGGAGGGCCAGGGCATGGGTCGTGGGCTGAACGGAGCTGGTGTCCAGCTCATCCAGCTTTTCCACATAGCTCAGGATGGTGTCCAGTTGGAGGGTGGTTTTTTCCACCTCCGCCTCCGACAGCGAAAGCCTCGCCAGCGTGGCGACATATCGTACTTCTTCCGGGGTGATTTTCATGGTTTGTTTTGTAACGTATTCAACCGGGCAAGTCAATCCCTGATGGGCTTGTAACGACCCCAGAAACACACAGGACCGTGACAGTAATTCAAAGAGTACCAAGCAATAACCCTTGTAATCGCGGCTTTTGGCGATGTTAACAATCCGAGATGGTCTCGCGATAAGCGGAAAAATCTCGCCAAGACGCTAAGAGCGCAAAAGGAATAAGCTTACATGATGAGTTTCTTTGCGGCCTCTGCGTCTTAGCGAGGGCGACAAGGTCGTTGCAAGGCCATATGGGGTTAACAGGCGTTTATCTTTGCCTGGCTCTCAAGCACCTCGACAAAGACCCGCACCACCTCCGGGTCGAACTGGCTCCCGGCGCAACGGTTCATCTCGGCAATAGCATCCGTGAGTTCCAGATTCTGCTTGTAGCTGCGTTTGGAGGTCATGGCGTCGTAGCTGTCCGCCACGGTGATGATCTTGGTCAACAGATTGAGGTCATTTCCGCCCAGGCCGTCGGGGTAGCCTTTGCCGTCCATGCGTTCGTGGTGGTGGCGGACAAGGAACAGCTCCTCCTGCATGAAGGCCAGGGGCTTGATGATGTTGGCCCCGATCTCCGGGTGTTTTTTCATCAGGATCCATTCCTCATCGGAAAGCGGGCCGGGCTTGCGGATATAGCTGACATCCACAACCAGCTTGCCGATGTCGTGCACCTTGCAGGCCCGCTCCAGCACGGTGATTTCGTTCTTTTCCAGGCGCAGGGCCCGGGCGATATTCATGGCGTACAGGGTGACCCGGGTGGTGTGGCCCGCGGTGTACATGTCCTTTTCTTCCAGGGCCGTCTGCAGGGTGAGCATGGTGTTCAGGGCGGAGATTTCCAGATTCTCGTTGTATTCTTCCAGTTGGCGGTTTTTTTCCGCAAGCTCCCTGGTTTTGTTGCGCACCTCGACTTCCAGGTTTTCCTTGTAGGCCTTCTCCTGGAGGACGTACATCCGCTTTTCGATGGCCCGCTTGACCTTGATGTTGAAGATGTCCAGATCTTCGATGGGCTTGGGGATGAAGTCGTAGGCCCCCAGGTTGATGGCCTTGACCGCGTACTCCATGGAGCCGGCGCCGGTGAGGAAGATCACCGGGATGCCGTAATTGCGGTCGTTGATGAGCTTGAGGGTTTCAAAGCCGTCCAGGCCGGGCATGTTGATGTCGAGGATGACGAGGTCAAAGTCCCCGTTGAGGGCGGCGATCGCCTCCTCGCCGCTGGCGCAGGGCACCACCGCGTGACCGAACATGGTGAGGATTTTGTAGACAGCCTCCCGAACCAGGGTGTCGTCGTCCGCGATGAGGATTTTTGCTTGAGCCATGGTGAAGGGATCCTTAAGGGTATGCGCGATCATGGTCCGCGCCGGCGGCAACTGCTCGGTTCATTTTTTTATAACACAGAGTTTCCCTTAAAAAGTCCAGTGTTTTTTTGCCGCACCCAGGGCCGCATCCAAGGCGGGCAGTGGTTTTTTTGTCCGGGTCATGGCGGTGAATGCCTCGGCTGGAACACCTCCCTTTCCGGCCATTTCGTGGAGGCTTGCCAGCACGCCATCGGCAAGGGCTTGCAGATTGTAGCCTCCTTCCAGCGCCAGCACCAGCCGTCCTTCGCAGAGCTCCGTCGCCAGATCGAGCAAAACCCTGGTCATACAGGCAAACCCGGCGGTGGTAACCGCCATTCCGCCCAAGGGATCGGAGACATGGGTGTCGTAGCCGGCGGAGACCATGATGCAGTCCGGCCTGTACTGCCGGGCGACCGGAGCAACCAGTTCGGTCATGATCCTGGCGAAGTCCTGATCTCCCTGGCCGCCCGGCAGCGGGACGTTGAGAGTGTACCCCTCGCCCTTGCCCGCGCCGGTTTCCGTGAGGGCGCCGGTTCCCGGATAATGCGGGTACTGGTGGGTGGAGCAGTAGAACACCTGGTCGGTGTCGTAAAAGGCGTTTTGGGTGCCGTTGCCGTGGTGCAGATCCCAGTCGAGGATGAAGATCCGTTCCATGCCGAGATGCTTCAGGCCATAGCGGGCGCCGATGGCGATATTGTTGAACAGGCAGAAGCCCTTGGCGCGGTCCGCTTCGGCATGATGCCCGGGCGGGCGCACCAGGGCCGCGGCATTGTCCGCCTTCCCGTCGGCCACCAGCTTGAGGCCGGTGATCACCGCGCCCGCGGCGAGAACCGCCGCCTCGTAGGAGCGCGGTGAGGTGTGGGTGTCCGGGTCAAGCACGTCGAACTGCTTGCCCGCCGTCTCGGCCACCCGCTCGATATGCTCGGCAGTGTGGTTTGCGGCCAGATCCGCGTAGCTCGCAGGCTCGCATTCGGGATAGAAAAAGGTTTCAGCTTCTTCCGGCCGGGCAAGGGCCTGGTAGATGGCGCTCAAGCGCTCCGGGCTTTCCACATGGTCGTAGCCCGGGTCGTGTTCCAGAAAGAGCGGGTCTTTCAGGACCGCGGTTTTTCGGGGCATGGTGTTTTTCTCCCAAATCTGAAGGTGCGGGTTTCGGTGATAAGATAATCGAGCTGCTCATCGTGGCTTTCAAGGGGCACGGTCGCAACGATCTGCAGATCAAAGGCCAGGCCGATCCGCAGGGCTTGCGGCGCCGCGGTGTGCAAAAAACGGTCATAATAGCCGCCGCCGTAGCCCAGTCGGCCTCCATGCAGGTCAAAGACGCTGCCCGGCGTCACCGCCACCTCGATGGCGCCTGGGTCCACCAGGGGCAGGGTGTGCAAGGGCTCAGGAATGGAGCAATAGCCCGGAACAAGATCCCGGACCGGATCGGTGATGGCATGCGCCAATAGCCGATGTTCCGCAGGCAGGGTCAGCGGCACGCTTACGGTTACGCCCTTGTCGAGGCACTGCGCGATGAGGTTCGGGGTCTCCACCTCGCTGCGAAAGCTGACATAGGCAAAAACATGGCGGGCGCCGGCAAACTCCTCCAGGGCCAGGAGGCGTTCGGTAACGGCCAGGCTTTTTCGTAGCCTTTCCTCCGGGGAAAGGGTGTCGCGGGCAGCCATGATTCTGGCGCGCAGGGCGGTTCGCGTTTCAAGCATTGCTGGTCCTTTTTGCCCGGCTTTTTGGGCAAGCTGAAGGTATAACGCACTGTTCCCAATACGCTAAGCGTTTTTCTTAAGAATTGACCGGCACCCGAGAGTGGCGTACATAGTTTAAATGCTCCGGGCGATTATTGTAAGGCCTGGGCGGACATCTGGCGGAGACCGGCTTCGCCGCACGGTCTGTGCAATGATTTGAAAGGAACGCCATGCTCTCCTTTTACAAAAATCTTCCCATCGCGGCCAAACTTTTTCTGAGCAACCTGGTTTTTGCCCTTCCCATGGCCGTGCTGATTTTTTTATGGACATCAGCTTCACCTGCGACATCAAACAAAATTCAAGCGCTACACAATGAGGCACGGCATGGCGAACTTTGAGTATGACCTCGGCATCATCGGCGGCGGCGCGGCAGGACTCACGGTCGCTTCCGGGGCGGCGCAGCTTGGGGCGAAAACCCTGCTTATCGAAAAAGAGGAGGCCCTGGGTGGTGATTGTCTGCATTTCGGCTGCGTGCCGAGCAAAACCCTGATCAAGACGGCCCATGTCTATCATCTCATGAAAAACGGGCCCCATTTCGGTCTTCCTGCCATAACCCCGCCGCCGGTGGATTTCAGGGAGGTTTCCGCCCGGATCAAGGCAGTGATCAGCATTATCCAGAAGCACGATTCGGTGGAGCGATTCTGCAAACTGGGCGCCAAGGTTGCATTCGGCAGTCCGGAATTCGCCGACGAACATACGATTACCCTGGACGGCAAAAGGATTTCCGCCCGCGCCTGGGTGATCGCCACCGGCTCTTCCGCCCTGGTTCCTGCGATTGAGGGACTCGCCAAGACCCCCTATCTGACAAACCGGGAGATCTTTTCTTTGGAGAAGCTCCCCGGCTCCATGATCATCCTGGGCGCCGGCCCCATCGCCGTTGAAATGGCCCAGGCCTTCTGCCGGCTCGGTTCCCGGGTGACGGTGATCCAGCGCAGCGGCCAGATCCTGAGCAAGGAAGACAGGGACATGGCTGATATCGTCCAGCAGGAGCTTGAGAAAGAAGGCGTTGCCTTTCAGATGAACGCCTCCGTGGTGCGCGTCGGCGATCTGGGCCGCGAGCGGGAAGTGGTGATCAAGAATGAGGCCGGCGAGACCCGGACCCTCAAGGCCGAGGCGCTGCTGGTGGCCCTTGGCCGTTCTCCCAATGTGGCAGGGCTGGGGCTCGGGGAAATCGATATCCCTTTCGACCAGCAAGGGATCACGGTGAACAGCCATCTCCGGACCAGTCACAAGCATATCTATGCGGCTGGAGATGTCATCGGCGGCTATCAGTTCACCCATGTGGCCGGCTATGAAGGCGGGGTGGTCCTGAGCAACGCCATCTTTCATCTGCCCAGGAAAGCCGACTACACCCATGTGCCCTGGTGCACCTATACCCACCCCGAGCTGGCCAGCATCGGCATGAATGAAAAAAGCGCCCGCAAGGCCGGGATCGAGTATTCGGTGTGGACCGAAGAATTCAGCGGCAACGACCGCGCCCTGGCCGAAGGGGAGAGCGCCGGCCGGATCAAAATGCTGCTGGATACAAAGGAAAAGCCCCTGGGCATCCAGATCCTGGGGCCCCATGCCGGCGATCTTTTAAGCGAGTGGGTGGCGATCATGCACGGCGGGGTGGGGTTGTCGAAAATCGCCTCGGCCATACACCCCTACCCAACCCTTGGCGAGATCAACAAAAGGGTGGTGGGCTCGATTTTTGCCCCGAAGATATTTTCCAGCACGGTCAGGAAAGGGCTGAAATTTTTCTTCAGCTTCAAGGGGCGGGCCTGCACCTGTGGCGAGGACGTCGCCTGCAGGGAGGAAAAATAGCGGGAATGGGGCCAGGGCGCCGTTTGCCGGGTGCGCACAGTGAGGGATTGCACTCCCTGGCCGAGCGGGTTATATTGAAGGAAATCATTAAATTGCAGACGGTGTCAGGAGGTTATTGCATGTTGGAAGGATGGCAACGCTTGGAGCAGGATGGAACCCCGATCTATGTGCAGCCGGAAAGGCCGGACTGGTTCGTGCCGGATCACGAGGCTGATTGCCTGTTGCAGGAGTTGCAATGCCGCGGTATCGGCGCCGCGCCGTTGGAAAAAGACCTCGACGGGCGAACGTTGACGGCCAGACGCCTGGTTTCCCAGCTTGCCGACGGGCCGGTCTCTCCGTACCCGGGGCGCTATCCGCTGCTCACCCTGCACAGCCTGAAGGAATGCTGGTTTCATCTCACCGACCGCTGCAATCTGGCCTGCCGCCACTGTCTCTTCGCCTCCTCCCCGGCCCAAGGGGCCACCCTGGCCCCGGAAGCCCTGGCCCAGGGCATTGCCGAGGCCAGGGGGCTGGGGTGCACCCTCTTTTATTTCACCGGCGGCGAACCCTTTGTCTACCCCGATTTTGTCTCCATGGTCTCCGAGCTGCTTGCTGACCCAAAGATTCATGTGGTGGTGCTCAGCAATGGCCTGTTGATCAAGGAGCATTTGCCCGGGCTTTTGGCCCTGCCCAGGGACCGGTTTCACCTCCAGCTCAGCCTGGATGGCCTGAAGGAGCAGCATGAGGCCTTGCGGGGGAAAACCACCTTTGCCGGGCTGTTGGAAGGCGTGGGGTTGCTCAAGGAGGCGGGCTTCCCCCTGACCCTGTCCGTGGCGGTGAACCGGGCCAATGTGCGGGAACTGGCCGAGATTGTCGCCCTTGCCGCCGGCCTGGGCATAGGAAACATCCACCTGCTCTGGCATTTTGTCCGGGGCAAGGGCAGCGTCGCGCAGTTTGTCGCGCCTGCCGAGATTCTTCCCGAGCTGATCCGGGCCCAGGAGATGGCCGAGAAGATGGCGGTGCGCATCGACAACGTGGAAACCATGCGCAGCCAGGTGTTCAGCACCCCAGGCACCCGGCACGACCTGTCCAACACGGGATGGGAGTCGCTTGCCGTGGGGCCGGACGGGGTGATCTACCCCTCCCCTGCCTTGGTCGGCATTGCGGATCTGGCCTGCGGCCCCCTGGCCGACGGGCTGGAAACGGTCTGGCGGCGGAGCCCGGTGCTGGAGAAGATCCGCAGGGCAACCCTTGTTGCCAGCGAGAGTTATCGGGTCAACCCCTTGCGTTTTCTGGTGGGCGGCGGCGACATTGACCACAGCTATCTGGCCGGCAACGAACTGGTGGGGCACGATCCCTATGTGGAGCTGTACAACGGATTGGCCCTCTGGCTGATCAGCAGGCAGGCCCGCCGATATCCCGTCCGGGCGCAGGGGGAAATCCTGCTGCGGATGGGCGAGGTGCGCCACGATTGCCCGGCTGGCGGGGAAGTGGCTCTCACCCATTGCAACTGCGTGGTTTCCCTGGCCGAAGACCAGGGGCACGCCACGGTGCGTGAGTTTTACGGCCGGGCCGCGCTGGTCTGCAACGAGGAGATCGTCAACCCCTTTGCCCCGGATCAGGTGCTGGCCAATTTCATCCCGGCCGACTCCCGGAAAAAATCCTACGGCTGCGGCAGCCCGGTCAAGGATGCCGAGCCGCAACCCGGAGAGGTGCTGGTGGATCTGGGGAGCGGCAGCGGGGTCGAGTGCTTCATGGCCGCCCCCCAGGTGGGGCCGGCGGGGAGGGTGATCGGCATCGACATGACCGATGAGATGCTCCATCTGGCCGCGGTGGCCAAAGCCAAGGTGGCGAGCCGGCTGGGCTATGACAATGTGGAGTTCAAGAAGGGCTTTCTCGAAGACATTCCCCTGGGGGAGGCCACGGCCGACGTGGTGATCTCCAACTGCGTGATAAACCTGAGTCCGGACAAGCGGCAAACCCTGCACGAGATCTTCCGGATTCTCAAGCCCGGCGGCAGGCTGGTGGTTTCCGACATTGTCACCGATGATCCCATTCCGGTGGCCATCAAGAACAACGAGCAGTTCCGGGGCGAATGTTTGGGCGGGGCGCTGCGGCAGGAGGATCTGCTGGCCATGCTCCGTGGTGCCGGCTTTGCCGGGATCAGCCTGGTCAAGCGCTTCCCTTACCGGGTTGAAGGGGAAACCCGGTTTTACTCCCTCACCTTCCGGGCGTATAAGCCGAAAGATTCGCGCCGGGTGGAGGTCATCTATCGGGGGCCGTTTGCAGCGGTATGGACGGAAAGCGGGGAGATGCTCCTCAAGGGGCGCCGCGCGGCAGTTACCGTAAGCGAGGCGGAAAGCCTGGGCGATGCCCTGTTTGTTCTCGATACGCACGGGGCGGTTTCCAACCTGACCCTGGAAAACAGTTGCTGCGCCTCTCCGGTAGAACTTCTCCCGTCCAGCGGCTGCTGCGCCACCGGCCCCAAGGAGGAAACGGGCAAGATTGTCGCCCTCCCCCCCCTGCGCCAGCCGGTGAACGGCCGTCATCCCTCGGGCTGCATGGTCTGCGGCAAGGAGGTCGGCTATCTCGCCCGCGAGCGGGAGGTTCCCTGCCACTACTGCGGCGGGGTCAAGAAAACCAACGCACTCTGCGTCGAGGGGCATTACATCTGCGACAGTTGCCACCAACAGGATGGCCTTTCCGCCATCCGGCTGCTCTGTGCCGAAACGAAAGAGCAGGACATGCTGGTGCTTTTGGGCACCATCCGGAGCCATCCCGCCATTCCCCTGCACGGGCCGGAACACCATGCCATGGTCCCCGGCATTATCCTGGCCACCTACCGCAATCTGGGCGGCAGGATCAGCCGGGAAGACATCCTTACCGGCATCGAGCGGGGCAGCAAGGTGCCGGGCGGGGTCTGCGGCTTCTGGGGCAATTGTGGGGCCGCGGTCGGGGTGGGCATCGCTTTCAGCGTGTTGCTTGAGGCCACGCCTCTTACCCCCAAAGCTCGGCAGCAGGTGCAGGAAGTCACCTCCCGTGTGCTGGGCGAGATTGCCCATACCAAAGGGGCGCGCTGCTGCCAGCGGGAAACGGTTACGGCCTTGCGGGAGGCGGCGCTTCTCTCCCACCACCTGCTGCCCATATCCCTCCTGGCCGAGGCGGAGATGATCTGCCGTCAATCCGGGGCCAACCGCGAGTGCCTGCGGCGGCAGTGTCCGCTGTGGGCGGGGGAAAAGGCCAATCTGGACCAAGCCCTGTGATGGAGCCGGGACAGCCGTCATTCAGCCTCCGGAGGGAGCACGCGGAGGATCATCCAAAAGGACTCATTTGTAACCACATTCTAACGGTTTTTGAACAATGCGCCGGTATACTCTCAAGAGAATCGATGCGGATCTTTTGGCCGCTCTCTTGAGAGTGGAGCGAAAAAAGCCATCCTTGTCGACCGTAACAGGAAAACGACTGCGGGGCGCATCCCCAAAGCGGCGCTCAAGCTCGGCGCCGTTTTCGAATGGGAGATGCAGAGGTCTGCCCCCTTTCCGACCCGACTTCATAAAAGGACAGGATGCGCTTTCAGGAAATTACCCCATTCTTCAAGGGCCGCCTCCCCGGCCAGCTGGTCATCCAGTACGCCAGTCACTGCAATGGCGATTGTCCGCAATGCGGCATGCGCCGCTCAAACAGCAGTATCCCCCGCACCAGGCTGGGCAAGGAACAGGCCAAACGCCTCATCGATGACGCCGCCCGGCATGGCTTCCAGGCGCTCTCCTTCACCGGCGGCGAACCCCTGCTTTTCCTCGACGACCTTGTCGAGTTGATCGATCATGCCACCGGGGCCGGAATCCGATATGTGCGCACCGGCACCAACGGGTTCCTCTTCGCCGGATCGGAGCGCCCCGATTTCGAGGCGCGGATCACCGGCCTGGCCGCGCGGCTGGCGGCGACCAAGCTCTACACCTTCTGGATCAGCATCGACTCCGCCGATCCCGAGGAGCATGAACGGATGCGCGGTCTGCCCGGAGTGATCCGGGGCATTGAAAAGGCCGTGCCCATATTCCATGCGCACGGCATCTACCCATCGGTCAATCTCGGCATCAACCGCCACACCGGCGGCAGGAATCCCCGCCTCTACGAGCCCGCCCTCGACCCCCAGGAGTTCAGCCACCTGTTTCGGCAGGCATTCAGCCGCTTCTACTCCTTTGTCCACAGCCTCGGTTTCACCATTGTCAATGCCTGCTATCCCATGAGCGACGAGCCGTTTCCGAGCCCGGAGGGCAACGACGCGGCGCAGGGAGGGCTGGCCAAGGTGTACGGGGCCTCATCGGATGATCTGGTCATCCGCTTCACCCCGGAGGAAAAGGGGCTCATCTTCCAGGCGCTCTTTGATGTGATTCCTGCCTTTCGCGGCGCAATGCGGATCTTTTCCCCGCGCTGTTCCCTGCACAGCCTGATCAAGAAATACCGGGAGAACGGCCTGTCGCTCTACCCCTGCCGCGGCGGCCATGATTTCTTTTTTGTCGAGGCAGGCCAAGGCAAAATCCACCCCTGCGGCTACCTGCCGGACACCTTCGCGGCGCTCCCGGACATCCGCCTGGGGGCCAAACCGGCCCCCCCGGATTGCCACCGTTGCGAGTGGGAATGTTTCCGTGATCCTTCCGAGATGATGGGCCCCTTGGCCGAATTCTTCAGCCATCCATTCCGCCTTGCCGGAAAGCTCCGCCGCGACCCCGCGTTCTTCCGCCTCCTGCTGGAAGACCTACGCTACTACCGGAGCTGTGATTTTTTCGACTGCCGCCAACCGCCGAATCTGACCGCCATGGCCCGATTCGCCCGTCTTCTCCCTCCTGACCGGGACCTCCGCCCATGATCACCCTGAACTCCCATGCCGAGCGGCAGGACTATCTTGCCCGTCCGGGGCTGAAGATCGATCTTCATTCCCACACGCGCTTTTCCTCCAAGCCCACCAATTATCTCACCAAAAAAATCGGGGTGGGCGAATGCATGACGGACCCGGAAGAGGCCTACCATATGGCCAAGGAGCTTGGGTTGACGCACTATACCTGCACCGACCACGACACCATTGACGGCAATCTGTACCTGTTGGACAAGGGGTATGAGGATGTGCCGGTCTCGCTGGAGGTCACCGCTTTCTTCCCCCATGTCAATCACAAGCGCCGCTGCAAGGTCCATGTCCTGACCTATGACCTCGAAAAGAGCCGGGCTGAGATGATTTTTGCCGAGATTCAGCGATTGCGCTACAACATCCATGACCTGATCCGATATTACGATGAGTCGGGCATCCATTACATGCTCGCCCACCCGTTCTATTCGGTGAACGATCATCTGACCCTCGAGCATTTCGGGCAGATGCTGCTCCTGTTCGACCATTTCGAGTTGAACGGCTCCAAGGGCCAGCAAACCAACAACGGATTGCACCAGATCATTACCTCTCTTTCCGGCCAGATGCTGGAAACCTTGGCCGACCTGCACAGTCTCGACATTTCGCGGCCCAAGCTCAATCCTGCCCGGAAATTCGTCAACAAGGCCGGGCAGGATGCTCATATCAAGCGCTATCTGGGGCGGAGTTTCACCTTGAATCCCGCCGCCCGGACCATTGGCGAGCTGTTCACCAGCCAGGCCGCCGCCTCGGTGGCGGTGCTCCGCAATTCGCGGCCGGAAAACCTGAACTTCGTCCTCTATGCGGTGGGCGCCGATCATAAAGTCCGGGGGAACAGCGCCGTGGAGCGTGTGGTCGCCAGCGACCGCCGTCTCACGGCATTATACGCCCTGCTTACCGGCAAAAAGTTGCCCAGTCCGGGCCGCTTGAAACTCTGGGCCATGCGGCTTGGTCGCTGCCTGCCGCAAAAAAGGCAATCCGGTTATTATTTTCGCGATGACGAGAGTCTGGCTCTGCTTTGTGAGGCCCTGCGTAAACTGCCGGTCAGCCGTTTTGAGCCCCCGGAAAACAGTAGCGCTTCGAACTGTTTTTTTCAGCTGATGAAGGAGGCGGTCGATGACGCAGTGATCACCTTTATCCGGGACAAGTCGCGCACCCCGGTTCGAACACTTTTTTTTAATCCATTCAGGACATTGGGCACACTTGCGGATCTGGAGAAGCTGATCATTCCCTACGGGATCTCCGTCCGGATCTTTGATGAAACCCGTTCCTTCACCCACAGGGCCAGAAAGCATTTTCTGGGGAACGGCCAAGCGGAACAGCCCAGAGTGGCCCATTTTTTCGATACCTTTCAGGAGATCAATGGTCCGGCCAAGTTCGCCCAGGGGCTGGTGCGAATCTCAGCCAAGCTGGAGATACCGTACAAGGTGCTGACCTGCGGCGAAGGCAGCAGCACCTTGGGAGAGAAGGTCTTTGCCGCCCGTTTTGCCTGGCGGGCGGAGGAGTATCCGGAACAGGCCCTCAGTATTCCTTCCCTGCTCGATATCCTTCAGTACGCCTATCAGGAATCCTTTACCCATTTCCATGCGGCAACCCCGGGCCCCATGGGGATTGCGGCCCTGTTCGCGGCCAAGCGCATTTTCAACAAGCCTTTTTTTGTCACCCACCACACCGAGTTCGCCCGCTACCTTGGCGTCTACACCGACGATCCACGGATCGAGGAGCTGGTATGGGAAGGGCTGCGATTGTTCTACAATCAGGCGGACATAGTCTTCGCCCTTTCCTGCGACTCACGGAACAACCTGATGCATCATGGAGTCCTGCCCGAAAAGATCAGGATCATGAAGCGGGGGGTCGATACCCAAAGGTTTTGTCCGGGGACCATTGCCAGGGACCCTCAGGTGTTTACCCTGGTTACCTCCTGTCGCCTGTCAAAGGATAAAGGGTTGGAGTATCTGCTGTCAGCTGTTAAGATCCTGTTGGAGAAGCACCGGAACCTGCGCTGGAAATTTGTGGGCGATGGGCCGTACCGCCAGGAGATGCAGGAGGAGTTGAAGGGATATCAGGTTGAATTTACAGGTTTTCTGCATGACTCGCACTATGTGGATGCGATCCGGCAGAGCGATTTGTTTGTTTTTCCCTCCAGCTCGGACACCTTCGGCCAAACCCCTCTGGAGGCTCAGGCCTGCGGGGTACCGGTGTTGGTTACTGACCGAGGTGGTCCCAAGGACAATGTCCTGGACGGGGAAACCGGCCTCATTGTGGAGGGGGAGAACGCCGCCGCGCTGGTCGAGGGGGTTGAGATGCTGCTTGACAAGCATCTGCTGGCATCGATGGGGCGGGAAGCCGGAAAGTTTGCCAGCACAAGGAGTTTCGACACGGCCTTCCATGAGCTGTATGCCCATTACGCCATATAGCTAAGTTCCCCTCCGTATCCTGTTTTCCTGGCGCTTCACGTACGGGGTGTTTGATATTTTTCACGGACGGCCCATTATGACAGAACAGTTAAAAAAGAAGGGACTTGGCAAGGCGGTCGGCCTGGCCTTCTTCCTGCTCGGGATGGTGGTGCTGTTCCGCTTTACCCCGGCGCGGCACTACATCTCGCCAAGTTATCTGCAAGAGGTGGTGCAATCCTTTGGTCCTTGGGGGCCGTTGGCGTTTGTGCTCCTCTATGCCGGAGGTATCTGCCTTTTTCTGCCCGCCACCCTGTTCACCGGGCTCGGCGCCCTGCTCTTCGGCACCTTTCACGGGTTTTTGTACAATGAGCTGGGCGCCATGCTCGGCGCCTCCCTGGCCTTTTTCATCGGCCGCTACCTGGGGCGGGATTTTGCCGCGGGGTTGATCGGCGACCGCTTGAAGCAATACGATGACCGGATCGCGGCCAACGGTTTTGCCACGGTGCTCTACCTGCGGCTGATTTTTTTCCCCTTCACCCCCCTCAATTTCGGCATGGGCTTGACCAGGGTGACATTCAAGGACTATTTCTTCGGCACCCTGTTCGGCATCCTCGCCGGCGGCTTTGTCCTCACCTTTTTCTTCGCCACCCTGGCCGAGGTCTGGAGATCCGGCGACTGGTGGCAGTTGGTGAGCTGGAAGGCTCTTTTTTCCCTGGCGCTCTTTGCCGGCTCCTTCTTTATCCCCACGCTGATCCGGAAAATCAAGCCCGAGGGGACAGGCTGAGAAAGGAGTTGTGCCATGCCCGAACTGCCGGAAGTGGAAGTGGTCTGTCAAGGGCTTGGACCCCTGGTGCGCACGCGTAAAATCCTCTCGGTTTCCTTCAGCAACAAGAAGCTGCGCAAGCCTTTCCCCAGGGCCAAAATGTACAGCCGGGTCGAGGGCTCCTTCATCCTGGGGGTGGAGCGCCGCGCCAAATATATCATGCTGCGATTGACCGGCAAGAGCGTCATGCTCTTCCACCTGGGCATGACCGGCAAGATCGGTCTTTTTGACCGCGATTCCCCCCGCCGCGCGCATGATCATCTCCGTTTTTTGCTGGATAACGGCAAGGAGATGCGCTTCAACGATGTGCGCAGATTCGGCTGCGTCGAGGTCTATTCGGAAAATGAGCTGCGGGAGAACGATCCCTTTGCCGGTATGGGTCCTGAGCCTTTTGCCGAGGATTTCTCCGCCGATTATCTGCTGGACAAAGCCCGGGGCAAGCGGGTGCCGGTGAAAAGCTTTCTCATGGACAACCGGGTGGTGGTGGGCTTGGGTAATATCTACGCCAACGAGACACTCTTTGCCGCCTGCACTCACCCGCACACCCCGGTCAACCGGTTGTCCAGGCTCGATTGGCAGCGCATCGTCACAAAGGGCCGGCAGATCCTTGAAAAGGCCATTGCCATGGGCGGCTCCACCATCTCCGATTACGAGAACGTCAGCGGCGAGGCCGGATATTTTCAGGTGGAGCTTGCGGTGTACGGCAGGCAGGGCCAACCCTGCCCCCGCTGCGGTCAGCCGGTGGTGCGCAGCGTTTTGGCAGGCAGGGCCACGTTCTGCTGTCCCGTGTGTCAAAAATAAGGGGAGGCAGGGAATTTTTTGGAGGAACTGATGTTTTTTCTTTACTCGGGCGAGGAGCGGAGGTATAAAGCGAATATTTGTCACTCCTGACCGAGGGAAAAGTTGTCTGGGTGATCCGGATGTGATCACTACCAAAGGGTAATGCGCATTGTCGCAATTATTAAAACACAAAGAGAGGAAGAGAACCATGAAATCAGTAAAAACCACTGTTGCCCTTGCCCTGATGCTGCTTCTGTCCACCGGCATGATCGCCTGCAAGAAAGCTGAAGAAGCCGAAGTAGCCGCCCCTGTTGTAGAGCAGGCTGCTCCCGCAGTTGAGCCTGCAGCTCCTGCTCCTGCTGCTCCTGCTCCCGAGGCTGCTCCTGCACCCGAGGCTGCTCCTGCCGACGCTGCTGCTCCTGCTGACGCTGCAGCTCCTGCTGCACAGTAAGTCGCTGTCTCATTTCCGGGCTGGGTGTGTCCCAGCCCGGAAATTTTCCCTCCTGCTTTTTTCTTTCTTTTCCCCTTGGAACTACCGGCTATCCTCCATGATCTCCAGCAGCGTTTCGGCTGCCCTGGAAAGATCCGTGGTGCTGTGGTGGCGGGTGATGGAGAACCTGAGCCGTGCCGTGCCCTGTGGTACGGTGGGTGGCCGGACGGCCGTGGCGAAGATCCCCTTTTTTTGGAGGAGCTCTGCGATGTGCAGCGCCGCTTCGCTTTCCCCGACCACAATGGGGATGATCTGCGAGGGGCCAAGGTCTGCCTCGTATCCGCCTTTGCGCAGCACCCCTTTGAAATAACCGATTTTTTCCTGCAGTTCGCGGCGCAGGCCGGGCTCGTGCCGGATGAGGCGCACCGCCGCCAGGGAGGCTGCTGCAACCGCCGGCGGCAGGGCGGTGGAAAAGATAAAGCTCCTGGCCCGGTTGACCAGATACTCGATCATCTCCCTGTTCCCGGCCACAAAGGCGCCATAGCTGCCAAGTCCCTTGCCGAAGGTGCCCACCGCCAGATCCACTGCTCCGCTCATCCCATCTTCTTCAATGATTCCGCCGCCGGTGGGACCAAAAACCCCGGTGGCATGGGCTTCGTCCACCATGAGCAGGCAGCCGAACCGCTCCTTGAGCGCCGCCAGTTCGCGCAATGGGCAGCGGTCTCCGTCCATGCTGTAGATGGATTCCACCACGATCAAGGGGGTGGTTGTCCCCCGTTTTTTTGTGAGCAGCTCTTCGAGATGATTGAGGTCGTTGTGGCGGAAGCGTATTACCCTGGCGCCGGACAGGCGGCAGCCGTCATGGATGCTGGCATGGTTCAGCCGGTCGCTGAAGATGAGGTCGTGGCGGCCCATGAGGGCGGGGATGATGCCGGTGTTGGCCATGTAGCCGGAGCCGAAGGTGAGGGCGCCTTCCTGGCCCTTGAGCTGGGCCACGGCTTGCTCCAGATCATGGTGCACCGCAAGGTCGCCGCTCATCAAGCGCGAGGCGCCGGAACCGGCGCCGAACCGGCTCAGTGCCTCCTGGGCGGCAGCGATGAGGGCCGGATGTTCGGCAAGGGCCAGGTAGTCATTGGAGGAAAAATCGAGAAGCGTGCGGTTGTCGTCTTCGGCAAGGATGAGCCGTCCTTTTTCCCGGGCGATGACGGGTCGCAGGCTGCGCAGCCTGCCCTTTTCCCGCTGCTCGTTGAGCCACGCCTTCAGATCGACCATAATTGCCTGATCTCTTCGGCAAAATGGCGATCTGCCCGGGGGGAACGGCCCCGCTGGGTGAGATAGCCGCCGATCATCATGCCGTCGGCGCCGCCCATGAACGCGGAGCTTAAGAAATCTGCCAGGGCGGATTCTCGCCCAGCAGCCAACCGAATGGCGGCCTGGGGCAGAATCAACCGGTAGAGGGCGATGGTCCGGAGAATTTCCGCGATGGGCAGGGGGGGAATACCCGCGCAGGGGGTGCCGGGCAGGGGGATGAGGATGTTGATGGGCACCGAGTCAATCCCGCATTCAACAAGGCTCAAGGCCATGGACAACCGGTCCGTTTCCGATTCCCCCAACCCGAAGATGCCGCCGCTGCACACCGAAAGCCCGGCCTCCTGGGCGGCCTTGATGGTGGCGATCCGGTCAGCAAAACTGTGGGTGGTGCAGACCTGCGGAAAAAACTCCCTGGAGGTCTCCAGGTTGTGGTGGTAGCGGGAAACCCCCGCCTCTTTAAGCGCAAGGAGTTCATCCTTGCCCAAAATACCGAGGGAGGCGCAGATCTTGATTCCCACCTCTTCGCGGATGGCACGGATGATATCGAGCATGCGGGGCAAGTCGGCTTCGGCCAACCCCCTGCCGCTGGTCACCAGCGAAAAACGGCTGGCCCCGTTTTTTTGCGCCTCCCGGGCGGCAGCAATGATCTGGGCGGTGTCCAAAAGCGGATACACCGGCGCCTCGGTCCGGTAATGGGCGGATTGTGCGCAAAAATGGCAATCCTCGCTGCATGTGCCGGATTTGGCGTTGATGATGCTGCACAGGGAAAAGGAGGTTCCGCGCCGCGCCAGCTTTGTCGCCAACGCCTGCCGCATGAGCTCGTCCAAGGGCATTGCCTGGAGTTCGGTGATGTCGGGGGGCTGACGAAGCATGGTTTTCACGATAATTGTCCAAAAAATCGGCCATAAACCCCACGAAAGAACACGAAATCTGTTGAAGTTTTTCGTGTCGTTTCGTGGGGTTCGTGGCTAAAAAAGTCCCCAACCTATTTGAGGCCGAAGATCCCGCCCTTCTTGCCGGAAAACGCCGGGGTGCGGCTTTCTGCCCGGGGCTGGCGGGGCTTGCCGGTCCTGGGTTTGGCGCTTCTTGGGGGAGCCCCAGACTCGGGCCGTGGCGCAAGATCGGCGGGCGAGCCGCCAAGGGCTTCCCGGTAGAGCTGAAAAAGGAGCAACCCGTCCGGGAAATAACTCTTGCGTTTCAGCCAGCCGGGCCAGGCCTGTTCCGCGCCGTGCCGGACAAAAACCGGGAGATTGACCAGCAGGGAGGTGATCTCCTCCCTGGAGGCCCGTTTGACATTGAGGTGTTCCAGCTGGGCATCAATCTGGGTGCGGAGGGTGCGGGAAAAGGCAAAGGTTTCTCGGCCTTCGGCCGGCAGATGCAAAAGGTCGAAGCGCGCCTGACTCCAGGGCAGCAGGAGAGCCGCGAGTAGGAGGTGTTCCGGCAGAGGGTTGCCGCTGGCATGCAAGCGATCAATTACCCGGCACAGGGCAAACAGGAGGCCGGTTTCGCCCGAGGGCTCTTCCGCCTCTCGGCTGATAATCCCATCATAGCAGGGCAGGAGGAGAAAAAATATGCCGCTGGCAACGGCGAGCCGGCACCAGGGGGCGCAGGCGCCGCTGTTCAGATCCTTGAAGAATTCGTCCCGCACCCGGGAATCCGGGCAGAGGCGCAGGGTGTCCAGGTTGGCGATAATGGCCTGCCAGGTGCGCGCCTCAATGGTAAAACCGCTTCGGGCCGCGTGGCGGATGGCCCGAAGCATGCGGACGGGGTCCCGGACAATCCGCCGTTCCGGCTCCCCGACAATGCGGATAATCCGGTTGTTGAGGTCGGCCACCCCGCCCGTGTAATCGATGATGGTGAAGTTCTCTATCTCGTAGAACAAGGCGTTGATGGTGAGATCCCGCCGGAAGGCGTCTTCCGCTTCGGAGCCGAAGGTGTTGTTGTGGGCCAGCACCTCGTCTTCTTCCCGCTCCCCTTCTTCAAACTCACTGCGGCAGCGCAGGGTGGAAACCTCGACAATCTTGTTGCCGAAGAAAAAGACCTGCACCAGCCGGAACCGGCGACCGATGATCCGGCTGTTGCGAAACAGGGCGCGCAGCTCTCCGGGCCGGGCGTTGGTGCTGATGTCGAAATCCTTGGGTTTCTTGCCCAGGTAGAGATCCCGCACCGCGCCGCCCACCAGGTAGGCGGAAAAACCCGCGTCCCGGAGGCGATGCATTACCTTCAGGGCTTCGCGGTCGATATCCTTGCGGGAGATGGGATGTTCGGCCCTTGGGATGATGAGGGGTTCGGGCAGTTCAGCCAGGTCAGCGGATGGGGCCATGGGGTTTTTCGGGCAGGAGCGCAAGGTGTGAGGACTCCTCCTCAGCCGTTGTAACAAAATAGTATCGTCATCGGGATAGCCAAAACGGCATAAAACGCCGGAGCGTAAAGGTCATGAAAATAGAGGTTATTGCGCAACGGCTCCTGGATACGTCACTCCAGGTTCCTTGTACATGGACTCGGCCTGCGAAACAAACTGGTCGAAAACCTCGCGGACGGTGAGGATTTCCTTCATTTTATAGACATTTTCCCCGGAAAAAACCAGGCCGTCTTCCAGGTTGCCCTCGCAGGCCGCGGTAAGCCTGTCGCTGATGCAATAGACATGGTCGCATTTTTTCAGGCACTTGTATTTGCATTCCTTGGCCTTGAGGTCGCTCTTGCTCAGGAGCTTTTCCACAAAGGGGGTCTTGATGGCCCGGCCCGGCAGTCCTACGGGGGACTTGATCAGGGCGATGTCTTCCTTGTTGGCATGGAGCATGGCCTGCTTGAAGCTTTCCGCCACCGAACATTCCTTGGTGAGGACAAAGCGGGTGGCGATCTGCACCCCGTCCGCCCCGTACTTGTCCATCATCTCCGCCATCTCGAAGCCGTTGGTAATGCCGCCGGCCGCGATCAGGGGCACCTTTTTCACCACCTTGCGGATCTCGGGAAACAGGTCGCGCAGGGCCACGGTGGTGCCCAGATGGCCGCCCGCTTCCTTGGCCTCGACCACGATGGCCGCGGCGCCCAGTTTCTCGGCGAGCATGGCAAAGGAGGGCGAGGAAACGATGGAAACGATGGGGGTGTTGGTCTCCTTGCCGATCTTGAAGATATCCCGGGAAAACCCGGCGCCGGTGACGATCATGTCCACCCCGGCCTCGATGGAGCCCTGCACCAGATTGTAGAAATTCTTCATGGCGAACATGATGTTCACCGCGATGATCCCCTTGGTCGCGGCCTTGGCCTTGCGGATGTCGGCCTTGAGCTCCTCCACCGGAATGGCGGAGCCGCCGATGGTGCCGATGCCGCCGCACTCGGCAACGGGAACGGCCAGGGCCGAGGTGGAGACGCGGATGGACATGCCACCCTGAACAAGGGGTACCTGGGCGGTGAACTTGCCGATGGTAAGGGGGGGTAGCTTCATGAAATTCTGGTGCTCCGTTGAGTTTGAGGACGAATGAGCAACTATGCTTTTTTTCGTTTTTTTTGTCAAGGAAACCTGATGGATTCCGACAAATTAAGGAAAAAGGTCGCCTGTTCGTGACGCAACATTAAAAAAAAATCACGGCAGCGCGGCGCGACCTGTCGCCGGTCGCGGTCGCTTCCTTATGACATCGCATGGTGCTGCGTAGTCGGCAACCCTTCCGGGCCAACAAGGTGATTTTTCTTGTCCGGAGAGAAGAGTTTTTGCCCTTTTCACCGGTTTTTGGTTTACACTAAGCGATATAGTTGCGCTGTGGCGCGAAGATGTACCCGATTTTGATTCTTCTTCGCAACATATATATGCGCGGATCAAGGAATGCTGCATGCATATTCACCCAAGCCGCATCGGCTTTGACATAGACGGCGTGGTCGCCGACACCATGGAGGCTTTTATCCGTCTGGCGCGGAGCGGGTATGGGGCCAGGGTGCGCCCGGAGGAGATAACCGAATTTCAGGTGGAGGAGTGCCTCGACCTCGACCCGGCTATGATCGAGGAAATTTTCCGGCGCCTGCTGGAAGAGCCTGTTGCCTGCGGCCTGCGGCTCATGCGCAACGCCCGGCGGGTGTTGACCCGTTTCGCTGGGCATGGCCCCCTCACCTTCATCACGGCCCGAACGCAGAAAAAACCCATAGCCCGCTGGCTGAAAAAAGAACTGGGCCCGCAGGTCTATGGCCGGGTGCGCCTGGTCGCCACCGGCGAGCACGACAGCAAGGCTGCCCATATCAAGGAGATGGGCTTGGATTTTTTTGTGGATGACCGGGCTCAGACCTGCCTGCAACTGGCCCGGGAAGAGGGTATTCAGCCCATTGTCTACCGCCAGCCCTGGAACCAGGGCAAGCATGATCTGCCGGAGGTGGAGAGCTGGCGCACCATTCATGCCCTGTGTTATGGGGAGGGCGGATGGTGAGCCATTGTCCCGCCTGCGGCCAGGCGATGCCAACCCATAGAAATCCTGTGCCCACGGTGGATATCATCATCGCCATGGGCACCGGCGTTATCCTGGTGAAGCGGAAAAATCCGCCTCTTGCCTGGGCCTTGCCAGGCGGCTTTGTGGATTACGGCGAGTCGCTGGAGCAGGCGGCGGTGCGGGAGGCTTGTGAGGAAACCGGGCTTTCGATCCGGCTTGGCCGCCAGTTTCATACCTATTCCGAGCCGGATCGCGACCCCCGCCAGCATACGGTGAGCACGGTTTTTCTTGCCACGGCGGAGGGGACGCCCGTTGCCGGCGATGATGCGGGCGAGGTTGCCATCTTTCACGAAGGATCGCTGCCGCCTCTGGCCTTTGACCACGCACGGATTCTGGGTGACTATTTTGCCGCACAACGAGCAGTTGCCTGAAATGAATACCCGCATCCTGCTGGTGGATGATGATCCGTTCATCCTTGAGATGCTCAAGGTCTCCATGGCCGCCCTGGGGCACGCCTTTGACACGGCCATGGACGGCGAGGCGGCGAAGGATAAGCTCCGGCAGGGCGAGTTCACCATGGTTCTCACGGACCTGACCATGCCCCGGTGTGACGGGATGCAGCTTTTAAAGCATGTCAAGGAGGGATATCCCGGCGTCGAGGTTATCGTCATTACCGGTCATGCCGAGCGTTATGGCTATACCGATGTCATCCGGGCCGGCGCCAGCGATTTCATCATCAAGCCCTTTGGCATGGATGAGCTGGAGGCCAAGGTGAGCAGGGTCATTCGCGAGCAGACCCTGATCCGAAAGCTTGAACATCTCTCCATGTGTGACATGCTCACCGATCTCTATAACCGGCGCTGTTTTGAGATGAAGCTGCACGAAGAGGTGCCGCGGGCCCATCGGCAAGGATATCCGGTTTTTCTCGCCCTGCTCGATGTGGACCGTTTCAAGGAGTATAACGATCAGTACGGGCATCCGGCCGGAGACCGCGTTTTGCAGGACATCGGCAGAATCCTCGTGCAGTGCACCCGGGAGAATGTGGACTGGTGTTTCCGGTTCGGCGGCGACGAGTTCGCCATTATCATTCCGTACGCCACCGCCGACCAGGCCGGGCTGGTTGCCGGCCGCATCCTGGAGCGCTACAACCATGACTCCCGGTACGCCTCGACCAGCCTCAGCGTCGGCTTGGCCCGGTTTATCCGCAACCCCGGCCAGACCTGGGCGGAGGATATCGCCGATCTGGTGGCTCGCGCCGACAAGGCGTTGTATTCGGGCAAGGCGCAAGGCGGCAACCGGGTGGTTGTCGACTCCTCCCCGCCGGGTTTAGGCGAATCGCCCTCCGGAACAGATGCCGAAACCCCCAAAAAATAGGGGGCGGGAAACAGTTTCTCTCGCCCCCCCCCTCCTCCCTCCTTCCCTGTTTCTGCTGTATCCCCCTTTTATTTTAAATAGTTAGGCAATGTTTTTCCCCGGAGCTCCTCGTCCTTCCTCCGCCGATAAAAAGTTTGTATTTGGTCATATTCTCTGGTATATAGGCTCGATCTATCAAAGGAGGATTGTTTCCATGGCAACTAGCACAACAGCAACCAAAACGAAGTCCGATGACAATGCAGGGGAAATGAGCTTTGCTCAGCTTTTCGAGGAAAGCCTCAAGGTGGCGGAGGTGGGTGAGGTCGTGTCCGGCACCGTCATCGCCCTGGCCAACGATTTTATCGTGGTCGATATCGGCGACAAGTCGGAGAGTGAGATCCACTGTTCCGAGTTCAAAAACGAAAATGGCGAAATCGACGTCAAGGTGGGCGACATCTTTGACGTCTTCGTGGAGAAACGGGAGGCCGAAGGCGGCCTGAAGCTCTCGCGCGAAAAAGCCATCGGCATCAAGGTCTGGGAAGACATCGCCAAGATCCAGGAAGCGGACGGCACCATCTCGGGCCGCATCGACAACCGGGTCAAGGGCGGCCTCTCCGTCGATATCGGCGTTCCCGCCTTCCTGCCCTACTCGCAGATCGATCTCAGGCCTGTCAAGGATCTGGACAGCCTCATCGGCCAGACCTTCGAGTTCAAGGTTCTCAAATACAACCGCAAGCGCAACAACGTGGTTATCTCCCGTCGCGCCATCCTTGAGGACGAGCGCAAGAAGCTGCGGGAAGATATGCAGTCCAACCTGGTCGAAGGCCAGGTGGTCACCGGCACCATCACCAATATCACCGATTACGGTGTGTTCATCGACCTGGGCGGCATGGATGGTCTCTGTCACATCACTGATCTTTCCTGGGGCCGCGTTTCCCATCCCTCCAAGCTGTTCAAGGTGGGCGAGGATATCCAGGTCAAGATCCTCAAGTACGACCGCGAGAACGACAAGGTTTCCCTTGGCGTCAAGCAGCTCAAGGAAGATCCTTGGGCCACCGTGCAGGAGCGTTACCCCATCGGCGCCAAGGCCATGGGCAAGGTGGTTTCCATCACCGACTACGGCGTCTTTGCCGAGCTGGAAGAGGGTGTTGAGGGCTTGATCCATGTTTCCGAGATGTCCTGGTCCAAGAAGACCCGGCATCCCTCCAAGATCGTCGGGGTCGGCGAGGCTGCCGAGGTGGTCATCCTCAATATCGACGTGGATGCCAAGCGCATCTCCCTCGGCATGAAGCAGTTGCAGCCCAATCCTTGGGATCTGGTCAGCGAGAACTATCCGGTGGGCTCCATCATCGAAGGCAAGATCAAGAACATCACCGACTTCGGCGTCTTCATCGGCATCGAGGAAGGCATCGACGGTCTGATCCATGTCTCCGACCTCTCTTGGACCGAGCGGATCAAGCATCCTTCCGAGAAGTACGCCAAGGGTGAAACCATCCAGGCCGTGGTGCTGAAAATCGACCGCGAGAACGAGCGGTTCTCCTTGGGCGTCAAGCAGTTGGAGCCGGATCCCTGGCAGGCGGCCATCGAGAAGTATCCGGTGGGCGCCACCGTGCAGGGCAAGATCACCAATGTGACCGAATTCGGCATCTTCGTGGAAGTGGAAGAGGGCATCGAAGGTCTGATCCATGTTTCCGAGATCAGCAAGGACAAGGTTGCCACCCCGGTTGGTCTGTACAATGCCGGTGATTCCGTGGAAGCCAAGGTGATCAACGTTTCCGCCAAGGACCGGAAGATCGGCCTCTCCATCAAGGCGCTGACCGATGATTCCGGCGAAGGCAACTACGAGGAGTTCAAGCAGAAGCAGGCCAAGAGTGGCGGCCCGTCCACCATCGGCGACCTGTTGAAGGAAGAGATGGACAATAAGGCCCAGGAGTAACCAGGCCTAAAAGGAGCCGTGGCACTGCCGCGGCTCCTAACTTTTCATTTCGGGTTTGTCATGTCACAAGGGTTATTCCGCCACAGGCATCCGGTTCTCACAGGGTTATTGATCCTGGGAGGCATCATGCTGTTCTTTTGGGGCGGAATAACCTTTTTTGTTACCAGCCTCACCGGTCCGTCCAAGTCCGAGCTCTTCCTGAAGGAGGGGGTCGGGGTCATTGATGTCAAGGGCGTTATCCTCGAATCCGAGGAGATTCTCGCCAATCTGGTGGCCTTTCGCGAGGAGCCCAAGATCAAGGGCATTGTGTTGCGGATCGACAGCCCCGGCGGGGCCGTGGGCGCTTCCCAGGAAATCTATGACGAGGTCCGGCGGACCAGCAAGGTCAAGCCGGTGGTCGCCTCCATGGGTTCGGTGGCAGCCTCGGGCGGCCTCTATGTTTCCTTGGGCGCGGGCAAGATTGTCGCCAACCCAGGCACCCTGACCGGCTCCATGGGGGTGATCCTCAAGTTTGCCAACCTGGAAGGGTTGTTTGACAAGATCGGCTACAAGAACGAGGTGGTCAAAAGCGGCAGGCTGAAGGATATCGGTTCTCCTTCCCGGCCCATGACCGAGGAGGAGAGGCAGATGCTCCAGGGCATGATCGATAACGTACAGGAGCAGTTTGTCCTGGCCGTGTCGGAAAGCCGCTCCTTGCCGGCGGCCGAGGTGAGAAAAATCGCCGATGGGCGTATTTTTTCCGGGCTGCAGGCCAAGGAATACGGCCTGGTCGATCAGTTGGGCAATTTCAGCGATGCGGTCATGCTGGCCGCCGAGCTGTCCGGGATCACAAGCGACAGGATGCCGGAACTCATCTATCCCCGGGAAGACGATTTTTCCTTCCTGCGTTTGATGACCGGTAAAAATAGTGAATCGCTGTTACAGCAGACAGGTTTATCTGGTCCGGTTCTGGCCTATGAATGGACAGGGACCTTGCGATAGGAGTGTATTAAACGATGTTGAAACGGGATTTGGTAAATGCGGTGGCCGAGGAGATGGGCGCGTATCTGAAAAAGGATGTGAGCCAGGCCGTTGATATCATGCTGGACACCATAGTGGAGGCCCTGGCCGAGGACCGGCGCGTCGAGATCCGAGGCTTCGGCAGTTTTTCCGTGCGTCAGCGCAAGGCGCGTACCACCAAGAACCCCAGGACCGGCAAGGTCATGAAAATCACCTCCCGCAAGAACCTGCACTTCACCATGAGCAAATCGCTGAAGGACGCCTTGATTCAAAACGGGAAATAAACGGCGAATTCCGTCAGAAATGCGTGGTGTCGCCTTTGCCTTGACGCAGCACCTCCGGGGTATCGCCGATAAGCGAGACCACCGATGACGGCTCCGGGTACACCGTGCCGCCGTCGATGATGATATCCACCTGTTTGCCGAATCGCGCCTCGATCTCGAAGGCCTCGCTCATGGGCGGATCATCCGGGTTCAGGATGGCGCTGGTGTTGAGCATCGGGTTGCCCAGGGCCTCGATCAACGCCAGGCAGATACCGTTGTCCGGCACCCTGATCCCCACGGTTTTCTGCCGGCTGAGCATGATTTTCGGCACCAGCTTTGCCGCCTGCAATATAAAGGTGTAGGGACCGGGCAGATCTTTTTTCATGATCCTGTAGCTCATGTTGGACACATGGCAATAGGTGCTGACGTTTTTGAGGCTTGAGCACATGAAGCTGAAAGGCTGGTGTATCGGCCTCTTTTTTATTTGATGGATCCGCTTGATCGCCTTCTGGTTGAACATGTCGCAGCCGATGCCGTAGACGGTGTCGGTGGGATAGCAGATCACCGCTCCCTTGCGCAGGGCCTCCGCCGCCTGCTGGATCAGGCGGGGCTGGGGGTTGTCCGGATTGATGGCAAGTATCACGGGGCGTTCCTTGTTGCGGGGGTATGGGGTGGCCGACGCTAACCCCTTATGAGTATTGGGATTCTTTCCTTATATTGTACGGCACCACCAGACAAAAGGCAACAGCGAAGCGGTGACAGCGAAGCGGTGATGAGCATAGCCTGCGGCATTGATATGGGGACCAACAGCTTCCGTTTGCTGGTGGCCGAGGTGGAGGATGGGCGTTTGCGTCCTCTTGCCCATGATCTGGTCACGGTCCGTCTGGGCGAGGGGCTTGGCGTGAGCGGCCTTCTCGTTCCCGCGGCCATGCTTCGGGCTGAGGCGGCTCTCTCCCGGTTTGCGGCGCTGATGGCCCCCTACCCTGTTCGCCGCGTCCGGGCTTGCGCCACCCATGCCGTGCGAAAAGCGGCCAATGGGGAAGAGTTTCTCCAGCGGGGCAAGGCCTTGCTCGGGGTGCGGATCGAGGTGTTGTCCGGCGAGGAGGAGGCCCGCCTTGCCATGCGGGGAACACTTTCCGCCCTGCCTTCCCAACAGCGGCGCTACCCTCTCTTACTGGCGGATGTGGGCGGAGGCAGCTCCGAGATTATCCTCCAGGCCACGGCGGAAAGCGAGCCCCGGCTGAGAAGCCTGCCCTTGGGCGCTGTCGGCTTGACCGAGGAGTTCGCCGGCGATCTCCCTGCCATGCGCAAGAAGATCCGGGCGATTCTCGCCCCGGCTCTTCTTGCTATCCTCGGGGGCGAACAGCGCGGGCACGTTTCTCTGTTCATGGCTTCGGGCGGGACAGCGACAGCCCTGGCCGCCCTCGCCTTGGGATTGGAGCGGTATGATGCCCAGCGGGTCCAGAATCACCAGTTGAGCCAGATTGCGGTGTCCCGTCTGGCTACCGGTCTGGCCGCTCTTTCTCCGGAGGAACGCAATGGTCTGCCCGGCCTGGAAGATGGGCGCGGGGCGATTATCCTGGCCGGAGCGGTGATTGTGCAGGAGTTGCAGCAGGAGTTGGCGCGCCCGGTGCTTGTGAGCGACGCCGGGCTGCTGGAGGGTGTTCTCCTGAGCGCAGCCTCCGGGGGCTGAGTCCGCAGGCACTGTCCGGCAGCAGAAGCATTCCTCCTAAAACTCGCCATTGACCTCCGGATTGAAAGTTTTTTATAGTGAACACACCATGTTTTTTGCCCCCCGTTTTCGGGCTGCTGCTGAGTATTCCAGGTCGCCTTGGCAAGCGAGGCGCATCACCCGCCATATTTTTTTTGAGGGAGTCCGCTGATGTCACTCGATACAATCGAACACGCCTATACCTTTGACGACCTGCTCCTGGTGCCTGCCGCATCGGAGGTACTGCCCAACGAGGTGAGCCTGGCCACGATGCTGACCAAGACCATCACCCTGAATATTCCCCTGGTCAGCGCGGCCATGGACACGGTCACCGAGCACCGGGCCGCCATTACCATGGCCAGGGAGGGCGGAATCGGGATCATCCACAAGAACATGGGCGTGGAAGAGCAGGTCCGCGAGGTGCGCAAGGTCAAGAAATCCGAATCGGGCATGGTCATCGACCCGATCACGGTGAATGATGCGCAAACCGTGCGCGAGGTGAACGAGATCATGCGCACCTACCGGATCTCCGGGGTGCCGGTGCTGCATGGCACCAAGCTGGTGGGTATTGTCACCAACCGCGATCTGCGGTTTGTTTCCGATGAGGATCTGCTGGTGCGGGAGGTCATGACCAGCAAGGATCTGGTCACCGCCAAGGCGGGGATCACCCTGGAGCAATCAAAAGCCCTGCTCCACGAGCACCGCATCGAAAAACTCCTGGTGGTGGATGATGACGGCAATCTCCAGGGTCTGATCACCATCAAGGATATCGAAAAGGTGCGCAAATATCCCAACGCCGCCAAGGACGACCTGGGTCGGCTGCGGGTGGGCGCGGCCATCGGAGTGAACTCCTCCCTGGAGCATGTGGAGAAATTGATCAGCGTGGGCGTGGATGTGGTGGTGCTCGATTCCGCCCACGGCCACTCCCGCAATATCCTCAACGCCCTGACCCGGATCAAGGACGCCTTTCCCGAGTTGCAGGTCATTGCTGGCAACGTGGCCACGGGGGAAGGGGCTGAGGCCCTGATCCGGGCCGGAGCCGACTGCGTCAAGGTCGGGGTCGGGCCGGGCTCCATCTGCACCACCCGCATCGTGGCCGGGGTCGGGGTGCCGCAGATGACCGCGATCCACAACTGTGCCAAGGCCGCGGAGAAATTCGGCGTGCCGGTGATCGCCGACGGCGGGATCAAGTACTCCGGCGAGATCGCCAAGGCCCTCGGCATCGGCGCCCGGGTGGTGATGATCGGCAGCCTCTTTGCCGGCACCGACGAATCCCCCGGAGAGACCTTTTTGTACCAGGGGCGGACCTACAAGGGCTACCGGGGCATGGGCTCGCTCGGCGCCATGAAGCAGGGCTCCAGCGACCGCTACTTCCAGGAAGGGGTGGAAAGTCAGGCCAAGTTCGTGCCCGAGGGCATCGAAGGCAAGGTGCCCTACCGGGGGCCGCTCTCCGACATGATCTACCAGCTCATGGGCGGGTTGCGCTCCGGCATGGGCTATCTGGGCGCGGCCACCATCGAGGAGCTGCGCCAAAAGGCGAAGTTTGTCAAGATCACCGCCGCCGGGCTCAAGGAAAGCCATGTCCACGACGTGATCATCACCAAAGAGGCTCCGAATTACCGGTTGGGCTGAACCTCCTGACCCTGCATAAAGGTAAAAAAATGGATATCCACGGCGAAAAGATACTGATTCTTGATTTCGGCTCCCAGTACACCCAGCTCATTGCCCGCAGGGTGCGGGAGGCCGGGGTGTATTGCGAGCTCCATCCTTGGGACATGACCGCAGACGAGATCCGGGATTTCAAGCCCAACGGGATCATCCTCTCGGGCGGGCCGCAGTCGGTGCATGAGGCCGAGACCCCTCGCGCTGCCGAGGCGGTTTTCACCCTTGGGGTGCCGGTGCTCGGCATCTGCTACGGCCAGCAGACCATGGCGGCCCAATTGGGCGGCGAGGTGGAGCCTTCCGCCCACCGCGAGTACGGCTATGCCCAGGTGCGGGCCCGCAACCACTCCAAGCTGCTGGCCGACATCGAGGACCACGCCAGCCCCGAGGGCTACGGGCTGCTCGACGTCTGGATGAGTCACGGCGACCGGGTCAACAAGCTGCCCCAAGGCTTCGTGGCCATCTGCGAGACCGACAGCGCCCCCCTGGCCGGCATGGCGGACGAGTCCCGCCGCTTCTACGGCCTCCAGTTTCATCCGGAAGTGACCCACACCCGCCAGGGCAAACGGATCATCGAGCGCTTTGTCCACGAGATCTGCGGCTGCGGCCGTCTCTGGACCCCGGATAACATCATCAGCGACTCCCTTGCGCAGGTCCGCGCCAGGGTGGGCAGCGACGAGGTGCTGCTGGGGCTTTCCGGCGGCGTTGATTCCTCGGTGGTGGCCGCCCTGCTGCACAAGGCCATCGGCAGCCAGCTCACCTGCGTCTTCGTGGACAACGGCCTGCTGCGCTTGGACGAAGGCGAACAGGTCATGGCCACCTTTGCCAGGCACATGGGGGTCAAGGTGCTCCGGGTCAATGCCGAGGAGCGGTTTCTGACCAAGCTCAAAGGCGTGGAAGATCCGGAACAGAAACGCAAGATCATCGGCAACACCTTCATCGAGGTATTCGAGGAGGAAGCGGCCAAGCTCAGCAACGTCAAGTGGCTGGCCCAGGGCACCATCTACCCGGATGTCATCGAATCGGCCGGGGCCAAGACCGGCAAGGCCAAGGTGATCAAGAGCCATCACAACGTGGGTGGCCTGCCCGAGCATATGAAGCTTGGGCTGGTGGAGCCCCTGCGGGAGCTGTTCAAGGATGAGGTGCGCGCCATCGGTGTGGAGCTGGGGCTGCCATCGGAGATGGTCTACCGCCACCCCTTCCCCGGCCCGGGCCTCGGAGTGCGCATCCTGGGCGAGGTGCGCAAGGACTACGCCGACACCCTGCGGTTGGCCGACGACATCTTCATCGCGGAGCTGCGCAAGCATGAGCTGTACGACAAGGTCTCCCAGGCCTTCACCGTCTTCCTGCCGGTGCGCTCGGTGGGCGTGGTGGGCGACAACCGCCAGTACGCCCATGTCATAGCCTTGCGCGCCGTGGAGACTGTTGATTTCATGACCGCCCGCTGGGCCCATCTGCCTTACGAATTCCTCGACCACGTCACCCGGCGCATCTGCAACGAGGTGCGCGGCGTCTCCCGGGTGGTCTACGATATCACCGGTAAGCCGCCGGGAACCATCGAATGGGAGTAACTGTCCATCAGCACAGCATCTGCATTGTCATCGGTCGGCTCATGTGCAGCAGCACACTTCGCCGACCTCTTCCGCGCATCTGCGGCACTGCTGAACAGTTCCTTTCGCAGGGTCTGCCAAGCTAGATGGTCATGAGTGGGAATAGTCTCAGTTGCCGCTTTACCACGCCGTTTTTTTTGTGATACCATGAGGGCGGAATGATTTTTTGAGGGGTACCGGGTTGTTACCGACAAATCCTATGGGAAAGGGGCTGCCGTGAAGGGTGGAGAGACAAATATGCGGGATCTGGAGCTGGCTAACCGGCTTCTGGACAGTTTTTCCCGGATTGCCGGGGTGATCAACACCCCCCGCCTTGATTACCCAAGGCGCCTGGGCCGGATTCTTGCGGTTATTCTTGAGTATCTGGGGGTGGAGCAAGGCTCCCTCATGGTGCTGGAGCGCAAGAAATATCTGGTGGTTAGGGCGGCAAGCCGCGCCGAGATCATCGGACATGAGCAGCGCATTGACGATGAGAGCTCCGTTGCCTCCTGGGTGGCCAGGCACCAGGAGCCCCTTTTCATCAAGGATATCTGCAAGGATAAGCGCTTTGGCGGACAGTGCCGCGGCAACTACCGGCGCAATTCGCTGCTCTCCATGCCGATCCTCCACAAGGGCAAGGTGTTGGGCGTCATCAATGTCACCGACAAGATCGGGGACCGGGATCTCCTCAAGGAGGATATCACCCGACTTTTCGACTTCAGCAGCGTCATCCTCTCCCTGCTGGTCCAGGAAAACCTGCAGCAGGATCTCCGGAGGCAGCAGCGCACCCTCCGGCAACGAAACCAGGAGCTGCGGCATCAGGAGGCCTTGCGGGCCGACCTCTCCCGCATGCTGATCCATGACCTCAAGGGCCCGCTTTCCGAGGTGGTGGCCAATCTCGATATCCTCTCCTACACCGTTTCCGAGGAAAACCGCGAGTTTCTGGAGTCCGCCCAAATGGGGTGCGACCGGGCGGTGCGCATGGTATCGAACCTGGTGAGCATCGGCAAGATTGAAGACGGCAAGCTCACCCCCATCAAGGAGGTGGTCGCGGTCCGTCCCATGCTGGCCGAATGCCTGTGCAGCATCAAGGGCATGGCCAGGATCAAGGATATTGAACTGATCCTTGAGGCAGACGAGGATTTGCCGCGGATTGCCCTGGACCGGATCCTCATCCTGCGGGTGTTGCAGAACCTGCTCACCAATGCCTTGGGGTATTGTTCGAGCAACACCACCATCCGTTTCGGCTGTCGGCGGCTTCCCGGCAAAAAGCAGCTTGAATTTTATGTGCAGGACCAAGGCCCCGGCATCCCCGCCGCCAAGCACCGCACCATTTTTGAGAAATACGCCAGAATCTCCGACAAGCAGGATGCCCTGGTCGGCACCGGCCTTGGCCTCTATTTCTGCCGTTTGGCCGTGGAGATTCACCGGGGCCGCATCGGAGTCGAGAGCGAACCGGAAAAAGGGTCTCGTTTTTATGTCAGATTGCCCCTGTAATGAAGAGTTGACGGTTTTCAGCAAAGGGAAAGAAGTCGGATGAAGCTCAAAGCGCCAAAAGACATGGTTTTTCTTGTCGTGGACGACATCGACAACATGCGCCGTTCGGTCAAGGCCATGCTGAAGCTGGTCCATTTCGGCAAGGAGTTTTACGAGGCGGCCAATGGGAGGGATGCCTGGAAGCTTCTGCAGACCGAAAATATCGTCATCGATTTCATTATCTGTGATTACAACATGCCCTATATGTCGGGCACCGAGCTTCTGGGGTTGATCCGTTCCACCAAGAAATGGCGCGACATCCCCTTTCTCATGGTCACCGCGGAAGCCAACATGGATATTGTTGCCGAAGCGGCGGAGCATGATGTTGATGCCTACATGACCAAACCTTTTGTCACCGCGACCCTGGAGCAGAAGGTTATGGAGCTGCTGGTCCAGATCAACAACCCTTCGCCCTTCAACCAACTGTTGCTCCAGGCGCGCACCCTTGATGAAAAGGGCGATCTTGACGGCGCCATTGCCAAGGCCACGGAGGCGGCCAAGATCAATGACCGCTCCTCCAAGCCCTACCGGGAGCTGGGGCGTCTCTTCGGGAAAAAGGGCGATCTGAAAAAAGCCCAGCTCTGCTTTGAAAAGGCGGTGGAGATCAACCGGCTCGATGTCAGTTCCTACCATGCCCTGGGCCAGATTTACTACCGTCAGGGCAAGATGGAAATGGCCATGGAAAATTTCAACCGGGCCATGGAGATCAGTCCCAGGCATGCGGACAGGGCCATGAATTTCGCCAAGCTGCTCATCAAGAAAAATCAGTTGCCCGAGGCGGAAAAAGTCCTGCGGTTGGTCCTGAAAACAAAGAGCAACGATATCGACTTCAAGGAGGATATTGCCGAGACCTGCATCGGCTGCGGCCTGGGGGATCTGGCGGTCAAATGTTACCGGGAGGTACTCAAGGCGGACCCGGAGCGCCTCTATTTGAATAAAAAAATCGGCATGGCCCTGTTTGCAGCGGGCGATGCCAACGAAGCAGTCAAGGTGCTCGAAAAGGCGGCGGAGAAAACCTCCGACGACATCGAGCTGTTCCTGGTCCTGGGTAAGGCCTATTATGCCATGAAACAACTGGTCCGGGCAGACCAGTGGGTTTCGAAGGTCCTCCGGCTCGATCCCGGCCATAAGGAAGCCCGCTCCATCCTGGATAAATGTCTGTGAGCCAGGGTTGGTCCTTCTCCGACAAGAAACAGGCTGATTAATCCAATGGCAGCAGAATTTACCACTGTCCTCGCCCTTCAGGCTCTGAACTACCAGGGACAGAATATCCTGGGAGAAAACTGGGCGGATTTTCTTTTGGATCTGCGCCAGTCCCTTGCCGCAAAAGGGACGGAAGGTCCCGCCAGCACGGAATCCCTGCTCCTTTTCTCCTTCCCGCACCCGGATGTCGCCTGTATCGTGCTTTTGGAAAATCTGGCCCGGCTGAAAAAGGTGTACGAGTGGAAGGAGAGTTTCGGCCCCCTGCCCCTGCACATTGTCCTGCACCTTGAAAAGGAAGGCGATCCGCCCGGCCCGGTGTATGACCCTGCGGCAACCTTCTGGGATCTTCTCCACTACGAGCAGCCCTATGCCACCCCCTCCCTGAAACAGCAGTGGGCCGAGGGGCAGGCGGGGGGGGATTCGTTGTCTCACACCTTTGTCGAGGCCGGCAACGGCGTATATCTGCTCTCCTTGTCCATTCCGGAAACTCCCCGGGTCGAGATTTTTCCCCATCGCGCCCTTCCCCTTGCCGGGTCTTTTTCGCCCTGTTTCTACTGCGGGATGACAACCCACCGTCCGGCGGACTGCCCCGGGAAGATGTTGACCATGGCCACGCAGGGAATTTCCCTGGTCGGCTATCTGTCTCTTGAAAATTTGAGCGAACTCTTTGGCAAGGCCATGTCCGCCCAAGAGAAATTGGCCAATACCATGGCGGCCGGTCTCACCGTGTCCCAGATCAGGCAGAGCCCCATCCTCCAGGTGTATCTGGCCTATTTTGACCTGAATCTGGTCTATCAGCCCAGGTTTTTGTGGAACATAGCCTTTAACAGCAGTTCCAAATGGGAGGAATTGACCAAGCCGGACATGGTTTCGGTGGACAGTCACAGCCTGCATCTGGGTCTTGATTGTCTGCGGGTGGGTCAGCACGGCCAGGCCGAGGATCTCTTTGTCGAGGAAAGCAGGCGGCCCAAGGGAAAGCAGTTCTATGCCACAATCGGCCGCGCCTTTATCGCCCTGGAGCTCGACCGCGACAACGATCTGGAGCATTTTCTGGAACATGCCGCGATCATGGCGAACTCGGACAAGGAAAAGATCTATATCGCCCTGTTGCAGTCCAGATACTATGCCCTTCGCAAGGATCACTGGAAGGCGGGTCATGCCTTGGACACTGTTTTCAGTGTGCGCCGGGATCTGTCCGAGGCTCTGTATCGTCAGGTTCAGCTTATGGTTCAGGGCGATATGTCGGAAAAAAGCCTCCGGCAGCTCCGAGCCTTGGTTGCCGATCGCAAAGAGCTGTTCATTGCCGCGCTCATGGATCCGCAATTGCTTGCTGTTGCCGGGCCGGTTGAGGATCTCCTTTCCGTCCGGCTGCAGGTCCAGCGGCAGGAGGCCGAAGAAAATCTGGTGAAGGCGCAGGAGGTGTGTCGGGATCTCCAGACCTGGTTTGCCGAGGAGGCAAGCCCGGCAACCCTGTTTGCCGACCTCGCCGACCTGGAAAAGCAGTTTGCCCAGGGAAGCTACTACGACCTGCTGGATGTGGCGCATAAGGCACAGGCTTTGTTGCGCGCCTGCTACCGCCTCCAGGAAAACACCCTCGACGCCATGCAAGCCGATATTGCCGGAATGGCAGCCACCTGCGAATCCTTCCGGCGGTACTGGCAGGAGTATCCCTACCAGTCTTTTTTTGTCAATTTCCAGGGAATACTTGAGGCCGGTCGGCAAAAGCTCAATGAAATAGAAGGGTTGGCCAAGCAGAACATGCATGGCCAACTGTACCAGACTATCCAGGAAAAACTGATGCAGGTCCGGGAGAGTTGCGACGGCTTGAAGCCGCTTGCGGCGAGGATGGCCTGGGTACGAATTGTATGTGACGGAGCAAAGCTCTTTGGCCGAAAATTGCTTATCACCGAGATGGTCTTGCTGGGGCTGGGGGCCTTGCTTTTTCCTCTTCTTGCCTTCTGGCTGGGTGGCGACTCCGGCGGGATGATCGAACTGCTTACAAATTCCTGGCTGCAGCGGCAGGCGCTGCTAATTATAACCCTGTTTGTCGCGCCGCTCTTCGCCTTGGCGCAGACGCTCTGGGAGATGATGGACACCTAGCGGGGGTGGGTTCACGTCGATGTGTGCGGTGTGGTGCGCCCGAGAGGATTCGAACCTCTGACCTACGGCTTAGAAGGCCGTTATTAAAATAAAATAACTTGCTGATTTTTCAGGATTTGATAAAATGTTAATAAATATATGGGACTCATATGGGACAATAAACTCCAGGATGGGAATCTTTCATTATGGCATTTATCGAAAAACGAGGTCCTTATCAGTGGCGCGTCAAAATCCGTAAAAAGGGTTTCTCTTCCCTGACTAAAACCTTCTCCGACAAAAAAAATGCCGAGACGTGGGCGCGTAAAACCGAGTCCGAGATGGAGCGAGGCATTTTTATCTCCAGTAGTGTTGCTGAACAAACCAGCGTTGCCGAGATTCTTGATCGGTACGAAAAAGAAGTCTTTCCGCGTCTGTCCGATGGCGGAAAAAGAGAATGTTTTCGCCTGGCCCTTCTCAAGAAAGAACTTGGCCATCTTTCCGTGGCTGCTCTACGCAGTAACCATATCGCGGTCTACCGCGATCAGCGCCAGCAGCAGGTATCCCCGCAGTCAGTAAAGCACGAGCTGGGCCTGTTGAGCCGGGTTCTAAAATTCGCCCAGATCGATTGTGGCATCCACCTTCCCCATGGCTTGCCGACCGCTCAAATTCGCATGCCCAAACTTCCACCTGGCCGGGATCGTCGCCTCCAAGTTGGTGAGGAGCAGCGTCTTGTTGAGGCGGCGATTGCCTCTAAAGGTAAAGCGATTGGAAATATCATTACAATCGCTGTGGAGACAGCAGCTAGACGCGGGGAGATTGCTGCTATGCGTTGGGAGCATGTTGACCTCAACAGGCAGACATGGGTAATCCCCTTTGGGGAAACAAGGAAAAGTCCTAGGACGGTCCCCCTTTCCTCAAAAGCAGTAACGATTTTGAAAGGAATTCCCCGCAGAATCGATGGGAATGTATGGGGGGTTGAAAAAGACAGTATCACCCAGGCTTTCAACCGGGTTTGCCGGCGGGCAAAATCTGACGATTTGCGGTTTCATGATTTGCGTCACGAGGCTACAAGTCGGCTTTTTGAAAAGGGGTTGGAGCTTATGGATGTTGCCGCCGTTACCGGCCATAAAGATTTGAGAATGTTGTTGCGTTACACCCACCTGCGGCCTGAAAACTTGGCGGCAAAGCTTGGGTGATGCCCTTCTGTTTGGAGAACCATGAGGGGTCCTGGCTTTGCAGGGCTTTTTGTGGAAGTTTTAAGGGGGATTAGTAAGGGGCCACCTGGGAGATGTTGACTCTTAGTGTAGATTGACACTGAATGATCGTTCATGTTACAAGCTAAAAACATTTATTTTTTTCACCTTAAATGCCGAGCATATAATTATGCGCCTTCCTAAGAAAATCACACCTTGTCCCCTTGTTGAATCAATATTTGAATTGCGGTTTGAATCGCAAATCCCGGCAGATGCAATTTTTGGAATAGTTTATAGCCAATTCAAAGAAGATTATCCAAAAGTTGAGCCATTACCGATACAACAGCTACCGGAACAAATACGCACAAATGATCCCAATCTAATGTTTAGTCCACATTATAAATTATCGGGGGAAAATTTCCTTATTCAGGTTGGTCCTAAGGTTTTCTCGGTTGTGCATGCCCAGGAATATAAGGGGTGGGATTTTTTCTTTGCGGAAATAAAACGATCTGTAGAAAAATTCCAGAAAACAGAGATTGCGTCAGAGATAACGAGAGCTGGATTAAGATATATAAATATATTTAAAGATATGGATGTGTTTAGTAGGTCAACAATAAATCTATCTATAGGAGATAGAAACTTAGAAAGTTGCAGTAAGAGTATAACTGCCGACATATCATCAGGCGTATTTACCAATACACTCCGTATGGCAAATAATGCTGAGATAAATATTCAGGGCGATATATTCAATGGTTCTGTAATTGATATAGATACCTATATAGTGAATCCTCAAGAAATTATTAGTGAAGCAGAAAATGCTCACATAGAAGAAAAAAAAATATTTTTTAGTTTATTAAAGGATGACTTTATAAGTGATCTAAATCCAGATTACGAATAGGGGAAAAGAATATGCTTACAACACAAATAAAACATCTGGTTGGTGGAGTAGCGTCCGCTGCTGTGTTATCTTTGCCATATGTACAACCTATTGACATTCCTAGCGTCAAAATGAACAACCTGCCTACGTGTTGGAGGGTGTCCTCAAGCGGATATAACCCTAATCCTTATTATGATATGATTGTGGGAGCCCAGACGGAACAAAGACAAAAAGAAATATTACAAAAATTTGTATCTAATTTGCTGCAAAACGCTGAAGATCCCGATCCTGTTTTCACAAAAATAGTTAATGAGCACTTTTGGGACCTGATTTAGAATGAGTACATTTGAGGAAATAAAGCAATATCTACCTCAATATTTATCTTCTGGTTCGCAGAAAACACTTTTTAGAGATTTGGAGCAATTTCCCCAGAACATAGATAAACGATTTTACAGTCAAGGGAGTTTGTCTGATGTAAATTATTTCCAGGGGGATGGGGTCAAAGATGTTTTTTGTATCAACCTCCCATCTGCCGATATACGGCCAGCCCCGGTTGTCTTATTGTCTAATTCGTGCGACTTGGATCAAGCAAATGAAAGATTTGCTCCCCTAAGCGCTATCTACACTCCAGTTTTCAATCTCGAAAAATATAAAAATGCGCTTGAAAAAAGCGGAATTGATCAAGAGCGAGTTAATACCCATGTCGCTAACATCAAAAAACAGCAAGTAAGTCATATATTCTACTTACCTAAAAATGAACAATTGACATATGATGCTATAATATTTTTGGACAAAATAAATCATATTTCAGCTTCCGAACTTTATAAAAAACCCGCCTCTGAGAAAAGAATTTTTTCTTTGGGAAACTTGGGATTTTATGTTTTTCTTGTAAAACTCTCAATTCATTTCACAAGAATCAGAGAGGGCCTTGACAGAAGTGCCCCGCAATTGTTGGCTAGTTAGCAGTGCTACTGCGCCAGTTCTTAAAATCTCTCCCCCTTCCTTGCAACTGAGCCGTAGGCGAAGCAGCGGAGCGTCAACCAGATTCCCCCTGGTTGCCTTGCTCCTTGCTTGCCTGATTCTGGCCAGACCCCCGCTTCCCTCATTCCAGGCACCGCCAAAGGCGGAAAACGGACTTGCTGTGCCACTGTCGGTCACGCGCAACATGGCTTCTTCTTTTTCGGAGGGTGCGCATATCTACCAGGGAAAAAGCTGGAAATATGCGCATAAGTACCAGCAAAATGCTTGAAAAATTGAGGATTAAAATATCGTTATTTCGAGCTGTTACATGTTTTGCTGTCAGGGTGCGCATAAGTACCAGCAAAAAAACGGAAAGTGCGCATATCTACCAGGAGAATTTACGAATATATACATATTTACGAGTGGATAAGGCAAGATTCAATTCGGCGATAATCTTTGAGCACAGGGCGTGACCGAATTGTCACCATTCTCTTTTTGGTGACAAACTGGCGCTGGCCAGGAGTGTGATCCGTCACCATCCCGTTCTTTCAAGTACGCCCCCGCTTATAACCTTTAAGGCAAGCAGGCCTTGATCATCACCCATGCTTCGTCCCAAGTCGCGTCTTCCTCTTGTCCGTATTGATTGACGAAACGGTTCTCATAATCGGCTTTGCTGGGAAGACCCCAGCAGTCCCTTATAACATGAATCTTGGCTGCGATCGCAGCCTCGTCACCCCATTGCTGTCGCACCTCCTCGATGCCTTCAACATGGTGCCGATGGCAGCGATGAGCCGTGCCATACTCGGCAAAGAGCGCGTCAAGCCAAAGATGCACCTCTTTCCATTCGCGACCGAGCCAACGATCACAGTCGTAGCAATGTTCATATAGGTGAGCCATGGGCCATTTCTCGAATATTTGTGAGGCATGAGAGCTGGGCGGCAGCCAAGATCACCAGGTCAGCCGCGCGAAGTTTTGCTGGATATCTAATCTAATCCTCAACAGGTTCGGTATCACCGCAAGACACCTTCCGGTAATGCGTGTTGAGTCCTTCTCGATATTGTTCCGAGGTTATCTTGCCGGAAAGCCATTCTTCCAGCAGAGCGGCAAGTTCGGGTGGGCCATCAAGCGAGATTCCCTCAAGCGCAGCATTTGCTTTGGCTTCCGCGTAGCACTCCCTGAGAGTTTTTTTCATGCTCACTCCTGTTCTTATTTTTCCTGTGTCTTGCCCAGGCTGCGACTCATGGTCTGCTGGTGCTGTTTCAGTATCTTTTGAGCCGCTTCCCTGATCTTGGGGCTGACCGGCGCCAGCCGCACTGATTTCTGCGCTTGAGCAATCCCTTTCTCGATGCTCTGGGCCTGTTTTTCCAAAATTCGGCGATTCTGTAGCCGCTCCAGGGTGCTCCTAGGCAACTCCCCGGACACCGGGTTTCGTAATTTCTTGTATCGCTCCCCGAAATTTTCCACTTCTTTGGCCAACCGGTCAAGGAGTTTGTCGGTTTCCTTGTCGATGGAAACACCTTGCATCAAGCGGCCATGCTGCCGCAATGCTTCAAGGGCAAGCTCCTTGTCGGGCTTGCTGGCCTCGCTTTTCTTGATCGCTTCCCGCGCAAGGGCAATATCGCGGGCCGTGCGCTGTTCTAGGCCCGCAAGATACTTTTTCCGGCTTTCCAGTTCTTGCGGGGCAAGCTGGATGGCCGGTTGTTTCGGCGTCGGGTTGGTCAATTCGTTTATCAGTTCCCGATAGCGCAGGGCGTTTTTGCCCAGGCCGCGCACGGTGCTTTCAATCTGTGTCTGCAAGTCCGGCTCGGACTTCAAAAGCGCCCGCTTGATCTTCCTGGTTTCACCCATAAGCTCCGCACGTTCCGGGCTTTTTGATTTTGTTATCTTCTTGATCTGGTCATTAAGCCGCGTCACGGTGTCAAGTATAGCCTCTCGATGCTTAAGGGCGTTTACGTCCGGCGCTTTTTTCTCGATCTGGACTCTAAGCCAGTTTTCTTTTTGTCGCACCTGCTTGATGCCGGTGTCAATCTCGGCACGGATCGTCGCCGCATCCTTTGGGCGGTCCCGATGCAGAGTGGCCACATGATCAAGGCCCACCTCACGAAGCGCCCGCGCAAAGTGGTCACGGATCACGAACAAGTCCGCCGGGTTGAGCTTGAATTTTTTGCCGCCCCTCTCCCGGTGGTGATTTCGCACCACAAAATGGACGTGGGGCTTGTCCGCGTCCTGATGCAGCCCCATCAAGTAGTCGTATCCTTTGTTTGCAAAATGCTCCCGCGCCACTTCTTGAGCGGCAAGCAAGGTCAGCTTGCGATTTTTCGGCGTGTTGTCCGCTCCGGCTGAAAAGACGATATGGGTTGCGTCACGCGGCGGGCGCTTCGTGCCGGGCTTGGCCTTCCCAAAATCCTTGGCCCACTCTTCATAAACTCGTTGTATCTCGTCCTTGCCCTTGAAAATATCCCCCTTGTGATTTTCAAGCTCGATCTCCTGACCCGGGGTGTCCGGGTCAGGTTCCTTGTCGGTGCGGCCTATGTAATCCATTATGAGCCGGGTCTGAAAGCCCCGCGCGAAAGAAGCAACCTTGATAACGGCCTCGGCTCCGCCTCGATGCGCGGCCTTGACGTAGCCCGGCGAGGAAAGCCGGAGGCGCAACGCGGCGGCTGCGCTGTTTTGGCTCTTGCCGCCCTTTTTGACATGCGGTTGTTCAAGCGCTCGCTCCTCATATGGTTTTTGCGATATCATCAGCAACAGCCTCAAATAAGATTTTAACCTCGTTAAATCCCCGTCGTAGCTCCATGTGCGCCGCTAAAATATTTTCCTGGGGAACAGGTTCTTCCATGTTAAGTGCCCGCGCGATCTGGTTGAAGTTGCTGCCGATCCTGTGAAACTCCGCCCGCAGGCCCCGAAGTTCCACCAAGAGGCCCGCCGTGTCCTCTACCCGCTGACCGTCGCCCTTCAAGTACATCTTGAGGGCGCGGCGGATCAATCTTGATCTGTTCCCCTTGGTTTCGGCTTTGGCCCGGCGTTCAATTTCCGGGCCAAGTTCTTGAAGCCGGATTCTTACAGGATGGTCATGCTTGGCTTTTTGCATTTGTCTTTTCTCCTGGCCGGGTTCCCTTCAGGGAGGGCCACCCTTTTTCGGGCCTCTGGCCCAAAAGAAAAAGCAGGAAGAAGCCCAGGGCTTCACCTATTTGTTGTACAAATAGGGTATCCTGCCAAGTGATAACAGCATATTTACTATGCGTTTTATCACTTCGTTTTTGCTGTTTTTGGTCTTTGGGGCCTTTTTTCTCTGCTTTTCCGTTTTCGGCTGATTGCTAGAAGGCTGTTTCCGCCTGCTAAAAGCAATTTTCAGCCTGCTAGAAGTCATTACCTCCCTGCTAGAAGCCCAAAAGTGCCTGCTATACCAAAAACCGATGGGTTCATCTTGTTTGGCCTGTGCGCATATTTTAGAAATTTTCCTGGTAGACATGCGCATCCTGCCACGAAATCCATAACCACATAGAATTATGATATTTTTTTATTCACTTTTTCGGAATTTCCCTGGTAGACATGCGCATCCCCGGAAGAGCTTGATTGCAAGAGGCTTTCCGGGGCCTGATTCCCTGCGGTTTTCCGGTTTCAGGGGGGCACGAAAGGAGGAAAGCGCGAAGGAGAATAATTTTCCTGTTTTTTTCCGTGACAAAATCTGATGCTCCAGGGGCCGAATCCGCCACCATGTTGGCATCATTTTTTGGGCGACCTTTTTTATGCCTCCAGTGGCAAATAAAAATACAACACCCGGTATCAGCCTTTAGGCCAGCTACCATGAATTTTTGGCAGACGGTTGGGGTTTTGCATGATTGGCACTCCTGGGGATACTGCTCAGGGAAAACGGGGTGGAACGGGACTTTTTTTTTCTTGGTGGTTGCCATTCAAAGATCCTCAAAAGTAGTTGAACAGCACAACAGCGACGCAACCGGCAGCCATCCGCATGACAAGACGGTCAATGCTCTCTCTGCAAGGGAGGCCATATGTCTCTATTCTCTCCCGTTGTTCCTCGCTCATTTTGCACCGGGGCAGCCAATGGGCATTGATTGCCAACGCTGCCCGGAGGCCACCAATGCCTGCGCTCATTGAGAGTACGAACATTACAAAGTCAAACAACCCCTGACGGCCTTGAGGAACCGGCACAACCGCTTTCCAGACCGGCGGCAACCAGACGGCGATAGCCGCACCAACAGTTATTGCGGCCAGTCCCAGGCCCATCATCGTGTAATAGTTCCCGCGTGTCTGTTCCATCCTGCTCTCCTTGTCTGGTTGTGATGAGAGAATCATTTGCCTTCTCCTTTGTAGATTCCTTTCATGTAGCTGTAAGCCCGGCCTGCACCACCCGGGAGATTTGAAAGGCCACGATCTGCCAGGGAGCCACCGAGGCGCCCGGCTGGTCCGGCCCCTGTTTTAATGCCCTTGAGGATCGATGTGGATACCAGCGACAGGCCCGCCGTGATCCCGGCGGAGCTGCCCGCTGTGCCGCCACTCAATGAGGCTGCAAGATCAGGGGCTTTCAAAAGCATTCCAAAGGCCAAAGCTGCCCATACAAGGGCTGTTGCATATTCCGTTGTGAAAATTTCGTTGGTTGTTTGCGCGATCCTCGCGAGGTCGTCAATCGCGGTGTTGATCCCGGAAAGAAACATGCTCATGATAAGGCTGGCGAAAATCGCGGTCAGCCCGTAGTTAATCAGCGTTCTAAGCCACTGCCATGTGATGTGCCGGGTTTGCGGGAACGATGCGAAGATAATGCATATCCCGCCAACGATGAAAAGCACATGAAGCGCAAAGATGCTCATGGCGAACAGAAAAAAGAAGGCAAAATAGGCTGCGGCAAAGGCCAGACCCAACAGAGTCAAGGCCGCCGCTGCCTTGATATACAATCCCGCATTGGTGATGAAGTTGTCTTTGGGCATTATTTGATCCATTGCGGTTACAAGTTTTCCAAAAGCGGCGTCAAGATTGCGGAAGATATCTCCATAGTTTTTTGTTTCACTTCCATAACTGATTAAAAAAGTGGAAAGATCAAAAACCAAGAATTTAAAAGGGTCCGCCACCCACTTGAAATATATTTGAGGATCAAAAACCAAGCAGGACAGAATAAAAACTAGACCTAGAGAGGTGATAACATTGCCTGTAGCTTCCTTAAATGTTCCCTTTGCCACCAGATAACCCATTAAAACGAGCCATAATACTGTGATGGTAAAAAGGAAGCCGCGAAAGGAAACCATGAGCGGTGCAAACAGTCCGTAGGTGTAATTGTCCAGACTCAACAGCAATTTTAAGAAAATAGAGGAGGAAATGTTTTCCATTTTTTTCTCCCTATCTTCTTCCGCCGGTGAGGGCTTTCCTGAAATCCTCATTGGTTGGGTTATCCGGGTTGATCCCCTTGGCCCGGATTTCCTCTTTCATCTTTTTAAATCCTGGCATCCGTTCTTTTTTCTCTGCCTTTAACGCCTTGCTTGATTGGGTGTTCTCTTGTGGGAAAACCCCTTTTTCGGTTGCCTTATCCTCGTTGCTTTGAGCGCCCCCGGCAACAAGAAGTACCGCTATAACAAAACCGCATATTCTAATTTTCATTCGTTCCGTCCTCCTGATAGAGCTTTCCTAAAATCCTCGTTGGTTGGATTATCCGGGTTGATCCCTTTGGCCCGGATTTCTTCCTGCATCTTCTTGAAGCCCTGCATCCGGTCGTTTTCAATGGTTTCCTGCCCTGCCATGCGTTGTTGCAAGACCTGATCACTCGCGCCCTGGTAATTGAGCAGCGCGTAGCTCTCCCCTATCTTGGCGGCTATTGCCGACATTTCCGCGAGAACCTTTAAGATTTCTGCCAGAAACCGATTGTTTAAGTCCGTGGCGTCCTTAACGTTTTCGGTCTGGTCTATCTGCTCAACCAGCCCTTCGATGGTTTTTAGCCGTTCCGGCATGGTTCTTAATATTTCGTCGCTGGCCTCGATATTGCCGCGCAATGAGGCTTGCTTGACCTGATAAATCTGGTCGATCTTCTTCAACCGCTCCACGTTGTTCTTTATGTCGCGGGGGTCAATCCAGTTTGTGTCAAGCAGTTTGCCCACGGACACAAAGCCGTCTTCGCCAATTTCCAGGCCATCATTGCCGAGGGACAGCCACTTTTTAGCGGTCCCTTGCATGGTGGTCGGAGTTGCTTCCAGCTTCTTCCTGATTCGCTGCAAGTCAGAAACAAGCCCCTTGGCCCGGTTATAGTTGCCCACTACCGCCCGTTGCGCCTTGTCCGCAATAGTCTTAATGCCACCCAAGGTTTCGACTTGCTTCTGTGTCTCTGCAAGCTGCTTTTGCGCTTCGGCTATTTGCTTGACGTAATAGGTGTAGCTGGTCGGGTCGGTTACAACACCCCAAGCAAGCGCCGACGGCGCGGGCATGGCCAGGCCCACCACCAGGAGTGCGGTTATGGTGCTACGCAGGATAGTCACTCGTTTCCTCCTTGTACGCCCGGTGGCTAAACCAATCAAAGTTGACCAGCCGGCCACCGTTTTCACGGAGACGGTCATATGCCGCGTCTCCGAGATACTCAGTTATTTCCCTGGGAAGGAGGTTGGAAATCACCATAGTTGGCCGCATAGCTCGGTATCTGGCATCGATCACCTGGAACAAGGTGATTCTTTCAGCCTCGGTGCCATATTGCCGCCCGACCTCATCAAGGATCAGCAGGTCTACACCGGCGAAACGTTCAATAATTTCAGCCTCTGTTTCTGTCGATTGGCGGTCCCACGTAGCCCTTATTCGCTGGATTATTTCGGCTACCGTAAGCAGAAGCGAAGAAAACCCTTCTTGTTCGCTTACCTGCCGCGCTACGGCGCATGCCAGATGGTTTTTGCCGGTGCCGACATTTCCCCGCAGCACCATGCACACTCCTTTGGTGTGCATTTGCTGGAAGTTGTCGGCGTACTCTCTGCAGGTGTCCAGGGCGGTTTTTTGATCCGGTGATTCAACGGTGAAGGTATCAAAAGTGCAGTTCGCGAAGCGGGGAGGGATTGCCACACGCTTTAATAATCCCCGCACTTGCGCGGTTCGTCGGCAATCAGGGCAACCTATTGGCAACACCGAACAATACTGCTGATGCTTAGGGTCGTACACTGACCGCAACCAAGGGCCATGAATCGGGCAATCCTCGTAATACTTTTCTTCTGGTTCAGGGAGTTCAGATGGGTTCGACAACATTTTTTGATCTTCGGTCTCCACTTTTTGTTCCTCCGTCTTGTTTCTTTTGGGGTAATTGATGTTTCTTTATGGTTATGCCCGCAGATTTTGCGGGGGCTCCCGCAGAATCTGCGGGGGTGGGGTGCAAATTCTGCGGGGGGGTGCGCATATTTTGCTGGGGTGCAGAAACTGCGGGGGTGCATATTTTGCGGGGGTCGAAAATATAGAGAGTTGATCGGCCTGGTCTGTCTGTACGGGTTAGGATTCCTTCGTTTACCAGAGCGGCCAGATGGCCTTGAATTGCGCGAGCGCACATGCTGCATTTTTGGACTAGGTGAGGATCTACCGATGGCCAACACCGGCCATCATCGTCGGCACAATCTGCCAACGCCAGGGCGACGAGCTTTTTGCCGCTCGGGAGATTTGATGCCCAAACTGCTGTCATCAGCTTGATGCTCATTTTTGACTATTTACTCCTGTGCGGAGGATTGGCGTTCACGTTCAATTGACTCCGCCTTGGTGGGTCTGCCACGTCGGCGGGGTGTTGGTGGGCTGTCGCTGCCATCAAGGGTTGTGACCACCGCTGAAACCGGAAACAGTATCCTGCTTCCGATCCGTCTCCAGGGTATGAGAAACCTGCCTGCACGTACTTCTTTGCGGATGTAAGTTTTCGACATATGGATCAGCGGGGCCAGTTCCTCCACCGACAAGGTGATCCGGTCGGGGTACATGGTGCGAATGATATCCATGGTGGTGGTCATTATCGGCCTCTTACTTCCCGTTTTGCCCTTTAGCCTGATTTATCCAGGCTTCAAGGTCACCTAAGTGTAGCCGGATCGCGCGTCCAATACGGACGACCCGAACAGGCGGCATAGGTCTGCGGCCAGCAAGAGCGCCCCGCCACCATTGTTCGCTCATGGCTGTCAGTTCAGCGGCTTCAGCCACCGTCACCAATTTTTGATTTTTCATATGCATTGGGCTCCACAACGAGTATAATTGTTTATGGGATAGCATGCTGTAATACGCTATAGCATAATATATAGCGCCTAAATAAAACATTCAAGAAAAATTTTTACCATCGAGAGGAAGATTGATTGTGTCAACAGATAGTGCGCTAAAATTGGGTGGAAGGTTAAAAACCGCCAGGGAGTCCCTTGGGTTCACCCAACAAAAAATGGCGGAAGAGGTCGGCTGTTCAAAGAGTGCTTGGGTCGAATATGAGTATGACCTAAAGATTCCGGGCAGTAAGGTGCTTGCGGGGTTATCCAAACTTGATTTCAACACGAATTGGATACTTGTGGGGCAAGGTCTACCTAAAACAGTTATTGACTATGATTTGTTGTTAGAGGTTACGGACGCAATAGATAGCTTTAAAAAAAAGTATCTTAAGCCATGGACTAAGGAAAAAAGGAGAGAGTTAGTCGAATTATTTTATGAAGATTTTATAGAAAAGGAGAATGCTGGGATTCAAAGGGGGAATGTTGAAGAAAAAATTCATCGTCAAATAATTATGGTTTCAGATTGAGATGCGAGGATGATTATATGAATGAAGAAAAAGAAAAAAAACTGAAGGAAATATGCAATAGCATTCCGCCACACAATGGGGCCAAGTTTTTTCTTGGCGTTTTGTTTTTTGTTGTATGCCCATCATTGATTGTATTCTATCGATATAAGTTATATCCTGTTCTTTCAAAGCACCTATCTGTTTTTGTGTTGCAATCGATATTTATATTTATGATTTTTTTATGTGTTTTTTGCGCACTTCCATACTTGCATCAGTTTTTCCTTTATAAGTTTTTCCCTGGTGGTTTTATGGGGCTAAAGGGGCCGTGGTGGGATAGGGCTACGGCCAGGTTCGATCTAAAGCATAATTTGAATAGTAAGGATGATGATCAAGAGCCGCAATTGAAAATGGGCTCCAGGCGGGACAGTAAAAAATAGAACAAAAAAACGCATTAAAGAACTTGTGATTTTCTTGGGACACATTTGGGACACTGAGTTGCCGAAAATGAGGTTTTTTGGCCTGAAACGAAAAAATCCGACCAGCTACTAACTGGTCGGATTCATGTTGTTTTATTGGTGCGCCCGACAGGATTCGAACCTGTGACCTACGGCTTAGAAGGCCGGTGCTCTATCCGGCTGAGCTACGGGCGCCCTTGTGCGACAGATATTAGAACGATCGGGCCAAGAAAGCAATACCGTTTTCGCCCTGCACTGCGAGCCGCGTCCTACTCTTGCTTTTCTACCTCTTTCCAGACCGGCCCCTTGGCGGTGTCGACCACCTCGATGCCCTTTTTCGCCAATTCCTGGCGCACCCCGTCCGCCTTCTGCCAATCCTTTCGTTTCCTCGCCTCTTCCCGGTCCCGGATCAGCTTGTCGATCTCCGGGGCCAGGGGGCATTCCTCAAGACGCATGATTCCCAGCACGGAATTGATCCGGCGCAGGGCTTCCAGGATATAATCCTTCTGTTCGCGGTCAAGGAGCCCCTGGCTCAGAATCGGGTTGGTCTTTTTAATAAAATCGAACAGCGCGGCAAAGGCTTTGGAAACATTGAGATCATCGTTCAAGGCTTTGAAAAAGCGGTCCTCCATGTCGGAGAGATAGGCGGCGACCTCGGCGTGGGGCAGCCCCGGCGGCAGGCAGAGCAGCTTGCCGACAAAGGCGTCCAAGCGCCGCAGGTTCTTGCTGGCCGCGTCCAGGCTGCGAAAGGAGAAATTGATCGGCTTGCGGTAATGGGTCCGGATCAGGAAATAGCGCATCTCCCGGCCGGTGTAGCCCTTGTCCAGGACATCGCGCAGGGTGATGAGGTTCCGGTTTTCCGCGGACATCTTCTTGCCGTCCACCAGCAGCAGTTCGCTGTGCAGCCAGAAATTGGCCAGGGGCTTGCCGGTGAGCGCCTCGGCGATGGCGTTCTCGTTCTCATGGTGTGGGAAGAGCAGGTCCCGGCCGCTGGTATGGATATCCATGGTTTCCCCGAGCAGATCAAGGGTCATGGCCGCGCATTCGATATGCCAGCCGGGGCGCATGTTCCCCCACTCGGTTTGAAAAAAGATGCCGCTTTTCAGCTCGCTCAAGGTCGAACGCTTGAGCAGGGTGAAGTCAACCGGGTTTTCCTTTTCATAGTCATCCAGATCAACGGTTTTTCCCACCTGGATCTTGCTCAGGTCAACGCCGGACAGCCTGCCGTATTTAGCGAATTTGGAGATGTCAAAATAGATGGAGCCGTGTTTTTCGTAGGCATACCCCTTGTCCACCAATTTTTGGGCCAGAGCGATCATGCCCGGGACATGCTCGGAGGCCCGAGGGTATCCGGCGGCTTCGAGCATCTCCAGCGCCGCCATGTCCTGTTTGAAGTCCTGGATATATCTGCCGGTGAATGCGGCGAGGCTTTCTTTGTTGTTGCCCGCGCCCCTGATGGTGTTGTCGTCCAGGTCAGTGAAATTCATATAGAATTTCACCTGATACCCTTTCAGGACCAGCACCCGATGCACGAGATCGGCAACCATGAAGCGGCGGCAATGGGCCAGGTGGGCCAGTTCGTGGGCCGTGGGGCCGCAGGCGTAAAAAGTCACGGTATCAGGAACAATGGGTCGAAACACCTCTTTTTTCCGGGAGAGGGTATTGAAAAAGCGCAGCTCCGCCTGCTGGGATTCCTCCGTTTCCTGCTTGGTGAAAAGCTCGGTGGACAGATACTTCTCGCCGCCATCGGGGAAGATGGCCACGAGCACGCCCTCCTTCAACTGGGCGGCGCGGGTCAGGGCCGCGGACATGGCGGCGCCGGAGCTCATGCCGGCGAAGATTCCCTCTTTGCGGGCAAGGAGACGAACGGAAGTGAACGCCTCCTCATCCGGTATGTTTATGATCTGAAAGGGGAGTTTTTTGTCAAAAATCCCTGGGGTGTAGGACTCCTTCATGTTCTTGAGCCCTTGCAGCTTGTGGCCGAGAAAGGGCTCCACAGCTGTAACGCGCACTTCCGGGTGGTGCTCGCTGAAATACCGGCACAACCCCATGACCGTGCCGGAGGTTCCCAGGGTGGCGACGATGTCCGTCACCCTGCCCCCGGTCTGCTCCCAGATCTCCGGTCCGGTTGTTTTGTAATGGGTCAGCCAGTTGGCCGTGTTGTTGAACTGGTCGGTGAGGAAATAGCGATCCGGATACTGGCGGGCCAAGGCGTAGGCCTGTTCGATGGCCCCATCGGTGCCGCGTTTGCCGGGGGTGAGCAGGATCTCGGCGCCAAAGGCCTCCATGATCTTGCGCCGTTCGATGGATGCTGATTCCGGCATGATCAACTGACATTTATAGCCCTTGACCGCACAGACCATGGCCAGGCCGATGCCGGTGTTGCCGCTGGTGGCCTCCAGCACGATCTTGTCAGGGGTCAGTTCGCCCTCCGCCTCGGCGGTTTCAATCATGTTCAGTGCCACCCGGTCCTTGACCGAGCCGCCGGGATTGAAGGCCTCAAGCTTGGCGTAGATCGCCACCTTCTTTAAGGGATTCAAGCGTTTGATCGGCACCAGCGGGGTGTTGCCGATCTTGTCGAGGATGGAGTGTGTTGTCGGCTTTGTGGGGGTGTGTGATGGCGTCATGGCGGGGACTCGGTTGTGTGGGGCTTCATCCCGAAAAACGGGAAAACAGCAGGGCTGATTTTCAACGATATCGGTAGAATACAACATAACTCCCGGGCAAACCAGCCATATTATCGGTTGCGACGCCCTGGTCAGCTGCCGGGAGGGCGTAAAAAAAGGCAAGCCCCGGAAGGAGCTTGCCTTGAATCAACCATGCCGCAGGGTACAACGTGTTTTAGGCTTCCTTTTCCAGCTTGACGCTGATCGCCACCTTGTAGAGGATGGAGAGAATGAAGAAGCCCGTGGCCCAGATGGCGGCGGTAATGCCGAGTTCCTGGACGCTGGGAACATACTCGGTCACATACTCAAGCGGGCTCGGGACAAAGCCGCCGAGAACCAGGCCGAGGCCCTTGTCTATCCAGAAAGAGATGAAGATGAGGAGGCAGGAAACCACCAGCAGCCCATCGGATTGCTTTGCACGGGAGACAAAGATCAGCGCGATGCCGGCCAGACCCATGATCACCGAGGCGCGCATGAAGGGCACCAGGTTGTTGTATACCTGGTCGCCATGGCCAAGGCCCCAGAACAGGTAATCCAGGGTATGCATGTGGCCGGGGATCTGGCTGTAGTAGGCAACAAAAAATTCACAGCCCAGGAAGAAAAAGTTGAGCATGGCGGCATAGCCGATAATGGTCACCAGCTTGTCCTGCGCCTCGCGGCCCACGTCGAACTTGGTGGTCTTTTTGAGGATCATGGCGATGACCATGAGCAGGGCCGGCCCGGCGGCAAAGGCCGAGGCCAGAAAGCGCGGGGCGAGAATGGCGGTGAGCCAGAAATGACGTCCCGGCAGACCGCAGTACAGAAAGGCGGTAACCGTGTGGATGCTGATCGCCCACGGGATGGAGAGGTAGATAAAGGGTTTGATCCACTTGGGATACTTGATCCCCTTGTATTCGGACTGCAACACCACCCAGCCGCAGAGGATGTTGAGGAACAGATAGCCGTTCAAGACGATCATATCCCAGAACAGCATGGAGTTGGGGGTGGGATAGAGCATAACGTTCAAGGCGCGCATGGGCTGGCCCAGGTCGGCGATGATGAACATCAGGCACATGGCGATGGCTGCAATGGCCATGAATTCGCCGAGGATGACGATGCGGCCGAAGGCCTTGTAGTCATGGATATAATAGGGCAGCACCAGCATCAGGCCGCCGGCCGCCACACCCACCAGAAAGGTGAACTGGGAGATGTATATCCCCCAGGTCACATCCCGGCTCATGCCGGTAATGCCCAGGCCGTAGTTGAATTGCTGGACATAGAAGAGACCGCCCATGCCCATTATGGAGAGCAGGAAGAGCATCCATACCCAGTACCCGGTGCTTCCTTTAAATGCTTTTTCAATCATGATCTTTCACCTCAAATAATATAGAAGAGGGATGGATATGTCCCTATTGCAGGATTCCGCTGGATGGTAAAGGATGTCTTCAGCACCTGGCTGATCTCCGACTCGGGATCATTGATGTCGCCGAAGACAATGGCCTTGGTTTGGGCTGCGACTTCAACGCAGGCAGGTATCTGGCCGATGGCCAGACGCTCGGTGCAGAAATTGCATTTTTCCACAACTCCTCGCATCCGAGCAGGGTATTTGGGGTTTTCCGACTTGATAAAGGGCTGGCCGTTGGCATCCTTGCCCCGGGGGTCGCGCCAGTTGAAGCTCCTGGCGCCATAGGGGCAGGCCGCCATGCAGAACCGGCAGCCGATGCAGCGGTGGTAGTCCATGCCGACGATGCCGTCCTTTTTCTTAAAGGTGGCCTTGGTGGGGCAGGCCCGGACGCAGGGCGGGTTGTCGCAGTGGTTGCACAGGGTCAGGATGGGCATGTCCTTGAGCGCATCCGGCCGTTTGTACTGGCTCGCCGTCGTAAAGGCATGCTCGTAGGATTCGATCCAGAGCCACTTGATCTCATCCTTCCTGTTCCCGAAATCCGGCACGTTGTGGATGGTGTGGCAGGCAGAGATGCATTGTTCCGCCAGCCCGGGATTTTCGGTGAATTTCTTGACATCAATGACCATGCCATAGCGCTTGCCGGTTGGGGCCGCGGCCCCATGTCCGCCTGCTGCGATGGCCTCGCCCTTGAGCAGGGTGTTAAAAGCCGAGGGTGCGGCAATGCCGGCAATGGCGGTAAGCCCGGCAATCTTCAAAAAATCTCTTCTCTTGCTGTCCATGTTACATCGCCTCCTTCGGCTGGAGATGACAATCCCAACAATACGGTTTCACGGAGGTATAGTTGTGGCAGGCGTCACAGAACTTCTTCTTGTCGCTGTGACATTGCATGCAGCCATTCTGCAGGCTCCGTATATATTCGGTGCCGTTGGGGGTTTTCCCGGTGCGGGCGCCGCCTTCACGCAGGATGTCATCGCGCCACTCATTGAGCAGCACCATGTGCGAGGTGCGCATTTCCTGAGTCGGCGCAACACACTCCGTGTAGTCCTTTGGTTTTTCAGGTTTGGGCATTTTGCTCGCTTCCCCGGATTTATACCAGATCGGGGATGTCATGAGGCCCAAAAATATAATCAAAGCGGGTATGATTCTTCCTTTACCGTACATGGCTATCAGCCCTCCATTCCTGCAAGTGGCTCAAAACGGAGACCCGTTTCACGCTCTTTTTCTCCCTCCATGACCAGGGCGTTGCCAACCAGCTCGGAAAGGCCGCACACGTTCACGTCGGGATTCCAGTAGTTCATCAGACTCGTCAAGGTGGCGCGGTCGATGGCGCATACGCAAGCCAAGGTATCGACTGCATGCCTGTCGCGCACATATTTGACCGCGTTGGCCCTCGGCAATCCTGCCCGCATTCTCAGTTCCATGATTTCGTCGGTGTTCAAGCCGGTGCCGCTGCCGCAGCAGAAGGTTGATTCACGGATGGTGTTTTCCGGCATCTCATGGAAATTATTGCACACATTCTGCATGACATACCGCGGCTCATCCAACAAGCCCATGGCCCGGGCTGTGTTACAGGAGTCGTGCCATGTAACCGTGCGGTGATCATTACGTTTCGGATCAAGCTTCACCTTGCCGTGCTTGATCAGATCCGCGGTGAACTCGCTGATATGTACCATCTTGGTGGATGCCGCGTTGTCGAAGCGGGTTCCGGTGATCGGCGAGGTGGGCACTTGCAGGAAGTCGGCCGGGCCGTTCATGGTGTCCATGTACTGATGGAGCACACGCCACATGTGGCCGCATTCGCCGCCGAGGATCCACTTGACTCCCAACCGCTTGGCCTCGGCGTACATCTTGCCGTTGAGCTTCTTCATCATCTCGTTGTTGGTGAAGAGTCCGAAGTTGCCGCCCTCCGAAGCATAGGTGGACCAGGTGTAGTCCAGGCCGATGTGGTGGAAGAGCAGCAGGTAGCCCATGGCCGTGTAGATGCCAGGCTCGGCGAAGACATCCGCCGACGGGGTGATGAACAGCACCTCGGCGCCCTTGCGATTGAAGGTCGGCTCGACGCGGATACCGGTGATCTCTTCGATGTCGTCGCAGAGATACACGATATTGTCTTTAAAGGTGTGGGGCTGCAGGCCCATGTGGTTGCCGGTGCGGTTGGAGTTGGCTGCCGGCTCCATGATCCAGTTGATGTTCACGCCCACCAGATGCAGCAGTTCGCGGCCGATCATGGTTATTTCGGCGGTGTCGATGCCGTAGGGGCAGAACACCGAGCAGCGCCGGCACTCGGTGCACTGGTAAAAGTACATGAACCATTCCTTCAGCACCCCGAAGGTCATGGGCCGGCCGCCGGCCATCTTGCCGAGGATCTTGCCGCCCAGGGTGAAGTCGTTGCGGTATACGGAACGCAGAAGTTCGGCCCGGAGTACCGGCATGTTCTTGGGATCGCCGGTGCCCAGGAAGAAGTGGCACTTATCCGCGCAGGCGCCGCAACGGACACAGCAATCCATGAATATTTTCAAGGAACGGAATTTATCAAGACGCTCCTTCAGGCCATTGAGAATGATCTTTTCCCAGCCCTCGGGCAGGTTCCAGTCGTCGCTCTCAGGATCCCAGTCGCGCGGTTGACCAAACAGCCCAGGATGGCTGGGGAAGGTCTTTTGCGTGTGGTATTCAATGATTTCCTTTTTTGCGGGGTAGGCATAGTTCCCCGGTTTGAATGTGGCCGGGACATCCCACCAATCATTTTTCGGAACAGCCCCTGTCATGAGGGACGGACCCTTCGCAACGCTTACACCGAGTTTGTCTGCTTTTATGATCGCCATTGTTCTTATTCCTTCTCAACGGGTATTCCGCCTTCCTTCATGAACTCCCTGAACTCGTCCTCGTATCCAGCGTAGGAGTGCGGCTTGATGTTGGGGTCATTCCACGGATTGATGTGCCGGACCATCCGGCTGTTGTTGATCATGTTCCGGGTGGGGCTCATGAAGACACCGGCCATGTGCATCAGCTTGCTGAAGGGGAAGTAGATCAGCAGGGCGCAGACCAGGAAGACATGGATGAAAAAGATCGGGCTGATCTGGCCGGCGGCAATGGCCGGAGCAAAGGTGGTCAGGCCGTGGGTCAACTGTTTGATCGCCACCACATCGGCCCGGAAAACATAGCGCATCAGGATGCCGGTGACGGCGATGCCGAAGATCAGAAACAGGGGAAAGTAATCGGCGGGCAGCGAGATGTAGCGGATGTTGGAAAGCATCACCCTGCGGAGGAACAAAAAGGCGATGGCGGCGAGGAAGATGGCGTTGGTCTGATAGAACACCGGGGCGCCGATCTGCATAAAGCCGTCGCCGAACTCAAGGGCGGCGACAAAGCCGGGGATCGGCTCCATGAACAGCCGCATATGGCGGAGAACGATGACCAGGAAAGAGTAGTGGAACAGGATGGCGAACAGCCAGAGAAACTTGCTGGAGCCGTAGACGAGCTTGGGGCCCTCATGCACCTCCGCCTTGGTGTTGCGGAACAGAGAGCGGAACAGAAAAACCTCCAGGATCATCCTGGCGATGACCCCGAGCCTGGTGGAGGGGCAGTCGATCTTGTTCTGTTTGATCCAGGGCAGGGAGTTGGCCTGACCACAGGTGGTCGGAATCCGGAAGGGAACGGGAGATTTGGCCCAATGCATTACGCGATAGGCAACGCCCCCCAAGAAGAGGGCAAAGGCGAGATAGGGCAAGACGATCCCTATCAAAGCCTGCCCACCCGGCACCTGGGCGGCCACCAGGCCAACCGCGATAAGCGCCAACACTGCGATGAATGGATTCAGGATTCTCATGTACTGTTACCTCGCATCATGTTTAGGAGGCTTAACGCAATACCCCGGGTTGTCAACCTGCTGTTGTGGGCTATTCCGTTACGTCTCTTTATGCAGGCCTTGCCAGGAAAGCGGCAAGGCAGTTTGTGTTGCAACGGCTTACACGTTAATGGTTTTCAGCTCCGCCTTGGGGACTATCTCGTCCATCAGCTTCGAAGGGCAACCAGCATCGGTTATCATCTGATTTCCACTTTTAATCTCCGCGACCCGGGTTTGATAGAGCCTTTCCCGGCTGGCGGCATACAGGTCGAACAAGGTGTAGGCCAGGATGTCGGCCTTTTCTTCAAAGGCGTGCCAGCCTTCAAGGTCGGCGACATTGTCCTTCCTGGAGAAATCCTTTACGACCCTCTTCAAGATGTATGCCATGGAAACCGCTTCGGAAGGATTAAATGTCTGTACCGCCCGGATCCGGACCATCTGATGAAGGCAGGCGACAATCCCTTCCGGCTCGTTTTTTTCGAAGAGCAGGGCATACACCGCCCACAGGCTGCTCTTCACGGTATACCCCACCGGGTTGGCAAACTGGTCCTTCTCTTTTTTAAAGAACCGGGAGCCATCCTCCGGGTAGGTGGTCAGAACCTGATCGACCCAACTGTCCAGAATCTCGCCTTTTCGGTCGACAAGCAGCTCTGCAAGCAACATCCTTCACCTCGCGATCTCCCTAATGAGTTAGGGGAAAATACTTACATCCTGAATGACCATTCAGAATATGAAAGGCATTGGTAGCATGTTTCAATATAGATTTCAACAAGAAAAACATCAGGGGAATTGAAGAGGAATATAAGGAGAATTGGGCGGATTAGGAGATGGTGTCGAGGAGAATCCCGGCTTCCTGCTGGAGATTTTTCAGGAGCACCGGCAGGTCGTTTAAGTCGATGACCACGTCGCCGATAATGGCGCATTGCTCATTACCGGTGCAGTCATAGACATCAAGGGAATACCCGTTTTGGTTCTTGATGAGCACGAGATGGATGAGGATGTTCTGATTTTCAAGATGGGTGTTGACCTGTTGCACCAGATGCCGCACCGAGGCTTCCTCGGGCATGGGCGGAACGTGACTCTGGTCGCGGCGGTCTCCGCGGTTGCGTTGCCAGTCCCGGGTAAAGGCGCCGATCCGCGCCACAGCGGAAAGGCTGTCGATGGGTTCGACCTTTTTTTCCCTGCGATACGGATCGATCCGCACCGGTCGTGGAAATTTGATCTCTTCGGAAATAACCATTGTTTCCCCCTGCGGTGGTTGTTTCCTTGTTGTGCGGTATTGCTTCTCCCTGTTGTTTCGTCACACTACCCATCGACATTTTTGCCTGGTCACTTAAATTTCTCTTTCCGCTCCTTCCGTGGCAAAGAAAATCTCGGTGCCCCCCTCCCCTGCCCGGAGGCAATATTTTTCCGAGAGGGTGTCGATCTGGTCATCGGTGCGCGCCGGATCGTGGTGGAACAGGGCCAGGGCTTTTACCCCGGCGCGCGTGGCCGCGGCAACGGCATGTTCGAATGAGGAGTGGCCCCAGCCAACGAATTTGGCCAGATATTCCTCCTGGGTGTACTGGGTATCGTGCACCAGGAGGTCCACTCCGGAAAAAAACTGCTCTAAAATCCCATTCTGTTCCCGGGCCACCATTTCGCCCTCGGCGGCCATGCCTTCGTCATAGGAAGGGTCTTCGGGATCCGTGCAGAAAACATTGCGGAACGGTTCGGTGTCATAGGCCGTGCAAAAGGTCTTCCCCTGATAGGCAAAGCGGTAGCCCAGGCAGAGGAGGGGGTGGTTGAGGTATTTCGCGGTCACGGTAATGCCGTCGCCCAGATCGAGTTTTCCTTCCTTGAGATCGATATACTCGATCCGGGCGGCAAGTTCGGCCTGGCGAACCGGGAAATACCGGTAGGTGAGCTGGCCGCCCACGATCTTTTCCAGGGTGTCGCCTTCAAAGCTGACCGGGCCGTGGACCCTGAGGGTGCTGCCCGGCACATAAATGGGGGTGAAGAAGGGAAACCCCATGATGTGGTCCCAGTGGGTGTGGGTCAGAAAGATATCCGTATTGATCGGGCCATTCTTGAAATCGTTGGCCATCATGAAATTGCCCAGCTCCCGGATGCCGGAACCGGCGTCGATGATGATGAGCCGGTTGATGTCCGGGAAGCGCAGTTCGATGCAGGCCGTGTTTCCGCCATACTTCATGGTTTTTGGCCCGGGACAGGGGATGGAGCCCCGGACCCCCCAGAATTTGATCTTCATGCTCATGCTGCCTCCCTGGCAATCTGGAGAAAAACCTGGGCCTTTTCGATTTCCTGTTCCACAACCGTGTGCAGGCTTGAAAGGTCATGCCACCTCAGACCGACCTGCAGGAGCAGCTCGTCGACCCTGGACATGTCCGGGAAACGGTCCCCGGCCGAGCCGACGTCAAAGAGATTGGCGTAGGTATTGGCAAGGGCCACCACGCTGACCAACTGGCGGTTGTTGGGTGAGGCATTTTCCGGGGTGTGGTGGAAGCGGAGCAGCTCGGTGAGGGCCTGACTGAGCTGCCATTTGTCGGCGATCATCTTCCCTGCCTGGCCATGGTCGAAGCCTAGCAGTATCTCCTCGGCCTTGGGCAAGGATCCCTGTTCAATGGTGGACAGCTCCAGGGCCTGCCGGTATTCCTCGGCAAAACAGTTGTTCAGCGGTATTTTCCCCAGATCGTGGAGGAGTCCCGCAACAAAGAATTCTTCCTGCATCATGCCGGGGATTCCCTTGAGTCCGGCCAGGGCCTTGGCCAGCACCCCGACGCAGAGGGAGTGGGTCCAGAAGGCATCCATGGACAGCGAGCGAAACGAGTCTTGCCGGCCCATGCTGCCCAGCACCGCGGTGCTCAAGGCCAGGTTTTTTACGGTGTTGATCCCGAGCATGATGATCGCCCTGGTAAGGGAACTGATCTGATTGGGCAGGGAATAATAGGCCGAGTTGATGAGCTTGAGCACCTGTCCGGTCAGGACCGGGTCCAGGGCGATGACCCGGTTCAGGTCGTTGGCCGAGGTGCTGGGGCGATTGCAGACCTCCAGAACCTTGGTCACCGTGGTGGAGAGGCTCGGCATTCGCTCGATATATTTTTGGATCAGCGCGAAGCGCTGTTCGTTGGTCAGGGGAGCCCCGGGCATCGGCAGACACCTATTGTATGGAGTCGAACGACCTATGCGCTCTCGCCAAGGCGCAGAGGCCGCATAGGACAGATTTTTTATATCAACGGTCCTCTTTGCGCGCTTTGCGCCTCTGCGGGACTTCTTGCGGTGTTAGGTTGCAGCCATTGTTATGGTTTAGACCATAGTAGCTGAGGCTGACCCTGCGGTCAAGGAGGGGTTGCTCAACAGCCGTGCTTTATCAGAAAATCACGGACCATTTCGTTCATGATCTCCAGCCTGGATCTGTCGGTTTCGTGGGCAATGATCCAGGTGCAGCGTTGAAAGGCGCGGAAAAGATCGCGGTCCACCTGGAGGGTGAGGAGTTCGGTTTCCCCCCCGGCGTTGGCGGTCGGGTGCGGGGAGGCGGTGTCCTGGGTCATGCTTGGCATTCTTCCCGTCGGTTAAAGGCCACAGCCTCGGCATAGGTGATGCCTGTGCCGCCGAAGATGTCCAGGGCGCTGCCGATGGTGGCGTCCAGGCGATTCAGCCCCAGCTCCTTGACCCGATAAAGATCGGCAAGATTCTTCACCCCGCCGGCATAGGTGGTGGGGATGGGGCTGAAGCGGCCGAGCAGCGCGGTGAGCTCTTCCTCGATGCCTCCGCATTTGCCTTCCACGTCAACGGCGTGGATCAGGAATTCTGCGCAGTGGCCGGCGAAATACGCAAGGGATTGTTCGGAAACCGTCACCCGGGTGAACTTCTGCCAGCGGTCGGTAACTATATAGTAGGCATCCCCTTTTTTCCGACAGCTCAAGTCAAGGACCAGCCGCTCCTTGCCCACAGCGCGAACCAGTTCGGCAAGGCGGTCCTCATGCACCACCCCGTCCTTGAACACCGCCGAGGTGACAATCACTGCGCTGGCCCCCTGATCCAGCCAATACGCGGCGTTGTCCGACGTGATCCCGCCGCCCACCTGCAATCCCTGGGGAAAGGTCTGCAGGGCCTCGGCCGCGGCCGTTTCGTTGCCTTGCCCCAGCATGATCACATGGCCGCCGAACAGCCCGTCGTGCTTGTACATGGCGGCATAGTCGGAGGCGGGCAGGTCCGAGGCGAAGTTGGTGGTCAGGCTCTCCTGTTGGCCGTCGGAGAGCGTGGAGCCGACAATCTGTTTTACCCTGCCATGGTGGAGGTCGATGCATGGTCTGAATTTCATGGGCTATCGTCTGTCCTGGAGAAAGAGGCTCTTTTCCTGGCAAGGGTAGCCTTTTCTCCGGCAAAAGGTCAATAAAAAAGGCGGACGGCTTGCGCCGTCCACCTTGTGATGAATCGTTTTTTTGCCGCAAAAGCTTATTTGCAGTTTTCCCTGATCATGAAGCTTTTTGTGTCAAGCTTGAGGAGCTTGCCGCATTTGCTGACCGCCGCCGTCCCCTTGAGGATCTTCAGGTCGATGCAGTCGCTTTGCGAAACCGGCTGAAGCAGAACAACGGTATTGAAAAGATCTTCCATGCCTTTGCAGGGGGCCGGAATCCCTGATGCGCACTGGCAATCGGCCTCCTCGTTGCACACGGCGGAAAACCAGATCTGCAGGTCCATGGTTGTGGCCAGGTCCCGCATCCCTTCCAGCACCGCGCGGTCGGTTTTGGCAAAATCAAAGCCGTCAACCACCATGCAGCTCGGCTTGATGACGTTCTGCTGCACCAGGTCGTGCAGCCGCTCTTCCAACTTGGCCCGGCTGAACTTGGACTCGTTGAAGGTGATGATCATCCGGTTGTGCATGATCGAATCATGGATTTCCCCGGCGTTCTCAAGATTGCAGAACTCGGCGATATCCTTGAACATGTCGTCGTACCAGAGCTTGGTCTTGTCCAGGCTCTGCCCAACGCTGACGTGGACAACCTGCTTGTCGTTCAACAGACTGTCCAGGGCGATCTGCACCAGCAGCGCGGTTTTGCCCACGCCTGCCCGGGCCATGACCAACCCCATCCGGCTGGATTCCTTGGCGTCGCTTTCGCCCTTCAGGTGGCGGATGGGATTCTTTTCAATCAGCTCTTGTTTCAGCATGGCGGTATCCTATTTTTTATCTTTTTTCTGGGCTTTGCTGATCAACTCTTCGGCAACGCTCTTGGGCACCGGACGGTAGGTGGCAAATTCCATGGTAAACTCCGCCTTGCCCTGCGTCAAGGAGCGAAGATCGGTCGAGTAGCCGAACATCTCGGAAAGCGGCACCTCGGCCTCGATGACCGTGTAGGCGTCTTCCTCGTTGGTGCCGATGATCATGCCGCGCCGCTGGTTCAGGCTGCCCATGATGGAGCCCTGGAACTCGGTGGGGCCCTCCACCGCGACCTTCATGATCGGCTCCATGATCACCGGCTTGGCCTTCATGTATGCCTCCTTGAAGCCGCCCATGGCAGCGAGCTGGAAGGCGATATCCGAGGAGTCCACGGCATGGGAGGCGCCGTCGTTGATGGCGCAGCGCACCCCGGTGACATGGGCGCCCACGAGCGAGCCCTTTTCCAGGCATTTCTGGAAGCCCTTGTCGCAGGAGGGGATGTACTCGCGGGGAATGGAGCCGCCGACGATCTGGTCGACAAATTCGTACTCGCCTTCTTCCAGGGGCTCGATGTACCCGGCAACGCGGCCGAACTGACCGGAGCCGCCGGTCTGCTTCTTGTGGGTGTAGTTGAAGTCGGCCCGCTGGGTAATGGTCTCGCGGTAGGCGACCTGGGGCGCGCCCACGGTTACCTCGGCCTTGTACTCGCGCTTCATCCGCTCGACGTAGACGTCAAGGTGCAGCTCGCCCATGCCGGAGATGATGGTCTCCAGGGTTTCCTGGTCCACATAGGTCTTGAAGGTGGGGTCTTCCTTGGTGAAGCGGTTCAGGGCCTTGGACATGTTGTCCTGGGCCTTGTTGTCCACCGGGGTGATGGACAGGGAGATAACCGGCTCCGGCACATGCATGGAGCTCATGGAGAAGTTGTAGTCGCCGCGGGTAAAGGTGTCGCCGGAGGCGCAGTCGATGCCGAACAGGGCCACGATGTCGCCGGAGCCGGACTCCTCGATCTCCTCCATCTCGTCGGAGTGCATCCGCACCAGGCGTCCGACCTTGGCCTTCTTGCCGGTCCGGACATTGACGATGGAATCGCCCTTCTTCAGGGTGCCCTGGTAGGTGCGCACGTAGGTGAGCTGCCCGTAGCGGCCGTCCTCAAGCTTGAAGGCCAGCGCCAGCAACGGATCGGTCGGCTGGTTGGTGACCTTGACCTCGGCCTCGTCGTGATCCAGGTCCAGGGCGAAGTTGTCAACATCGGTGGGGCACGGCAGGTAGTCGTTGACCGCGTCCAGCAGGAGCTGTACGCCTTTGTTTTTGTAGGCGGAGCCCATCATGACCGGGCTGAATTCCAGGGAGAGCGTGCCCTTGCGGATCGCAGCCATGATCATCTCCTCGGTGGGGGTGCCTTCGAGCACGGCCTCCATCAATTCGTCGGAGAACATGGAAACCGCGTCCAGCAGCTCTTCCCGCTTTGCGTCGCATTCATCCTTGTACTGGGCCGGAATTTCTTCAACGCGGAGCTTGTCGCCGTTTTCCCCGTCAAAATAGACAGCCTTCATTTTGACCAGGTCGATGAGCCCCTGCATGTCGCCCTCAAGGCCCATGGGCACCTGGATGGGCACCGCGTTGAGGCCCAGCTTCTCGCGAAGCTGCTTGATGACCTTGTCCGGGTTGGCGCCGGTGCGGTCGCATTTGTTAATGAAGGCGACGCGGGGAACCCGGTAGCGGGTCATCTGCCGGTTCACCGTGATGGACTGCGATTGTACGCCGCCCACGGAGCAGAGGATCAGCACCGCGCCGTCGAGTACGCGCAGGGCCCGCTCAACCTCGATGGTGAAATCCACATGGCCGGGGGTGTCGATGATGTTGATGGAATGGTCCTTCCAGTCGCAGTAGGTGGCGGCGGAACAGATGGTGATGCCGCGCTCCCGCTCCAGCTCCATGGAGTCCATCTTGGCGCCGACGCCGTCCTTGCCGCGCACTTCATGGATCGCATGAATACGCTGGGTATAAAAGAGGATGCGCTCGGTCAGGGTGGTTTTTCCCGAGTCGATATGGGCGCTGATTCCAATATTGCGGACTTTCGAAAGGTCTTTCATGGTAAATCTTCCACTCCATTTATGCAGTTGCGCGGTTACGCCTGGCGCCGGTCAAGGCACCATACCTTGGGAAACCGGCATTAAAAAACGGCCCGCACCGGGGCCGTATGGACAGTCTTTTTCAGAACAAGAACATTTACTCTTAAGCCTTGCGGCTGTCAAGGGAAAAATTCGGCGCATTCGCACGCAGTTACTTGCGGTGGCGAGAGAGAAAGATGGGGTGAAGGAGCAAGCGGGTGGTGTGTCAACGCCTGGCGAAGAAGTCCCTCCGATTGTAGGCCGGAGGATGGCTGTCGGCTAGAGAAACTCCTCGAAATAATCCAGATCCTTGTGGAAGGCTGCCACCAGGCATGCTGCGCCGATCAGCAAGGCGCTGGACTTCAGGCTGAGGGAGTTGCGGCCCAACTGTTCCGCCGCCAGGGTCTGAACATGATCGTGAGCCTCCCCTTGTTATCCCCGAGAATACCCCGGAGAATCCAGCCTGCCAGTATCCCGGCCATCTGTATGTGAAAAAGAAAGACGCAGTTATCGATAAGCGCCTGGCAGGAAAAATCCAGGGCCTTGAGGCTCGGCGCCCGGCCGATGCTGAAAAGCACCGGGTCGTGGATGTTGAAGAAATAGCCCAGGCGGCGACAATGATCGGCAGGATGAAGATTTGGGAAAGGGTGTTTGTGTGCTGTGGCTTCATAGTGGGTGGTCCGCCTGTACGTTATGCGCAGGCGGCATACCCGCCGCACCCCCTCTCGCGGACGGTCCGCCAAAAAAAAGAGCTGTTTTATTTCACACATCAGGTTGTCTCACTAACCCCGACCGCTTTAAATATTCCCTGCTAGAAGGTTAGGTTAAAATTACGAAAGGCGGTCCCCAATCTTATGAGCTCTTGGCGACAAAAGTAAAGTGAAATGCCGGAGGAATGATTATGAGCCAACTTTTCTGCTCGGCGACGATCCCAAAAAATGCTGGAAAATATAGGTTGTTACCTTACTGTTGCACTTGGAACTTGAATCCGTGCAACAATAAAAAAAGGGTTGCAGCTTGTAGCTGCAACCCTTTTGATTTTACTGGTGCCGGGACCAGGATTCGAACCAGGGACACTCGGATTTTCAGTCCGATGCTCTACCGACTGAGCTATCCCGGCAAAAAAGTAGCTATCATATATTGAAATCTGTCCTGCTTGTCAACCTAATTTCACGGGCAGGCTTATTTCATAACCACCCGGGTGGCGGCCAGATGGTCGTGCCAGGCGCATTTTTCCCGGTCGATAATACTCCAGAAAAGCCCGAGCCCACAGGGAAGGATCGAGAGGCAAAAGCCGATAAAGCGGAGAAAGGCCAGGCCCGGAGTCACCTCCCCGCCGTCGTCCCGCACCACCCGGAGGCCCAAAAACATCTTGCCCGGGGTCTGCCCCTGCCAACCATGCAGCGCCAGAAAATACACCGCCACGAACAGGGGAAAAGAAAGCAGGAACAGGAGCAGGCACATGAGGAGGGAGGGAATCAGGGCCAGCCAGTGAGGGGAATGCGCCCACAGGGCCGCAGCCACCGCGCCCAGGCAGCAGAAATAGAGAAGGTGGATCAGAAGGAGGTCGATGCCCAGGGCCATGCCGCGGGCCAGGAATCCTGCGTATTGGGGCTGGGGAGTGGCCTCCCCAGCCTTGTTGGGGGTGTTGTTCTCCTTACTACTTGTCATCATTTTCCAGGGTCAGGCCGAGGTCAGGGATGTCAGTGCTTGCCGGCTTGTTGGGAGCTGCCGCCGGGGCGGAAGGACTCTCGTCATCTTCCAAATCGAGGCGCAGCGCGTCGGGTTCACCTCCGAGGGAAAGATCAAAAAGGTCTTGGTCCTCTTCCCTGTCCGAGGGTTTCGCCGGCTCCTCATCAAAACTCATCAGGGAAGAGAGGTCGATAATCTCTTCATCCTCCGTATTGTCCTGATGCGGCAGCGTTGTCTCCTTGAAATCGTCAAGGTCGCTTTCTTTTTCGTCAACGTTCAGGGTATCGCCGGAATCAAAACCAGAAAATTCGATGCCGGTGAGCGAGGCTTCTTCCTCCTCTGGAGCAAGGGGCTCGACCGGTTCCGCTTCCTCGCTTCCCAGCGACAGCACCAGTTCTTCTTCCTCCTCCCTGGGCGGCACAAGGTCTGAAACATCGATATCTTCGAGACCGAGGGATGGCAGGGGCTGGTCTTGCAGGTCGTCCTCGTCCAGGGGGGCTCCTGCGAAATCGAGCTCTTCTTCATCCGCCACCGGAGCTTCCGCCTCCAGCTCGTCCAAGGCCAGAGCCTCTTCTTCCTCATCCTCGTGGAGCGCAGAGCTGTGTTCATTGTAGACGGGTGTTTGTTGCTGCCCCAGCACCGCGCCAAGGAAAAACGGGGCCGCAGCCTTGCCCGCCGTGCCTTGGAGCTGCTCCGCCACCGCGGTTAAGTCATTGCTGCACTTGCCGCAGGATCTTTGCCGGTCAAACGAGATATAGCCGCATTTCGGGCAACGCATGGTGGATCTCCCTTCTTACAGTGGGGCCGGCGCTCAGACTGCTGGCCCGTCAAGAAAAAAAGTATGGATAACGCTACAACTTTATTATATATCTTCACGGATGGTCAAGACATTCTCCCGTATCCGTTGCAAAAAAGCAATTGCAGTGTTGCCGGCAGGGTAAAACCCGGCGGACGGTTCCCGGCACAATAGAGCCAATCGCGCTACTTTTTCCCCGCCCGTGCGTTTGCGCCAACCCTTTTCTCGGAGGAGAAAAAAATGAGATGTGGTTTCCCCGTGCGTTTTGTCGTGTGCCTCTGTTTGCTGGGGTTTCTCGGTTCAGGCTGTTTTTACCGGGAACCGGTGCGGCATCTTTCCTCGGATATCTGTCTGATTACGCCCAACCTGACCCAGAAGGAGGTGCTTGCCACCCTTGGCGCCCCCGATTACAAACAGACAGGAGAGCAAGGCGAGGTCTGGGTCTACCGCGAGGTGAAGCAAAGCCTTTTGAGAAAAACCCCGTACATCGGGGCCAAGCTCGGTTCGGAAAACTATGATGTGGTGACCATAACCTTTGCCGGTGACACGGTTTCCACCTGCCTCTATCGCGCCTACAACGAAGAGGAACTCAAGGAAAGCGGCATTGACGTTAGTGGACCGCGTGCGGAGTAACAAGTACGAAAAATTTAGGACCCGCATGGTCGAGGAGCAATTGCTCCCCCGGGGCATCGATGATCCGGCGGTGCTCCATGCCATGGAGGTGGTTCCCCGCCACCTTTTTGTCTCCGATGCCCTGCACGCCCAGGCCTATGGCGATTTCCCCCTGCCCATCGGCCACGGCCAGACCATTTCCCAGCCCTATGTGGTGGCCCTCATGACCCAGTTGCTCCAGCTTACCGGGCAGGAGAAGGTGCTTGAGATCGGCACCGGCTGCGGCTATCAGTCCGCCATTCTCGCCGCGCTCTGCGAGCGGGTGTATACGGTCGAACGGATCAAGCCCCTGCTGGCCCGCGCCCGGCGCACCTTCGACCGGCTCCAGCTCTACAACATCATAAGCAAGGTCGCGGACGGTACTGAAGGCTGGCCGGAAAATGCCCCCTTTGCGGCGATCATCGTCACCGCTGCCGGGCCGCTGATTCCGCAGCCGCTGGTGGATCAGTTGGCAGACCCGGGGATCATGGTTTTGCCGGTGGGCGATCTGGAGGGGCAAACCCTCATGGTTGTCAGAAAAGAAGGGGGCGTGGTGACAACCACCGAGGTGGAAAGCGTTCGCTTTGTCAAGCTGGTCGGCACCTACGGCTGGAAGGCGGCCTGAACCTGTAATCGGCCACAGGGCACCGCATCTGCTTCGCAGTCTCGCTCACGCTCGCTTAGCTGTCATCGGCCTGCTCGTGTGCAACAGCACACTTCACAGGCCTCTTTGTCGGACACTTCTGCTTATCCTGTGAAGTTTACCCGCCCGAGTCGTGCCTAGCTCCACTTCACGGCACTCCCCCTGCCCTCACCCTCTTGGCCAATCGTCGGACCTCGTCCAGGGTTTCTCCCAGATCAAAGGAAAGAAGCCGCCGGTTCTCCATGACCACCCTGCCGTCAATGAGCACCGTGGCGACATCGCTGCCCCGCCCCGCGTAGACCAGGGTCTCGGGATTATGAAAGGGGGTCAGGTGGGGCTGCTTGCTGTCGATGATCAGGCAATCCGCCCGCATCCCGATGGCAAGGCGGCCGGTCTGCCGCCCCAACCCCAAAATTCCGGCGCCCCCTTCCGTGGCCATGCCCAGCACTCCGGCGGCGGGCATCTGGGTGGGCTCGTGGGCTGCAACCTTGTGCAGCCTGGCGCAACTTGCCATTTCCCGGAACAGATCCAGATCGTTATTGCTGGCGCAGCCGTCCGTGCCCAAGCCCGCCGGAACCCCGGCGGCGAGGAGCGCGGCCAGGGGAGCGATGCCGGAGCCGAGCTTCATGTTGCTCTCCGGGCAGGTGACCATCTTGGCCCCGCTCTCCCGCAGCAGTTCGATATCCTCCTTTTCCAGCCAGACGGAGTGCACGCAGATTGTCTGTGCATCCAGCAACCCGAGGGAGTGGAGCAACCCCGCCGGGGTGCGGCCGTGCTGTTTCGTGCTCTGCGCCACTTCCCCTCTGGTTTCGGCAAGATGGATGAAAAAAAGGCTGCCGGCCTCGCGGGCCAATTCCTTGGCCCTTTGCAGGGTGTCCGCGCCGCAGGTATAGGGGGAATGGCAGAACAGGGCCGGGGTGAGCAGGGGGTTTTTTCCCTGCCAGGCCGAGAGGAACCTTTCTGCCCGGGTGATGTTTTCTTTCGGGTCCGGCACGCCCGGGGCGGGAAAATCGATGATCCCCTGGGCGGCCACCGCCCGCATCCCCGATTCGCAAAAGGCTTGCGCCGCCGCATCCTCATGGAAATAAGCGTCCGCCACCGTGGTGGTGCCGGCCAGGATCATCTCGGCGGCGGCAAGCTTGCTGCACCAATAGACCATCTCCGCATCGACCAGCCGGGCCTCGCTGGGGAAGATGTGCTCCGTGAGCCAGGTCATGAGCGGCAGGTCATCCGCCAGCCCCCGGAAGAGGGTCATGGCGCCATGGCAGTGGCAGTTGATCAGCCCCGGCATGACCAGGTTGCCCGCGGCGTCAATGATCCGCTCCGCCATGGCTGGGGCTGTGACGGGCAGGTTGGCCATGGCGCCGATTCCGGCAATGGCCCCGTCCCGCACGGCAAGATAGGCCGCCTCCTGCACCCGGCTGTGGGCCGGATTCGCCAGAAGCGCGGCATTGATTATGAGCAGGTCATGGGTCGGCACAAAGAAAAGTCCTGGCAATGGTCATGGCGATGGGGACAAGGGATGAAGGCGCCGTGGACAAGGGAGGCCGTGCCGCGGTTTCGACCCAGGAGAGCAGGCTATGGCATCAGGTAAAAGCCCAGTTCTCTGTCGGTGTTTGCGGGTTCGTCAAAACGCAGCCCAAGGTAAGCCCCTTCGACCAGTTGCACCACGCCGGTTTTTTCTATCCAGGTTCTTTTTGGGTTATCCAAGGTAAAGCCCAGGATGAGCCGGGCCTGCGCCACGATCCTGTGCCGGCCCAGAACCGTGACTCCGGCGCCATGCATGGAGATGTTTTCAATCCGGCAGTTTATGGTTTTTTTGGCCTGGGAAAAGTCGGGGATATCCCTCTCATCGTAAAGCATCCGGTAGGTTCCCTCAAGATTGGTGGCCTTGCGGTAAAATTTCCGGTATTCGAACCGCACCGGAAAAACAGCGGCGCAGGCGCAACGGATCCGGACCACCGGCGGGAGGGAGGTAAAATTCTGCGTGTCTATCGTTTTTACCAGCCCGCATGAGTCGCAGCGTATTGTCGCGCCGCTGTCCTCTTTCACGAAAACCTTTTGTATTATCTCGTCAGCCATGCCACCGCCCGGGCCTGCTTTGCCAACCGGAAATCAGTCACGCGTGAAAAATCCTTTGCTTTGTTAAAAGCGTAGCACTTCTTCCCGCGATTGGGAATAGGGAGACCCAAGTAATTGTCCGAAGAAATACGGTTTTTTGATTTTTTATGCCGCCTGCTGCCCCTCGTTCAGCCTTTTCAGGCGACCATGCGGCGCGAAATGCATGACCATGACATATCTGGATAAGTTGTGCGCGGACAACGCCCTGATTTCTCAGGGCTTTCAGGGCGATACCGGGTGGTATCGAATTATGCGTTGGCGCCGGAGGTCGCTTATTTCGCCAACCCTGCCAGCAAAACATGAAACCTGGTTGCCGGGCAAACCGAGAGATGAGCGGCCAGGCCCACATCATTAAAATAGAGCTTGGGCGATTTGACGAGCCGCTTGGAGATATTGGCGTCATAAGGAGGCAACCGGAAAACGATGTAGCTTGCCTCAAGCAGAGTCAACCAGTTGCGGGCGGTCTGGTGCGAGACCCCGGCATCCGCCGCCAGATTGTTACAATTGAGCATCTGCCCGACCCTTCCAGCGCTCAGGGTGACAAAACGCTGAAACAGAACGAGATCCTTTATGTTGATTAACTGCCGGATATCCCTTTCCACATAGGTTTCCAGGTAAGCGGCAAGAGTTTGCGCCGGCGGCAGATCATCTTTCCAGATACGGCGATAAAACCCGGTGAGAAGGAGCCTGTCGATGGAAACCCCGGCCAAGGATGCGTTCAGTTCTTCAATGCTGAACGGGAGCAATTTGAGGAGGGCCGCGCGACCGGCAAGGGACTGGTTGATACCGTTTGTCACCTCGAACTGCTGGCTACCGGTCAGGATGAACAGACCGTTACGCTTGTCATCATCAACAATGGTCTGAATATAGGAGAGAAGATCCGGGGCATGCTGAATCTCATCCAGGACGGCGCCATCAGGCAGCCCGGCAAGAAAGCCGCGGGGGTTTTCCCTGGCGTACTGACGAGTGTCGGGGTTTTCCAGGCTGACATATTTTTTGTCGGCAAAGACCTTGCGGCATAAGGTTGTTTTGCCGCTCTGCCGGGGGCCGGTAATTGTTATCACCGGATAGTGACCGGCAACCTGGAGAAGACAGCTCTCTGCTGTACGGGAAATGAGTTCCATGTTCAAACCACAACCCGTGCTTCATGTAAATTTCAACTTTAATTTTAAATTTACATGAAGCAGCCAGCCTGTTGGTTGTTCTTGCGCTGACCGGCCACGAGGTTCCAAGCGAGCCAGAAAAGTTTATCACCTTCTCGCGCAGGAAGGAAAGGGTAATCAACGGTTTTGCCGCCGCACGGGTTACGGGTTTTTTTTCTCGTCCCGCAGGGTGTCACGAACCGAGCGGGCCAAGTCGTCGATGGAAAAAGGCTTCTGGATAAAGTGGATGCCCGGATCCAACACGCCGTGGTGGGCAATGACGTTTGCCGTATAACCCGACATGTAGAGGCAGTGCATCGCCGGGCGGAGGGCTGAGAGCCGTTGCACCAGCTCCCGGCCGTTCATCTCGGGCATCACCACATCGGTGATGAGCAGGTGGATTTCCCCGGCATATTCCGCGGCCAGCTCAAGGGCCGCCATGGGCGTGTTGGCGGCAAGCACCGTGTATCCCAGGCGGCGGAGGATCGTGGTGCCGAGATTGAGTATCGCGGCATCGTCTTCCACCAGCAGCACCGTTTCCGTGCCCCCGCGGGCTTCTTCTTCCCGGCGGATCTCCGCAGTCACCATTTCGTCGGCAAAGCTGGGCAGATAGATGCGGAAGGTGGTGCCCTGGCCGGGCTCGCTGTATACGTTGACAAAGCCGTTGTTCTGTTTGACGATGCCGTAGACGGTGGCCAGCCCCAGGCCGGTGCCCTTGCCCTGCGCCTTGGTGGTGAAAAAAGGCTCAAAGATCTGGGCCAGGGTTTCCTTGTCCATGCCGCAGCCGTTGTCGCTCACCACCAACTGGACATATTCGCCGGGAATGGGTTCCGGGTGGTCGGCGCAATAGGCGGCATTCAGGGAGATATTTTCCGTTTCGATGGTGATTTTGCCGGTGTCGGCAATGGCGTCACGGGCGTTGACCGCCAGGTTGGCCAGGATCTGATCGAGCTGGGAAGGGTCAATTTTCACGGGCCACAGGGAGTGGCCGGGCACCCAGGCAAGATCGATATCCTCGCCGATGAGCCGCTGGAGCATTTTCAGCATGCCGGCAACGGTGTCGTTCAGGTCGAGGATTTTAGGGCTCACCGCCTGCTTGCGGGCAAAGGCGAGGAGCTGCCGGGTGAGATCGGCGGAACGCATGGCTGCCTTGCGGATTTCCAGAAGCCCATCATGCACGGGGCTTGCCGCCTCAATCTGGGCGAGGGCGAGATCGCTGTACCCGATTATCGTCTGCAGCATGTTGTTGAAGTCATGGGCCACCCCGCCGGCCAGTCTGCCCACCAGCTCCATCTTTTGGGATTGGAGCAGTTGGGCCTGCAGTTTATCCCTTTCCGCTTCGCTCCGTTTGCGTTCGGTGAGGTCAATATCAACGCAGTACATCTCGGGTTCACCGTGGATATTGAGTTGCATGGCATGGCTTGAGAAAACGTTGACGGGTTGCCCCCCCTTTTTTTGCAGCACCAATTCTCCGGGTGGAATCGCGATTCCTTGACTCAGCCAGGAGTTGATCGCCTCAATGACCCCGTCCCGCATCTCCGGAGGAATGATGAGCTCTTCAAGGTGCCGCCCCAGCGCTTCCTCCCGCGAAAAACCATACAGCCCCTCGCTTGCCGTATTCCAGAAAACAACGCGGCGTTGCCGGTCATAGCCTTGCACCGCGATATTGGGAACATCCTCAAGCAGGGAACGGAATCGTTTTTCGCTTTCCTTAAGCGCCTCTTCGGCCTGCTTGCGCTTGGTGATATCGGTGTGGGTGCCGAGCATGCGCTGGGGGCGGCCGGTAGTATCGTATTCCACCACCTTGCCGAGGGAGAGGATCCATTTCCACTCTCCCGCTTTGGTTTGTTGCCGGAACTCCACACGGTACTCCGGAGTCTTGCCCGCGATGTAATCGCGATACGCCGCGGCTACGGAGTCCCGGTCAGCGGGGTGCAGCCGCTCGATCCATTTGGCGTTGGTCTCATGAAATTCATTCGGATCGTATTCGAGCATGGTGGCGTATTCCGGACTGACCGTGGCTTCGCCGGTCTGGACATTGAGGTCGTAGAGTCCCTGGTTGGCAGCCATGAGCGCCAGGCGAAGCTGTTCTTTCCCTGCTTGCAGTTGCGTGATGAAATCCTCCCGCCGCAGCCGGTTGACCATGAGGAGTCCCAGCAAGGCCGTGGCAAGAGGATATATTGTCAGCACCGGCAGGCTGATCTGGGCAAGCACCTGCCGGGCCGTGTTCCACGGCAGGGTGAGCATCATTGCCAGCATGTTCAGATGGATGAAGAATCCGAAGAGATACAGTTCCTTCCAGGTAAGGTCTTTCAGCGGTCGGCGGCGGTGCTGTTGCCAGACGAGGCCGATGGCGCCGGTGCTCAGGATGACCGCCACCCCTGTCCAGGCTGCGGCGCCGCCTTGGAAGAGGCGGAAGGCTGCGGTCATCGCCATGGCCATGGCGGTTGGCACCACCCCGAAAAAAAGGCCCGAGATGCCGAGCAGCACCGAGCGGGTGTCAAAGACAATCCCGGGCACATAGCGCCAGGGGGAGAGCATGATGATAACGCCGAGGAGTCCGAGGGCCATGCCGATGGAGAGTTGCATCGGCAAACCCGGCTGTTTCAACCTGTAGCGCGTGGTGGTCACGTCATAGATAAAGGCCATGGCCAGCAGCAGGGCGGCGTTTTGGATCAGCGCCGGAAAAACTTGGTCAAGCATGCGCGGTTTTCCTCCTCGGATTTCCTGGCCAGATGGTGTGGCGGCCAGGGGAAGGTTCTTCAGTTGCGCTGGATTTTCTCTCTTTTCTTATACCACATTTTGCCAAAGAACAGCGGTGGGCAAAAAAAAGGGTTTTCAGGTTAAACCCTGAAAACCCTTGTCGTGTATGGTGCCGGAGGTCGGAATCGAACCGACATGGGGTTGCCCCCGCGGGATTTTGAGTCCCGTGCGTCTACCAGTTTCACCACTCCGGCTGAATGGCGATGTGCCCCGTGACAGCGGCATAGGACGAACACTATAGAAGCCTTGCCGAGAGCTGTCAAGCCCTAAAGAACCAGTGGCCTCGATGATGTTTCAGTGGGAGGTTCCCAGGAAAATCTTCTGGAACCTGTAGAAGTAATCCACCCCGGACCACACCGTCATGAAGGCGGAAATATAGAGGATTCCCTTGCCCAGTTCGTGCAGGAAAGGGATGTCCACCACCCCCAGGGGAAAGATCAGCACGCAGAGCGCGGTGTACTGCAAAATGCTCTTCAATTTGCCCATGCCGCTGGCCGCGATGACGATGCCCGAAGAGGCCGCCACCCCGCGGAGCCCGGTGATCACCAGCTCCCGGGCCAGGATGATGAACACCAGCCAGGCCGGAATCTTGTCCATGGGGATCAGCATGATCAGGGCCGCACAGACCAGCACCTTGTCGGCCACCGGATCCATCAATTTGCCCAGGACCGTTTCGATTTTGTGCTTTCTGGCGTAATAGCCGTCCGCAAGATCGGTGAGCGCTCCGGTGAGGAAAAGCAGAAAGGCGAACAGGCTTACCCCGACGCTGGACTGGGGATAGAGAAAAAAGAGCAGGACCGGCGCTGTCACAAAGCGGTAGCCGGTGAGCAGGTTGGGAATGGTGAGGATGGCGTGCCGGTTCATGGTCTTAATTGGCCGCTCCCAGCCAGCGGGGGGACGGGGAGGACGCGGCTGACATCTGCCGGTAGTGTTGAAGAACCCGTGCCACGTACTGCTGGGTTTCCGGGATCAGGGGAATTCCTTGGGCGGCCTCAACCCTGCTGGGTCCGGCATTGTAGGCGGCCAGGGCAAGCCTGAGGTTGCCGCCGAACCGGGCCAGCATCTGGCGCAGGTAATTGGTGCCGCCGAAGATGTTTTCCTTGGGGTCGAAAGGGTTCCAGACATTCAGGTCGGCGGCGGTTCCCGGCATCAATTGCATGAGGCCCTGGGCTCCCTTGGAGGAAACGGCCATGCAGTCGAAGTTGGATTCGGTCTTGATCACGGCCTTGATCAACAGGGGGTCCATTGCGTAGTGGCTGGCCGCCCTCTGGATATGCTCTTCATAGAGGCGCGGATCACCGGGCCGCGGCGACCTGCTCCCCCGTGACTGCGGGCGGATCACCCCGGCCTTGTAGCGAGGGTCGTTGGGCACATTGGTGAAATGCACGGTGCCATGCTTGTCGACAAAGGTATAGATCGTCGCCCGGGCGGAATCCGGCACCAGCAGCAGTGCCCAGACCAGCACGGCCAGGAGTGGTCCTGCCGTACGGGTCCGGGTTTTCCCCTTGTGTCCGTCTGTTTTCCGTGTCCGCGCCATGTTTTCGTCTCCGGGCAGATGCGCCTGCACCAACAGTATACTACGCTTTTGCCCTTTTTTCCCAGTCGGCCAAAAATTGTTCCATGCCGTGATCGGTGAGCGGATGCCGGGCAAGCTGGGCAATGACCTTGAAGGGGATCGTGGCGATATGGGCGCCCAGCAGAGCCGCGTCCACCACGTGGATGGGGTTGCGGATGCTGGCCACGATCACCTCGGTGGCATAGCCGTAGTTGTCGTAGATGTTCATGATGTCGCTGATCAGATCCATGCCGTTCTGGGAGATGTCATCCAGCCGGCCGACAAAGGGGCTTGCGTAGCTGGCCCCGGCTTTGGCGGCCATCAGGGCCTGGCTGGCGGAAAAGATCAGGGTCACATTGGTTCTGATCTTCTCATCGGCCAGCGTCTTGACCGCCTTGAGGCCTTCGGTGGTCATGGGGATCTTGATCACGATGTTCGAATGGATGGCGGCCAGCTCGCGGCCCTCGCGGACCATGCCCTCGGCGTCCAGGGCGATTACTTCGGCGCTGATCGGGCCATCGACTATCTTGCAGATATCCTTGATGATCTCAACAAAGGGCTTATTTTCCCTGGCGATCAGCGAGGGGTTGGTGGTAACTCCGTCCACCATGCCCATGTCCACGGCTTTTTTGATTTCTTCCAGGTTGGCGGTATCAATGAAAAACTTCATCTATTCTCTCCTGCGGGATCATTTTTTTTAACGGGATTCGAAATCAGCCGTTCTCCTGCCGATTTGTTGTCCGGGCATCGCAATACATCTTCCTGCATTGCTCACTGCAAAAATATACCACTGTATCCCCATCTTGTAACACAATTGCCTGCCTTTTGGGAATATAGATATGGCAGACCGGGTCTTCCACCAGTTGGTCATGGGCGGCCAGTGCGCCTGAGCCCGTGGTTTTCCGGCCGTTGCCGACGGTTTTTTTTCTCCGGCCGCCCGTCAGCAACCGGTACAGGACATAGAGCAAGAGCGCGTAGATGAAAAACTTAAACATCGGACGGCCCCCTGTTTCGCCACTCCTGCCGCTCCACCCCTGCCTGTGTCCCGAGTGCCCGGCAGAGCTCCAGGCTGGTTCGGCCAAGGAGCGGGTGCACTTGCTCCGGCGCCACTTCCGCCAGGGGCGCCAGCACGAAAAGCCGCTCGGCGATCCGCGGATGGGGCACGGTCAGGGTGTGGCTTTCTAGCATCAGGTCTCCGTAGTAGAGCAGGTCCAGGTCAACGGGCCGGTCCCGGGTCAGGGTGCGATCGCGGCCCAGTTTGGTTTCGATGGCAAGCATGGCGGCCAAAAGCTCGGGGGGCGACAGGGTGGTGAAGATTTCGCCCACGGCATTGGTGAACCAGTGGTCCGTGGCCAGGCCGACAGGTTGTGTCCGGTACGGGCTGGAGAGCCGGATCAGGCTGATTGCCGCAACTTGGCCCAACCGTTGCCAGGCGTCGAGCAGGTTGGCCTGGGTGTCGCCGAGATTAGAGCCCAGGCCGATAAAGGCTTGTTGCCGGTTTGCCATGGAGCCTCTTGCAATTCTTCCAAATTGACTCCCCCTCCCTTGACGGGAGGGGGTTGGGGGGAGGGTGAAGTTGCAACCTGCCGCTCCAGGTGTTTCACCCCTCTCCCTAACCCTCCCCACAGGGGGAGGGGATTTTGGGGACTTTTGGAAGAAACTCCTAGGCCGCCATTGGTCGGCATAAGGGGCCGCGTAACGAAATAATCATTTCGTACGGCCCCTAAATATCCTGCAAACCCAGCACGTCGAACATGGTGTAGAGGCCGTTGGGCTGGTTCACCACCCAGGCGGCGGCCAGGGCCGCGCCCCGGGCGAAATTGTCCCGGCTGTGGGCCCGGTGGCTGAGTTCCAGCCTCTCCCCTGCCCCGGCAAAATAGACGGTGTGTTCGCCCACGATGTCCCCGGCCCGGATGGTCTGGATGCCGATCTCCTTGTCGGTGCGCTCGCCGATCATGCCGTGGCGGGAATAGACCCCCACCTCGTCCAGATTGCGGTGCACGCCTTCGGCCACCATCTCGCCGAGCTTCAGGGCCGTGCCGCTGGGCGCGTCCTTTTTCATCCGGTGGTGCGCCTCGACGATTTCGATATCGTAGGCATCGCCTAGCAGGGCGGCCATCTTGCGGGCGATCTTGAACAAAACATTGACGCCCACCGCCATGTTGGGCGACTGGACGCAGGGGAAATGTTTGCTCAGTTCCTTAAGCTCGGCGAGATTGTCAGCGGTCAGGCCGGTGGTGCCGATGACCATGGCCTTTTTTGCCTGGGCCGCCTTGCGGGCCAGGGCCATGGTGGCCTCGTGGAAGGTGAAGTCGATAACCACCTCGCCCTGGTCCATGACCGCCTCGAAGCTGTCCGCCACCTTCACGCCCAAAGCGCCTATCCCGGCCAGTTCGCCAAGATCCTTGCCCAGCTCCGGGGTATCGGGCCGTTCAAAGCCAGCGGCCAGGGTCAACCCTTCCTGCTGGTGCACCATAAAGCTGATCCGGCGGCCCATTCGGCCTGCGGCCCCGGCGACAATAACCTTGGTCATAACAGTCTCCTTATACCAGCCCGCAGTCGGCCAGAACCTTCCTGAGCTTCTCGGTGCTTGCCTCGCTCATCTTGTACAGCGGCAGACGCGGGGCGCTGTTTTTGATTTTGCCCATCAGCGCCAGCGCCGTCTTGGCCGGGGTCGGGTTGGTTTCGATGAACATTGCGCCCATGAGCGGGAAGAGCTTGTAGTGCAGCTTGCGGGCCGTAGTATAATCACCGGCCAGGGCTGCGTCCATCATGGCAGCCATGTCCTTGGGCGCCACGTTGGAGGTGACGGAAATCACCCCGGCGCCGCCGATGGCCACCGTGGCCATGGAGGTAAAATCGTCGCCGGACAGCACCGCGAAATTCTTGGGGCAGAGGCGGATGACCTGGCTGATCTGGTTCAGGTCCGCAGTGGCCTCCTTCACCCCGACGATGTTCTTGATCTTGGCGCAGCGGGCCACGGTCTCGGGCAGCATGTTCACCGCGGTCCTGCTGGGCACGTTGTAGAGGATGATGGGGATGTCCACCGCCTCGGCCACTGCCTTGAAATGCTGGTAGAGCCCTTCCTGGGTCGGCTTGTTGTAGTACGGCGTGATCATCAGGGCGCCGTCGGCCCCGGCAGCCTTGGCGGCCCGGGTCAGCTCGATGGATTCGCTCGTGGAGTTGGAGCCGGTTCCGGCCAGCACCGGCACCCTCCCCTTGACGGCCTTGACGGTCAGCTCAACCACCCGGTGGTGCTCCGCATGGTTCAAGGTGGCGGACTCGCCGGTGGTGCCGCAGGGCACGATGCCGTGAGTGCCGTTCTTGATCTGGAACTCGATGAGATCCTTCAATCCTTTTTCATCGACCTTGCCGTCCTTGGTAAAGGGCGTGACAATGGCCACATAGGCGCCGCGAAACTTGTTCATACCTTCCTCCTGTGCTTCCTTATTATCGCTCAAACACGAAAAGGGCGCGCAGCCCTATGATTTCTTCCGTATCGCTTCGGCGTGCATTTGGCCTGCGTAGATAAAATTGGCCGGTCCTTCCAGAAAGACCTCGGCAATCTCCTGCCCGGCAAGGGCGTAATGGATAACCAGCCGCTCACCCCCGGAGGTGGTGACCGTTACCGGCGGCTGCACCTGACCGAGAATCCCGGCGATGATGGCGGCGGACACGGCGCCGGTGCCGCAGGCCAGGGTTTCCCCTTCGACCCCGCGCTCATAGGTGCGGACGATAAGGCCGTTGCCCGGTTGCTGTTGCACGAAATTGACATTGGTCCCGGCGGGCTGGAAGTGCTCGTGGAAGCGGATAGTTCGGCCCCATTCCATAACCGGAGCCTGTCGGATGTCCTCCATGAAGAGCACGGCATGGGGCACCCCGGTATTGAGGCTGTGCACTACCTGTTCCTCTCCGTTGACCATGAGCTTCTCGTGCAGCCTTAGATTGGTGGGCGCGGTCATCTTGAGCTTGACCGACTGGCCCGTGACCTCGGCCTCGATGATTCCGGCCACGGTCTCAAAACGCATCCGTGCAGGGGCGATGCCCAAGGCAAAGGCAAAACGGGCGGCGCAGCGGGCGCCGTTGCCGCACATCTCGGCCCAGCTGCCGTCAGCGTTTAAAAACTGCCAGCGGAAATCCGCGGCCTCGCTGTTTTCGATGAGGATCAGGCCGTCCGCGCCCGCGGAAACCCGCCGTTCGCACACCGCCCTGGAAAAACCGGGCATCTCTTCCCGGCTTAGAAACGGGGTGCGGTGGTCAATGAGGATGAAGTCATTGCCGGTGCCGCTCATCTTGGTGAACTCGATGGGAAACTGCATGGTCACGCGTCCTGCTTGAGGAATTCGGGGATGCTTTCCCCCTGGACCAGGGTTTCATAGCTTTCCCTGGCCCGAATCACATGGAAACCGTCCCCGTGCACCAGCACCTCGGCCACCCTGGGCCGGGAGTTGTAGTTGGACGACATGGAAAAGCCGTATGCCCCGGCGCTCATTACTGCCAGGAGCTCGTCGGCCTCCACCGTGGGCATGGACCGTTCCCGGGCGAGGAAATCGCCGGTTTCACAGATCGGCCCCACCACGTCGGCCACCGCCTGCTCCCGGCCTGGGCGCTTCACGGCCTGGATGTGATGGAATGCATCGTAAAGGCTGGGCCGGGCCAGGTCGTTCATCCCTGCGTCGACAATGATGAATTTCTTGAGCCCTTCCTTGGTGTAGAGCACCTTGGTCACCAGCGCCCCGGCGTTGCCCACCAAAACCCGGCCCGGTTCGAGAATCAGGATGCAGGCAAGGCCTGCCAGCTCCTGCTTGATGGCCTGGGCATACTCCGCTGGCTCGGGCGGCTCCTCGCTGTTGTAACGGATGCCGAGCCCTCCGCCCAGGTCAAGATGGGTGATGGTGATTCCCTGCTCGGCCAGGTGGGTAATAAAGCGCTTCACCTTGGCCAGCGATTCGACAAAGGGGGAAACTGACGTGAGCTGGGAGCCGATGTGGCAGCTTACCCCCTTGATTTCGATATTGGGCAGCTTGCCGGCCGCGAGATAGACCCGCAGCGCCTCGCCGATGGGGATGCCGAACTTGTTCTTGGCCAAGCCGGTGGAGATATAGGCATGGGTCTTTGGGTCCACATCGGGATTCACCCGGAAGGAGACCGGGGCCTTGAGCCCCATGCCCGCCGCCACCGTCTGGATCATGGCCAGCTCCTGCTCGGACTCCACATTGAGCATGAGGATTCCTGCGGCAAGGGCCTCGCGGATCTCGGCCGCGCTCTTGCCCACCCCAGAATAAACGATCTTCCCGGGATCAACCCCTGCGGTGCGCGCCCGGAACAGCTCGCCGCCGGAAACGATGTCCGCCCCGCCGCCCAGGCTTGCAAAAAGGCGGAGGATGGCGATGTTGGCGCAGGACTTGGCGGCAAAGCAGGTGATATGGGGGATGTCGGCAAAGGCCTGGTCAAAGGCGGTAAAATGCCGGGTCAGGGTGGCGGCGCTGTACAGATAGAACGGGGTGCCCACCGCCTCTGCCACCGTCGGCACGGCAATATCCTCGCAATGGAGGGTGTCGTTTTTGTACAGAAAATCATGCATGGTTCGTTATACCGTCCGTTTTGCCACGAAACCCACGAAAGAACACGAAAGGGTTTTATGGATTATTCAGTTTTATTGCCTGATCTGCCAGATTCTGTAGTTGTAGACCGGTTCTTTCTTCGCCTGCTTGGCAAAACCGTGTTTTCCCAGCCGTGAAAAACCAACCTTCCCAGTTCCACCACCCATTTTCGTGTTCTTTCGTGGGTTTCGTGGCAAAAAAACAGCCTTGTTACTCCGCCACCTCGTAGGTGGCTTCCATGGAGAAGGTGCTTTCGTTGGCAGGCCTGGCCTGGTCAAAAGCTGTGACCGAGTAATACCAGAGCCCTCTTTCCCTGGGCGGGCTTGTATCCTCAAAGGAAAGGCCTGCCCCGTCCACCTGGCCGATGAGTTCCGGGGTCGCGCTCTTGGCTGCGCGGCGGTAAATGCGAAAACCCGCCTGGTCGGGTTCGGCAACCGTCTCCCAGAGAATCTTGACCCCGGTGCCGCTGGTCACGGCGCGCACCTTCCGGGGCGGCGCCGGAGGCGTAAGGTCGCGCGGCGTTGCGCTCAAGGGCTCACTGGTCATCCCTGCCGCCGTGGTTCCCGCATGCAGCCGCATGGCCCGGACCTTGTAGACGTAGGCTTTGCCATTGCGCAACCCTTTATCCGTAAGGGCCAAACCCTCGCTCAGCCCGCCCGGCATCTCGCTGAACGTCTCGCCGTCATCGGTCGAGCGGAAAACCTGATAGCGGATGGGGTCGGCAACCGGGGTACCATCCAGCAGTCCGGCGGGCGGTTGCCATCGCAGGGTAATGGCCTTGTCGCCTTCCTCGGCCGAGAAATTGAGAGGCGCAAGGAGGGGGGTGTCCCAGACCACCGAAACGGTGTTGGAATCATCGCTGCTGACAAACCAGCCCGCCTTGCTGCGCACCCGGTATACATAGCGGTGATTGGGCCTGAGCAGGGCTTCCTCATAGAAAACCTTGCCCTTGTCGCTGCTCTCCGCCCTGATCTCGATGGAAGGCCCAAAGGGGATGGGGCAGTCGGCGCAGTAATCCTTGACCGGGATAACCGCGCGCAGCAGCTCGAATTTTTCAATCCGGTACGGCAGCCGGTCGCCCTGGACGGTTGCCCGGGGATAGGACCAGTTGAGCGTTACCCCTTTTTCGTCAAGCTGACAGCGCAAGTCGCTGATGGGCGCTGGCATAACCGTGTCGGGCGGCACCGGCCGGGTCTTCTTGCCGCAGCCGGACAAAGCGACGAGCGCGATCAAGGCGAGGGCAACAATGCGTATCCGGACAGTTTCAGGCTTCATGCCGTTATCCCCATCTCTTTTTCCGCCCGTTTCAAGGCCTTGGCCACCATCTTGCCCGAGGTGCCGCCCAGGGAGATTCTGCTCGCAACCGAGCCCTCGATGGAGAGCACCTTGAAAACATCTCCCTCGATGACCTCGGAGAATTTTTGCAACTCCGCCAGCTTCAACTCAGTGAGTTCCTTGCCCTTGTCGATGGCATATGCCACGGTGCGGCCGACAATGGCGTGGGCCTGGCGGAAGGGGATGTTCTTGCGCACCAGATAATCCGCCAGGTCGGTGGCGGTCATATAGCCGCCGCCAAGGCCTTTGGCCAGCCGCGCCTCGTTGAACTTCAGGTTGCCGAGCAACTGGGCCATGATCGCCACGGACTGGGAAACCGTATCCACCGTGTCGAACAGGGGCTCCTTGTCTTCCTGGAGGTCGCGGTTGTAGGTCATGGGCAAGCCCTTGAGCAGCATCAGGAGGCTCATAAGGTTGCCCACCACCCTGCCGCTCTTGCCCCGGATCAGCTCCGGGATGTCGGGGTTCTTCTTCTGGGGCATGATGGAGCTGCCGGTGCAGAAGCTGTCCGCCAGGGTGACGAAGGAAAACTCCTCGGTGGTCCAGAGGACCAGCTCCTCGGAGAGCCGACTCAAATGGATCTGCACCAGGCTGGCTGCGGACATGAACTCGATGATGAAATCCCGGTCCCCCACCGTGTCCATGCTGTTGGCGGTGACCTTGGGGAAATCCAGCTCCTTGGCAACAAACTCGCGGTCGATGGGCAAGCCGGTTCCGGCCAGGGCTGCGGCGCCCAGGGGCATGACATTGATCCGCTTCAAGGCATCGCTGAACCGCTCCCGGTCGCGGCCGAACATCTCGTAGTAGGCCAGCAGGTGGTGCGCCACCAAAACCGGCTGCGCCCGCTGCAGGTGGGTGTAGCCGGGCATCACCGCATGCTGGTATTTGCGGGCCAGCACCACGCAGGCTTTTTGCAGCCCGGCGAGCAGCTCGATGAGGTTGCGGCATTCCTCCCGAAGATAGAGGCGCACATCCAGGGCCACCTGGTCGTTGCGGCTGCGGGCGGTGTGCAGCTTTTCTCCGGCCGGGCCGATCTTTTCCACCAGCGTCTTTTCGATATTCATGTGAATATCTTCCAGCTCCGGCCGAAAGACAAAGGTGCCAGCCTCGATCTCGCGCTCGATCTGGCCTAACCCCTTGACGATCTGGTCGCGTTCCTTGGCGCTGATCAAACCCTGCTTGGCAAGCATCTTGGCGTGGGCCCGGCTGCCGGCGATGTCATGCCTGTACAGCCTGGCGTCGTAGTGGATGGAGGCGGTGAAGGCCGCCACCGAGGCGGCGGTCTTTTCCGCGAACCTGCCGCCCCACAGTGCCGGGTTATGGGTGTTTCCTGCCGAAGACATAAGGCGTTGCCTGGTTAGTTTTTAAAATTCTTTTCATAACTCTGGAAGGTAACTGTTCAGCAGTGCCACAGATGCGCGTGTCAATCGTCGGCAGAAGTGCCGACAAAGAGGCTGGCGAAGTGTGCTATTTGCACATGAGCCGGCCGATGACAGGTAAGCGAGCCTGCGAGACTCCGAAGCAGATGTGGTGCTGCTGGGCAGTTACCTCTTCTTTTCCACCAGGGCCTGGATGGTCAACCGCAGGGCGTTGAGGCGGATAAAGCCGCCGGCATCCGACTGGGTGTAGACCTGGTCTTCCTCAAAGGTGGCAAAGCTTTCCTGGTAGAGCGACTGATCGGATTTGCGGCCCACCGGGATGCAGTTGCCCTTGATCAGCTTGAGGCGCACCACGCCGTTTACGGTTTCCTGCGCGTTGTCCATGGTCTTTTGCAGGAGCTTCATCTCCGGCGAGAACCAGAAGCCGTTGTAGACCAGTTCGGCATAGCGGGGGATCAGGCTGTCGCGGATCTTCATGACCTCGCGGTCCAGGGTGATGGTTTCCAGATCGCGGTGTGCCGCGCGCAATATGGTGCCGCCCGGGGTTTCGTACACCCCGCGGGATTTCATGCCCACGAAGCGGTTCTCCACCATGTCCAGCCTGCCGATGCCGTTGGCGCCGCCCAGGGCGTTCAACCGGGCCAGCATGGCCGCCGGGCTGAGCTTCTCGCCGTTGATGGCCACCGGGTTGCCTTGCGCGAATTCCATCTCGATATAGGTCGGTACATCCGGGGCCTTTTCCGGGGAGACGGAGAGCTTGAACATGGACTCCTCCGGCTCGTTCCACGGATCTTCCAGGATGCCGCCCTCAAAGCTGATGTGCAGCAGATTTTCGTCGGAGCTGTAAGGCTTCTCCTTGGTCACCGGTACGGGGATGGCGTGCTTTTCCGCATAGGCCATGAGCTTGGTCCGGGAGTTGAGATCCCAGATCCGCCAGGGGGCGATGATGGTCAGCCTGGGGTTTAAGGCCAGATAGGTCAGCTCGAAGCGGACCTGATCGTTGCCCTTGCCCGTGGCGCCGTGGCTCACGGCGTCGGCGCCTTCCGCCTCGGCGATGCGCACCTGTTCCCGGGCGATGACCGGTCGGGCCAGGGAGGTGCCCAAGAGGTAGGAGCCCTCGTAGATGGCATTGGCCCGGAAGGCCGGAAAGACATAGTCGCGGACAAACTCCTCGCGCAGATCGGAGATGATCACCTTCTCGGCGCCGGTGGCCATGCCCTTGGCCCGGACCTTATCCCAGTCCTCCTCCTGGCCCACATCGGCGGCAAAGGCCACCACGGGAACCTGATACTCTTCCCGCAGCCACTTGAGGATAACCGAGGTGTCCAGCCCGCCGGAATAGGCGAGAACGATCTTGTTTATGTTGGCAGCCATTGGCCGTGTTCTCCCAGTGTGCAGTAATTATTCAGTATTTTAAGCCAGATGTATGGCCAGAATGGCCTTGTGGATATGGAGCTTGTTCTCCGCCTGGTCAAAGGCCACGCATTGCGGACCCTCCAATACCTCTTCGGAGATCTCCTCGTCGCGGTGGGCAGGCAGGCAGTGGAGGACAATGGCCCCCGGCCGGGCCTGGGCCACCAGGGCAGCATTCACCTGATACGGACGGAACACTCCGATCCGTTCTTCCTGCTCGGACTCCTGGCCCATGCTGGCCCAGACATCGGTGTTGATCACATCCGCCTCCCGCACTGCTTCCGCCGGGTCGCGCACCACCCGGATGGGCTTGCTTGCCACGGCCTGGGCTGCGGCGAGAATGGCGGGGTTGGGATCATAGCCCGCCGGGCAGGCCAGGGTCAGGGAAAAGCCGAAGCGGGCCGCAGCCTGAATCCAGGAGTTGGCCATGTTGTTGCCGTCGCCCAGCCAGGCGATGTGGAGCTTTTCCACCTCCCCCTTGTGCTCGATCACGGTCATGATGTCGCTCAGCACCTGGCAGGGATGGTGCAGGTCGGTGAGGGCGTTGATCACCGGCACCGAGGAATATCCGGCCAGCTCATCGACAATGGCCTGGCCGTAGGTGCGGACCACCATGCCGTCCACATAGCGGGCCATTACCCGGGCCATATCCTTGAGGGGTTCGTTGCGCGCCAGTTGGGTGTCCCGGCCGGAGAGGTAGATCACCTGGCCGCCCAGGCCATACATGGCCGACTCAAAGGAGACTCTGGTCCGGGTGGAGGGCTTTTCAAAGATGAGGGCCACGGTTTTTCCGGCCAATTGCTGGTTGCGGATTCCTGCCTTGGCTTCTTTTTTAAGGAGCAGCCCCTTTTCGATGTAGGCGCCAAGCTGCCCCTTGCTGAAGTCCTGCAATGCCAGTAGATGCTGTGTCATTGTGTTGTTCTCTCTGCCAGCCCTTCTGCACATGAAACCGCGGCAAGTAGCTCAGGGTCCTGCCGGCGGCACACTGCGGCAGGATTCAGAAGGCCGGCTCAAAAAAATGTCAGCCCAACCATTGCCAGTGGGCGGCGGACACTGCCTCCCTCTGGTTGGGCCAAACTACAAATCATACAAAAAAACTTTTTCTTTGCAAAGGGATTTTTCGTTGAAAAAAGGTATGCATTCACCGGGAACGTGAAAAACGTGGCTCAATCTCTGAACGGTTACGAAAAAAGATGAGGGGCTACCGGCTTAGCTCGGCAAACACTTCGTCCAGAGCCTGGATCAGCCGGTCTATCTCGGCGCGGCTGATGATCAGCGGCGGCAGGCAGCGCAGCACCTTGCCCCCGGCAAAATTCAGGAGCACGCCTTTTTCAAAGAGGAGGTTGACCATGGCAGGACCCTGGTCAAGCCAGGCTTCGGTCAGGGGCAGCCCCTGGATCAGGCCGAACCCCCGGGCAGGGGTCGCCATGGCCGGATATTTGGCGGCCAGACCGGTGAGTTGCGCGGCCAGATAAGCGCCCTTTTCCCGGACCTCGGCGAAAAAGCCGTCGGCCAGCATGATCCGCAAGGTCGCCACTGCGGCGGCGCAGACCACCGGGTTGCCGCCGAAGGTCGAGGCGTGGCTGCCCGGCTCAAATGCCTTGGCCGCCGACTCCGTGGCCAGCATGGCGCCGATGGGCAGACCGTTGCCCAGAGCCTTGGCCAGGGTGAGGATGTCGGGGGTCACCCCGCACTGCTCGTAGGCAAAGAGGGTGCCGGTTCTCCCCATGCCCACCTGAATCTCATCAAAGATCAGGAGCAGGTTGTGCGTGTCGCAGAGCTGGCGGATACCGGCGAGATACTCCCGCTCCAGAGGCCGAACCCCGCCTTCCCCCTGCAAGGGCTCACAGAGAACGGCGCAGGTCTCAGGGGTGATCATTGCTTCCAGGGCACTGAGATCGCCAAAGGGCGCATGGCGGAACCCTTGGGGCAGCGGCTCAAAGCCTTGATGGAACTTGGCCTGGCCCGTGGCGGCCACGGTGGCCAGGGTCCGACCATGAAAGGAGCCGGCCAGGGAGATGATCTCATATTTTCCGGCGGGGCTTGCCTTGCGCGCCAGCTTGATCGCTGCTTCGTTGGCCTCTGCCCCGGAGTTGCACAGAAAGACCCGGTCGGCAAAGGAATGGCTGAGCAGCAGCCCGGCCAGCTCGGTTTGCGGCATGGTGTGGTAGAGGTTGGAGACATGGACCAGGGTGGAGGCCTGACGGCAGATCGCCTCGGTGATCGCCGGATGGCAGTGGCCCAGGCTGCACACCGCAATGCCGGCCAGGCAGTCCAGATATTCTTTGCCGTCTGCGTCCTTGAGCAGGCAGGCCTTCCCTTCGACCATCACCGCGGGGTACCGACCGTAGGTGTTCATGAAGGAACCGTTGCTTTTTTCCATCCATTCCGCATTCGTCATCATGTCACCTCGGTGCCCACACCCTGCTGGGTGAACATTTCCAGCAGAATGGCGTGCTCCACCCTTCCGTCGATGATGTGCGCCTTGCCCACCCCGGCCCGCACCACTTCCTGGCAGCACCGGATTTTGGGGATCATGCCGCCCACGATGGTGGCGTCCTTGATAAAGGCGTCGGCAGCATCGCAGCTCATGGAGGAGATCAGGTTCTTCTCCTTGTCCAGGACCCCGGCCACATCGGTGAGCAGGATCAGTTTTTCCGCCTTCAGCTGCCGGGCGATGGCGCCGGCCACGAGATCGGCGTTGATGTTGTAAGCGCGGCCGTCTTCCCCCACCCCAACCGGCGCGATGACCGGGATAAAGTCCTGGGCGTCCAGGGTTTCCAGTACGCCCGGGTTCACCTCGGTCACCTCGCCCACCTGGCCGAGATCAATAATTTCCGGGGGCGCGTTTTCGACCAGCTCCTTGACGATTTTCATCTTGCGCGCCTTGACCAGATCGCCGTCGCGGCCGGAAAGACCAACGGCCTTGCCGCCGTGCAGATTGATCAGGCTGACGATTTCCTTGTTCACCTTGCCCACCAGGACCATCTCCACCACATCCATGGTCTCGCCGTCGGTGACCCGCATGCCGTGGATATAGTCGGATTTGATCCCCATCCGGCTCAGGACCTGATTGATCTGCGGCCCGCCGCCATGCACCACCACCGGGTTGATGCCGACGTACTTCATCAGGATGATGTCCAGGGCGAAGCTCTTTTTCAGCTCTTCGTCCACCATGGCATGGCCGCCGTATTTGATGACCACGGTTTTGCCGGCGAATTTTTTGATATACGGCAGGGACTCAATGAGGATTTTGGCTTTTTCGATACCTGTGTGCATGGCGGTCGTCTGTGATGGTTGAGTGGTCGGGGGGGCTGCTGTTTGTTATGGACTCGAAATAGTCTTATTTTCTCTCTCGCCAAGGCGCAGAGGCCGCAAAGAAAATATTTTATGTCCGCCCTCGCTTTGCGTTCTTGGCGAGAGTTTTTATGATAGTACGCAAGATATATACCGCTGGCGGCAATCTGTAAAGCAGATAGGCGGGCAAAAAACAGTCGCTCGTTTCCGGCAAAGCGATTGCCGAGAGCCCCTGATGCTGGTATCTTTATATATTGAGTGTTCATCAGCACCATAAGGAAACTAAAAAATATGAAACCATTGTTGCGTTTTTTCCGGCGGATTTCGCTTGTTGCCCCCCTTCTGCTCGCCGGCCCCTGTTTGGCCGCGCCGGCCTCTGCCCCGGCAGGCAACAAGCCGCCGATCCATGTCGAGGCGGACCGCATGGTTTCCATGAAGAATGAAAACGCGGTTCTTTTTTCCGGAAACGTGGATGCCAAGCAGGGCCAGTTGGTGATCCGCGCCGCGGAAATGACGGTATATTATCTTTCCAACGAGGAAAAAGCCAAATTGCCCCAGAGCGAGGAACGGAGTCTCAAGAAGCTTTTTGCTTCGGGCAACGTGGAAATCCAGAATGACGGGATGACCGGCACCGGCGACGAAATGGAGTATTACGAGGCCGAGCGCAAGATGATTCTCATCGGCAACAGCAAGGTCTGGCAGGACAACAACCTGGTTACCGGCCACACCGTTGTCGTTTTCCTCGACCAGGGCAAGAGCATCGTGGAGCGGGGCGAGAAGAAAGGCGAGCGGGTCAAGGCCTTTTTCTATCCCGGCGGCGAAGGGCCGCAGACAGAAGTGAAAAGCGAAAAGTGAAGAATGAAAAGTTTCAAGATGCGTTGAGGCGCAAAGGTGCGGCGAACATGATCGTCAGGTGTCGGCTTTTCCCTCTCCATTGTTAATTTTTCATTATTTCTCCCGGAGGCCCCCTTGTCTGTTCTCGAAACACAAGAGATTGTCAAACGCTATAAAAACCGGACGGTTGTCGACGGGATCAGCCTGCGGGTCGAGACCGGCACGGTGGTGGGGTTGCTCGGCCCGAACGGGGCCGGGAAAACCACCACCTTCTATGCCATTGCCGGTTTTGTCCGGCCCGACGCAGGTATTATTCTGCTCGATGGCGAGGATATCACCTCCCTGCCCATCCACCAGCGGGCGGTCAAGGGGCTCTCCTATCTGCCGCAGGAGTCCTCGGTGTTCAAAAAACTCACTGTGGAGGAAAATGTCCGCATCGTCCTTGAGCCGCTGGGCCTTGCCAAGGAAGAGATCAAAAACCGGGTCGGCCAGCTCATGGAAGACCTCAAGATCAGCCATCTGGCCGGCAACCGGGGCCATTCGCTCTCCGGGGGCGAGCGCCGCCGGGTGGAGATCATGCGGGCCCTGGCCACCAATCCGCATTTTATTTTGCTGGACGAGCCCTTTGCCGGGATCGATCCGCTCTCGGTGGCCGATCTCCAGCAGATCATCGGCAATCTGAAAAAACGCGGTCTGGGGGTGCTGATCTCCGATCACAATGTCCGGGAAACCCTTTCCGTCTGCGATCATGCCTATATCGTCAGCCAGGGAAAGATCCTGATCCATGGCGATGCCGAAGCGATTGTGGGCAGCGAGGAGGCCCGGCGGATGTACCTCGGAGAAAATTTTACCCTATAGAAACCGTGCCGCAGCACCGCATCTGCCTCGCAGTCTCGCTACGCTCGCTTAGCTGTCATCGGTCGGCTCATGTGCAACAGCACACTTCGCCGGCCTCTTCCTAGCATCTGCGGCACCGCGGCACGGTTTCTTCCTGTGAACATCGCAACAAAATCGCCCTTATCTCCCTCAGTTCTGAAATTCTTCTTGCAAAAACCTTGCCGTCATGGAGTATTATACTGACACAAGGGCGGCGCAATCCCGCGCCGCACCCTGTGTATCTTTTGCAGCAAAGGATTTCGGCGGACATGGCTCTTGAACTCAGACAGCAATTGAAGCTCAGCCAGCAACTGGTGATGACCCCCCAGTTGCAGCAGGCCATCAAGTTGCTGCAGCTTTCCCGTCTTGAGCTTGCCGAAACGATCCAGCAGGAAATTGAGATCAACCCGGTGTTGGAAGAAGCCCTTGACGGTCCGGATCAGCCTGAGGCAGAGCTGGAGGGGCATGGCCATGAGGCGCTTGACGTCCCCCTGCCCGAGCCGGAAAAGACCACCGAGGTCCAGATGGAAAGCGACTCCTCCCTGCGGGAGATCGACTGGGAAAATTACAGCAACGACTATGAAAGCGGTTTCTCCACCCGGGGCAAGGACGACGACGATCTGCCCTCCCGCCTTGACATCCTGACCGCCAAGCCGGACCTGCACTCCCACCTTTCCTGGCAGTTGACCCTTTCCCGCCTCACCGAGGAGGAAAAGGAGATCGGGCAGTTCATCATCGGCAACCTGAACAGGGACGGCTTTCTGGTGGTGACCGAGGCGGAGATAGCCGAAGGCACGGGCTGCGAGCCGGAGCTGGCCCACCGGATGATCGGCGTGGTTCAGGAGATGGACCCGGCCGGGGTCGGGGCCAGGGATCTCAAGGATTGCCTGCTCTTGCAGCTTGGGCGCTTGGGGCTTGGGACTTCCCTGGCCGCGACCATAGTCCGCGAGCATCTGCACACCCTGGAAAACCGGAATTTCGGCGCCATTGCCAGGGGTACGGGCCGCCCCATCGAGGATATCCTTGCGGCGATCAAGGTGATCACCGAGCTTGACCCGCATCCGGGCAGAATTTACTCCGAAGAGGAGCCCCAGTACATCATCCCGGATGTTTACGTGCACAAGATCGGCGGCGAATACGTCATTCTGCTCAACGACGAGGGGCTGCCCCGGCTCAAGGTCAGCAACTATTACAAGGACATCCTGAAAAAGGATTCCGGCGCCCCGGCCGAGACCAAGAACTATGTGCAGGACAAGCTCAAGTCGGCCATGTGGCTGATAAAAAGCATCCATCAGCGGCAGCGCACCATCTACCGGGTGGTGGAGTCGCTGCTCAAGTTCCAGTACGATTTTTTTGAAAAAGGGATCGCCTTTCTCAAGCCTTTGGTCCTCCGCGATGTGGCCGAGGATCTCGGCATGCACGAATCCACGATCAGCCGGGTGACCAGCAACAAGTACATGCACACCCCCCAGGGCACCTTCGAGCTGAAGTACTTCTTCAACTCCTCCATCACCCGCCATGACGGCGGGGAGGCCATGGCTTCGGAGTCCATCAAGAATCGCATCCGCACCATCATTGCCGGGGAAAACCATCAAGACCCCTTGAGCGACAATGCCATCGCCGACATCTTCGCCAAGGAGGATATCAAGCTGGCCCGGCGCACCGTGGCCAAGTACCGGGAGCAGATGGGGATTCTCCCGTCCAAGTTCCGGAAAAAACCCAAGCTGAGCTGATCGTTAGCCCTCCCGCGCCGCCATGTCTGAAACCAGCAGCCCGCCACTGACCCTGACCATCATCACCGGCCTTTCCGGGGCAGGCAAGTCCACGGCCCTCAATGTCTTCGAGGATGCCGGTTTCCTGTGCATCGACAATCTCCCGGTTTTTCTCCTTCTGCCCCTGCTCGATGGCATGGCTCGGCGTGCGGACGGTCCGCACCGGTTGGCCCTGGTCATGGATGCCCGGGATGCCGAGCTTGCCCCGGCCCTGGCAGGGGTGCTCAAAGAGGTGCGGATCAGGGCTGCCCTGGTCCAGATCATTTTTCTCGAGGCCAACGACACGGTCCTGCTCCGCCGCTACAGTCAGTTGCGGCGCGCCCATCCCCTGGCCCAGGTCGGGTTGGTCCAGGACGGGATCTCCTCGGAGAAGAAACGGCTGGCCGGGTTCCGCCAAGTGGCAGACCGGGTGATCGACACCAGCAGCCTCAGCCCAACGGAGCTGCGGCACAAGCTTTTGCAGCATGACGCCTCCCCGGTTGCCGCCATGCGGATTAACGTTTTCTCCTTCGGCCATAAGCATGGACTGCCCAGCGAGGCGGATCTGTTATTTGATGTGCGCTTTTTGCCAAACCCCTACTATGTGGCGGAGCTCAAGGAAAAAACCGGCCTGGATGCACCGGTGGCGGCCCACGCCCTGGACAACGCGAGCGGCAGCCAGTTCCTCGTTCACCTCTTTGCCCTGCTCGATTTCCTGCTTCCCGAATTTGAACAGGCAGGCAAGGCCTACCTTACCATCGCGGTGGGCTGCACCGGCGGGAAACACCGCTCCGTGGCGGTGGCCGAGGAGCTCCATCGCCATCTGGCCGGGGGAAAATGGGTGGTGAAGCTGTTTCATCGGGATATTGAAAAGTAGGGTAACTGTTCAGCAGCACCACATCTGCGTCGCAGTCTCGCTACGCTCGCTTAGCTGTCATCGGCCGGCTCATGTGCACTAGCACACTTCGCCGGTCTCTTCCTAGCATCTGCGGCACTGCTGAACAGTTACCTCCGTTGGTTTCGCTACTTTCCGTAGTTACCAAATAAAAAGCCACAGGGCCTGGCCTGACGAGCGCATATGACACAAACACCACTTCTGAACTGGCAGGCAATCGACACGGTCCTGCTGGACATGGACGGCACCCTGCTGGACCGCCATTTTGACGATTATTTCTGGGAGCATTATGTGCCGGAGCATTATGCCCTGGAGCATGACCTCTCCATCGACGAGGCCAGGCTTGAGCTTTTGGACAAGTACAAGGGGAGGGAGGGCACCCTGGCCTGGACCGACCTGGATTTCTGGTCCAACGAGCTGGGCCTGGATATCCCGTCCCTTAAGATGAAGATCAATCACCTCATCGGGGTGCATCCCCATGTGGTGGACTTTCTCCGGTTCTGCCGCAAATCCGGCAAGAAGATTTATCTGGTGACCAACGCCCACAGCAAGACCCTGGCCATCAAGATGGAAAAAACCGCCCTGGCAGGCTATTTCGACCGGATTATCTGCGCGGAGGAGGTGGGGATGGCCAAGGAAGACCCCGTCTTCTGGCAAGGGCTGGAAGCGATGCTGGGCTATGAGAAGGAACGGACCATGCTGGCCGACGATACCGCAAAGGTGCTGGCCTCCGCCCGGATTTACGGCATGGGGGCTCTCATCTTTGTCGCCCGTCCCAGCAGCCGCAAGCCGGTTGCCCACTCCGAGGAGTACCCTTCGGTGGTCACCTTCAGGGAACTTATCCCGGAGACGGACAAGGAGTAAGGCGAAAGCTTAAAAAATGATGGATTTGTAGTCGCTCGGGATTTGTTTCAAGCAGGTGCTTCGACAGGCTCAGCACGAACGGAGCATCAATACGTTAAGACACTTCCGTTCGCCCTGAGCCCTGTCGAAGGGCTGTTGTTGCAGCCCATTTTATCCAAAGGAACATCCATGCACGAAAACGAACAGGCGGAATTGCTTACGGTTATTGCCGATTTTCTGGAGATGGGCCATGTGGAGAACATCATGGCCATGTTCAAGCAGGATACTTCGCTTTACGCCCTGAGCGGCGAGCTGTTGCGTGATGAGCGCTTCATGGTGCGCATGGGTATGGCTGTGCTGTTTGAGGAGCTGAAGGCGATGCGGGGGCAGGAGGTGGCCCTGGCCATCCCTGCCCTGCTCCCGATCCTTGGCGAGGAAACCCCGTGGATGCGCGGCGAGGCCGTGAACCTGCTGGGGATCATCGGCACCCCCGAGGCGGTGGCGTATATCAAGCCCCTGGCCGATGACCCGGAACCGCAGATCCGGGAAATGGTTCAGGATATTTTAGCTGTAAGCTGACAGCTACCGGCTTACAGCTTTACTACTCCTTCCAGTCCGGCCGCAAACCCAGCTCGGTGAGCTGCTTTCTCGCCACCGGGGACGGAGCATCGGTGAGCGGGCAGGTTGCCTTCTGGGTCTTGGGGAAGGCGATCACGTCGCGGATGGAGTCGCGGCCCAGCAGGATCATCATCAAGCGGTCCAGGCCAAAGGCCATGCCGCCGTGGGGCGGCGCGCCAAGTTCAAGGGCCTTGACCAAGAAGTCGAACTTGTCGGTAACCTCTTCCTCCGAAATCCCTAGTGCTGCAAAGACCCGTTCCTGCATCTCCTTTTGGTGGATGCGGATGGAGCCGCCGCCGATCTCGGTGCCGTTGAGCACCAGATCGTAGGCCCGGCTGCGCATCTTGCCAGGCTCGGTGTCCATGAGGGGGATGTCTTCCTCGTTGGGCGCGGTAAAGGGGTGGTGAACGGCGGTATGCCGCTTCTGCTCGTGGTCGTACTCTAACAGAGGGAAGTCGCAGACCCAGAGGAAGTTGAACTGCTTCTTGTCGATGAGGTTGAGGCGGCGGCCCAGCTCAAGGCGCAGCTCGGACAAGGCCTGGTGCACGACATTGGGCTGATCGGCCACGAAAAAGAGCAGGTCGTCGGTCTCGGCGCTCAGGGTTTTGGCCATCCCTGCCCGCTCCTCGTCGGAAAAGAACTTGGCAATGGGCGACTGCCATTCGCCCTCGGGCTTGACCTTGACCCAGGCCAGCCCCTTGGCCCCGAAATTGGCCACATAGGCGGTGAGGTCGTCGAGATCCTTGCGGGAGAAATGGGCGCAGCCCTTGGCGTTGATGGCCTTGACCATGCCGCCCTTTTCCACCACGGTGCGGAACACCTGGAAGCCGCAGTTGCGCACCTCCTCGGTGAGGCTGGTCAGCTCAAAGCCGAAGCGGGTGTCCGGCTTGTCGCAGCCATAGCGGCTCATCGCCTCTTCATAGGTCATGCGCGCAAACGGCAGGTTGAGTTCCAACCCTATGGTTTCCTTGAACAAAAGTTGCATCAACCCTTCGCCCACCGCGTAGATGTCCTCCTCCTCGACAAAGGAGAGTTCCATATCCACCTGGGTGAACTCGGGCTGCCGGTCGGCGCGGAGATCCTCGTCGCGGAAGCAGCGGACGATCTGGTAGTAGCGATCCATGCCCCCCACCATCAGGAGCTGCTTGAACAGCTGCGGCGACTGGGGCAGGGCGAAGAACTTGCCCTGGTTGACCCGGCTCGGCACCAGATAATCCCTGGCCCCTTCCGGGGTGGAGCGGGTGAGCACCGGGGTTTCGATCTCAAGAAAATTTTCGTTGTTGAGGTAGGTGCGAATGGCCTGGGATGCCTTGTGCCGCATGATGATCCCCTCGGCCATGTTGGGGCGGCGGAGGTCTATGTAGCGGTACTTGAGGCGCAGACCCTCGGAGATCTCGGTTTCCTCGTCCAGCGGGAAGGGCGGGGTCTTGCTCTGGTTGAGGATGCGCAGCTCCAGAACCCGCACCTCGATCCCGCCGGTGGCCAATTTGGGGTTGACCATCCCGTCGGGCCGAGCCTCCACCAGGCCCCGGATGGCAAGGACCCATTCGCTTCGGATGCCATGCGCCTTGGCATGGACCTCGGCGTTGATCTCGGGGTTGAAAACCACCTGGGTGAGCCCCCAGCGGTCGCGCAGATCGATGAAAATAACCCCGCCATGGTCGCGGCGGCGCAGCACCCAGCCCATGAGGACGATCTCCTTGCCGACATCGGCGTGGGTCAGGGCGTTACAGTGGTGGGTGCGTTTGAGTCCTCCCATGGATTCCATAGGACTGCTCCTTTATTAGGTAGTGAAAAATGTAGAGTGAAAAGTGAAAAAGTTAACACACAGGCGCAGAGCGCGGTGTGCGTAACCAAGAAATTACCTGTTGCCGCTCTTGCAAAAGTCTTATTTGTGGTTCGACAGGCTCACCACGAACGGAAAATGTCTATGATTTTAAGATAACTACCGTTCGCCCTGAGCCTGTCGAAGGGTGTTGTTCATTTTTCTCTCTGTGCCACCGCTGCAATCAACATCGCGCACAGGGCCTCTTTCGGCCCCTCTAGCGCCACTTGCCGCTGTTCCTTGCTGGTCATATCCCGCAGCGCCGCCTCGCCCTTGGCGAGCTCTTCCTCGCCCAAAATGAGCGCAAAGCGTGCCTTGGCCCGGTCCGCCTGCTTCATCTGGCTTTTCAGGCTCTTGCCTTCAAGGTCCATGGCCACGGTCATTCCTTTGCGCCGCAACAGATGCACCAGGGGAAAGGCCAGGACCGCAGCCTCCTCGCCCAGGGCGGCGACAAACAGGTCCGTGCCGGCCTCGGGGCAGGCTTTTGCGTTTTGCTGACTCAGCAGGAGGGCCAGCCGCTCCATGCCCATGGCAAAGCCGATGCCGGGCATGTTCTTGGCCCCGCCCAGTTGCTCCACCAACCCGTCATAGCGGCCCCCCGCCCCCACCGCGCTCTGGGCGCCCAGAGCATCGGTGATCAGCTCAAAGGTGGTGCGCGTATAGTAATCCAGGCCGCGGACCATGAAGGGGTTCACCGCATAGGGAACCGCCAGGAGATCAAGGCTCGCCTTTGTTTGCGTGAAATGCTCACCGCAGCCCGGGCAGAGATGGTCGATAATGGCAGGCGCGTTCACATACTGCTCCTGGCAATGGCTGCTCTTGCAGTCCAGCACCCGCAACGGATTGGTCTGGCTGCGCCGCTGGCAATCCTCGCAGATATGGGCCCTGCGTTCGGCCAGGAACGTCACCAGGGCCTCCTTGTAGGCGGGGCGGCAGGCCGGGCAGCCCAGGGAGTTGATCTGCAGGCTTGTGGTCAGGCCAAGCTCTTCAAGGATCAGCCAGCCCATGGCAATCAGCTCGGCATCCAGCCGGGGATGGTCCAACCCCAGCACCTCGACGCTCATCTGGTGGAACTGGCGCAATCTCCCCTTCTGGGGGCGTTCGTGCCGGAACATGGGGCCGATGGTGTAGAGCCGCTGCACCGGGAGTTTTGCCTGCAAGCCATGCTCGATAAAGGCGCGGAGCACCGAGGCGGTGCCTTCCGGCCGCATGGTGATCGAATCGCCGTTGCGGTCGGTAAAGGAGTACATCTCTTTTTCGACAATATCGGTGGCCTCGCCGATGGACCGGGCGAAGAGTTCGGTTTTTTCCAGGATCGGCACCCGGATCTCGGTGAAGCCGAAGCGCTGAAAGATACCCCTGGCCGTGGCCTCGATATGCTGCCAGACCCCAACCTCGTCGGGGAGAATATCCTTAAAGCCTTTCAGGGCCTGAATGGTCATCGCTTGCCTCACCTGCACCGAAGATAAAAACACCCGGGCGTTTCCGCCGGGAAAATGCGCCAATCAGAGAAAAATGGCCGAAAAACAGGTATTCTTATCCGAATTGGCGTGAGAAGTCAAGGGAGGGAGAGGCTTTGGGCGGCGGCCTGCTGATTGGCTATCGCTTCAAGTCCCGGTAGAAATTTTCATGCGAGCCCAGCAGCAAGAGCAGCCGGGTTTCTGGGTCATATCCATAAGCAAGCAAGGTGAGCTGCCCACGGCATTTAAACGTGTACACATACACCCCGGCCAGATCCCCCTTCTTGGCCTCGCCAACCGACGGGTCGCGCACGATCTCGGCCACGGCATCATCCACATCCGCTTTCTGTTTCGGATGAAGGCGTTTGTACGCCCGTCTGAATGTGGCGCTTTGCCGAACCTGAACTTCGGCTTCCATCAGTCGCGCTTGCCTTCAGGCACAAAGGGCGTGGCAAGAGTCGGCCCTTCTCCCCGTGCAACCAGCAAATCGCGAATGAAATCGATGGGCAGATCGGGATTGTCCAGGGCTGTTCTTCCAATCACTGCCCAGAATTCTATCTGCCCGGCAATGGTCCGGCGCTCGGCCTGCGCTGTTGCCCGCGCCTGATTATACAGGGTGTCGTCGATACGCACTGGCATTCCCATGGTTCACCTCGAATCTAATTGCTACAAAAGTATCTATATGGCTATGCTAGTACAAAACTTGCGGAAAGACAAGGGGAAAACGGGCAATACCTGTCCCTTGTCTCACCAGAGGATGCTCACCCCATATTGAGGGATGGTCTGGTCCTTGGTGAGTATTGTGAGGTTGTTTTTGATCGCCTCGGCAACAAGAAGGCGATCAAAGGGGTCGCGGTGGATGAGCGGCAGAGTGGCGGCGGCGATGGCGGTGGTAAAGCCAATGGGAAGAGGTGTAATGCTCAAGGCCTGCATTGCGGAAGGGACAAAAGCGCTTGGCGGTTCCGGTAGCTCGATCCGCCCCAGTTTCCCAAAGCAGGGCGATTTCCCAGCCGCTGGCAGCGCTCAAAAGCAGTTCGCACGAGCCTTGTTCGACGGTTTTCCGAACGACCGAAGAGAGTTTCTCCGTTGCCGCAGCGAGCCAGAGGAAAACGTGGGTGTCCAGGAGGTAGGTCATTTCTCCCCTCCACGTTCGGGCCAAAAATCGTTTACGATCTCGACCGGTAACGGTTCCAGCAGGTCTCCATGGAGCTTTACCTTGCCGAGATAGAGCCCCAGGGGACGCGGGCCGGTTTTTTCAATGAAGGGGACAAGGCGGGCCACCGGCTTTCCGGCTTTGGTGATGATCACGTCCTCGCCGGTCTGGACTGCGGGGATCAGCTTTGAAAGATTGGTTTTTGCTTCATGAATGCCGACGCGCATGGATCACCTCTTTGTTGATATGGTTAGTTTGATTGTAAACTAACCATAGGCTCAATTCAAAAATTAGTCAATCCAACAGGAGTGGTGCGTAGCGGTGGCTGAGGGGTTTTCCTCTGAAAAGCAAATCGAGATCAGGGATGCACCACCTTCTCCTGCAACCAGATTTTGATCAGCGATTGGTATGGAACATCCCGGGCATTGGCGACCGTCTTGATGTTGTCAAGCAGATGCGCTGGTAAGCGCAATGAAATGGTCTTGGTTGTCGGCTTCAAGTTTGGCAGCACGACCTGGCTGGCCGCGCTCCAGTCGAGATACTCCGTACTGTCGTGGGATTCCCAGAATGCCCGTTCCTGGGCTTCAGAAGCAAAAAGTGGCGGTGTTTTTTTAGCTTTGGTTTTCATAGATGCTCCTTCGCCTCTCAAGGTAAAACTGACATGCAACGTGCGGTTGCCATCGGTCTTGCCAATGGTCAACGGGGGTGCGCGTAGCGTCGGGGGGGAGAAATTTTTTAGGCCGCGAAACGGAGGACTTCAACCTCGGCGCCTCTTTTGGCCGCATCCTCGGCCAGGCGCAGTACATGGCTGGCAATGGCTTCAGATAGATAGTATTCGCCGCAAGTGGAACAAATATCGGCGGGAACCTTCTTGATGATCACGGCGGTGTCACCACGATGAAGGACAACCGTGGTCAGACCGCTGGCGGTGTCACCTGTTTTGCATACTGTGCAGTGCATGGTTATCTCCTCGTTTGGTAGTCGGGTTGCCAAACCATATCATCCGGAATGTAGAGCGTGATAATGAAACATTTTCCGTCCGATTGGTCTTTTGCAACAACGACATGGATTGGCGTATTCTTTCTGAAGCCGAGCAAGAGAAAGCTTGGGTGCGGTCTATCATCGGGATAGGTGTCAATAATTTGCCCGGTTTCGATAACTGTTTTGACATCAGCAACGGATATCCGTCGTTCGAATATCCGTTGTATCGCATGACCAGTGAATATCAGTTCGGAACATTCCATGTCTTTTTTTACACCTTTTCAGGCGAACTTGGAAGATAAAGCTGAGTTGAGCAGCTTGTCTGCTCAAACGAAACTTATACCCGCAGGTGAAAAAGGCTGGTGGCTGGGAGCTGTCAGTTAAAGTCGTCCGCTGTCAGCCCTTGGTGAAACAACAAAAAAAGCCCTGCCGGAATTTCCGGCAGGGCTTGATGTGAACAGCTTCCGACTAAAACCGCTATGCGCAAGGCATAGACGAAATTAGAAGCTCATGGTCAGGTGATGGCTCATCAGGGTGATATTGTTGGTGTCATCCGTAGCAACGGCAGACTTGAAGAAGTCGCCGGTATCCAGGTAACCGAAATGCGCCTCGTAGGTCAGGTTGTCGAGCAGCTTGTAGGCTGCGCCGATGTTGTACTCCCAGCCGAACTCATCGTCACGGTTGGCGTAGCCGCCACCACTGAAGTTGGTACCGGCAGCATTAGTTACCTGGGTCTCCTCGTCGGCCTGGGCATAGCCGATGGCGCCCATCAGGGTCAGCTTGTCGGAAACCGCGTATTTCGCATGGAGAACAACAGCATGGACACCTGCTGCGGCAACGCCGGCATACTGTGCATCGGTGAAATCAGCCAGGTCGTCGTTGAGGATGCCGGTGTGGTCGCTGGTGAGGATGTAGAGCGGCTTGAAGTCGTCGCCGGTGCCGCCGTAGGCGGACATGGCCGCCTCGTTGTCGCCGTCCAGGGAGTTGCTGTCGCCGGAGGCATAGAAGTACATTAAGCCGGCATCCAGGGCGCCGAACTTGCCGGTCACATCCAGCATACCTGCCCATGCATCCCAGTCGGTAACGGTGGTGGTGCCTTCCGCGTTGCTCTGATCCCCGAACCTGTGGTTCACCTCGGCTTCAATGGTCCAGTTGTCCATGACCTTGTACTTGCCCCAGAGGGCCAGGTTGTGGGCGTCCAGGGAGTTGGGTTCGCCAGTACCGTCAAGGGTGGCGGCGCTGGCGGAGCGGGTATATTTGTACTCCACCCCGGCCTTGCCGGCGTCGCTGGTGTGGGTGATCATCAGTTTGTAGAGGTCGTCATCCTGGTCGGCCGCGTTGGCCTCCAGGTCGTCTTCTTCGTTTTTCTGGGTCAGGACAAGCAGGCTCCAGGGTTTGGGGACAAAGGAGGGGAACCACATGATGCGGTCGGCGCTGGTGGAGCTGTCCAGGAACTTGCTGCCGAAGATGTTCGCCTCATGGCGGCCTACCCGGAACTCGCCGATGGGCGAGAGGTATGTCATCCACACCTTGTCGAAGTCCAGGTCGGTGTTGCCGTCATCCTGGGAAACACCGGAATCGGGATCGCCCCAGACCGCTTCCTTAAAGATGCGGACGTCGCCGTGCATGGAGATTTTGTCGTTAACCTTCATGGTGGGTTTGATCTGGAGGGTATGCATCCAGTAGGCGTCGCTGGAGGTCGGACCAGCCAGATCAGCGCCATAGGTAGTGTTTGCATCGCTGATGGAATAGCCCTCAACGATGTACTTGCCGCTCATCTTGAACTCAACGGCGGCTGCAGTGGAGGCCAGTCCCGCGACCAGACCCAGTGCTGCGACTGTGGATAATACTTTTTTCATCTCTTATCTCCTTGATAAGTGTTAATAAAAAAAAGACTCAAGACCGTTAAAGCAAATTTCCCAAAGTAAAGTCAAGTTTTTTTTACCGGGGGTGTAATTTTTTTTACTGGAAAGAGGATTGGTTGTTAGCCTTATGCTGTGTGCTATTAGCTTTCTTTTGTCGAGGTAAGACTGTTGACATCTGAAGCGTTACGCTATACAGTATGTTCATGATTCAGACAGACATTTCGGCACAAGGGATTGCAAGATTTTTTTGAAACTGGCAGCAAGGCGGGTATTCAGCCGCATCATGCATCGAAATTGAGCCGACAACTGGCGCGGCTTGATCTTGCCAGCAGTGCCGCCGATATGAATGTTCCGGGCTGGAGATTGCACCGATTATCAACCGGACACTGGTCGATATGGGTAAACGGGAACTGGCGCCTTATCTTTGATTTTGAGGGCGAGAATGCGGTGCTGGTTGATTATCAAGACTACCATTGAGCTTGTTGCAAAGCTCTTCTAAATTGCCCACCCCTCACCCTAACCCTCTCCCGCAGGGGGAGAGGGGACTTTTGGGGATTTTGCAAGAGACTACCCCATTAGGAGAAACATCATGACCAATATGCACAACCCTCCACACCCTGGAGAAACCTTGAGAGAGGATGTTTTGCCAGCGCTGGGATTGACGGTCACTGCGGCGGCAAAACAGCTTGGCGTGACCCGCGCTGCCTTGTCCCGGGTGCTGAACGGACGCGCTGCCATCTCCCCGGAAATGGCTTTACGGCTGGAAGGGTGGCTGGGCGTGGAGAACGGCGGCCGCGCCGATCTGTGGATTGCGCAGCAGGCGGCCTATGATCTATGGCAAGCACGCAATCATGGCGCACCGAAGGTGCAGCGTGCCGTATTGATGGCAGCTTAGAAGGGGGCGTTGTGACTGTTCATGTTAAACCGTCACCCCAAACGAGTCTTGATGTGAAGGAATGGCAGGTCGATGGTCTTGCTCAAGCCTTAGACGAAGCAGAGAAACCGGACGCGGTTTTTAGTGATCACGCTGAGGTTCTTGCCAAATGGGAGTCGAAAAAAGGTGCACTGTCATGGGCTTCGACCGGGGTTCCGAATGCGGAAACTGTTGCGGTAATGGGTGAGCTTGAAGAGGGGAAAGGAAAATCCTTTGCCAGCGTGGATGAATTACTGGCCGGCCTCAGTACGGACGATTGAGGGCTTTTCCGAAAATTTAACGTGAATCTTCCTGTATCTCGGCTGTCATCCCTTTTCGAGGTGCGCACGGAAAAGTTCATAGATGTCTTTTCGATGCCCGGCGAAATACACCCACACTGTTTTATGGCGGTCGTCTGCTTTGTAGATGATCCGGTAGCGCTTGCGGGCCAAGGACTGATACCCGGCAAGCTCCTCCTTGAGAAACTTGCCGAGCCCGGGGTTGTTTTGCAGTTCCGTCAGCGCCTCCCGGAAAAGTTTTTTCAGCTCCGGCGGGAAGTGGGCAATGCGGTTGAAGGCGGTTTCCGTGAATTTAAGCCTGCAGGGCACGCAGCACCTCGGCCTCGTCCACCCATCTGTCACCCTTTGCGTCCTCGATCGAGGATGCCATTACTTTCATGGTTTCGGGGTCGGCAAGAATCTCCAGCGTTTCCATCAACCCTTCATAGCCTTCCATGCTGATGAGAACCGCTTCCGGGACACCGTTTTTTGTAATGGCGATGATGTCCTGCGAATCATGCAGGGCTCTTACAAGATCCAAAAGATTTGCTTTTGCCTTGCTGATCGGCACATACGCCTCGATATGCAACATAGCGTACCTCCCATTTGCACATTTATATGGTCATAATAGTGACCATTCGTGAAATAGTCAAGCACTCTGCGTATCATGTTGCGGGTGTTTTGCGGTCAGGAAAAGAAGGGGATAGGTGGCGGCAAAAAACTGGCAGGTGATGGTCTTGCAAAAGCCGTCACCCCGGCGAAAGCCGGGGTCCAGAGGTGTTGCAATTTGCTGAGATTACTGGTTTCCGGCTTTCGCCGGAATGACGACAAGAGTACAAGGCCCGCCGGAGCGGATAAGCCCTCTCCTACAGGCCTGTACTGTTTGCTGCCGCAGCTTACTGCTCCTGCTTCTTGCTGAAATCCAATTGATAGATGAGCATGGTGGAGGTCTGTTCGGAGAACAGATCAAGGGAGCTGCTGCTCAAAATCAGGCCGACCAGCAGTTCCGCTCCCTTCTTGTCCGCATTGGGGCGCAGCAGGTAATCCACGATGTAGCCGTCGATCTTTCTGGTCCGCCACAGCTCGGACAGGGCAAGGCCGTTCCAGGTCAGGGCATGAATCTCGCCGGAGGGGTAGTTCTTCATGTTCTTGAATATCCGCGACGAGGTGGAAAGATTCTTGTTGAGGATGATGTCCTGCTGGCCGTCGCCGTTCACATCGTAAACGATGATCCGCGAGGGGATATAGACCCGTTCATTTTTGTCGTTATTTATGGGTTCGTGGGCACTCGTGGCTGCCTCCCCGCCGATGAAGCGGGTGGTGCCGCCATAAAATTCATCGCTTTTCCAGAGGGCGGTGCCGCCGGCGCGCAGAACCTGGAGCCGGTCATACTGATCGATGGCGATGATCTCCCGGCTGCCGTCGTTGTCCAGATCGGCAATGGTGAATTCAAACAGATTGACGCCGGCCGGGACTTCCATGGAGCTGCTCGCTTTCAGAACGCCATTGCTTAGATTGAGGCGGAAGATGCCGGGGGCCACGGCCTTGTCGAGTTCAGCCCGCTGACCGGCCAACACCATTCCCTCTCCCGGGACGGGCATGGCCCGAACATACCACTGTTGCTCCTGGAAAAGATAGGTGGCCTTGTCCGCGCCAAGCCACTCGAAGGCAAAAGAGTTTGGGGTGTTATGATTTGCAGCGCTGACATAAATTTCCGGCTTGCCGTTTTTATTGAGGTCCGCCACGGTGATGGCGTGGACGCGGTACCCAACCTTGCCGGGGATCTGGCCGACCTTGCTCAACCGGGTGTTGTCACGCTTGAAGATCTGGACCGAATCGATATCGGCAAAAATAACTTCGTCCTGGCCGTCGCCGTCAAGATCGGCCATTTCCATGAACTGGAGGGAGAGTTTCATGTTCTGGGTTTTCTGGAACTCGCTGGTGATGCCTTTCGGGTAGATGAAGGGCGAGCCGCCGCCCATGCCCGTCCGGCTGGCAAAGGCGCGTTCCGGATGGGCGGTGGCGTACTGCGGCTGGGGTTGGGCGGATTGCTGGACGGCGGTTTGGGGCTGAACAAGCGCCGTTGCCGGGCGCTGGTGGGAAAATATTTTTTCGCTTATATCCCAGGCCAGGGAGTCGATACTTTGGATGATTTCGCTTTCGTTCTTGGCTGTGGCGTAAAAATTCCGTGGCGCGCCCTTGGCCATCTCAAAAACCTTGGCATCCAGCGAGAGGCTGCTGCCCATGGCGGTGAGGCTGCCCACCACCAGAAAATCCGCCTGGAGACTCTTGCCCAGCTTGATAAACGCCTCGTTCTGGGTGGGGGTTCCGGCTGCGGCCAGAGCCTTGTCCACCGCGGTCTTGTCGATCACCGTGAGGCCGACCTCCGAGGCAAGGCGGCTGGCAAGCATGTCGCGGATGCCGCTGGTGAGATAGCTCATGTCTTGCGGGGCGTTGGCCTTGAAGGGCAGAAAGGCTATGCGCCCGGCTTGCGCCGCCCCGATCGTCGGCAGCGCAAGATGCAGGGCGAAAAGCAGTGCGGCGAGCAAGGCTGGGATTGAGCGCTTGGTTTGTTTGAGCATGACCGGTTTCCTTATTGAAAAGAAGAGTGATTTTCCGTAGAGTTTAAAGCCTGGAGCTTACTCCGAAGAAACGCGGTAGGGCAAGAGTTTTTTGCAGAGCTGGCATGCTCCGAGGTTGTGGGGAGAGGGGTTATTGCTTCGGTGGCTAAATATGTAAACCGTCATTCCCGCGAAGGCGGGAATCCAGAGGGATGGATGCCCGACGAAAGCATTCGGGCATGACCTATTTAATCGCCGGGTCAATACTTATCGCGGCTGAAGCCGCTCGTGCAGGCAGGGTGAAAGGACACGCATGAACACCACCATCCATCTCATCCGGCATGGGTTGACTGCGGCGAACAAGAACGATGTTTTTGCCGGGCGCACCCAGGAGCCCTTGCATCCTGAGGGTGAGGTCCAGCTTGCCGAGGTTGCGCGGGTCCTGGCCGGACTCGGTATCGGCAGGATATTCTGCGGCCCCTTGGCTCGGACCAGGCAGTCGGCGGATATTGTAGGGGATCTGCTTGGTGTGGAGGTTACTGCGGATGGGGCTCTGAACGAGATCAGCATTCCCCACTGGGACGGACTGACCAAGGAGGCGATCCGGGCGAGGTTCGGGGAGGAATATCCAACCTGGCTCGCCGACCCGGCAGGATTTTGTGTGCCGGCCTGCGAAACCATCGCCCAGGTGCAGGGGAGGGCGGTTGCGTGTGTTGAATCGCTCTTTCGCGAATATTCCGGACAAAATCTTTTGGTGGTGAGCCACTTGATAGTGGTCCGGGCGCTGCTGCTGCATTATCTGGACCGGCCCATTGCGGATTTTCGAGCCATCAAGGTTGGCAATGGACAGGTGGCGAGGTTGGTTCGGGATGATTCGGGTGGGACGGAGGTGGAATTTTGAGGTTTTTGTATTCTGTATTTTTGGGGGGATTTTAAGGCAACCCTTCGACAAGCTCAGGGCGAACGGAATTTTTCATCGATGGAGTTTTCCGTTCGTGCTGAGCTTGTCGAAGCACTATGCAACCAGTTAGAGGCTTGAAATGTTTTGGGTGTACATCCTGCGTTGTGCTGACGGGAGCTATTACACAGGCCACACCGACAATCTTGAACATCGCATCGCTCAACATCAGAACGGAGAATGTGAAGGATACACAGCGACCCTTTTACCGATGGAGCTTGCTTGGTCTCAGGAATGTGTCACGCGTGAAGAGGCTTTGTCGGCGGAACGGCAAATTAAGGGTTGGAATCGCAAGAAGAAAGAGGCCATGATGTGCGGTGATTGGCAGGAGGTTGCTCGTTTGGCGCGACGAAGGAAAAAGGGCGATCCTTCGACAGGTTCAGGATGAACGGATTTTTTATCGATTGATTCTTCCGTTCGCCCTGAGCCCTTCGACAAGCTCAGGAGAGCCCTGTCGAAGGGTGCTTTTCCCCAAGCAGAAAATCAGCCCAGAACAAGCCCCCCAATCACCTCTCTGATCCCCTCAAGCCTATTCTCCAACACATAACGCCCAAGCCCTTCGACAATCTCCTGGCTTGCCCGGGGATTGACGAAATTCGCGGTGCCGACCTCAATGGCCGTGGCGCCTGCCAAGAGGAATTCAAGGGCGTCTTCGGTGGTGGTGATGCCGCCGATGCCGATCACCGGAATCTGCACGGCCTGGGCAACCTGCCAGACCATGCGCAGGGCAATGGGCTTGATCGCCGGGCCTGAGAGCCCGCCCACGATATTGGCCAACCTCGGCCTGCGGCTTTTGACGTCGATGGCCATGCCCAGCAGGGTGTTGATCAGGGAAACCGCCTGGGCTCCGCCAGCCTCGACAGCCTTGGCGATGGCGGTGATGTCGGTGACGTTGGGGGAGAGTTTGACGATCACCGGCAGGGTGGTGTGCGCGCATACTGCCCTGGTAACGGCCTCGGCCATTGCCGGGTCGGTGCCGAAAGCAACCCCGCCTTTTTTCACATTGGGGCAGGAGATGTTCACCTCAAGTCCGCTGATCCCCTCCACCTCGCTGAGCCGTTGGGCCAGGGTTTGGTACTCTTCCAGGCTGTCGCCCAGGATATTGACGATCACCCTGGTGCCGATCCCGCGCAAATAGTTCATCTTTTCGGCAATGAAGCGTTCCAGCCCCACGTTTTCCAGGCCGATGGCGTTGAGCATGCCTCCGGCGGTTTCCACGATGCGGGGCGGGGGATTCCCCCGGCGCGGTACGAGGGAGATGCCCTTGACCACCACGCCGCCAAGATGATGGAGATTGACGAAGGGCTCGAATTCCTTGGCATACCCAAAGGTGCCGGAGGCGGTGAGCACGGGATTCTTGAAAACGAGGGAGCCGATGGTGACGCGCAGGTCCGGTTTGTTCATAGCCAGGCCACCTCCTCTGCGTTGAAAACCGGTCCGTCCTTGCAGACATGCAGATAGGGGCCGGAGAGGTCGGCCCGGGGAATCGCGCAGCCGAGGCAGGCAGAGATCCCGCAGGCCATCATGGTTTCCAGGGAAACCTGGCACTGCCAGCCCTGCTGTCGGCACTGGCCTACCACCGCCTTCATCATCGGATGCGGGCCGCAGGTGCACACCGTCCAGTCATGGCCGGAGTCCAGGTGTTGCGGGAGTATCTCAGCCACAAAGCCATGATGCCCAAGGCTTCCGTCGTCGGTGGCAATATGGATTTCCGTCATGCCGATATCCTTGAAATCCATTGGCAGGGGGCCAAGTTCCGCGGCTGTGCGACCGCCGAGCAAAACGACGCATTTCGGCGGCGCGTTTACGCGCAGGATCTCCCTGGCGAGAAAATACAGGGGGGCAATCCCCATGCCGCCGCCAATCAGGCAGATCGCCGATCGGTTTTGGAAAGCAAAACCGCGGCCAAGGGGCCCGGTCAGGTTCAGTGCGTGACCAGGCCTCATTGCGGCGAGCATCCGGGTCCCCTTGCCCACAACCTTATAGAGGAGCTGAACCTGCTGGTTGCCGATGGTCTGGTGAATGGACAGGGGCCGCCGGAGAAGGGGGTCGTAGCAGGGAGCGGTTCGGACCATGACAAACTGGCCGGGAAGGGCGTGGCTTGCAATTTCCGGCGCTTTCACGGTGAGGCGGAAGATCTCCGCAGTGAGTTGGTCCTGCCGGATGATCTCGGCCTGTTCTTCATATTGGTTCATGCTTCTTCCAAATCGTTTTGTTTCCAAGAGGGGTGCTTTTCCATTCGCTTGCGTATTTGCCCTTCGACAAGCTCAGGGGGAACGGATGAAATCTATCGGGAACCTTGGAAAATCAACTTCCTGTTGATTTTTCAAGCCGCAAAACCAAAACAAGTTTTTCCTTTGCTCACATTTTCAGCAACTTAAGTGGCTGAAAATGACGGGTCGTCCTTGCGCCGCACAGGAGCCTTGAATATTTCAAGGCTCCCTGTCAGTTAACCGTTCACCCTGAGCTTGTCGAAGGGTTGCACTATGCTTTCAGGTCTTGATGAACGTTTAACAGCTTGAAAATAATGATTATTTTATTTTTTTCCCGGGAAGAATAAGCGACAACACCCGTTCCAGGTCGTCGTGGGAATAGTACTCTATTTCCAGTTTTCCGCGGGTGCCGCTTTGGATGATCCGCGCTTTGGTGTCCAGGTAGTTGATCAGCCCGTTGGCCAGTGACTTGCAATAGGATTCCGGCAATTCGTTGGCTGATTTTCGTGGTGGACGTTTTGCCCCACTGGCTGCACCGGCCATTTTCTTTTTCTGTTTCTGGGCCAAAGCCTCCGCCTGCCGAACGTTCAGTCCCTGTTCGACAATCTCGTTTCTGACCTCGCGCATGGATGTCTCGTCGCCGACGCTGAGCAATACTCGCGCATGCCCCATGCTCAAGGTGCCGCGGGCCAGATCTTCCTTGGCAAAATCGGGCAGTTGGTTTATCCGCAGGGCATTGGCCACGGTTGAGCGCTCCTTGCCCACCCGTTTCGCCACCTCTTCCTGGGTCAGGTGAAATTCCTTTACCAATCGGAGGTAGGCTTCCGCCTCTTCCAGGGGGTTCAGATCCTGCCGCTGGATGTTTTCGATGAGCGCGAGCTCAAGGCGATCCAGGGGGGTGACGTCTTTCACCAGAACCGGAACCTCGTCCAGCCCCGCCATTTTAGCGGCCCGCCAGCGCCGTTCTCCGGCGATGATCTGGTAACGCCCCTCTTCGCCATGCTCGCAGACGACCAGGGGCAGCAGGATGCCTTTTTCCTGGATGGAAGCGGAAAGCTGGGCCAGGGCCGTATCATTGATATCTTTTCTCGGCTGATTCGGGTTGGCCTCAATGGCGTCAATGGGGCACAGGAAGTATTCGCGCCCATCGGAACCGCTGGAAGGCAGCAGGGCGTCGAGTCCCTTGCCAAGGGCCGAGGTTGTTTTTTTCATCATGCTTTCACTCCCTCTTTTGCCGCAGTCTTCGGCTGCTTGCGGAGAAACTCTTTCCCGAGCTGCAAATAACTCAGTGCCCCGGTTGAGCGTTTATCGTAAACGATCGCCGCCTGGCCATGGCTCGGCGCCTCACTAAGCCGGACATTGCGGGGGATCACCGTGTCATAGACCCGATCCTGGAAATGATTTTTCACCTCGGTGACGACCTGGTGGGTCAGCTTGTTCCTGCCATCGTACATGGTCAGAAGGAGACCCTCGATGGCAAGGTTCTTGTTGTATGAGTTTTTCACCAACCGGATGGTTCGAACCAGCTGGCTCAAGCCTTCAAGGGCGAAATATTCGCATTGCAAGGGGATGAGCACCGTGTCCGCCGCAGTGAGGGCGTTGATGGTCAACAAACCAAGGGAGGGGGGGCAGTCGATGAAGATGTAGTCATACTCGCCCCGGACCGGAGCCAGGAGATTGCCCAGGTAGCGTTCGCGTTTCACCGCGCTCATCAGCTCGACCTCGACCCCGATCAGGTCGATGTGGGTGGGAAGAACCGAAAGCTTTTTCACCCCCGCTGCCGGCTGGACAACCGCTGCCGTCTCGGCCTCCCCCATGTAGCAATGGTACAGATGGGTTCCGCCTTCGGCGCGACTCACCCCCAACCCGCTGGAGGTGTTTCCTTGCGGGTCCGAATCCACCACCAGGACTTTTTTCCCCAGCAGGGCCACGGAGGCCGCCAGGTTTATCGCGGTGGTCGTCTTGCCCACGCCTCCTTTTTGGTTGGCCAGGGCAACAATTTTTGCCTCATATCCCATGCTTGAAAACCTCCACCTGGTGCGGGTTTCCGGCCGAGTTTCGCCGGATTTTTCGTCGCGGGCATGTTGCTTGGGGCACGGAAAATGTTCTTTTCAGCCCCACCTGGTGGGCATAGTACCATACTCTGCATGGGGAGGTCGCTTACTTTTTTGCGGCAACGCGCTTCTTTTTTGCCCGGGGATGTTTCACGTGGAACATTCGTTGATTTATTCTTTAATCCTGGGTAGTTAAGATGGCGATTACCAGCTCGGCGGTGCGTTCCATGTCGCGCAGGTCAATGGTTTCGTCGGTGCTGTGCACATGATCCATGCCGATGCCGATGATGGCGGTTTGCACTCCTTTTCCGTTGAAGATGTTGGCGTCGCTGCCGCCGCCGGCCCGTTCGTAGCGGATTTCCCGCTGCAGCAGGGCGGCAGCCTTGTCAACCCGTCTCAGGACCGAGGCGCTTCGGTCCAGGTGCATGGCCGGGTATTCCTGGCTGATTTGAAAATCGAGGCGGGGGCGGACGCCGGAAGCGAGGTGTGCGCCGGGCCCGGGGGTCCATCCGTCAATGACGCCTTGGATGGTGTTTTGGATCTGTTTGGAGTATCGGGCGAGTTTTTCCGGAGAATGGCTCCGTATCTCGCCTTCCACCACAGCGGTTTCCGGAATGATATTTGTTGCCGTGCCGCCGGAGATCCGGCCGATATTAGCGGTGCTTTCTTCGTCGATGCGCCCAAGCGGGAGGTCGGCAAGGCAGCGGGCGGCAAGTTGAATGGCGTTGATCCCCCGCTCCGGGTGCAAGCCGGCATGGGCTGCCGCCCCGGTAACGGTGAACCGGAAATGGTTGGCTGCGGGAGCGCCGACAATGAGCAGGTCGACCCCGGTGCTGTCCAGTGCGTAGCCTTCCTTGGCGTGCAGCAGTGAAAGGTCCAGGGCCTTGGCGCCGCGCAGGCCGATCTCTTCGCTGGTGGTGAAAACAAAATCGAAGGGCAGATGGCAAAGCTCTGCCTCTTTGATGCACCGGATGGCCTCAATGAGTATTGCGATGCCGGCCTTGTCGTCCCCGCCGAGAATGGTGTCCCCCGCGCTGGAGAAACGGGAGCCTTCCCGGAGGACCCGGACCCCCCTGGCAGGTTCAACGGTGTCCAGGTGGCAATTGAAAAAAATCGGTTTTCCTGCAAGGGTGCCGGGGAAGTGGATCACCAGATTGTTGGCGTCGGAGCCCGTTGCTTGGGCGGAGTCGTCTTCGGCGATGGTAGCTTCGGGAAATTCCTGCGCAAAGAGGTTTTTAAGGAAGGCCGACATCGTGGCTTCCTGCCCGGAAGGACTGTCTATGGAGCACATGGCCGTAAAGACCGTGGCGAGGCGTTCGCTGTTGATGTTCATGGGGACCCTCAATTTATTGTTGCACGGCAGCAGGAAACAGGCTATTATTGATAATGATTCCTAGTAAAGGCAAGGTCGCGAACAGTAAGCAAATAATCCACTCACGACCGTTGCCGGAGTTTTCAGAAAAAGAATAATGCACCTGCCGCGCCCAAGCGAGAAATTTATCTCCTGAAACGGCAGGAGGTCCAATCCCGGGCACAAGGCGGGACAATGAAGGCATATTGCGGCAGAAAAAACGTCTTTTCCGCCGTATACGATTAACACGGAACAGGAGGTGGCATCATGGCGATATTTAAATGTGAAAAGTGCGGGGCAACCAAGGAATGCAGATGCAAGCCAAAGAAATGCTCCGAATGCGGCGGCAACGAGTGCCTGATCAAGCAAGAGGAGAAATCATCCGGAGGCGGCTGCGGTTGCGGTTGCAAGGCCAAAAAATAGCCGTCCCTTGAAAATGGTTTCTGCGAAGGCTCCCGCTGTCAAAGCGCGGGAGCCTTTTTTTGTGGGCAATTGCGATGAGGTGATGTTGTAAACGGTCGTTGCAGGAAGTCGCGCCCCCGTATAGGATATGAAAGATCAGGCGCAGCGACGCGCGAGTGTCGCGGGAAGAAGCATCGGGCAGGCACAAGGGGGCCGGGAAATGCAAGAGGCGGAGAGTCAGGCGACCCACACCATAGTTTTTGAGCCCAGCGGCCGCACCGTGCAGGCCGGGACGGGCATGTCCATCATCAAGGCGGCCCGGGAGGCGGGCATCCATATCAATGCCTCCTGCGGCGGCAGCGGGGTGTGCGGCAAATGCAAGGTGATCATAGAAAAAGGCGAGGTTGCAGGGGGGCTGAGCGAAAAGTTCAGCCTGCAGGAGCGGGAGACGGGATACCGGCAAGCCTGCACCGCGACAATTGCCGGCGATGCGATCATTCGGGTGCCGGAATCCTCCGGCCTGAAAAGCGGAGGCTTGGGAACAGCGGTGCCGCTCAGGCACCGGGCCCGGATGCATGTCTACGACATAGAGGAGCTGCGCGAGCAAGGGATTTTCGTTCCCCCGGTGGAGAAGCTCTGCCTGGATGTCCCTCCGCCAACCGCGGGGGACAATATGGCCGACGCCGGCCGGGTTATCCATCTGCTCAGCAGCCGGCACAACGAACACCGGGTGGTGTTCAATCTTGCCGTGTTGCGGATGCTGCGCAAGGCCCTGCGGGAAGACAATTTCAGGATCACCGTTACCTGCGCCCGGCCGGTGAATGTATCGGGCAAATCCTATCTCACCAACATCCAGGGCGGCGACTGGACCCACCGCAGCTTCGGCCTGGCCTTTGACATCGGCACCACCTCGGTCTACGGGGTGCTGGTGGATCTCAACTCCGGCAAGGTGCTGGCCCGGGCCGGGGAATACAACGGCCAGCTCGGCTACGGCGAGGATGTGATCTCCCGGATCATCTTTGCGGAAAAAAAGGAGGGCTTGGAAAAAATGCAGGAGCTGGTGGTGACCACCATCAACAGCATCCTCGACACCTTGCTCACTGCGGCCAGGCCGGCGGAGAGCGGGGAAAAAGGCGGCATCAGCCGGGAGGAGATCACCTCCATTACCCTGGCCGGCAACACCACCATGACCCATCTGCTTCTCCGGCTCGAGCCGGACAACATCCGCCGCGCCCCCTATGTGCCGGTGACCACCTTCCTGCCGCCCATCCGCGCCACCGACCTGGGCATCAATCTGCCGCACTCCGCCGTTGCCCTGGTCTACCCGTCCATTTCCAGTTATGTGGGAGGCGATATAGTGGCTGGGGTCATGGGTTCGGGCATGTACCGCACCGAACTGGTCACCCTGTATATCGATATCGGCACCAACGCGGAGATCGTGGTGGGCAACCGGGAATGGCTGGTGTGCGCGGCCTGCTCCGCCGGCCCGGCCTTCGAGGGCGGCGGCATTACCCACGGGATGCGGGCGGCCCTTGGCGCCATCGAGGATTTCAGCCTCAACCCCCAGACCCTTGAGCCGATGAATATCACCCTGGGCAACAAACCGCCGGTGGGCATCTGCGGCTCTGGGCTGCTGGCCATCATCGCCACCCTGTTCGAGCAAGGGGTGGTGGGCAGAAGCGGCAAATTCCGCCGGGATCCGGGCACGGACAGGATCCGGGAAGGGCGCAGCGGCTATGAGTATGTCCTGGTCTGGCGGGAAGAGGCTGGGGTTGACCACGATATCGTGATCAACGAGGTGGATATCGAAAACTTCATCCGGGCCAAGGCGGCGATCTATGCGGGGATCACCACTTTGGTGGAGCAGGTGGGGCTGGCCATTACCGATATCGAGCAGGTTATCCTGGCCGGGGCTTTTGGCAGCTATATCGATCTGGATTCGGCCATGACCGTGGGGCTGCTGCCCCAGGTGGATGCCAGCCGGGTGCTCTATGTGGGGAACGGCTCGCTCATGGGCGCCTGGATGAGCGAGATGAGCAATCATATCAGGCAGGATGTGGTGGAGGTGGTGCGGAAGATGACCAGCTTCGAGCTTTCGGAGATGCCGGTGTTTCAGGAGCAGTACATTGCCTCACATTTTCTGCCCCATACGGACTTGGGCCGCTTCCCCCTCGTGGCGGAGAGGATTGCGGAGATTCGCAGGGATTAGTATGTAGGGGGGGGTAGGCAACGAGATGAACTCATTCGGTCTGTCGAAGGCCAATCGTGATAAGGAAAACAGCGGTTCGACAGGCTCACCGCGAACGGGAGTTATTCTATTTCTATTTCAACCGTGAAATCAAGACACCGCAGGAGCGGCTTTAGCCGCGATGTCCTGTGGTTTCGCGGCTGAAGCCGCTCCTGCCGACAATCTCATGCTAAGCCGCCAGTTCGGCCACGCTGCCGTTGAGGGAAACCTCCATGGCCCGAGCCGGGCAGACGGAGACGCAGAGGCCGCAGGCCGTGCATTTTTCCTCGTCGAACAGCACCGCCATGTCGGGCCGGTGGAGGGAGAGGGCGCCGGTGGGGCAGACGCCGGTGCAGGCCCCGCACTGGTAGCATTTTTCATCGTCGCGGCGGATATTGCCGGCCATGCTTTTCACCGTAACCCCCATCTCGTTGAGATAGGCGATGCCCTTCTTGACATTGGCCTTGTGGCCGATGAATTCGAGGACCATGACCCCTTCCTGCTGGAGCAGGATGGTGGCCTTGAGGATGTTGAACTCAAGGTCGTATTTCTTGACCAGATTGCTGATGATGGGCTGGTCGATGACTTCCTTGGGAAACTTCAGGACATAGATTCTCGTATTCACGGCTGCGCCTCCAAGTGGGCGGAAAGCTGCTCTACAACAGTCTCCACCGGCAGATCGGTTGACAGGGTTATGAGCTGATCCGGGGCAAGCTCCGTGGGGGGCTCGAACCGCTTTTTCTGTTTTAAATAAATTTCCCAGCGTCCATCGGACACCGCATTCGGGTCGAGCGCCCTTTGCGCCATGCGGCGTTTCATTTCCTCTTCCGGACAGACACAGAGCACATAGTATAGCCGAACACCCAGACGCTGCGCAAGCATCCGCACCTGGTCGCGGTCGGCCTTGCGCTGGTAGGAGGCGTCGAGCACCACGCCTTGGCCTTGGCCCAGATCATGTTCGGCCCGTTCGAGCAGGGCCGCGTAGGTCTTGGCCGTGAACTCGCCGGTGTAGATCCCCTGGTCAGCGGTTTCGCGCTGGCGGGTTTGGGGGGAAAGCCCGGCCAGTTCCTTGCGCACCACATCGGAGTTGTAATAGCTAAGCCCCCGCTTTTCGGCAAAGGCAGCGGCCACTGTGGACTTGCCAGTGGCGATCAGGCCGAAAAAGATAAACAGCTCAGGACGCGGCATAGCGCTCAGCCAGGGCGAAGTATTTTTTGGCTAACGCCAGGCAATTTTCCGCAGTGGCCGGATCAACCTCCGGGGCATGGGCGGTGAACAGGCCGATCTTGCCGCGCACATACGCCCGGTAACATTTATAGAAATTGAGCATGGGAAGCAGGGTGGTGTCGCCCGCAGCCCGGCAGAACTGGTCGATGAAATATCCGGAAAGCTCGGGCAGGCCGTGGAAATCGAGATCCATGGCCAGAAAGGCTACGTCGCTTGCCACATCGCAGTAGCGGAACCGCTGATTGAACTCGATGCAGTCGTAGATGTAGATCTCGTCGGCCAGGCAGATGTTGGCGGAATAGAGGTCGCCGTGGCAGTCGCGAACCCTGCCGGCTGCGATGCGGGCGGCAAAGAGGTCTTCTTTGCCGAGAAAATCACGGGCGTAGCTGCTGATAGCCTCGAACTGCCCTTGGCTCAGGGCTGCGCAGCCGACAAATCCCTGGGTCTGCTCAAAATTCTCCAGCACATTGACGCTCACCGCCTGGGCAGTGCCGAATTGTTCAATTCCAGGCCCGGTTTCTGCCTTGGCGTAAAAGGGAACCAGGATGCCGATGATCCGGTCGAGGATTTCCTTGCTGAGCCCGCCCTGGGCGATGACCTTGGCCATCATCCGCTCTTCCGGCATCCGCGCCATTTTCACCGCGTATTCCACCGGGGTGCCGGGGCCGTCCAGGGAAAAAACCCCGTCCTGCCCGGTGATCGCCGCCAACCCAAGATAGAGGGAGGGGCACAGCCGCCGGTTCAGAAGTAGTTCCTCCTCGCAGAAATGTTTGCGCTGTTCCAGGCTGGTGAAGTTGAGAAAACCGAAATCCACCGGCTTCTTGATCTTGTAGACACAATCCCCTGCCAGCAGCACATAGGAAATATGGGTCTGCACCAGGGTTATTTCCGGCGCGGGGTGGGGGTATGCCTCAGGCTTGAGCAGTGCCTGGATAAAGGGCGGCAGGGTTGAATCAGCCATGAAAAGCCTCCGGGGTGGGGATGAAGATCAAGCAGCCAGCGCAATAAAAGCGCTGATCATACCAGAATCATTTCTTTTGGTAAACCATGGAGCATCGGGCAGGCAGGCGGATTTCCCAAAAATACGGCTCATATTTTTCCCGGACCATGCCGAGAAGATAAGTGAAAGCATCCTGCAATCGCAAACAGGGGAAAGGGAAAATGCGCCAGGCCAACCGAGAGATTCTCATTGTGGACGATACGGCGGTGCTGCGCAACATCATGAAGATGCAGCTCCAGCGGATGGGCTTTGAGCGAATCCATGAAGCCCCGGATGGCAGCGCCGCCATGAAAATCCTGCATGCCCGGAAGATAGACCTTGTCATCTCCGACTGGAACATGCCGGTGATGAACGGCTTTGAGCTGTTGCGGGAGATCCGCACCAGCGAGCTGTTGAAAGACATCCCCTTCATTATGGTGACGGCGGAGGCCACCACGGCCAGAATCAGCATGGCCCTACAGCTCAAGGTGGATGAGTTGATTTTAAAGCCCTTCACCCTGGAGATTCTCGAACGGAAGATCATCCGGGTTATTCAATGAGCCAAGTTCGGCGGAAAGAGTTTCGGCGGGATCGGGTCCAGATTCCGCAGGCTTTCTAAAAGCGAATCCAGATCAAAACCGGTGCAGGCCTGCCGGTTCTTTTCCAGCCCAGCCACAGCCCTGCCAGCCATCTTCTTCCCAGCCTCGAAGTAGCCGTACTCCCTCTTGATATAAAAGCCCGCCGCCCGGATCATGGCCTGGAGCATCTCTTTTTCCGCGCCGTGCGCCCCACGCCAGGCATGCTCCAGAATTTCGTGGACCTCGAAAAAAAGCCCCAGATCCCACAGTACCAGCGCCTTGGCCATGGCGTTCTCGGCATCGGTTTGCGCGATTATAGTCAGGGCCTTGGCGTAGCCCGCCAGCCGCGCTTCGATGTAGGCGGCATACGGCGCAGGCAGGTTGTGTCGCAGGTAGCGATCAGCCACGGCTCGGACCGGCGCGAGATCATTTTGGGCCAGCGCCAAAGGCAGGGCCGCGGACAGTTCATTGCGGATATCGCGGCTCAGACGATCTGTAAACGGTTCAAAGCGAGGGGAAGCCATGGCAACTATTCATAGAGGTCCGGGTAGAGCTTTTTCAGGCAGTCCGGGCAGATGCTGTGGGTAAAATCGGCCGAGGTCTTGGCGGAGATGAATTTTTCCACGCTACTCCATGCGGCCGGATCGTGCGGGTCGCCATCGGCGTTGCGGATCTTTTTGCAGGAGGCGCAGATGGGCAGCAGGCCGTGCAGGGTGTTTTTTATCTCAAGCAGCATCCTGGTCTGGGTGTGCACGCCAAGGAGGACGAAGAGGGCGCCAAAGAGAAAGACCAGGCCAACGAGGAACTCGCCGACAAATGGGAGGCGCAGGGCAAAGGCCCCGGCCACAACGCAGTAGCCCACCAGGAAGAAAAGCATCAGCCCGCGGTGCAACCGCAGGGAGCGGATGATTTCCGGCTTGTTGCCCTCGGGGATGAAGGGGGTGAGGACGTGCAGTTCCCTGGCCTTGACAAGGCTGAAGAGCATGACAACTGCTCCGGCAAGGATCATAACGATGCTCAGGATGTGCTGCATGGCCATTGGGAAGGCTCCTCGTGATTTGATGCATCATGCTATGCCAGATGAAATCTGTAACAACCCGAACGGTGCTTCGACAGGCTCAGCACGAACGGTAGTTATCTTGAAATTATTGATTTTTCCCTTCGTGCTGAGCCTGTCGAAGCACCGTTGTTGCGCGTCCATCATATTTTTTCAGTATAGGCATTTTTTGTTCAGGGAGCCATTTTTTTTCTGAACAGGCCGTTGGCCTCACAGGCAGCGGGGACGGGGTCAAGGCTGAGGGTGATGAGGCTGTTGGGGTTTGCCTGGGAGAGTTTGGCTCCGCTCTGGCTGGTCAGGGAGAGCACGGTGTGCTCTGTGTTTACGAGGCCGCGCCCCAGGTATTCCAGCCGGTCTCCCTTCACGATGGGGTTGCGGGTTTCGATAACCGGCTCAGGCCCTGCCTGGCGCACGATCCCCACCGGGGCATAGTCGTAGCTGATCATGGGGCCGTCGTAGAGCATGTCTGCCGTGCTGGGAGGCTGGTCGAAAAAATTTTCCGTGTAGCCGCGGGAACCGATCTTCAGCAGCTCTTCCCGGAAGGTCTCGGGCAGAGCTCCGTCAAACCCCTCTTGCTTCCAGTAATCAAGGGCTGCCCGGTAGAGGCGGATGATGGCCCCGACATAGTAGACGCTCTTCATCCTCCCCTCGATCTTGAGGCTGTCCGCCCCACCCCGGACCAGCTCGGGCAGCCGGTTCAAGAGGCAGAGATCCTTGGCGTTGAAGATATAGGTGCCGCGGCTGTCTTCCTCCACCGGGAAGAACTGGCCCGGCCGTTTTTCCTCTTCCAGCCGGTAGTGGTAGCGGCAGGGATGGGCGCAGTTGCCCTGGTTGGCGTCACGGCCCGTAAGATAGAGGCTGAGCAGGCAGCGGCCCGAGTAGGAGATGCACAGCGCCCCGTGCACGAAGATCTCCAGCTCCGCCCCGGTGGCCTGCCGGATCTGGGTGATTTCGGCCAGGGAAAGCTCCCGGGCCAGGTTGAGCCGTTTCACCCCCTGGCCCACCCAGAAGCGGACGCTTTCGAGATTAGTGACATTGGCCTGGGTGCTGAGATGGATCGGGATTTCCGGCGCCACCCGCCTGGCAACGGCGAGGATGCCCGGGTCGGAGATGATCAAGCCGTCCACCTTGGCTTCGCGCAGAGCGGCCAGATACTCGGGCAGGTCGGCAAGATCGTCATTGTGGGCAAAGATGTTGCAGGTGGTGTATACTTGGACACCGCGCTCATGGGCATAGGCCACGGCCTGGGCGATCTCTTCCTCGCCGAAATTGGTGGCATGGGCCCGGAGGCTGAATTTCTTGCCGCCGAGATAGACTGCATCCGCGCCGTAGTGGATGGCGGTCTGCATCTTTTCAAAATTGCCTGCAGGGGCAAGAAGTTCCGGGAGTTTCATCAACAAGCCTTTTCGTGCTGGGGATCGGATGGCAGAGCGTTTCGCAACGACTATACACCAAAAAAATATTGTTGTCGCCATGAGCGGCGGCGTTGATTCCTCGGTGGCCGCGGCCCTGTTGCAACAACAGGGGGCGCGGGTGCAGGGCGTTTTCATGGCCCTGGCCCAGCCCGATCTGGCCGAGCAACTGCAGCGGGTCCGGGCGGTGGCCGATTTCTTGCGGATTCCCCTGACCGTGGTGGATCTGGCCGAACCTTTCCAGCGGAAGGTTGTGGACTATTTCTGCGCCGGCTATTTTGCCGGGAAAACCCCCAACCCCTGCGTGGTCTGCAACCGCACCATCAAGTGCGGCCTCCTGCTGGCTCGGGCGCGGGAGGGTCTCGGGGCGGATCTGCTGGCCACCGGCCATTATGTCCGGATCAGCGGGGAGGGGAAAGCCGGGTATCGGTTGCTCAAAGGGATTGACCCCACAAAGGATCAATCCTATTTTCTCGCGCTGCTCAGTCAGGAGCAACTAGCCCGCCTCTGCTTACCCTTGGGAGATTTCCGGAAGGAGGAGGTCTACGAGCTGGCCGCCGGTTTTGGCCTGGCGTTTCGCGATACCCCGGAGAGCCAGGATATCTGTTTTCTCAAGCACCAGTCGGTGGCGGAGTTTCTCGCCGCCCATTCCCCGGGGCAAGGGCGACCCGGCCCGATGCGGACCTTGCAGGGCAAGGAACTTGGGCAACACGCGGGCATCCATCACTATACCATCGGCCAGCGGCGGGGATTGGGTTTGCCGGACGCCACCCCCTGGTATGTGGCAACCCTTGATCCGGAGCGCAACCTGGTGGTGGTCGGCAAGGACGCGGATCTCTGGCAGCGGGAGATGGTGTTGCCGGTGGTGCATTGGTTGCGCGGTTATCCCCCTCCCTTGCCCCATGTCTGCGCGGTGAAAATCCGTTCCCGGCATCCAGCCTGCCAGGCAGAGATCGTTGGCTTTGATACCGGGGTGCGGCTGACTTTTGCCGAGCCGCAGCGGGCCGTGACCCCCGGCCAATTTGCGGTCTTTTATGAGGGAGAGGAAGTTCTGGGGTGCGGCGAGATTGCGCGCTGAAGCGAAATTTGTGTCTGGCAGCCGCAGCGGAAAAAAGATACACTGAGAGCGATGCCGAGTTTGCCAAGCCCTTGTTTGCCAGGTGCGCAAACAAGCCCTATCACCCGAAAAAATCAAGGAACATCATGAGCGCATTCATCTCCAAGAGCAAGATTGTGGCCACCCTGGGCCCGGCCTCTTTTTTGCCGGCCGTGCAGAGGCGGCTGATGGCAGCCGGGGTCGATGGCTTTCGATTGAATCTCTCCCACGGAGACTTTGGGGAACATGCCGCGGTGATCGCCAGCCTGCGGAAAATCAGCGGGGAGATGGGAAGGCCGGTGGCCATCATTGTTGACCTGCCCGGCCCGAAGATGCGGCTGGGCATGGTTCCGAAGCCGATCACCGTGCGGCGGGGGGCCAAGGTCCGTTTCTGGCCCGCAAGCCAGCCCCGTCCGGGGAGGGGCATTTTTCTGCCCCATGAAATTTCCGGGCTGGCCCAAGGGGTGCGGCCCGGCTCCATCATCTTTGTCGGCGACGGCATGATGCAGTTCAAGGTCAAGTCCATCGAAGGGGAGATCATTGAAACCGAGGCCCTGGTGGCCGGGGTGGTCCGCTCCAACAAGGGGGTCAATATCCCCGGCTATAATGCGCCTTCCGGGGCGCTCACCGAGGAAGACAAGCGCGGCATCGCCTTTGCCATACAGCACCAGGCCGATGTCATCTGCATTTCCTTTGTCGGCAGCTCCGAGGATATGCTGGCCGCCCGCGCTCTCCTGCCGCAAACAGGGAACTACCGCCCCTGTCTGCTGGCCAAGATCGAGCGGCGCCAGGCGGTGGCCAACCTGGACTCCATTTTGGCGCAGGCCGATGCGGTTATGGTGGCCCGAGGCGATCTGGGCATCGAGCTGCCCATCGAGGAGATTCCCGGACTCCAGAAGGACATCATTCACCGGGCCAACCTGGCGGCCAAGCCGGTGATCGTCGCCACCCAGATGCTTTTGTCCATGGTGGACAACGCCCGGCCCACCCGGGCCGAGGTCACCGACGTGGCCAACGCCATCCTGGACGGCGCCGATGCCATCATGTTTTCCGAGGAGACGGCCATCGGCCATGATCCTGTGGCGGTGGTCCGGATCGCCAAAAAAATTGCCCGGCAGACCGAGCGCCGCCTGGTCAAGAGCGGCGGCGTCGCCTTGGAGGTCCGGGCCGCGATCCGCTCCGAAGACAGCATCGATGATCTGATCAGCAGCGCCACCTGTGATGTTTTGGAGAACCGCACCGTGGACCTGGCCGTTACCCCAACCGCCACCGGGGCCACGGCCAGGCGCATCGCCCGGCTGCGGCCCCGGCCCTGGATTGTGGCCGTCACCGATAACCAGACGGTCCGCAATATTCTCGCCCTTTCCTCCGGGGTTTTTCCCCTGTACGTCTCTTCCGTCTCCCTGTCGGACCGCGAGCTGGCCGAGCTGCTGAAAAGCGCCGGGCTGATCCGGTCCGGGACGCGGCGGCTGGTGATCACCGCGGGCAGTCTCACCGGGGTGGCGGGGACCACCAACAGCCTCAAAATCATCGATGTTTCGTAACCGTTCAACAGCGCCGCTTGGCGGCTGACCGTTACAAGAGCGGAGGCGCCGGAAAGCGGCCTTGTTGTTGCAAATCCGGAGCACACACAGTATGGCGCAGGCATGAAGATCACAGGCCGGAACAAAAAAAAGATTGCCGTTGCCACCCTCGGCTGCAAGGTCAACCAGTTTGAGTCGGCGGCCTTCCTTTCGGAACTTGCCCAGCGGGAAGTGGAGCTGGTTCCCTTTTCCCATCCGGCGGAGGTCTATATCATTAACACCTGCGCGGTTACGGCCAGGGCAGGGGCGCAGTCCCGCCAGTTGATCCGGCGGGCCTTGCGCGCCAATCCCGAGGCCCGGTTGATCGTGACCGGCTGCTATGCCCAGATTGGAGCCCAGGAGATTCTCGAGATCGCCGACAGCCCCATCTGCATTGTGGGCAACGGTTGCAAGCATCGCTTGGTGGAAGTGGCCCTGGCCGACCGCCACTGTGATCTGGAAATGCATCTGGGCGATATCGCCGGCCACAAGGAGATTTGCCCTCTTACCGTCACCAGCTTCGGAGCGCGGACCAGGGCGTATCTGAAGGTGCAGGACGGCTGCAACAGCTTCTGTTCCTACTGCATCGTGCCCTATGCCCGGGGGCGCAGCCGCAGCCTTGACCCGGACAAGGTGGTGGCCCAGGCCGAGATTTTTGCCGCGCAGGGCTACAAGGAGCAGGTGCTCACCGGCATCCACCTGGGCCATTATGGTCTGGATCTTACCCCCAAAACCAATCTGCGCGAGTTGCTCGAACTGCTTGTCGCCCGGAACCTGCCGGTGCGCTACCGCTTGAGTTCCCTTGAGCCCACCGAGATTACGGACGAGCTCCTGAATCTCATGGCCCAATCGGGCTCAGTGATGCCCTATCTGCATATCCCCCTGCAGAGCGGGGATGATGGGATACTCAAGCGGATGAACCGCCGTTATCCCGCCGCCGCCTTCGCTAAAGTGGTGGAACGGAGCGTGGCGCGCCTGCCGGACGCAGCCATCGGCGTGGACGTGCTGGTCGGTTTTCCCGGCGAGGACGAGGAAGCCTTTGCCAACACCTACCGTCTGCTCGAATCATTGCCGGTGAGCTATCTCCATGTCTTTCCCTACTCGAAAAGGCCGGGAACCCCGGCCGCCGCCATGGCGGATCAGGTTCCCAAACCGGTCAAGGAGGAAAGGGTTGCGCGCTTGCGGGATTTGCATCATGCAAAACGGAGCGGTTTTTACCGCAAGCATCTGGGCAGCTTCCGCCAGATCCTGGTGGAAGGACGCAAGCAGGGATGTTTGCTCAAGGGCTATACCGGCAATTATATCCCGGTCTCCTTTGCCGGGGACAGCGGGCTGGTGAACCAGTTGGTTACGGTGCGGTTGGAAGAGCTCACCGAGGATGGGGTTCTGGGCAGGATTGTCTGATTGACTTCAAAAGGATGAAACTGTTTGCCGGAGAATTTTTTGCATGGTTTGTAGCGAAGGCTCGCGGGTCAAAAGCCCCTGCATTCAGCATCTGGTCATTGCAATACCTTTCCCTCAAAAATGCTACATGGGACGAAGACACCAACATCTTCCCAGGCATTTCCCAAGAGTCCGTCGACCGTCTCCTGGATGACATCACGCTCTCACTGAAAAACGAGGATCCGGGCAAAGCCTTTTATGAAAAGCAACCTTCCTCATTGCCAGGGGCACGGTGCAGCAATGCCAAGAAAACTCTCCTGTCTGGAAGGCATCTATGTTGACGGCGCACCCAGCAGCGCCTATCATAAAAATTCTGTCAAGACGGCATGACAGGAGCGCTGTGCCCCACAAAGAAACTGGGAGAGTGGCCCTGATTACCCCCAAGACAACCATGCAATCGATCTGCGGAGAAAAACAGTTTCAAATATCGCAAATTGCGATATACTGGATTGGGCCATGCATGTAATCGCCAAAAAAGCGCTGGAGGATTTCTGGAAAATTCACCCCATTGCCAAGTCTCCCCTGGAATCTTGGTACAGGGTGGTCAGCAGATCAAGCTTCTCCAGCTTCAGCGATGTGCGGGAAACATTCCGGTCGGACGACTACGCGGATGCGTATACGATTTTCGATATAGGCGGCAACAGCTTCCGGATCCTCGCCGTGATCCACTACAACCGGCAAAAGGTCTACATCCGGCATGTGTTCACCCATCCCGAGTATGACCGCTGGTGCAAACAGAACAGGAGTAAAGGAAAATGATCCCCGCAGGCCAGGCCATTGATCCGGCGGTAATCGCTCCGGCGTGGCGCTCGTTGCAAGAAGCGCTGCCGGTTCGCCTTACGCCCATCCGCACCGAGGCACAATTTGCAGAGGTGGTTGCGCTGCTGCACAGCCTCATCGATGCAGTCGGCGACGACGAAGGCCATGAGCTGGCTGATTTTCTCGATCTGGTCGGACAACTGGTCGAGGATTACGAGACACAACATCATCCCGTCCCGGAGGCGGAACCACGGGCCGTTCTCCGGTTCTTCATGGAACAGCACGGGCTCAAGCAGACCGATCTGTCCGAGGAGATCGGCGGGCAATCCGTGGTAAGCGAGATCCTGACGGGCAAACGCGAGATCAACGCCAGGCAGGCCAAGGCCCTGGCGGCCCGCTTCGGGGTTTCTCCGGCGGTTTTTATTTGAGCAAATCCAAAAAAAGATGGGAGAGGTCTCTGGTTTTACAGCGGTTGGAAATAATTAGGTAAACTTTCCCCGGAATTCCCCGGTGGCGGGTGGCGGGTGGCGGCAGGGGGTAACGGGTTGAAGCGGGTTGGTCCGCCGATGAAACCTGTTGAACATATTATCCGGCCATGTTCTATACATGATGCAGACAACATGCATACAAAAATCAATTTCTCTATACATGTTTTTTCGATATGACAAGGTATGGCCATGATCGAGATTCCGCATTTACACCACCTGCCGCCTGATCGTTTCGAGACGGCAACCATCTTAAAAAAGATGGCTGCCGCCAGTCGCAAACTGGCCGAACTCAAGGGAGTGGCCGCTTCCATCCCCAACCAGGGCATTCTCATCAATGCCCTGGGCATGCAGGAGGCCAAGGACAGTTCCGCCATCGAAAACATTGTCACCACCCACGACGAGCTGTTCAAAGACGATGCCTTCCCCGAAGGCCCTGCCAATCCGGCAACCAAGGAAGTTTTGCGTTATCGCCAGGCCCTGCGGGTCGGCTTTGAGGCCGTGCGGCAGAATGGCATCATTACCCTGAATCATATCGAGGCGATCCAGGCGGAGCTGGAACAAAACAGCGCCGGGATGCGCAGGCTGCCCGGAACCGCCCTGAAAAACGGGGCCGGCGACACCGTCTATACCCCGCCCCAGGGCCACGCCACCATCGTGGCCCTGATGCGCGACCTTGAGCGGTTCATCAACGACCCGGCGATTTTTGACGCCGACCCGCTCATCAAAATGGCCCTCATCCATTTCCAGTTTGAAAGCATCCATCCGTTTTATGACGGCAATGGCCGCACCGGCCGGATCATCAATGTCCTCTACCTGGTAAAAGAAGGGCTGCTGGACATCCCGGTGCTCTACCTCAGCCGCCATATCGTGCGGACCAAAACCGACTATTACCGCCTGTTGCAAGCAGTGCGCGACCGGGATGCCTGGGAGGAATGGGTCGCCTACATGCTGACCGCGGTGGAGCAAACCGCCGGGGAAACCATCACCACCATCCATGCCATCAAGGCTGCCCTGCTGGATGCCAAGCACCGTATTCGCAGCCGGTACAAGTTTTACAGCCAGGATCTCATCAATAATCTCTTTACCCATCCTTACACCAAGATCGAATTCATCGAACGCGATCTGAAGGTCTCCCGGCTGACCGCCACCAAGTACCTTAACGCCCTGACCGAGGGAGGTTTTCTTGAGAAACGGAAAATCGGCCGCTCCAACTACTATATCAATCTGGCGCTCAACGCGATTTTGACGCGTGACAGCCTGCGTGGAGAATAAACGAAATTATCAGGAAACTACTGGGGAGCGCCCCTGATTTCCCGGCGGTTTTTATTTGAGCAAATTCAAAAAACAAAACTATGGGGGATGTCCCTGATTTCCATAGTGGTAGTTGGGTTTGGCGTTTCGCCCCAACCCCTGAATGGGATAGGCGATCCGTATTCTTTCTGTATTGGTATAGAGGGTAAAACCAGCGAGGATATTCCGGCGCTATGGGATGTAGATAAAAAATAAGCTGGGGGTGGGTATGGCTAGGCGAAAAAGACAAAGTGGTTTTGAGGATCTTGTTGAAATTGCATCAAAATTCTCATGGAAAACTTGTCTGCTTCTGGCTGTGGGATCTTATATAGTTTTGCATGCTGTCACGGGGATTACAGTTGACCAGCCAGCCACTGTTGGTAACATGGGCAATGTTGTTTTCACCCAATTAGTTGTGACGGTCGCCGTTTTTGCCCAAATGCTTCTGCCTCTTGCATTCCTGTTCGGCGCAGTGCTGTCTTTTTTTAAGCAGCGAAAAAACAAACAACTCTACGAATCCATAGCCACCCATTCACCAACGGAAACGAAAAATTCCGCCTTGCAGGCAGTTGAACGGTTAACCTGGCAGGAATTCGAAATGCTTGTCGGAGAGTCCTTCCGGCGCAAGGGCTACACGGTAAAAGAAACAGGTGGTGGCGGTGCTGACGGCGGCATTGATCTTGAGATGAGTTTGAACGGCCAGAAGTATCTGGTGCAATGCAAGCAATGGAAGGCTTTTAAGGTAGGGGTGAAGGTGGTCCGGGAATTCTTTGGGGTAATGGTGGCCAATGATGCAAAAGGGGGATTTGTCGTTACCTCCGGCGTCTTTACCGATGACGCAGTGAGCTTTGCTGAAGATAAGGATATTACACTCATCGACGGCGGTAAGTTGGTGAAGATAATCAATGCTGTCCTCGCCGCTCATCCGCTGGAAAAGAAAAATGTTTCTCCGCCGGGAATTAAAGACACCCCCCGGCAAAACAAAGAGACGAGCGCATCACCGTTTTGCCCGAAATGTAATAATGCTATGGTGAAAAGAACCGCCAGGCAGGGGACGAATGCCGGGAAAGAGTTTTGGGGGTGCTCGCAGTACCCAAAGTGTAAAAATGTGATTGCAATAACCACATAAAATATGTGGGCATGTCGTATAAAAGTGGGGAGTGTCCCTAATTTCCTAATTTCGCCTTCGAAGAAAAATGTGGAAGTAGCTGATGGATCAGGAAAAATCGCAAGAAAGTCAAGATGGATGTCCGTTCTGCAACCTTGTACAAGATCGGATAGTAGCGGCGAACGACCATGCCGTTGCATTTTTTGACGGGTTTCCGATTTCTCCAGGGCATGTGTTAATTGTCCCAAGAAGGCATGTGGCGTCCTTTTTTGATGTCTCGAAAGAAGAACGGCGTGATCTGTTTGCGCTTCTAACAATAATGCGCGAAAAGCTCGTTCAAGAAAAAAAGGCCGATGGATTCAATGTCGGAATCAACGACGGCGAGGCGGCCGGTCAGACTGTTTTGCACTTGCACATCCATCTTATCCCGCGTTTCTCGGGCGACATGCCCGACCCACGTGGAGGAGTCCGCTGGATCTTCCCCCAGAAGGCGGTATACTGGAGTCGATGAGCACACTTGATACATACATTGAATATTTTAGCGCATTAAGGAGAGCTCCAGGGCCAGTCTGGTCGGCGGCCACCCAAAACCGTGCCCCGCACAAGCCCATCCTCCTCTTGGCTGTGCTGGACCTTGTCGCACGCGGAGTAATCACATCCCCTGTTTTTGATGTTACCGGTGATCTTGTAGAATTAAACGATCTTTTTACTGGCTATTGGCGGCGTATAGTTCCTTTGGCACAGACCAGCAGTATCGCTTTCCCTTTTTCCCGTCTGCACAATGAGCCATTCTGGAAACTTATCCCTGTACCAGGCAAAGAAATAACCCAGGCTGTTATCAACAATGTCAGCAGTGTCAACCAGTTACGGCGGATATCCTCTGGAGCTCGTCTTGACGAAGCTCTTTATTATTTAATGATCCAACCGGAAAACCGTAATGCTCTACGAGAAATACTCTTGCGTTCTTGTTTCTCTGAACAGGCAAGGTTGGATCTCGCGGACCAGGCCGCTATCAATGGGGAGGCATACATATATAGCCAGAAACTTTTCAACAAAGCACATCAACCGAAGGTCGAGGAGGTTTTCGGGCAATATCGGGCATCTGCGCGCGATCAGGGGTTTCGGCGGCTTATTGTCCGCACTTATGATCATCGCTGTGCCCTGTGTGGTGTGCGAATTATTACCCCAGAAGGACATACTGTTGTAGATGCCGCGCATATTGTCCCATGGAGTACCAGCCAGAATGACGACGCACGAAACGGCATGGCTCTTTGCAAGCTCTGTCACTGGAATTTTGATAAAGGGTTGCTGGGAATTTCTAATAGCTACAACGTGATTGTTTCCCGTAAGATTTCAGCCAATGCAAATGTTCCTGGATTTCTTGTGACCCTCGCCGATCGTGGAGCAATTCTCCCTCTGGACCATGATTTATGGCCGGCTCAAGAGTATCTGGCATTACATCGACAGGAATGGCAGCTTTAGGAAAAAAATTAGGAAAAAATGTAGGAAAAAATTAAAAAAATGGGGACGGAGCCCAATATTTTCGCTCCTCGTCCTTCATTATACTACACCGTAAAAAATCTTTGAAGGCTATCACTCAGTATGCTTCCGGCTCGACCTTCAAGGAGGTTTCCGGAACGGTGCTGAAGACCGTAAAAGTCTGCCTGCCTGCGTCTGACGTTGTGGAACGATTTACAAACACGGTCGATTCCATCTTCAAGCGCCTGAATGTGCTGGAGCAGGAAAACCAACACCTCACCCAACTCCGCGACTGGCTCTTGCCCATGCTGAAGAACGGCCAGGTCACGGTGGCGTGAACCACAGTACAAGTGAAATTGATCCGGAGTTTCTATGAAGAATGCCATTTTGAAGCGCCTGAAAAGGGTTGAATTCTCTTCCGTGGCCGATGCCTGTGTTGACTTTGCATCAGGTGGGCGAACATTTCGCGGTAAATCAGGAGCGAGCACCAATCATCTGGGCTTTGCATGATGATCCTTATTATCTCAGCCGTAGGAGGGGCGAATGGCCCTGAATAGATCAGAGTTGATATCCTTGGTTGATCGTCTGCGTCGGGAACCTAATGAGACTGAATGGCTTGAATTCAAGGAAAATTGGCATGAACCCCAGGTAATTGGGGAATATTTTTCCGCACTTTCCAATGGCGCCTGCCTCGCCGGAAAGAGTCGAGGGTATCTCGTTTTTGGCATTGCCGATGCCACCCATGACGTAGTCGGTACCAACTTTGACCCTTATGCCGTGAAAGCTAAAGGCAGTCAGGATCTCCTCCTCTGGCTGAGTGTCGGCCTGCAACCAAATGTCGGCTTTGAAACCCATATTTTTGATCACCCGTCCGGTCGAGTTGTCCTTTTTGAGATCGGTGCGGCATGGGACCGCCCGGTCTGCTTCTATGGTACGGCATATATACGGGTTGGGTCGAGCCGGACTAAGCTTGCGAAACATCCCGACAAAGAGCGCGCCATCTGGAGCCGCCGGACTGATTGGTCTGCCGAGGTCTGCGAACGTGCCTCTTTGGATGATCTTGAACCGGAGGCGATTGCCAAGCCCCGGGAACAATTCAGGATAAAACACCCTCAAAATCAGGATGACCAGGCTGCTTGGGATGACAAGACTTTTCTGAATAAAGCGAAACTCACTATCCATGGCGCGATAACCAACACGGCAATTGTCTTGCTGGGTAAGCCTGAAGCGTCCAGCCTGTTAAGTCCGGCGGTGGTAAAAATTTCCTGGATCTTAAAAGATGCTCAAAACCATGAGCTGGATTATGATCATTTCGGGCCGCCATTTCTTCTACAAGTTGATCGTATACTGCTGAGGATTCGCAACCTGACCCTTCGGACCCTCCCCAGCGGCACCCTTTTCCCTCAGGAAACTTCACAGTATGACCCATGGGTTATCCGGGAAAGCCTGCATAACTGTATAGCCCACCAAGACTACGGTTTATACGAGGGCGGATCAATGTCGTGGAGACACCGAGCTCGATTTTGTTATCGAATATGGGGAGTTTTATCCCGGGGGATGTTGAGACCGTGATCCGACAAGATGCGCCGCTGGAGGTTTACCGTAACCCGTTTCTTGCGGAAGCCATGGTAAACCTCAACATGATCGACACCCAGGGTGGCGGAATCAAGCGAATGTTTCAAACCCAGATGAGACGATTCTTTCCTCTTCCTGACTATGACCTATCCAAACCGGACCGAGTCGCCGTAATCGTGCGCGGTGAAATTCTCGACGAGAAATATAGCAACTTACTGATGAAGAGATCTGACTTGGATCTTTGGCAGGTGATTCTGCTGGATAAAATCCAGAAGCGAGTGCCTGTAACCCATGAAGACCATCGGCGATTGAAAAATGCGGGAGTTGTTGAAGGACGTTATCCTAACCTTTTCATAGCAAGTCCGGTGGCGCGTTTGACGGGGCAAGAGGCACGCCATATCCTCGAACGAGGATTCAACAAAAGATATTATCTGGATTTAATTGTCGCACTCGTTAAAGAACATGGTCCGGTGAGCCGCAAAAAAATAGACCAGCTTCTTTCCGGAAAGTTACCGGATGTGATGAGTGAGAAGCAGAAAAATGTCAAAATCCACAACCTGTTGTCGGAATTATCACGTGAGCAGGTGATTTGCAACAGTGGTTCCAGGAGTAAACCTCTATGGCAATCAACTATGATCGGAAATGAAAATTATCAAAGAGAGTCAAAGGATTAATCAAAGCCGCCTGAAGAGTTTCGTCTGGGTTATTTGGAAAATATCTAATGCTTATAATCTGTTACAGTGTGTTGTTCGGAGTGCGGTTGTTTGATATTTGTATTACTAAAATCAAACATCATCCGCCAACCGACGGCAAGATGGACAAATGGGGGCGGAGCCCAATATTTTCGCATTTACTACACCGTAAAAAATCTTTGAAGGCTATCACTACAGTATGCTTTCGGCTCTACCTTCAAGGAGGTTTCCGGAACGGTGCTGAAGACCGTAAAAGTCTGCCTGCCTGCGTCTGAAGTTGTGGAACGATTCACAAACAAGGTCGATTCCATCTTCAAGCGCCAGGATGTTCTTGAGCAGGAAAACCAACACCTCACCATCTCCGCGACTGGCTCCTGCCTATACTGATGAACGGCCAGGTCGCGGTGGCGTAAGGGGAGATACGATGAAATTCGAAGAATTTGTCTCCGGCAGCTACAAACAACAGTATCAGGACAAGAGCTTCCAGCCCGTTCTCATCTCCGCCGCCGTCACCGGCAAGATAGACGTCCGCAACTGGCAACCCGCCCAAGCCGAAATCCCCAGGGAGGCCAGCGCATGATTGCCAAGCCTCCGAAACCTCTCCCCTTGTTCCATGAGATCAAAACTCTCATCGACTCCGCCCGGCAGCGGGCGGCGGTGGCGGTCAATGCCGAATTGACCCTGCTCTACTGGCAGGTGGGACAGCGCATACATGCCGAGGTTCTCAAAGGTGAACGCGCCGAGTACGGCAAAGAGATCATCCCTCACCTGGCCAGACAGCTCACCGCCTTGTATGGCAAAGGTTGGACGCAGCGGAACTTGGCGAACATGGTGCTTTTCTCCGAGTCTTTCAGCGATCTAAACATTTTGCACGCACTGAGTGCAAAATTGAGCTGGACTCATTTTCGCACCCTGATCGGGATCGACGATCCCCTCAAACGTGAGTTCTATACCCAGATGGCACAGCTCGAAGGTTGGTCCACCCGGGTCTTGAGCGAACGCATCGACGCCATGCTGTTCGAGCGCACCGCCCTGTCGAGAAAGCCGGAAGAGACCATCCGCCTTGAACTGCAAGCCCTGGTCGTCAAGGGCGACCTGACCCCGGCCATGGTCCTGAAAGATCCCTATGTGCTCGATTTCCTGGAACTGAACGACCACTATCATGAAGCGTTCATTCCGTGTTATATTGGGCAAAAATCTTTTCTTATGAGGCGGGGATGTTTGGGGAAATAATTGCCATCGGCGATGAGCTCACCTCCGGGCGTGTGCTGAACACCACCAGCTATTTTGCGGCAAGCCATCTTTTTGCCGCAGGCCATGAGATTCTGGCCATGACCACCATCGGGGATGAACCGGAACTCATCGGCCGCACCCTGCAACGGGCTTTGCAGCGGGCGGATTTTGTTATTGTCACCGGGGGGTTGGGCCCGACCACCGATGATCTGACCAATGCCGCGGTCTCCTCGGCCCTTGCCCGGCCCGCCACCTTGTATCCGGAAATACTGAAAAAGATCCAGGCCCACGGCAAGGATCTGCCCGCCGGTCAGCGGGTTTCCCTGGAAAAACTCGCCTGGTTGCCGGCGGGCGCCCACGCCCTGCATACGGAAGCACAGACGGCCGGATATTTTCTGGTCCAGGACGGCAAACCCATCTTTTTTCTGCCGGGGGTGCCGCAGGAGATGGAGGATCTGCTTCTGGAAACGGTGATCACCCGGCTTGCTGTCTGGGAAGGCGAGGAGGTCCGGCAGGTGCGCCAGAAGGTGTACAAGGTGGTGGGCTTGGCCGAATCCGAGATCAACCGGCGGCTTGCCCATCTGGAAGGCCGCGACCCGCGGGTGCGGATCGGCTATTATCCCGTGTTTCCCGAGGTGCATGTCAGCCTCACCGTCACCGGCGCGACAGGCCGGGAGGCCGAGACGGCGATGCAAAAATACGATGGGAAGATGTCGGAGTCTCTTGGTGATTGCTTCTACGGTTCCGGGGCTGACACCCTGGAGTCCGTGGTGGGGAGGTTGCTGGGAGACCGCGGTCAGACACTGGCCGTGGCGGAATCCTGCACAGGTGGCCTCATCGGCCATACCCTGACCAAAATAGCCGGGAGTTCCGGGTATTTCCTCGGCGGGGTGGTGGCATACAGCGATGCCCTGAAGGAGCGGCTGCTCGGGGTCAACCGGGAGATTCTCCTGCGGTCCGGCGCGGTCAGCGCCGACTGTGCCCGGGCCATGGCCGAGGGGATGCGGCGGGTAACCGCCTCTGACCATGCCCTTTCCGTAACGGGTATTGCCGGACCGGGAGGCGGCAGCGAAGACAAGCCGGTGGGCACGGTCTATTTCGGCCTGGCCGGCCCGGAAAAAACCCAGACCTTCCTCTTTCGTTTTTTCGGGGAGCGCGGCCAGGTACAGGCCCAGGCCAGCCAGACGGCGCTTGATCTTTTGCGCCGTCACCTGCTTGGGCTGAATAGCTTGGTCTTGATAATGGATGCAGGACAGAGTAAAAAGAACCGACAATAATTTTTCACCCTGGCCGGACCCGCAACAACTCAGCAACTCTCGCGGAGACGCAAAGCGCGCAGCGAAACTTTCTGATCATGGTTTTTCCTTTCCGGTCCCTGCGTCTTGGCGAGAAACCAACAGGTTGTTACGATTCTTCATACTACTCGAAGGGAGACTTGAAACATGGCCGTTGCCGACGATAAGAACAAAACCCTTGATACCGCGATTTTTCAAATCCAGAAGCAGTTCGGCAAAGGGTCGATCATGCGGCTCGGCAGCGACGAGCGCGAGGCGGTGGCGGTCATCCCCACCGGCACCCTGAGCATTGATATCGCCACCGGCATCGGCGGCGTTCCCAGGGGGAGGATCACGGAGATTTACGGACCGGAGTCTTCCGGCAAAACCACCCTGGCCCTGCATGTTATCGCCGAGGCTCAGAAAGCAGGGGGCAGCGCGGCCTTCATCGATGCCGAGCATGCCCTGGACATCGGCTATGCCGAGCGCCTCGGGGTCAAGGTGGACGATCTTTTGGTCTCCCAGCCCGACTTCGGCGAGCAGGCCCTGGAGATCGCCGAGATCCTCATCCGCAGCGGGGCGGTGGACGTTATTGTTATCGACTCGGTGGCGGCCCTGGTGCCCAAGGCGGAGATCGACGGCAACGCCGGCGACTCCCATGTCGGCCTCCAGGCCCGGCTCATGTCCCAGGCCATGCGCAAGCTCACCGGCGTGCTCAAGCGCACCAATACCGCGATCATCTTCATCAACCAGATCCGGATGAAGATCGGGGTCATGTTCGGGAATCCGGAAACCACCACCGGCGGCAATGCCCTCAAGTTTTACAGCTCGCTTCGCATCGATATCCGGCGCCAGGCCGCGATCAAGGACGGGGTGGAGGTGATCGGCAACCGGACCAAGGTCAAGATAGTGAAAAACAAGATGGCCCCGCCCTTTAAAGAGGCGGAGTTCGACATCATTTATGGGGAAGGCGCCTCCAAGGTAGGGGATCTGCTCGATCTGGCCACGGCCCAGGACATTGTCGAGAAAAGCGGGGCCTGGTACTCCTACAACGGCGAGCGCATCGGCCAGGGCAGGGAGAACTCCAAGATCTTCCTCAAAGAGCATCCGGAGATGTGCGAGGACCTTGAAAGAAAGGTGCGCCTCGGGTATGGTTTGCCCGCGGTCGGAGAAAAAGGCCCGGTTGCAAAGGCTGCGATCGCAGACTGATCTGAATTCAGGCAACACATATCATTATTGAGAAGCGGGATGCGGAAGCGTTCCGCTTCTGTACTTTGAAGGAATGGACCAATGACCGGAAGCGACATACGCAAGCGATTTTTGACCTACTTTGCCGACAAGGGCCATACGGTGGTGGAAAGCTCTGCCCTGGTGCCCCACGACGACCCGACCCTGTTGTTCACCAATGCGGGGATGGTGCAGTTCAAGCGGGTGTTCATGGGCGAGGACAAGCGGGATTACGTCCGGGCGGTCACCAGCCAGCGCTGCGTGCGGGCCGGCGGCAAGCACAACGACCTGGAAAACGTGGGCTACACCGCACGGCACCACACCTTTTTCGAGATGCTCGGCAATTTTTCCTTTGGCGATTATTTCAAGAAAGACGCCATCCATTATGCCTGGGATTTTCTCACCAAGGAGATAGGCCTGGACCCGCAGAAGCTCTGGGTTTCGGTGTTTGACGATGACGACGAGGCCTTCGGCCTCTGGGAAAAGGTCAAGGATCTGCCCCAGGGCCGCATTGTCCGCATGGGGGAAAAAGACAACTTCTGGGCCATGGGCGACACCGGCCCCTGCGGCCCCTGCTCGGAGATCCACATCGACCAGGGGGTGGAGGCGGGCTGCGGCAGGCCCGATTGTAAGCTCGGCTGCGACTGCGACCGTTTCCTGGAGATCTGGAATCTGGTGTTCATGCAGTTCAACCGCAGCGAGGACGGCGCCCTGACCCCGCTGCCCAAGCCGAGCATCGACACCGGCATGGGCTTGGAGCGCATTGCCGCCGTAACCCAGGGGAAATTCACCAACTACGACTCCGATCTCTTTGCCGGCATCATCGCGGCCATCGCCGCTGCCGCCGGGGTGAAGTACGGCGAGGATGCTGCAACCAACACGGCCCTGCGGGTCATCGCCGACCACAGCCGGGCCACCACCTTTCTGGTGGCCGACGGGGTGCTGCCCTCCAACGAGGGGCGGGGCTACGTGCTCCGCCGCATCATGCGGCGGGCCATCCGGTTCGGCCGCTCGCTGGGGCTGAAAAAACCGTTTCTGACCGGGGTGACCTCCGCGGTCATCGCCGAGATGGGCGAGGCGTATCCCCATCTCCACGGGGCGCGGGAACTGCTGGCCAAGGTGGTGCACAACGAGGAGGTGCGCTTCCTGGAAACCCTGGACAATGGCCTGGCCATGCTCCATCAGGAGATGAAGCGGCTACAGGAGGCTGGTGAAAAGATGGTGGCCGGGGATTTTATCTTCAAGCTCTACGATACCTATGGCTTCCCCGTGGATATCGTCAAGGACATCGCCATCGAGAAAGGCATGCTGGCCGATGAGGCAGGATTCAACGCGGCCATGGAGGTGCAGCGCAATCAGTCCAAGAAATCCTGGAAAGCCACCTCGCTCGCCGAAATGGGCTCAGGGGTCCGCGCCCTGCTCGAAGCGGGAACGCGCAGCCGTTTTGTCGGCTATGAGACCCGGCATCACCACGGGGTCATCAGCGGGCTGGTGAGCGCCGGCGGTGAAAGCATGGAGCAGGCCGGCACCGGGGAGCAGATTTCCCTGGTCTGCCCGGAAACCCCGTTTTATGCCGAATCCGGCGGGCAGAGCGGCGACCGGGGCATGATCATCGGGGTGCAGGGCAAGGCCAGGGTGGAAAATACCGTGGCCGTGGGGGATGGGCTCATCCTCCATCAGGCCGAGGTCATCGAGGGCAGCCTCTCCCTCGGCGAGGGTGTCGAACTCAAGGTGGCGGAAGGCAAGCGCCGGCGCACGGCCAACAACCATACCGCCACCCATCTCCTGCAGGCCGCCCTGCGCGAGGTGCTGGGCGAGCATGTCAAGCAGTCCGGCTCCCTGGTCAATCCGGATCGGCTGCGCTTCGATTTCACCCATTTTTCCCCGCTCAGCCGCGAGGAGCTTGTCCGGGTGGAAAAGATGGTCAATGAGGGAATCCGGGCCAATACCCAGGTGTCCACCGCGGTGCTGGACCGGGAGGAAGCGATTAAGAACGGGGCCACGGCCCTGTTCGGCGAGAAATACGAGGCAAAGGTTCGGGTTGTTTCCGTCGGCGAGGTCAGCAGGGAGCTGTGCGGCGGCACCCATGTGGGGGCCACCGGAGAGATTGGTTTGTTCAAGATTGTCAGTGAAACCGGCATTGCCGCCGGGGTGCGCCGTATCGAGGCGGTAACCGGCCCAGGCGCCATGGAACGGTTCCAGCAGGTCGAAGCGCAGTTGGGAATGCTGGCGGCCAAACTCAAGACCTCCCCGGAGGAATTACCCGGAAAGATAGAAAAAATTCTGGCCCGGCAGAAGGAGCTGGAACGGGAAGTCAGTCGCCTCACTGCGGATCTTTCCGTCAATGATCTCGACTCCATGCTCGGCAACGCGCAGGTGATCGACGGGGTGAAGGTGGTTGTCGCCCAGATCGCCATGGATTCGCCGAAAACCATGCGCGAGGTGGGCGACCGGGTGCGCGACGGGCTGGGCAGCGGCATCGCGGTTTTGGGCGGCGTCTTTGAAGGAAAGGTCAGCCTGCTGGCCATGGTGACCAAGGATCTGTCCATCCGTTTCCATGCCGGCCGGATTGTCAAAGAGGTGGCCGCCATGGTGGGCGGCAGCGGGGGCGGGCGCCCGGACATGGCCCAGGCCGGAGGAACCATGGCGGATAAACTGCCCGAAGCGCTCGCGGCAGTGCCGGGCATCATCACCGCCCAAGGAGCGAAAGCGTCCTCCTGAAAACCGGACCGATGAAAAAACAGTAGAAATACCCATGGAAAAACGGGGAAAAAGCAACGGGAAAATGTGTTGACAGGCAAAAAAAATTCGATTAGAACCGTTCAATTGTTAATGAACAGGCATTCATTTCAAGTGCACATACCGAGATTTTTTCACATATAAATTGTAAAGAAAACGGGGGGCAGTGATGATTACTATCGACCTGACCATGCTCATTCAGATCGCCAATATGCTCTTGCTTATTGTCGTCTTGAATGCAGTCTTGTACAAACCGATCCGTTCGATTCTCGAAGAGCGGCAGAAGAAGACCACCGGCCTTGATGAGGGCATCGACCAATTCAAGAAGAATGCCGTGCTGCGTCTCGATGAGTTTGGTCAGAAGATGAAGGAGGCCAGGATCAGGGCCAAGAAAGAGTACGAAACTGCCCGCAATGCCGCCCTTGCCGAAAGCACGGAAAAACTGGCCGGGATCCGCAAGGAGGTTGACGCGCAGAAAACCGGTCAGCTTGCCGAAATAGAGAAAGAGTTTGCCGCGGCCCAGGCAGAGTTGCAGGGGCAGATCTCCGGGTTTGCCAATGACATGGCCGGCAAGGTTTTGGGGAGGGCTCTGTAAATGAAAAACGCATCCTGGAAAAAAATCAGCTCCGCAGCCCTGTCCTTGCTCATGGCGCTGGCGGTTGCCGCAACCGCCTATGCGGCCGGAGATGGCCCCATCCCCAAGGAGAAGTGGTTGGATCTCCTGTGGCGGACCACGAACTTTGCCGGGCTGGTCTTCATCCTGGTCTTCTTTTTGAAAAAACCCTTTACCAACGGCTTAAGCAGCCGGCGGGACGGGATCAAGGATCAGCTTGAGGCCCTGGAGTCCCGCAAGGCCGAAGCAGAGCATCTGTACAAGGAGGCCGAAGCTAAACTTGCCAAACTCGATGACGAGGTGAACAGTATCATCACCGAGGCGGTCAAGCAGGGCGAGGCCGAGAAGGAGAAGATCATCGCCGATGCCGAGCGCAATGCGGGCGATATCAAGCGTCAGGCCGAGATGGCCGTGGCCCATGAGCTTGCCGAGGCCAAGGCCCGCCTGAAGGGCGAGATTGCCGAGCAAGCCGTGCTGCTGGCGGAAGAGCTGGTGAAAAAGAATATCCAGCCTGCGGATCAAAGCAGGATGGTTGAGCTGTCTCTTGAAAAGGTGGGAGGTATTCAGTGAAGAACACGGTAATAGCCAAGCGGTACGCCAAGGCGTTGTTTGCCGTCGGCAAGGAAGGCAATGCCTTCGCGGATTTCACCAAGACCCTCAACGCCATGTCCGAGCTTTTCGCCGGGATGCCTGAGGTGGCCGATGCCCTGACCAACCCGTTGTATCCCGTTGAGGCGCGGGAGAAGGTCATGGAGCATCTCCTCGCCTCCATGCAGGTTTCCCAGGTTTTGGGCAACTTTTTCAAGCTGCTGGTGCAGAAAAAACGTGCGAACATCCTCCCCGACATCGCAGCGGTGTTTCAGGCGATGGTCGATGCGGATAATAATATGTGTCAGGGAACGGTGGTTTCGGCCATGGAGCTGACCCCCGAACTCAGTGCAAAGGTGAAAGCAACATTGGAAAAAATAACCGGCAAGCAGGTCGTCCTTACGGCCCGGGTCGATCCGTCCATTATCGGCGGGATCGTGGCCAAGGTCGGTGATCTGGTGCTCGATGGAAGCATCAAGTCACAGCTTGCTGGTTTAAAAGAATCCATTAAGGGGAGTTAATACGACAAATGCAGATCAAAGCCGAAGAGATCAGTCAAATCATCAAGGGGCAGATCAAGGATTACGAAAGTAAAGTTGATCTGAGTGAAACCGGCACCGTAATCTCCGTTGGTGACGGTATCGCTCGTGTGTACGGGGTTGAAAAATGCATGGCCATGGAGCTGCTTGAATTCCCCGGCGGCATTTTGGGCATCGCCCTGAACTTGGAAGCGGACAACGTCGGGTGCGCGATTCTTGGCGACGTGCGCAAGATCAAAGAAGGCGACACCGTCAAACGGACCGGTCGTATTGCCGAGGTTCCCGTCGGCCCCGAGATGGAAGGCCGCGTCGTTGACGGCGTGGGCAACCCCATTGACGGCCAGGGCCCCCTGAACGCCAAGCACAGCTCCAAGATCGAGGTTTTGGCTCCCGGTGTTATCGCCCGTAAGTCCGTGCACGAGCCCTGCTACACCGGCGCCAAGGCCGTTGACGCCATGACCCCTGTTGGCCGCGGCCAGCGCGAACTGGTCATCGGCGATCGGCAGATCGGCAAGACCGCTCTCTGCGTTGACGCGATCATCGCCCAGAAATACACCGACGTGCACTGCGTCTATGTGGCCATCGGCCAGAAGAAATCAACGGTGGCCCTGGTTGTTGAAGCGCTCCGGAAACACGGCGCCATGGAATACACCACCGTGGTAGCGGCCTGCGCCTCCGATCCGGCGCCCATGCAGTATGTCGCCGCTTTTGCCGGTTGCGCCATGGGCGAGTACTTCCGAGACAACGGCCAGCATGCCCTGATCATCTATGACGATCTTTCCAAGCAGGCGGTTTCCTACCGCGAGCTCTCCCTGCTTCTGCGTCGTCCGCCGGGACGTGAAGCCTACCCCGGCGACATCTTTTTCAACCACTCCCGTCTGCTGGAGCGTTCCTGCAAGGTGAACGATGCCCTGGGCGCAGGTTCTTTGACCGCCCTGCCCATCATCGAGACCCAGGCCGGTGACGTTTCCGCCTTTATCCCGACCAACGTTATCTCCATCACCGACGGTCAGGTATACCTTGAGCCCAACCTCTTTTTCGCCGGCGTTCGTCCGGCGATCAACGTCGGCCTTTCCGTATCCCGCGTAGGCGGCGCTGCCCAGGTTAAGGCCATGAAGCAGGTTGCCGGTTCTCTCCGTCTGGATCTGGCCCAGTATCGCGAACTCGCCGCCTTTGCCGGTTTCGGTTCCGACCTTGACGCCGCCACCCAGGCCCAGTTGACCCGTGGCGCCCGTCTGGTTGAGATCCTGAAGCAGCCCCAGTATCAGCCGCTGCCCATGGAAAAACAGATCTGCATCCTCTTTGCCGGCACCCGCGGCTATCTCGACACCCTGCCTGTTGACAGCCTGGCTGAGTATGAGCAGCAGCTCTATGCCCATATCGAGAAAAACCAGCCCAGCATCTATGACGACCTGAAAGAAAAGCAAGCCATCGATGCTGCCCTGGAAGAGAAAATCAGGGCCACGCTGCAGGCTTTCGGGGAATCTTTCAAGGCTGCCAAAGGCCTTAAATAAGGGGGGGTAAGGTCTCATGCCGAGCCTAAAAGATGTAAAAACGAAAATTGGTGGCGTGAAGAAAACTTCACAGATCACCAAGGCCATGAACATGGTCGCTGCGGCCAAGCTTCGCGGAGCGCAGCAGAAGATGGAAGATTTCCGTTCCTATGCCGAGAAGTTCAACGCGGCCATGGGCAATCTGTCTTCGGCCATGGATTCCGGCGCGTTTCCCCTCATGGAGAAACGTGAGGTCAAGACCGTGGAGATCCTGGTGGTCACCTCGGATCGCGGCCTGTGCGGAAGCTTCAACTCCAATATTTTGAAGATGACCGAGAAGCTGATTGCTCGTCTGGAAGGAGAGGGCAAGAAGGTAACCCTGGTCTGTGTCGGCAAGAAGAGTGCCAGCTACTTCCGGAAGACCGGAAAGGTCCGTCAGCGTTACTTGGATCTGATGGGCACCTTCCAGATGTTCAATGCCCGGGCCATTGCCCAGGATATCGCCGGAAATTTCCTCACCGGCGAGAGTGATGAAGTCCGGATTGTTTACGGGAAATTCAAAAGTGTCGCCGTGCAGCGTCCGGCAGAGCAGATGTTTTTGCCCATCCAGCCGGATGCCGTAGCGGCAACCGAGGCTACCTCTTCGGCGGCCGGGGCATACATCTATGAGCCGAGCACCGAGGAAATCATGGAAGTGCTGCTGCCGCTGTACATGAATGTCATGGTTTACCACGCCATGCTGGAAGTCAGCGCCAGCGAGCATGCCGCCCGGATGAGCGCCATGGACAACGCCACCAACGCCTGTAAGGATATCATCCACAGCCTGACCCTGATTTACAACAAGGCCCGGCAGGCTGGCATCACCGCTGAACTGATGGACATTGTCGGCGGCGCGGAAGCGTTGAAGTAACCAGGTGAAATCAGGCTGAATCATTCAGCAATCATAGATTGTCAATGTACGTACTAGCTGAGGAGGCTTTTCAATGAGTGAAGCAAGAGTTGGTAAAATTGTTCAGGTCATCGGACCTGTTGTAGACGTGGAGTTCGAGCCCGATAACCTGCCGGAGATCATGAACGCCCTGTTGGTAAGCAACAAGGGTATCAGCGACGAGGCGAACAATCTGGTCATCGAGGTTTCCCTGCATCTTGGCGATAACGTTGTCCGCTGCGTTGCCATGGACCAGACCGACGGTCTGGTGCGCGGTCAGGAGTGCACGGATACCGGCAAGCCCATCGAGATCCCTTGCGGCGCTCCTGCCCTGGGCCGGATCATGAACGTGGTCGGCCGTCCGGTTGATGGCATGGGTCCCATTTCCTCCGAGAAAATGCGCACCATTCACCGTCCTGCTCCTGCATTCACCGATCAGTCCACCGAGGTGCATGTTCTCGAAACCGGCATCAAGGTTATCGACCTGCTGGTTCCGTTTCCTCGCGGCGGCAAGATGGGGCTGTTCGGCGGCGCCGGCTGCGGCAAGACCGTTATCATGATGGAGATGGTAAACAACATCGCCATGCACCATGGCGGCATCTCCGTATTCTGCGGGGTTGGCGAGCGTACCCGTGAGGGGAACGATCTGTACCACGAGATGAAAGAGTCCGGCGTTCTGCCGAAAGCCGCCCTGGTTTACGGCCAGATGACCGAGCCGCCGGGAGCCCGCTCCCGTGTTGCTTTGACCGGCTTGTCCGCTGCTGAGTACTTCCGTGACGAAGAGGGCCAGGACGTGCTTTTCTTTGTTGACAATATCTTCCGTTTCACCCAGGCCGGTGCCGAGGTTTCCGCGCTTCTCGGCCGTATTCCTTCGGCGGTAGGGTATCAGCCCACCCTGGCCACCGATCTTGGCGCGCTCCAGGAGCGGATCACCTCCACGAACAAGGGTTCCATCACCGCGGTACAGTGCGTTTACGTGCCTGCCGACGACTTGACCGACCCGGCTCCGGCCACGACCTTTGCCCATCTGGACGGTACCGTTGTTCTTTCCCGCCAGATCGCGGAGCTTGGCATCTACCCGGCGGTTGATCCCCTGGACTCCACCTCCCGTATTCTCGACCCCAATGTATTGGGTGAGGAGCACTACCTGGTTGCCCGCGGCGTACAGACCAGCCTGCAGAAGTACAAGGATCTCCAGGACATCATCGCGATTCTGGGTATGGACGAGCTTTCCGAAGAGGACCAGACCCTGGTTACCCGCGCCCGTAAGATCCAGCGCTTCCTGTCTCAGCCCTTCACCGTTGCGGAGACCTTCACCGGCATGGCCGGCAAGTACGTCAAGGTTGCCGACACTGTGCGCGGCTTCAAGGAGATCCTGGAAGGCAAACACGACGAGCTGCCCGAGACAGCTTTCTACATGGTAGGCAGCATTGAAGAGGCGGTTGAGAAGGCCAACAAAGAGAAGACTGCTGCTTAAGGAACTGACTGACTTGCCGGACCCAATCCTCCTGGGGAGGGTTCGGCAAGGACTTGAGGATTACCCATGGCTGAAAAATTAAAATTGGAAGTGGTAACTCCCAAAGGGGCAGTAGTAAGCAAGGAGGTTGACATTGTCACCGCTCCCGGCTACGGCGGTGAATTTGGAGTCCTTGCCAACCACGCCCCTTTCCTGAGCACGATCAAAACAGGTGTTCTGACCTATAAGACCGGTGCCCAGGAAGAAACCCTGATGGTGAGTGGCGGGTTTTGTGAAGTATCCAATAATAAGCTGACCTTTCTCGTTGAATCGGCGGAGCGTGGCGCGGATATTGATGTCGAGCGCGCAATGCGGTCCAAGGAGCGGGCGGAAAAACGTTTGGCCGAAGCGCAGGCCCAGAAGGAAAAGTTTGACCGCGCCAGGGCTGAAGCCGCCTTGCAGCGGGCCTTGAGCCGATTGAAGGTTGCCGAAAGGCACAAGCCTTCCTGAGAAGAAGAGAAAAACGGAATAAAAAAAGCCGCTCGGAAACGAGCGGCTTTTTTTATAGGGAAAGGCTGGGGATAATCCTATGATTTTTCGTTGAGATTCGCCTCAACAACAAAAGAACCCGCTGCGGTTTCAAAGGGAATGACAATGGTCGGCGCCTTGGAGTAATAGGAAATTTCCACCCCCTTTCCGACAACCATGTTGGGGGTGGCCAAGGCGAATTTATGATCAAGCTTGGCCAACTGGGCCTTGGCCCCGCCACAGATCATATTGGTCAGTTCGCCAACCGCATCGACGACCTCGTCGTCAATTTTTTCCTTCGGGTCTTCCATCAGCATGTTGGCGACAATTTTCAGGATGCATTTTTCCGTGAAACTGACGATCATGGACCCGGTGATTTCTTCGGAGGTCATGCCGATGATGCCGGTGACCTCGCCATAGGAGGTGTTTCCCTCTTTCAGGCGGGGTTTTTGTGGAGTTACCTGGGTTTGCGCCATTGTTTCAAGAACATTCTTGGCTGCGGTCAAAAATGGGTTGATAAACTCTGCTTTCATAAAGTATGTCGCTCGCATGTATTCTGCTGATTTGATGATATATATTGTATAACTTGCGGGTTATCCGAGAAATTGTCAAGCGTCATTTGCCTGATTTCCCTGAAAGAAGCGCTTTTTTCCGTTGAAAAGTCTCAGTGGCGTGGCGAATTTTTGCGTCCGCGGAGGCTGGAACTATAATTTATGCATGAAATACGCAGTGAAACAGTTTACCATATGGAGATTATGGTCTAACCTGTCGTTATCATGACACATATCGGTACTAGTACCGATGCTTCAGTCTTCAGGGGAGGAGGCAGTGATGGAAACAAAAGAAAGAATGAACATTCCCCGTCAATTTTCTCGGGAACTGTCCGTGGCCGGGCGGATCAAGAATTTTGACGAGGTTGTTTCCGGCTATGAGGCCGAAGCAGCGCAACTGGAGGCGGAGCGGTGCCTGCAATGCAAAAAGCCCAAGTGCAGGGAAGGGTGCCCGGTGCATAATGATATTCCCGGCTTTATCAAGCTCTTGCGCGAAGGCAAAATCGAGGAGGCTTACTGGCTGGATCGCGAGACCAATTCGCTTCCCGCCATCTGTTCGCGGGTCTGCCCCCATGAATTCCAATGCGAGGGGCACTGCATCCGGGGGAAAAAGGGAGAGCCGGTGGCCATCGGCATGCTCGAGCGCTATATCGTGGACTGGATGGTGGCCAACAACAAGAATCTGCTCCTGGCCTGCGCCCTGCCCAAGGATAAAAAAGTGGCCATTGTCGGTTCCGGCCCTGCCGGAATGTCGGTTGCTTATTACCTCGCCCACTTGGGCTACCACTGCACCATCTTCGAGAGCCTGCCGGTTTCCGGCGGCATGCTGACCGTGGGCATTCCGGCCTATCGCTTGCCAAGGCCGATTATCGAGGCGGAATTCGCCGCCCTGCGAAACTGCGGGGTCACCATGGTCAATAACGTTACCATCGGCAAGGATAAGAGCCTGCGGGATTTGCAGAAAGAGGGGTTTGCCGCGGTTTTCCTCGGCCCCGGCGCACATGCCAGCCGCAAGCTCGGGGTCGAGGGCGAGGAGCTTGCCGGTGTGCTGCATGGGGTCGATTATCTCCGGAGGGTCAATGTCGGCGAACAGCTCAACCTTGGTCGCAACGTGGTGGTGGTGGGCGGCGGCAACGTGGCCATAGACTGCGCCCGCACCGCGTTGCGCACCGGTTCGGATCAGGTGTTCATCCTCTACCGCCGTACCAAAGCGGAGATGCCGGCGGCCCAGGCAGAGATCCACCACCTGGAGGAAGAAGGAGTGCGCATAGAAATGCTGGCCGCGCCAGTGAGGATCCACGGCGAAAACGGACGGCTCACCAGGATCGAGTGTCTGCGGATGAAGCTTGGCGAGTGCGACGCTTCCGGCCGCTGCCGGCCGGAGGTGGTCCAGGGCTCCAACTTCATGATCGAGGCGGATGCCATCATACCGGCCATCAGCCAGGATGTTGACCCCACCGCCGGCTCCGGCCTCGACTTCACCATGACCCGCTGGGGTACCTATGTGGTGGATGAGGTCACCATGCAGACCTCGGTGGAGTGGGTTTTTGCCGCGGGTGACGCGGTGCTCGGGCCGCAGACCGTTGCCAAGGCGGTATTCCAGGCCAAGGAGGCCGCTGAGTCCATCCGTCGTTTCCTGGAAGGCGCGGACCTCAAGGAGGGGCGCCAAAGCTTTTCACTTGCATAAGGATCTCTCTGGCAACAATGCCTGAAAATCCCCGCCGGTAGTTTTGCCGGCGGGGATTTTTTTTCCCGCGCGGACTCTGGCGGGAGAGGACTCCCCGTGCAAGGGGGATTTGTCCTGGGCAATGAACCATTGCATTTATGAAAAGAGATATCATAGAATAATGAACAATCTGTTTTCAAGGAATCCATGAGGGCAGCCATGACCGAAAACCTGGGGTGCAACATTTTCTCGAGCAACCATACAAAGATCCTGATCGTCGAAGATGAAGCGTTACAGCGCCATTTACTGCGGGGATACCTCAGCGAGGCTGGATATGAGGTGATTGAAGCGGTTGATGGCAAAGAGGCCATGGAGAAATTAGCCGTTGATCCTGAAGTCCGATTCGTTATTACCGATCTGAAGATGCCCAGGATGGACGGGTTTGAACTCATCAGCGCGATCAGGGAAAAGCAACTCCACTATGTCTATATTCTGGTCCAAACACATCGCGATGACGAGGAGACCCTGATCCGCGCCCTTTCCCTGGGGGCGGACGATTTTTTGCGAAAGCCCGTGCGGCCGGTCGAGCTCTGTCTCCGTGTCGCCGGAGGATTCAGGGTGCTCAAGATAGAAAAATTCGAGGAGCTGATCTTTTTTCTTACCAAGCTTGCAGCCCTGCAAAGCAAGGAAACCGGGAGCCATTTGGACCGCATGTACCATTTCACCCGGGCGCTGGCCCGGGATCTTGCCACCAATGTTCCGGAACTTGGCCTCACTCTTGCCGTGGCGGAAGAAATCGCCAAGGTCAGCCCGATGCATGACCTTGGCAAGGTTGGCATCTCGGTGGAGCTCCTGCACAAGGTGGAAAAATTGAATCATGAGGAGGTGCGTTCCCTGCAGGATCATGCCAGGGTGGGCGGCAGCCTCATTGAGGACGTGTATGCACAGACCGAATCGGAATATCTCTTTCTTGCCCAGGAGATAGCCCAACTGCATCACGAACGCTGGGACGGCAAGGGGTATCCCTACGGTCTGGCCGGCGAGAGAATTCCCCTCTGCGCCCGCATTGTTGCCCTGGCCGATGCCTATGACGCCATGACCAGCAGACGGAGCTACAGTATCGCCCTGGGTCACGAGGAGGCGAAACAGGAGATCCTGCGCAATACAGGCAAGCAGTTCGATCCCAAGGTTGTTGCGGCCTTTCTTCGCCAGGAATCGGAGTTTGTCAGAATAAAAGAAGAGTTCCGGGATACGGATTCTCCCCTGTACCGGGAGGAGAAAAACTGGAAACAATAAGGAGGGGTGCGTGCCTGCGCCCGGATCAGCGCGTGAGGTTGGTGGCCAGGCTCATGCTGTCCACATATTGGGCTACACCACCGGCAAGGTGATTGGCAATCCCGGTAAGATAGGCGTCGTCCTTAAGCCGTTTTTCCTCCTCCGGATTGCTCAGAAAGGCGATTTCCGTGAGGACGGCAGGCATCTGGGCGCCTATGAGCACCACGAAAGGCGCCTTTTTGACCCCAAGATTGGAGACCCCGCTGAATTTTTTGTTCAGCCCGGTCACCATCCCTTCCTGGACCAGTCCGGCGAGTTTCAACGATTCGTTTATTTTTGAATTCTGCATCAGATCCAGCAGGATGGATTGAAGGTCGCTGATCTGCTTGGCCGAGGTGGCGTTTTCCATGGCCGCCAGCCGCATGGCATCCTTGTTGCTCGCCAGGTCGAGGACATAGGTTTCTATCCCCCTGGCGTCATGGTTCGGCGCGGCATTGACGTGGATGGAAAGGAACAGGTCAGCTTCCAGGGCATTGGCCATGGCGGTTCGTTCTTCCAGGGGGATGAAGACATCGCGGTCCCGGGTGAGGATAACCTCGTAGCCGGGCTTTTCCCTGAGGGCTTTGGCGACCCTGAGGGCCACATCCAGGACGATGTCTTTTTCCTTGAGGCCGCTCGGGCTGCAGGTGCCAGGGTCTTTGCCGCCGTGGCCCGGATCAATGACGATCTTTTTAATCCCCACCCCTGCCTGCATCGCCTGGCTTGGGGGGGGAGCCTTGCTCCCGGCGCCTTCTTTTTTGCTCTTGTCCGCGCTCTTCTTCCCGCCGTTCTTTGCAACCTTGTCAGGGGCGGTGCTGCTCATCACATCGATCACCACCCGGAAGGGATCGGTCAGGGTGAATACCTTGTAGTCGGAGATCGTGGTTTGGGTGTCCAGGACAACGCGCACGGTTTGCGGATCAAACTGGGCGTTCCTGACCCGGCGCAAGAGGCCGTCTTCAATGGGGATGGTTTTGACGTTTTCCGAACCGAGGCGGGTGTTGTGCAGGTCGATGTAAATCCTTCGCTGGGAAGCCTCGTCTCCGGAGAGTACCTGGTGTTTGAAGGTGACCGGCCCGGTGGTTTCAACGATGAGACGGGTGTAACGGTTGTTGGACCAGTGGCGGATGGGCAGCACCGTGGCCAGCCCGGTTTTTTTTGCGGCGGATTCAGGGGGAGCCGGTTCTTCGGCGATCTGGGGGGTGATGCATTTTTCTCCAGGCTCTTCTTTTACCGGGGTTGAGGCCGGGTCCGGTGCGATTGCGCCATGCTTGATCTGCAACAGCTTTTCTTCCGCCGCCGCCGCCATGTCTCCCTCCGGGTAGATGGCGATGATCTTGGTAAAGGCCCGCGCAGCCTTTGACGGATCCTTTTTCTCGGTCAGGTAGATGGTGCCCAGGATAAAAAAGGCGTCATCGGCCAGGAAATTTCCCGCGTACTTAGCGCTCAGCTCTTCGTAGGAGGCGATGGCCTGGTCAAGATCCTTGGCCAAGCCGCTCTGCCGGAACATGGTTTGGTGGATCTGCCCCAGCATGAACAGGGATTTTGGGGCAACCTGATGATCGGGCGCTGCCTTGTAGATGCTGCGGAAGGCGGTGACGGAGGTGAGCCAGCTTTTGCGATTCGTGCCCTTGCCGGTGTTGAGCAGATCCTGGTAGTAGGCCTTGGCCTGCCCGTATTGCCGGGCGATGTCGTCCGGTTCCAGCCCGGCCCAGGCCGGGGGGGTGAGCAGGAGCAGCACGGCAAGCACAAGCGGCCAGCAAGGAAAAAGGCCTCTCCGCTGTTTCCGTGCCTCTGTCGTTACACTACTCCGCATCGTTCAACCTCTTGAGTTCATAGAGCAGATCCAGGGCCTCGCGGGGCGACAGTCCATCGGGATTGATCTCCCGCAGCCTGCGCACAGCCTGCGATTCCCCGAGGCCGAAGAGGGAGAGCTGGCCGGGTTGGGGCTTCTTTTTTCTGGGCGAGGTGGCGATGCGCGGTTCGCCCTGCCGGTTGAACTCTCCCTGTTCGATATTATGCAATAATTCCTTGGCCCTGGCAACTACCCTGGCCGGAACCCCGGCCAGGGCGGCCACCTGGATGCCGTAGCTGCGGTTGGTGCCGCCGGGCAGCAGCTTGTGGAGAAAGATGATGGTGTCGTTCCACTCCCGCACCGCGATGTTGTAGTTCTTGACCCGGGGGTTGGTGGCGGCCAGCTCGGTCAGCTCGTGATAGTGGGTGGCGAAGATGGTCTTGACCCCCTTGCCGTTTTTGTTGACCAGGTCTTCAGCCACGGCCCAGGCGATGGAAAGGCCGTCAAAGGTGGAGGTGCCCCGGCCGATCTCATCGAGGATCACCAGGCTCCGCTCGGTGGCGTTGTTGAGGATGTTGGCCGTCTCGTTCATCTCCACCATGAAGGTGGACTGGCCGCGGCGCAGGTTGTCCGAGGCCCCGACCCGGGTGAAGATGCGGTCCACCACCCCGATCTCCGCCGCGGCCGCAGGGACAAAGCCGCCCATCTGGGCCATGAGGGTGATGAGCGCGGTCTGCCGCAGCACCGTGGATTTGCCGGCCATGTTGGGCCCGGTGATGATCAGAACCTCTTCGCTTTCCTGATCCAGATGGATATCGTTGGGCACAAAGCGGCCCGGGGGCAGGGCGCGTTCGATCACGGGATGGCGGCCCTCGGTGATGATGATCGCCTCGCCTGCGTTGATCACCGGTTTGGTGTAGCGGTATCGCTGGGCCGCCTCGGCCAGGCAGCAGAAAAAATCGATCCGGGCCAGCCGGGCGGCGGTGTGGAGAATCCGGGAGGAGGCCTCGGCCGCCGTGCTCCTGATCGCGCTGAAAAGCCGATATTCCAGCTCCAGCCGTTTGTCCTGGGCGCCGGTGACCTTTTCCTCGAACTCCTTGAGCTCCGGGGTGATGAAACGTTCGGCGTTGACCAGGGTCTGCTTGCGGATGAAGTTGTCCGGCACATGGGCCAATTGGCCCCGGCTGATCTCGATGTAGTAGCCGAAGATCTTGTTGTAGCCGACCTTGAGGTTGCTGATGCCGGTGCGTTGGCGTTCGCGGGCCTCCAACCCCAGGATCAGATCCTTGCCGTCGCGCAGCAGGCTGACCAGTTCGTCAAGCTCCGCGTTGTAGCCGGGCCGGATCAGGTTGCCTTCCCGCAGGGTCACCGGGGCGTCCTCGCGGATACCCGTTTCCAGCAGGGCGCGGAGTTCGGCCAGCTCGTCCATGGCGCCCAGGTCGGCCAGCAGGCCGCTGGTCCCTGATAATTTTTCTTTGAGCTGGGGCAGTTGGGCCAGGGAACACTTGAGGGCCGTGAGATCGCGGCCATTGGCCGTGCCCAGCACCACCCGGCCGTTGAGGCGCTCCAGATCGTAGACCTTGCCCAGCAGTTCCCGGAGCTCCTCCCGCAACCGGGGGGCAAGGCAGAGCTGTTCCACCGTGTCCAGCCGCCGCCGGATACCTTCGACCTCCCGCAGGGGAAACAAGAGGTTTTTCTTGAGCAGCCGGGCACCCATGGGGGTTTCGCACATATCCAGGGTGTCCAGCAGCGAACCCTCCCTGGTGCCGTCGGTGATGGTCTGGGTGAGTTCCAGATTGCGGCGGGAGGATTCGTCCATGAGCAGGAGGTGTTCGAATTCGATGGGGGTGAGCCGCTCGATATGATCAAGGGCTGTTTTTTGGGTTTCCTGCAGGTAGAGGAGCAGTCCGCCTGCCGCACCGATGCCGGCGCGCATCTCCTCGCAGCCGAACCCGGCCAGGTTGACCACCCGGAAATGCTCCAGCAGCCTCTTCCGGGCCGTCTCCGGATGAAAACCGGCAACCGGTCGTCCGGTCAGGCAGCTTTGCGGCAGAAGGCCCAGCAGTTCGTCGGACAGGGGCGAATCTTCCCCGGGTTCTTCCGGCAGCAGGATTTCGGAAGGAGCCAGGCGGCCGAGTTCATCCAGCAGGGCCGGGAGGTCTTCCCGCTCGCTCACCAGGAATTCGCCGGTGGAGAGATCGAGCAGGCTCAAGCCCCACTCCTTGCCCTTCTGGCAGATGGCGGCCAGATACCGGTTGTCCTTGCCGTCGAGGAGCTGCTCGTCGGTGACAAGGCCCGGAGTCACCACCCGGACCACCTCGCGCCGCACCACCCCTTTGGCCTCTTTCGGGTCCTCCACCTGCTCGCAGATGGCGACCTTGAAGCCGGCCTTGATCATTTTGGCCAGATAGGAGGAGACCGCGTGGTACGGAATCCCGCACAGGGGCACCCGGTTCTCGTAATCCTTGCTGTTTCTGGAGGTGAGGGTGATGCCCAGCACGCGCGAGGCGGTTACGGCATCGTCGAAGAACATCTCGTAGAAATCGCCCAGACGGTAAAAAAGAATGGCATCCTGATGCTGGGCCTTGATCTCAAGGTACTGCTGCATCATGGGGGTGATCTTGACGGAGGCGGATGTGGTCGTGGTCATAAATAAGTGGTCGAGAGGGGGATTGTCCCTTGTGCTGTGGCGTTTCGAAGCGATCCTGTAGGCTCCTGTAGCGATTGATAGGAGGTTTTTGGGGAAAAGTCAAGCACAGGCCGCATATGCAGGGGTGGAGCGGCTGTATTTGGCGCGTCGATCCGCAGGCAGGGAAGCGATCCGGACTCCGGAATGTGTTGGCCGTGCCGGAAAAATGGAACCAATCTGCGCCAGGGGTGTCACATATTTTATATACTGCATGATTAATGATGCGGACTGTACTATTCGAACAGGAGGCAACGCCTGGAACAGGCCCGCCCCAACCACCACATTCCCACAGGAGGGAAAAATGAAAAAAAGAATTTTGTTGGCATCCGTACTGGCATCTTTTCTTGCCGCCTCCGCTGTTTCGGCCCAGACCGGGCATGCGGGCGCGCACGGCCCGGCACCGGCGGCAGAGCACGATGCAGCTCCCGCCGCGGCGGCCGCCCCCATGGCTTCGGGCATGATGGGCGGCGCAATGGGGCATGGCAAGATGCATGGCAAGATGGGCGGCCAGGGCGGCATGAAGGGCAACAAAGGCATGTGCGGGACGATGGACTCCGGCATGGGCTGCGGCATGGGCTGCGGCATGATGGCCCCCGGCATGGGCCGCCTGAGCCCGGAGGCGCAGCAACAGTTTCTGGACGCAACCAAGGAGCTGCGCAAGAAGCTCCACGACAAGCAGTTCGAGTATGCCGAGGCGGCCCGCAATGCCAAGGCGGACAAAAAGGATCTCTTAAGAAAACGCAAGGATATCTGGGAGTTGCAGCAGAAGATCCACGGCAAGGCGTGGGATTTCATGACCGAGTAAGCACGGCTCAGGGTAAGGCGGGTTGTTTGCCCGCTTACCTGTTTTCGAACTCCGGCAGCAGCCGCGCGAAGGTCTTCTCGATATGTTCCGGAATGGTGCGGACCTCGGCCAGCACGGTCATGTAGTTGTGGTCCCCATGCCAGCGGGGGACGATGTGCCAGTGCAGGTGGCCGGCGATCCCGGCCCCCGCCACCTCGCCCAGGTTCAGGCCGATATTGAAGCCGTCCGGCTGGAGTGTCTTGCGCAGAATGGTGGTGCAACGGGCCAGCATGGCGGCGATGGCTCCATTTTCCTCTTCGCTGAGATCGCCGAGATCCGCGAGATGGTGGGCCGGGGCCACCAGCAGATGGCCGTTGGCATAGGGGAAACGGTTCATCATTACCACCAGGGCTCCGTTGCGGTGCAGGATCAGATCCTGGGCCGAATGAGTCTGTTCCGGGGCCGCACAGAAGATGCAGCCCGAATCCCTGCCTGTCTTGCCTTCGATGTATTCCATCCGCCAGGGCGTCCAGAGGGTTTTCATAGCTTTGCCTGAATCTGATAGATTTGCGCCTGCAGTGTTTCCCCCACCTCAAGGATGGCAAAGGTGCCGCCTGCCCCGGAATATCCCGTGCCGGTGAAACTGCCGGGGTTGATGTAGAGAACCCCGCCGAGGCGATGGCAGACCGGCCGGTGGGTATGGCCGTAAACAATGCAGTCCGCCTCCGGAAAGATCTCGATGAGGCGGGACTCAAAATCATAGGTGTTGCCAAACCGGTGGATCAGGCCGATGGTGAAGCCACCCACCCTGATCTCCTTGTGGGTGGGCAGATGTTGGCAGGAGAGGGCGGAGCACATATTGCCGTGCACGGCATGCACCTCCTTGCCGGAAAATACCGTGAGAATCGCGGGATCGGTGAGGTCTCCGGCATGGAGAATCATGTCCGCCCCATGGAAGCAGGCGTCCGCGATCTTTTTGAAGGTCTCGGTGGGTTGGGAAAGATGTGTGTCGGAAAGGATGCCGATCGTAAGAGGAGTCATTATTCAACCCGCCATTATGGATGCAGGAGGGGGTGCAGCACGGCCTCGGCCTGGCCGGCCGAGATTCCGGCGAGGATAATCCGTTTGTCGCGGCTGGCCTCGCCGCTGGCAATGGTGACGGCTCCCTTGGGGATCTTGAAGAGCTTGGCAAAAAACTCGATCACCGCCGCGTTTGCCTTGCCATCCACCGGCGGGGAGGTGATGCAGAGCTTGAGCGCCTCGCCGTGGAGCCCGGCGAGGCGGGTGCGGGAGGCCTTGGGCTGCAAATGGATGGAGAGGCTGACCGAGGCGCTGTCAGCCTGTTCCCGCAGATAGGTCATAGGGGCGATTCATCGGGGTTGAATTCCTTCGCTTTTTTCTTGGCCTCCGACAGGTTTCCGGCGAAGGATACGGCAGGCTCATTGCTCTCCAGTGGATCTTCCAGGCTGAAGGACATGTCGCCGTCAAGGTCCGGGAGAATGGAATCCGGAACCTCGTCGTCCTCATCCATGACCAGGATATCTTTGTGCGCCGAGAATGACGAGGTCAGGGCAATGTCCTGGGGGGAGAAGTCGTTTTCGCTGCTTACGGCCATGGCGCCCAGGCCCTTCTCCGGGATGTCGATCTTGACGTAGAGGTCGCTGAGGTCTGCCTCCTCGGAGGCTCCAAGGCCGCTGCCCTGGCGCCGGCTTTCGCTCTGCATCCCGGCTGCGGCGCGGCCGCCATAGCCGGCAGTCCGCTGGGGCTCCGGCCTGCGGGACGGGGAGCTGAAATGCTCCATCGCCCGCCCGCTGTCTGCGGGCTCCGTCTCCAGCATGTGCAGGTAGGATTGCAGCTGCTGGCGGAGCTCCTGTCTGGCCTGTTCCCGCAGCGATTTCAGATCCTCGATTTTTCTTTTCAGTTCGCCAATCTCGAGATTGGCGTCTTCCCTGCGCAGCCGCGCTTCTTCCTGGGCTTCGGCCACGATGGCTTCCGCCTCTTCCCGGCTTTTTTCCTTCATGCCGTCGGCGACATTCTGGGCAGCGATGATGGCGGACTGGAAGGTTTTCTGCTGATTCTGGTAGGTGGCAAGATCCTTTTCCATGGTTTCCAGCCGCCCTTTGAGCTTCTGGTTTTCTTCGGAAACCGTCTGGAAAGCCGCGGCGATTTTTTCCAGAAAATCGTCCACCTCTTCCACATCAAAACCGCGAAAACGAACATGGAACTGCTGGGATTGAATGTCTTGCGCTGTGAGTATCATGCCTCGGCTCCTTGTGTGTGCCTCAAAACTTCATGGTTTACCCCATGCTCCTCGCCAGGTGCTGCAAGGTGGGGACCAGAAAGCTCCGCAAAAAAATCAGGGCGAGAATAAGCAGCATGGGGGAAAGATCCAGGCCGCTACCAAAAACCGGCACTACCCTCCGGATGCGGGAGAGTGCCGGTTCGGTGATCTCATGCAGAAAACGGACGATGGGGTTGTAGGGATCGGCGTTCACCCAGGAAATGATGGCCCGGCCGATGATAACCCACATATAGGCGCTCAGGGCAAAGTCCACCAGGGTGGCCATGGCGCTTACAAAATTGCCGACGACAAACATAACAAACCTCTCTTGGTGAAAAAAATATGCAACCGGGTGCGCTGTTGCGCAAAAAAAACCGGTTAGGTTACAGATTGATAATGCGCTCCGCCACGGCGACAATCTCCAGGCTGGCCTTGCTGTCCGGCGCCCCCAGCAAAAAAGGCTTCTGCTGGCGGATGGCCATGGAGACGCTTTTATCGTGCGGCATGGTGCCAAGGGCCAGGGGGGTGATCTTCAGGAAGCGTTCGAGAACCATGCGCATGTTGGCGAAGACATCCTGGCCTTCTTTCTTGGATTGTACACTGTTTATCAGCAGGTGAAAGCGCTTTCTGTCGTGGCGGGAATGGAGCACCTTGATCAGGGCGTAGGCATCGGTGAGCGAGGTCGGGTCCGGGGTCAGGATGACAATGTTCTCCTGGCTCCAGGTGTTGAACCAGAGAACCGAATCGCCGATTCCGGCAGCGGTGTCGATCAAGACATAATCGAAGCGGTCGATGATCTCTTCCAGGCTGGAGGTGAGGAAGGCCTGCTCCTCGTAGGAGAGGTTGGCCATTTCCGGCACACCCGAACTGGCCGGCAGGACATGGAATCCCGGGTTGATCTCCACCAGGGAGCTTGCCAGCTCACGTCCTTCTTCAATGGTTTCACGGATGGTGTGCCGGACGTTGAGCCCCAGCACCACATCCACATTGGCCAGCCCCAGGTCGCCGTCGATGAGCAGGACCGATTTGCCTTTCTGGGAAAGGGCTTCTGCCACGTTCACCGAAAAGGAGGTCTTGCCGACTCCGCCCTTGCCGCTGCTGATACAGATGATTTTCGGAGAGCGCTTGGTTTTCGCGGTCATGGTCGATTTTCCTCTGCAAAAAGCTGTAAAAGTGACGGATATCTCAACGGGACATCCGTTAAAGAGTATTTTTCAACACTTTGGAAACACCCTTCGACAGGCTCAAGGCGAACGGTAGTCATCGTAAATTCATTTCTTTTTTCCGTTCGTGGTGAGCCTGTCGAACCACAAACAAGATTATCGCAAGTGCCTAAAATTATGCCGCCATCCCCGCTGCCCGTGAGCTCTTCCGCGGCTGCATCCACAACTGGGCGCGTTCCTCCACGGTCACTTGACAGGAATCCTCGGATCGGGCGGCGGCGCTTTGGCAGATGGCGTCGTTGCCCATCTTGACGGCCCGGGCCAGCTCTGCTTCGGCCAGAGCCAAAAAATGATCCGGGGGGATGGTCTCATAGGCATGGCACACGGCAATGCCCAGGGCCAGGCTTGTGCCCTTGCCGGAAGCAGTAGTGCGCAGAAGAGTCCTGATCTCTTCCGCCCGTTTTCGTGCTTTGCCCACCGAGGCGCCGGGCATGATCAGGGCCAGGCCGGTTTTTTGAAAGCCGGAGAGCAGATCCCCTGGATGCAGGCAGGGCGCCAGCGCTGCCGCCTGACCGGCCAGGCCGGCGCCCCCGGAAAGGGTGATCAGGAGGAGGGCGCATGGCAATCTGGTCTGCCGGACCTGGGCCAGCTCCATGGCCAGTTGCCGACGGAGCCGGCCCAGGTCCGGCAGTGTTTCGGCCCCGTCTCCGAGGAGTGTTGCCCGGGGCTGGTCCGGAAAACGGAGTCCTGCCAAGAGGGAAGCGACTTCGGGTTCGGGAACGGTGTCGTCGATGAGCAGCAATCCCAGGGGGGCAGCGCCTTTGCCGGTGAGCCTGATGGTCCGGACCGGGTGGCGGCTGGCCTGTTCTTCCAGGCTGCGGTACAGAAGGGCGGTATCCGATGGCGTTTTCCGGCTCATGCCACCCTGCTGCCGGGCGCGACCGGGCCGGAAAGGGCGGAAAGCACCAGCCGGTCGCCTTCCTTGGCGGCCAGGACCATGCCGTGGGAGGCCACGCCCATCAATTTGGCGGGTTTGAGGTTGGCGACAATGATAACCTGACGACCGATGAGCTCTTCCGGCTGATAATGCTGGGCAATGCCCGCCACTATGGTGCGCTCCTCCGGGGCCTTGACCGTCAGCTTGAGGAGGCGGTCGGATTTTGCGATCTTTTCGGCTGCGATGATCTCCGCCACCCGCAGTTCCAGCTTCTGGAAGGCGTCGAAGGTGACGAGCCCCTCATCCTCCGGAGTGGCCTCCGGGGCGGATGCTTTGGCTGCGGCTGGTTCTTTCATGGCTTTTGCCTTCGGCGGTTGGGTTTTATCTTTTTCTTCCCGTTGCAGCCTGGGGAAAAGCTGCGCCCCGGGGGTGATGGCACTGCCTGGAACGAGCCTCCCCCAGACGCCGCAGTCATTGAGATTGGTTTCACCCGTCACCCCCAGGGTCTCGGCCATCTTGGCCGCGGTTTCCGGCATGATGGGGCGCAGGGTCAGGGTGATGAGCCGCAGGGTCTCCAGCAGGGTGTAGAGCACCGTGCCCAAACGGTCGGCCTGCTGCGGATCCTTGGCCAGTTCCCAGGGCTGGGTGGAAACGATGTATTTGTTGGCCCGGCTGATCACCTCCCACACCGCGGCCAGGGCCCGGTGGAAGGCGAAATGGTCCAGGTGTTCGCGGTAGTGGGTCAGCATGGCCAGGGCCGCCTCGGCCAGTTCCCGGTCCTGCTCCGATGGGGTGCCCGGCTGCGGCACCGCACTTGCCGCGAAGTTCTTCACCATGGTCAGCGAACGGGAGAAGAGGTTGCCCAGGTCGTTGGTCAGATCGGAGTTGTGCCGGGCCACCAGGGCTTCGTGGGAAAATCCGGCGTCCAGGCCGAAGGACATCTCGCGGAGCAGGAAGTAGCGCACCGAATCCGCGCCGAATTCCGCCACCAGCTCGCCGGGGCGCACCACGTTGCCCAGGCTCTTGGACATCTTGGTCTCGTTCATGTTCCAGTAGCCGTGGACATGCAGCCGTTTGTAGGGCTCAAGCCCCATGGCCTTGAGCATGGTGGGCCAGTAGATGGCGTGGGGCTTGAGGATATCCTTGGCGATGACATGCTCGGCAACCGGCCAGTAGCGGGCAAAATCCGGGCCCGCCGGGTAGCCCAGGCCGGAGAGGTAGTTGATCAGGGCGTCGAACCAGACATAGGTGACAAAGCGGTTGTCAAACGGGAGCGGAATGCCCCAGGTGAGCCGGGTGGTGGGCCGGGAGATGCAGAGATCCTCCAGGGGCTCCTTAAGGAAAGAGAGCACCTCATTGCGGTAGCGCTCCGGGGTGATGAATTCCGGGTGCTTGCTGATATGGTCGATGAGCCACTCCTGGTACTTGCCCATCCGGAAAAAGTAATTCTGCTCGCTGATCCGCTCCGGTTCGGTGAGATGGTCCGGGCATTTGGAGTCCACCAACTCCTTTTCGGTGAGGAACTGCTCGCACCCCTTGCAGTAGAGGCCGGTGTACTCGCTGAAATAGATGTCGCCCCGCTCGTACACCTGCTGGAGGATGCCCTGCACCACCGCCATGTGGGCCGGGTCGGTGGTGCGGACAAAGGTGTCCGGCGCGATGGCAAGCACCGGCCAGGCCGCCCTGAACATGGCGCTGATCCTGTCCACGTACTCATGCACGGAAACCTCGGCGTCCGCCGCGGCATGGACGATCTTGTCGCCGTGCTCGTCGGTGCCGGTCTGGAAGCGGACATCCTTGCCCAGCAAGCGCTGGTAGCGGCAGACGGTGTCAGCCACCACGGTGGAATAGGCATGGCCCAGGTGGGGCTGGGCGTTGACGTAAAAGATGGGGGTGGTGAGATAATACGGGTTCATTGGTTCTGCCCTTCCGGGGCTTTGTGCTGTTTATGCTTTTTCTTTCGGGGCTGGCTCGGCTGGGCTCCCGGCTCAGGCGCTTGGGCCTGGGCCGGGGTTTGCCCCTGTTGGGCGGGCTGCGCTGCTCGGGCCTGGCTCCATTCCTCCTTGGTGAGGATGATATTGCGCTCCTGGCCCTCCAGCCAGTTGACCTCGAGGGTTTCCTCCAGGGCGTTGACCTTGATGATCTTGTAATTCTTCTCGCCCACGGTGATGGTCTTGCCCGGTTTGGGCATTTGCTTGCGCATGGCGTGGTAGGTGTCGTACTCGTAGGTAAGGCAGCAGAGCAGCCGGTTGCAGATGCCGGAGATCTTGGCCGGATTGAGCGGCAGCCCTTGCTCCTTGGCCATCTTGATGGAAACCGGGGCAAAGTTTTTCAGATAGGACGAGCAGCAGAGCTCCCGGCCGCAGCAGCCCAGGCCGCCGATCATCTTGGTTTCGTGGCGGACCCCGACCTGGCGGATCTCCACCCGGGTGCGGAACTCCTGGACCAGATCCTTGACCAGTTCGCGAAAGTCCACCCTGGTGTCGGCGGTGAAGAAGAAGATGATCTTGCTGCCGTTTAAAAAACGCTCCACCTTGATGAGTTTCATGGGCAAGCCATGGGTCCCGATGAAGCGGGTGCAGACCTCAAAGGCCTCCCGTTCGCGATCAAGGAGGCGGGCGAATTTCTCGGTTTCGTCCCTGGTTCCCCGCCGGACGATGAGGTGGCTGCCCAACCCTTCCGGCGCGGTTCGACCGGGGCAGGGCAAGGTCCGGGCCCGGACCGTGGCCGGCTCCAGGCCGTGTTCGGTCTGGACCATGACCAGCTCACCCACCTTGAGGTTCTGGATGCGGGAGACGGCGGAGAAAAATTGGTCCCCTGGCCGGAAATGAATGGTGTAGCAGGTTTCCGGCGCATTGTGCTGGTCTTCATGCACCAGCTCTTCAGCAGGAGGTGTTTCCGGTGTTTCGTTCATGTATCGCGCTCAGACAGCCTTCAGGCTGAGAAATAGTATAGTAATATTCATGGAATGTAAGTGTTTCGAAGTGCCACAGATGCGAGGAAGAGGTCTGCGAAGTGTGCTGTTGCACATGAGCAGGCCGATGACAAAGCAGATGTGGTGCTGCGGAACACTTACAAAAGGCGATCATACCATTAAAGCAGCCCAAAGAAAAGTACTTCGCATACTGCGGTGGGGTTGCAGTTGCGGGCCAGTTGTTTTCGGGCCGTTTCCACGAGCCGCAGCCGGTCGGCGAGCTGGGTGCCGGACCAGCGGCGGCAGGCAGCGGGAAAAGACGGGCTCAGATCGCGGTTGATGATCGACCCCGGCGCGCCGCGGCTCAAGAGGAGAAGATCATGGAGCCAGGTGGTGAGCAATTCCAGGAGTTCGCCCAGATCCTCCTTGAGCTTGGCCGCTGATTCGGCCAGTTTGGTCAGGGCTTGGACAGCGGCCGGGGTGTCCGGCTCAAGCTGCAGCAGGGTGTCGACAATCTCGCGGCGCATGGTCAGCAGATCCTTGGCCAACAGGAGTCTGGCCCGGCCCAGGCTGCCTTCGGCCATGGCCGCCAAGGCGGCGCCGCTTTCCGGCTCGAGGTCCGCCTCCTGGCAAAGGATTCTGGTCACCTCTGTCTGGGGGAGCGGGAAAAAAGGCACGGTCTGGCAGCGGGAGAGGATGGTGGGCAGAATACCCCCCGCTTCGTCACCGGTGAGGATCAGCATGGTCTGATCGGGCGGTTCTTCCAGGGTTTTGAGCAGGCTGTTGGCCGCCTCCCGCCGCATGGTGTGGATATCGCAGAGCAGCGCCACCCGGATTTTCGCCTCCAGGGGAGGGAAGGCCAAGGTTTTTTTCAGTTCGCGCACCTGATTGATCTTGATGGCAGCCCCATCCGGCTCGAGCACCAGGAAGTCCGGGTGGCTGCCGGCGTGAAATTTGAGGCAGGAGGAACACCGGCCGCAGGGCTCGTGGCCCGCCGGGTTTTGGCAGTTGAGGGCGGCGGCAAAGGTCCGGGCAAAGGTTTTTTTGCCAACCCCCATGGGGCCCTTGAAGAGAAAGGCGTGGGCCAGCCTCCCTTGTTCCACGGCGCGGTGCAGCATTTTTTTAGCCTTGTCCTGGCCGATGATTTCGGCAAAAGAAAGGGCGGTGTTCTCCTGGCGCGGTTTCATGCCCGTATCATAAAGGGGCACGGGGAAAGGCGCAAGATGAAAGGCTGCAAGAGAGCAAGGCGAGCCTCCGCGGGGTGTGAGGGGAGGCGGGTGGAGGAAAAGGTCTTTTTGCCGGGGGAGCGCAATTTCCTGCGGAAAAAAGTGTGGTTTAATGATAGGTTGGGTGCTTGCTTATTTCCGCCGCTACGTGTGCATATATACTTTTAGGATACCACCATGGGAACGACAGTCAGTCAGTTATACCGCGCCATTGACGGCAATTGTGAATACTGTTTCAACATCGAAAGCACCTCCCCCCTTGCCGCCGCCGAGCTGGAGAGGCTCCGGCTTGTGCTGGCGGACGGCTTTTTGGCCGGAACCGTCACAGGCACCCCCAATCTCGCCGGAGAGCGGGTGGTGGAGCTGGGGCCGCGGCTCAATTTCGCCACGGCCTGGTCGTCGAACCTGGTTTCCATCTGCCGGGCCATCGGCCTTGATGCGGTGACCAGGGTCGAACGCTCCCGCCGTTTTCTGGTGGATGCGGGCGAGGACCTCGGGGCCTTTGTCGCGGCCAACCACGACCGGATGACCGAGTGCCAATATTTGGCGCCGCTCACCACCTTTGAAACCGGGGTGACCCCGGAGCCGGTGTATGAAATCGATCTCGTGGGCCAGGGGCCGGACGGGCTGCTTGCAATCCCCGGCATCTCCATGGACGAGTGGGACCGCAATTTCTACTACGACTACTTTGTCACCAAGCACAAGCGCAACCCCACCATCGTCGAGATCATGGACCTCAACAACGCCAACTCCGAGCATTCGCGGCACGGCTTTTTCCGGGGCAGGCAGATCATCGACGGCGTGGAGCAGAAGAGCAACCTCTTCCAGTTGGTCACCGACACCCTCACCGCCCATCCCAAGGGCAGCGTCATCGCCTTTAAAGATAACTCCAGCGCCGTGGAGGGGCACAGAATCACCACCCTCATCCCCGACGAGCCCGGCGCGCCGTCTCCCCTCGCCGCCCAAGAGGTGGTCTACCATGTGCTGCTCACCGCCGAGACCCATAACTTCCCCACCGGGGTCGCCCCGTTCCCAGGGGCCGAAACCGGCACCGGCGGCAGAATCCGCGACGTGCAGGGCACCGGCAAGGGCGGCTTTGTCATGGCCGGGACCGCGGGCTACTGCGTGGCCAACCTTCACATCCCCGGCTATGACCTGCCCTGGGAAAACCGCTACGAATGCCCGGACAACCTGGCCAGCGCGCTTACCATCGAGATCGAGGCCAGCAATGGCGCCTCGGATTACGGCAACAAATTCGGCGAGCCCCTGGTCCTGGGCTTCACCCGCTCCTTTGACCTGCGCCTGGATGACGGCGAGCGCTGGGGCTTTCTCAAGCCCATCATGTTCACCGCAGGCGTCGGCCAAATCGACGCGAGGCACACCGTCAAGGCCAAGGAGGAAAAGGGCATGCTCATCGTTCAGGTGGGCGGCCCGGCCTATAGGGTCGGATTCGGCGGCGGGGCCGCCTCCAGCATGCTCCAGGGCGAGAATGTTTCTGAGCTTGATTTCGATGCGGTCCAGCGCGGCGACGCCGAGATGGAGCAGAAGATGAACCGGGTGATCCGGGCCTGCAACGAGATGGGCGACAAGACCCTGATCGACGTGATCCACGACCAGGGCGCGGGCGGCCCGGCCAATGTCTTAAAAGAGCTGGTGGAAAAATCCGGCGGCCGCATCGAGATCCGCAACATCCGGGTGGGCGACCCCACCATGAGCGTGCTGGAGATTTACGTGGCCGAGTACCAGGAGCGCAACGGCTTTCTGATCCGGCCCGAGAATATCGCACAGTTCCAGGGGATCTGCGCGCGGGAAAAGGTGGCCTGCGAGGTGCTGGGCGAGGTGACCGGCGATCTCCGCTTTGTGGTGCATGATAGCCAGGATGGCTCCACCCCGGTGGATATCGAGCTCAACGAGCTGCTGGGCAATGTGCCGGTCAAGACCTTCACCGACAACCGGCGCGCGCCTGGATTGAAGCCTCTGTCGGTGCAGGATCTCAACGTAAAAGACGCCCTGCACAATGTCTTGCGCCTTGTTTCCGTGGGCTCCAAGCGTTTTCTTACCAACAAGGTGGACCGGGCCGTGACCGGCTTGATCGTGCGGCAGCAATGCTGCGGCCCCCTGCAGTTGCCGGTGAGCGACGTGGCCGTTCTGGCCCAGAGCCATTTTGCCAAGTCCGGCGTGGCCACGGCCATCGGCGAGCAGCCCATTAAGATGCTGGTCAACCCCAAAGCCGGGGCGCGGATGGCCGTGGGCGAGGCGTTGACCAATCTGGTCTGGGCCAAGGTGGTGGATCTGGAGCAGGTCAAATGCTCGGCCAACTGGATGTGGGCCCCCAAGCTGGAAGGCGAGGGCGCGGCCATGTACGACGCGGCCCTGGCCATGCGCGAGGCCATGCTCGGCGTGGGCATCGGTGTGGACGGCGGCAAGGACAGCCTCTCCATGGCCACCAAGGTGGGCAAGGAAACGGTCAAGTCGCCCCGGGAGCTGGTGATCTCGGTGTACGGGGCGGTGGCGGATATCGGTAAGGTGGTGAGCCCGGACATCAAGCAGCCTGGCTCCACCCTGCTGTTCGTGGATCTGGGCGAAGGCAAGAACCGGCTCGGCGGCACGGCCCTGGCTCAGACCCTGGGGCAACTCGGCAACGAGTCTCCGGACATGGATAACCCGGCCCTGGTGAAAAAATCCTTCTACGCGGTGCAGGAGCTGATCGAAAAAGGAATGATCGCGGCGGGCCACGACCGCAGCGACGGCGGCCTGATCACCACCGTGCTGGAGATGGCCTTTTCCGGCAACTGTGGTCTGGATTTAACCATGACCGGTGCGGGTACGGCCATCGAAGCTCTTTTTAGCGAGGAGCTGGGGATGGTGTTGGAATGCGTGGCCGGGCAGGAAGCGGCGGTGCAGGCGACCTTGGCCAAGTACGGGGTTCCCTGTGTGCTGCTCGGCACAACCACCCCGGCCAAGGAAATCCGGATCAGCCACAACGGGACAATGGTCCTTAGCGAGGATATGCGGCTTTTGCGCCAGTGGTGGGAGGAGACCAGCTACCAGCTGGAGCGGCTCCAGATCAAGCCCGAATGCGCCGAGGAGGAAAAGAAGAATATCTATGATCGTCAGGGCCCGAGCTACCACCTGACCTTTGCTCCGGAAAAAACCGGTGCCGAGGTCCTGGCGAAAACAAACAAGCCCAAGGTCGCCATCCTGCGCGATGAGGGTTCCAACTCCGACCGGGAGATGAGCTCGGCCTTTTACGCCGCAGGGTTTGAGCCCTGGGATGTGACCATGACCGATCTGCTGGCCGGCCGCATCACCCTGGACGGTTTCCGCGGCCTGGCCGCGGTGGGCGGTTTTTCCTACGCCGATGTGCCCGAGTCCGCCAAGGGCTGGGCTGCGACTATTCTTTTCAACGAACGGCTCAAGGGGATGTTTCAGGCATTCTACGACCGGACCGATACCTTTACCCTGGGGATCTGCAATGGCTGCCAGCTCTTCGGGCTGCTGGGCTTGGTGCCCTGGCAGGGGAAGCTGCCGGCTGAGCAGCAGCCCCGCTTTATCCACAACCTCTCCGGCAGGTTCGAGTCGCGCTGGGTCACGGTCAAGGTGTTGCAGAGCCCGGCTATGATGCTCAAGGGCATGGAGGGTCTGACCTTCGGCATCCATGTGGACCACGGCGAAGGGTTTCTTCATTTTCCCGACCCGGCTATCAAGGCAGAGGTGCTGGCCGGAAACCTGGCCAGCATTGCCTATGTGGACGATGCGGGCCAGCCCACCGAGTCCTATCCCTTCAACCCCAACGGCTCGCCCGGCGGCCTCACCGGCCTCTGCTCGCCCGATGGCAGGCACTTGGCCATGATGCCCCATCCGGAACGGGCCTTTTTGCCCTGGCAATGCCATTGGCTGCCCGAGGAGATGCAGCAGCTTGAGGTCTCGCCTTGGCTGCGGATGTTCCAGAATGCCTATGAATGGTGCATGAAGTAGGGAAAATATTTACGGCTGTGCGGTGAAATGGTATATCAATGCGTGATTGAGTCCGCTTGCCGCCTGTTGGCGCAAGCGATTTCGTGTAATCTTTTTGATGAGACCGAATCATGATGAAGCGAGTGGGAATTTTGGCGTTAAGCGTGATGATTTCCAGTATCTCTACCTCGGCTTTGGCCGAGGGTATCGATGGCAAGGCCGTGCTCGGCGGCGCCATCGGCGGCGCGGCTGGGGCCGCGGTTGGCTCCGCGGTCGGCGGCAAGACCGGCGCTATTGTGGGGGCCGGCTTAGGCGGCGCAACAGGCGCTGCGATTGCCACCTCGGATAACAAAACGGTGGTGCGGGAAAAGGTAGTGGTTGTTGAAGGCGGCCACCATGACAATGGCCGGCATCGCGGCCATTACAAGCATCGTAAGGGCCATGGCCACGACGATTGATCGGCAATAATTTGGAATTGCAGACACAAAAAAGGGGCGTCTCGTTGAGATGCCCTTTTTTTGTTGTGTGAACCTCGTGCAAAATGACGAATGAAGCTCAATAATTGTCCTTCCCGCGTAGGCGGGAATCCATAACGCACTGAATTTACAAAAATGGATTCCCGATAAAAACACTCGGGAATGACATATTGGTCATTGTGCAAGAGCCTCGTGTGACTGAATAGATTGTGAAAACAGATTACTCGCCGTGTTTGCGCCTACAGCCCAAAAAGCGAGCGCTGGCGCGGGTCAACCCCATTATCCTGCCCCTGATCGGAGGGCAAGCCATCTTCAGCCTGATGGCCCCGCACAAAAAGAAACCGTTCCAGGTTGCGCTGGAACTCCGTCCACTGATACCCCTCGCCTTTTACCTGCCCGGACAAGCGATCCAGATAGTTGATCTTGGCGTCGAGGTCATCGAGAAAATTCAAGGCAAACGCCTCCTGCATCATGGGCAGGGAGGGGGAGCCGAACTCATGCCGTCCGTGGTGGCTGAGGATGAGATGTTTGAGCCGGTCAGCCAGATCTTCCGGAAAGCCTGGGATTTCATTGATTTTTTCCTGCATCATCTCGATACCCAGTACCATGTGCCCCACCAATCTGCCCCGGTCCGTGTAGTCGAAGGGAAAGGAATCGAAGCTGAACTCCTTGAGCTTGCCGATGTCGTGGAGAAGCGCCCCGGCCAGGAGCAACGAGCGGTCCAGGGTTGAATAGAGGGTGCAGACGCTCTCCGCCAGTCGGGTCACAGCGAGGGTGTGCTCCAGCAACCCGCCCACATAGGCATGGTGCATCGCCTTGGCCGCGGGCGCTTTTTTCATGGCGGCCATGAGCTTGCGTTCGCCGAACAGGGAAAGGAGCAGCTCTTTCAAAAAAGGGTTTTCCACGCTGGTGGCCAGCTTGACCAGCTCCTTGGCCATCTGGCTGACATTGCCCTTGGTGGAAGGGACAAACAGGGCCAGGTCAACCTCGCTCTCCGCAACTCGGCTCAGGGAGTCGATGCGGAGCTGGAGGATGCCCTTGTATGCCTGGGCCTGCCCGGAAACCAAAACAATGGCCCCGTTCGGGCACTCGCCCATGAGCTGATCGGCATTTTCCCAGACCCGGCACGAAATCTCGCCGCTGGCGTCCATCAGGGCCAGGCTCAGGTATGGCTTGCCAGCCTTGGTCTCTCCCCGGCTCATCTCCCGGACCAGAAAAAGGTCGTGGATTGCCTGGCCGTCGGTGATTTCTTTTATTTGAATGGTTTTGTTGGTTGTTGTCATGTGGCAGCACTTATAACTTCTGTTTTGGGTAAGAATGACGTCGATTTTATGATGAGAAGGAACCATACCAAAGGCAACAACATTTTGGAATGGCCTATCGTGCTTGAAAGGAAAAACACACTGGCCTTTGAAGTTTCAATTGGGCATAGTATTATACATGTATAGCAAAAAGGAGAATGCCATGCTAGCACTGCGTTTACCGGAAGAAATCGAGCGACGGCTGGCTGCTCTGGCCAAGAGGTCAGGCCGCTCAAAATCATTTTACGCCCGCGAGGCCATACTCGAACATCTGGACGATCTGGAAGCCGCGTATCTTTCCGACGAGATACTGAAGCGTGTCGAATCGGGGCAGGAGCGGGCCTTTACTCTTGATGAATTGGAGCGCGAGCTTGGTCTGGCGGATTGAAGTAACGGGTACCGCCAAAAAACAGTTGGCCAAGCTTGACCGGCAGGCACAGATTGAGATTGTGCGGTATCTGCGGGAGAAGATCGCCCCGGAAGAAGATCCGCGTCGGCATGGCGCCCCGCTGCGCAGGGAATTGCTTGACCGGTGGAAGTATCGGGTTGGGGCGTATCGACTCATCTGCGACATTCAGGATGAAAAAGTTTTGGTTCTTGTCCTGATGATCGGCCACAGAAGCAAGGTCTATGGCGGGCATTAAGGCTGGGATCCATCCTCAATCCTTTTGGCCGCGCCTCTCTTTTTCTTTCAAGCCCCGTAACCGCCATTTTCAACGGCAGATATATCAAAGCTGCTCCGCCAGGATAGAGATATTCCGCCACGGGATCACGTTGACCCGCGCCCTTTGCTGGCTGTTATCTCCTGCATAGACAAGATGGGCGGGCCCTGAGCTGTCTGCGGCAAGTTGAAGCCACTTGTTCAGGCCGGCAAAGTAATCGGCGGTAACCGTTTGTCCGGATTTAATCTCTATGGGAAGCAGACGTTCCCCCTGTTCGGCCAGCACGTCAACCTCATTGCCCGTACTATCTCGCCAGAAATACAGATTCGGTTGCAGCCCGCGGTTTAATCTCCCCTTGATAAGCTCGGCCACGACCCAGGTTTCAAAGAGGGCTCCCCGCAAGGAATGAATCGTTATCTGACGGTGCTCCTTGATCCCCAACAGCCACGAAACAAGGCCGGTATCGAAAAAATAGAGCTTGGGCGATTTGATCAACCGCTTGTTGAAATTTCGGTAATGGGGTTGCAGCAAAAAAACAATGTAGCTTGCTTCGAGCACGGAGAGCCAGGCTTTCGCTGTATTATGGGTAATTCCGCAATCGTTGGCCAGGGAGGAAAGATTCAGCAACTGCCCGGTTCTGGCCGCACACATGCGCAGGAACAGTTGAAAGCTTTTCAGATCCCGAACCTGAATCAACTGGTGGAGATCCCGTTCCACATAGGTGCTGACGTAACCGGGGTACCAGTCGGCCGGGGAAACCGCCCTGTCATAGAGGGGAGGGTAGGAGCCGGTATAAATCGCCGTTTCCAGCTCGGCATGGGCCCGTCCTGCGTCAACGAGTTCGCCGTGGCTGAATGGCAGCAATTGCACCATGCCGACGCGCCCCGCCAGGGATTGGGTGATTTTTGAGCGAAGGCCGAACTGCTGAGAACCGGTCAGAATATACAGCCCCATTCTCTGGTCCTGATCAACAATGGTCTGGATATAGGAGAACAGGTCCGGACAGCGTTGAACCTCGTCAAGGATCGCACCGTCAGGATAGCGGCCCAGAAAACCCCTTGGGTCAGTATCGGCAAAGGCGCGGGTATCGGGGTCTTCCAGGGATACATAGGGCTTTTCGGGAAAAACCGTCCGTGCCAAGGTTGTTTTTCCCGATTGACGTGGGCCGGTAATGGCCAAAACGGGAAATCCCTTGCACAACCGCAGAATTGTGTCGACGGCTTTTCTTGTAATCATGATGGTATGTTAGCAGCTATTTTGTAGATTGGCAATTCAATTTACAAAATAGCAAGTCCCAATGGGAAAGCCGGGTGGGGAGCGTGCAATAGATGAATTTTGCTGGACGCGTAACAACTCGAAATTTGCTTCAGACAAGTGCTTCGACAGGCTCAGCGCGAACGGAATATCAATATATTACCTGATTAGCGCTAATCTTCCGCAGTAAATCCGTCATCCCCGAATGTCTTTATCGGGGATCCATGATTTCGGTCAGTTAGAAACTGGATTCCCGATTAGAAGCGCTTCGGGAATGACACTTTTAGTGTCCAGCGGAAGATTAGCGCTAATCAGGACATATTAAGACAATTTCCGTTCGGCCTGAGCATGTCGAAGGGCAGTTGTTACGAGTCCATTAATTTTGATGCACTCGCAAAAAAGGAAAAAGGCCACAGAGTCGCAACACAAAATCAACAAGTTACCAGCGAATACCCGTTGTGATCGCGGCTTTTTGCGATTTCAACAATCTTGCCGGGGAGCAATAACCCCGGCAAAAGGTCATCGACGTGGGTTTTTTTTCTTCGCAACCCGCACAACGCCAAGATGAGGCGGCTTCCATTCGAGTGTGAAAATCGGACCGATATCAGGGATCGCGGGCAGATACTCCGGGACGAGATCGTTTAAGGCGGCAGGGGGCGTCCCTTTTATTTTTTCGTGGCGGCGTATGGCCTCAAGAACCGTAACCGCTTTTTCAAAGGCAATGATTTCCTCGGCATACCGGTTTTTGACCTGTTCATCTTTTTCGTTAGCGTATAATCCCCGCAACCCAATCAGAGCGGCGTAAATATTCCCCCCTTCGGCCGAGAGGATGTTGGCAAGATGCTCTAGCATGATGGGGCCATTTGGCTTTGCGGCGGCAAGGTGAAAGAGTTGTGCAGCCTCTAGAGGTTCGTCAAGGTAGTACATGTGGTTGAATCCGGCAAAAAAAGGCAGCACAAAGTTGTCCGGCAGTGCGGTAATTCCCTGGGCAAGCACGGTGTTTGCGTACCGGGCGTAATCATTGTTGATATGGGGTAGGGCTGCTTGGCAAAGAAAATATGTGTCGATGAAGTGCGGATGCAGGGTGGCGGCGGCGGTAAAGTGTTGGGTAAGAGGGTCTGCATATTCCAGCGGATCGCGGCCCGGCTTTACTCCGCCATAAAAGACGCTGGCCTTGATGAACTGCATTTCCCCGCCCAGTTGGCGAAGATAGCCGAGGGCTATTTTCTGGATTGTCGGAGGCAAAGGGTGGGCAAGCTGTTGGCTGCTTGCGGAAAAACGGGCCTCTTGGAGGGAAAAGAAAGTTCCATAGCAGAAAAGCAGGAGGAAAAACAGAGGTAGCCTGATGCTCATTGCAGGTCCCTGCGCTGGTAGACAAGGCAGGCAAGCCAGAGAAATAGGCCAACATAGGAGAGGGTTATTCCGAAGTTGACCAGCATGAGTGAGAGATCCGGTAGCGGGGTGGTAGAGGCGATCATGTTTTTGAAATCCAGCCGGTCAAAATTCGGAAAAAATGCGGTCATCCACCGCAGCAGATTTTCTAATATCGGTTGAGCGCCTTCTTTTGCGGCACTCTGGACCGTGGCCTCGCGCACTACGGGCAACCCGGAGCAGATGGCATAAAAGGAAAGAGAAATGAGCAGCACCGGAAAGCTGCCGCGAATCAAACCGGAAAACAGGAGGATAACGGAAAGCAGCATCAGCTCCATGGCAACAAGGCCGAACCAGGACAGCAGGTAAGGTGCCATGTTGAACTGGTTGAAGTACGCTGGGTCCACCATCTGTTTAATAATCATCAGGGAGCCAAAGCCCAGTCCGCACAGAAGCAGGTTCAGCAGCAGGAGGAGTCCGGCAAGGCCGGTAAAGATGCCGAGGACATATTCACCCCGCGAGATAGGCCGCGCCAGCAGGGAATAGATAACCTTTCTTTCCTCGTCCAGGGCAATAACCTGCACCCCGTGGAAAAAAAGGAAGATAAAGCCAGAAAGCCAGGCCAGGGAGAGGATGAAGTCACTGGAGGCCCGACCGATGTCGCGGGGGATGAATTCAAAGAACAGGAGCGCCCCGGCCTGGGCCGCCACGGCTAGGACGATGAGGCCTATGAGCGCGTGACGGCGAAGACCGTCGATCAGTACGAGTCGGGCAAGGGCGCTTATGCGCTTTAAGGCGTTAGTCATTTTTAGTCACCTGCTGCACAAGGTGGAGATACCCCTCAACAAAGGTGGGGCATCCCTGTTGCTCCGCCAATAAGTGGGGTTGGCCTTCAAAGATTTTTTGTCCTTGGTGCAGCACCAGAACCCGGTCCACCAGTCGGTCCACATCTTCCAGGATATGCGAACAGAAGAGGATGGTCCTTCCCTCGCCCTTCAGTTCAGTAATGAGTGCGAGAATATCGGCCCGGCCAATGGGGTCTAAGCCGCTCATGGGTTCGTCGAGGATCAGTAGTTCCGGCTCATTGAGCAGGGCGATGGCAAAATTGGCCCGCTGTTGCATGCCTTTGGAGTAATTGCGGAGAGGTCTTTTTCGTGCTTCCCAGAGGCCAAGACGGCGGAGCCATTTTTCAGAGGCGAGGCAAATCTCCTGGCGTACCATGTTGCAGGCTTGGCCGGTGAAGCGCAGCATATCAAGGACGGTAAGGTTCGAGGGAAAATTGGCGGTTTCCGGCAGGTAGCCGATCCGGCGGCGGATTTCTGGATTTTTCGGAGATGATCCTAAGATCGAGATGGAACCCGTATCCGGTCGGATAAAATCCATGAGCAGCTTTATAGCCGTACTTTTCCCAGCGCCGTTTGCGCCGATAAGGCCCAGGGTTTCTCCTCGGGAGACAGAAAAAGAGATGGCAGCAAGTGCGGTATGCGCTGCGGTTGTAAGCTCTTTCGCATAGGTCTTTGAAGCAGTATTAAATGTAATCATGCAGAAATGTTACAAGGCCTACAAAGGAAGTCAAATGAAAAAATGGGGGGATAGAAAGATAGCAAGGAGCGTCCCCTCGTACTTTATTATGTAGTGCAAGCCTGAAAGGGATGGCAAAAAAAAGCGCTGGTCGACTACGTCAACCAGCGCTTTTCGTGTTTATGCAACGAGGTCGGTTATCTCAGCGTCCAAGGGTTGCCGCTGGGGCCGTTAACGCCGACAAAATCGTCAGCAGCCGTGGAGAGCGGAGGAAGGTTCGCGGCCAGCACAGTGCCGTTCGAGCCTGCAACCAGATCACTATAGAAGAGGGTTGCATCGCCATCGGTGGCGAAATAGGTGTCACCCTGCACATGCTTTGATACTGCTACAAAAGTGGTATCGGCCGCCACAGGGGGAGGACCAGCAATAGCAATATTGGTGTCAATCTGGATGCTGACGCCGTTACCCAGGCCGATCTGCAAGGCCCGTGTGGTGCCGCCGCCGTCTGAAGCGATAACAAATGGAAGTAAAGCAGCAACGCCACCCGTTACTGGTGCTCCAGGGCCAGCCGCAGGAACAAGCGCAAGAGCGGCGACCTGATTTGCAGCTGATTGAGAATTGCCAAACCGCTGCCAGTCACTAAAAAAAGCTGCCTGAGAGGTGGCAGCATTTCGGACATCACTGTTGCCGGAAGCATTAAAGCCCCGGATACGATACGCAGCGAATTGCGGGATGGCGATGGCCGCCAGGATGCCGATGATCGCGACAACGATCATCAACTCTACGAGGGTAAAACCTTTTTGGTTCTTCATGATACGCTCCTTTGTGTGTGTGGTGCCTTGCAAAATTAAAAACTTACTCCGTTTTATGGTCTAGCCACGGCTTGGGTCAAATCCAATTTTCATGCCAGCGTGGTTATTATTTTGAAAATTTGGATTTGTGTTTTGATTTTAGGGTGTTGCCTCGAAAGATAAAAAAAGGAAACGAGGTGCGGGGTGTGTTGTGACAAAGTTTGTCAGCTCTCACTGACGTTCTGTGTCAGCGCGGTCATGCCCAATGTATTTTTATTCTAGGAAAAGAGTATGGCGTGTATGCTGGATAGGTGGCGATACTGTTTTTTCATGGTTGTAAAACCGTACAGAATCTTGGAGGAAAGGCATGCGGATCTGGAATTTGAAGGTGCAGACTATTCTCGCCTTTTTTCTGGTTCTCGGGGTTGGCATGCTGCTGGTAAACGTTGTGTCCATGCAACTCTGGAAACGGCAGGCTGTGGGCGCCGAACTGGATCATGCCCGGCGCCTGCTGGCGGTCATGGCCAGGCTTGGGCCTGCGGTTGGCGGAGAAGAAGGGTTCCGGGTCGAAATCGAGCAGATGGTGCGGTCGGAGGAAGCCATTGTCTGCGCCGGCGCGGTAATTGGACGGGGCAAAACCATCACCCTCTCGGCGGGATGCGCTGATTATGCCACAGCTCTTGAGAGCGCCTTGACGAACGCCGCCCACTCCGGGGTTGCGAGCAGCCGCCGGCTTTCGCCTCCCCCCGGCGCGGGTTCAGGCCCGCGAAGCAATCTGTTGCTTGTCGCGCAGCCTTTTTCATCCCCGGACGGATCGAGGGGCGCCATGGCCATGGTCCGTTCCACCGGTCCGATTGATGCCCAATTGTGGGAAAATGAAAAAATCATCCTGGCCTATATGCTTGCCAATGCGGTGGTGTTGGCGGTTGTCGGCCTTTTTCGCATGGTCAAGCTCGTTGTCCGCCCTTTGGAGCGCCTTGCCGAACAGGCGGATACGTATTCCCTGCGGCATGATTTTTTGCCTTTTCCAGGGCGGCCCGGAAATGAGTTCGGCCGTCTCTCTTCCAGCTTGAATCGGATGATCGCGCAACTTGAAGAGGATCGGGGAGCGCTGCTGGACAAGGTTGCCTCGCTGAAATGCGCAAACGAGGAGTTGGAGCGGAACCGGCGGGAGATGGTGCGGGCGGAAAAGATGGCCTCCATAGGCCGGCTGGCAGCCGGTCTTGCCCATGAGATCGGCAATCCGCTGGGTGTTGTGCAGGGATATCTGGATCTTCTCGGGCAAGGGGCCGTCTCTTCCGAGGAAAGAAAGGAGTTCGCGCGGCGCGCCGAACAGGAGGTGGCGCGGGTGGGCAGACTGATCCGGCAGTTGCTCGACTATGCCCGGCCGATTGAAGGCGCCCCCGCGCCGGTGCGGGGGCGGGAGCTTTTGGCTGAGAGCCTGGAGCTGTTTCGCCATGGCAACCATGCCCACATCGGGTTTTTCCTTGAATCGGAGGCGGAAGACGATCTGGTTCTGGCCGACGCCGACGGTTTGCGGCAGGTCTTTGTGAATTGCATCATGAATGCGGTTGATGCTCTTGGCACGCTTCCGGAAGGAAGAGTCGTTGCGCGGTGCCTTAATGGGCAGGAGGGGGATCGGCGATACATCCGGGTGGTTATCAAGGATAACGGTCCGGGAATTGCACAAGAACATCTGGAGAGCGTGTTCGAGCCTTTTTTCACCACCAAGGAGCCGGGCAGAGGAACAGGATTGGGGTTAGCGGTGTCCTGTTCGCTTGTCGAGAATTGGGGTGGAAAAATGTGGGCTGAAAACGTCCGGGCTGAAGATGGCGGGGGTGCGGCGATCTGGATTTCGCTGCCCTTGGCCGCATCCTTGAATACGGAAAAAGGCCTTGCCGACACGGGCAAGGCGGCATGACAGGAGATGGGCATGGCGGGTGATGGAGGGCGGTTGCTGATAATCGATGATGAGGAAAGCATGCTGGAGATGCTTTCCATTGTCACCTCCAAGGGGGGATACCAGGTAACCCTGGCCAGAAACGGCGAGGAAGGCCTCGGTGCCCTGGGAAAAGGGAGTTTTTCCCTGGTGTTGTGCGATCTGAAGATGCCCCGCCTTGATGGGATGGGATTTTTGGAAAAAGCCAAGGAACAGGGCATTGAGGCGCCTATTATAATGATGTCCGCCTATGCGGCCATTGAGGATGCCGTGGCCGCGATAAAGGCCGGGGCCTATGATTTTATCACCAAGCCGTTCAAGGCGGATGAGGTGCTCCTGACCCTGGGCAGGGCCGCGGAGCATATGCGGTTACGGCGGGAAAATCTCCTGCTGCGGAGGCAGATCGATGATTTGCAGCGGGAGCAAGGGCTTGACGACATGGTCGGCAAGAGCGGCGTCATGGCCTCCTTTCTGCAAACAGTGGTCAAGGTGGCGCAATACGACACCACGGTGCTCATCACCGGCGAATCCGGCACCGGCAAGGAGCTGGTGGCGCGGGGGATTCACCACAAAAGCGGCCGGGCCGGCAAGCCGTTTCTGGCTGTCAATTGCGGCGGGATGCCGTCGAGCCTGCTGGAAAGCGAGTTGTTCGGGTATGTGAAAGGCGCTTTCACCGGCGCGGAAAAAGACCGTAAGGGCATATTCCAGGAGGCGCATGGCGGCACCCTCTTTCTGGATGAGATCGGTGAACTCCCTCCCGATGCCCAGGTGAAGTTGCTGCGGGTATTGCAGGAGCGGGAGGTGCGGCCTGTGGGCGGGGCGCGGACGGTGCGCGTCGATGTGCGGGTGCTTGCCGCTACAGCCCGCGATCTGGAAGAGGAGGTGGCGGCGGGCCGGTTTAGGGAGGATCTGTTTTACCGGCTTAATGTAATCCGGCTGCATGTGCCGCCGCTGCGCGAACGCATGGAGGATATCCCCCTACTTTGCACCCGTTTGCTGGACCGGATCGCGGCCAAGCTCGACAGGCTGCCCCCGGAATTGCCCCCGGCCACCTTGGCGGTGCTGCTTCGCCACCGTTGGCCCGGCAACGTTCGGGAATTGGAAAACGTCTTGGAGCGGGCGTTGGTACTATCCGATGGAAGTCTGATCATGACGGAGCATTTGCCTGAAAATTTTGTTGGGCTGACAGAGCCTTGCAGAGCCGGGATCGAAAAAACTTTGGGCACTTACTCCTTAAAAAAGGGGCAGAAGGAAATGGAACGTGCCCTTATCGCCCAAGCTCTGGCAGCCACCGGCGGCAACAAGACCAAGGCTGGTCTTTTGCTTGAGATTAGTTACCCGTCTTTGCTGAGCAAGATGAAGGAGTACGGGCTGTGATAAAGAATGTTTATAATGCGCGGAACGGTAGTCTCGCCCGAGGGGCAGGTCTGGACCCACTGCGGTAGAGGATTGGGCATGATCCATTTTTACCTTCCAAGTCGTCTTGAGTTACCCGCAATCGTGAGCAAATAGGAGTGAATATCCACGGTGCGTGGTGTCCTCAATATGCGTATATTGCTGATAACGTAGCCCTTTCCCGAGTACCTGTGGAGCTTTGGGCCTGGATTTCCGTCTGGAACAGATAGGGGATATGTTGAGGGGTAACCGTGCCGCTGCTGTTGCTGACAACGCCTCCCCCGACCAGGCTATTGGAAGAGGTGCCGCTATTGCCGAGGCTCGAGCTTAATATGGAGGTGTTGACTATTATGTTGGGAGTTGGCGCCGTGAATGTCAGGGTCAAGGTCGCATCCACTGGATCGGCAGGATAACCTCCATCATTAATATTGCCGGTTGTCGTGAGTTTTGCGGTGAAATTCGCATCGGTAATCAGTGGGGTTAACACGCCACCATAGGTTCCCATGGCGCTGAGGTTGGTCCCTCCCAAGCCTGTTTGTATGATTTCTCGGGCAAAAAAATTCATCCCCCCATGGGAGGATTCCAGCGCCTCCTTATACCGTTTCTGTGAGCCGGTCGTCCAAATACCAGTCCCTGCCATATAGAGAAGAGATGCAATCATGAGCATGCCGATAAGGCCCAAGATCAAAGCCATGACCAGTGCTACTCCTCTCTCGTTCCCAACTATTGCGGCACCTGGTACTCTGTACATTGTTGCGGATAGCCCGGGGGGGGGGTGGTTAATCAGCCGCATAGGGTGTTCCTCCATATTGTCATTGTAGATTTCTGGGCGTCACTGCCAGGCTATTTACCTTCCAGCGGTAGTTGGGCCAGGTTGCGCCGATGTTCGCGTTCAGGTCAAATGTCCGGCCAGCCACCAGGGTAACCCCGTCTGCAGCGACTTCGCCAACATTAATGTTGGCATTGGGAGACGTATATGTTTGATCCACCCTCCCTTCATGGGTGAGGACATAACACCGGATGGACTTTACCTGGTCGCGTATTTGTTGGGCTGTCAGGCCGTTGAGGCCATTGGCTTCGGTCCTCGTATCCCACCCCCCGTCGCCATCGGTGTCGAGATAATAGACGACCTGGAAATCGGCCACGCAATCCACGATGGGCAAAATTGTAAAGTTTTCGTCGGCCTGGTTGAGCGTAGCCTTGACCAGGGTTCCCGTGCCCGGCGCACATTGAGCCGATACCCCTGCGTTGTTGATGTAATAATCGGTGCGGTTGAATGGCCTTCTTGGGGCGATGTTATCAATCCCGTAAATGAGATACCGGTCGCCGTTTGGGTCGTTGGGCGTGTCGGGAGGAGCAAAGGGGGTTAAGTCGCCTGCCGTCGGGTTAACAGCATAGTTCGCGCCATCCAGGACAAGCTGGCGGGTTTCTCCTGTGCTGATTTGGGGACGAATGACGACTACCCAGTCCGTGTTAACGAACGCTTCGGCGCTCATGGATTGGACGGTGACTGCGTGCGCGGCATCCCTGCTCAGCCAGCCCCATTTTTGGCTGGCATCATCCCGTATCACATTGAAGGCCTTGATAGCCAGATAATCGGAACCATTCATGCTGGAAGCAGAGGTGTCTTCAGAGGCCAATGCTCGTGGTGCACCGGGGGCATCATTCATTCCGGCCGGCGCCGCAGGTTCAAAATAAGGACTGGGCACCACCCCGGCCGGAAACTCCCATGGAAGGCCGAAGCCGGTATGTTCAAGGTCGAAACGCAGTAAATCCATGCCGAGTCCTGTTTCAATCTTTGTTTCTGCTATCCGCCACTGTCGGGAGCTTTGTTGCATAACCGGAGAGAAACTGCTAAATACCATGGCCATCAGGATACCCAGAAGGCCCATATAGATCAACAGTTCTACAAGGGAGAAGCCGGCTTCTGCCCGGCACAAGATTTTACCGTGTTGTTCCATGTCTGCCCCTTAATACAGATGGCGGCGCCTGAAAAGCCGTGTCTGCATCAGTTTGTACTGTGTAACTCTTATGGTATTTAGGCACTATCCTTTGGTTTTGCGCAGCCATCATTGATCACTGCGCACGATTATTGTGCTTAAGGATATTTGGCGATTCCTGTTGGTGGGCACCAGAACAGCTCCCCCGGCACCGGGATCGTCCCAGCCCACGACCACATCGATGCGTTTGAGCGCGACGGCGGCAGTCACCAGATCGGTGACTTGCGACAATCGCTCAAAAGGCATGACGCCCCCGCGGATATTGACCAGAACATCTTGAACGGTCGTTGGGTCGGCGGGCCAGGCTGCCGCAGTCAGGGCTGCCGAAGTGCCAAACACGGAAAACCGTTCGACCTGCAGCCGATTCAATTCCTCTTCAGCCAGCCTGAGAGCCTCGGCGCGCACCACGTTTCCGCTGTTGCTGCGGAGGGCCTGAATAAGTCCACCAGCCACGCCCAGCATGACCACCATGAAGACAAGCAGGGCAATCATGATTTCCACCAGGGTAAATCCTTGGTGCTCGTGGGATTGCTGTTTATTATTGTTGAACACAAGCACCTCCCGTCATTACGCCTATATTGATGCGAGTTGGCGCGACTACGATACAATCCACGCCAGGCGAGGCATTTGGAGAATAACCAGTAACACTTAAGGTCTGTTGGTTTCCTGTCATGCCTCTTCTGTCGAAAACAATCGTCGTGGGAAGGCCGCCCAAGACAGTCGAGTTCAGGACAAAGCTGGGATAGGGTTTTGGTGTAGTGGGTTCGCCTGCATCGACAACGCCATCACCGTCAGCATCCTGGTGGGTAGTCACTAGATTAGCAGCCAAAGTGACCCGCACTTGGGTGTTGGTGTTTGCCGCATCGTTTCTGGCTCGCATCAATATGGAGTATATCTCCTTGGTGTAAGATTCCACCGTATATTTATCATTCCATTGCTTGAAATTCATGGTTGCAATTGCCAGAACGATCCCGATTATGGCAATAACTGTCAAGAGTTCGACCAAGGAGAAGCCCGATTGAGCTTTCATCATGTCCTGCCTCGGGGTGTCATGTTGTCTTTCCATTTTCTTCATCGTTCTTGAATGTGCATGAATTTTTTTATGGGGAGTGGGTTGGTTACCACCATGAGGCCTTGTCCTGCGGGAGGAATGCCCTCGAAACCAGCACTGCGGCGGCTATCCTTTTGGCTGAGGACTCCGGGATCATGCAGGCTCAGTTCCTTGATTTCACCGGTGGAAACCTGCACCAGGGCTTTTCCCTGCATGACAAAAGTGACTTTGTTGCCGGTTTTGTAGTCCAGCGCCCAGAGATAGGTTGTGCCGCCAAAGCTGCAGATATCAGAAGTCGGGGCAAAACTCAGGAAATAAACGGCGCCAAGGGGGTCTGGCGTGGGGTTTGATATCACGCGCTCCGAGCCCTTTGGCGAAGCCGCAGCATCAAGGTTGATATACCAACCTTTCTCCGTGGCCGTTAACGCGGTGGTTGGCGATGTTGTTTGATTTCTCAAGTCGGTCAATAGCAACGTGTCCGAGCAGGCGGGAGATATGGTGTTGCTCGTCGCAACAAAGCAGGGGTCTTCAATGCCGAACAGCTTGCGTTGTGTGGTCAGGTCATCCTGTTTGTGGAAATACCGGCCTTCCGCGAAGTAGAGCCAGAGTTTTCCGCGGTTTCGGTCAATAAGATTAGCCACGGAGGTAGTGACCGGTCCGATATTGTCAATAACCGGGCTCACCGTCCAGTTGGCGGGATCGAGATCATCATTGATTACGAGTCGCAGCACACCGCCGCTGGTGGTGTCTTTAACGTAGCCGATGTAAACGACATCATCCTTGTAGTTGCCGACATTGGTGGGCCTGTCTTTTTCCAGATCAAGCGAACCGGTGGAGATGGAGCCAGCAAAGGCATTGGTGATGCCGGTGTCGATGGTGCGCAACAGAGCACCTGTCTTGAGGTCAAGAATAAAGAGCCGCAGGTTTTTATTTGAGGTGCCTTTGAAGTCCTTGGCGGTAATGGGGCCGGTTGCTCCTGAAGCCAGGATGGCGAACCACCGGCCATTTGCATCATCAACGCATCTGCCATTCGTGGCGGTAGCGCCGCAATCAACGTCATTGCTACAGGCAGTCCGGCTTTTTGCGCAACGTCGGACGCCTCCCCTGACAATCGCCGGGCCGACGTTGGTGACACCAAGGTTTGAATTATTGAACTCCCACAAGAGCGTAGGATTGTCCTGCTCGGTCACATCAAGGGCAAAGTATGATGACCAGCCTATAGGGGTGCCGCCAACATCCAGGGGGGTTTTGACGCAAGCAGCGTCGACGCCGCTGCTTGTTGCCCCGCCAATGCCCATGCTGCCTATTACGATACTGCGCCAGCTTGTATTGGCAAGATTCAGCAAGCCGCTTGTGGAGGTGGTTTGTTTTGGGCAATCCCAATAATCTGTTGTGAGTCCACAGGTTAGAGGGGCAAGGGGAGCATTAATTTTGTTTATGCTTGCATCCGTCATAACCACCGGGCCGTCCACCATGTAGATATGGCAGTAGTCAGGTTGGGAGAGATATTGCAAATACGGAAGGACATTTTTAGGGATAAAGGCCCAGCTCTCGGTGCCTATGCCTCCGATGCCAGCGGCCCCATCAAGCTTTCCTGGCTGATACCAAGGTTTGCTGGTTTTGCAGAGGTCGCTGCCTCCAGTACAATCCGTGTCGGCAGTGCAGGGAGTTCCACTTGAAGAGCAAACTTTCCAATTCTGTACGATTTTACCAAGCCTGAAGGAGTGGAACATGCCATCATTGGCACCCACAAAGACGCGCTGTCTGTCCTTGTAATCAAGGCTGGAGATAAAGTCTTTGTATGTTTGGTCTCCGTAGCCGTACGGTGACGGAATATTGAAATTGTTCGAAGGGCTCGGCCCCATAATGCGGGGGGTTGAGGAAATAATGTCCCCCAGTTTCCAGATGTGCGTTTCTTCAACACATGAGCCTCCTCCTCCGGTACAATCCGCATCGATATTGCAGGCCATTCTGCTTGAGGAACAGACCTTCAATGTCGCGATCCTGTTTCTGGGGGGCACACAAGTATCGCCCAGAGCGCAATCAGCATCAACGGAGCATGGGGTTCTCCCGGTTAAGCAGAGCTTGGCAAAGCAGCCAACAGTGCCGCAGGCACAGCCGGCCCCGGTTGCGTCCACGCAATCGTCCCCTCGAACATAACTGATGGTTGCATTGGCTGCAACGGCGCTTGCGATCTGTCCCAGGTAATCATCAAGTTCTGGGCGATTTGTCGCATCGAACGACATAAGACTTGAGCCATTTAGCGAGGTTTTAATGGTTCGGGATGATGGCGTTGTCCACCAGAGATTGACCCCAGCCCGCCAGATTGCCTTGGCGTCCTCGATGGGGATGTTGCCTTTGTTTATATCTGCAGTGCCGTTGCCATCAGTATCCTGGTAGCGTGCGGCCAAAGTTTTTTCCTGTGCGGAATCGAAATAGAAGTTCGTGATGTAATCGCTTTTCAGGTTGAGGATTGTATAGGTGCTACTATCCCTGACAGTGTCTTCACGGATTTGCGAAGACGCGAAAAACGGATCCAGATAATACCAGTAATTCATGAGGTCGCTTGTCCAGGTGATATCGGCGGAAGAAAGAAAGGAGCGGCTGGGATAGAACAGGGATTGGACAAGAGTGGCTCCGCTTCCTTCACTGGAGCTTAACACCGAAACCGCAGTACTTGACGCCGCTCTTTTGACGATATCATAAATCGCTTGCCGTATATTCTGCGACAAAGCATAGCCGTCATTTCCTTCATAATAGGTGATGGGGTCATCGGTCCCATCGGACGAGATTACGCCGTCGCCGTTTGAATCCCTGTAGCACTCCGCCGGGGTTGTTGTGCAATCGGCTTTGTTGTTGTAGTTGCCGGCGCTGTCTTTGAGATCTTCAAATCCGCCATAGATGGCAGCGTCCTTGAGTAAAGTCGAGCCGGAGCCAAACAGGAACACAGGATAAAGAAAGACATTCTGCATTCCGGGGAGGCTTTTTCGCCACGTGGTCGGGACATCGGTCTCTGTTCCTGGACGCATGTCGGTGGTTCTGGCCCAGTAGGCTACGTCGATTATGTAATCCGTGCCGGAGCTTGAATACGTCTGGCCAACGGGGGTGCCCGCGAATCTGGGATTGGGGTTATTCGGTGCCCCCCCATACCCGGAACAGGCTTTGATGTTTGTCGCAGTGCAGGCAGCATAGGGTGCGGTGGTTGTGGTGCCTGGCATGCTGAGATCCTGGGTGGATTCGCCATCCGTCAGGAAGAGGATGAACGACTTGGCGCACGGCACATACTGATTTGTCAGGTTGGCGTCCACATCGGTGAACTTATAGGCGTAGGGATCCCTATAGATATCGGTGGCGGCAAAGGTGCCTGAGCCCACAGTGTAATCAGCGGCGAGGTACTGGGGGGTGTCCTGCCTGAAATAACTCACCATCTCCCGCAGGGTTTCGCCCAGAGGAGTCCATGTGCTCGGGACCATGTTGTGGATGGAGGTAATCATGGTGGGCACTGAGTTGTAGCCAACGTAGTTGGCGACCCTGCCGCCATTGTCGGTGTTATAATAACCAAGACCGAATCTGACCTCGCTGTTGAGACTGTCGATAATGCCTTCAGCCTTGGTTGTGCCTTGATCGACAATGATGTTGTATGGGCCGCCGTTGAGTTGCGGAACCTCAACCTGAAGATATACCTGGGTTACACGGATGTAAGGGGATCCGGAATAAGCCGTATTCGCTCGCACGCCAAAACCCTGTATCCCTGTGGCGACTTGTTGTTTTATTTCCGCCCATGTCCAGGGGGCGGAGGTGGCAGGATTGTTTGTAAAGGTAAATGAATATGTGCTGTAGGAGCTGCTGTAGGCCAGGTTGCTATACGTTGAAGAATAATCTGTTCCATTGATTCTGAGTACACCGTTTATCCTCCGTGTGGTGGTGCTATATGTCGATTTTGCCGCGCGAACATATAGCTTGACCGTGATTGCCCCGGCCGGTTCCGCCTGGGCATAGGTGTAGTCCATGATAACGGGACTGCTGGTGTTGCTATTTTGGATATATGTTGCGCCATCATCAGCAACGGCCTCATCCACCTTGGTATAAGCAATGACTCCTCCGGAGACTGGATATTCGCTCCAGCCCGTTGGCATAGAGATATCGGCCTCGGGCCTGACAATGAATTGGGCTGCCGTCCCATTGGCGTTTATGGTGAGGTTGTCCGAGGTGTCTCGGACAAAATTATAATTGCCCACAAACGGAAAGATATGCGCTGCGGTTGTAACAAAGTCTTTGTCGAAAGAGGTGTAATTGCAGTTAGCGCTTTCGCCATACAGTTTTACCGTGGGAGTGCCAGTTGACGTACGAGGGTCTGCCTTGCCGCCGATGAGGAGTTTTTTAGATACTTCGGTTCGGCGCATGGTGGCCCAGTTGAGAAAACCGCCGTTGGCAATGGGGTTGGCGACAGTGCCTGTGTTCATGGCGACGGTGGTGACTTCCCATATGCCGCTGACGTTGTTGTATTTATAATTTTTTGTCCCATCAAAATATCCGTAGTACATGCCATTGGCGAATTGTGTGGGGTCGTAGGCGGTAGGATAGGCCTGGCCGCACATACTCCCTGAATTGTCGAGAACGATCAGGATGTTTGGCGAAATAGCCTGGGCCACAAAGGGCGGAGAAACGCAGTAATCGGTCATGGCACCGAGCGCCGGGGCAACGGGTACTGTCAGTAGCAGGAAAAGCAGGGGCAGTAATGCCATCTTGGCAATAGATGTATTTTTTTTCATCTTGGACTCCTTTTGTTCCCTGCTGGCTTTTTAGTCTCCTTGATGTACACGATGACCGGGACCATGGTTTTGGTGTCTTTTGACATATAGCTGTACTCAAAGGCGACATTGCTGGGAATTGTAAGTGTGTTTAGAGGTATTTGTTTACCTTTCGCACTCTCAACAACTACGGAGGAGTAAACATCATATCCTTTTTCGTTTATCGTGACGGAGTTCTTGCCTTCCACGGCGGTTAATATCCCACTTTCTTGATATCTTCGGGGTTCACCGCTTGCCGCCAAGCATAGGGCGGTTGACGAAAAAATGAGCATGATCGCCGACAGGAAGATCAAAACGTGTCTGCCATTGCTTGGTGCACGATACGGAGTGTTATTATTTTTCATGTTTGCCTCGACTGGAGTGTAAAATTTTTTTATATAATGCAGAGGTGGTCTCGCACAAGGAAAATTCATTTCGAGACTGTTTGGCTGCCGTTTTGGTGCCGTACCTTTTGCGCTGTGTTCCATTTCTGGTAGCTATTCTCACCGCTTTCGCGGACTATTTTTCCGGGTTGCGTTAAGAGAGTATGGGCGTTAAATCCAAAAAAAAGTTTTGCATATTCCATGCCGTGATTAAACGTTTCTTTTTTAGTATTGCCGCTGCTGGGGTGAGGGTGAAAATACGCACTGCAATTTTCTAATCGGACAGTACTTAGAAATGATAGTATAGTACCTGAGCTATGCTTATGAAATTATTGGCACATCCCAAACAGTAGTTGGCGCGGCCAGGAGGCCACGACCAGGGGAAATCCACCACCATGCCGCTTCTCAACGATGAAAAATATATCCTCGATCTATTGGCGCACCGCCGGTTTATTACTCCAGCCCAGCGTAAATTCATCGCCGACCACAAGGCGCAGCAACGGCAAATTCTTCTTCGACAGCATGCCGAGGACCATAAGAACAAGGCAGTACGCACAAGTGATACCACTTTGACGCTGGTGGATGTTATCATCTCCATGAACCTGGAGCTTAGTGACAAAAAAGGGCAGCCGCTTACGGAAGAATTGGTTTTCCGAGCCATTGCCGAGGACCGCGGTCTGCCTTTTGTCAAACTTGATCCCCTGAAGCTTGATATCAAGGTGGTCACCAAGACCATCCCCCGCACCTTTGCCTTCCGCCACCTGTTGCTGCCTTTTGCTTTTGCCAACGGCATCTTGGAGGTGGCGGTCTGCGACCCGGACAACAGTGCAGTGTTGGCCGAGATCGAGCGAGCCAATCAGCTTACCGTAAAGCCCTACCTCACCAGCAAGGGCGACATTCGCAAACTGCTGGCAGAGTTTTATGGCTTCCAATCCTCCATCACCGCGGCGGAAAGCCATCTGGCCCGACCCTTGGTGGATCTGGGCAATCTTGAGCAGTATGTGCGCATCTCCTCCACCGAGGAGGCGGCCTCCTCGGACCAGCATGTGACCTCGGCAGTGGACCATATGTTCAACTATGCCTTTGAGCAGCGGGCCAGCGATATCCACATCGAGCCCAAGCGGGAGCAGGCCCTGGTCCGCTTGCGCATCGACGGGGTGCTGCACACCATCTACAAGCTGCCCAAGGTGGTTCATGCTGCGGTGGTTTCCCGGATCAAGTCCCTGGCCCGTCTGGATATCGCCGAAAAAAGGCGGCCCCAGGACGGCAGGATCAAGGTGGATCGCTCCGGCCAGGAGGCGGAGATCCGGGTTTCCACCGTGCCGGTGGCCTTTGGCGAAAAGGCGGTGCTGCGGATTCTGGACCCGGACATCCTGTTTCAGGATGTGGACACGATCGGCTTTTCAGCGCGCGATCTTGCGGTGTACAAGAGCTTCATGTCCGCGCCCCATGGCATTTTCCTCGTTACCGGGCCAACGGGCAGCGGCAAGTCCACCACCTTGTATTCGACCCTCAAGCAGATCGCCACCCCGGACAAGAACGTGGTCACCGTGGAGGACCCGGTGGAGATGGTGCATGAGGAGTTCAACCAGATTCCGGTGCAGCCGCTGCTGGATGTGACCTTTTCCACCATCCTGCGCAACATCCTGCGCCAGGACCCGGACATCATCATGATCGGCGAGATCCGCGATCTGGACACCGCCGTAAATGCCGTGCAGGCTGCGCTTACCGGGCATCTGGTTTTTTCCACCCTGCACACCAACGATGCCGTTGCCTCCATCAGCCGGTTGCTGGACCTGGGGGTGCAATCGTTCATGATCGGTTCGACCTTGTTGGGGGCCATGGCCCAGCGCTTGGTGCGGCGGATCTGCCCCCATTGCAGCGAAACCTACCGCATGTCCGCGGACGAGCTGCGCGGCTTCGGGTTGCCCGTGACCGAGGACGGGGAGATCGAACTGCGGCGGGGCAAGGGGTGCCAGCAATGCCGGGGGACCGGCTACCTTGGCCGGAGCGGCATCTTTGAAATCTTCGCGATGAGCGACAGGATCCGCAAGCAGATCAGCGGCGGAAGCTCGGAAACGGAGATCCGGCAAACCGCCATGGAGGAAGGCATGACCACGCTCAAGGAGGATGCCTGGCAAAAGGTGAAAAGCGGGATCACCACCCCGGAGGAGGCCTTGCGCGTAACCGGCGGAGATTAGCCGCGCCCGGGCCCCTCGCTTTTTGGGGCAGGATGTATTATAGTGTAAACACAATCCCCTTGTTCCTCCGGAGCAAGGGTTTTTTTCTTGAAGTTTTTGCGGGTACGGGCCCGCGGGTGAACATGTGGCTGCCAAGGTTGTCTGCACCAATAAAAAAGCCTACCACGATTTTACCATTGAAGCGGAAATCGAGGCAGGTCTCCAATTATTGGGCTCGGAGGTAAAGTCGCTCCGGGCCGGCAAGGCCAATCTGCGCGACGGGTATGCCAGGATCAAGAACGAAGAGGTTTTTCTTCTGCATGTGCATATCTCGCCTTACAGCCACGCCACCTACGATGCGCCGGACCCTGTGCGGGAGCGCAAGCTGCTGCTCAAAAAGCGCGAGATCCTCAAGCTCGTTGGCAAAACCCAGGAAAGAGGGTATTCTCTGATTCCCCTCAAGATGTATTTCAACGAGCGGGGTAAGGCCAAGGTTGTTCTTGGGCTGGCCAAGGGCAAGAAACTGTACGACAAGCGGGAATCGCTGAAGAAAAAAGACACGGACCGCGAGATTGATCGGGCCATGTTGAAATACAAGTAAAACCAGTGCTGAGTACACAGTTCCGAGTACTCAGCGCTCAACACTAAAATAAGGGGGGCGAAACGGGTTCGACGGGGATATGTAAGCTCAGGTTGCATGCCGAGGTTTCTACCAACCTCGTAAAATAGGTAGAGCAAAATATAGTCGCAGACGACTATTCTTACGCTGTAGCAGCTTAATGCTACCGGTCTTCCGGCCTACTCCTGCGCGGCCGGAAAGAACGTCGACTAGCGGGATAGCCTTTCGCGCGCGCCTGCCGCACGAATGGCGAAATTCAGTAGGATAGTGCCGAAAGCCTCTTGTTCTGGAGGGGGTAAGGCACGATAAGCAACTAAACAGAACTAAGCATGTAGATATCGGGAGGGGAGTATTTTCGGACGCGGGTTCAACTCCCGCCGCCTCCACCATTTCATGGTCCAGTACAGACCGAAGAAGTACAGAAAGCCCGCATTCCATAAGGTTTGTGGGCTTTTTTGTGTCCGGGGTTGTGCAAGGAAAACCATTGCAATCCGGGGGTAACTGGGGGGTAACATTGGGGGTATATGGTGCCATGTGCAAGGCAGTTATCCCCATGGCTGTAAAAAATATTGTTAGGCAAGAGAGGAGCCCTGTGTGGCCCAATCACTCACAGGCGCGGCGATCCTCCCACCATTTTTTCGCCAACTATTAGATTTTGTTCGACATATTCTCTGTGGATTCGACGACTTGTACACCGTGCCGGTAGATAATCGAGTCCATGGAGGAGGCAATGCCGAACTATTTTGTGCGCGATTCCTGCGGGCATTGCCACTTCCGACGTCGGGTACCCATTTCCCTCCGTCCGGCCATGAAAAAATCGGAAATAAAAATTACGCTGAAGACAAGTCGGCTTGCCGAGGCAAAGCTCTTAGCGCGGCTTACGCTCTCCAGACGGTAAAAAAAACAGGTTCATCCACGGATTCAGCGGATGAATTTTCCGGCTATCTTTTCGCGAACCGCCGGCATTGTTTAGATACGATCTGTTCGATGCGTTGCAGGGCCGGATAGACGCCGTAATCAGCCTCGAATGCCTCGCGTACGGGCACGAGGTGTTCCTGAAGCAGTGAAGCAGCCTCTTCCAGCAGATTGCCGAGAAACCGAGGTCGTACATCGCACGCCCTGGCAAGTGCTTCCCAGTGAGACGGGGTGATCAGGCAGGGGTTGCGCTCGCTCCCGACCTCAAAGGCGAGATGCTGATCAATACGCTCGATCGCGCGGGTACACACCAGGTCATAAAACGGCGCCAGACGGGTCTGGCCATCCGGCAAGTGCAGCAGGGAGAGATTCTTGGCGTGACCGTCCGAGTTGCCCGCCAGGACATTGAATATCTGCCAGCGCAACAGGTGCTGCGCGTCAATGGCCGGTTCGCTGGAAGCCTCCTGCACCAGGCGGTAACACTCGGCAAAGGACGGGCCACCGTGCTCCTGGTATTTCTTTTCGTGTCCAAGGCCCAGGGCCTGACAGAAATCTTCCTGATGCAACCGCCACACCCCGCCGCCTTCATTCCGCAGTCGGTCGTAGCGGGTGATCTGCGCATAGCGGGTCCGCCCGCTTGAGCGCATGACGATGTCCACCACCGGCAAACCGATGGCCCTTGCGAGTCTGGTTGTGAAAGTTTCATACGCGGGTAGATGGTGATAGTCCGCCAGCTCGAATTTCAGGATGTGGCTGGAGGGCGCCTCGCCTTGCGGCAGGAAATACCGGCCGTCATGCACCAGCACCGGACACTTGTCCTGGGCTCCGGCAAGCGACAGCCGCGGACGCTGGCCCGCCGGCCAAGCCGCAGGGATCGCGCCCCGTCGCGCCACCAGGTCGACCAGCTCCTTTTCCGTTAGCTCCCTGTACTGCTCCTCCTGTGCAGGCCGAAGGCCTTCCGGCAAGACCGACAGCGCCCCGGCGCATTCGCCGCCGAAAGCGAGCAGCAGATCGAAATCCGTATCTGGCAGCTTGAGGTCGCGGACAAGGCGCTCGCGCACCGTCCCTTCGGGCAGCAGATTGGCGAAGAAACGATGGGCGATGCCGCTCTCGGGAGCAAATTCGCGGGCCGTGAGCGGCAGGCTGCGGGAGATGGCAAAGCCCCCGCCCGCAAGCCATTCCGGGTCGTAATGAAACCCCATGGCTCCAAACGGGTTGCGCCGGAGTTGACCTGCCAGGCGCTGCGCATGCCAGACATTCAGGGCATCAACCACACTCATTGGGATTCCCCTGCGGTCTGGCCCGGGCAAACCCCGGACGCCCCTCGTCCGCGCGGCTGAATTACCACCTCCAGGCCAAGGGTGCGAAGCGCCTTCAAAATCTTGCCGATCTCGGCAGTCTCCTTGCCCCGTTCAAACTCGGACAAAAAACGGGGGCTCATATTGCCAAGCCCGGAAACGGTCTCAAGCGTCAGACTCCGGCGCTTGCGATGAGCGCGCACGAGACGGCCAAGTTCTTGAGCGTTGTGAATTGCGCCGTAAGAGATATCATCTTGGTTCATAATTTCCTCCCAACAAAACGTATCGTACGGTACAAATTATCACCATGACTGTTTTAAAACAAGAAAAATGTAACGTACGGGATAAAAATAAGAATGGACGCCGTAAAAAAACAGAAAATATCACGTACGGGAATGTGGCAGGGTTAGGGTAACGCTGGTTTGCCTGTAAAGATATTCCGGTTCACCCACAAATTCTCTGGAAGAAGTGTAAAGAATTTTGTGTAAATCGTAGAGGGGTCTTATCTCATCGCCAGTCAGTGTGCGACTGTCCACCTTAACACACTGTCCTATTTACTGGGGCCACCTCTCAGTGTGATTCGGACGGCGGAATTGAAAACAACCGGAACCTTGTGGTTTGTTGCGGTCGCTTATTTTAGGTTAGTTAGTTAACCTAAAATAAAACAGGCTCTATTTTAGGTTTCTGGGACAGTGTGCGCATTCACTGTCAGTCTTGGCGGCAGACACGCTTGGGCAACAGGAAGCTCTCGCCAGTTGGTGGTATAGGAGGGCGATTTCATAGCCTGTTTATGGTGCCAGGGTTTGCTCAGCCCGGCAGAGGCGTACTGGAGCGTGTCCGTGCCCCAGCGTTGGTTGATCCGGTCAAGGGCCTGGGAAAGGTTGTCCCGGTTCCTGCGGGGGGTGGCGAATAGGTTGCCCTGGTGGATATGGGCCGGGATCAGATCGGTGAGGACCACCCCCACCTTCTGGTAGGCATACCCCGGCCGGAACAGCTCTTTGAGGCAGCGCACCGCCTGTTCGATCAGCTCGGCCGTGTCCGAGGTGGGGCAGGGCAGGGCAATGGTTCTGCTGTTGGCATACTGGGGCAGGTCGGTGCGAAAACGGTTGGTGGTGAGGTACAGGGTGAGGCATCCGGCCTTGAGCTGTTGGCCACGGAGCTTCTCGGCTGCACGGGAGACATAGGAAGAAGCTGCCTCGCGCATCTCATGGAGATCACTTGCCAGGGCGCCAAATGATCTGGAGCAGGCGATGGATTGTTTGGGCACCGGGCCCTCCTCTAAGGAGAAACAGGAGAGGCCCTGCAGCTCATGCATGGTCCTGATTCCGGTGATGCTCAGGTGCTTTCTGATCCAGGTCTCGTTGGCCCGGCTCAGGTCGTAGGCGGTGCGGATGCCTTGTCCGGCCAGTTTCCGTGTGGAGCGGCCACCGATGCCCCACACCTCCCCCGCCTCGATATTCTTCAGGACAGCATCAATATCGCTGCCCGGCAGTATGGCAAACACCCCGCCATGCTCCGGGATTTTTTTGGCCAGGCGGTTGGCGATCTTGGCCAGGGTTTTGGTGGGGCCAAAGCCGATGGAGACCGGGATGCCGGTCTGCTGCCGGATGGTGTTCCGGATGTTCTCGCCGGTTCTGCGCAGGGTCTCCTCGCCGGCCAGAGGCAGCCGGATAAAGGCCTCATCGATGGAATAGATCTCCACTTGGGGCTCCAGCCGGCTCAGGATTTCCATGACCCGTTGGGACATGTCGCCGTACAGGGCATAGTTGGAGGAGAAGGTCCGGACCTGATGACGCTCGAGCAGGGGTTTGCATCGGAAATATGGCTCCCCCATCGTGATGCCCAGTTCCTTGGCCTCGTTGGAGCGGGCGATGATGCAGCCGTCGTTGTTGGAGAGCACGACCACCGGTTTGCCCGCAAGCTCGGGGTTGAACACCCGTTCACAGGAGACATAGAAGTTGTTGCAGTCGATCAGGGCAAAGATGGCTGGCATGGGGCAGGCCTACAGGGCGTGGACCACGAAGGCGACCACCCCCCAGATCTCGCAGGTGTTTCCTTCGGTCATGATGATATCTGCATAGTCGGGGCTTTCTGCCTTCAAGCAGATGTTCTCCCCGTTTTTAACCAGCCGTTTCACGGTCAGCTCATTGTTGACCACCGCGATCACCACCTTGCCGCTGATCGGCTCAAGGGACCGATCCACCACCAGGATGTCGTTGTGGTGGATGCCGGCCCCGAGCATGGAGTCGCCTGCCACCCGGACAAAGAAGGTGGCGGCTGGGTTGGGTACCATGAGTTCGTTGAGGTCGAGCCTGCCTTCGATGTAGTCGTCCGCCGGGCTTGGAAATCCCGCGGAGACGCTGCAGGCAAAGAGGGGGCGTTTCAGTTCGCCTTTGCGGTCGAAGGTATAGACCGCTGAGATGGTTGGGGAGGAGGAAAGGTTCATGGTCCCAATATACAGGATATGCCTGTGGGTGTCATTGAGGAGAAAAGCGATAAGCAACAGAATGCCACGATCATCCGCATGACCGCCAAGGTGTGGAGTTTTTGGCAAGCATTCTGGTTTGAAAAATATGTTCGATTTTTGGATCAGCAGCGAATGATGCAGCGGTGTTGGTATTGATTGGCTCAACTCAAAACCAAGGCGGAATTATAAGTACAGGGAACCTTGAAAAAATCGTGTCGAATAATTTTCCGTCATCCCGGGGGAAGCCGGTATCCAGTAATCTCGGGAGGTTCTCAAAAAACTGAACACGGTTTTCACCGGTGTGACGAATTGTGCAAAGGTCCCTAAAGTGTTCCTGTAACCTGCGGCGCCGACACCGACGAATTATGGGGGCGCGAGTTGTCATACATTGTATGAAACTACGATTAAACGAAGACCCTATGGAGTCTGCCCGGCAAGGGAGTCGTTCATGCCTCGAAAGAAACGCAACGATTTTCCCGGGGATTGTGTCATTGTGTGCCGCGGCTCGGGTCTCCTTGATCGGGTGGTCATCTTTTTCGCAAATTCATTACATCCCAAAGAGACTCCCGAGCCGTTATTTGAATTCCTTTGCAATTTTATGAGGCAGCAGTGATGTCCTTTGTCAATGGACGACCCCTCCTCCCCGGTCAATGACCGTGGGCGGCTTCCGATTCCTTGACAGTTTTGTGCAATGTCCCCGCGGGGTGCTCGGGTGGAGCGTAAATAACGTAAACCTTGAGCGGTTTATCCCCTTCGTTGATAATATTGTGCCAGAAGCCGGCTGGGATAAGGATGGCCCATTCATCTGAAACTTTTTTGTCGAAAGTCATTGTATCCTTCGACGCGCCCATCACAACACGGGCATTCCCTTTTTCAACACGGATGAACTGATCGCCCTCGTCGTGCTTCTCGAGGCCTATCTCCCCGCCTGGATTAACCGACATGACGGTCATCTGAAGGTTTTGCCCCGTCCACTGCGCGGCACGGAAATTTTCATTTTGTTCTGTCAGATCTTCGATGTTGACCACCCACGGCTGCTTGCCGTAATCCTTACCGACGGTTCCTCCCGCAATCGATAAGCCCGCCGTAATCATAACAAACAAAGCAACCATAAAAACTTTTTTCAGCATGCCCTTTCTCCTGTAGGAATAGATTTTTTATTGCCGCTGCCTCATGGGATTATACACACAATCCTCAGGCAAATCGTTGCGTTTCTTTCGAGGCATGAATTCGACTCCCTTGCCAAAATGGTGCAGGCGAACGGGGGACGGGAAATTCATAGGCTCCTTCGGTGTTACATTGATAATTAGCGTGTTACCGAGCACCATACCTGGTGTTTTTTAAAAAAGCAAAAAAAATCGGTGGAGACGTTCATCGGGGGGCAGGGGTGTCTTTCCGGGACAAAAGCTGGATAAGTTCGGTGCCGTGATCCTCGTATGCCGCACGAATGAGTTCTTTGAGCGGGGCGCGAATAGTTGCCAGTTGGGGCAAGGGCGGGATTACCGGCAGATACTGTTCCGGCGGCATTGGCGGATCGATGCGCATTTTTCGCTCCAGGCTTCCGGCCATCCCCACTTCCATGCCGCCCTCCATGCTGCCAGACTTGTTGGGATTTCCCAGGGTTTTGAGGAAGCCCATGATGGAGCCCAGGTCGTTTTTCCGGTAAAAGGTTTCAATTTCTTCGGAGATTTCCTCTCGGTATTTTCTGAGTTCATCGAACTTTGTCCGGTATTCGGCCACATGCGTCTCCAAGCGCTCGTAGCAGTCAAATATCATATTTTTAAAGCGACCGCTATGGGTGAGGCCGTGGATAGGTACCCCGGAAAACACCCTTTGCCGGATGGTGGCGGATTCGGTGAGGTAAGGGTCGTAGCAAAAAGCCGCCGGCAACCCGGTGAGCGCAAAGAATTGGTATATAAGCTCTTCGTCTTTAAGGATAATGTAGATGCGGATCAGGTCAAAGCTGATCCGTTTTTCGAGAATAAGGGAGTATTGCCTGGTTTTTTCGGCAAAGTCCAGTTTGTCTTCCTCGATGAGTTTGCGAAAGCCGAAATAACGGTCCGCTATCTCCTTTTTTATCTCATAGGCAAGTACTTCGTGGATGTCCGGGGTGTACGGGCTCATTCAACGCCTTCCTTTTGTGTCTCTCTTGCCAAAAATGTAGCCCTGCGTGTCAAGTGTAGCACGGACCAGAGAGGTACAGGCAATAAATTTTCAGCCCAGGATCAGCCCTTGGGCAAAGGAGATCAGGGGGCGCATGATTTTCGGGATGACACCGGTATAGAACAGGGCCAGCAGGATGAAGAAGCCCACGGGCTCCAGCTTGTTGTACACCCTGGCAAGATTGTGGGGAAGAAGATTGCTGAGCACCTGGCTGCCGTCCAGGGGCGGGATGGGGATCAGGTTGAACACGGCCAGCATCACGTTTATCCAGACGCTGGCGGCAATCATCTGGATGAGCGGCCAGAAGATCGCCATGGGCAGCAGGTTGGCGAACGGGATCAGCAGCCGGACGGCAAGGCCGCTGACCACGGCCAGAGCCAAGTTGGCGGAAACCCCGGCCAGTGAAACCCAGATCATGTCCCTCCGCGGGTTTTCAAAATAACGGGCATCCACCGGCACCGGTTTGGCCCAGCCGATCTTCATGATCAGAAAGGCCAAAACCCCGAGGGGGTCGAGATGCTTCAGCGGATTGAGGGTGAGTCTGCCCAGGCGTTGGGCGGTGGGGTCGCCAAACCTGTAGGCGATATAGGCGTGGGCAAACTCGTGCACCGTGAGGGCCAGCAGAAACGGCGGGGCAAGGATGGCAATTTCCTGAATGAGTTTAGGGATGTCCATGGGCGGTATCGTGATCCGGGAGGGAGAAATGTTCCTTGATAAAGGCGGTTTCCGTGGCCCGGTCGTGCACCAGGCCGTCAAGGCGGGCGTTGAGCAGGCAGCGCAGGATGGTACCATAGAGCGGCCCCGGCAGGTAGCCCATTTTTTCCAGGTCGTTGCCGTCGGTTTCCGGCTTCAGTTGGCTCCACTCCGTGACATGAAGGGAAACGGCCTTTTTTCCGGATTTCTTTTTGGTGATCCCCATGAGGTGCAGGAGTCCTTCCGGGGAAAGATCCTTGAGCAGGTGGTAGAGTCCGCTGGGGCTTTCCGGCATGGCGCGCTTCATGATCTGTCCAATTCGGGTAACAGCGAGTTTTTCCCGGACAAGAAACTGCCGCTGCGTAGGCGGCACCTCGAAGCGTTCGCAAAAGGCGGACAGCTCCCGGGTGGTGAGGCCGGTCATGAGGGCCAGCAGATAGACCAGCCACTGTCGGCAGGGCTGGTCCAGGTAGAGGAGCCGATGCCAGGCCAGAACCTGTCGGGTTTCTTCCAGGATCGTGGAGAGCTTCGGGTCGATGCGGAGGGTGGGGTGGAGGAAGCGCAGCAGCCCCAGATCAGCCATGCGGTGTATGGCCGGGATCGGGTTTTCCTCGGAAAGGATGCTGGTGAGTTCGTTGAAAAACCGCTTGCCGGAGAAGCGGTCGAACAGCTCCATCTTCACCGCGTTTTTGATGAGCTTCTCCGTATGCTTGCCGATCTTGAAGCCCATGCGCTGCTCAAAGCGGATGGCGCGGAAGATCCGGGTCGGGTCTTCCACAAAGCTTAGGTTGTGCAGGATTCTGATCTGCCGGTCTTTCAGGTCGTTCTGGCAGTTGAAAAAATCAACCAGGGTGCCGAAGGTGTCCGGGTTGAGGTGGATGGCCATGGCGTTGATGGTGAAATCTCGCCGGTAGAGGTCGAGCTTGATGGAGCTCAGTTCCACCGTGGGCATGGCGGCCGGATATTCGTAGTATTCAAGGCGGGCGGTGGCGATGTCGATCTTGAGGCCGTCGGGCAGGGTTACCACGGCGGTGCCGAATTTTTCATGGGTGCGCACCCTGCCGCCGAGTTTTTTCCCCAGCTTTTTGGCATAGGCCAGGCCATCGCCCTCGATGACCACATCCAGATCGAGGTTTTTGATATGCAGCAGCAGGTCGCGGACAAACCCTCCCACCGCGTAGGCATGGCCGCCGGTTTCCTGCGCCGCCTCGCCCAGGGTTTGCAGCAGGGTGATGATTTCGCGGTTTAAAACCTCCGCCATCAGGCCGGTGAGGTTGCGGTTGCGGGCCGTGGAGGGCTGATCGGTGCCGGTCAGCAACCGGCGCGGGATGTGGGCCGGATCGTTGACCAGCAGGTGGAGAAGGTCGGTGCGGGTAATGACCCCCGCAACCTTGCCTTCTTCCACCACCGGAATGAAGCGCTGGCGGTTTTCGATGATGAGTTCCTGGATGTCGGCCAGGCAGGCGGTGGGGGGCAGGGTGGCGAAGTCGGTGGTCATATAGTCGCTCACCGGCGAGTTTCCCAAGCCAAGGTGGATGGACTTTCCCGCCACCAGCCGGGAGATGAGGCCCACCGGCTCGTGCCGGTCATTGACGATGAGCAGCACCGTGATGTTGTAGCGGTTGAGCATCTCATCCGCCTCGCTGATCGTCAGCGTCGGCGGGCCGGAGATCACCGGCGCGGACATCAGCTCCCTGGCCAGACGCCGGGGGCGGACATGCTTGTGCAGGAGCTGGATCAGTTTTTCTTCCGCCTCGATCAGGGTGAGATCCTTGATGGTGGCCGAGGCGGCCGAGGCATGGCCTCCGCCCCCGAAATCCCGGGCAATGGCCCCGGCGTTTACCTCCGGGATCCGGCTGCGGGCAATGAGGAGGGTGCGCCCTGCCATGTGGGTCAGGGCAAAGAGGGTGTCGAGGTTTTCCATCACCATGAAGCGGCGGACAATGACGGAAAATTCGTCAATATATTCAGGCAGTTCTATCTTGGCCACCACCAGGTCCAGACCGTGGATGGTGTAGGTGTGGGCGGATTTGATCAGGGCGTGGAGCAGGGTGACTTCCTGGCTGGTGAGTTCCTGGGCGATGAACTGGGAGATGGCGTTGAGGTTCGCGCCCTGACCAAGCAGCCAGGCCGCGGCCTCCAGATCCTCGGGGCAGGTGGTGTCGAAGGCGAAGTTGCCGGTGTCCTCGTAGATGGCCATGGCCATGAGGGTGGCCTCCTCCGGGGTGAGCCGGATCCCTTTTTCCCGGAAGAGGCGGACAAAGATGGTGGTGGTGGAGCCCACGGGCCGGACGTGTTCCACCGAGCCGTGCAGATCTTCCGGGGTGTCCGGGTGGTGGTCGTAGAGGTGGATGTCCAGGCCGGGGTTGTTCAGGCATTGGCTGAAATCGCCGATGCGCGAGCCCTGGCGGGTGTCCACCACGATGAGCCGTTGGATCTGATCCTGGGGGATGTTTTTCAAGCGCTGAAAGGTGTAGTGGTATTGCACCGACTGGGCGAGGAAGTCCCGCAGGTTTTTTTCCTGGGAGCCGGAAAAGGCAAGCACCGCCTCGGGGTAGAGCTTGTGCGCGGCGATCATGGAGGCCAGCCCGTCAAAATCGGCGTTTACATGGGTGGTGATGACTTCCATAGCTGGTGAGGCCTCCGCAGGGTGTGTGCCTATTTCTTTTTTCAACTATAGACCATCGGGGGCGGGGTGACAATGGATGGAGCGGGGCAGGGAGGGAAAATCAGCCCCGGGGGTGGAATTTCCGGTGGGCGGACTTGAGGCGGTTGCTGTCCACATGGGTGTAAATCTGGGTGGTGGCGATGTCGGCATGGCCCAGCATCATCTGCACGGAGCGGAGATCCGCGCCATGTTCCAGCAGGTGGGTGGCAAAGGAGTGGCGGAGCATGTGGGGGCTGATCTTCTTGACGATGCCGTTCAGGCGCGCGCTTTGCCGGACGATCTGCCAGAAACGCAGACGGGTCATGGGCTTGCCGTGCCCGGTGACAAAGAGGAGATCGCTGGTTCTTTTTTTGAGAATCCTCGGGCGGCCGTTTTGGGTGTAGATTTTGAGGTACTCCCGGGCCGCCTCGCCAAAGGGGATGAGCCGTTCCTTGGAGCCCTTGCCGAAAACCCGGACATAACCGCCCATGAGATTGACCCCGGCCAGGGGCAGATTGACCAGCTCCGAGACCCGCATGCCGGTGGCGTACAGCAGGTGCAGCATGGCGTGGTTGCGCAGGGCCAGGGCATTGTCGTTGGTTGGCGGGGAAAGAAGCCGGTTCACCTCGGGGATGGTGAGCACCTTGGGCAGCGGCCGGCCCGGCTTGGGCAGATCCAGGATACCGCAGGGATCAACGGTGAGATATTTTTCCGCCAGGAGAAACTTGAAAAAAGCGCGCAGCGAGGAGATCCGCCTGGCATTGCTGCGGCTGGAGATGCCCTGGGCGTGGCAATGGGCCAGGTAGGCGCGCAGGTGGCCGGCGTCAACTTGGCTGAGTTGGGTAAGGCGCTGCGGACGAAGAAAATCAAGAAAGGAAACAAGGTCGGCCTGATAGGCCAGGATGGTGTTGGCAGCCAGGCGGCGTTCCAGGCTGAGGTACTGGATGAACTGGTCGAGAAAAGGCTCGGAAAAAAGAGACGCTCCGCCGGATGAAGAGGAGGGAGCCGGCAACTGGGGCCGGGCCCGGTCGGAGCGTGGGCAATGATCAGCGGGTTTTCCTCGTTTGGGTTTCATTCGAGGAAGAGCGGCACGTTAGTCGCGCTCGGTACGCATCATGAGCTTGCGGAGTTTCCGTTTGGACTCGGCCTGCTTGCGGCGGCGTTTGTCGCTGGGTTTTTCGTAGTACTCGCGGCGCTTGAGTTCCTTTTTCATCCCATCGAGCTGCATTTTCTTCTTGAGCAGCCGGATCGCCTGTTCGATATCCCCTCTTACCTCTATTTCAATCATGATCTCTCCAGTATGCGGGTTGCAACGTCACGTTTCAGAATTTTCAGCCAACGCCTGCTTCAGAACAACTTGAAATGGCGCAGATTTTTAAAAAGAAACCGTTTATATAGCCGATCCTTGCGCTGATTGTCAAATATTTTTTTCCGGCGCGACCCGGGAAGGGAAGATCTTGCCCGGGTTGAGGATGTTGCGCGGGTCAAAGAGTTTTTTGATCTGTTGCATGAGCGCCAGGGTCGGCGGGTCAAGCTCCATGTCCAGATAGGGCGCCTTGGTCAGGCCGATGCCGTGTTCGCCGGACAGGGTGCCGCCCAACCGCAGCACCTCCTCAAAAAGAAGCTGCTTGGCGGTGTTGGCCTGGCGCACCTCTTGCGGAATATTCCGGTCCAGCATGATATTGACATGGATATTGCCGTCTCCGGCGTGGCCGAAGGTGAAGATGACCACCCCGAGTTCCCTGCTCAATTTTTCGGTGCAGGAGACCAGCTCCGGCAAGCGGCTGCGGGGGACCACCACGTCTTCGCTCATCTTGTGGGGCTTGAGGCTGAAGGCCGAAGGCGAGATGGCGCGCCGTGCTGCCCAGAGCTGCTCGGCCTCGGCTTCGTTTGCGGCGGTACGGCTCTGGAGGATTCCCGGTTGGGTCTGTAAAAAATCCGTGAGTTGGCGGGTGGCAAGGGGCACGGTATCCTTCTGTCCGTCAAGCTCGAGAAGCAACAGGGCTCCGGCTTCCTCCGGAAAAGGGAACGGCAGTTTGTCCCGGACAATGGCCAGGGCGGTGCGGTCCATGTATTCCAGGGTGCAGGGAGTATGGCGGGCGAGGATGGCCGCCACCAGGGAGGCTGCCTCGACCATGCCTGTGCAGAGAACCAGCAGGGTGGCGCGGGCCTCCGGGGCGGGGAGGAGCTTGACCGTGATCTTGGTGATGATGGCCAGGGTGCCTTCGGACCCCACCAGCAACCGGGTAAGATCGTAGCCCACCACCCCCTTGGCGGTCCTGACCCCGGTATGGATGAGGCTGCCATCGGGCAGCACCGCTTCCAACCCAAGGATATAGTCGCGGGTTACCCCATACTTCACCGCGCTCGGGCCACCGGCGCATTCGGCCACATTGCCGCCCATGGTGCAGAACTGCAGGCTGGCCGGGTCCGGCGGGTAATAGAGGTTGTGGCGGGCCGCCTCTTTGCGCAGATCGCCGGTGATCACCCCCGGCTCTACCACCCCGATCTGATTGGCCGGGTCGATTTCCAGGATGCGGTTCAGGCGGCTCATGGCCATGACCAGGCCGCCCGCCACCGGCAGGGCGCCGCCGGTCATGCCGGTGCCCGCCCCCCGCGGCACCACGGGAAACGGGGTGGCGGAGGCGAGTTGCATGATGCGGCACACTTCCTCGGTGGAGCCGGGGAAGGCAACGGCCACGGGGAGATATTCCTGGCCGGTGCCGTCATAGGAGTAGCAGGCCAGCTCTTCCGGGAGTGTGGTTACCTGATCCTGGCCGACAATTTCCCGCAATCGTTGGATGGCATGCTGATTCATGGAGGTGTTTTCCGCCTGGCAGGAGTTTTTCCGGGTAGCTGTAAAAAACCCTACAAAAGAAGCAGGGAACTTATTATAAGGATAACGTGCCTTGGCGGGCACTTCATGATTGCGCCGCCTTGGCAGCAGGATTCCTTACAATTCAGTACGCAACTATTCGGAAAAAAGCTATGGAAAATAAAGCTGAGTTGAGCAGCTTGTCTGCTCAAACGAAACTTATACCCCCTGGGTGCAAAGCTGAGTTGAGCAGCTTGTCTGCTCAAACGAAACTTATACCCCCTGGGTGCAAAGCTGAGTTGAGCAGCTTGTCTGCTCAAACGAAACTTATACCCCCTGGGTGCAAGATTCGTCTGGCGCTGATCGCCGGGGGAAAATCCGGCGAGCGCGAGGTTTCGCTGGCCGGGGCCACAGAGGTGGAGCAGGCGCTCAACCGGGAAAAATATGAGGTTCGCCGTTACGATCCGGCCACGGACCTGGCCCGGTTGGCAGCGGATGCCGAGACGATCGATATGGCCTTTATCCTGCTCCATGGGCCCTTGGGTGAGGACGGCACCATGCAGGGCTTTCTCGATCTGCTGGGCATTCCCTACCAGGGGGCCGGGGTGTTGGGTTCCGCCCTGGCCATGGACAAGAATCTGGCCAAGGTGTTGTATAAGCAGGCAGGGCTCACAGTGGCCGCCTGGGAGATGGCGCAGCCGGAGGATCAGCAGAATCCCGGCCGGTTGCTTTCGCATCTTTCCCTGCCCGTGGTCATCAAGCCCATCCGCCAGGGATCCAGCCTGGGGATGAGCCTGGCCCGCAGCGAAGAGGATCTGGTGCAGGGGCTGGCCAAGGCGTTCACCTTCGACAGCGAGGTCATGGTGGAACAGTATGTGCGGGGGAGGGAGATCACCGGCGGGGTGCTTGGCAACAAGGAACTCGCCGCCCTGCCCCTGGTGGAGATCATCCCCGGCGAGGAGTTCGCCTTTTTTGATTATCAGGCCAAATACCAGGCGGGCGCGTCCCGGGAGGTGTGCCCGGCGGAGCTGGATCCCGAGATAACCGCCAGGGCGCAGGCGATGGCGCTGACCGCGCACCGGGCTTTGCATCTCAAAGGCTACAGCCGGACAGACATGATTGTTGCCGAGGATGGCATCTATGTGCTTGAGACCAACACCATTCCGGGGATGACCCCCACCAGCCTGCTGCCCCAGGCGGCCGCCGCCCATGGCTTGCCTTTTCCTGCCCTGCTCGACCGGCTGATCGAGCTGGCCTTGACCAAGGAATGAGGCCGGCGCCAGATTTTTTGAAACAAAGCGGATGGATTTGCTATACTTTGTAACGAGGCGTGACACGACTCCGGCGGGATACCGCCGAAGAATTCAGCGGAGCATCTGTCTTGACAGAGCGTGCGGCGGGAAATACAGGGCTTACCGCCCTGATTGTCGAGGATGATCAGGCTGTTTGCGATCTTTTGCGAAGGATCGTGGAAAGCCAGGGCTACACCGTTGTGGTCTGTCCCGCCGCCGCCTCGGCCAAGGCCGCATTTGCCGCCTCCTTCCCGCATCTCGTTCTCATGGACTGGATGCTGCCGGATATGGACGGGCTTGAGCTCTCCAGAACATTCCGGGCCTCGGAACGGGGGAAATACCTCACCATCCTGATGATTTCCGGCAAGGACAGCCCGGAGGACATTGCCACGGCCATTGCCGCCGGGGTCAATTATTTCATGGCCAAGCCCGTTGAGCGGAGGGTGCTCGATATCTGGTTGTCCGCCGCCGCTCAGCAGGTGCGCGATTGCCTGCAGCGGGAGGAGGACGACCTGGCCCTGGCGGAAATGCAAAAGGAGCTGGTGGACAACAATCTCCAACTGGAAGAAGCGCTGAGCCGGGCCAACGCCATGACCATGGAGGCGGAGCAGGCCTATGTGGAAATCAATCAGATATTCAAGACCGTTGCCGGGGGCATTATCCTGGTGGACAAGCATTGCAATCTTCTGCGCTGCAACGACTCCTTTCTCAAGATGGCCGGAATGACCAGGGAGAAGTCCCAGAACCACAAATGTTACGAGATCTTCCATTCCTGTCTGTGCGAAACAGAGGCGTGCCCGCTCCAGCAGGTCAAAAAAGGGGAAAAGCGCGTTGAGCGCGAGATCGAACGGGTGGGCCGGAATGGGCAGAACGTCCATTACAGCATCGTTTCCACGCCTTTCAAGGGGCCGTCCGGGGATCTCATCGGGATTGTCGAGCATATCATCGATATCACCGAACGGGTCAAGGCCGAGAAATCCCTGGCCGAAAGCGAGCGTCGCTACAAGGAACTCAGCCTGGTTGATGAGCTGACCAAACTTTTTAACAAGCGGTACTTCAACACCCATCTGCAGCTTGAGGTTGAGCGGGCGAACCGGCACGGCCATCCGCTTTCCCTGCTCCTTCTGGATATCGACAATTTCAAGCACCACAACGACACATACGGACATGCCGATGGAGACCGGGTTTTGGCCCGGTTGGGCCAGGTGATCGCGGAGTCGCTCCGGGTCAATGATGTTCCCTGCCGGTACGGCGGGGAGGAGTTCACCATCATCCTGCCGGAAACCAGCGGCGAACAAGCGACCGTGGTGGCGGAGCGGGTCAGAACCCGGTTTGCCGGGGAGATTTTTCAGCCGAATCCCAAGGAAACGGTGCGCAAAACCGTGAGCATCGGCGTGGCCCAATACCGGGCTGGGGAAAGCGGGCAGAGCCTGCTGGAGCGGGCCGATCAGAACATGTACGAGGCCAAGCAGGGCGGCAAGAACAGGTATGTCCTGAAGTGACCCTCTCCGTCTGTCACAATGGGAAGATTACATCACTCCCGTCTCTTCTTTAAAATCTTTTCTCAAAATAGGGCTCCAGCACCGTGGGGATGGCGATGGAGCCGTCTTCCTGCTGGTAGTTTTCAAAAATGGCGGCCAGGGTTCGTCCCACGGCCAGGCCGCTGCCGTTCAAGGTATGGACCAGTCCGCTTTTGTTGTGGCCCTTGGGCCGGTACCTGATCCCCCCCCGCCTGGCCTGAAAATCCCCGAAATTGCTGCAGGAGGAGATCTCCCGGTAGGTGTCCTGGGCGGGCATCCACACCTCGATGTCGTAGGTTTTGTTGGCGGAAAAACCGAGATCCCCGCTGCAGAGCTGCACCACCCGGTAGGGCAGCGCCAGGAGCTGGAGCACCTCTTCCGCGTCGGCCAGCAGGCTTTCCAGCTCGACGCCTGAGGTCTCCGGGGTAGTGAATTTCACCAGCTCCACCTTGTCGAACTGGTGCTGGCGGATAAGCCCCCGGGTGTCGCGGCCATAGGCCCCGGCCTCGGAACGGAAGCAGGGGGTGTAGGCCGTGTATTTGATGGGCAGCTCATGCTCGGCCAGGGTTTCGTCCCGGTGCAGGTTGGTCACCGGCACCTCGGCGGTGGGGATCAGCCAGAGATCCCAGTCCTTGATGGCAAAAAGATCCGCGGCGAATTTCGGCAACTGGCCCGTGGCGGTCATGGTCTGGGAATTGACCAGAAACGGGGGGAGGATCTCGGTGTAGCCGTGCTTCTGGGTGTGGAGATCGAGCATGAAGTTGATCAGCGCCCGCTCCAGGCGGGAGGCAAACCCCTTGAGCACGGCAAAGCGCGCGCCGGAGAGCTTGGCCGCCCGTTCAAAATCGATGACCCCGGCCGCTTCCCCCAGCTCATGGTGGGCTTTGGCGGCAAAAGCGAATTGCGGCAGCGTGCCCCAGCGCTTGATTTCCAGGTTGTCCTTGTCGTCGGCGCCTTTGGGCACGGAATCGTCGCAGAGGTTGGGCAGGGTCATGACGATGTTCTGGAGATCTACCTCCAGAGTAACCAGATCGGTTTCTATCTCCTTGATCCGCTCCCCCACCTGCCGCATCTCGGCCATGGGTCCTTCTGCGTCGACCCCCGCCTTTTTCAGATTGCCGATTTCCTGGGAAGCGGTCTTGCGTTTGTTGCGCAGCGATTCCACCTCGGAGAGCAGGGTGCGGCGCTTGCGGTCGATGGCGGCAAAATCGTCGATGCGGGAATCGGTGATCCCCCGGAAGGCGAGTTTTTCTTTGACGAGATCCAGGTTTTCCCTGATGAAACGCAATTCGAGCATGGATATCCCCTTGAGTATGGTGCCGTGTCGCTAAAAGTCTCTACCAGAGGGGGTTGTATCATGGAGCAGGGCAGAAATCAAGAGGGCGGGACGCTGCTGTGCGTTTAGCAAAAGGCGGAGGTGCAGAGGCGCAGGGAGACATCCTCCCCGGCCCGCAGATGCTTCCGGTTGGGCGGCAGATGGATGATGGCGTTGGCCGGCTCGTTTTTGCCTGCGGGGCGGACGGTGAGTGTTTTGCCGCTGAGCTTGGCCACCGCGCCTTTGAGGTTGAGCAGCCCGGTTTTTTTTAAGGTTACGGGGGTGGCGAGGGTGGCGCGCGCCAGGGGGGGCAAGGGACGCGATAGCCCTTGCATGGCGCGCAGGGCCGGCAGGACCAGCTCGTGGAACAGCAGGAAAACCGCGGGCGGCGGGCCGGGCAGGGCGAAGACCGGCTTGTTGTTGTAGAGGCCGAACATGGTGGAGCGGCCAGGGCGGACCGCCAGGGCGGTGTACACAGGGCGAATGCCGAGTTTGGCAAAGGCCTGGGGCAGGAGATCGTAGTTGCCCGGACCCATGCCGCCGGTGGTAAACACCCCGTGGGAGGGGCCGTGCAGGGCCTCTTTGAGTAAGGCGACGATCCGGGCGCAGTCATCGGCCACCAGGCCAAGATCGCGGGATGTTGCCCCGGCGCCCTGGATGAGGGCGGCGAGCAGGTAACGGTTGCCGCCGACGATCTGGCCGGCCTCCGGGGTATCGACGGTATCGAGCAATTCGCTGCCCGTGCAGATGATGGCCAGCTCCGGGCAGCCAACCACGGAAACCCGGGGTAGCCCGCTTTCCGCCAGGAGCGGCAGGTGCTGGGGCTCGATTCGTGCCCCGGCCCGGACAATGGTTTGCTTGGCTCCCAGGTCCGCGCCTCTGGCGCGGATGAAGGCGCCGGGGCGGGGCGGAGTGTCCACCAGCACCGCGGAGCCGTTTCTTTGGCAGCGCTCAAAGGGAACAACCTGATTCGCCCCGGCAGGCAAGGCGCCGCCGGTCATGATCGCGATGGCGTTTTTCCCGGTAAGCTGTGGCAGATCGGTGGCGCCAGCGGCAATCTCGCCGGTTACCTGTAAAGATACCGGAACAGTATCGCCGGTCAGGTTAAGGCTGTTGACGGCATAGCCGTCCATGGCGGAACGGGCGAAGTCAGGCACTGCCCGGGTCGCCTTGATCGCTTGCGCGGCAATGCGGCCAGCGGCCTCCGAAAGGGCAACCTCCTCCGCGGCGAGGGTGGAGCAGTGGCGGACAATCCGGTGTTGCGCTTCTTTCAGCGAGAGGGTCGGCATGGCTCACACCCCCATGGCGGCAAGACGGGCAAGGTCATGCTGGTGGTTGATGTTCTGAAAGGTGGTGAGATCCGGCACGATCCGCAAGATCTCTTCGGGTGTAACCTTGCGGATGCGCAATGTGTCGAACAACCTGCCGATCTTGTATTGTTTATTGGAGAGCTGTTCCGCGATAATCGGCAGGGCTTTTTTGCTGTACACCGCGTAGAGCGGCTCCGGCCCCTCGTCCAGCCAGGGCAGCACGATGTCATGGCCGCCTTCCAGCTCGCAGAGGAAACGGATCAGGTCCGGATTGACCAGCGGCATGTCGCAGCCGCAGACAAAGATGCGGGGCTGGGAAACCGTGCGCAGGGCGGCATGGATGCCGGCCAGGGGGCCGCAATCAGGATAGAGGTCTTTGGCCATGGGCCAGCCGAGAAACCCGTACTCCTCGGGTGTGTTGGTGATGAGCAGGGTTTCCGGAAACAGTGCGGCAAGCCTGCGGCTGATCCCCTCCACCAGGGCGTCGCCCTGGTGGAGGGCCAGGGCCTTGTTGCTCCCGAAGCGCGAGCTTTTGCCCCCCGCCAGAATCACCCCGGCAACCTGGGCAATCCGCTGGCTCATTGCGGCAGGTCCTGGCGGATGGTGATGATGATCTCCCGGGGATCCTGGCACCCCTTGAGCGAGCAGGTCATGCCGGTGATGGCCTGGCGGAGGAAGCTCTCCACGAAGGCATTGAGATAAACGGGCTGACCGTTGACCAGCAGGCTGGTTTTTTGCTTGGCAAAGGGTGTGATGAACCGCTCCTCCAGAAAATCCGCCAGACCGGCGACATCCTCCAGTCCGAAGCAGGGGAGATCAGCGACCCCGGCGGTGTCGCTGACCATGGCGACCCAGGTGTCATCCCGGTTCGGCAAGGGAGCCTCATGCTGGGCGCTGCGGAAGACCTCGATCTTGGGCAGGCTCAGCCGCTTGTAGCCCTCGGCGATGACCAGGTCGATATCGCCGTAATAGCGGCCCACCAGCTCCTCGATGGCCGGATCTTCGTCCACATCGCGGATGATTCCCAGGCCGGTGGGTGAGGAGAGGGCCACGGTATTGGCGCCGGCCTGCTTGTGGCGCCAGGTGTCCTTGCCGGGCTTGTCCATTTCAAAGGCATGGACATGGTGCTTGATGGTGCCGATGCGGTAGCCGCGGCGCCGCAGTTCCGGGATGAGCTTCTCAAGAAGCGTGGTCTTGCCGGAGTCGGGCTTGCCGATGAATGCGATGACTGGAGGCATGTCGGTATCTGGTGTGGTGGTGACGGTTTTCGGCTCAGCCCGGCGGCCAGGACATGGGCCGGCCGCCGAGAACGTGGAGATGCAGGTGGAAGACGGTCTGCCCCGCCTCGGCGCCGTTGTTCATGACCAGCCGGCAGTGTTCCGCGCCGTTTTCCCGGGCCAGTTGCGCGCCGATGCGGACGACCTTGCCGATGAGCGCTTCGTCCTCGGCGGAAATAGCCCCCGGGCCGCTGAGATGTTTCTTGGGGATGACCAGAAAATGGGTGGGCGCTTGGGGGGAGATGTCCCAGAAGGCGACGACCTCATCGTCCTCATGCAATTTTTTGGCAGGGATTTCACCGCTGGCGATCCTGCAGAAAAGACAGGGGTTGCTCATCCTTTTCTCCTTGTTTCTCCTGGTTCGCTGGGGAATGGTTCGGCGCAGGATACTGTCCGGGCAGGATTCTGTCAAATGTAAAGCAAGAGCGGCTGGCCATGGGAGGCAGTCTCTCTGGTGACAGCTTGCCGCTATTCTGGTACTGTTATGATATGCTTTTGCCGGGGATTGCCGGGCAAAGCGAGCCGAAAAAGGAACTTTCACCGGAAACCAGCAGAGGATGTGCCATGCGTCAGTTTGTTGTTGATGAGTTGAGCAAGGAAGAACAGGATAATCTTGAATCATATCTGAAGCGGACCTTGAAAGCCGGCCCCATGGAGGGGATGTTCTGGCTGCCGGTTCCGGAGGATATGCTGGCCGAGGCCCAGCAAGGGCACGGGCAATGCGGCCCTTTTTTCTTCGGGATCGAGCTGGGACGGAGCCGGCTGATTGCCGAATTTCTGGTCCGCAGCCAGAGCAACCTGCATTGTTCGTGCATCAGCTATGCCACCCCGGCCCAGCGCCAGTTTTTGCTTGGATTCCTTGACCGGATGCTTGCGGAAGAACATATCAAGGCATAGGGGCTGATGGTGCGGAGAGCCGTTTTTTTCTGGCTGGGGTTGGGGATCTTTTTCGGATATCAGGCCGAACTGTGCCGGGCCGGAGCCGAAGAGGGTCTTGCGGAAAAACAGTTTGTCTGTCCGTTTCCCGAGAGGACAGGCGATGTTTTGTCCCTGACCTATGCCCAGATCCTGGGGGATGCTGTGCCCGTCTATGGCCAGCCGCAGGACGAACGTGCCGGGGTGGCGCCGGTCCGGGTTACCAGACCGGGCTTCATGTGGGTCAGCCTCAGCGATCCCCAGCCGATCATGGTGGATGGCCAGGGGTGGTACAAAATCAATGAGCGGGAATACCTCCGGGCGGACAAGCTCCGTCTCGCCAAGCCCTCTAACTTTCAAGGGGTTTTGGTGCCGCGGGATTTTGACAGGAAATTCGCCTGGATGATCTTCCACACCCGCGTCTCTCCAGGCCCCGGCGTGCCGCCGGTTGAAGAGGAGGACCCGGCCGTGGTGCCGGCGAGATCTCTGGTTATTGTCCATGAGACGCGGGAAGTCGAGCAGCGCAAGTGGTGCAGGATCGGCACCGGCGCCTGGGTTCCCTACAGCCGCCTGGCCATGGTCATACCCGCGCTCCGCCCGGAGGAAATCGGCGAATCGGAGCGCTGGATCGAGGTGAATCTTACCGAGCAGACCCTGTCGGCGTATGAGGGGGACCGGTTGGTTTTCGCCACCCTGGTCTCTTCCGGCGATGAGCGGTTTCCAACGATCAAGGGGTTGTTCCGGATCTGGGCCAAGGTCAGAATCGGCAAAATGAGCGGCGGGGAAGGTGACGCGGATCGTTACTATGTGGAGGATGTGCCCTGGCACATGTATTTCCATCAATCATACGGGTTGCACACCTCCTACTGGCACGATTTTTTCGGCCTGCCCAATTCCCATGGGTGCGTGAATCTGGCGCCCAAGGACGCCCTCTGGCTCTTTGAGTGGACAAGGCCCAAGGCAGCAAGCAAGGGGAATTGGCAGGAGGCGACCAAGGGTGATCCGGGAACCTGGGTCTGGGTGCATGAAACACCGGTGGCGATGGGGAAGTGAGGCGGGTTTACTGCTGAATGACAACCTCGGTGCCCAGGGCGACAACCTTGAATAATTCTTCAATGTCCTTGTTGCGCAGGGCGACGCAGCCATAGGTCCAGTCCCAGGTTTCCCCCCCGCCATGGATGAATATTTCTCCGCCCAGAGGGGTGTCCCAGGGGGGGATGGATTTTTTGGAGATTCTCTCGATGATCCGGTCGCGGTCGTTTTTTGTAATGAGCTTTTGCTCAAGACCGCGTTCCGCGTCTTCAACGCCGGGGTAACTCAAGCCAAGGGAGAGGTGGTATTTGCTGCGCGGGTTTTTAACGCAGATGTAATAGCTCCCCTCCGGAGTGCGCTTATCCCCCTGGCGGACCTTGTCGCCAACCGGGTTGAAGCCGAGCTTCACGGGGTAGGTGCGGAGCAGCTTTTCCTCGGAATAGAGGAAAAGCTTTTTCTTGGCTTTTTTGATGACTATTTTGGGAGCCTTCAGGGGGGCTGTAACCGGCAGGCCCGGGTCGATATCTTCGTCATCCGGGAAAAAATGGGGGGGAGCCGGGCTTTCCGCCGGTGGAAGCTGGGCGATTTGAGGAGGCGCCTGTGTGGTGGAACAACCGCTGTGCAGTAAGGGGAAGGAAAGGGTGAGCAACAGGAAGAGGAGGGTCTTGGGGCGGGAGATTCCCCCCACTGTGAGTCGCGATTTCCAGATCATAGTGCGAAATCCGTCATGAGGTTAATCCGCAGACGCGTTCCAGAGCGTTCAGCTTGCCGGAAACTGCCCGCGCCCGGTCAGGAGGTCGCAGGCCTCATTGGCTCCCGTCCTGAAAAATCTTACGATATTCATGGCGGGAATGCACAGGAAAATTCGATTCCCGGCAAAAAAAATCCCCGGCCGATGACGGCCAGGGACGTGCTTCAGTCCGCATGGGCTGAAAAAATCTTGCTTACCACCAGCAGATGGTCTGATCGGCCGCGAAAACCTTATCCACCAATGCGCTGTAGTCCGGGCTCTCAACGTTGAGATCAAAGGATTCAGCATCGCGACCCTCGGAGACGATCTCCACCAGCTTCTTGGTGTCGTCATTGGGCTCGGAACGATATACATTCAAGAGTTTCATTGGAACACTCCTTATTGTTGATTGATCAATAATTATCTCAGCTCTTGTCGGAGCGCATGATGCCGTAAGGAATAACGAAATCGAGGTCCCGCAACTGCTGGCCGATCTCCTCAAGGGAGGTCTTGACCAGACCGAGATTTTCGACGTTGGCGTCCACGGTGGTGTACACCTCGCCTTCCATGTCGCGGATCCAGTCGATGTTTTCCTTGTGGTAGTCGCTTACGTCGGTCAATTCGTTGTTCAGAACATAGGCATACGCGTACATGTTCTCGACAGCCAATCCCAGGGCGGAGCGAATGCCGTCCAGGGTGTAATCCTTGTTTACCAGCAGAAAGCCTACTTTCTTGGACATGGTTTTCTCCTTATAAGGTCAGGTAGCATTCGTAGTCTTCGATGATCGCCCCGTGCTGGCCCTGGGTGGCCATGTCCTTGGCCTCAAGACCCTTGGGGATATCGGCGGGATCGTAGCCGCTCTTCTTGTAGCTGTCCACGCAGATGGACACTTCGTCCGCCAGTTCGCAGAGGGAGGAAAACTCCTTGCATTTGGTCAGATGAACGCCGTACCAGGTGAAGAAAACCTTTACCTTGGAGCCCTTGGCCTTGGCGGCCGTGGTGATCCCCATGACATGGCGCATGTTCTGGGGGGAGGTAACAAAAATACCTAAACTTTTAGCCATTTCCTGTCTCCTGATGCAAAATTGAAGACGCGGGGCTTGTGCCCCGGCCGCGTCGTGTGGAGTAAAAAAGCTTATTTTTTCTGGATGTAGAAGCGGAAGAAGCCGGCATCTTCCTTTTCGCCCATGTAGGTGTGGCCGGAACGGGTGCACCAGCCGGGCAGGTCGTTGCGGGAGCCGGGATCGGTGCCGAGGATCTCCAGGATCTCGCCGGCGTTGATCTTGTCCATCTCTTTCTTGGTGCGCAACAGGGGCATGGGGCAGCTCAGGCCTTTTGCATCCAGGGTGCGGGTCGGGGTGATACCATCGGGGGCTACTGTGACATTGTCGCTCATGGTTTCCTCCATAAAAAAGGGTGTAGGGGTAATTCTGCAAACTCAAAAAAAATAAGAAACAAGCGCCAGTGAATTATGCACGGCAACTCGGATCCCGCCACGCGTGGCGGGTTTTTTGACACAAAGAAAAATACGCAGGCTCTTTCGTGTACCTTTGGGTCTCTACCAATATTCATGGGGCATGTCAAGGGAATTTGTGAATGGTAATTCATGGTGCGACAGGGAGGAAAAGAGGCCATAATTCAAGAAGATTATGGAGTATGGAGGCATGGATGCTTTGGGGAGACGGGGGGCGAATCAGGGAAATGGTTTGTCAAACTTGACAAAATTTTAAGGCACGGGTAAAGGGTGGTATCGGTACATTCGCGGCATAGTTTTGATAATTGCAACGGGCTTTTCGTTTTTTTGGATGGCAGGCTATCGTTTTGTAATGATTTGCAAAAAAAATGGGAGAGGAGGTCTGGAATGGGCGAAGAAAGCGTGATGGGGAGCAAGGCCAGGGAGCTGTATAACAAGATGTGCAAGGAGGAGTGGAGTCCCGTTACGGCGGGGATGATCGTCGCCTTTTTGAGCGTGCTGGCTCTGGTCTGGGCTCGGCCGTGGGGTGCGGTTGGGGCCATCCGGAATTGGGGGGAATGGATCATCTACGGGCTCGGCCTGTGGGATACCATCGGCCTGTGGGAGGCTGCCGCTCCCAAAAGCGCCCTGCTCGACACCGGCTCGGTGATCGGCATCGGTTTTGTGGCCGGGGCCTTTTTGTCCGCCAACCTGGGCGATAATTTCGACATCCGCATCCCGCCGGTCCTGGAGACGGTCAAGGGGCTGGTGGCCGGTGTGCTTATGGGCATCGGGTCCGTTTTTGCCGGCGGCTGCAACGTTGGCGGCATGTACAACGCCATCGGCAATCTGGCCGCCAATGGCTTTGCCATGTGGCTGGGATTGATAATGGGCGTGATTCTCGGCCTCAAGTACATCTACTGGGAGATGGAGAACATCACCTGGGGGGCCGGAGGCGCCAAGACCATCGAGGTTCCGGTGGTCATGCGGAGGATTCTCGGCGTTCTGGCCCTGGTCGGCTTGATCTGGGGCGCCTATGCCTATGGGGATCAGGTCATTTATATGGCGGATTATGATAATCTCGCCGAGGACGGATATCTTGGCATCGCCGGCGGCTTGAGCGGTCTGCTGCTCATCGCAGCAGGGCTCGGCTATACCATGCAGCGCGGACGCTGGTGCATGGTCCAGGCCTTCCGTGAACCGCACATGACCGGGAATATCAACATGGCAAAGGGTGTCATGGTGAGCATCCTGCTCCTTGCCGTCGGCATTGCGGTGGTCAAGGCCACCGGTCTGCGGGAGCCGGTGCACTATGTGCGCGGCACCTTCGGTTTTGGCGCGGTGTTCGGCGGGCTTGTCTTCGGGCTTGGCGCCATGCTGGCCGGCGGCTGCGGTACCGGAACCCTGTGGCGAGTAGGCGAAGGCCAGGTCAAGCTCTGGCTGGCCGTTATCACCTTCGGCGTGTCCAATGCCATTCTGACCCCGATGGTTAGGGAATGGGCCTGGGAAGGGACTGCCGAGGAAAGCGGACTGCTGGGTCAATGGATTTACATGCCGGACACCTTTTTGGGATACGGCGGCACCCTGGCGGTGATTGCGCTGGCCATGTGCCTCTGGTACCTCATTGTCAGTTGGAACGAGGATACCGGCAAGTTGATGGTTGAGATGTAACGTTCATCATGCCGCTGGTTCGGCATGGGTGATGATGGATCGCATTCCCCGGCTGTTTCGGGGAATGCGATTTTTTTTCGATCTTCCGCTCCGGTGCCTGTCAGGCACAGGTTATTTCCCTTGACAGTGCTTTGCCTGTCGTCCTAGCATTGTCGTAGGCCGTTGCGAAAAAAATAATTCTGCCATGCTGAAGCGCGGAACGGCACCTTGGGCAACGCGCTTAAATCGAGTTTCTCATTGCTGCCATGGCCTGGACCGGAAGGGATAGTGTGACGGGCCTCAATCCTCATGCCGAGGCGCAGCATTTATTGTCCGCAGGGTGTTTCTAATGGTCGAGGCGGTTTCCGGGTTACACCACCATGTCTCTCTTTCTCTGGGGCAACTGCTGCAAAACGGCGAGGTTGTCGCCATTGTTGATGATGATGCGGCAATCCGCGAACCGCTCAGGATCTATTTCGAAGAGCATGGACTGGCCGTGGCGGAATGCGCTTCGGCGACCGCGCTTCTGCAGGTGCTGGCCTCCCGCAACGTGGCCCTGGTCCTTCTTGACATCGGTCTTCCTGACACCGATGGCCTCTCCCTTCTGCCCCGAATCATAGATCAATATCCCGATGCCGCGGTGGTGATGCTCACCGGTGTCTCCGAGCTGCGGGTGGTTTTGGACTGCATGCGCAAGGGCGCCACGGACTATCTGTCCAAGCCGGTGCAGTTCGAGGAAATATTCCATGTGGCGCGCAAGGCCCTGGAAAAGCGGCGGCTGGTATTTGAAAACCGCAAATACCATGAGGAGCTGGAGGAGGCGCATTTCAGAATCCAGCTCCTGCATCAGTTGTCGGTGAAGATGAACAGCGTCTATCTGAGCACCGTGGAGCTCGACCAGATCCTGCGCGCGGTTTTGGTGGGGATCACCTCCCGGGAAGGTTTGGGCTTCAACCGGGCGTTTTTGCTTATGTTCGATGCGGATCGCCGGTTTTTGCGGGGGAAGATGGCCATCGGCCCGAGTTCCCGGGAGGAGGCGGGGCGGGTCTGGGAGGAGATCGAGGAGCGGGATCTTAATTTTCTGGAGATCGTTGACAATCTCAAGGAAACCAGCAAGAGCCATGATGCGGCGGTCAATGCCATAGTCAGGAATCTGGTGGTTTCGGCCGAGGATACCGACAATATCCTGATCAATTCCGTGCTGAGCCGGAGGAGCTTCAGGGTTTCGCCGGAAAACGCCTGGGTGCCGATGCCCATTGAGCGGCGCCTCGGAAATAACAGGAGGCACAACGGGGGTAGGGTTCGTGAGCGCAGGGACAGGACGGAGGCTAGGTTCCCCGACCTTGGCGTGCCCAGGGGTCTCATCAATATCCTTGACGAGGATGCCTTTGTCGTGGTGCCGCTGTACTCTCCCGGCCGGGCCTTCGGGGTGATTATCGCCGACAATTATGTGACCCGGCGGTTCATTGAAGACAGCCATGTCGGCGCCCTGGAGCTTTTTGCCAGCCAGGCCAGCCTTGCCATCGAACAGAGTCATCTGTACAACGAGATGCAGCAGAAGGTGGCGGAGCTTGAGGCGACCAACCAGGAGCTTGACCGGAACAAGGACCTGCTGGTCGAGGCGGAGCGGTATTCCGCCCTGGGTCACATGGCCGCCCAGCTGGTCCACATCATCAGGAACCCGGTCACCTCCATCGGCGGGGTCTCCCGTATCCTGAAGAAAAAAAATGTCGATGCCGAGTGGGAAAAATATCTCAATGTCATCATCCACGAAACGGAGCGGGTGGAATCCACCCTGGAGGATCTCTTTGATTTTGTCGGGCAGGGCGAGATCCACAAGGAGGAGCTCTCGCTCTGCGAGCTGATCAGGAAGACGGCTCTCCTGCTCCAGTCGAGCATGACGAAACACGGCGTTACCTGGGAGATGGAATGTCCCCCGGTGGAGCCGGTGGTCCCGGGAGACATGCACCAGATCCGCCTGGTGTTTCTCCATCTGTTCAAGAACGCGGTGGAGGCCATGGCCGATGGGGGCAGGTTGACCATCCTCGTTTCCGTCGCCGAAGGGCAAGCCGTTGTTTCGGTCCTCGACACCGGCCCCGGGATCCCTGAATTCTATCTGGATAAGGCCAAGGATCCCTTTTTCACCACGAAAACCTATGGGACCGGCATGGGGTTGACCCTGGTGGAACGGGTTGTCCGCGCCCATGGCGGCAGTTTTTCCCTCAAGCCCCATCCGGGCGGCGGTCTGGAAGTTCGGGTGGTTCTGCCTCTCCAGTAACTCCCGCGATTTTTCCCGGACATCTCCCGAATCAGGCAGACAAGGCGGTTTACGCATGAAAATTGGAGGATCCCCCTTTGTAGCCAAGGGGATGCAATCGCCGGCTGCGGACCGGAGTGAGGGCGGCCCCAAGCCGGGATTGCCTGCCTCGGTGTTGTTCGGGCAGGGGCAATTGGTCCGGGGGGAGGTAGCCGGGATTACCCCGGAGGGCAAGGTGGTGCTCGATATCGGCGGGCAGCTCGTCGAGGCGAGAAGCGAGGTGGCGCTGAAACCGGGCAGCACGCTGTGGCTGGAGGTGCGGCAAACCGAGCCTCTGTGGCTGCGGGTGGCGGACAAGAAAGGCGCGGCCCAGGAGTTTCTGCGTCAGTACTGTGCCGATCCCGCCGCCATGGGCAAAGGTTTGCGGGCCTTGCTCGGCCTCGCTTTTCTTGCGGAGGCGGAAAAGGGTCTGGCCGAGCAGGCCGGGATGCTCCAGAATTTCGCCAATACCGCCATGGGAGCGGAACCCGACCCGGACCGGATCATCCGTCTCTTGACCATGCTGGGCAGCGGCGTTGTTGGGGAGGAGAGCGGCTCACGCCGGGAGGGGGGGAAGCTCCAGGAGCTGCTTGCCCTGCTGACCGCGGACAAAACCGCGATTCTCGGCAAAGCAAACGCCGCAGCCATGCAGAAGCTCGGGCTGCTCCTGGAGTTGCAGGGCGAAATCAATGCCCTGCCCGCTTCGCCCCAAAAGGCGCAATTTCTCCTCTTTCCCTGCCTTTTTGCCATGGGCGCCGGGGTGGGACAGTGGCTTTTCATCCTGGACAGCGGGGAGGATCAGGCGGCAACCGGCGAGGAGCGGGGCTACGCGCTCTCATTTTTTTTGGAGATGAGCCGGTTGGGGGAGCTGCAGATCCAGATCCGGGTCAAGGACCGCTCCCTGCAAGGGGAATGTCTCGTGGGCACCGAAGCGGTTCGGGAGTATTTGGCCCCGCAACTCGGTGAGCTGGCCGAGCTGCTGGGCAAGCTCGGGTACGAGTCGGTCCGTTTTTCCTGCCGGGTCGCCAAAGGCTCCATGCTGGAATCAGTGAAGTCCGGGATGGAGGCTGCGGCGCAATTGGAGAGGGTCAGGATCGTTGACCTGGAGGCCTGACGGCAGGAGGGATCTGGGGTGTAGCGTTGCCCCGGAGCCAGGAGGCGGTTATGCCGAGCAGGCCGCTCAGGGCCGCTCCCAGCAAGGTCGCGTGCAGGGCGGTCAGGAAGGAGGCGGTATGTTCCGGCCTGAAATCCCGCAAGTCGAAGCCGTTGGTTTCCCCGCGAAAAAACAGGGAGAAAAGCAGGGCGGCCTGGGCGATGCCCAGGAGCATGCCCAGATTTCTTGCCGTGGCCAGCAGGGCCGCGGCTGCTCCGGCCTTGTCGGCCTCCACATGGCTCAGGACCGAGGCGCTGTTTGGCGACAAAAACAGGGCCTGGCCCAGGCCAAGCAACATCAAGTGCCCGGCAATAACCGGCGGCGAGGTTGCGGCTTCAATCGTGGTGAGCAGCAACACCCCCAGGGTGGAGACGCTCAGCCCCAGGGTGGAGATGAATCGCGCCCCGACATAATCGGAAAGCCAGCCGGCCAGGGGGGAAACCAGCAGGATCGAGGAGGGAATGGCCAGCATGACCAGGCCTATTTTCGAAGGCGGCAATCCGAGGACCCTGTCGAGATGAAACGGGATGAGCAGGATTACGGCAAAGAGCACCATGAAGGAAAGCACGGCGCTGGTTATGGCCAGGCTGAAATGGCGGCTGCGAAAAAGCGCCATGGACAGCAGCGGATGGGGCAGCCGGGATTCGACGGCGACAAAGCAGCACAGGGCGCCCGTCCCGGCCGTGCCGGTGAGGAGCAGCCGGGTGGCTGACCAGTCGGCCGAGGAGGCATGGGCCAGGGTCAGGCAAAAAAGAACAAGGGCGGCGGCCCAGGCCAGGCTGCCAAGCCAATCCAGCGGGCCGGAGTATCGCCTGGCCGGACCGGGCAGTATCCGGATGGCGAGGAAGGCGAAGATCAGCCCCAGCGGGACCGTGATAAAGAAAAGGACGCGCCAGGAAGCGAGCCCGAGCAAAAAACCACCCAGGCTCGGGCCGCTCATCAGGCCGAGGGAAACGGCCATGCCGATCAACCCCAGGCCGCGGCCCAACTGTTCTTTAGGAAAGGTTTCCTTGATGATCGCGGGGCCGGCGGCCATCATCATCGCCCCGCCCAGGGCCTGGCAGAATCTGGCAAAAATCAGGAAGGAGAGGGCTGGGGCGTAGGCGCAGGCCAGGGAGCCCACGCCGAAGATCAACAACCCGGCGGTGTATATCCTGCCCCTGCCCAGCCGGTCTCCAAGATGGCCCCAGAAAAGGAGGGAGGCCGTGATGGTGAGCAGGTAGATCATCACCACCCACTGGGTGTCGGCCAGCGAACTGTGGAACTCCTCCATGATGAAGGGCAGGGCGATGTTCACCATGCTGCTGTCCAGTGTGGACATGAAGACGCCGGTGGCCACGATGAGGAAGATGGGCCATTTGTTTGCAGGGGAAGACACGGAAGGGATCTGGCCTCTGGAAAGAAGAGCGGGGTTTCGCGCCGGTGGTATTGGAGCCGGCTGATTTTTTTGCAGTGTATCGCAACTCGGCTGATCCTGCAAAGGGGATTGCTGTGCGCATGGTATTTCACGAGGTGAATCTGAGCGATTATGGGGAGAACAATGGCTGGTATTGGAAACGAAGGCGAGGATGAAAGGATAGCCCGGTGTGTCGCGGCCTGCAAGGACCCGGCCCTGGGGGAGATTCTGCGCACTGCGGCCGGGGCGGCCCTTGCCGCGGGCAGCGTCTTGCGAGACCTGCACAATAAGCCCCACCGGATAACCCACAAGGGGAGCATTGACCTGGTCACCGAGGCGGATGTGGCCGCGGAGCAGACCGTGCTTGCCATGCTGCGGGAAGCGGGCTCCGGCATCGGTTTTCTCGCGGAAGAGTCGCATTCCTCCTATAAAAACCTGCCCCAGGGCCCGGTCTGGGTCATCGACCCCCTGGACGGCACCACCAATTTCGCCCACGACTTTCCGTTTTTTGCCGTGTCCATCGCCTATGCCGTGGGCACGGTCAGCAAGGTCGGCGTGGTGTACGCGCCCATGCAGGACGAGCTTTTCTGCGCCTGCCTCGGCAGCGGCGCCTGGCTCAATGGCCGGGCCATGCAGGTTTCCGGGGCGGCAACCTTGCAGGACTCCCTCCTGGCCACGGGCTTTCCCTATGCCATTGCCCAGGAGGTCGAGGGGGTGATGGCAGTCCTCGCCCGGTTGCTGACCCGATGCCAGGGGGTGCGGCGGACCGGGGCCGCGGCGGTTGATCTCGCCTATCTTGCCTGCGGCAGAACCGACGGCTTCTGGGAGATCAACCTCAAGCCCTGGGATACCGCCGCCGCCATGCTGCTGGTGAGCGAGGCCGGGGGCAGGTTGACCACCTACGACGGCGAGGAATATACCCCCTATGTCCCGGAGGTGGTGGCGAGCAACGGCAGCATCCATGCCGAGCTGGTCGGGCAATTGGCGGATTTTACCCGGGAGGGGAAAAAGTGAAGAATGAAAAGTGAAAAATGGAGAATGACGGCGGTTTTTTTCTATGAACATGCTGCCACAATGTGGTAGTCTTTTCGAAAAGCGGGGCCGGAAACCCCCGCAGGCAATCCTGTATCCCCGAAAACGAAGAGAGCCGGAGACGCGCCATGGACACTGAGAAGAAAATGCATTTTCATACCCGGGTGATTCATGCCGCCCTCACCCCGGGGGAGTGGCAGGGCGCCACCCTGCCCCCTATTTTCCAGACCGCGGCCCATTGCCACGAGACGGCGGAGAGCTTGAGCGATACCTTTGGCGGGCGGACCACCGAGCATATCTACGCCCGGCTCACCAACCCCACCAACCGGGTGCTGGAAAAGAAGCTGGCCGAACTCGAAGGCGGCCGCGGCGCGGTGTTCATGGCTTCGGGCATGGCGGCGATCACCAACGCCTGCCTGGCCCTGCTCCGCGCCGGGGACGAGTTTGTCTGCGGCAACTCGCTCTTCATGTCCACCTATGTGCTTTTTGCCAACGTCTTCAAGAAGTACGGGATCACGGCCCGCTTTGTGGAGCCCACCGATCCGGCGGCCATTGAGGCGGCGATCAACGGGAAAACCCGGTTTGTCTACCTTGAAACCATCGGCAACCCGAAGATGGATGTGCCGGACCTGGCCCGGGCAGCGGAACTCACCCACAGCCACGGCCTGCCCCTGCTGGTGGACAATACCCTGGCCACTCCGTACCTGTGCCGCCCCCTGGAGCTGGGCGCGGACATCGTCATCCACTCCACGACCAAGTACCTCAGCGGCCACGGCGACGCGGCAGGCGGGGTGGTCATCGACGGGGCGAATTTCAACTGGAGCAGCGAGCGGTTTGGAGACTTTGCCCCCTTTGTCGAGCGCAAGGGCGAGCTTGCCTATCTGGACCGGGTCTGGCGGGAGCTGCACATCAATTTCGGCACCACCGCCGCGCCGCTCCATGCCTATCTGACCATGCTGGGGCTGGACACCCTGGCCCTGCGGATGGAGCGCCACCTGGCCAATGCCGAAAAGGTCGCCGCCTTTCTCGCCTCGCAGCCCAAGGTGCAATGGGTGAATTACCCCGGCTTTGCCGATCATCCCCAGCATGGGGTGGCGCAAAAACAGTTCCGGGGTTTGGGCTTCGGCGGCATGCTGACCTTCGGCCTGGCGGATCAGTCCGCCTGTTTCCGCTTCATCAACAGCCTGAAGCTGGTCTATCACCTGGCCAACATCGGCGACTGCAAGAGCCTGGTGATCCATCCCTATTCCAGCCAGTATCTCTCCTTTGCCGAGGAGCCGAAGAAGAATCTCTCCATCACCCCGGATCTGGTCCGGCTCTCCGTGGGAGTTGAGGCGGTGGAGGATATTATCGACGATCTTGCCCAGGCGCTTGCGAAGATCTAGGTCATGAACCCCGCCTGCCTCAACCTGGTAGAAAAGCAGTTTTTCACCTTTGGCGAACCGCCCCACGAGCTGGTGCTTGAAAGCGGCGAGCGGTTGGGCCCGATGACCCTTGCCTACGAAACCCTCGGCACCCTGGCGCCGGACAAGAGCAACGCCATTCTTGTGGTCCATGCCCTCACCGGGGATTCCCATGTGGCTGGCTGTTACACCACAGAGGATGCCAGGCCCGGCTGGTGGGAGATCATGGTCGGTCCGGGCAAGGCCATCGATACCGAGCGCTATTTTGTCATCTGCGCCAACGTGTTGGGCGGTTGCATGGGCTCCACCGGCCCTTCCTCGATCAACCCGGTCACCGGCAAGCCCTACGGGGTATCCTTTCCCCTGGTCACCATCGGCGACATGGTGACGGCGCAAAAGGCGCTCATCGATCATCTCGGCATTTCTCGCTTGCTCGCGGTGGTGGGCGGCTCGGTGGGCGGCATGCAGGTCCTGGCCTGGTGTGCCCGTTATCCGCAGATGGTCCGGGCGGCAATCCCCCTGGCCACCACGCCCCGGCATTCCGCCCAATCAATAGCCTTCAACGAGGTGGCCCGGCAGGCGATCATGGCCGATCCCCATTGGCAAGGGGGCGATTATTACGGCCAGGCCAAGCCCGATCTCGGCTTGGCCGTGGCCCGGATGATCGGGCATATCACCTATCTTTCCAACGAATCCATGCGGCAGAAGTTTGGCAGGCAGCTCAAGAGCCGGGACGCCCTTTCCTTTCATTTTGACGCGGGCTTCGAGGTGGAGAGCTACCTGCGCTACCAGGGCAACAAGTTTGTCGAGCGCTTTGACGCCAATTCGTTTTTGTACCTGACCAAGGCCGCGGATTATTTCGATCTGGACGATTACGCGGCCAGCGGGCTGAGTGGGGCGGAAATCAGTTTCCTGGTGGTGGCCTTCACCTCGGACTGGCTCTACCCCACCGAGCAGTCACGGGCCCTGGTGCAACTCCTCAAGCGAAGCGGGCTGGATGTGAGTTTTTGCGAGATCCAGTCGGACTGGGGCCATGACGCCTTCCTGCTGCCCAATGAAAGGCTGCACGCCCTGGTGGGGGCGTTTCTCTCCCGGATTTATCAGGAGGGGACTTCAGAGGGCAGAACTCATGCGTTTTGATCTGCAGATCATCGCCTCCTGGATCGAACCGGGTTCGCGGGTGCTTGACCTCGGCTGCGGGGAGGGGGAGCTGCTCCAGTACCTCAAGGAGCAGAAAAGGGTGAAGGCCACGGGCATCGAGAAGGATGAGGCCGAGGTGGCTGTCTGCATCGCCAAGGGGATTTCCGTGCTTCAGGGGGATTTCAACCTGGAGGTCGCGGATTATCCGCCGGACAGCTTCGATTACATCGTCATCAGCCAGACCCTGCAACAGGTCTACGAGCCGGTCGCGCTCATCGACACCCTGCTGGCCATCGGCAAAAAGATCATTGTCAGCTTCCCCAACTTCAGCTTTTGGCGCATCCGGTTGCAGCTCCTCTTCGCGGGCTATGCCCCGAGAAGCCCGGAGCTGCCCTACGAATGGTACAATACCCCCAACATCCGGGTGATCACCCTCCGGGATTTTCGCAACTTTGCCAGGGAAAAGGACATCGTCATCCTCAAGGAGGTGGCGATCAACACCCACCGGCAACAGGAAACCGGGAATATCGTCCGTTTGCTTCCCAACCTGCGGGCCACCTACGGCATTTTTCTGATTGGGCGGGGCGATAGGCAGGAGGCGGGCTGAGGGGGACAAAAGGGTGCGAAAAACTTATTTTTCAAGACCTGACTTCGAGACTCTCCGACCGGCGGAGCGCGTAGTGAGACGTGAAGGGGTTTCGACTAATCTCCCACTGACATATTTATGGATAATGCTGGCAATGAGGGTTTGATAGGGAACACCATCCTCAAGCGCCCGTGCCTGTATGTCCCTTAAATCCGGGGAAGATAGACGAATATTTACACGGCGGTCTTTCAGAAAGGTGGCCTGCGCGGCAGCCTTGTATTTTTCTTTTTCCTTCGCGGATGGTTTTGTTGAGATCAGATCGCCTTTTTCATAGGCGTCTAAAACATCTTTTTCAAACTCATCGAGTTTTTTCATTTCTATTGCCTCCTGCCAAATAATCTCTGGTTGCCTTGCGGCTGGGAATAATCGTTTTCAAAAAGTAGTAATCAGCCTCTTCTACAAATGGAACGAGATAAATATAATCATCCAACTCCACAACAAGGATACGTTGGCTTGGATATTTTGATTCGTTGGGGTGTTGCAAGATGTCAAGGAGGCCATCTCCTTCCAGGGCAAGCACAATCTCTTCGAAGGAAACTTCTCGTTCAGCCTTGAGTTGTTCGTTTTTTTCATGATTCCATCGAAATGTCTTCATGGAAAAACCATACCTCAGTGTGTGCCTATTGTCATCAATGTTTTATGTTCGCCCGTAATTCTCGGGACAGAATGATGCAATAGAAAAATAGATAGTGTTCATCCGGAAACTCGTCTTTCCAGAAGAACGCGTTAAGCTATCAGCTTTTAGCTTAACGCGCTTACTTGATTAAGTTTTTTGCTGAACGCTGATAGCATCGAGCAGGAAACATTGTTTCCGGAAGGACACTAGATAACAACGTACCCCCCCCGCCGTCTATTTTTCAAGACCTGACCCCCGAGACTCTTGACGCCGGGGTCTGCGAGATTATTGCTTCGGTGGTTAACTACATAAACCGTCATTCCCGCGAAGGCGGGAATCCAGAGGGATGGATGCCCGACGAAAACATTCGGGCATGACGTATTTAATGCCGGGTCAATACGATTCTCATATCTGGCCGATGATCTTTTCCAGCACTGCGCTGAACAGCGCCTGCTCCTCTGCGGACAGGATGGCGGTGATCTCTTCGGTGAGGCGCAGGTGGTACTGGTGGTGTTCGGCAAAAAGGTTCTGCCCCTTTTCGGTCAGCGCGATCAGGTAGGAGCGCCGGTCCGTTTCGTGGGGCGTTCTTTGCAACAACCCCTGCTGCTCCAGCCGGTCGACCATGACGGTGAGGGTGCCGGTGGTCACCCCCATCTTCTTGGCCAGTTCCTTCATGCGCAGGGCACCTCCTCCTTGCGCTCCATGGCCGACGATCTCGATGGTGTGCATCTGGGCGGTGGAAAGGCCCGAGCTTTTCACCACGTCCTGTTCCCAGGACGAGAGCTTTTCGTACAGTTCAACGAGCTGATGGGAAAGCTTGGCAATCTCGCTCATCGGGGCACGCATGTCTCGCCCTCGCAGGTGTGGATCTCCACGGTGAGGTGGGCGAGATTGGGGAAATCGCGCAGCAGTTCCTTGTAGTAGCCGATCTTCTGCGGATAATGGGTGACAATGGAGAGGATGGCCGCGTAGTGGGCCGGACCGACTTTCCAGACATGCATGTCCGCAATCCGGTTGTCCAGCGCGCCCTCGATTTTTTCTTTTATGGCCCCAAGCGTTGCGGCGTTGATGCTGCCGTCCAGGAGTATCCCGCCGGTTTCCCGCACCAGGCTATAGGCCCAGCGGGAGATGACCAGCGCGCCGACGATGCCCATCAGGGGATCAAGCCAATGCCAGCCGAAGTATTTGCCAGAAATCAGGGCGCCAATGGCAAGAACCGAGGTCAGGGCGTCCGCCATGACGTGCAGGTACGCCGCCTTGAGGTTGTGGTCATGGTGATGATGATGGTCCTCCTTGTCGTGACCATGGTCGTGGTCATGGTGGTCTTGCAGCAGAAAGGCGCAGGCGATATTGACCAGCAGCCCCAGAGCGGCCACGCCAATGGCCTCGTTGAAATGGATCGGCTGCGGACTGAATATCCGCTGGCCGGATTCGACGAGCATGACCAGGGCCACGACGATCAGGGCGATGGCGCTGGCAAAGCCGCCAAGGACGCTGACCTTGCCGGTGCCGAAGGCAAAGGCCTTGTTGTTTGCGTGCTTTTGGGCGAAACGGTAGGCGAAGATCGTGATCATGAAGGCGGCGACATGGGTGCCCATGTGCCAGCCGTCGGCCAGCAGGGCCATGGAGCCATAGGCCATGCCGGCGGCAATCTCGAAGAGCATGGTGACGGCGGTGATGGCCAGCACCTGCAGGGTGCGCTTCTCGCCGTGCTCCTGGATTACGGTGAAGTCATGGGGGTGCTGCCAGGTGTCAAGGGAATGGGTGTGCATTGGGGGACTCTCTCTTTAGAAAAGGTGTTGCCCGATGCGCTTCCGGTGAAAGTCCTGCTCGGCAGGAAGGCAAGGGGCACAGAGAGGGAGAATACAGAGTGATTGTTTGACTGTCAAGATGTTTGTTTGTCAAACAATATTGCTGACTCGGAAGAAGATTGAAGGAAAGAAAAAAACCGGCGCGGGAACTATCCCGCGCCGGTCACGACTTCCAGTTTGTTGAGGCTTACAGCAGGTCGGTTTTCTTGAGGGCGATGATGGCGCCCTGGTACGAAACAACCAGAACGACCAGCCAGCCTACGAGTAAAATTGTATTCATGGAGAGCTCCTTTATCGGTTAATACATTTCCTTGGCGTCTTCACCGTTCAGCTCGGCCAGGGTCAGTTGTTTCGCATTCATCAGTTTCCAGACATAGGCGATATAGGCCAGGACAAAGGGCACTGCCAAGGCCACATAGCTCATGACCGTGAGGGTGTATTTGCTGCTGGAGGCGTTATAAATGGTGAGGCTCGACTGCAGGTCGCTTAACGACGGATAAAAGGCGGTGTTGTTGTAGCCGGCCAGGGAAAAGATCGCCAGCCCAACCAGCACGGTGCCGATACCGCCGAACCAGATGCCGCTGTTCTTGTTGAGAAAGCCGGTGGCGGCCACGCCATAGATCACCGAACCCAACCCCGCCAGGAGCAGGACCAGCACCACGGGCATGGCCAGCAGATTGTTGAGATATTTGCCCTTCTCCATGAACACAGTGCCTGTTTCAGGGTTCACCGCAAACCCGTCCATGGTGACAAAGCTGATCAGGATGGTGAGCAAAAAAGGCAGGGCCCAGAGCAGGTTGATCCAGGTTGCCTTGCGGGCGCGTTTGACCAGGGGGGCATGGTCGATGTGGCTGACGATGTACATGGCGCCCAAGATCCGGGCCAGGAACACCAGAAACAGGCCGAAGGCCAGGTTGAACGGGTTGAGCGCCGCTTCCAGTCCGCGATAGGAGGTGGCCCAGGTCACGGAGTTGTAGAGGTTGAGGCTGAAACGGGAACCGGTGAAAAAGGTGCCCACCGCCGCGCCGATCAAAAGGAGGCCGACACTGCCGTTGATGGACATGAAGATTTCATAGGTGCGGGCCCCGAGAACGTTATCCGGTTTCTTGCGGAATTCGTAGCTCACCGCCTGGAGGATAAAGGTGAAGAGAATGAGCATCCACACCCAGTAGGCCCCGCCGAAGCTGGTGGCGTAAAAGAGCGGGAAGGCCGCGAACAGGGCGCCGCCGAAGAGGACCAGGGTGGTGAAGGTCAGTTCCCACTTGCGGCCCATGGCGTTGATGATGAGCGTTTTTTCCTCTTCGGTGGAGGCCAGGGTGAAGATCAGGGTCTGTCCGCCCTGCACAAAGGTCAGGAAGAGAAAGAGCGAACCGACCAGGGAGGTGATCAGCCACCAGAGTTGCTGTAGCGTCGAGTGATCCAGATTTCCTATCATTGTGTTATGCCTCCGGTCCGATCTTGATTTGCTTCATCATAATGCGAATCTCCGCCAGCAGCAGGGCGGTGAACAGGGTCAGGAAAATGAAGAAGGTGGTCTTGACGTTGCTTGCGGCAATATTGGTAACGGCCACGCCCACCGGCAGCAGACCCTGAATGGCCCAGGGCTGCCGGCCCACCTCGGCCACGACCCAGCCGGCCTGGCTGGCAACATAGCCCAGGAAGATGGAAAAGAAACAGATCAGGTTGAGCCAGCGCTGGTACTCCAGGGTGCCCTTGAAGGCGAAATAGAGCACAGCCAGAAAGATCACCGGGAAGAGGGTGCCCAGCACCACCATGATGTGGAAGCTGTAGAAGGTTGTGGCCACCGGCGGCGCGGCCTCGACCGGGCTGGTCAGGTGGCCGTAGCCCAGATCCCCCTTGTGCTGGTCAAAAATGGCCAGGGCAGCGGCGGCTTCCGCCTCATCGCCCGTGCCCTTGGCATACTTGTACCGCGCCAGCTCGGCCAGGGCGATCTTGCCGGTGACCATCCGCTGTTCGGCGCCGACGATATTGCGTTCGGCATTGCCGAAGACCAGATCGTTGATGCCGGGGACAAAGCTGTTTGGATCCCGGTTGGCCAGGAGCGAAAGCAGGCCGGGGATCTTCACCTCCTGATAAAAGGCGGGCAGGTCGTCGCCCGGTTGCTTGCTGGCATTGATGATGCCCATGGCGACGAGGGGGGCTTTTTCCTGCCCCACATACAGCCCTTCCATGGCGGCCAGTTTCATGGGTTGCCTCTGGGCCACGCTGAAGGCTGCTTCATCGCCGGTGAGGCCGACAAAGAGGGAAGCGACAAAGCCGAAGACCGCGGCGACCACCATGCTGCGCTTGGCCATTTTCTGGTGCCGCTCCTGCAGGAGGAAGAGGGCGGAGATGCCCACGACAAAGAGGGCGGCGAGCAGAAAGGCGGAGCTGGTGGTGTGGGTGAACTTGTGCACCGCCACCGGAGAGAGGGCGACCTCCCAGAAATTCTGCATCTCAAAGCGGGCTGTGTCGGGATTGAAGGCCATGCCGACGGGGAACTGCATCCAGCCGTTGGCCACGAGAATCCAGACCGCCGAGAGGTTGGAGCCCACGGCCACCATCCAGGTGGAAAAGAGATGGAATCCCTTGGAGACCCGCTGCCAGCCGAAGAACATCACGGCAAAGAAGGTGGCCTCGATGAAGAAGGCGAAGATGCCCTCGATGGCCAGGGGTGCGCCGAAGATATCGCCCACCATCCAGGAGTAGTTGGACCAGTTGGTGCCGAACTGGAATTCCAGGATGATGCCGGTGGCCACCCCGATGGCGAAGTTGATGCCGAAAAGGGTCATCCAGAATTTGGTCAGTTTTTTCCATTCCTCGTTGCCGGTTTTGACGTAGATGGTCTCAAAAAAGGCGAGGAGAAAGGACAATCCCAGGGTCAACGGTACAAAAATCCAATGATACATGGCGGTCAGGGCGAATTGCGCCCGGGCCCAATCCACCGTGGTTAGGATTTGATCTCCCACAATATCCTCCTTCTGTGTGCTGGCGGCAGGAGCGAATTCCTGCCATGATTAAAAAAAGCGGCGAAAAAAGAAGGTAAATCTACCTGTGTCAACGGGCAGGTGGCGTTTTGGTAAGGTTCTCCAGAACATGCTCAGCCCGGTCGCGCTCGGTGTGGAAATTGGTGTTGAGATAATTGGGAAAGAAAAAAAGTTTGAGAACGGCAAACATGATGAACAGTTTGACGGCGATGATCTTCCACAGGGTTTTCCCCACCACCATGGAGCGGAAGCCGTCTCGATAAAAAAAATACACTTGTTTTGGCAGAGCGGTCATGGGTGAATTCCTCAGCGGATAAAAAGAGATCCTGTTTCTTTGTTGTATATGGAGGACATTTGCCCGGTCAAATCATTTTTTTTCGATGGACCCGTTATGGCCGGCGGTCTCGGGGCAAGGCGTCAGGCAACAGGAATCTTCCTTCGCCAGGGTGGCAAAATCCGCCTCCTGCAGGGTTGCCCGAAGCTGTCGGTTGGCCTTGTTCCAGACCCTGTGCACTGTGCAGAGCGGGCTGTTGTGGCAAGATTCCGGGCGACCCACGCAGTCGTTGAGGGATATTCCGCCGATGATCGCCTCGATCACCGCCAACAGGGTGATCTCCGAAGGGTCGCGCAGCAGGCGGTAGCCGCCGTTCGCTCCCTGCTGGATCTCGATGATCCCGGCCCTGGCAAGCTGCTGGGCGATCTTGGCGAGGAAGTGCGGCGGAACATCGGTGCGCACGGCTATCTCCTTTCTGCTGACCAGCGCTCCCTTGCCATGCCTGGCGAGGTGCTGAACACAGCGTATTCCGTATTCTCCGGCCCGGGTAAGTCGCATGGCACCGTCCAAAGTTAAAAAAGGATATATGAGATATTTTTAGTCTTATATCGAGTCCGGGCCTTGATTGTCAAGAAAAAATCTGATGAGCGCTCATCAGGAGAAAAAATGCCGGGATATTGAGAGCGGGCCGGTGGAACACGCGGGGGGCCGGTGGGCGGGGTGATGCGGAGCGGGTCAGGCAGCGGATTTTTTTTGGTATTTGCGTGCGGTGGCGATGCATTTGCTCCGGTATTTGAGCGTGGTGAGGCCGTAGCGGATAACCCCCGAGACGTTGCCTACGGTGTCGGCCAGCGTAAGCGCCATTTCAAGGAGCGGAAGCATCTTTAAGGGGAAGAGTTTTTTGAATCGCCGGGCCATGACATGGGGCGGCCTTTTGTAGCAAATATCCCGGATAAAGAGGTTGGAAAAAACTGCAAGATTTTGCAGGAGAGGCAAAGGCTCAACCAAGGATTCCACCTCCGGCGGGTTTGGGTCCATGCAGGCGACAATGGTGCCGGAAAAATTCCAGAAGCGGGCAATCTCCTGGCCGATCTCATGGAAGGTGAGCTGTTTGAACATCAAACGGCACATGGCCTCCTCGGAACTGCCGCTGGTCGTTCCCGCCTCGATGCGCCGGTACACATCCGGAAAATAGATGGTCATGATAATGCGGCCCAGATCGTGCAAAAGTGAACAGATGTAAGCTTCTTCCGGCGAAACCGGAATTTTGTATTGCTGGGCCACAAGCTTGCTGAGGTTGGCGCTGAGCAGCGAAATAGCCATTTGTCTGCTGAGGCTGTCCTTGTCGCCGCCGGACTTGAGGAACTCTTCGATAAGGCTGATGGAAAGGGCAAGCTCCCGGACAACATCCAGGCCAAGGGAGGCTACGGCTCGCTCAATGGTGGTGATGTGTGCTCCGCGAATATAATAGGCCGAGTTGGCAACCTGGAGAACCTTGTTGGTGAGCGAATAATCCTTGAGGATAACCTTGGAAACACAGTTTACCGAAGCGCGCTTATCGAGGGTTATCTTCAGAACCTCATTGACGTGTCCGGAGATGGCTGGAAGTTCGCCCAGGTTCATCTTGGCGAAGATTTCGGTGAGTTTTTGATTTTTTACAACTGAACTGATGTCTTCGTGCTCCACGAGCTTCCTTTTATAAAAAAACCGGCTGTCGCGCTAAGTGTAAATATGTGCAAAATCAAAGAGATAAATGTTAAACTCATGAAATATACCACTTCGTTCCGGGGAAAGCAATGGGCGGAGAGGGACGGAAGAGGAATGGCAAAAAAAAGGATACGGCTATTCTGCAACAAGCGCCAGGGCGGCAAGGGCTTCACGGGCAAGCTGGTCGGTGGTGACGGTGGTTAGGCGGTGGTCTGCATACAGGGGGAATTCCGTGCTATTCCCGAGGCCGCATGCGATTTTTTCTCTCGCCGCAACGACCCGGAGTTGTCCTGAGGCGCGGGCCGCCAAGGCCCGGACCATGGAGTCTTCCGAATCGAGATAGGGAGGGAGGTAGCGGTCCGCCTGCCAGGCCCGGAGCAGGTCCGGACGGACCTGGGCCACCCGCGCCACTCCCCACATCAGGCCGCGCTGGAGGGCAGGGAGTTCGAGATAAAAGCCGTCCTCCCGCATGAAGGAGACGAGGATCTTGGTATATTCCTCGGCCAGTCCGGCATGCAAGGCCAAGCATTCGGCCATGGCCTCTGGGGCGCCCCAGCCGATGCCGCCGGATTCGTCGTTGAGGCTCCACATGAAGCGGCGCATGACCACCCTGGCCGCTTCCATGTCCTGGCCGGCAAGACGGGCCACGGTGGCGCCCATGGCGGTGATCGCGTGCCAGCGGGTTTTTGGGTCTGCGTGGCAGATGCCGGAGAACAGGGCGTTGAGCAACGCTTCGGGAGGATGTGCGGTCAGAAGGGAGAGGATTCGATCGATGTCCGGTCCTGGGAGCAGGGCAAGAACGGTTTTCTTGAGGTTTCTCTGGCCTGCCATGTCGACTCCTCTCCAGAGAAGAGCCTCCTGCCGGCCGAAAAGGACGGGCAGGAGGCAAAAGGAATTCCTATTTCTTCATGGCCGCGGCCACGGCGCTGCCCAGCTCGGAGCAACCCTTGAGCGCCTCGTGGCTGGGGACGTTCTTGATCTTGACCCCTTCACCGATGATAGCAAAGCCCATATCCGTCAGGTGACCGGTGAGATGCTTTACCGCCTCGCCGCTCCAGCCGAAGGAACCGAAGGCCGCGCCGATCTTGTCTTTCGGGCGCAGCCCCTTCATGTAGGTGATGATGTCGGCCATGGCGGGCATGATGTTGTTGTTCAGGGTGGGCGAGCCGAGGACGATGGCGCGTGCGTCCAGCACCTCGGTGATGATGTCGCTGCGGTGGTTTTTGCGGACATGCAGCATCTTGACATTGGTGATCCCGGCCTGGAGCAGGCTGTTCATCACCGCCTTGGCCATCTTTTCGGTGCTGTGCCACATGGTGTCGTAGATGATCACCGCCTTGTTCTTTGTTTCGCCACGGCTCCAGCGGTCGTAGGCCTCAAGGATGGTTTGGGGCGAGGTGCGCCAGATCACGCCGTGGTCCGGGGCGATCATCTCGATCTGCAACCCCATTTCCTTGACCTGGGCAAGCAGCTTCTGGACGATCGGGGAGAAGATCATCAGGATGTTGGCGTAATACTTGGAGGCATGCACCATGAGTTCATGGGGGTCCACCTCGTCGTCGAAGCGTTCCGAGGTGGCCCAGTGATGGCCAAAAGCGTCGCTCGATATGAGCAGCTTGTCCTCGGGAATATAGGAGAACATGCTGTCCGGCCAGTGCAGCATCTTGGTTTCAAGAAACTGTACCGTTTTTTTGCCGAGGCTGATCGAATCGCCGGTGGACACGACCTCGAACGGCCAGTCTTCCCGGTGGAAATGCTCGATCAACGCTTTCTTGCCCATGGGCGAGCAAAAGATCTTTTCCGGCTTGATCAGCTCGATCAGCTCCGGCAGGGAGCCGGAGTGGTCCATTTCCACATGGTTGACGATGATGTAATCGATCTTGCTCGGGTCGCCCAGCACCTGATAGAGATGGTGGACCAGGTCGCCCTTCACCTCATGTTTGACGGTGTCGAACAGGGCGATCTTTTCGTCCTTGACCAGATAGGCGTTGTAGCTGGTGCCTTTTTCCGTGGAGTAGCCGTGAAAGTCGCGGATGTTCCAGTCCACGGCGCCGACCCAGTAGATGTCTTTTTTGATTTCTATCGCAGCCATGTTGTCCTCGCTTGTTAAAAAAAACTGCCGACCGTTCGGGTCGGCAGGGGTCCGCTTTTTTTAACCAAAGTTTGCGCTTTTTGCAAAGAGCAATTGCCCTTCCGGCGGAAAGCGGGAAGGATGCTACTCTCCCAAAGCCTGCGGCGGGGTAAAGACCCGTTGCCCCAGCGTGGCGTCCAGAGTGAACAGGGCGGTGGCATCCTTGCCGATGAGCTTGAGCTTATCGAGCACCGCGCCGACATTGGCCTCCTCTTCGACCTGCTCGGAGATAAACCATTGCAGGAAGATGTTGGTGGCATGGTCCTTCTCTTCCTGGGCCAGGTTGACCAGGTTGTTGATCAGGCCTGTCACCTTCTGCTCGTGGCTGAGGACATCCTGGAAGACGTGCAGGGTCGATTTCCAGTCGACGGGGGGCTGCTTGATGGCCTTGAGGGCCACGCGGCCGCCCCGTTCGTTGACGTACCCGAAGAGCTTCATGCCGTGGAACCATTCCTCCTGGGTCTGGGCCCGCATCCACTGCGCCGCGCCGGGCAAGCCGACGGAGTCGAAATAAGTGGACATGGACAGATACATGTAGGAGGAATAGAATTCCGCGTTGATCTGCTCGTTGAGAGCCTTTTCAATGGTTTTGCTCAGCATCTCAGACCCTCCAGAGTCCGTGGAGATTGCAGTATTCGCGGGCGCTGACGGAGGGAGCGTCCACGGCGAAAAAGGCTTCCGGGGCATCGCCGGGCTTGAGGAACTGGCGGTATGCCTTGTCTCCGGCGATGAGCTCGATCCACTCGATATGGTGTTTCTCCTCCATTGGGTGGGCAACGGCCCCCACCTTCACCGTGTAGCCGCCCGTCACCTTCTCGATCACCGGCACATGTTTTTCCTTTGCCGCATCCACGGTGTTCTCGGTCTGCAGGGTCATGGGCTGGCCGCAGCAGACGAGCTCGCCCACCCCGCCGTGCAAGACCTCGACGATGTTGCCGCACAATTCACATTTGTACACTTGCAGTTTTTCAGCCATGATCGTTCCTCCTTGGGTTACCAGTTTCGCCATGCAGTTCAAAATGATCTCGGTGGTGCGCGCAGGCCAGGCATTTCTCCGGGGCTTCCGGGCCGTGGTGGAGATAGCCGCAGTTGATGTTTTATTCCCTGCGGGTTCCTAGCAAGGAGCTCATGGGGTACCTTCCCGCGTCAAAGGCAAGGGAACTTTGCAGAATTTGTCACACCGGCTAAAGCCGTTGTTCGGTTTTTTCAGAACCTCGCGAAATTAGTGGATGCCGGCTTTCGCCGGGATGGCGGAAAACATATCCGACACGATTTTTTTAAGGTTCCCGCAATTATGTTTCGGTACGGTGACTGTCTTCCGTATTGTACATGGTTTTCCACGGTCTGTGTAGGAAAAACCGGGCCGGGGGGAAATCAGGCCTGGCATTCCGGACAGAGGCCGGTGAACTCCAACCGGTGCCTGAGAATCTTGAAGGAGGTCAGTTCGCCTGCTGCTTTTTCCACATTAAAGTCGGGCGGGAGATCAAGGTCGTCAACCCGGCCGCAATGGTTGCAACGCACATGATAATGGATATGGGGCGCGCCGTCAAAGCGCTTTTGGGTGCCGCCGATATCGAGTTTTTGGATGATCCCGCATTCGGACATGATCTCCAGATTCCGGTAGACCGTGCCCAAGCTGATCTTGGGCAACCGCTTGCGCACCATCTGGTAGAGCACGTCGGCCGTGGGGTGCGAGGTGACGCTGCACAACTCATCAAGAATGATCTGTCGTTGCTTGGTAATCCGAAGGCTGTGATTGTTGAGTTGCGACATATTGTCCTCCTTGTTTGATAATAGTTCTTATTACAGGAGGATCAAGGGATGCGCAAGTTTTTTTTACTTGGCATTGCGTCGTACCATGCCATAATGGTGCTGTGCGCGGAATGCGTCCGGCAGTCATGGAAAAAAACAGCCTGCCGGCATCTAGGCTTCCGGGTTTCCCTTGTGGGAAGCGAAGGGAATTTTTTGGTCGTTTGTCCGATTGTGGCTGCCGGCACGCTTCCAGCCCGGCGAAACTGCCTGTCTGAGGGGGGATCCTGTGTCTTCTGCGCCACGCTATCTTGCCCTTCACGCCTCCGGCGAGCTGCTTTTCCGGAGAGATGCGGCCAGTGAGCTGCTTTCCTGCTGTCACCTCTGCCCGAGGCGTTGCGGAGTGAACCGCTTGGCCGGGGAAAAGGGATTCTGCCGCACCGGCAGGCAGGCGAAGGTGGCGGCCCATCACCCCCATTTCGGAGAGGAACCCCCCTTGGTCGGACATGGCGGCTCGGGCACCATTTTTTTCGCCGGCTGCACCCTCGGTTGCGTCTTCTGTCAAAACTACGAAATAAGCCATCAGGGGGAAGGGGAGGAGGTCACTGCCCAGCAACTGGCGGAAATGATGCTGCGCCTTGCCCGGCAGGGCTGCCACAACATCAATCTGGTCACGCCCAGCCATGTGGTGGCGCAGATTTTGGAGGCCTTGCCCCTTGCCGTCGAGGGAGGGCTTTCTGTGCCCCTGGTCTACAACACCAGCGGCTACGACGAGGTGGAGACCCTTCGGTTGCTGGAAGGGATCGTCGACATCTACATGCCGGATTTCAAGTTTTGGTCAGGGGAAAGCTCCCGCCGCTTTGCCAGGGCAGAGGATTATCCGGAAAAGGCCAGGCTGGCCATCGGCGAGATGCACCGCCAGGTGGGGGATCTGGTGGTCAATGACCAGGGGCTTGCCGGGCATGGCCTGCTGGTGCGTCATCTGATCATGCCGGAGGGCTTGGCCGAAACCCGGGAGATCTTCGGCTTTCTGGCCAGGGATATCTCGCCAGCCACCTATGTCAATGTCATGGATCAATACCGCCCCTGCGGCCGGGCCATGGATTTCCCGCCCCTGGACCGCATGCTGCTGCCCCAGGAATACCGCCAGGCCTTGGAGCTGGCTGGGCATGCCGGCCTGACCCGGCTTGCGCAGAGGGATTTCCTTGCCCTGCTGCGGGGGGTGGGCGTCGTCTGACGGAGGCTTCAGGGAAGCTTCGATACGCCGACGCCCTTGAAGAACTTTACATAGCGGTAATCCGTGGTCTGCAGGTGCTCCACAAACCATTTTTTAAAAAGTGCATCAGATCCACGCAGATAAACTTCCCATTCGATGATTTTCATAACGGTTTCCTGTGGTCTCTATTCGCTTTTTGTAAGGGAGCTCCTGATTGCCCGCAGAATTGTCTGCATGTCGAACGGTTTGCTCAGGTATTCGCTAACCCCCATGGCCAAGGCTTTTTCCCGGTTGATCAGGTCACTTTGGCCGGTGCAGAGAATGACCGGCACTCCCGGCTTGAGGGCGATAATCCGCCGGGCCAGTTCCGCCCCGGTCATGGCCGGCATGGTCATGTCCGTGATAAGCAACTGGTAGTTCTCCGGGCGTTGGCTGAATTCCGCCAGCGCCTCCTGCCCATTGGCGACGCAGGTCACCTGATACCCATGGCTGGAGAGCATGGCCGCAGTAACCCTCCGGATCTGTTCCTCGTCGTCGACAAAGAGGATGCGTTCCCCGTTTCCGTCCAGATGTTCCGGCGCGTCCGTGGTTGCCGGGTCCGCCGGATTTTCCGCAGTTATGGGCAGATAGACCTGCATGCTGGTGCCTGTGCCCTCCTCGCTTTCCACCGCAATATGGCCGTGGTGGTCTTTGACGATGCCGTGCACCACGGCAAGACCCATCCCGGTGCCGTCTCCCACTTGTTTGGTGGTGAAATAAGGTTCGAAAATTTTCTCCTGTATCGCCGGAGCAATGCCGCAGCCTGTGTCGTGTATCTCTAGTTTGAGATATCTTCCCGGCGTTAATCCGGCCCCGGCGAAATCATCCCCCAGTTCCACCTCGTCCAGGGAAACGGAGAGAATCCCCCCGGTTTCGCGCATGGCGTGGTAGGCGTTGGTGCAGAGATTCATCACGATCTGGTGGATCTGGGTGGGGTCGGCCAGGGCCGTGGCGTCGGAAAGGATGTTGTGTTTGATCTCGATGGTGGTGGGGATGGAGGCGCGCAGCATCTTCAAGGCCTCTTTGAGCACCAGTGAGATTTGCAGGGGATGTTTCTGCTGCTCCATCTTGCGGCTGAAGGTGAGGATCTGCTGAACAAGCTCTTTTGCCCGTTGCGCCCCCTTGGTGACTTCTTCAAGATGGCTGCGGCAATCTTCCCGGTTCGTGTCCGTCATGGCCAATTCGGTGTAACCCAGGATAATGGCAAGGATATTGTTGAAGTCGTGGGCAATGCCGCCGGCCAGGGTGCCGATGGCCTCCATCTTCTGCGCTTGCTGGAGCTGCCGTTCCAGGGCGGCCTTTTCCTCCATCGAGGCACGGGCGGAGCTGAGGTCATGGAGGGTCGTGAGGATGCTCAGGGGCTGCTCCGCCTGGTCGCGGACGATCTTCACCGTGATTTCAATGGGGCGGCCCACAGGGTTGTCGGGATCATCCGCTTCCATGACAAGCTGCAGGTCGCGTTTTTCCTCCTGCGCCCGGCATACGGGGCAGGGGATGGGCTCTCCATGCGGATGGATGATCTCGATGACGTGGCGGCCGACGGCGGTTTCCTGGCTGGTGGAGGTGGCCCGGTAAAAGGTCTTGTTCGCCCGGACGATGCAGCGGTTGAGGTCCAGCAGGTAGATGAGGTCGGCTGAGGCGTCCATGGCCGCGGACCACTCCCTGGCGGCCTGGGTCAGGGCCTGCTCCACCTGTTTCCTCTCCTCGATTTCGTCGGCCATCTCTTCCATCGACCGGCCCAGGCGGGCGGTCATGGCATTGAAGGCCATGGCCAGCTCGCCAACCTCGTCTTTGCTGATATACCCCACCTGTTTGCTCAAATCACCATCATGGATCTGTCTGGCGGCGGAGGCCAGCTCGTGCAGTGGCCGGGTGATAGTGTTGATGGCCAGGATGGAGAGGAATACCGCCGTTGCCAGGGCGGCCAGCATCAACAGGGAGATGAGAAACAGCGTATTGTGGGCCAGGGCCAACACCTCCGACTCCAAGCGTTGGGCAACCACGGAGAGGGAGTGGCGACCGAGATCGATTTGTTCCGCGGCCAGCGCCACTCGGCCGTTTCCAAGGCCTTGCCTAAAGCCCGGCAGGCTGGCAGGGAGGTCGAAATGGCTGCCGGCCAGGACAACGGACGGGTTGGGGTGGGCCACCACTGCACCGGCGTCATCGACGAGGAAGACGGTTTCGCCATCCCGGACGGGTAGGGAGGCCAGCAGCTCCCATATTTTTTTCAGACGGGCCTGGGCAAGGAGGACACCCACGGTCTTGCCGCTCAAGGGAGAGTGCAGGGGAACGCCGATGGTCATCAGTGGTTCGCCGGAGTCCGGGTTCAGGTGAATGGAGCCGAAGTAGGTCTGACCAGAGGAGAAGGGGTGTTGGAAGGCCGGGTCGCCTGCGTACTTTTTCAGCTCCGTGGTGAGAACAATTGCCCCTTTGTTGCGGCGGATCAGTTCGGTTCCCTCCGGTCCCAGCAGGCTCAGTTCCTGGAAGCGGTTTTCAAAGACGAGCAGCTCGTCGAGCACCCATTTCTGGTCCGGGGCGGGGGCGTTGGTGAATCCGTCATGCATCCGGGCCAGCAGCTCCAGTTGGCTGGCCAGCTCGTGGACAAAGGAGCTCACCACCGTACCGACCCGCTGGGCCTGGAGCTGTTGTTCAACCAGGGCCTGCTGTCTGAGGGCGGAGTAGTTCATGACGGAAAAGATCACCCCGACAAGCAACAAAGGGGCGACAGCCAGTCCGGTCAGGGAGGCGGTTAATCGGAAGCGGATACTGTGCGGCATGGGCTGGCTCTTCTCCTGAGTCAGAGGCCTGGGGCTGTTCACCATGGAAGCGCCTGCGCCACGGACAATTTTCCTTGGAATTCCCTTGTTTCCTCTGCTAGCATGCTGATACCCAAGAAATTTTAAAAAATCATACCATGAGCCAGACAAGAAAAGGAATTCCCATGCGAAAAAAAATGATGGTGTGCATGCTGATTGTCCTTTTGACCGGCGGAGTGCTCTGGCCTGCCTGTGCTCAGGCGGCGGAAAGGGTGAAAAAGGCGGAAAGGCCGCTGGTCATCGCAATCCTGCTCTACTCGAAAAACACTCTGCCGTTATTGGCGGGATTCAAGGCAGGCCTGCGGGAGAGAGGGTACATTGAAGGGCAGGATGTCGAGTATGTCTTTAACGGGGTTGTGGAGGGGGTCGGGGAACTGGATGCCGCCATGGCCCTGCTCGCGGCCCGCAAGCCCGATCTGGTCTATGCTGCACCCTTTGTGGCGGCTAATGCCGCCCAGAGGCTCTGTCGGGAGAGAAATATTCCGCTGCTCTTCGGGCCGGCCAACAACGTCGTTCAGGGTAAACTGGTGAAGGACCTCAAGCATCCGGGGGAGAATGCTACCGGGGTGATGCTGGCCGACAGCGAGGCCAAACGGCTGCAGTGGTCTGTCGAAATCGCTCCGCAGATCAGGAATGTGCTGGTGCCGTACAATCCCGAGGATACGAGTGCTCTCGCCTCCCTGGAGACTGCTCGGCAGGGCGCCGCCGGTCTGGGCCTGAAGCTGCTTGCCAGGACGGTCCGCGATCAGGCCGAGATCGACGCCCTGATCGCCCAGTGGCCCGAGGGCGTCGATTCCGTGTATCTTCCCCGGGATGGCATGGTCATGTCCCGGATCAAGGATTTTGCCGAACTGGCCATCAGGAAAAAGATGGTGCTCTCCACCGGTAGCCGTGTCAGTTATGTCGAACAGGGCGCTCTGTTCAGCTACGGTTTTGACGACATGGAAATAACCAGGCAGGTTGCCCGTCTGGCCGACCAGATCCTCAAGGGCAAAAAACCCGGCGACCTGCCGGTGGAAACGGCGGAGGATTATCTTGCCATTAACCTGACAACGGCCAAGGCCATCGGGCTTGTTGTGGATAAACGCATTTTGGGCCTGGCCCATCGGGTCATCCGGCCGGAGTAGGAGGCAGGGGTGGGGCGAGAGGCTAAAAGGTGCCCACCACCGCGGCGTCCGTGGCAAGGTCCGCGGGCTCCTGGAGGGGGCCGAGGGGGTTCTTTTTGTACACCTCCCCCTCGATGCGGGGTTGTCCGTCCCAGAGTTTGTACACCACCAGGTCGTCCACCAGGACAATGAAGGCGGAAAAGCGCCAGCCGGTCTGGTGGGCCTGGCGCTTGAAGCGCAGGAGGTCAAGGAAGAGATTGCCCTGCCGCTGGCTTTTAAGGTTTTGGGTCTTCAGCTCGTAAGCGATACAGGAATCCGTTGCCTCCACGCAGCCCTGAAGCCCGGGGGGCAGATCGGCCTTGGTGATGTTGGTGTTGGGCATGAATTTGGCGATGATGGCCAGATAGTTGAGAATCTGGATATTGGCGGTCTGGTAGGGATCGAAGCCGAGCTTTTGCAGGTCGGTTTTTGTGGTTGAAAAAGGAACGATCAGGTCAAAGGATGCCTTGACTTGGTCAAAGCTGTCCCAGCGGGATTCGTCCGTGGTTTTGGCCACCGGCAGCATGGTCCCGCAACCCGAAGTCAGGCAGAGAACAAGGGCGAGCAGGATGGCGGTATGCAGGCGCATGGCGGACCTCTGTGCGTTGGTGGAGTGAAACCGGGGTCAGGCGTCGAGATTGAGGATCACCCGTCCCTTCTGCTTTCCTTGTAGAATATATTCGATATGCTGGTCAAGCTCCTTGAGCGAAATCTCCGTGGTAAGGCGTTCGAGGTTTGGCAGCCGCCAGCAGGTGGCGATCTTCTGCCAGATGGGGATGCGCACCGCCATGGGGCATTCGGCGCTGTCGATGCCGAGAAGGCTTACCCCGCGCAGGATAAAAGGATAGACGTTCAGGGGCAGGTCCGGTGAGGCAACATTGCCGCAGCAGGTGACTGCGCCGCCGTAGCGGGTGGACTTGATGGCCGTGGCCAGGATCTCGCCCCCCACCGTGTCGATGACTCCGGCCCATTTTTCCTTGAGCAGCATCCGGCCGCTGCGGTCGATGCTGTCTTCCCGCAGGACAATTTCCCGGGCGCCCAGGTCGCGCAAGAATGGTTCCTGCTCCGGCTTCCCGGTTACGGCGGCCACGGTAAAGCCGCTCAGGGAAAGCATGGCCACGGCCATGCTGCCCACGCCGCCTGTGGCGCCGGTGACCAGAACCTTGCCCTGCTCGGGCAGCACCGGGTACCGTTGCAACCGGTCAACGGATTGGGCCGCGGTAAAGCCGGCGGTGCCGTAGATCATGCTCTCCCTTACGGAGAGTCCCTCGGGCAGCGGCATGACCCATCTGGCCGGCACCCTTATGCGCTGGGCAAAGCCGCCCGCGGTATTCATGCCGAAATCGTAGCAGGAGACAATTACCGCATCGCCCGGGGAGAAATCAGGCGAATCGCTGCCCAGCACTTCGCCTGCAGCGTCAATGCCCGGGGTGTGCGGAAAGCGGCGGGTGACGCCGCGGTTGCCCGAGGCGGAGAGGGCATCCTTGTAATTGAGCGAAGAGTAGCGCACCCGGATGAGCACCTCGCCCGGCGGCAGATCGTCGAGATTTCTGGTGACGATACCCCGCTGGAACTGGCCGGGGGAGGGTTGCGTGACGACCATGGCCTGGAAGGTGGTGGGCAAGGGGGTGCTCCTTGTAGCTGGGCTCGAGATAATTTGTAATGTGCTGCAAACAGGTGCTTCGGCAGGCCCGGCACGAACGGAATATCAATACGTTAAGTTAGTGCCGCTCACCCTGAGCCTGTCGAAGGGCAGCTGTTACGAGTCCATTTTTGTTGGGTTGTGCAGGGAAAAGCGCACTATACCATGATGCGGCGCGGAACGCCAACCTCTGCCACGCCTGTGAAAAATTGTTCATCCCCGGGAAAAAAATCTGCTGACCATCCCTCTTTTTTGCTATCCTGAATCTAATGCAAACCTAATGCAATTCCCCCCCAGTCCATGTCGGCTGGCTGGTAATCATATCGACCAAGAGAGGTGGCGCCGCATGAAAGTCTATGACGACAAGCACATCAAGAACATCGTGTTGCTGGGCAGTGTCAAATCCGGCAAGACAACCCTGGCCGAGACCATGGTTTTCGAGGCGGGGCTCACCAAGAGGCGCGGCACGGTCGAGGACAAGAACACCATCTCCGATTATCACCAGATCGAGCAGGAGCGCGGCAACTCGGTGTACGCCACCTCCCTGCATACCGAGTGGCGGGACTACAAGATCAACATCATCGACACCCCCGGTCTGGACGATTTTGTGGGCGAGATCGTCTCCGCCCTGCGGGTGGCCGACACCTGCATCATGCTGATCAACGCCCAGTACGGGGTGGAGGTGGGCACCGAACTGGTCTGGAACTCGGTGGAGCGATTCGCTAAGCCCGCCATCTTTGCGATCAATCAGGTGGATCATCCCAAGGCGGCCTTTGAGGCTGCGGTGGCTTCCCTGCAGGAACGCTTCGGCTCGGCACCGGTGCTCATGCAGTACCCGGTCAACCAGGGTCAGGGCTTCAACGCCATCATCGATCTGCTCAAGATGACCATGTACCGCTTCCCTCCCGAGGGCGGCAAACCCGAGAAGCTCCCCATCCCGGAGAGCGAAAAGGAGCGAGCCGACAAGCTCCATAACGAGTTGGTGGAGAAGGCGGCGGAAAACGACGAAGCTTTGATGGAGCTCTATTTCGACAAGGGCAGCCTGGATGAGGATGAGATGCGCATGGGGCTCAAGATCGGAATGCGCAACCGTTCGCTCTTTCCGATCTTCTGTCTCTCCGCCAAGCAGAACATGGGCAGCGGCAGGATGATGGGCTTCATCGACAACGTGGCGCCCACGGCCCAGGAGATGCTGCCCGAGCACACCTTGGACAGCGGGGAGCTTGCCTGCGACCCGGCCGGGCCTCCGGTGCTCTTTGTTTTCAAGACCCTGGTGGAGCCCTATCTGGGCAAGATCACTTTTTTCAAGGTCTGTTCCGGCGAGGTGAGCGAAGGGCAGGATTTGGTCAACTACCAGACCGGGGACACCGAACGTCTAGCCCAGTTGTTCATCATGGACGGCAAGGAGCGCAATCAGGTGAAGAAGCTCTCCGCCGGCGACATCGGCGCGACCCTGAAGATGAAGGGCACAAATACCAACCATACCCTGCACGCTAAGGAGAAACGGGTGGGGGTGGCGCCCATCGAGTTCCCCGAGCCGCGCATCCGCTCGGCCATTGTGGCCAAGGAGAAAAAGGACGATGAGAAGCTGGGCGAGGCCCTGCGCGACATGCAGACCGAGGACCAGACCCTCAAGGCCGAGTTTGCCTCGGAGGTGAAGCAGTTGATCCTCTGGGGCCAGGGCGAGCTGCACCTGCAGGTGGCCCGCTGGCGTCTGGAGCATGTCTACGGGATCAAGACGGAATTTGAGGAGCCCAAGATTCCCTACCGGGAGACGATCCAGAGGCCGGCCACCGCCATGTACCGCCACAAGAAGCAGTCCGGCGGCTCGGGCCAGTTCGCCGAGGTGCACCTGCGCATCGAGCCCCATGTGGAGGGGGCGCCCGACCCCACCGATCTCAACGTGCGGGGCAAGGAGGAGATCGACCTGCCCTGGGGCGGCAAGCTGGTGTTTTACAACTGCATCGTGGGCGGGGTCATCGACGCCAAGTACCTGCCTTCCATCCAGCGGGGGGTCATGGAGAAGATGCAGGAAGGCCCCATGACCGGCTCCCATGTCCGGGATGTGCGGGTCATGGTTTTCGACGGCAAGATGCACGCGGTGGACTCCAACGACATCTCGTTTAAGATCGCCGGGGCCCAGGCCTTCAAGGAGGCCTTCCAACAGGCGGACCCGCTCATTCTCGAACCCATCTACGAGATGGAGATCATGGTGCCGGAAGAGGTGATGGGCGAGGTGATGGGTGATCTCCAGACGCGGCGGTCGATCATCGGCGGCATGGAATCCCGGGGCCGCTACCAGGTGATCAAGGCCCTGACCCCGCTGGCCGAGCAGTACAAGTACACCACCGCCCTGAAATCCATCACCCAGGGGAGGGCCAGTTTCAAGCGGCGGTTCAAGGAATATGCGCCGGTGCCTTCTGAGGTGCAGAAGGGTCTGGCTACGCAACACGCCGATTGATCGTGCAGCAAGGCAGCAATAAAAAAAAAGCCGCCGGACTTGCGTCCGACGGCTTTTTAAGGGAGGGGAAGAACATTTTCCTGTGCTGCGCAGGAGCAACCGCAGATGGTGAATACAGGCGGGCACAAAGTGTTTAGCAATTTCACTTAATACTTAATATATCTATTTTAGATTTTCTGCAACTATTTTTTTTGTGCGTATTTCTAAGAGGTTGGCTGCCGGGAGAGTGGCGCTTGGCATGGGAAGTTGCCGGCGCCGGGCGTTATCCGAGAAGGACAACACCCGGCGGGCAGAAGAAAGGGTCCGTTATTTGGTGATCAGCACGGAACAGGGCGCGGAGGCGATCAACTCGGAGCACACGCTCCCCATCAGCAACCGTTGCAGGCCTGTTCTGCCATGGGAGCCCATGATAATCACATCGACCTTTTTCTCCCGTGCCTCGCGCACGATCATGTCACTTGGCGATCCGATCTCGGCCACGGTTTCGATGGTGATTTTTTTGTTTTCCGCCTGTATCCGGGTTGTGATGCGCTGGACGCGCTGTTTGGCCTCATCAAGCTCTGCGGCGGTGGCCGCTGCCGACACGACACAGATGTATTTCAAATAGTCGCAGCGCGACACCATGCTGATGGCTTCTTTTTCCGCATTTTCGCTGAACGATGAGCCATCGGTGGCAAGCAGCACGCCATCGCCTGCAATGACAAAATCCTTGGGAACAATGAGGGTTTTGCAGGGGACCATGGAGGCGACCTTTTCCGTCACCACTCCCATCAGGATTTTCTTGATGCCCCGCCTCCCCCTCCGCCCTGTTATGACGATGTCTATGTTTCTCGTGAGGACCTCCTCGTTGATAACTTCCACCGGGTCGTCGGAATGGCGGATCACGATTTCCGCCTTGATTTCTTCGTTTGTTGCCATCCTCTGAATCTTTTCAAGATGGTCCCTGGCCGATTCTTCCATCTCCAGTGCGGTTTCATGGCCGATGGTGGAAAATTCCGGATTGGCCTCAATGACATGCAGGATTGTCAAAACCGCCCCGCAGGCCTGGGCAAAGAAAATAGCCTCCTGTTCGGCGCCTTCGCTGAACGGGGAGCAATCGGTGGCGAGAAGAATCCTTTCAACAAAAGATACCATCTGTGTCTGCGCGGTTTCCATAGTTGTCCGTCTCCTTTGTGTCCGTCTTGTTGATGGGTTGGCAGGCCATACGATTGGCGGGCTTGAACGGAAACCTCTCGCACAGGGCGTTTGCCGCGAAAGACAGCGCCCTGGGGTTCCACGGGTTGTTTAGCAGGGGTTGGAAAAAGCCAGGACGGCTTTTTCCATCCCCCTGTTAGATCTCTTTCATAGTCATCAGCTTTAAGGCGTGGGTGGTGCATTTGGTTACACAGGCGGGTTGCAGCCCCGCATCCAAACGGTCCATGCAGTAATCGCATTTCACCGCCTTGTTGGTCTCGGGATTATGCTGGGGGATGCCCCAGGGGCAGGCGCCGGCGCAGGCCATGCAGCCGATGCATGTTGGCGCATCCACGTAGACGATGCCGTCTTCCCGTTTTTTCATCGCCCCGGTGGGGCAGATGGTGACGCAGAAGGGGTCCTCGCAGTGGTAGCACGAGCGGAACTTGAACTCGGTTTTCGGGACCCCCCGCACGGACTTGAGCCGCTCATGGCTGATTTCGCAGAGGATAGGCCCCACCGGCAACCCCTTGTTGGCCTTGCAATGGACCACGCAACCGTGACAGCCTATGCACCGTTTGCTGTTGAGATACAGGGTGTAGGTGTTCATAGTTCCCTCTTCCGTTGATGATTTTTGGAGCTTTTGCGCACCGCGACGAAGGTTTCGCAGAGGTTGAGTCCGCCGCCCACGGGGTCCATGTTCTGCAACTGGCCCTTCATGAGCTTCTGGTCGCTCATGCCCGCATGGTAGGCCCTGGTCTGCAAGGGAATCTGGCGGCCAAACCCATGCACGGTATAGACCGCCTCGGGATGGATGAAATCGGTCAGCTTGGCGATGACCACGCTGGTGACATCCCCGGAGATGACATCGACGAGATCCCCCTCGGCGATTCCCATCTTGCCCCCCTCCCTGGTGTTGATCCACAGAGTGTTCTGCGGCATCAGCTCGTTGAGCAGCGGATTGTTGATGGTGTGGCTGTGGGCGTGCAGCGGCGAGCGGCCAAACACTAGGCGGTACTGGCCTTTCGGCGGTTTTGCCGGACTTTCGTAGGGCTTCCAGGAGGGGAACCCCCATTCATCGAGCTTCTGGCTGATGATTTCTATCTTTCCCGAAGGGGTCTTGAACTTGCCTTCCAGCTTGTCCCGGTCGTAGAGCACCGGCTTGTCCGCGTATTCGACAAACCCTTTCTTCTCGAAGTCGGCGAGGGTAAAGCCGGTGGGTTCCAGTTGCCACTCCCATAATTCCCGCACGGTGTTAAAGGGGAAATACTGGTCAAGCCCGAGCCGGGTGGCGAGCCCCTTGATGATGGTGCAAAGGCAGAGGGTGTCGGCTTGGGTCTCGATGGCCTTGCTGCGCATGATCATTCTGGGCTTCATCCCCTTTTGCAGGGCGATCATGCTGTCGCGCTCCAGATAGGTCGACTCGGGCAGGATCACGTCGGCATACCAGCCGAATTCGCTGTAATGGGTGTCGATGGAGACGATGAGGTCGCAGTTGTCCAGCGCCTCCTTCTGCGCCTGCGGGTCGGGGAAGCAGGAGAATGGATCGTGGCGGACGCAGATGATCCCCTTGATCGGATACGGTTGCGCCGTGGCCATGGCCTTGTAGAAAAGATGGAACAGCCCTGGGCCTTTCTCGAACTGTTTGTACACGTCCCCCACCCCGTCGGCTCGTTTGGCGGTGGGTTTGGGCGAGAGCTCGGTGAGGCTGCGCGGCCCTTTGCCGCCGCAGTCCCCGGCGCCCTTGGCAAAGATAAGGCCGCCCTCGACCTCGATGTTGCCCATCAGGGCGTTGAGGCAGTTCAAGGCGCGGCTGGCGTAGAAGGAGTCGTTGTAGCGGGAGAGCATCCAGCCCGGGTGGAAGACAACCTTGGGCCGGTCGGCGATGAGCTGGCCGACCAGTTCGTGGATGTCCTTGACCTTGATGCCGCATTCCTTGGCTGCCCATTCCGCCGAATAGTTTTCCACGAAGTAGGCCAGTTCGTCAAAACCGGTGGTGTAGCGCTCCACGAACTCCGCGTCGTAACCATCGGCCTTGATGATCTCGTGGATCAGGGCCAGGGCCAGGGCGTAATCCGTGCCGGGCCGCACCTGGAAAAAATTGGTGGCCTTGATCCCGGTCAGGGTCTGGCGCACATCCACATAGGTGAGCCTGCCGCCCTTGTCCAGCATGTCCATGACCTGGTTGACCTCGGCCGGGCGAAGCGAGGCGAGGATGTTGCGGCCGAAGAGCACCAGATGCTTGGCGTTTTTGATGTCGTAGATGAACCCCTTGCGGCCCAAACCGAAGAGCGAGATGCTGGCGTGGTGCACATTCCGGCCGCAGGCGCTGTCGTGATCGGTGTAGTTGGGGGAGCCCAGGGCATGGGTAAAGGCCTTGACCAGGTCTTGGAACGGGCCGCCCCTGGAGCTGGCCATGATCGCCTCCGGTCCGTGGCGGTCGATGATGGTTTTCAGCTTGTCCGCTATATAGTCGAGGGCGAACTCCCAGCTCACCGCTTCCCAGCGGCCTGCTCCCCGGCCGCCGCGTCTGATCAGCGGCTGCTGGGGGCGCTCCTTGTCGGCCACCAGGGCAGGGCCGGCCGACCCCTTGGCGCAGAGAGCGCCTTTCAGGATGTGCTGGTTGCCTTCGAGCCAGGTCACGGTGTTGTCTTCGACCTCGACCCGGATGGGGCAGCGAACGGTGCACATGCCGCACATGCTCCAGACTGATTTCTTCATGATTACGACTCCTGTTTCTGTGGCTTGCCGTTCGCGGCTCAATTGGCCAGCGCGGCGGAGACCTTCTGTTCCAGTTCGCTTTTGTCCACGGGCTTTACGCAGTAATCCGCCGCGCCAAGGCGCAGGGCCTGGCGGGCTGTTTCAATGGTCAGATATCCGGTGAGCATGATGACCCGGATCATCGGGTCCGCGCGCTTGAGTTCTTCCAGCACACTGATCCCGTTGGTTTTTTTCAGATTGATGTCCAAGATGGCCAGATCCACATGGTTTTTCCTGGCATACAGCACAGCTTCCCGTTCCTCGGTGAAAATCTCCACCTGGTGCCCTTTTTTGCTCAGAATTCGCTGGGTCAGTACGGCGGCATCCAGGACATCATCCAAGACGAAAATGTGAGCCATACTGTCCCCTCTTTTCGGATCGCAGGGTGGCTGGCCCAAGGTGTAGCCCCGGGCCGGAGCCAGGTCCGACCCCGCGGCGAGTAAGGGAGGAGCGCGCCGCGGAACCGGACCCGGACGGATGGGTTTTTAATACAGGCCCAGCAGCTTAAGGCCGAGCAGCACCAGACCCACGCAGGCAACACGTTTCACCACCACCGGGCTTAAGCGTTTGGCGATCTGCGGGCCGAAATAGCCGCCCAGCAGGGCCGCCGGAAACATGGCCAGAAAGAGCAGCAGGTCGAAGTTGCCGAACTGCATGTGCCGGACAGTACCCATGGCCGTGTTGAAAAAGATGGCCAAGAGCGAGCTGCCGACCACGATGTACATGGGCAGCCCAAGGGCGACGGTCATCAGCGGCACCATGAACGGGCCGCCGCCGAAACCGAACATCGAGGACATAATGGCGATGAGAAAGCCGCCCAGGCAGCCGATCCACATGTTGACTTCAAATTCATGACCCCAGAAATCTACTTTCATAACGGATTCCTCCTGATGGTGTTATGAGTTGCCTTTGGCCGCCGCTTCTTCCGCCCGCTTCTTGAACTCCTTGAGGATGGCCTGCTCCTTCTTGTTCTTCTCAAGATAGCCGGGGGTGGTCTGCCAGTACATCAAGCCGGCCAGGACCAACAGGATCCAGCCGAAGGCAAACTTGAACTGGTCCAGGGTGATCAATTCGGTGAGCTTGGGGCCGATGAAGCCGCCCACCAGCATGGCGCAGCCGACGCCGATACCGAGCTTCCAATTGATGAACTTGATCTTTGAGTAGTTGTAGATACCGGAGCCCTGAGAAAAGAGCACGGTGGGCATGACTGTGCCTGCCACGATGGTGTGGGGCAGGGCCGGGAAAATGGAGACCAGGATGGGGTTGAGGATGAAGCCGCCGCCCGCGCCCATGAGTACGCCGAAGATCGAGATGGCCAGGGTCAGGAGGAAGGGCCAGATCAGGTTGATGCTGGTGCCTGCGTTGCCGAGGTAAACGGTGGGGAACGTTTGCTTGTTCTCAAAGCTCGCTACCTCGCTCTTGACCTTCTTGACCGTTTCCTTGTCGCCGTCCATGGCCCGGGCGGTGACAGCGGTGACGATGACGTTATACTTGCCTGGAGCGAGGCCAGAACGCAGCTTCATTTTGGCGGTGTAAACGCCCTCGGGCGTGGTCTCGACATTGGCGCCCAACAGGTTATTAACCGAGCGGAAACGGCCTTTCACCAGTTTCATGGATTCGCTTTTTGTCGCCTTTTCGTCCATGGCGTCCAGCAGTTTACCCCGGGAACCGAGGATGCTGGCCATGATGGTGGCCTGATAGCTGTCAATCTTGATCTTGGCTGGTTCGCTGTATGCGGCGTCGGCACCGGTTTTCTTCAGCACCTCGGAATACTTCCAGCCGCCGCCCGCAGCTTTGGCTGTGTCCAGCTCGGGCTGCATGTCCTTGGGTACGAAAATCTTGTAGAAGGCGGGCATCTCATGGGTCAGGTAAAACTTGTAGGGAATCTTGCCGGTCTTTGGGTCCTTTTTGCCGTCGAAGCGGTTGGCCCGCACTTTTTTGTCCGCGGCATAGACCTCGACATACACCTGGGCGCCAGCCGGGGCCTGGCCGCTGACGGTGATTTCGCCGCCGTTGGCAAGCGAGGTTTTATCGAGCGTTATGGTTGGGGCAGGGGCCGTTTCCTGGGCCAGTGCCTGCGGGATGATGGGCAAGGCCATCATCACCAGGGCGAGTAACGGCAACACACTGAACTTGACTTTCATACCATCCACCTCCTGTCTGAGATAAAATGTCTTAAAAGACGGCTCGTTCCCAAAGTCCCCCCTCTTGTGCCGTTGCACCTCCTTTGTCTTGTTCACAGGTTGAAAGGCGCGGACGGTTGTCGGGCAGAACGTTCGCGCCTGATGCCCAGTGGGTGATGTCGGAGAGGGTCGCAGATCTCTCCCTCGCATTATGCCAAAGCAATAACAGTGCCAATTCGTCAAAGGCACGGGCTGTTCTTGGCATCTCTTTGATTGTGCGTATGCGGCGCTGTTTTTGGTGGGCGAGGCAGGACGGGAAATGGCCGGAAAACGGGTCGGAGAGTGCCGCAAAAAATATGCACCGCATCTTTTTTGCGGCGCATATTTTTATGTCGGAGGGTGGCGGGTATTGCCGGAGAGTTACCGGAACGCGTCGGCAACGAGGCCAAAGCGGTGCAGCAGTTTCTGAAAGGCCTGGCGGTTCATGCCGCTGGCCTGGGCCGCGGCCGTGACATTGCCGCCGTTCTGCTGCAGGGCCTCGGTCAGGTAAGCGGCGGAGAACTCCTCCACCATCTGCTGTTTGGCGAGATTGTAGGGCAAGCCGTGCAGGTTCCCGGCCGTTGGCCTGTGGACGGAAGGCCCCACCCCGGGTTCCGTCAGCGTCCGGGCATCGATGGGGGTGTCATCGGCAAGCAGCACCGCCCGTTTGATCACATTCTGCAGTTCCCGGACATTGCCGTTCCAGGCTCGTTTCACCAGGGTGGGGATGGCGTCCGATGCAAAGACCAACCCCTGGCGGTCGTATTCCGCGGCAAAGGTCGCGAGAAAATGCTGAGCCAGGGGAGGGATGTCTTCCTGTCGGTTTCTGAGGGGCGGCATGGTGATGGTCACCACGTTGAGGCGGTAGAAAAGATCCTCACGGAAAAGGCCCTGGCGGATTTTTTCCTCCAGATCCTGGTTGGTCGAGGCCAGCACCCGGACATCCACCCGGATGGTCTTGGTCTGGCCCAGGGGCATGATCTCCTTTTCCTGGAGAACCCGGAGCAGCTTGGTCTGGAGGGCAATGGGGAGGTCGCCGATTTCGTCCAGCAGAATGGTGGAGGTGTTGGCTTCGAGAAACAGTCCTTTTTTGTCGTGGGTCGCCCCGGAAAAGGCGCCCCTGGCATAGCCGAAGAGTTCGCTTTCCAGGATTTGCTCCGGCAGGGCCGGGCAGTTCACCGTGACCATCGGGCGCGAATGCCGGCCGCTCAACCCATGCAGGGCGCGGGCGGCCAGCTCCTTGCCCGTGCCGGATTCTCCCCGGATCAGCACGGTGACATCGGTATCGGCCAGCCTGCTGATCAGTGCGGAGACCTCCTTGATCGCCGGAGAGGTGCCGATGAAGCCGGGGCAGGCTTCCTGCTCGGCGAGCCGGCTCTGAAGCCGCCGGTTTTTTTCAAGCAGGCAGAGGCGTTCCAGGCAGCGGTGCAGGGTGTGGAGCAGGTGCTCGTTGTCAAAGGGTTTCTGGATAAAGTCGTAGGCCCCGTTTTTCAGGGCGGCGATGGCCGACTCCACCGTGCCGTGGCCGGTCATTATAATTACGGCAATGGCCGGATACGCGTCCTTGATCTTGGCAAGGAACGACAGCCCGTCCATCCCCGGCATCTTGACATCGGTCAGCACCATGTCCGGCCGCCAGTCCGCGATGATCTGCCAGGCAGCCTCCGCGGAAGGCGCGGTTTTCACCTCGCAGCGGAATTTCTTGCGGAGGAGGCGTTCCAGCATGGAAAGCATGTCGCGGTCATCGTCGACCAGGAGAACCGAGGCGGAAAAATCCGCATCGGGGCAGGGAGAAAGAGGCTGATCAGAGGTCACGGACATGTCTCCGGAAAGCGCGGGCGGTTGGCGGATTTTTTCCAATAACTCCCCATTGATGCACCATTTCCGAAAAACAAGCAACATCTTCTTGGCAGGAATCCGAACACGGATATGGCTTGCGTCCCTGCTGGCAACCTGCTATTTCTGAAAAAGGCGCAATTTTTGCGGCGCGGATTGCGGGGGGAACGGATGAAGAAATACGGTGTTCTGCTCGGTTGTGTTCTCCCGTTTGTGTGGGGCTGCCCGGCTTGGGCGGTGCAGGGGCACGGGGTGGCGGAAGGCCCGGTGGTCCATTTGATGGCCCATCTCCTGCTTGGGGTGGCCTTGCTGCTCTTCCTCTATGTTTTGCACACCAAACCGCCGGATACCGGGTATTCCTGGCGATCACTCAAGCTCTCCCTGCTGTTTTTTCTCCTCTGGGATCTGGACCATCTGTTCGTGCACTGGTTTGCCGGCCAGATGTACCCCGATATCAGGGATTCCGGCGCAAGGCTGGTGGAGGATTATTTTGCCGGGCCGCGCACCCTGCTCAGTTACTTCTATTATATGGGCCGTTTTGATCATCTGCTCTGCGTTCCGGCCCTCTGGTTTTTCACTATCTCCCTGCGGGATTTCCGCGAGGAGGTGGAAGCTCGGCGACAGGGCGAAAACGGGCAGGGGGGCTGATGGAAGAAAGTATAGTCCTGCCCCTGTTTCCTGTTTATCTGGTGGATTATCTCGGCGCCGCCGTGATGGTCATTCTTGCCTTCTTTGCGTTTTCCCATGCCCGGCGGCTCACAAAGCTTGAACCCAAGAATATCCTCTGGGCGTATTTTTTCTGGTTTTCCCTGGTCATGGTGGTGTTTTCCCTTTCCCGGGGCGTGGGGCATCTTTTGCCCTATGTTCTCAGGCTTGCCGGGATGCCGCAGCTCTGGGACGAACTCGATCCGTACAGCGGGGGGCTCAACACCATCGCGCTCTGCGGGGTGGCCATCCTCACCCTCCACTACCACAACACAGCGGTGCTTATCGAACGAGCCAAGGGCGATGCGCTCTCGCTGGAATTGGCCAACGAACGGCTTAAAGTGGCGCATGCGGATCTGTCCCGGTTGAATCAGACCCTGGAGCAGCAGGTGGAGGAGCAGACCCGCGACCTGCGGTTGTCCGAGGAGAAATTCCGCGGTTTCTTCGAAGGCTCCAAGGATATGATCTATTTTTGCGACGCGGAAGGCAAAATCTGCGACATCAACGAGAGCGGCCTGCAGTTGCTCGGGGTCGGCCAACGGCAGGATGTTCTCGGCCAGCCCCTGGCCGAGTTTTTTTCCGACCCCCAGCGATGCGCACAATACCGCGCGCAGCTTGGTTCGGACGGCCAGGTCAAGGATTTCGAGGCGGAGTTTGTCGGCAGGGAGGACGGTCCGTTGTATCTGATGATCACCGCCTCGGCCATTACGGACCGGGATGGCGCGCCCCAGGGGTATCAGGGGATTGCCAAGGATCTCACCCATTTCAAGAAGATGATGGAGCAGTTGGTGCATTCTGAAAAAATGACCTCGGTGGGGCAGCTCGCCGCCGGCGTTGCCCACGAAATAAATACCCCGCTGGGCATCATCCTCGGATATGCCCAGTTGCTGGAGGAGGATTTTCCGAAACAGAGCGAGGTGCATGAGACCCTGGGGATCATCGAGAAACAGGCGAAGATCTGCCGGCGCATCGTTGCCGACCTGCTCAATTTCTCGCGGCAGACCCGGGAGCATAATACAGTGTGCGGCGATCTCAACCAGTGCCTGGAAGAGGTGCTGGCCATTGTCAACCACACCCTGAATATGGACCATATCTTCATCCATCGCTGCCTGGCCGAGAACCTGCCCAGCACCTGCTTTGACAACGAGCGCATGCGCCAGGTTTTTGTCAACCTATTGACCAACGCCCACCATGCCATCGGCAGCGAAGGGATTATCGGGGTGTGGAGCCGCTGGCATGAGGAGAGCGGGCAGATCGAAATCATCATCGGCGATTCCGGCTCCGGCATCCCCCCGGAGCAGATGGGCCGCATCTTCGACCCCTTTTACACCACCAAGGGGGTGGGCAAGGGCACCGGACTCGGATTGTCCGTTTCCTTCGGCATCATCCAGGACCACAACGGCAGGATCGAGGTCAAATCCCCGCCGGTGGAGCCGGAACTTGTCGCCCTGGACATGCATACGACCTTTCATCTTTTCCTGCCGGTTATTGCCGCAGGTCAGGAAGAGGAGCAATAGGGGGATGGCGCAGATTCTGGTTTTGGACGATGTGTTGGACGCGGGGATTCTGATCCGGAGGATTCTGCAGAGGAAGGGGCATGTGGTGCATGTGTTCCACGATGAGGACGAGGCCCTCCGGTTTACGGAAAGAAATCAGGTGGACCTGGCAATCCTCGACATGAACCTGCGCAAGATGGACGGCCTTGCCGTACTCTCCGAGATGCAGAAGTCGCTGCCGCATTTGCCTGCCATCATGCTGACCGGGCTGCCCGATGTCGATATCGCCCGACAGGCGTTTGCCCTTGGAGCGGTGGCCTATTGCGCCAAGCCCATCGACAAGGATCGGCTGGAAGAGCGGGTGGCCGAGGCGTTACTGGATGGGGCGGACCTGCCGGAGCAGTAAGATTCAGACCCCCGGTTGGCTGGAGCAGGCAAGCTCCCGCAGGGGGATGCGGGTGGTCGGGTCCAGATTCCGCGTGCTACACCAGGCATTATTCAGTTCGGCAAGGCGGAAGTTGAACGGGTCCAAGAACAGGAGGTTTTCCGGGGCAAAGACATGGTCGTCCGGAAAATTCAACCCGCAGGCCGAGACTTCGATGGCCTGGTTCTCTTCGTCCACATAGGCCAGGGGCAGCCCCTGGGTCCGGCAGATGACGGGCCGGGCCGCATAGATAGCGCAGAGATCATCAATAAGCAGGGGACAGCACGCATCGCCTTCCGCAAGGGTGCGGTCAAGCCGTTCCCGGCTGGCTGTGTCCAGGGCACCAATGGCTTCCCGCACGCAGGCCGCCTCAACGGCCAGCACGCTGAAGGGACGGCAGCAGGAGGCGCAGCCCGGCCCGCAGGAAAGGGCATTGGCATGCAGCTGTGCGACGCGGGCGATCTCTGCGTCAAGGGCGGCAATAAGCTGGTGGTATTCTTGGATGCAGGTCATGGGGAAGGTATGCCGTGCTCTTGTCAGTTTTGGCGTTACATCCATCGAATTACGCTGCGTCTGGTGTCGATCTGAAAGGGGTGCTTTTTCAGAAACTCCATCCCGAGCAGGCCTTGGAATTCAAGCTGTTCAGCATTCTGCACATATGACGTTGAGGCAACAAAATTTTGCTCCATGAATGGTCCAACTTGCACGAAATCAAGCCTGACGTGTGTTGCGTTGATTTTTCTGCCGTCGGCTACCGTCGTTGTTCCTTGTCTGACAAAATCTGGCTGGAGCTGTTGGGCTATGGGGTGATGAAGCAACGTCAATCCGCATCCGGTATCCAGGATCATGGTTGTTTGCATGGTTTTCCCCCTGTGTCCTATAATAACCGGAATAAGGATGGAATTGTTCCTGGTGATGATGACAGGTGTTTCCCTACTTGTCCCTTCCTGCTCTAACTTGGTGTTTGCGTAATGCATTGTTCCTTTTGCATCAGGCCATGAATGGATTTCATCGTTTTTAAGGGCGGGTTGACTCAGGGTTTCTTCTTCGGGTTGTGTTTCCGGCAGAATGGTGGGGGGGTGCGTTTCTATGGGGGGAGGAATATCGTTTTGTGCTATTTCTTTCGCTTCTGGTGGGAGTAACATTGTGTTAAGGACCAAGACGATCAGCAGGACGGCAATTGCTGCGGGCAACAAGTGAGCTTGTATTTTTGTCTTGAAGACCTCCCAATTGAACTGGTCATTGTATAATTGTCTCTCGGTCTCGTTTCTCCGCATATTGTTTTTGAAAAATTTCTTTGCCCTTTCTCTTCTGGTGTTTTGCCTTTCGTTTTCGTCGGAAAAAAACAGGACCATCTTATACGCGACGAAAAGCGAAAGCCCTATGCAAACAATAACGGCCAGGATTAATTTAAGGAGGTCCATGGTATGTTGCGCAGCTCCGCCCGGTTTTTCTATGTGGATTATCCAAATGTGGCTTGCAAAATTCCAGTCACCATATCACGTTCTTGCATCTGAACTCCATGTGAAAATTGAATTTGACGATATGCTAACCGCACGGAGGGGGAGAGCAAAGCTCTCATCTGAATGAGGACCAGCAAGCGAGCGAAGCGGAGTGCGCGAGGTGATGCCCCCCGCACAATGAAAAAAAAAGGGAATCAACCGCGTGCGGTTGATTCCCTTTAGAATTTCTGGCGTCCCCAACGAGATTTGAACTCGTGTCGCCGGCGTGAAAGGCCGGTGTCCTGGACCGGGCTAGACGATGGGGACTAATATCCGTACAGTAATTGGTGGGTCGTGCGCGATTCGAACGCGCGACTCTCTGCTTAAAAGGCAGATACTCTACCGGCTGAGTTAACGACCCACCCTGTAGGAAAAGGCACTTTTACAACAGTCGGTTTTCCGTGTCAAGTATTTGCTTTCTTCTTTCCCCTTTTTTTGTTCGGGATTCATCCGTGCCGGCCTGGGGGATAACGGACTGAGCTTGTGTAATTATTAGGGTTTTCCGGAGGGAGAGGCTCTGCTTAAATAGCTTGTGACCGTCGGCCCGGTCTGCTATATCTTCTGATTTGTTACGGAGTTCCGGCGCCAGGCAGGGGCTTTTTTTCTGACTATCTACTTTTGGGTGCGGTATGGGATTGTTGGCCAGATCGGCAAGTTTTGTCCGTTATGCGGTGGAAGGTGAGCTGCCCGCGAATTTCTGGGAGTTCGCCGCCGAGCGGATCGCCAGGCATTCCTTCCGGGATATCGACGAGAGCTACGAAGAGCGCTCCGTGGGCTGGGTTTCCGTGCTCAATATGTTCGACAGCGAATTTGCCTATGCCTCGTACGCGGCGGCGGACCATGTCGTGCTTTCCCTGCGCATCGACGAGCGGCGGGTCTCGCCCAAGGTGCTCAACAAGTTCTGCCTCAAGGAAGAAGAGCGGCTCAAGAAAGCGCGGCAGATTCCCAAGCTGGCAAGGGCCCATCGGGTGGAGATCAAGGAGAGCGTCAAGCTGATGCTGATGAAAAAGGCGGCGCCGACCCCGGCGGTGTATGACCTCTGCTGGAACCTGGCCGAGGGGACGGTGCTGTTTTTTTCCACCAGCCAGAAGGCCCAGGAGCTGCTGGAGGAATTCTTTAAGGAGACCTTTGACCTCAGCCTGATGCTCCAGGTGCCGTATCTCACCGCCGAGCACCTGCTTGACGCCTCGGGCCGCGAGGCCCTGGCCGACATCTCCCCCGCAATCTTTATTTGACACCCAGAGGCCTAAGCGCATGGATTTAGTTGATCTTATTGATGAAAAACGATTTGTGGGCCAGGAATTTCTCACCTGGCTCTGGTTCAAGAGCGAGGAGCGGGGGGGCACCATCTTTCTCCCCGAGGCTGGGGAGGATATCCAGCTCGTTTTTGAAAAGCACATGATGCTTGAGTACGGCGAGGGCGAGAACCGCGAGAAGCTGATCTGCCGGGGGCTGATGACCGAGTTGCAGGAGGCGCGCACCGGGTTGGCCATGGGCAAGAAGCTGGAGCAGGCCCGGATGCTGCTGACCCGGGGGGAGTATGAGTGGAACCTCTCTTTTAAGGCCACCCTCATGGAGTTCCGCAACGTGAAGCCGCCCAAGACCATGGGCTCCGCCGAAGAGGGCAACGACCCCGAGGCGGTGGAAGGCAGGCTGCTTGAGCATGTCAGCCTGCACGAGATGGTGGTGCGCACCGTGGACCAGTTGTTTCGGATGTTCCTCGATCTGCGCATCGGCTCCGGTTGGGGCCAGGAACTGACCCGGATTCAAGCCTGGGTGCACAAAGCAAAAGCGTAACCGCACAGCAGCACCGCATCTGCTTTGTCATCGACCTGTCCGCATACCGTGTGTATGGCGGCCAGGCCTCTTCCGCGCATCTACGGCACTGCTGCGCGGTTACTGTTCCGGGGGGTCCAGACGTTTTGGCAACTTTGGTGATTGATTACGCAAAAGAGAAGCCCTGCTCGGCGCTGTTGTCCGTCGCCGGGCACGTATTAAGGGAGAGAACACCATGGAATTTGAAACCGTCATCGGCCTTGAGGTCCATGCCCAGCTCAAAACCAAGAGCAAGATTTTCTGCGGCTGCACCACCGCCTTCGGCAACCCGCCCAACACCAATACCTGCCCGGTGTGCCTCGGCATGCCAGGCGTGCTGCCGGTGCTGAACAAAACGGTGGTGGAGTACGCCATGAAGATGGCCCTGGCCACCAACTGCGCCATCGGCCCCATGAATCAGTTCGCCCGCAAGAATTACTTTTACCCTGATCTGCCCAAGGGCTACCAAATCTCCCAGTTCGACCTGCCCATTGCCGAGCATGGCTGGGTGGAGATCGAGGTGGGCGGAAAGACCCGGCGTATCGGCCTCACCCGCATCCACATGGAAGAAGATGCAGGCAAGCTCATCCACGACGAGCGCGAGCCCAAGAGCTACGTGGACCTCAACCGCACCGGGGTGCCGCTCATCGAGATCGTCAGCGAGCCGGACATCCGTTCGCCGGAGGAGGCCGCGGCCTATCTCAGGAAACTGCACGCCATCCTGCGCTATCTCGACATCTGCGACGGCAACATGCAGGAGGGCAGTTTCCGCTGCGACGCCAATATCTCGCTCAGGCCCGTGGGCCAGAAGGAGTTCGGCACCCGCACCGAGCTCAAGAACATGAACTCCTTCAAGAACGTGCAAAAAGCCCTGGAATTCGAGGTGCGCCGACAGCGCGACCGTTTGCTGGACGGCGAAAAGATCACCCAGGAGACCCTGCTCTGGGATGCGGACCGCAACGTGACCAATGCCATGCGCTCCAAGGAGGAGGCCCATGATTACCGCTACTTTCCGGACCCGGACCTGGTGCCGGTGGTGATCGATAAGGCGTGGATCGAGGCGATCCGCGCCACCCTGCCCGAGTTGCCCGATGACCGGAGACGCCGGTTTGTCGAGCAACTGGGGCTGCCGGAAGACGACGCCGCGGTGCTCACCTCCTCCCGCGAGCTGGCGGATTATTTTGAGGCGGCCTATGCAGGGTATGCCAATGCCAAAAAACTCGGCAACTGGCTGATGACCGAATTGATGCGGCTGATGAAGGGCGAGGAGGCCATGGATATCACGCAGTGTCCGGTCTCGCCGGAGAATCTGGCCGCGCTCCTGGCCATGATCGACGCAGGCACCATCAGCGGCAAGATCGCCAAGACCGTGTTCGAAGAGATGATGGTCTCCGGCAAGGACCCGGAAACCGTGGTCAAGGAGAAGGGTCTGGTGCAGATGAGCGACCAGGGCGAGATTATGGCCATCGTCAAAGAGATCATCGCCGCCAATCCCGAGCAGGCCCAGCAGTTCCGCGAGGGCAAGACCAAGGTTATGGGATTTTTCGTGGGCCAGCTCATGAAGCAGACCGGGGGCAAGGCCAATCCGGGGCTGGCCAACGAGCTATTTGTGAAGGCGCTGGGGGAGTAGGGGTTTTTGCCACGAAATCCACGAAAGATAAAGCTAGTACCTTGTAGCTCTTAATATTTCTGAAAAACTCCCCTCCCCTTGCGGGAGGGGTTGGGGGTGGGGGTAGCTACAACCAGCGGATACTATGGCAATTTCCCCCTCTCCCTAACCCTCCCCCGCAAGGGGGGAGGGAATCAATTTGATGTCGATTAAAAAGTTACAAGGGACTAGGGGGAATGCTATTATGGCAATAAAAGCCTATATGGGCATTTTGTTCCTGCAACTGCTGGCGGGTGCTTCGTTTGTGATCTCTGTTTGGCAAGGGGATCGGGCATTGGACAAAAGTGGGATTGGTGATCCGGAAAAATTCACCTTCTGGAACCAGATCGCCGGGGTGTCCTTTTACCTATTCGTCGCGGCTTGGTTGAGTGGCGTTGCGATCTTGCTCTATTTTTACGTCCTGGCACAGAAAAAACCTGAAGCAAAACCATCCTGGCAACCGTCAAATCGTGGCCTTTGGGTTCCCCCCTTGTTGCTTTTTCTTGGCTGGGTTATTGGCGTCCTTTAGATGAGCCAACCAATGGATAAAACCGACTGGCAGAAAAAAGGCGAGGGCCATCGGCAGCGGCTGCGGGATAGGTTTTTGGACCACGGCCTGGACGGCTTTACCGATGCCGAGGTGCTGGAGCTGCTCCTCTCCCTGGGCACCCCGCGCAAGGATTGCAAGGAGACGGCCCGGTTGCTGCTCAAGCAATTCGGTACCCTGGCCCAGGCCCTGGATGCAAGCCAGGCGGAGCTTGAACTGATCGAAGGCATCGGGCCCAAAAACGCATTCGCCCTGCACTTTGTCCAGGGGGTGGCCCGGCGGTATCTCAAGCAGCGGCTGGTGGGCAAGGAGTACCTCCGCTCCTCCCGCGAGGTGGGGGAGTATCTGGTCCACTCCATGCGCGGCCTCAAGCGCGAGGTGCTGATGGCGGTGTTCCTCGACGCCTCCTTGGGGATCATCGATACCCAACTGGTGGCGGAAGGCACCCTGGCCAGCAACACCGTGCATCCTCGGGAGTTGATCAAGCTGGCTCTTTCGCACCACGCCGCCTCGGTGGTCATCGCCCACAACCATCCCTCCGGCAGCCTGACCCCTTCGATGGAGGATAAAAAACTTACCCGCCATCTCTTCATCGCCCTGGGTTTTGCCGGGATTCAGCTTCTCGACCATCTCATTGTCGGGCAGGGCGAGCATCCCTTTAGCTTTGCCGACCACGGGCTGTTGGAGGAGATCCGTCGCCAGTCCCGTTCGTTGATCGCCGGAGAGTGACATGCCCGAACCCATGTCCACTGTTTTTACTCCTGTCAGTGGCGAAGAACCGCCCGGTCTCTATCTGCACATCCCGTTCTGCAAAAGCCGCTGCGCCTATTGCTCCTTCAACTCCTATGCCTGCAAGTCCCCACCGGGTGCATACCTGACGGCCCTTGTCGATCAGATCCGTTACTGGGGTGCCCAGCAGTGGTGCCGGGAGCGGATTTTCTCCACCCTCTTTGTCGGTGGCGGCACTCCGACCATCTATGGGGAGGAGCTCGCCGCTCTGGTCAACCTGTGCCTCAAATCCTTCACCTTTGCGGAAGAGCCCGAGGTCACGGTGGAGGCGAATCCCAATACCGTCACGGTGCCGATGCTTACCAGCCTGCGCCGGGCCGGGGTCAATCGGTTGAGCCTCGGGGTGCAGGCCTTTTCCGACCGGCTGCTGGGTGCCCTTGGCCGGAGCCATACGAAGGGTGAGGCCTGCGCTGCCATCAAGGCGGCGCGAGAGGCCGGGTTTGCCAATATCAACCTGGATCTGATGTACGGCCTGCCCGGCCAGCGCGCAACGGATTGGCGGGAGAGCCTGGACCAGGCACTTGCCTTCGGGCCGGAGCATCTTGCCTGCTACGAGCTGACCATTGAGGAAGAAACCCCCTTTGCCCAGATGGTGGAAAAGGGCGCGTTGATCCTGCCCGGAGAGGAGGAGGTTCTGGCCATGGCCGCGCTCACCCACGATCTTTTGGCCCAGGCCGGTCTGCCGCGCTACGAGATTTCCAATTACGCAGCACCGGGCAACCAATGCCGCCACAACCGCAATTACTGGCGAAACGGCTCGTATCTGGGGTTGGGTGCCGGAGCGGTCTCCTCTCTTTCCGGCTTTCGGTTCAGCACGGTGGAGGAGCCCGAATTGTTTGCCGCGCTGGTCCACAAAGGGGAACTCCCGCTGGACGAGGGGGAATGCTTACCGCTGGCGGCCCGCTTCCGGGAAAGCGTGGTCATGGGGCTGAGGATGACCGAAGGGGTTTCGCTTGCTCGGCTGCAGCGCCGGTTTGGTTTGACGCCTGCGGGCTATTATGGGAAGATGCTTGAGGAATTGCAGCAGCAGGGGTTGGTCGAAGTCTGCCATGACCGCCTGCGTCTTAGCGAGGCCGGTCTGCCCGTGGCCAATCAGGTCTTGTCCAGGCTTGTGTGAACGGATTTCCAGGGAGGGCGTCACAGTCAATGATCATACCCGCTCACAGCATAGCAAGGAGATTGCTGGTCACCATGTCGCTCATGGTTGCCTGCCTGATCCTGGGGCTTGGCACTCTCCATATTTTCCAGGAATATTTCCGCTACCGGAGCGAGGTTGATGCGCTCTGGGCGAAACAGGTCGAAGCGCGCAAGCAGCAGCTTGTGCGGCAGGTCGAGGAGGTGGTCGGGTACATCCATTTCAAGCGGTCGCAGATCACCGACCGGGCAAAGGGCGTTGTTGCGGGCAGGGTCCGGGATGCCCAGGTCGCCGCCTCCCATCTCTACCAACTCAGCAAGGGATCGCACAGCAGGAAGGAGCTGGAGTCCCTGGTGCGCGAGAGTCTGCGGACGCAGCGTTTTAACAGCGGCAGGGGGTATTTCTTCATCTTTGCCATGGACGGTACGGTGCAGCTCCATGCCGACCAGCCGGAGCTTGAGCAGAAAAATCTTTTGGCCATGCAGGACAACGAGGGCGCTTTTGTCATCCGGGAGATGGTCGAGCTTGCCCGGAGCAAGGGCGAGGGGTTTGTCTCCTACCGCTGGCCCAAGCCTGGTTTTCCGGCCGGTCAGGAGTTTGAGAAAGTCTCCTTTATCAAATACCTGCCCGAGCTTGATTGGCTGATCGGCGCGGGCGAATATCCGGACGACATGGAAGCGGAGATCCAGGCCGAGGTGCTGGCGCGGATTGAAAAGATGCGGTTCGAGCAGGATGGCTATGTCTTTGCCGGACAGTGGGACGGGGTGTCCTTGACCTATCCGGCCAAGGGAGAAAACGCGCTGGAACAGGTCGATGCCAACGGTCTGAAAATCGTACGGGAACTGATCGCCCTGGCCCGGAAAGACGGCGGTTTTCTTCGGTATGTGATGCCGAAGCTGGGCGAAGAGCGCAACTCCCTGAAACTCAGCTATGTGCGGGGCGTCAAGGAGTGGCAGTGGTATATCGGCGCGGGCATATACCTGGACGACATCCGGGCGGCCATTGCGGAGGCCCGGCAGCAGTTGCGGCGCGAGATTGTCAAGATCGTCGGGCTGGCGCTATTGCTGCTGCTTGCCGCGCTTTTGGGCGGGTTGCTCTTTGTCCGAAAGACAGCGGGGCGCATCCAGGAGGCCTTTGCCTCCTTTGAGGATTTTTTTGACACAGCGGCCCGGGAAAAGGAGGAAATGCAGCTTTCGGGCCTCCATTTTGCGGAGTTTCGGTCCCTTGCCGGGGCGCTAAACCGGATGCTGGCCGAAAAACGGGCCATGGAAGAGGGGCTGCGCAAAAGTGAGGAGAAATACCGGGTTTTGATCGAAACCACCGGCATCGGTTTTGTACGGATCGATGGCGAGGGACGGGTGCTGGACGCTAATCAGGAGTATGTTCGCTTGAGCGGGCGCGCCGATTTGGCCGAGATTATGGGGCGCTGGGTGACCGAATGGACGGCGGCACATGGTCTGGCCAGGAACCGCCAGGCGTTGCGGGAATGCGTCAAGCAGGGTTTTATCCGCCATCTGCAGGTCGATTATGTCGATGGCCGGGGCGGCATCACCCCGGTGGAGATCAATGCCACGGTGGTGCAAGGCGAGGGGCAGCCGGAAATTCTCTGCATCTGCCATGACATCAGTATCCGGAAGGGGCTGGAAGAACGGTTGCGCCAGGCCCAGAAGATGGAGGCCATCGGCACCCTGGCCGGGGGAATCGCTCATGATTTCAACAATATCCTTGCCGCCATCCTTGGCTATGCCGAGATGGCCAAACGCAGCCTGCCGGAAGCGGCAGGCAGTGCCAGGGACGATATCCAGGAGGTGCTCCGGGCCGGTCTGCGGGCCCGGGATCTGGTGAAGCAGATTCTCACCTTCAGCAGGAAGGGCGGGGAGGAGCGGGCTCCGCTCTCGCCAAAACCCATTGTCAAGGAGGCGCTCAAGTTTCTGCGCGCCTCGATTCCGGCGAACATCGAAATCCGCGAGGATATCGACCCGGATTGCGGTTTCATCCTGGCCGACCCCACGAATATCCACCAGATTGTGGTGAATCTCTGCACCAACGCTTTCCATGCCATGGAGGCGGCAGGGGGCGCCCTGACCGTGGTTTTGAAAAACGTGGAGCTTGGCGAAAGCGATCTCGCCGGGCAAGACGAGCTGTCGCCCGGGCAGTATGTCTTGCTCAGCGTGCGCGATACCGGCCCTGGGATCGCGCCGCAGATCCTTGCCCGGATCTTTGACCCGTATTTCACCACCAAGATGGTGGGCAAGGGGTCGGGCATGGGGTTGGCGGTGGTGCATGGCATCGTCAAAAGCTATGGGGGCATGGTGCAGGTGGAAAGCATTTTGGGCTCGGGCACGGTTTTTCGCGTTTATCTGCCGAGGGTCGGCCAGGGCATGGTTGTGCTGGAAAGTCCCCAGGAGTGGGCGCTTCCTTCCGGCCAGGAGCGGGTTCTCTATGTGGATGACGAGACCAGCATCGCCGAGCTGGGCAAGGCCATGCTCTCCGGGCTCGGCTACCGGGTGACGGCCAGAACCAAGCCGCTTGAGGCGTTGGAAGAGTTTCGCAGCCGCCCCGACGATTTTGATCTGCTGATCACCGACCAAACCATGCCCAAGATGTCCGGGGTGCAGTTGGCGCAGGAGATTCGCAAGATCCGGCCCAGCCTGCCGGTGATCCTCTGCACCGGGTATAGCGCGACAATCGGAGAAGAATCCGCCGTGGCCCAGGGCATCAGTCATTTTCTCATGAAGCCCCTGACCATGCGGGTGCTGACCGAAACGGTGCGCAAGGCTTTGGAAGGAAAAGCTGCAAGGTGAAAGGTAAAAGGCGTAAGGGGCAGGGAAAAAATGGCTAAAGAGAAGATCTCGTATGTCTGCCGCGCCTGCAACGGGGTGTTCAGTAAATGGGGTGGTCAATGCGAAGGCTGCGGCGCCTGGGACACCCTGGCCGAGCAGCAGCCAGCCTCCGCTGCCGCAGGCCGTTTCCAGGGCTATTCCGGTTCCCTGGCCCAGGTGCAGACCATGGCCGAGGTGGGCAAAGACGAACTGGTCCGTTTTTCCACCACCATGGGCGAGCTGGACCGGGTTTTGGGCGGCGGGTTGGTGCCCGGCTCGGTGGTGCTCATCGGCGGCGATCCGGGGGTGGGCAAATCCACCGGCTTGCTCCAGGTTTGCTGCAGCCTGAGCCTCACTCGCAAATGCCTCTATGTGACCGGCGAAGAGTCGCTCCAACAGATCGCCATGCGGGCCAGGCGGCTTGGGTTGCCGGATCAGGCTTTGCTCCTGCTGGCCGAGACCAGGGTGGAGGATATCTGCGCCACCGCGCTCAAGGAACGTCCCGAGGTCATGGTGATCGATTCCATCCAGACCATGCAGGTGGCGGACAGCCAGTCCGCGCCGGGCAGCGTCAGTCAGGTGCGGGAGTCCGCCGCTCTCCTTACCCAGTTCGCCAAGCAGACCGGGGTGGCCATCTTCCTGGTGGGCCATGTCACCAAGAGCGGCGACCTGGCCGGACCCAGGGTGCTGGAGCACATCATCGACGTGGTCTGCTACATCGAAGGCAGCGGCGATTCCCGCTTCCGGGTGATGCGGGCGGTGAAGAACCGCTACGGCGCGGTGAACGAGCTGGGGGTCTTCGCCATGACCGACAAGGGTCTGCGCGAGATCTCCAATCCCTCGGCCATATTTTTGTCCCGCAATGCCGAAGCCATGCCCGGCAGCGTGGTCATGGCGATCTGGGAGGGCAGCCGTCCGCTGCTTGTTGAGATGCAGGCCCTGGTGGACGACAGCCACAGCGAGAATCCCAGGCGGGTCACGGTGGGGCTGGAGCAGAACCGGCTGGCCATGCTCCTGGCCGTGCTGCATCGGCACGGCTCCATCGCCACCTATGGCCAGGATGTGTTCATCAACGTGGCCGGCGGGGTGCGGGTCAGCGAAACCAGCGCCGATTTGGCCCTGCTGCTGGCGGTTTTCTCCAGCCTGAAAAACAAGCCCCTGCCCGTGGATCTGGTGGTCTTCGGCGAGGTGGGACTCTCCGGCGAGATCCGGCCCGTGCCCAGCGGCCAGGAGCGGCTGCGGGAGGCGGCCAAGCATGGCTTTAAAAAAGCGATTGTCCCCCTGGCCAACGTGCCCAAGGGCGGGGTCAAGGGTATGGAGATTGTCGGGGTCAAGAAGCTGGCCGAGGCTATCGAGGCGGTCAGGTAGGGAATCGTGGTGTAATTGCCTAGACGCTTTATGTAACTAACGTACCCATTCCGTTCGGGCTGAGCCTGTCGAAGCCTAGCCCTGCACAAGACCCTTCGACAAGCTCAGGGTGAACGGACATGGACAGAGCCTTGCCGACTTTTCTTCCGAGCCGGAACCCCTTCAAGCATTGACAGCCCATTTTTGAAATGGTACATAACTGACGGACTTGAGGGAGGAATGGCCGAGTGGTTTAAGGCGGCGGTCTTGAAAACCGTTGTGCGAAAGTACCGTGGGTTCGAATCCTACTTCCTCCGCCAACAACAAGCGAATACGAATCGTGGAGAGCTGACCGAGTAGGCCGAAGGTGCTCGCCTGCTAAGCGAGTGTAGGATCAAAAGTTCTACCGAGGGTTCGAATCCCTCGCTCTCCGCCATTTATTTTGCGGAGCAATCCGTTTGCGTTACAACAAAAAAACCCGCGCCAGAGATGGTCGCGGGTTTTTTTGTGCCTTTTTTCTCGTATTTTTTCGGTGTTGTGGTTGGGGCTCGGGTTTGATAGGGTGATCTGAACCGTTCTTGGCTAAGTGCCGCAGAAAGGAGAGGGTTGCAGTCATAACAGGAACCCAAGGCGCGGCGATAGGTTAGTAAACAAGTCAACAAGGTTATATACAATAATAACAATATGAATACATTAACTCGTAACCAAAAGGGAAAATATTTGGAAGAAGCTGTCCATCTCATTGAAAAACATATTCTTAATTCAAATCCATCATTGAAAAAATCTTCTTTTTTTATTGAAAATAATAAAATAATCGATGCAGATGGAGTACATCACGAAATTGATGTATATGTAGAAATTGACATATGTCATGGATATAGATCAATTTTCATATTTGAATGTAAAAATTTAAGTAAGCCTGCAAGTAAAAATGACATTATAATATTTAATGAAAAAATAAAAATGATAAATGCTCAAAAAGGATATTTTGTATCTAAGAGTTTCTCGAAAGACGCTATTAGTCAATCAAAGAAATTTTCAAGAATTGAATTGCTTTATGCCACGGAAGAAGAATCTGTTCTATACGCACTTCCGGATATGCATTGTGTTACTCAAGATATTGTATCTAAGTATTTGTTATTTGTAAGAAGAGGATCAATCAATGATGAGAGAAATATAAAAAAAATAAATATGGAAGAAATTAATATTGTTCTAAATGGAAAAAAAATTGATGCAAAAAAATTTGAGAATGAAGAGGTATTAAAAATTGTTAATTCTCATTTAGGCAATGAAAAAACGCATAATTATGCAAATGGGACTTACAGTTTCAGATTCACGGACAAAATAATCTATCCCGAAGGCTTACTCATGATGAATGGAGACGAAATTGACAGAATCGAATTTACTATTTCTGTCAATTTAATAGTTAGTAGGCCAAAAATTAGATATTCTTTTGAAATTGGCAAGCGGGGCAAGGTTATTTCATTTGTAGACCCAATCTTTCTAAATGGGTTCAGTGTTGCGTTCACTCAAAGTATTTGACATTCATTGGAGGAGTTCCGGGGACATCCATGATAAGCATGATATCCGGTGACATAATACCTATTTCTCTTCAGATATTCCGGGGACTCAGGTATTAATGCAAATGGACCCTGATGGCCAGGTCTTGAAAAGTCAGTTTTCCGCATCTTCTGCCGGACTGTCCGGCAACTGTGCGCCATGCCACACCGCCACAATCCACACCACATTCTCTTTGACCCTGTAGAAGAACCGATACGGAGGAACGATCACCTCGCGGTAGTGGGTGTCGGGAAATTCCGGGAGGGTTCGCCCGGATTCCGGGTAATCCTGGAGCCGCGCGAGCGTTTTCTCCGCCTGGTGCCGAAACGAAACCGCCGCTGACGGCTTGTCGCGGCGGATATAGGCAAGGGCGCGTAAAAACTGGTCGCGCGCCGATGGGGTAAAAACGATCTTCACGGTTGTTCCGCCAGCAGGGCATCCGCTTCCGCCAATACGGTTTTCAGGTCGAAACCGCCTCCTGCCTCGATTTCTTTTTCGCCACGGGCAAGCAGCCGTAAAATTTCAAGCTCGTGCTGCGTGTGTTCGTACTCCTGCATGCTGACCATTACGGCAGTCGCCCGGCCACGTTGGGTGATGAACAGAGGTTCGCGTGAAGCCGCCATGCGCTTGAGGATGCCGCTCGCATCCTGGCGAAGGTCCGAGATGGGAATGATGTGCGGTGACCGTACCATTGGTTGTGCCTCCTATTGTATTAGTAATAGTACTGCCGGCGCTCAGGGAGGGCAACATGAAAAAACAAGAATGATATCCGGACATATCCGGTGACATTATACTAATAAGTGCGAAACCTTGGATGTGTTTTGGGCCAGACAGGCCTAAGTGGCCTGGGGGTAACACCAGGGAGTGGCGTGCCTGAAATCCGCTTTCCTTTCGGGATGCGGGTTTCTTGTTGTCCAGGGTAGTCCGTCCTGATATAGTCGCCATTCACGGATCTTCAGATTCCTAACGTAAAAGCCTCCCCAAAAGAGGTTCAATTATCCGACAGTGGGGGCTGCAAGTGGAAGAGGACGAGCGCACAGCGCACAAGCAATTGACCGTCTGGAAGCAGCTCTTCACCCGCCGCATGATGATCTGCGTGTTCACCGGGTTTTCTTCCGGCCTGCCGCTGTACCTGCTGTTCAACCTCCTGCCCGCCTGGCTGCGCAGCGAACAGGTTGACCTGAAAACCATCGGCCTGTTCGCGCTGATCCAGTTTCCCTACACCTGGAAGTTCCTGTGGTCGCCGCTGCTCGACCGTTATGTTGTGCCTGTACTTGGCCGCAGGCGCGGCTGGATGCTGGTGACCCAGATCGGCTTGTTGCTGGTGATCGCGATGATGGGCGCGTTTTCGCCGCAAAGCGATTTGCGTGCCATCGCCTGGATTGCCACCCTGCTCGCCTTTCTCGGCGCCACCCAGGATGTCGTCCTGGATGCCTACCGCCGCGAGCTGCTGTCGGACAGCGAGATGGGGCTCGGCAATGCGGTGCATGTCAACGCCTACCGCATCGCCGGTCTGGTGCCGGGTTCGCTGTCGCTGATCCTGGCCGACTTTTTGCCCTGGAACATGGTGTTCATCGCCACCGCCCTGTTCATGCTGCCCGGGGTGGCGATGACCCTTGCGGTGCAGGAGCCGCATCGCGCAACCCATCCCAAGAGCTTGCGGGAAGCGGTGGTCGAACCGTTTCACGAATTCATCACCCGCAGCGGCTGGAACAGCGCCCTGCTGATTCTTGCCTTTCTGTTTTTCTATAAACTCGGCGACAGTATGTGCACCGCGCTGGCCACCCCGTTTTATATGGACATGGGCTTCAGCAAGACCCAGATAGGATTGATCGCCAAAAATGCCGGGCTGTGGCCCGCGGTCATCGGCGGTCTGCTCGGCGGCTTGTGGATGGTGAGGATCGGCATCAACCGGGCGCTGTGGCTGTTCGGGGTGGTGCAGGTGGTCTCCATTTTCGGCTTTGTCTGGCTGGCTTCGGTGGGGCACCATGCCGAGATCACCAGTGTGGAGCTGGCGCAACTGGCCATCGTCATCGGTCTTGAAGCATTGGGCGTGGGCTTGGGCACTGCCGCCTTTGTCGCCTACATCGCCCGCACCACCCACCCGGCCTACACCGCGACCCAGTTCGCCCTGTTCACCAGCCTTGCCGCCATGCCGCGCACCTTTGCCAACGCCGCCACCGGCTGGCTCGTTGAGATGATGGGCTGGATGGGGTTCTTTCTGCTCTGCGCGCTGCTGGCGCTGCCGGGGATGGTGCTGTTGCTGAAGGTTGCGCCGTGGCAGGATAAGTCTGGCACTATACGGTAAGGAGGCATGGGCGAGAGGGTATTTGCCTTGTGCAGCGCCTCGCCGATTGGCAAAAGTTCAACCAAAAAAACCCGCGCCAGAAATGGTTGCGGGTTTTTTTTATGCTTTGATCATATTTCGATTGGCAGCAAAGGAGTGCGTGTGTCAGGATAGTAAGGACAATGGCCTGGAGTTTGGTTTTATGGGAATGAGTTGAAGTAAGAGGTCAAAATATCGGCCTCCATCCCCATTTTGCATCCGTAAAGGGTTTTCACATCAACGAACACGCAAAATTGCAAAAAAATACTTTAAAAATGTTTTTTTGTTTCAATTAGTGAAAAGGAAAAGATGATGGAACATGAAGCTACAACTCGGATGGCCTTTTTTTTCGGTATTCTGGTACTTGTCGCCTTGGGTGAAATTCTAGCTCCTCGGCGGATGCTGACTATGTCCAAGCTGACAAGGTGGCTCAGCAACCTGGGAGTGGTGGCGGTGGGTACACTTGCAGTCCGGCTCCTTTTCCCCTTCATCGGTGTGCATGTGGCCTTCGCAGCCCAGGAGCAAGGATGGGGGCTGCTCAACATGGTAGATTTGCCGGAATGGCTTGAAGTACTCATCAGCGTCCTGGTGCTCGATCTAGTAGTGTATCTCCAGCATGTGATGTTCCACACCGTACCCCTGATCTGGCGGCTGCACATGATGCATCATGCCGACATGGACATTGATGTCACCACGGGGTTGCGGTTTCATCCCATTGAAATACTCATCAGCATGGTCATCAAAATGACAACCATCGCCGCCCTTGGGCCCACGGTGTTCGCGGTTATTCTTTTTGAGATCATTCTCAACGGCACCGCCATGTTCAACCACGGCAATCTCAAGCTGCCCCTAAAGCTTGACAAGTACCTCCGGTTGCTGGTTGTCACGCCGGACCAGCATCGAGTGCACCACTCCGTCACCATCCGCGAAACAAACAGCAATTTCGGATTCAACTTCCCTTGGTGGGACCGCATCTTCGGCACATATCGGGCACAACCTGTGATGGGGCATGAAAAAATGACTATAGGACTCGCACAGTTTCGTGAACCAAATAAGAATAACCTGCTCTATATGCTGCTCATGCCTTTTATCGAGAAAACCGGGTCTTACTCAATAGATCGTCATGGTGCCGATCCTGAAACAATTGTAAGGCGACAGGAAGCCAATAGGGACGTGGGGCATCCTGGGCATAATACCTAACAGAGGGCCGACCCATGGCAGGTAAAGAGGAGAGCAAGCACGACCATTGCAGGGGAATTCCGGGGACATAATATGGATTTCCTGTCAAGCCGAAAGGTATTCCATGCCCACCTTCTTAATTCCTCGTCAATGTTTTTTGAAACATGCCGGTGTCTGTGCGTGAGTAGATCCTTTCACTTTCTCGACAGGCAGAATCTCACCACATCCCGCCACGCAATGAGCCGCGCCGTTGCTGCGACGCCTCGCCGCCATAGACCACGGCATTTTCAATATGCGCCGGCAGGGCGGTATAGCCCTCCCCCTCGGCAAAGGGCGCGAAGCCTTTAAAAAAATCCGGTGTTGCTGTGACGGCGGATTTGGCCTCAATGGCATAGAGGCGATCACCGAAATTTACATGGTTTGTCAATCCAACTTACAATCCATGCAAAACGGAAGAGGTGCGATCGGGGCAGGGGAGAGAGGGTCGGGATCCGGCTGGTGAAACCGACAATCCCCAACAGCATGGCCTTTTTTTCAACCGCGGCCATGGAAATACTCCTCTGGGTGCTGGGTCATGGGGTATCAAGGGGGGCTGCCCGCTTTCAGCCCTTGACGGACAGGCTCTGGATATCGTTGCCCGGCACAAAAAAACGTGTCTTGCAGACCAGGCCGGTGGCGCGGCAGACATGGTCGGCATAGCCCGCCCCTGCCTCGGAAAAGATATTGTAGGCCGCTGTGGCGCCGGCTTCTTCCAGTTCCAGGCGTTGGTCCTCGAAACGGGCTATGGCGGTCACCGGGCCCTGGAAGCCGGCGGAGTGGATTTCCCGCAGGGCCAGCAGGTTTGCCTGGTGGTTGCTCATGGTGAGCAGGATGATTTTCAGCCTGGAAAGATCGATCGTGTGCCAGAAATCATAATCAGTGGCATCGCCCCAGATCACCCTGCGGCCCGCCGCAAAGTGCTGCCTGACCGTGTCCCGGTTGTAATCCACGGCCAGCACCCCGTTTCCCATCCGCTCCCGGATAGTGTCGTAGGCCATGGCCCCGAAGGGCCCCATGCCGAAGATGAGGGTGTCGGCCTGACCCAGATCGAGCCGGACGTCTCCGGGATGGCGGGTTTTGGTTTCAAACCGCTGGAGCTGTAGGGCAAAACGGTCATAGAGGCGGTTGGCCGTGCTGTTAAGCGGCGCGGCCAGCAAAAAGGAAAAGGTGAGCGCCAGGGCAACGATGATCAGCCAGTCCGGATCGAGCCAGCCCTGTTTCATGGCGATGGCGGTGACGAGCAGGCCGAACTCGGAATAATTGGCCAGGTTCAAGCTGGCCAGCAGGCTGGTTCTGGCACGGAGCCGAAAGCGGGTCAGGACCAGGAAATAGAGGAAGGTTTTTGCCGGAAGCACGGCGGCAAGCCCCAGGGCGACAAGGACATGCCCGAAATGGGGGATGGCGGTGAATCCGATCTGGAAAAAGAAACCGACCAGGAAGATATCCTTGAAGCTGTAAAGCGAACGGGAAAGCTCATGGGCCCGGCCATGGGAGCCGATCAGCATGCCGATGACCAGCGCGCCGAGGTCCGGTTTCAAGCCCACCAGGGAGAAGCTGGTGGCGCCCACGGCCAGGGCGATGAAGAGGCCGCTCAGGGGCAGGAGCTCGCCATGGCCGAGATGATCGATGATGTGCATGAGCAACGGCCGGAGGGAGAGAAGCAGGAGCGGCAGGCCTAAAGCCCAGGCAGATGGGAACTCGCCTTTGGAGACGGTGAGGAACAACACGGCCATCAGATCCTGCATGATGAGGATGCCGATGGCGGCATGGCCGTGCAGGGCGTTCATCTCGCCCTTTTCCTCGAGAACCTTCACCGCAAAGACCGTGCTGGAAAAACTCAAGGCGAAACCGATCAGGGCTGCCTGTTCCAGGCTGAGTCCGGCAAGGTGCGCAATCCCGAGGGTGGAGGCCGCCAGAATCATCGCCGTCAGCAGGAAAATGGTGAGCAGGGCATGCAGCGTGGCGCCGCCCCAGATCTCCGGCTTGCTCAGCCCCTTGAGGTCAAGCTTGAGGCCGATGGTGAAGAGCAGGACCATGATACCCATGTCCGCGATCTTGTCCAGGGCCAGGGAGCCCCCGGTCAGACCGAGAAAGTTCATGGCAAAGCCTGCCAGGAGAAAGCCCAGCATGGGCGGAAGATTGAGCCGCTTGCAGCCAAAGCCGAAGAGAAAGGCGCTGCCCACCCAGACGCTGTTGACACAGGTCGCTGTTTGAAGAAATTCCATATCGGCATACTCCCGGAGAGTTTTTTAGCAAAGTTTCGTTCACTCTACCCCAGGTGGCGCTGGAAAATCGAGTCCCATTTTTTCCTGAGGCCGAAGGTTTTTTTTGGCAACAGGTCCCGCGTTCCCAGCCAGGGAGACCCGGGGCAGGGGGAAAGCGTTTCCCATGGAAGACTCTGGGTGAAGTGTGATAAATTGGTCAGGGAGCACATGCGCATCCGCGGCATCTCCTGCGGATGCGGGCCTGCGGGAAAGAGGCCGGACCAGAAAGATGCTGGAGGGAATGGGTGTTTCCTCTGTCGGCTCCGGGCCGATGCGTGAGGTCGGCCGCGGTTTGTAGAGGAAAAAGGGTGAGTCGCGCTGTGATGCGCTGAGCAGGAGCTGCCGGCAAAAAAAGCTGTGCCTCACCCCGAGCGCTTTCCGCGAGAAACCCCCAGCCGGGCGGGCAAAACAGCCTCGCAATGCGCACACCAGGGGGAGTGTGGGCCGGAACCGTAGGAGACTGCATGGTCAATGCCTGTGCTCTCGGGGTCATGCGCCAGCCGCCCCGGAAAGGCGCGGGAAGTTATGGCGGCTGCGGCGAATTATTCCAGGCAAGGAGAGGCTGAAGCATGAATCGTCCCAAGCAGGCGGTCGTGGTCATCCATGGCATCGGCGAGCAACGTCCCATGGAAACACTCCGGAGTTTCGTGGATGCCGTTCTTCCGGCCACCTCGAAAAGCGCGCGGAAAAAGTACCGCAGTAAACCGGATCGGATGAGCGAGTCTTTTGAGCTCAGATGTCTCCAGGCGCCAAAAGACAGGGAAGCGCACCGGCCCATTACCGAATTCTATGAGTATTATTGGTCGCATCACCTGTGCGATTCCAAATACAGTTCGGTGCTGTCCTGGCTGGGTGGGTTGCTGGCGCGGCACCCCCGGAATATTCCCCGGAAACTGCGTCCGATTTACTATGCAACGTGCAGCGGGCTGTTGCTGGCCGGGGTGCTGGTGCTCTGGGGGCTGTTCGACCAAACGAGTCAATCGTTGGGGGTGCGGTTCGCGGCGTTGTACGAGAAGCAGCAGTTGTACTTCGCCTTGGCTGTTCTTGGCCTGCAGGCCATCGGCAGCCGTTTCATCCTCGGCTACGTGGCAGACGCCGCCCGCTATTTGACTCCTTCCCCCGGCAACATCGACAAACGGAACAAGATCCGGGCGGAAGGGATCAAGCTCCTCCGCGCCTTACACGAATCCAAAAAATACTTTCGGATTGTCGTGGTCGGGCACAGCCTGGGTTCGGTTATCGGCTACGACATGATCCGGCACCTCTGGGTGGAATTGCGGGAAGCCCATGATCCCTCCCCGCAAAAGCAGCCGAAAGCCGTGGACTTTGATGCCGTGGCCGCAGAGCTGCAACGCGACCCGGCAACGATCGGCGCCGGCGAAGTGGAGGAGTTCCAGCACAGGCAGCACGAACTCTGGCGGGAACATCGTGCCGCGGGCATCCCTTGGCTTGTCACCGATTTCATCACGCTGGGTTCCCCTTTGACCCACGCCACCCTGCTCATGGAGGAAGACCCGTGGAGTTTCGAGCAGCGCAAGGTTGAATTTGAATTTCCCTGCTGTCCGCCGGTGCCGGCAGAGGAGACGCATTACCAGAAAAACTATGAGTCTCCCGTGTACGCGCACCCAGTAAGTGTGCGCATTCCGCACCATGGGGCGCCCTTTGCCTCCACTCGCTGGACCAATCTCTTCTTTCCCCACCGGAAAGGCGTTCTCGGGGATATGATCGGCGGGCCGCTTGCCGGACGCTTTGGGAACGGCATCCTGGATATTCCCGTTCGGTCGGGCCATGGTGGTTTTCTGGAGAAAACCCTCTATGCCCATGTCTGTTACTGGAAGCCGCCCAGGGAAGAGTCGGCGGAAGAGGAAAAGGACGACTCCGGGACATGCAGTCTCAAGGCCCTTCGTTCTGCCCTGCGGTTGGAGAGTTTGCGCGCCAAGGAACCATGGCCGCCGCCCACGCAACTCCGGCCCAGGGCGATGTGAGCAGAGTGTTCGTGTGCCGTTTTGGTTGCGGAAAAGGAAGCAGGTTTTTTCGACACTCCCCTGTGGCTTCTGCGTCATTGTGTCTTACCGGTACGTGCCATTTTTCATGGCGAATTTTCCCGCGCTTTTGTATCCTGCAGGCAGGAGCGGAAAATCTTCGCCAACAATAACAGCATCATCAATGAGGAGGGCGTTCATGGCAGGACAAATGGAAAAGGGACAATGGAACCCCTATGTGGCCGGGGCCTTGAGCGGGCTGGTGATCGTCGGTTCGGTCTGGCTCACCGGCAAATACGCCGGGGCCTCCACCACCTTTGTGCGGGGCGCCGGGATGATCGAGCAGCTCTTCAGCCCGGAACGGGTCAGTCAGATGGAGTATTTCTTGAAAGAGAAGCCCATTATTGACTGGCAGTGGATGTTCCTGATCGGCATTCTGATCGGTTCATTCCTCGCGGCGTTGCGCTCGGGCAGCTTCAAATTCCAGGGGGTGCCGGACATGTGGCGGGCCAAATTCGGCCCCTCGACCATCAAGCGGGGCATGGCCGCCTTTGCCGGCGGCACTATCGCCATGTACGGCGCCCGCCTGGCCGACGGCTGACCCAGCGGTCACGGGCTGAGCGGTTCGCTCCAGCTAGCGGTAAGCGGCTACATTGCGCTGGTCTGTTTTTTTGCCGGCGGTATCATCATGGCGCGCCTTGTGTACGGTAAGGGAGGGCAACCATGAATCAACTTCTGGCAGGTCTTATTACCGGCGTGCTCTTCGGATTTTTACTGCAGAAAGGCAGGGTGCTGCGCTACGACAAGCAACTGGCAGCCCTGCGTCTTCAGGACATGACCATCATCAAGTTCATGCTTTCCAGTGTGCTGGTGGGAATGATCGGGGTCTACCTGCTCCATGATCTGGGGCTCGCCAAACTTTCCATCAAAGCGACGATCCTTGGCGGCACCATTCTCGGCGGCTTGATCTTCGGGCTGGGCTGGGGGCTGATCGGCTACTGCCCCGGCACCTCGGTGGGGGCTTTGGGCGAAGGCCGTTGGGACGCGGTCTGGGGTATCGCCGGGATGGTGCTTGGGGCGGCGCTCTATGCCGAGTCTTTTCCGTTCATCAAGGAAACGGTGCTCACCTGGGGGGACTTTGGCAAGATCACCATTCCCCAACTCCTCGGCATCAATCATTGGCCGGTGATCGTCGTTTTTGTCGCGGGGGGCGTCCTGTTCCTGCGCTGGCTCGAAAAGAAGGGGCTGTAAGCCGTGCGGCATCGGCCGCGCCTCGCGCAGCCCCTCTTCTCCATAATCCGTCTGGGTCCGAGGGACACCCGCCCAATGCGTCATTAAGCAGGGTGTCCCCCGGATCCCTTGTCGAAACAAGCAATTATCCGAAACCTGCGCTCGCGTTTCCCTTCCGGCAAAAAAACAAACGGGGCAACAGCGAGCAGAAACGATGCGTTATTTTTTGGCCATCGGCGGCGTGGGCACGTTGTTGCCATGGCATTCCAAGCAGTTGAACTGCCCGGTGATGCCAAAGTCCTTGACCGGGGCATGGGTGCTCTTGGCCGCATACTTGCCGTCCTTCCAATCGTTCAGCATCGTCACCAAATGGAAGGCGGTGCTGGCCGCCACCCGTGCGCAGCGATCCTTGCGCTCAGGGCTGCCGATCGGCTTGCCTGCCGCTTTCATCCACTTGCCCACCGAAACATGACAGAGGGGTGATTCGCTGGTGGTCTTGACGATCTCGCCGGTCTGCTTGGGGGTTTTGGGGACGTAAACCGGCAAGGCGGTGTCCGAATACCACTGCATGATGTCCTCGCTTATCAGGTGCCCCTCCGTAGCCCCGGCAACACGGGGGCCGACGATGAGATTCGCCACCATATTGGCGCCTGCGTTCGAGCCGCAGATTGTGCCCCACCCCACTTGACCGCCCTCGAGAAAGACAAAGGCATCTACCGGGAACGAGTTGTACGGCTCGCCGACCTTTTCGCGCAACTGACTGAAGACGCTGCTGACCACAGCCGCTCCGCAGAAGACCCGATACCACTCCTCGTAGGCCAGATCGGCGGTTTTTGCCGGATCGAGTTTGACATAGGGCCACGGCCACTGTGTCGCGGCCGCCTTGGCCTTGGCCAGCTTGGGCAGGGTGAAGCTCCCAGCCGAAACAAGCGCGGCGCCGGCGGCGATTTTGCCGGCCCCGATCAAAAGCGAACGGCGTTCCTGGTTACATTGGCTTTTCTTCCTCTCTGTCATGCTTTTTGCCTCCCATGGCGATTTCATTCAACATGCACGGGCCATGTCCGCTCGTGCATGCGTTGTGCGGGCGCGGTCCATGCGCACCCGCCGACAACCACAATGTGACATGTTACATTGTGGTACCATCGGGGAAACGGTTTGGGAATGTGACAAAAAGTCGCAGGGAAAAATATGGCGGCACTGGAATTTTAGAGGGAATGCGGGATGGGGAGCAGCGTCTTCAGGTGTGCATACAGCGACAGAACCAGCAGCCGGAGGCGCGTCAGGAGAGTGGCGATGGTCTGGCCGGTTTCCGCCGGGGCTGCCGGTCCTTTTTCCAGGCGGTCGGCCCGGACGCCCGGAGCAGGATGGCTGGCCAGAAAGGAGTGGTCATTGCCCAGGGTGGCCAGTTTCCGCAGGGCCGAGATCGCTGGTTTCCGGTCGTATCCCCGGCGCTCCAGGAAATCGGCGCCGTAGTCATCCGCCTCCCGCTCTTCCTGTTGGGAGAACTGGGCGTTCACCAGGAGCTCCGTAAATCCTCCGAGCTGGGAGGCGGCGATGGCGCCGGCTGTGCCGGCCTGGGAGGCGATGCCTTTGCGCAGGGCGCTGGCCGCATAGGCAAGCTGCAGCTTTTTGCGGATATGGTACCGCACCACATGGCCCATCTCATGGCCGATGACAAAGCGCAGCTCCCCGTCGTCCAGCATGTCCATAAGGCCGCTGTAAATGCGGATGGTTCCGTCCGCCATGGCAAAGGCGTTGATCTCCGGGGAAAGATAGACCTTGCAGGTGAAGCGAAAGCCGTCCGCATCAAGGTGCGGACCGGTAAGACGTGCGAGCCTCCGGGCATATTTGGAGTCGGGAGGCGCCAGATGATTTTTGCCGTCGCTCTGGAGGGATGCCTGCTGGGCAAGATGCTGCACGTCCCGGTCGGTGAGGGTGACGGCCTGGATTGCGTCAAGGCCTGCCTCCGTGGCCAGTTGCAGGTCGGTGTTTTCGCAGCCGGACAGTGTCAGCAGGCAGAAAACAAGGAGGCAGGCGCGAAAGAACATGGGGCGTTCCTGGCATCCGGATGCAATCAATTGTCTTGATCTCTCAGCTTGCTGTGGCGGATCGAGTAGGCGAAATAGACCACTACCCCGATTGCCAGCCAGATTGCGAAACGCACCCAGGTAACCCAGGGCAAAAAAGCCATGAGCCCGGCGCAGGAGAAAGCGCCGAGCAGCGGGAACACCGGGTTGAGCGGGTTCTTGAAGGGCCGGTGCAGGTGCGGCTGCCTGATGCGCAGGACGACCACCCCCAGGCATACCAGGACAAAAGCGGCCAGGGTGCCGATATTCACCAGCTCTGCCAGCTCGCCCAGGGGGATGAAGCCTGCGATCAGGGAGATGATCAGGCCGCAGAGTCCGATGACCCGCACCGGCGTCTTGGTTTTTGGGTGGACCAGGGCGAAAAACGGCGGTATCAGGCCGTCGCGGGACATGGCGAAGAGGACCCTGGTCAACCCGTAATAGAGGACGAGCATCACCGTGGTCAATCCGGCGATGACCCCGGTGGCCACCAGGGCCGAGGCCCAGTTGATCCCGAGCAGATGGAGGGAGTGGGCCACGGGCGAGGGCACGTTGAGCTCGGTGTACGGCACCACCCCGGTGAGCAATCCTGCGACCACGATGTAGATGGCGGTGCAAAAAACCAGGGAAAAGATGATGCCGAAGGGCACGTCGCGCTGCGGGTTTTTTGCCTCCTCGGCGGCGGTGGAAACCGCGTCGAAGCCCACATAGGCGAAGAAGACCATGGCCGCTCCGGCCAGCACCCCGACGGGCTTGCCCTCCGGGCTCTCGCCGCTCCAGCCGAAGGGCATGAACGGGCTCCAGTTTTCCGGGTTGACGTGGAACACGGCCACCCCGATGAACACCGAAATGGTCAGCAGCTTGACAAAGACCATGACCATGTTGGTGCGGGCGCTCTCCCGCATGCCCAGCATGAGCAGGACCATGAGGATCAGGACGATGCCCGCGGCCGGCAGGTTGATGATGCCGCCCAGGGAGGGGGCCTTGGTCAGGGCGTCCGGCAGGGAGAGGCCCACGGCAATGAGGGCGTTGTTGAAGTATCCGGCCCAGCCGTTTGCCACGGCGGCGGTGGCCACCCCGTATTCAAGGATCAGATCCCAGCCGATGATCCAGGCGATCAACTCGCCGAAGGCCGCGTAACTGTACCCGTAGGCGCTGCCGCAACCGCCCACGGCGGAGGCGAGTTCGGCATAGGCCAGGGCCGCGAAGGCGCAGGCGATGCCGGCGATGACAAAGGAAAGGATCACTGCGGGCCCTGCCTGGGTGGCGGCGGCAATGCCGGTGAGCACGAAAATGCCGGTGCCGATGATAGCTCCGATCCCCAGCAGGGTGAGATCAAAGGCGGTGAGGCATTTGTGGAGGCCGGTATGGTCGAAATCGTCCGGGGTGGTGGTCTTGGTGCGGAAAATTTTCATGGATCTGCCTGGATGCGCGGAGTGATAAAGATGGGACTCGAGTCGCAGGGTTTACGCGGCAGAGGGCTTACCACCCCCAGAGCGTATCGCGTTGAATCCAGCCGATGAGGCCGGATTCGTGCTTGATCTTGACCCAGCCCTTTTGATGTTTGAGAGTCCGCAACACCACGCCGCGCATGGCATTGCCCACAACCCGCTGGTGTGTTCCGGGGGCGGTCCGGATGACGGTCTTTTCCGTTTTGACAATCAAATGGGGGCTTTTGTTTACCAGCGTTTTCTTGACCCAGCCCGTGTCCGATTCATAGTCGGTCACCTTGAGCCATGTGCCCTTGCGGTCTACCACCTTCAGGGGATACCCCGTTCCCAGTTCAAACTTGATCGGATGGTTCACCCCCGGCCCGGAACGTATCCGTGCCTTGGTCGTACTGATGCTCACCATTTCCGCCTGGGCCATTGAGGTGAAAAACAATAGAAAAACGATTCCGAAACAGAGTCGCCGGATCATACAAACCTCCTTGCGCTATGGGGTGTTACGGTTTACTGGCAGGGGACAGTCCCCTGTCCGGCACGGCCAGGGGAATACCGCCTATTTCCAGGGAGATGGCGTCAAACTGGCAGGCTTTGTTCATGCAGGCCAGGCAGGTGATGCACTCGGGGTCATTGGGGGATTCATTGAATTTGACCCCCATGGGGCAGACATGGTGGCAGGCTTTGCAATTGGTGCATTTGGTTTCATCGAGGTGCAGCTTGATCAGGCGGACCTTGCTGAAGAGCGCGTAAAAAGCGCCCAGGGGGCAGGCGGTTCGGCAAAAGGGACGGCTGGAAAAGACGGCCCAGGTAAGAAAAAGGAGCATGATCACGAACTTGTTGAGAAAAAGCAGGCCGAGGGTGCTGCGCAGATTGGGCTGGAGCAGGAGCATGGGAATGCCGGCTTCCAGGGTGCCGGCCGGGCAGACGAACTTGCAGAACCAGGGGCTGCCGGAGCCGAATTCGTCAACAAGCACCAGCGGCAGCACCACGACAAAGAGGAGCAGGAATATGTATTTGCCGTGGGAAAGCAAGCGAGGGATCCCGAATTTCCGCGAGGGGATCTTGTGCAGCAGTTCCTGGATAAAGCCGAAGGGACAGGCCCAGCCGCAGATCATCCTGCCGAGCAAGCCGCCGAGCACGCCGATGGAGCCGAGCACTGAAAAGCCGAAATAGTACTGACCGTTTTCCAGGGCGAAGCGCAACCCGCCCAGCAGTTGCTGGATCGAGCCCATGGGGCAGTAGGTGGTGGCCGCCGGGCAGGAGTAGCAGTTCAAGCCGGGCGCGCAGATGACCTTGAGCGGACCCTGGTAGAGGGTTTTGGTGAAGGGGAAGGACCAGGAGCCGTTGGTGAGAAGTGCGACGATCACCTGAATCCATTTGCGGGCGGCTTCCATCTCAGCCTATCCCTATGCAGCTCAGGCAGACCTGGAGGGCCTGCTCCAGAACCCGGGCCGGTTCCCCGGTGGCGACGCCGATCAGCCAGAGGAGGAGAAAGGCGGTGATCACCACAAAGGGCGTTTTGCGGAGGGTTCTTTTTGTGCGGGCTTCGCGGGTGGTCTGTTTCATGGAAGTTTCATCCAAGGATTATTTTCAGGCGAGGCGGGCCTGGACCGCAGCGGTCTTATCGCCCAGCGTCACATCCTTGTCGCGCCGTTCGTCGAGGACCAGTTGGGTTACGACCCGTTGCACCCCGCCGGCGAAGGGCAGCGCATGCAGGCGGGCGGCCAGGGCAAAAAGCGCCTGGGGCTCGCCCTCGATGATCGTCCCCATGTCGGTCAGTTCATGGGGGACGCCTTCCCTGCGCAATACCTCCTGGACATCGGCCACGTATTTCCCCACGCTTGGGGTTTGGGTGCCCAGGGGGATGATGTTCAACTGCATGATCGCCATGGTTCATTCCGCAGCAAAGGTGGTGTTCGTAAAAATGAAAAATAACGCAGAGCAACAACCGGTGCAAAGTAAAAAGGAATTCAGCGCCGGGATAGAGCAAAAAAATGATGAATGACCGTCATTGCGGGTCTTGGAAATTCTCGATTTGCGTGGAAAGCTCTTCGTCCAGCACGTCCGGATCTTCGCTGTTGTAGTAGAGGATGTTCTTGAGATGAAAAAAGCTGTCCAGATCCATCTCGTAAAAGTGCAGGGCCAGCCCATCTTCTTCCACCCGCACAACCGTGCCCTTCATTTTCAGGGTCAGGTGGCTGGTTGAGCCCAGCAGCCGCAAGGAAACCAGGCAGTTTTCGCCGAGCTTGTGCCCGGTAACGCCGAGCACGAATACTCCTTTGAGGCTCAGGTCTGCGGTTTCGCACTCCGCGTGGCTTTGATCCGGAAAGTCCAGACCGATGACGACCTGAAACGGCACCCGAGTGTTTTTGCGTTTGTTTTTCATGGTTGCATCCTCTTGTCCTGCGGTCTGGCCGCCTGTTACTCCGGCATGAAGAGAAAACCCTCCCGTTCGAGCAACTGGCTGATGTTCAGCAGTTGCAATTCCCGGTCTTCGCCAAGTCGGGCCGGTCCGACAATGTCGCCGTTTTTTGCCCGCGTCAGGGAGAGCAGCGGGATTGCTTGCGTTTCAATGGCGCGGCAGAGGATAACCCCGTGCCAGTTGCCGTTGCTCACCACCACCAGCATGGCGGCTTCTTCGTCGGGGATATCCGCAAGGGTCATGCCCCTTGGGACCACGAGGGGAAGGATAAGCTTTTTCAGCTTGCTGTTTTTGAGCAGGGCGAGGGAGCCTTGCATCCGGCCCGAGAGGCGGCCAAACCAGCCTCCCAGGTCTTTCAGGGGAATCTGGCTGCTGTGGATGTATTTTTTCCTCTTCTTTGAGGAGAGGGGCTTGATGAGGGCGATGTGTTCCTCGGCAATGGCCAGGGACATCCTGCCGACGGTGATGGGGCGGATCATGTCTCCGGGCTGGATCGGCAGGGGTTTCGGCTCCGCGACCTTGGGCGCGGACTTGCCGGGAACCCTGCCTGCTGGGTTGTGCCCGGTTTTCCGCCGGGCAGGATGCGGCGCCGCGTCCTCCAGGGAGATCGGCTCTTCCCAAGGCTCCAAGTCGGCGGGCGGTTCTGCCGGGGAGCCAGCCGGTGCGGGCTCCCCGCTCTTTTCTGCGGCCACCTTCTCCTTGAGCTTGGCAAACTTGCCATACACACGCTTGAACACCTCGGCATCCCTGTCCGGATCGAATTTGGCGTCCTCATACATGTTGACCACATGGGCCATGGTTTCCTTGAGGAAGTCGATAAACTCAGGGGGGATCCGGCCTTGCCGCTTCTGGGCATAGAGGAGAATGCTGTCCGCCATGGTCAGGATGGCCAAGGCGTTTTTCCGTGTATTGAAGCGGTTTTTCAGGCAGGTAAAGGCCGCCTGCAGGGGCTCTATTTTTTTTGGCGACAGGCTCCAGTCCTGGGAAAGGATCTCTGTTTTCAGTTTCTGAATGGAATCGTCGAGGGAAAGAATCACCGGTAATACTCCACGGCCATGGGCTTTATACTAGGGAGGGAGAAGGGCCTGCGCGGATTTGTGCGCGCCGGTCTTTTCTCGTGCTATTGCATCCATTCCTGTCAGGGGCGGGATGATCTTTTCAGGTCAAGCTGGGGTAATGCCCTATTGTGACTGGAAATTTTCTAGGGTACTATAGCAGAAATTTTCGTGGTTTGGCAACAGGCAGTTACGCGGCGGCTTCCTCCCAAGCCGTTGACGCAAGGAAACACGACGCATGGTTGAGCATACGCTTTCTTTTTTTGCCGCCCTGTTCGGGGCGTTGGTCGGCAGCTTTCTCAACGTGGTCATTGTGCGGCTGCCCGAGGAAGGGGGGTCCGTGGTTTTCCCCCCCTCCCATTGCCCGGTCTGCAAAAAGTCCATCGCCTGGTACGACAACATCCCTTTGCTGAGTTTTCTGCTGCTGCGCGGCAGATGCCGGCAGTGCGGGGTGCGGATCTCCTGGCGCTACCCCCTGGTGGAGGGGGCCACGGCGCTCATGGCCCTGGCGCTGTATCTCCATTTCGGCCCCACCATTCTTTTCCCCATCTATTTTCTTTTTTGCGCCGCCCTGATCGCGGTCATTTTCATCGATTTTCAGCATCAGATCATTCCCGATGTGATCAGCCTACCCGGCATCGTTCTCGGGTTTGGCCTCTCCTTTGTCAATCCGTTCGTCGCCTGGCAGGACGCCGGATTGGGGATTCTCTTCGGTGGCGGGAGTTTTTATCTGGTCGCCCTGGTCTATTACCTGCTCACCAAACGGGAAGGCATGGGCGGGGGCGATATCAAGCTGCTGGCCATGATCGGCGCTTTTCTGGGCTGGCAAGCGCTGCCCTTTGTGGTGTTCGGCAGCTCGCTGCTGGGCACGGTGGCGGGCGTCGGAGCCATGATCAAACAGCGCAAGGGCGGCAAGACAGTCATCCCCTACGGGCCGTTCCTGGCCATCGCTGCCCTGCTCTATCTTTTTTTCCGGCAGGAGATTCTTCTGCTGTTTGTCCGGTTTGTCCTCCACGGCTGATCCCTGCCGCGCCACTTGTTGCTGATTTTCTTCTTCTCAGCCCCATTTTCCGGGCAGAGACCGCCTTGTATTTCTGCGCGAACCGCAAAAAATTTACCGAATCTTTACTTCCATTAACAGCACATTTACGGATGTTTTCTGTATGCTGAATGTGAGAGGAAAACAAGGGACGGAACATGCTGGCCGGAAGACCGGCACCGTGGCTTTTCGCTGAAATACAAAGAAACGGAGGAGGAAACAGATGTCCAAAAAAACTGTTGTGACGGTCATGGCCCTTTTTGCCCTGGCGCCCATGGCCGGGATGTTCGCCACCGAGTCTCACGCCGCCAGCACGGGCGGGGCAGCGCCAAAGGCTCCGGCGGAAAAAGCTGTCAAGGTCGAAACCTGCTATGAGTGTCACGAGCCGGTCAAGCAGCTCCACACCATGGGCAAGCACGGCAAGGTGAACTGCATCAATTGCCACAGCGGCCTTGCCCGGCATCTTGCCGATCCCGGCCCCGCGACCAGGCCGGTGACGAGTACTGCCTGGGAGACCTGCGGCAAGTGCCACAAGGACCAGTACGAGAGCTTCATGAAAGAGGCCATGCACCGTCCGGCCCGGGACGAGAAGTCCCAGCTCACCAACCGCTCCCCCAATCCCCTCTGGGACAAATTGATGGCCGGGCATGGCTTCACCAAGGAGCACAACCTGACCCGCAGCCATGTGCATATGCTCACCGACCAGTTCGTGGTGGATCGCGCCTTCGGCGGCCGCTTCCAACCCAAGAACGGCTGGAATTATATCTTTGAAAAGGGCAAGGTCTGGGACGTCCTGGTGGATACCCATCCCGAGACCAAGGAACAGAAGGTCTTCAATCCTCAGACCGCGCCCGCGGCCAATCCGGTCTGTCTCCAGTGCAAAACCCAGGACCATATCCTCAAGTGGGCCTACATGGGCGACAAGGTTCCGGATGCCCAGTGGTCCAGGGAATCCAATGTGGTGGAGGTGGCAAAGGACGTCGAGCACGGGCTCAACTGTTTTACCTGCCATGATCCCCATGCGGCCAAACCGCGCATCGTGCGGGACGGCCTGATCGACGCCCTGACCCAGCCCAACGGCGACACCCTCTGGCACAAGGATCCGAAACGGACCGGCTTCAAGGTCATCGACATGGGCGTTCGCGGCTTCACCCGCAAGATCGCCCTGCTCGACAAATACGACTCACGACTGCAGTGCGGCCAGTGCCATGTGGAGTACAACTGCAACCCCGGCACCGAGCCGAAAACCGGCAAGCCGGTCAAGATGGACGACCGGCGGACCAACCACTTCCCGTACAAGGATGTGTTCGGCCTCTACGATCATTATGTGAACAAGATCAACTTCCTCGACTTCAAGCATGCCCTCACCGGCGGGCTGCTCTGGAAGGGGCAGCATCCCGAGACCGAATCCTACTATAATTCCAAGCACGCCAAGGCCGGGGTGGGCTGTGATTCCTGCCATACCCCGAAGATGAAGAACAAGTCCGGCAAGGTCTATACCTCCCACTTTGCCGTCACCCCGAAGGTGATGTTGAAGGAAACCTGTCTGAAGTGCCATCCGAAGTGGACCGAGGAGGAGGCCAAATACGCCATCGAATCAATTAAGGCCCATATCAAGGGCAAGATGCGCAAGGCCGAATACTGGCTGGGCGCCCTGATCGACAAGATCGTGGCGGCGAAAAACGCCGGGGTGGCTGAAGAGACCATCAAGAAGGCCCAGGATCAGCACCTCAAGGCGCACATCCTCTGGGAGTACTGGACCGCCGAGAACTCCGACGGCTTCCACAATCCGGAGATGGCCAAAGAGTCGCTGAACAAGTCCATGAATGAGTCCCAGGAAGGGATCAGGATTCTCACCGAGGCCATGGCGCCGAAGAGCGCTGCGGCAAAGTAAGGGATGCGCAAGACCCATGCGTAGCAGGAGCGGCCGGGGCGGAAACGCCTCGGCCGTTTTTCTTTCGGGGCTATTCCCCCGAGGAACTGTAACCGCCTGGGTTTTCGAGCCCGGCGACGAGGAGGGATCATGAAGCGATTGATCGTCTTGATGGGCTTGTGCCTGCTGATGCAGCCGCAGGCGGTGCTGGCGGAGGCAGGGAAACATCCGGCCATTCCGGGGAGCCAGGAATGCGGCGAATGCCACGGAGACCAGGAAAAGGCCTGGTTTGACGGAAAACACGGGTTGGCAGCTTCGCCAACAGCTTGACCGCCTCACATTGGCCACCGTTGTGAGAAGCAGGAGATTTCTCCTGGTGATTGGGGCGCTGGCAAGGAACTGTCGGGATTCGCTTTGCTCTACCCGACCTGCCGAAGGAAGTAAATCGAAAGGAAATCAGGCAACTACTTCCTGTCGATGCAATCGTGGCCTAAACCCTCTCCATCCCCCTACTCCTCAAACCGATACCCCCGCCCCGGCACCGTAACGATATAGCGCGGTTCCGCCGGGTTGACCTCGATCTTCTGGCGAAGGTGCTGGATGTGCACGTCGATGACCCGGCTCCAGGAATAGAGTTTGGCGTCGCTCCAGAGGCATTGGCGGATCTCCTCCCTGGTCACCAGATTGTTGCGATTCTCCACCAGACAGGCGAGAACCTGGAACTCCTTGGGGGTGAGGGCTACGACCGTGCCCCGCACCGTTACCGCCTGATTGCGCAGGTCGATGGCAAGATCCCCGGCGGTAATGGTGGTGGGTTGAGGGGGCTGGGGTGCTGTCGGCCGCAATCTGGCCCGGATGCGCGCGAGAAGTTCGCCGGTTTCAAAGGGCTTGACCATGTAGTCGTCCGCCCCCAGTTCCAGGCCGATGACCTTGTCCGAAACCTTGTCCTTGGCGGTCAGCATGATGACCGGCAGGGAGGGATGCAGCGATTTCAGGGCGCAGCAGAATTCCAGCCCGTCGCCGTCGGGCAGCATCAGGTCGAGGAGCACCAGATCGGGTTGGCGTTCGGCGAGGATGGCCCGGGCCGCGGCCAGGGAATCGGCGGTGAGCAGGCTGAAGCCGTGCAGCTCAAGGTTCGCCTTGAGGACCTTGAGGATGTCCTGGTCATCGTCGATGGCCAGCAATGTTGCAGTAACTGCTCTGGTCTCCATCATTCCTCCCCGGCGGGCAGCCAGAAATAGAGGCGGGCTCCCGGCCCTTGGCTGTCCGCCACGCCGATGACCCCGCCGTGGGCCGTGATGATACTCCGGCAGATGGTGAGCCCCAGGCCGCTTCCCTCTTTATTGCCCAATTTGTAGAACTTGTCAAAAACCTTTTCCCGCTCTGCTTTGGCAATGCCAGGCCCCTGGTCCTGGACCTCGACCACGGCGAAGCCCTCTTCCTGGAACCCGCGGATGGTGACGGTTGACTGTTCGGGGGTGAACTTGATCGCATTGGCCAGCAGATTGGTGAGCACCTGCCTGATCTTGTCCTCGTCTGCCCGCAGGGGCATGGTCTCCGGCAGCAGGGCGGCGAGCCGGATTCCCTTTTCGTCGGCAAGGCAGGCAAGGCCGGTGATTGTTTCGCGGATCACCTGCGTCAGATCAAATGCACCGCTATGCAGGGCCGTGGTGTCGCCCATCTCGATCCGCTCGATATCGAGCATGGTGTTGACCAACCGGATGAGGCGATTGGTGTTTTTGTTGATGAGCTGGAAAAAATCGCAGAGTTCATTTTGCGGGCAGTTGCCCGCCTCCTGGGGAGGAAGGCAGGCCAGCTTGGCGGTGACGTATTCCATGGAGCCCTTGATGGAGGTCAAGGGGGTGCGCAGTTCGTGGGAGGCGCGGGCGATGAAGTCCGACTTGCGTTCGCTGGCCGCGTTGAGCAGCCGGTTGGTCTCCAGAAGCTTCCGGTTGGATTCGGCAAGATCCTTGGTCGCCTCCCGGATGCGATCCTGGAGATCGCCGTGGTATCCGGTGAGCTGGGCGGTCATGTCGGCAAAGGCGCGGGAGAGATCCTCGAATTCATCCCCGGTTCGCAGGATATCTCCCGCCTCGTAATTGCCCCGGGAAAATTCCCGGATGGAGGTGGAGAGCCGCTTCATAGGATGCAGCACCAGATGCCGCATCATGAAGATCATCGCTCCGCTCAGGGCCCCCACCACCAGGAGCATGGAGGCGAACATCCGCCGCCGGTTCTGCCTCGCTTCGGTAAAGGTCTTGTCCATGGGCAGGGCAACGCTGATGGCGCCGCGGACATCGCCCACCTTGTACCCCTGTTCCCGGTGGCATTTCAGGCAGGCTTCCTCGACATAGAGGGGGGAGATGTAGCGGAGGTAAGGCTGGCGGTCGATGTCTTCGATGGCGGTGAATTCCCGGAGATTTTTCTGCTCGAAGGCCAGCAGGGCCTTCCGCTCGAAGGGGTCTGGCACATTTTCCGGATTGGTCAGTTTGAGGCTGGTGATGTGGAACCAGAACAACCCCTCTTCCCGGGAGTACTTGGCCAGCTCCTTGGTGACCATGGCCGGGGTTTCTTTGGTGTAATGCCGCCCCTCGCGATCGCGAATCTCGGGCTCGGAAAGATAGGGGGAGGGCTGGGAGCGCGGCAGCCTTTCCACAAAGATCCCGCCGTGGTCGGCTATCCAACGGCGCATCAGGACGATCTGCCGGAAAACCGCGCGGGCTTCATTCTCCGCCTGGCGGACGATGAGTTGCTCCTGGCGCTCGTTGAACACATAGAAGGTGGCGCCGAGGGTGACCAGCAGGGTAATGCTGCAGCCGGTGATGAATTTGAAGCTGAGACTGAATTTCATGGCCTCGCCGAGCTGCCTGAGCCATGCGTCAATCCTCTTCAAATGAGATTCTCCTTTTTAAGATGCACCTGGAGGATGGAGATGGCGGCCGGGGTGATCCCGGAGATCCGCGCCGCCTGGCCCAGGGTCCGGGGCTGGATCTTGGAAAGTTTCTCCACCACCTCCCGGGAAAGGCCGGCCATGGTCCGGTAGGGAAGATCCTCGGGCAGGAGCACCGATTCCATGCGGCGGAAACGGTCCACCTGCTCGCTCTGCCGCTCGATGTAGCCGTGGTATTTGATGGCCAGCTCGACCTCCCGGGTCACCTCTTCCTCGGGGCGCGGCAGGGTGAGGCCGGTGAGCCGGGCCACGGAGGCAAGATCCATCTCCGGCCGACGCAAAAGGTCGGCCGCGCTCACCGCGGTTTTGAGGGTGGCGCTGCCCATGGCCAGCAAGCGGTTGTTGATTTCCTGCTTGGGCCGGATCTGGGTGGTGTTGAACAGGGCCAGGGATTCCTCGATGGCCTGTTTCTTGGCCTGAAACAAGCGGTAGGTGTCGTCTTGCACCAAACCCAGATCCCGGCCGATCTCGCCCAATCGCAGGTCCGCGTTGTCTTCCCGCAGCAGCAGCCGGTATTCGGCCCTGGAGGTGAAGAGCCGGTACGGCTCCTTGGTGCCCCGGGTGACCAGATCGTCGATGAGCACCCCGGTGTAGGCCTGGGAGCGGTCCAGGATCAACGGTTCCTCTTCCCGCACGTATTTCACCGCGTTGATTCCGGCGATCAGCCCTTGGGCCGCAGCCTCCTCGTAGCCGGAGGTGCCGTTGATCTGCCCGGCCAGAAAGAGGCCATTCAGCCGTTTTGTCTCCAAGGAGGGGTGCAGCTCCAGCGGATCGACATAATCGTATTCAATGGCATAGCCGGGCCGGATGATGGCGACATTCTCCAACCCCTTGATGCTGCGGAGCATGGCGGTCTGCACATCCATGGGCAGGCTGGTGGGCAAGCCGTTGGGGTAGATCTCCACCGTCTCCAGCCCTTCGGGTTCAAGAAAGATCTGGTGGCGTTCCTTTTCCGGAAAGCGCATGACCTTGTCTTCCACCGACGGGCAATAGCGGGCGCCCACCCCTTCGATTATCCCGGTGTACATGGGAGAGCGGTCGGTGCCCGCCCGGATGATCGCGTGGGTGGTGGGGTTGGTGTAGGTGATGTGGCAGGGGCGCTGGGGCAGCACCGACTGCTTGCCCCGGTTGGAAAAGGAAAAAAGATTGGGCGGCTCGTCGCTGTGCTGGGCTTCGAGTTCGGAGTAATCGATGGTGGTTCCGTCCAGGCGCGGGGTGGTGCCGGTCTTCATCCTGCCCATGGCAAAGCCCAGCTCCTTGAGGTGCAGGGGCAGCTTCAGCGAGGGCACGTCGCCCATGCGGCCGGCCGGGAAATTCTTCAGGCCGATGTGGATCAGGCCATTGAGGAAGGTGCCGGTGGCGATGACCACTGCGCGGGCGGTGATTTCTTCATCCAGGGAAGTAACCACCCCACCGAGTGCTCCGTTTTTGATGAGCAGCCGGTCGGCGGTGGTTTGTTTGATGTGGAGGTTTTCCTGCTGCTCCAGCACCGATTTCATCCGCAGCCGGTAGAGGAGGCGGTCGGCCTGGGCCCTGGAGGACCAGACCGCCGGGCCTTTGCGCGTGTTGAGGCGGCGGAATTGGATGCCGGTGGCGTCGATGTTTTTCGCCATCTCGCCGCCGAGGGCGTCGATCTCCTTGACCAGATGCCCCTTGGCCAAGCCGCCGATGGCCGGGTTGCAGCTCATGGCCCCGATGGTGTCAACGTTGACCACCAGCACTGCGGTGCGGCAGCCCATGCGGGCACAGGCCAGAGCGGCTTCGCAGCCGGCATGGCCCGCGCCGATGACGATGACGTCGTATTGCGTGGAGTGTGGCATGGCTATAGTCTGTAAGGGGTGGAACTGCTTGCGGAGGGAGCCTTGACCATCTGCCAGCGCCAGACTGGTTTCCGCGCCATCTGCCAGAAATCCGGAGTGAGCAGCACCGCCACGGTATAGAGTTCAAGGCGGCCGGCCAGCATGCAGAAGCTTAAGACCCCCTTGGCCAAGGGCGGCAGATGCCCGAAGTTCTGGGCCGGACCGACCAGGTTGAGTCCCGGGCCGATGTTGTTCAATGTGGTTATCACCGCAGTGGTGCCGGTGACGATGTCTACACCCAGGGCGGTAACCGCCAGGCTGGCAAAAAGAAAAACCCCGATATGCAGGGCGAGGAATCCCAGGATAGCGACCATGACTTCCTGCGGCACCTTGACCTTGCCGAACTTCAGGGTGCCGATGGTGCGGGGATGCACCAGATTTCGGAGCTGCAGACGGGCGAATTTAAAGAAGAGCAGGATCCGCACCATCTTGATCCCGCCCCCGGTGGAACCGGCGCAGCCTCCGACAAACATCAGGGAGACCAGGAGGATTTTCACCGCCGGGGGCCATTGGTCGAAATCCGCGGTGCCGAAGCCTGTGGTGGTGATGATGGAGACCACCTGGAAGGCCGCGGTGCGCAGGGTTTGGCCAAAGGTGGCATACACCTGATGATAGGAGTTCACCGCCACGATGAACAGGGTGGCCAGGGTGCAGAGGGTGAGATAAAAGCGGAACTCTTCGTTGCGCCAGTAAACGGAAAGCTTGCCTTTAATGCCGAGGTGGTGCAGGGAAAAGTTGGCGCCGGCCAGAAACATGAAAATAATGATGACGGTTTCGATGTAAACCGAGTCAAAGTGGCCAACGCTGGCGGTGTGGGTGGAAAATCCGCCGGTGGCCAGGGTGGCGAAGGAGTGGCAGATGGCGTCGAAAAAGCTCATGCCGCCCCAAAGGAGTAGCGCGGTCAGGACAACGGTGAAGAGAAAATACACGCCCCAGAGGATGCGGGCCGTGTCCTGGATGCGCGGAGCGAGCCGATCCTTGGTGGGGCCGGGCATCTCGGCCTGAAAGAGCTGCATCCCGCCCACGCCCAGGAGCGGGAGAATGGCCAGGGAGAGGACGATGATGCCCATGCCGCCCAGCCAGTGGGTCATGGCCCGCCAGAAGAGGAGGCTGTGCGGGAGAATCTCAACCTGGCTGAGGATCGTGGAGCCGGTGGTGGTAAAGCCGGACATGGACTCGAAAAAACAATCGACGAACAGGGGCATCTTGCCGGAGAAATAAAAGGGCAGGGCGCCGAGAAAGGCCAACCCCAGCCAGCTTAAAACCACCACCGCAAAGCCGTCCCGGTATCCGAGATCCTTTTCCGGCGCAAAAAGGGCGAGGAGCAGCAGCCCGAGGATCGCCCCCAAGCCGGCGGAAAGGAGAAAGGTTGCGGTCATGCCGTCTTCAAAATAGAGGCTGAAGGGGATCGGCGTCAAAAGGCAGAGGGAAATCAGGATCAGCAGTTTGCCGAGGATATTGAGAACGCCGCCGGTGCGCATGGCTCGCCCCTGCCCTAAGCGTCAAAAAGGCTTTCCAGACCGGAAAGCGCCTGTTGGGTAAAGAAGACCACCAGGTTGTCCCCCTGCTGCAGCCTGGTGTCGCCGGAGGGGATGATCACCTGATTGTGGCGGATGATGGCGCCGACAATGGAGCCTTGCGGAAAATCAAGGAGCTTGAGGGGAAGGTCGCTAAAATGTTCCTGTGCGGGAACCTTGATCTCGATGACCTCGGCATTGCTGCCCATCAGGGTGGCGACGTTGACGATCTTGCCGCCGCCGCGGACAAAGCGGAGGATCATGTTGGCCGCAACCTGCCGGGGGCTTAAGGGGACATCGATCCCCAGCTTGCCGAGCATGGGGATGAACCCCGGGCTGTTGATATGGGTGATGCATTTTTTCGCGCCATGGTGTTTGGCCAGCAGACTGGAAAGAATATTGGTGGTGTCGCTGTTGGTGACGGAGATGACCAGGTCCGCCTGGTCGATGCCTTCGTCGAGCAAGTCCTGGGGCTCCAGGCCGTCGCAGTTGAGTACCACGGTCTGCTCCAGCTGTTCGGAAAGAAATTCGCAGCGGTTCTTGTCCTGCTCCACCAGCCGGACATTGATCTTTTTCTGCTCCAGTTGCCGGGCAACCATATAGCCGATGGTGCTGCCGCCCACGATGAAAACATTCTTCGGCACCTGGCTTTCGGTATTGAAGAGCAACCGCTCCACCGCCGGCACATCGCTTTTGCGCATCACCAGATAGACCTTGTCGCCGGCCTCGATCTTGTCTCGCCCGTGGGGAATGATGGTCTGCCCGTCCCGGGTGATGGCGACGATGACAAAATCATAGATTCCTTGCAGGTCCCGAAGTTGCAGCAGGGTGGAGTTGACGCAGGGATAGCCCGCCTGGACGAGGTAGCCGAGCAACTCCACCTGGCCCCGGGCAAATTCCGCCACCTCAAAGGCGGCGGAAACATTGATGAGGTGCATGATCTCTTCGGCCATGGCCAGGTCGGGGCTGATCAGCAGGTCGATGCCCAGGGATTTTTCGGCCTGGGAGGTGCCCTGGATGTAAAAATCGTCGTTGCGCACCCGGGCTATGCGGGTTTTGACAGTGTAGTTTTTTGAGATGATGCAGGCAATGAGGTTGACCTCGTCGCTGTCGGTGACGGCGATAAAGAGGTCTGTTTTGGCGATGCCCGCCTCCTCCAGGATGCGGGCCGAAGCGCCGCTGCCCCGCACGGTGAGTATGTTGAGGTCCCGTTCGATGCGGCGGAGTTTGGATTCATCCTGATCGATGAGGACAACCTCCTGCCCTTCCACCGAGAGTTTTTCGCTCAGGTGGTAACCGACCATGCCTGCGCCGACGATCATGATACGCATGGAGCCCTCATTGTAAAGAAAATCCGGTGCTTTTTTGCCAAAGGAAAGAGACGTCTTCCCCCGGTGTTCCGTGCGCAAAAAGAAGAAAAGAAATGTAAAAAAAACAGGATTGGCCGATCTTCCATAAAAAACGGCATTATAGCCGCTCTGCCGGGAATATGCAAATCAGCGCTCTTTCCGCCACCAGATCAAGGCCCATTGCGGAGCGGTCTGCCGGGCGAATTGCCAGGTGTTTTCATCGAGTTGGCTGAGGCGCGCATCCACATAGGCGGTAAGCCGATCTTCTTCCGCGCCGGTCAAATCATCCACCATCCACCGGTATGATTGCAAGGCCTCTTCCCGTGAGCCGTAGGTGCGCTGCTGATCAAGGGTGATGAAGTCGACATGGGCATGGATGCCGAGGGTGTAGAGGATGTTGACCGTGAAGATATAATCCGGGCCGGGCTGAAAATTCCGGCCAATGGCGGCGAAGAGGCTCGGATCAAAGGGGCCGGCCCCGACCCGGTCAGCCAGGTAGACCCCTTTGTTTGCCCAGTCGTTGAGTTTGCGCAGCGCATCGGCGAGGTTGTCCACGGAGAGCGAGCGGGAGGCAATGGCAATGTCGTGCCGGTCAATGCCGAATTTTTGCCAGTCATCGTCCCAAGAACCCTGAATGGTCCGGATATTGGCAAGGGACTCCCGTCTGGCCCGTTTGCCGAGTTCGTCCAGCATGGCGGCGGAATAGTCGAGGGCCGTGATCCGGCGCACCTTGCGGGCCAAGGGGATGGCCAGGGTGCCGGGGCCGCAGCCCACATCCAGTACGCTCCACTCCGGCTCGACCTGGAGGCGGGAAAGGAATTGGACCACAAAGGGCGAGTCGAGGTTGCGCTCGGCAAATCCGGCGGCCCGCTGATCCCAGTCGCTGCTCTTTTTCTTTTTCCAGGACTTGCGGGCTCTGGATTCCCGCCACATGGTGTCCCAGTCGATATCCTGATAGCGCATCGCGGTGTTTTTCCTCGGGAGAGATTTTTTGCCACGAACTCCACGAAATGACTCGAAAGTTTTAAAAACGGGTCGGTTTGCGGGGAAGCGGCTGAAAATGCTTCCCCGTTGCCGCGCGCCGGGGGCTATCTTTTTATTTTCCTGTTCTTTCGTGGGTTTCGCGGCAAAAATTTACCGGCGGGTGAGCCGGTTGACGATGACGGTCAGCTCTTTGTCATCGCTGCGCATCTTGCGGGTGGACACCGCGATCTCGTATTCCTTTTCCGCCAGCAGGAGGAATTTAGGCAGGCTTTTGCGGCGGACATCGTGGGCCAGGTAGATGACGCCCTGGTCCGCCAGCAGGGAGCGGAAGATGTTTAAAAGCGGAACGAAAAACTCTTCCCGAAAGAGGATCTCCGCGCCGATGATGGTGTCGAAGCGCGGCAGGTCGGTCGGTTTCAGCCAGTCGAGCAAACGGCAGTCCACCCCTTTCAGGCCGGTGGCCGCGGCGCTGACCCTTTGAAAATCGAGGATATGCGGCTCGTAATCGGTCAGGGTCACCCGATGACCGGCCAGAGCGGCGGCAAGGCCCGGCGCGCCAAGACCGGCGCCGAGTTCGAGCAGGGTATGGTCTTCTTTTGCCGGCGGGGTGGTGAGCATGAGGTCCGCCAGAACCATGGCCGCCTCCCAGAGCTTTACCCAGAAGGGAAAGTCCTGCACATCCCTGAAGGGATCTTTCCCGGCCAAAAGCGGTTCGAGGTCGGTGGCATGCAGCAGTTGGATCTCCTTGCCGCGCAACCGCAGCGGCTTGAAGTCCACCTTGTATGTCTTGCGGATTTCCCGGAGACGGGCGTACTGTTTTTCAGGAAGCTGGGCAGGATCCATGGGGGTCTCCATGGCGGCGGAGGATGCCGCGTATCTGTCATATTATCGTTGGAGGAAAAGGGCGACTACGACCAAGGCCGCCAGCAGGAAGCGGTAGTAAGCGAAAATGGCGAAACTTCTGGCCCGGATGTATTGCATGATAAAGGAGATGAACAGGTAGCCGGAGATGGCGGAGGCGAGAAAGCCGGTAAGGTACAGGGAGCTTTGGTCGCCCAGCAGGCCCTGGGCAATGATCTCCGGGAGCTTGTAGACTCCGGCTCCGAAGATGATGGGGGCGGAAAGCAGGAAAGAGAAGCGGACCGCCGCCTGCCGGGTAAGCCCCAGGGCAAGGCCGCAGGTGATGGTGCTGCCGCTCCGCGATACCCCGGGGATGATGGCGCAGGCTTGGGCAAGGCCGATGAGCAGCGCGTCGGGCAGGGATATTTTTCCAAAATCACGGGCGCGCCTGCCTGCCTGGTCGGCAAGGAGGAGGAGCAGCCCGGCTCCGGCCAGGGCTGCTGCCACCATGGCGGGATGGCGGAAGTATTGTTCCGCGGTGTCTCCCAGAAACAGCCCGGCCAGGACACCGGGAATGGTGGCAAGGCAGATAAAAAAAGCCATGCCGCGCAGTTTTTTTGCTTCCTCCCCGTTATGATTGAGGCCGAAGACTGCCTTGCCCATCTGCAGGAAATCATCGCGGAAATAAATGAGAATGGCCAGGAGCGTGCCGAGATGCAGGGCCACGTCAAAGGTCAGGCTGGCTTCTTCTGCCCCGAAAAAATAATGGGCCAGGGCCAGGTGGCCGGAACTGGAGATGGGCAGAAATTCCGTGGCGCCCTGGATGATGCCGAGTATGGCTGCGGTGAAAATATTCATGGTCTGGCACTATACGCAAGGGACGGGGAAAAGTAAATACCGATGGGGGGCGTTGTGCGTCTGCATAAAAAAAGCCCGGCCTGAGGCCGGGCTTTTGCTGACCGGTAATCCGGGTCAACGGTTCACCAAGGGGGATTAGCAACCCTCGATGGCTTTTTTCTTTTTCTTTGCGGCCTGAATTTTGCCGTCCACTACGGTTACCTTGTCGCCAACCTTGGCGGTGCCTTCCACGGTGGATACAGTGCCGCCGCAATCCACGGTTACCTTGTTGCCGTCAACCGCGGTTACGGTGCAGTCAGCAGCGAAAGAAACCGCTGCGGTGCTTACTACGAAAGCCAAAGCCATTGCCAGGGAAATCATCTTCTTGCTCATGTTCATCTCCTCCTAGGTGTTATTTTGGAATATCCTGTTTATGAAAAACAGGAAATAATGAATTAGCATTCATATAAGTATACGCTAGGAGCGCAGGATGTCAACCGGAAAGTCTTTCTTTTTATTTCAGGACGGCATTGAGGTCGTTTACCAGGATCTGGTGGCCGACGTAGCCGTCGTAGCGCTTGACCACATTGCCCTCCCGGTTGACCAAAAACGATGTGGGAATGCCGAGAATACCGCCAAAGGCCGCCGGGGTTTGCGAGTCGCTCAGCAGTACGGGATAGTTGATCTCCATCTTCTGGGCGAATTTATCAACCAGCGCGGAGCCGCCCTGATCGGTGGAGATGCCGATCACGGTAAAACCCTTTGGCCCGTATTCCTTCTGGAGCTGGATGAGCGAAGGGATTTCCTTGCGGCAGGGCGGGCACCAGGTGGCGAAGAAATTGATCAGCATGACCTTGCCCTGATAGCCGCTGGCCTTGACTACGGAGCCATCCTTCACGGAAGGCAGGGCAAAGGAGGGCATCTTGGTGGCGGCTTGGGCCCCGCCCGCCATCAGGGTGAAAAGGACAAGGGCGAGGGTGAGAAGGCGGGTTGTCGCCGCCATGGATTTTCTGCTTTGCATGTGCTTCTCCTGGGTTAAGGTCCGCCGCCGGCACGGTCTGTAATCGTTTACCGAAATAGGGTCAATCTACCCTCTTTTTCAGGGAAACAAAAGGAGAATTATCGGGCCGGCGGCTCGCAGGGTTCAAGAGGGCAGATCCCCTTGCCGGAGAAGCTCCCCGCGGGCGGAGATCACCACCTCCCGCACCGGGATGGCCGTGCCGGAACGGGAAAGGGCCTGGGTGACAATGTGGCGCATGTTGGCGCAACAGGGCACCTCCATGATGGCCATGGTGATGCTTTTGATTCCGGAGGAGGCAAAGATTTCCGCGAATTTAGCGACGGCGCTTTCCGACTCGTCGAATTTCGGGCAGCCCACCATGACCGCCTTGCCGCTGAGCAGATTGCGGTGAAAATCCGGATAGGCCACGGGCACGCAGTCGGCCGCGATCAGGAGGTCCGCGCCCTTGAGAAATGGGGCGCTGGGCGGCACAAGCCGGATCTGCACCGGCCAGTGGCTTAAGGTTGAGCCGCTGGCCGCCCCGAGTTGAACCGGGGCGTTGGCCGCCTGGCAGGGGGTGGCCGGGGCAAAGGTCTGCAATCTCGCCGAGGGGCAGCCGCCCACCGGCGGGGCGGGTTGGGCGTGCGGCGCCTCCCGGTTTTTGAGCAGATCTTCCACCGCCTCTTCGTCAAAATCCTCCGCTTCCCGCTCGATGATGCGCAGGGCTCCGGTGGGGCAATGGCCCAGGCAGGCGCCCAGGCCGTCGCAATATTTTTCCGCAAGCATTCTGGCCTTGCCGTCCACGATCTGCAGGGCGCCTTCGGCGCAGTTGATAATGCACTCGCCGCAGCCGTTGCAGAGGTTTTCGTCTATCTCGATTATCTTTCGCAGTATCTTCATGGTGGTTCTCCGTTATCCCTTGAGCAGCACCTTGGCTGCCAGGTCGGCTCCTGCCTTGGTGAGGAAGGAGTGGTCGATGATCTTGTGGAGATGGTCCTGGGGGGACGGGACATCCTTCTGTTTCTCTTCCAGGTTGGTGATCAGGTCCGCATCGTAGAGCACCTTGAAGTTCATGGTCTCCTCGGGCCTCGGCACATGATGGTGGCCGATGATGTCGCAGACCTCGTCGATGAGCGGCTGCGGCGCGCCCAGTCCGGTGAGAATCTCCCTGGCCACCGGCGGCCCCTCCATATGCTGGTATTTGGGCGACGAGCTGTTGTACTTGCGTTCCGATTCCCTGATGCCGATGTCGTGGAGATAGGCGGTGATTTCCACCACCGCCGGGTTGCACTCCTCTTTTGCCGCGATATCCATGGCATGGCGGGCCACCCGACCGGCGTGGCCGATGCGGCGAAAATCGTCGCCAAAGTAGCGTTTCATCTCCACCGCCACCCGCTCCTTGAGCACTTCCTGCTTCTTGGCCAGCAGTTCCGGGGGCAGGGAGCCCAGGCATTGCGCGGCATAAGGGCAGTAGGAGGCGCAACCGAAGTCGTTGTGGGGGTTGAGCATTTTGGTCCCGCATTTGCTGCACTTGCGGCTGGAATCGTCCTTGAAGAACTCGACGCTGTTGCCGCATTTCGGGCAGGTGGCTTCGAATACGGCATTGGCATCCCAGTAGCGGCTGTCCTGGCCGGGGCATTGCATGGTCGTTGTTCCTTGTTTTGTTAGCACTGTCAGCCACCGGCCCGGACTGAAGGCTGGTAGCTGACAGCTTTCTTTTATCCGAGAATGGCTTTGAGATCCTCGGCCGGGGTGGTGACCGGCTTGATGGCGAAATTCTTTACCAGCACATCCAGCACGTTGGGGGTGATGAAGGCGGGCAGGGAGGGTCCGAGCCGGATGTCCTTGATTCCCAAGCTCAGCAGGGTCAGGAGGATGACCACCGCCTTCTGCTCGTACCAGGAAAGCACCAGGGAGAGCGGCAGGTCGTTGACCCCGCACTCGAAGGCGCCGGCAAGGGCCACGGCGATCTGGATGGCCGAGTAGGCATCGTTGCACTGCCCCACATCAAGCAGGCGCGGGATGCCGACGATATCGCCCAGTTTCTTGTCAAAGAAACGGAACTTGCCGCAGGCCAGGGTCAGCACCATGCAGTCCGTCGGGATCTGCTCCACAAGTTCGGTGTAGTAGTTGCGGCCGGGCTTGGCGCCGTCGCAGCCGCCCACCAAAAAGAAGTGGCGGATGGCCTTGGACTTGACCGCGGCGATGACCTTGTCCGCCACTCCCAAAACGGTGTTCCGGGCAAAGCCCACCAGGACCGAGCCGTTGTCCACGGTATCGGTGAAGCCGGGCAGGGCCAGGGCGCGGTTGATGACCGGGCTGAAGTCCTTGTTTTCGCCGATGTGCGTCACATCGGGCCAGCCGACCAGGCCGGTGGTGAAGACGTTGTCCTTGTAAGCATCGCTGGGCTTCTGGATGCAGTTGGTGGTAAAGAGGATGGCCCCGGGAAATTGCGGCATCTCCTTCTGCTGGTTCTGCCAGGCGGTGCCGAAATGCCCGTAAAAATGGGGGTATTTTTTCAGCTCGGGATAGCCGTGGCAGGGAAGCATCTCGCCATGGGTGTAGATGTTGATCCCCTTGCCCTTGGTCTGCTCAAGGAGCATGGCCAGGTCCTTGAGGTCATGGCCGGTGACCAGGATGCACTTGCCGGGGATATGCCCCAGCGGCACCGGGGTCGGGACCGGATGGCCGTAAGTGCCGGTGTTGCCGGCATCTAGCAGCTCCATGGCCTTGAGGTTCACCTCGCCGCATTTGAGAGCCAGGCCCACCAGTTGGTCAAGCCCCAGATCCTTGCGGGTCAGCTCGCCCATGGCCTCATGGATGTAGGCATAGACCGTTTCGTCTTCCTTGCCGAGGATGGCGGCGTGGTCGGTGTAGGCTGCCAAGCCGCGCAGACCGTACATGGTGATCTGCTTCAAGGATTGCAGGTCCGGATTGGCGTCCAGGGTATTGATGAAGTTCAGGGCCGCGCCCTGCGCTTCCAGGCCGGCCAGGGTGTCGGCCGGGCTGAAGGTGGCGGCCGGGGCGGTGGACTCGATCTTGCCGCCTGCAGCCAGAACCTTTTTCTTCAAGGCCTCGCGGAGTTCGACGGTCTTGCGGATCAGGGTTTCAAAGCGGCCGGGGTCGAAATCCACATTGGTGAGGCAGGAAAAAATCGCCTCGCAGGTGAAGCGGTCAACACCGCGGTCAACTACGCCGACCTTGAGGCCGGCGGCGGCTACGAGGCACAAGCCTTGGACAGCATGGGTCAGCAGGTCTTCCAGTCCGGCCACTGCTTCGTTTTTTCCACAGACACCCATGACGGTGCATCCGGTTCCCTTGGCGGTCTGTTCACATTGGTTGCAAAACATGGCGATTCTCCTTTGGTGTGATGTAAGGGTGGTGTAACCCGTGTTGGTGCGCTTGTTAAGAAGACTATAGCGGCAATTGTCCCCCTGGGCGTTGACTTAAATCAAGAACAAGGAGTTTTTTTGTCCGGGTTTGATTTTTCCAATGCAGGGGAGGGCCTTGCAAGGAAGAAGGGGGAAAAAGTTTCTCTTCCTGTGCGCACACATTGGGACTGTTTCCGGGGCATAAAGATGCAAGGCGCTGAAATGTAAACGAAAAAGAGAAAATATGAAGTCTGTGGCGGGATGGGAACGATTTTTGCTTAATGTGAAGGCAAGGGGAAAATTATTCTTGCAAGGAGCACGGCGATGAGTCCATTGATCTGTCACCCGTTACAGGATATCGTTTTGGGGGAGGAATTCCCCAGGCAAGACACAGGCGGGAATAGAGCCGGGAAAGTTTTTCAGGATGGGTGCCCAGGGCAGCGCACAGGCTATCCCCCGTATGGAGAGTGCGGACAGCCAGACAATGAGGATCACCAAAAACCTTCAGGGTTTCGCCTGTGAACCAGAAAGGATACATCAGGCAAAAGTAGGGGCGGGCCTTTTCCGGAAGCAGGCAGCCGCCCGGGCCGAGCAGGGAGCATTGCCCCAGATTGTTCTGGGCCAGGCGCAGATGGTGTCCGCCCAGGGGGAAAGAGCTTAGCGCTTCGTGTTCGCTGCCGGGGAAAAGAGCCTGTATCCCCTGAATAAAATTGTGGGAGTTATGTTCCCGGACCACAAATCTGCCGTTTTCGATCCAGGGAACAAGGCGCACCATGCGCTGCCATTCTTCGCCGGAGAGGGGGGCAACCAGCTCTTCTTCGGTGGTGCCACATCGGCAACAGGTGGGGCCCTGGTTGGCGCATTTCGCGCAAATTCCCGGATTTCCGCAGAAAGTTGCGCCTTTGTTTTTGGTTGAATCCATATCGAGCATGACCATAAACCTCCCGTATCATTCGTATCGGGAGGTCGGCCGCGGGACTTGAGGATTTTTTTCGCCGTATTTTTCAGGGTTGTAAAAAGGAGGGAGGGAGTCGCTGGAGATCAAGGCCCGGCAGCATTTCCGGCAAGCCTGGGAAAAAAATTAGCGCGAAAGAGAGGGCGAGATGCTACTATATCACGTTGTTTATCCTCTGCGGCAGAGGCTCAATAAAGATAGGACGGCAGGATGATGGAATATTTTTTGTTGATCGGCGCGTATCTTGTCGGCTCAATCCCTTTTGGTCTGGTGCTGGGAAAAGTTGCGGGCGTTGACGTGCGCGGTGCGGGCAGCGGCAACATCGGCGCCACCAATGTCGCCCGGCTGGCCGGCAAAAAGCTTGGGGTGCTCACCCTGGCCTGCGATGCGCTCAAGGCCATTCTGTCGATGCTTGCCGCTGCCTGGTTGCTGGAGAATAGCGGCCAGCGGGAGTTGTGGGTAGCGCTCTGTGGCGGGGCGGCCTTTCTGGGGCATCTCTATCCGCTGTATCTGCGGTTTAAAGGCGGCAAGGGCGTGGCCACGGCGCTGGGCATCTTTCTCTATCTTGAGCCGGTCGCGGCGCTCGTCGGCATGCTTCTCTTTGCCGGGGTGGTTTACAACTGGGGCTATGTTTCCCTGGGTTCGCTCACCGTAGCCCTGCTGATGCCGGGTTTGGTCTGGCTGCTCTCCGGTTCGGTGAGCAATTCCCTCCTGGCGTTCGGGATAGGGGTCTTGATCTGGCTCAAGCATCGGGACAACATCGAGCGTCTGATGAAGCATGAGGAGAAGAGCTGGAGAAAAAAAGACTCCGGCTCAAACAGCATATGACCAACGATGAATGGAAAAAGATCGTGGAGGCCAAGACTCTCTTGGGTTTGCCGGACCAGGCAAGCCTGGACGAGATAAAAAAAGCCTACCGCCGGCTCTCCAAGGAGCATCATCCCGATCTTGCCCGGCACAAGGAGGCAGGGACGGAAGTGCAGAGGCTGGAGATGCACCGGCTCACCGAGGCGTGCCAGATTCTCCTGGAATATGGGAAAAAGTACAAAATCCCCCTGGTACCGGGGGAGGATCAGCCCCTTGACGGGGAAGACTGGTGGATGGAGCGTTTTGGGGATGATCCCCTTTGGAGCCCGGTCCGCGGCAAATAACCGCCAACGGCCGCAGGCGGGATATCTGCTTCGCAGCCTCGCCAGGTTTGCCGCGTGGCGAGGCTGGACAGTTTCTTACTCCAAGAATTTTTTATCGGTGGTGATTGTGGCCCGGCTCTGGAGATACGCGAGCCAGGCGCCCATGACCTGCATCTGTTTTTCCTGGGTGAGCATTTTTCGCAGCGGTTCTTTCCGCCCGGCAAATACGTCCTCGCCCGCCGGGTTGCTTTCCTTGAAATGGAGCACGTAGAATGTTGCGCCGTTCTCCGCGATCTCGTCAGGGTACGGTGAAGCACCACTGAGTTTCAAACCCTGCGCGGCGACGGGCGCGGGCAAGCCGCTGGCTGCCTGCTGGCTTCTTGTGAAAAAAGAGGTTTCCTGAATCCGGCTCTTGGTCTTTTCCGCCCCGGCAACAAGGGAGCCTTCCTTTTTGGCTTGGGCCAGCAAGGCCACGGCTGCGTCCTTGGCCTTGGCCTGGGCCTGCTCGTCAAGAAAATCCTTTTCCACCCTGGGGCGGACCTCGGCCAGCGCCGGAACCTGGGGTTCCTTCACTTCGTCCGCATAGAGAATGGCGTAGCCGCCGTTGATCTCAAGCAGCGAACTCAACTCGCCCTTTTTCAGGGCGAAGATGGTTTTGACAAGCGCGGGCGGCCCTGCCAGCGCCGCGGGAAGGTTGCTCTGGGTAAAATAATCGGTTGTCTGCACCGGCGCCGCCGCTTCGGCCGCATACTTGTCCAGGCTGCCGGCCTGGATGATTCCCTCGTAGGCCTGGTTTGCCAGTTGGAAGGCAAGATCCTTGCCGCGCTGGGCCTTGAGTTCATTGGCGATCTGTTCCCGCGCCGCGGCAAGGGAGGTCACCTGCGCCGGCTTGATGTGTTCAAGCTTGATGAGGTGGAGGCCGAATTGCGTCTCCACGACTCCGCTGATCTCTCCTTCCTTGAGGGCAAAGGCCGCCTCGGCAAAGGGCTGGACCATCTGCTCCTTGCTGAAAAAGCCGAGGTCGCCCCCTTTTTCCCCGGATGAATCCTCGGAGTGTTCCCTGGCCAGTTGAGCAAAATCCTTGCCCGCCTTGGCCAGCGCCAGGATGGTCTCCAGTTTTTTGCGCTTGACGTCCCGCAGCTCCGGGCTCTCCTTGGCATCGGAGCGAAGCAGGATGTGCCGGGCCTGGCGCTGCTCGGGGGCGGAAAATTTGTCCGGGTTCAAGGCGTAGTACTGTTCGATCTCCTGATCGCTTATCTGGATGCCGGCCAGCCCCTGTTCATTGCGAAAGGTGATGTATCGGAGCTTGACCTGCGGTTCGGTCAGGTAGCCTTGCTTGCGTTCCGCAAAAAAGGCGTTCAGCTCCTGATCGGGCACCGGGCCGGCAGTCCGGAAGTCCTCCGCCTTGAAGGCGACATATTCGAGCTTGAGTTGATCGTTGTCAAAGGCGAAACGGTCCTTGATCTCGCTGTCGGAGACTCGGCCGAACCGGGAAAGGTGGGCAAGAATCTTGGCGTGGAGCAGATCGTTGCGCACGTTGTTTTCAAAATCAGCAGTGGTCATTTTTGAGGAGGCAAGGAGCGTTTTGTAGCGGTCGAGTTTGAAGATCCCTTCTTCCCGGAAGGCATCCATGCCATGGATAACCTTGCGCACCTCCTCATTGCCGACTATCAACCCCGCTTCCTTGGCGCCCTGTTGCATGAGCAGTTCCTGGATGATCTGATTCAGCACCTGCTGCTTCAGGTTCAAGACCTCAAGCAGCTCCGGAGGCAGGGTGCCGCCGAACTGCTCCTGATACCTGTTGACCGTCTGTTCGTGGGCCTGCTGGTATTGCCGCAAGGAGATTTTCTGGCCATTGACCGTGGCAATGGCGTCGGGGCCGCCTTGCTGGGAAGAGTTCACCCCCCAGAAGACAAAAACCAGAATGATGATGAGGATGATCGCCTGAATATAGGTCGATTTGGCCTTGCGGCGCATGAAGTCGAGCATGTGTCACCCACGGGTAATGATGAGAAGGCTGTTTTGTTTGAAATACAGGACGTTATCCTAATTTTTTTCCCGGAGACAGTCAATGTATTTAAGCAGCCTCGGGGGGATGCCCCTTAGACCTTGGCCAGGTTTTCCCCCACCACCGTGTTCACCACCAGGGGGACGTCAAGCTGCATGACCCCTTCCATGGCCTCCTTGACCACGGCTGCGGTTTTTTCTATTTCCGCGGCCGGAACCTCGAAGACCAGCTCGTCGTGGATCTGGAGCAGGAGCTTGGCGTTCAGCTCTTGTTCGCTGATCCGGCGGGTGGCGGCGATGGTGGCCAGCTTGATGATGTCCGCGGCCGTGCCCTGGATGGGGGTGTTGATTGCGGTGCGCTCGGCGAATTCGCGGCTGGCCTTGTTGGAGCTGTCGATGTCGGGCAGCAACCTGCGCCGGTTGAGCAGGGTGGTGACAAAGCCGTCCTGCCGGGCCTTTTCGACTATTTCTTCCATGAAGCGCTTCACTCCGGCGTAGTGCGCGAAGTAGCGCTCGATGAAGGTGGCGGCCTCCTTGCGGCTCAAGTCGAGCTGGGCCGCAAGGCCGAAGGCGCTGATCCCGTAAATGATTCCGAAGTTGATGGTTTTTGCCACCCGCCGCATCTCCGGCGAGATAAAGGCGGCATTGACCCGGAAGATCTCGGCCGCGGTCTGGCTGTGCACGTCCTGGCCCGCGCGGAAGGCGGCCAGCAGGGCCGGGTCTTTAGCATAATGGGCCATGACCCGCAGATCGATCTGGGAATAATCCGCCGACAAAAAGAGCTGGCCCGGCGCGGCGACGAAAGCGGCCCGGATCTTCTGTCCCTCGGGGGTGCGGATCGGGATGTTCTGCAGATTCGGGTTGCTGCTGCTCAAGCGGCCGGTGGCGGTGACCGTCTGGTTGAAGGAGGTGTGGACCCGCCCGGTTACGGGGTGGATGAGCTCCGGCAGCCTGTCCACATAGGTGTTCTTGAGCTTGCTTACGCTGCGGTGGGCCAGGATCGCCGCGGGCAGGTCGTGCTGCCGGGCCAGGCTTTCCAGGACCTTGACATCGGTGGAGTAGCCGGTCTTGGTTTTCCGCCCTTGAGGCAGCCCCAGCTTGGCAAAGAGGATCTCGCCGAGCTGGCGGGTGGAGTTGATGTTGAACTCCTCCCCGGCCATGGCATAGATGGTCTTTTCCAACTCCGCGAGCTGGAGGCCGAAATCATCGGACAACCGCTGCAGTTGGTTCTGGTCCACGGTGATGCCGGTTTGTTCCATCCGGACCAGAATGGGGACCAGCGCCATCTCCAGGTCGGAGAAAAGCTCCCAGAGGCCAAACGCTTCGAGCTGCGGCCGGAACCGCTGCCAGAGCAGAAAGGCGCCGGCCACATCCTCGCAGGAATAGTCCTTGGCCGCTTCCGGGACCACGTAAGCAAAGCTGTCCGGCCGCTTGTCCCCTGCGGTGACCTCGCCGAAGCTGGTCAGCCGCTTGCCGAGCATCTCCAGGCACAGGTCGTCGAGCTTCTGGGAACGGCGGGAAGGGTCGAGGAGGTAGGAGGCGATCATGGTGTCCCACAGGGGGCCATTGAGAGGGAGGCCGTGGTTTTCCAGGATGGGCAGATCGAATTTGAGGTTGTGGCCGAGCTTGGGCAGGTTCGGGTCGGCAAGAAGCGGGGCCAGGATTTTCCGGACCAGGGCCAGGGGCAACTGGCCGGCCACCGGGTTTCCGTTGCTGTCCCGGTGGCCGATGGGCAGATAATAGGCCTCCTCGGCGGAACCGCACAGGGAGATGCCCACCAGCTCGGCCACCAGCGGGTCCAGGGAGGTGGTTTCCGTGTCCAGCACCAGCAAGGGGAGCTTGGCCAGTTGGTGGCAAACCTCCTGGAGGCGGTGCTCGGAGGTGATCAAGTGGAATCCCGTGGTCTCCAGGGCGATGGCCGTGGAGACGGGGGTTTTCAGCAACCGGCTGAAATCGAGAAAAGAGTAAAGCTCCTGCAGCTTTTCCTGGTTGGGCTCGGGGATCTCGTACTCCTTGAGCTCCGGCGAGGCGAGATCGTCCTTGAGGGCGATGAGTTGGCGGGAGAGAAAGGCGTTTTCCCGATCGGCCAGCAGTTTTTCCCGCAGCTTTGCCTGGGAAATGGTCTCGATATGCTGGTAGATCCCTTCCAGCGAACCGCATTGATTGATCAATTTTTCCGCGGTTTTCGGGCCGATGCCCGCCACCCCGGGCACGTTGTCCGAGCTGTCGCCCATCAGGGCGAAAAAATCGAGGAGACGGTCCACCGGGATATTGTATTTTTTTTGCACCGCGGCAGGGTCCATGAATACGTCCCGCATGGGGTCCCAGACGGTGATGGACTCAGAAACGAGCTGCAGGAGATCCTTGTCCCCGGAGACCACGATCACCGGATGCCCTTGGGCCGCCAGCTTTTTGGCCGCCGAGGCGATCAGGTCGTCGGCCTCGAATCCCTGGCGCTCCAGGCAGGCGATGTTGTGGGCGGCGACGATCTCCTTGATGTAGGGAATCTGGCAGGCAAGGTCGTCGGGCATGGTCGGACGGTTTGCCTTGTAGGCAGGGTACATCTCGTGGCGGAAGTTCGGCCCCCGCACATCAAAGGCGATGCCGAGAAATCTGGGCGCCTTTTCCCGCAGAACCCGGAGCAGGATGTTGGTGAACCCGTACACCGCATGGGTGGGCAGGCCGCTCTTGTTGGTGAGCGGGGCAATGGCATGGTAGGCCCTGTAGATGTAGGCGCTTCCGTCGATGAGGTACACAGGGTCGAGATTTTTCATGGGCAGATACTACCAGCAGCATACCTGTTTGGCAACACCGGGCCAACACACTGGGCCGCGTCTCCTGGTGTGCGGGATCCGTAGCCGGGAACGTGGCGAATCGTGGGAAATGAGAGTGGGGAGGGAGGGGGATGCCTTGTTTCTGTCTGAATTAATGGATTTTTTGGTGATTTGGTTTTTTATTTTAAGTTTGATATTAAAAGGCCGATATGATAAATACAAAGGTGTAGGTGAGAAGAACGCCAGGGCGTTTTTGGGGTCTCAATCACCACACGGCTATAAAAACCCTGCAGCGAAGTAAGGATCTGGTCATGAAACTAACAGGCATTTTACCTCCGGTTAAAACAGAAAAGGTTCAGGTTCGGAAATCTGAAGATTCTGCTGCGGCCACGCCTGAAAAGACCGGCCAGCCTACGGATCGCGTGGTGCTTTCGGCAGCCTCCCTGGAGGTGCAGAAGGCCAAGGATATTCTGGAACAGACTCCGGACGTTCGTATGGATAGAGTCCAGGCGCTCAAGGAAGAAATTGCCCGCGGCGAATATCAGGTCGATCCTCACCGGCTTGCCGACAAGATGATGGGCAGTCTGCTCTCCGAGACCCTGGTGGATTAGCAGCCGCTCAATCTCCATTTTTTCTTCGTTGTTCCTCAAAAATGCCCCCCTTCCTTCCTTTGTTTTCCATTGTGTCATGTGGCGTTGAGCCATCATTGTCCCGCATGTTCCATGGTGAACACCGGCCAGCAGGCATCGTAGAGCGCGGGGTCCTGTAAAACCTGTTTCGCCAGCCGCTTGCCGGGATTGATCACCACCGGGCCGAGCAGGTTGGCTGTCATTCCTTCGGGGTTTTCCCGGGGGATGGTCAGGATGAGCAGGATATCCATCGGCTGATCTGCGGCGGTTTGCAGCTCCATCCGGACGGGAGCGGAAATTTCCGGCTGGTACTGCGGGATCAGGATGGCGGCCTGCGTGACCACAAAGGCGAGCTTCGGGTCATCCAGGGACTGGAGCCAGAGAAACGGCGATTCTTCTCCGTGCGGCTTGATAATGAAACGCTTTGAGTCCGGGAAGCCCAGGAACGGGGAGGTCATGGTGATGATTTTATCCGGGTTTACCGAAAGTTGCCCGAAACGGCTGGTGGACACCGTGATTTCCCCATGTTTTTCCGTGTTGGTTGTTGTGGCCATGGCGTGCATCATCCTTTTCTCCCTTGGGGCTGAAAAGCAGCGTAACGGTGGGCGGTGGTTTTCAGCATGCCGATTTACCGCCTGAATTCGCGCTAGTTCTCTTGTGTGTTTCCGCCGTGCGACGGCTTGCTTCGTGCTTTGTCGGTGCTGAATACAGAGGCAAGCGACGAAAGATCCGCCGGAGCTTCCGCCGCCCGGGTGTTTTCCTCCACGATGCGGAGGTAGATTTCTTCCCGGTGAACCATGACCTCGGCCGGGGCCTCGACCCCGATTTTCACCTGTCCCCCTTTTATCTCCAGGACCCGGATTTTAATGCCATCGCCAATGGCAATGGCCTCTCCTGGTTTTCTTGCAAGTATCAGCATTCTTTTCGCCCTCCCTGGCTTGATCCCCGATGAAGTACGTTCTTCCCTGAACGTATTCTCCTGTTTTTGCAAAGAGAAAACAATGACTACTTGAGGAAATCCACCAGGCTCAACTGCATGGTTCTGGCTGCGGCGGCCAAGGCGGCCTCGTAGGCCGTTTCCTTGGATTTAAGCTCCAGCAGGGCTTTGGTTATATCGGTGTCTTGCTTTTCCGAGAGATTTTCCTTGGTGGACAATTCAAGGTTTGTGTAAATCTGCTGCTGGACGATGATCCGGTTCGCCCGGGCGCCGAAGTCGGAGATCTGGGTGGCCAGATTCTGCATGAGGTCATCCAGTTCGGAAATGGACCGGCTGATATTGCTGACCTGGATGTTGTCCGTTTCGCTGCCTGTGGCCCTAAGGAAATTACTGGTGTCGTCGGAGATGGCAAAGGTGTAGCGGGACGGATCATCGCTGCTGATCTGAAGATGCCCGTCTTCCGACCACGAAGAAGAGATGCCGGGAACTCCATTGATGCGGTTGGCGATGTCTGCCAGGGAATCCTTGGCGGTGTCGATATTGATGCTTACCGAACTGAGCGTTGTTGGCGGGCTTGAGTCGTGATTGCTCACCACAATGGTGAAGGCGCCGTTCCGCAACTCGTTCTCAAGGGCAAGACCTGTTGTGCCGCTGTTCATGAGGACGCTGGTGTCGAGAGCCTTGGCTGCTCCGTTCAGTGTTGTGTAATTATTTCCTCGGAAGGCATCGGCGAGTCCTTTCAGGACGGTGAAGATTCCGGTGTCCATGACTGCGGACATGCCGTTTTTCCCTACCTCTAACGTGCTTCTTTGGCCGATATTGACGGCGAAATCGTGTTCTCGGTCTCCGGCGTAGCGAACATAGCCGTCTTCGTAGTTGATCGTGTTGACGAAGATTGTGCCGTCATCGGCCGAATCTCCGGTAATGCCGGTGGCTGTCTGGCCGCCACTCATTCCCAGGGCGGCAAAGCCGGTTTCCACCGGGAGTGCTCCCACAGTGGTGGTGGCGCTTTCAAGAAAGAATTCCCTTCCTGCGGAAAGGCGTACCTCCCCGAAATAGACCTTGCTGTTGGGGGCCGGGGCGCCGCCGTTGAGGCGTGTTACTTTCTCGCCCAAGGCAGAGGTCTCGACATGCAGGTTGCGACCATCAATCGCGGTGAGGATCAGGTTGCCGGAGCTGTCGCGTCCGGCGGTCACCTTGGTTTCCTCCTGTTTGGCGTTGATGGCATTGATCAGGGCGTTGGTGTCATCCTTGCCGGTGATGGCCGTGGCTGCGGGAAAGATGTCCACCCCGTTGATCCGCAGGTCGCCGGTGCCCAGATAGGTAGGAGTGGAGCCGTATTCCATCTGGCCGTCGCCCGCCAGATCGCCGCTGATTCCGGTGTTGCCTTGGCCGCCGCCAAGGGAAAATTCCTGGAGAATGGTGTCGTCCGCAGGATTGTTGGGGCTGGACAGGGTAAAGGGCGCCTCGGAGGAAAAGGTGATGGTTCCGGTGTTGTGAGTAGCATCCGCGGCCTGGCTGGCATTGCCGAGGCCGGTGCGCAAGGTTTCCGCTGCGTTCAGACCCGCCACCACGATGGGTGTTTCATCGCCGGCCAGGGTGTTGGTGAGCACGATGGAGTCAACCACTCCGCCATTGTTGCCATCGCCTCGCACCGCGGTAACGCCGGTCTGGGCGCTCACCGCGTTGATGGCGGCAACCACCTGTTGGGCAATGGCCGTGGGGGTTTCGCCATTGGCGTTTACCGCCACGGAAACGCCGTTCAGGGTAAAGTTTGTCGCGGCAGTACCGCCGGTGGTCGCCGCATTGCCGGCGTACAGGGTGGTCAGGTTGGCAGTAACCCCGGTGTTGCCGCTGATTGCATTGATTGCCTCCTTGAGGTCGCTCGCCCGCTGCATATTGAGGCCGGCTGGTGGCGCAGCTTGCGTATTCACGGCGGTGATGGTGGGGAAGCCGTTGATTGCCAGATCCCCGGCGCCAATGTTCAGAGCGTTGTTCACCGTTCCGCTCAGCTTGCCGGCCTCCGTCCCTGCTTCCACAGCGGCGGCGGCACGCAGGGTGGCTGGGGTGATTTGGGCGGTCACGCCATGTTCCGCGGTCCGGCTGTTGATCGCTTCCGCCTTGGCAGCGGCAGAGATGTCCGCATAGACATCGGAGAGTCCATCCGATTGGGTGGTGACGGCAAGGCCGTTGACCAGCAGGTCGTTGGCGCCTATTCGGCTGCCATAGACCAGTTCTCCATCGGCGGCATTGTCGGCAAAGCCCATGCTGCCGCCGCCAAGGCCAATGAGGTCGAGAATCGAGTCGCTGGCCGTGTCGCTGGTGGTGATGGAAAAGGCGGCAGTGGAGCTGAGGGAGATTTCCCCGGTATTATGGGTGGCATCGGCGGCTTGGTTCGTGTTGTCGGCAAAACCGGTTATCGCCATTTCCGCAGCGCTGAGGCCGGTAAGCGTGATGGCGGACTCATCGCCTTTTTGGCTATTTTTTAAAATAATGGAATCTGCGACTCCACCGTTGTTTCCCAATCCTCTCTCGGCGCTTACGCCGGTAAGAGCGCTTTTGGCATTGATGGCTGCGGCGACGTCGGTGGCGGTTTGGGTGGCGCTGACTCCGCCGGTGGTGACGTTGATTGCCGTGCCGTTGAGGTAAAAGGTTACGGTGGCGGCTCCCGGGGCAGTAGCCGCTGCTCCGGCGTACAGAGTGGTCAGGCTGGCGGTGACGCCGCTGTTGGCGGCGGTAATCGCGGTTTTCAGGGTGTCGGCTCCGCCCATGTTGAGGCCATTGTTCAGGCCGGCAGTAAGGACTACCGGGCCAACATTGACCCCATTCAGGAGCAGGTCGCCGTCAGCTAGATCGGCGCTGTTGTCCACCACTCCGGTCAGTTGTTCTTCCATCCTGGCCTGGGGGACGCCATTGATGAAATAGCCGTCCCGGGCATCTTGGATAAAGGGGGTCGGCTCGAGCGCGGTGTAGCCGGTGGTGCGGTAGCCGCCAAAGATGTATTTGCCGTTCACCGAGCTGTTGCCCAAGGTGATTGCCGATTCGAAAAGGTGTTGTACTTCTTCCGCGGCGCTCAATCGGTTTTCCGGGGTCATGGAGCCATTGGCCAGTTGGATGGCCAGGGTTTTTGCCCGCAGGGCCAGATCCTTCATCTGGGTAAGGGCGTTTTCCGCGGCGGTGATGCTCTTGTTGCCGAAGGAAAGATTGTCCTGATAGGAAGAGATCTGGGTAAGGTTGCTCCTCAACCCCAGGGCGGTCACCAGGTTCACCGGGTTGTCCGAGATCGTGGACATCTGCTTGCCCGAGGATATCTGGGTATTGATCCGGTTCATATCCGTGGTGATCTTGTTAAGATTCGTCAGGATATTGTAATGGATGGACTGCATGGTGATCCGCATGGCTTTTCTCCTATCGCACCGAATCAAGCAGGGTTTGCAGCATCTCGTCCGACATGGTGATGAGGCGGGCGGCCGCGGTGTAGGCGTGCTGGAATTTAACCAGGCTTGCCATCTCTTCGTCCAGGGAAACGCCGGAGACCGAATCGCGCATTTCCTTCACCTGCTTGTTGACCAGCACCGTGGAGTCGTAGGAGTGGGTTATGGTGCGGGTGGTGTTGGCAACCTGGCCCACCAGGGTGTTGTAAAAACCATCCAGGGTATTCCGGCCGCCGCCGGTAAAGGTGATATACTCATCGTGCTGGATGCCGGTAATCTTGAGGGAATTGGTGTTGTCCCCGCGAAATATTTGCCCCTGCGGGCCGACGGTGGCTGCGGCAAGGGTGTTGAGATCTTGTGCAATCATGCTGTTCAAGGAGATGCTTGCCGCGCTGTTGCCGGAGAAGAAGGTGTTGAGCCCGGCAACCTGGAGAAAGTTCGAGGTGTCGTTGGCAAAGGCGAACTGGTGGCTGGCGTCCGGGGTGAGGCGCAGGCTGTTGCCGACGGTTGAGGCGGTGAGCCAACTGCTGCCGCCGGTGGCGGACCCAACGGTTTTGTTGATGATGTTGGCGACGTCGTTCAGGGTGTAGGCGCGCTCCAGGGAGATGGTGACCGGCTGGGGCATGGCCAGCGAGCCGTCATCGTTGTAAATCCAGATATCGAAGCTGCCGGAGGTGTCAATTTCGTCAAAATAGTCGTATCCGGGGAGCAGGGCGCCCTGGCTGGCGATGTCCGGGCCATAGGTAAGGCTGCCATCGCCTTGCTGCGTGTCAAAGGTGAATGGCGGGTTGGTCAGGCCAAGCTGGGCCAGGATGACGTCGTTTGCTCCGGCAGTGATGGTGTAGCTTGCCGTGGAAAAAAGGGTGATCTTGCCGTTATTGTGGGTGGCGTCGGCGGTGTAGCTGTTGCCGTTGAGCGCGTCGAGCCCGAGATCGGAGGTGAAGGCCATGGGGACGCCCGCACGGGTTATGGCCAGACCGGCCACGGTGATCGAGGAGCCATCGCCCTCGTTCAGGTTGGAGAAGACGATGGAGTTGGCAACGCCGCCGTTGGCGCCATTGCCGGCGATCGCCGTGATGGTTACCGGATTGGTGGTGGTGGCGAGAGCGTTGTATGCGGCAAGGTCGATGACCACCTCGGCGGCCAGGCTTGCGGCAAAAGCGGCGTTGTCGCCCACATCGCCGGCGAGCACCGTGTACGCGACGGCAACGCCGTTGACCGTAAGATTGATGATGTCTCCCGCCAGAATATTTGTCGCGTCCACGGCCGTGCCGGCCGTCAGGGTGGTCAATCGCGCTTCGACCCCGGCCTCGGCCGTATTGATGGCGGTCACGGCATTGTGGGCTTTGGTCATGGCCAGGCCATTCTGGTCCGCGCCGCCGCTAATGTCGCCAATCTCCCGGTTGTTGATGGTGATGCTTCCGGCCGGGATGGAGGTGATGTCGGTGGCCGCGTCCACGGTGGAGGTGAGGCGGGCGACATCTTTTGCCACTTCCGAGCCGGTCAGGGTGTCGCCGAACAGGGTGAGTCCGACCCCCTGGGTGTGCTGCTGGTTGATCTCCCGGATCAGGGAGTTGGCAAAGGCGTCCAACCGGCCAAGGAAATTGTCCGGGTCGCCTTCGACCAGATTGCCGCGCACCTCGAGCCAGCCCCCGATCTGGCCCCCCAGCTCAGCGCCTCCGCCGATGGGCCGGCGTGTTTCTTTTCCGTTGTTGTCGGCGTTTACCCAGATGAGTTCGTTGTTTTCCCAGTCCACACGCCATGATTCGTTGCTCTCCACCAGGGTGTGGCCGTCGGCCATGAGTATGGTGTAGGCGCCGTTTTTGTCCTCGAAAAATGAGATGTCCAGGAGCTTGGAAAGGTCATTGACCAGGGAGTCGCGTTTGTCGCGCAGGTCGTTGGCCTGGCCTGCAGCGGATTCCGTTCCGGAAATCTCCACGTTGAGGGCGGCGATCTGGCTGACGATGGAATTGACGTCGCCGATGGCCGTGTCCAGGCTGACCCCGATATCGAATTTGGCCTGGGTTATCTCGCTGGTCATGGTGTGCAACTGGTCGATGATCAGTTGGGAAGATTGAATAACCGCCTGTCTGGTTCCGGATATTTCCGGGTCGTCGGCCATATCCTGCCAACTGCTCCAGAACTGGTTCATCAGGTCGTTGATGGCAAGGCCCGGCGCTTCATTGAATACGGATTCCACAAGCCGCATGGATTGCTGCTGCGCTTCCAGGCTGCCCAGCTTCGATTCCTGGCCGGCAAGCCGCTGCACCATGAACTGGTCGTAGTTCCGCAGGATGTCTGTGCCCTTGACGCCGCCGCCCAGCATGCCGGAGCTGATGGGGGTCGCGTTGTGGGTTTCCAGTTGCAGGGATTGCCGGGTGTAGCCGGGGGTGTCGACGTTGGCGATATTGTGCGACGCCACCTGGATGGAAAGCTGGTGGGTGAGGAGAGCCTCCTTGGCAATGCTGAGCACATGTCCGATGCCGGCCATGGCCTAGACCTCCCTGCTGATCAAGGAGGGTTGGTTCAGCGAGGGTTTTTTGCTGAGGCCGGTGAGTCCGTACATGGGGCGGTCCGCAATGGAGCTGGTGATCAAGGTGATGGCGTCGTTCAGATATGTTTTAACATCCGCGGCAAAATGACCGTTGATCCGGTTGCGGTTGAGGATTTCCTCCCGCAGCCGGGTCAGGTTCTTCCTGTACTGGCCGACCTTTTTCCCTTCTTCCGGATTGAGCAGGGGGATAAGGGCGGCAAGTCTTGCCGTTTTCGTTTGTGCGCCAGGGAGGATCTCCTTGGTCATCTCGGCGAGCATCGCGTCCAGGGACTGAATACGGTTCAGTCTGTTTTCTTTCCTGGCGCTCAGGCGGAGGAGGGCCTGCATGTCCATGGCCGTCAGGGCCGTCTGCTCTTCGCTCAAGATGGCGAGCATGTCTTCGGAAAGCTGGACTTGCTGCTCCAAAACCTCGTAGAACCGTGCGGGCAGGGTGCGTTGTTCCGTCGTCTGTGTCTGCTGCATGGTCTATTTCTCCTTGTTTGGCGGAACATGTGCTTGCGACAGTTGCCGGTACAGCATATCGCCGAATCCGATCCCGGAGCTTCCGGCCAATTTTTGGGTCAGTTGCTCATCCTGGATGGATTGAAACATTTCCTCGCCATAACCGCCGTCAAGCAGGCAGCTTTTGGGAATACCCTGGCGCGCCTGGCTCAGGATCTGCTTGAGCATCAGGGCTTCAAATCCGGCGCAGGCCTCGCGGAGTTTCCTCTCCTTGAGCGTATCGGCAGAATTGGTGCTACCCTTAAGTCCGGCTGTTGCTTCGCTGATGATATCCATGGCGTTTCCTCATCCCGATAAACGGGGTATGTGCCTTAACGAAAGTATTCACTGCCGGAAAATAATTTCTAACGTACTAAATGATTTCCAGTTCAGCCTGCAGGGCGCCGGCGGCCTTGATGGCCTGAAAGATGGCGATGAGTTCGCGGGGGGCCACGCCCACCGAGTTCAGCGCCCGCACCACCTCGCCCAGGGTTACGCCCGGCTGCAGGGTCACCACCTTCTGCCCGACCCTGATGGGGTCCGCCGGGGAGTTGGCCTGAACGCCCGGCGGGGGCGGGGGCTTGACTTGCAGGCTCAGGTTTCCGTGGGAAAGGGCCATCTGGTTGATGGTGACATTGGCGCCCATGACCACCGTGCCGGTCCGTTCGTTCAGGACCACCTTGGCCCGCTGTTCCGGGTTGATTTCGATGTTTTCCAGGGCTGCCAGCAGGGCAATTTCCTGGGCCCGGTATTTGGGGGGGACAGCCACGTCCACCGAGGCGCCGTCGCGGGCGGTGGCGTAGGGGCCGCCCAGATAGGTGTCGATGGCGGTTTTCATCAGGGAGATCGTGGTGAAATCCGGCGCGGACAGGCTGATGGTGATGCTTTCCTTATTGGCAAAGGTCATGGGCACTTCCCGTTCCACCGAGGCACCGTTGCTGATCCGGGCCACGGTCAGGTGGTTTGTCTGCCGTGCCGCGGGTCGGCCGTCCGGGCCGCCCCCGGTGCTGATGGGGCCCTGGGCCATGGCATAGACGTTGTTGTCCAGCCCTTTGAGCGGGGTGACAAGCAGGGTGCCGCCTTGCAGGGAGGTGGCGTCGCCCACCGAGGAAATGGTGACATCGAGGCTTTGGCCCACCTTGGAAAAGGGCGGCAGGGTGGCAGTCACCATGACCGAGGCGATATTTTTCACCTTGGTGGCTTCCGGGTCCACCTTGACCCCGAGGTTGTTGAGCATATTGGTGAGACCCTGGCCGGTAAAAGCCGCCTTGTTGCCGTCGCCGGTGCCGTTCAGGCCGACCACGATGCCATAGCCCACCAGTTGGTTGTTCCGCACCCCTTTCACCGAGGCCAGATCTTTTAAGCGAACGGCGTGGGCAATCCCGGTGTTGAGGAGAAGCCCGAACAGCAGCGCGGCGGAAAAGAGCAGCGTGGTGCCCGAAACAATCCGTGCGGGGTTGGTTCCTGGTTGTGTTTGGGTCGTCTGCATGGAGCTGTCCTCGGCCTGTATTCTGCGGAGCCTGTATCGTGATAGTTTAGCAAGCAGCGTGCCACGGGAGAGGCAGGTGTTGTAATGCGCCATTTTTAAAGGAAATATTCTTTTTTTCATGGAATCTCCCTCGGGGTGTACGGAATATTTTTCCTAGTCAACAGGAGCAGGGCGCAAGGCTAAAGGTCGCTTCTTTCACCTGTATCCTTGCGCCTGTATCCTCAAAACGGCCAGACACTGTCCAGAGCCCTTGCCAGCCAGCCCGGCTGCTGCTTGTCGCCGAGAACCCCCTGGCCGCTGTATTCGATCCGGGCGTCGGCAACATGGGTCGAAAGGACCGAGTTGTCCTGGGCGACATCCTGCGGCCGGATGATGCCGGAAAGGATGATGTGCTGGGTTTCGTTGTTGACCTTAACCTCCTGGTAGCCCCGGATGTTCAGGTTGCCGTCGGTGGTGATGTCGATCACCCTGGCGGAGATGGTGGCGGTCACGTTGCTCTTTCGGTTGGTCTTGCCCTTGCCCTCGAAATCATTGGTCAGCCTGGCCTGCAGCTCGGTGAGCGAGGGGGTGAAACGGCTGTTTTTGTCCGCCAGCCAGGTCTCCAGGCCAAAAAGGCTGGAAACGCCGCCGGTGACCGTGGATTCGCGTTCGGTCTTGGTGTTGGCCTCCTTGTTGCCCTTGGAGGTTTCCACGATGCGGACCAGAACGATATCGCCGATCCGTTTCGCCCGGCTGTCGGCGTAAAGGTCGAGGCTGTTGCCGGACGCGTAGATTGTGCCCTCGGGCCGGGTTTGCGCCGCCTTTGCCGGGGCGGGCAGGGTGTAGCGTTCCGGCAACTGCTGGGCCTGTTGGCTGCCCGCGGCGGCGCAGCCGGAAAGTCCTGCCAGCAGGAGGATGAGGCTGGTGGTGTGCAGTGTGGTGCGCATACTCTTCTCCTTATGATGGATGGGGCGGCTGTTTCAGAACTCGGCCTCCACGAGGCCTGCGCCCGTAACGCGGGCATGGATCTCGCGGCGGCTGGCGAGGTTCTTGACCCGGATCATTTCGCCGAGCGCCCCGGAATTTCTGGCTTCGCCAGGTGCGGTTATCTTGATTGCCTGCGATTTGGCCATGATGGTCACCCGCTCGCCCCGGTGTACCAGGGTCGGGGCCTCAAGGGCCTGGGCATGCAGAATGGCACCGGCCGGCAGCGAGGTTTTGAGCTTTTTTCCGATCGCCTCTTTCGGATCCTGGATGAGGCCCGCGTCCAGCATGGAAATGTCCTGCCGCTTCGCAGTGACGTCGCTCTCGCCCACGATCTCGTTTCGGTTCAACCTTTTCAGCGTGCTGACCACCGTGCCGAACAGCCTGAGGTCGCCGCTCATCCTCACTTGTCCTTGCTCCTGGCCCTCCTGCAGGATGGTGGCGGTGACATTTTTTTTGCCGGGCCGGGTGTCGTTGGGCTTCTGGGTGATCCGGTAGTCAAAGCCGCCCTCCGGCAGGGTCATGGCCAGCGGCCGGACGCTGAAGTTGGCAATCTCCACATCCTCCTTGGGCCAGGGGGAATCCTTGAGCACCACCTCGCTGAAGATGTTCTCCAACGCCGTGAGGTCCGGGGTCGCAATGGGGTCCGCCGCCTCTCCTGGCAGGGGACAGGCAAGGCAGAGCAGCAGGGCAATGGTGAACAGGCGCAACAGCATTTTAGTCATTCCTTTTAACGGACCAGGGTGTTCGCCACTTCCAGCAGCTTGTCCGCGGTGGTGACCGATTTGGAGTTTACCTCATAGGCCCGCTGGGTGATGATCATGTTGACCAGCTCCTCGGTGACATCCACGTTGGAAACCTCGATGAAACGTTGCTGGATGGTGCCCATTCCCTCGGTGCCGGGGTTGGCCTCGGTGGGGGCGCCGGATGCCTCGGTTTCCAGGAAAAGATTGGCTCCGGTGCTGCGCAGGCCGCCGGGATTGATGAAGCTGTGCAGGGTGATCTGGACCGTGGCGAGCACCTGCTGCTGGGCATCCTTGGCGGTGAGCAGCCCATTGTTGTTGATGGCGATGGAGGTTGTTCCCTGGGGCACGGTGAATTCCGGCTGGAGCCGGTCGCCGTTCTGGGTGACCACGTTGCCGTCGGCATCAAGGCTGAAGGCGCCGGCCCGGGTGAAGTAATCCTCGCCGTCGCGCACCACCTTGAAAAAGCCGGTGCCCTCGATGGCAAAATCCAGATCGTTGCCGGTTTCGGTGAGGCTGCCCTGGGTGAAGATCTTCTGCACCGAGGTGGGGCGGACACCCAGGCCCACCTGGATTCCGGAGGGGACCCTGCCGCCATCGGCGGTTTCCGTGCCCATGGCCCGGAGTTCCTGGTAGTAGAGATCCTCGAACTGGGCCCGGCTTTTCTTGAAGCCGGCGGTGTTGACGTTGGCCAGGTTGTTGGCGATGGTGTCCAGTTGCAACTGCTGGCCGGTCATGCCGGTGCGGCCTGAGAATAATGAGCGGATCATGCTGGTCCCCTTGTGTTGGATGTTGAGGAGCTGTTCGGCTCCTTACGCCGCGAGTGCTGCCGCCGTTGGTGCCCGGGTAGCTTCAGTTGCTGCGGTTACCCTGCCAGGGCGCCGACCCTCCGCACGGCAAGGTCGTCCAGGTCGTCCACCGCCCGGATCATTTTCTGCTGCCCTTCGTAGGCGCGGTACAGATCGATCATCTCCGTCATTTCCGTGACGGTATTGACGTTTGATTTTTCCAGATGTCCTTGCAGGATTTGCAGGTTCTGCGGGGCTTCCGCCGCCGCGCCCTCGGCAAGGCGGAAAAGGTTTTCCCCTTCCTTTTTGAGATATTGGGGGTCCGCGGTGGCCACCGCCAGACGGTCGACCGGAAGGCCATCGACAAAAAGACGCCCATCGCGGGCCACATCGACCTTGTTGCCGGTGATGGTGATCGGCCCGGTCTCGCCAAGCACCGGATAGCCGTTGGCCGTGACCAGCACCCCTTCGTTGTTGCGCTGGAAATTTCCGGCCCTGGTCAAGCGCTCCCCGGCCGGAGTCTGGATCCGAAAAAAGCCGTCCCCGGAAATGGCCAGATCAAAGGGTGCGTCAGTTTTTTGAACCACCCCTTGCAGGTGAACCGTGTTGATGCGCAAGGCCTTGCCGACCCTCTGGCGATACTGGTTGGCCTGGTAGAGCATCTCGTCGAAGGTGACGGTTTCCTTTTTGAACCCCGGCGTATCGACATTGGCCAGGTTGTTTGCCACCTGGTTGAGCCGCTGCTCCTGGTTGATCAGGGTTTCAACGCTTTCCAGCAATCCGAGTCTGTTATGGACGAACATGGCATACCTCTCGTGTGTTTGTGTTCTATCTTTGCAAGAGGCGTGCCGGGATTACCTTGTGGCTGGGGCGGAGGCGGTTGTGTTGCTGTAAAATTAATGAAAACAGTAAGATGTGTAAGTTACGGTGGGAGAGTTGTTCGGGAAGAGGGGTGTCAAAAAAATGGATACTTTCGCGGGCGGGCCGGTATATTTTTCCTAGCGGCGATGGGCTGGGTGTAATGATTTTTTGTTCTTTTAAGTCAGAACAGCGCTCAGAAGCGGTTAAAGCCCGTTGTCACGCAGCCGAGCACCGGAGAGGCTGCCGAAAAAGGAGTTTGCACTGTTTGAGGCGCAGCCGAGTTTGCAAACTCCTGGCAGCATCGAGGAGCGCAGGACACCCCGCCTTCGGCGGGGCAAGTGGCTGGGTGCCTTTTCTTTGGTTCGTTTCTTTGGGCAAGCAAAGAAATGAACCAAAGAGCGAAGCACATTTCTCTGGCTGTCGGGATTGCTCGGTATGCGGATTTTTTTATGAGGGCGTCATCTTGGTGTTGGCCCGGTAAATAAAGGCGAGGATCTCCGCCACCACCAGATAGGTCTCCGGGGGGATGTCGGCATTGAGGTCCAGCTTGGCTAAGATTTCCACCAGGTCGGCGTCCTCCTGGATAGGGATGCCATGTTCCTTGGCCAGGGCGATGATTTTTTCCGCCAGCTCCCCCGCGCCCTTGGCGACCACCTTGGGCGCGGCATCCTGGCTTGTGTCGTAGCGGAGGGCAACAGCCTTTTTTTTTGCTGGGGTATCTGGCATTATGGGCGCTTTCTGGTAAATGGCCGGCAGCACTGCTGATCATTTACCTTTCGTGGGTTTTGTCCACTTCCGGCATTAAGCTGGAAAGTTATCTTTCTGGTTGCGTGAGTGCGTGGCCAAGGGATCAATGCAGCAATTATACCCCACAACAATCGGAGCGGATGAAAAAAATGCAATTCGGACAGACCCTGCAGCCGGGAAGGCTGGTTGTGCGGTACAAGCGATTCCTCGCCGACGTGGAAATGGACGATGGCCGCCTGCTCACCGTGCATTGCCCGAATTCCGGCAGCATGCTGGGCTGCAAGGAGCCTGGCAGCCCGGTGCTCGTCTCCCTGGCGGACAACCCCAAACGCAAGTATGGTCACACCCTGGAGATGGTGCGGGTGGGCGCGACCTGGGTGGGGATCAACACCGCCCGCACCAACGGTTTGGTCGCCGAGGCCATTCAGGGAGGGGTTGTGGCGGAGCTGGCCGGGATCGAAACGATCCGGCCAGAGGTCAAGGTATCGGATAAGAGCCGGTTGGACTTTTTGTTCACCCGCGGGGTGGAGCAGATCTATGTGGAGGTGAAGAACTGCAGCCTGGCCCTGGACCGGGCGGCCATGTTCCCCGATGCCGTCACCGTACGGGGCGCAAAGCATCTGGCCGAGCTGCTGGCCTTGCGCCAAACCGGCTACCGGGCCGTGGTTTTTTTCTGCGTCCAGCGGGAGGATGTGGAGTATTTTGCTCCGGCCGAGCACATCGATCCGGGGTATGCCATAGCGTTGCGGGAGGTGGCGGCCCAAGGGGTGGAGGTGCTGGCCTATGGTGCGGTCTTGAGCCAGGAGGCGATCACTGTTGCGCGAAAGCTGCCGGTGCGATTGGGCTAAGGGGGCGGGAAAGGGGTTGCTACCAGGCTTTTGCCTCCCCTCCCTTGACGGGAGGGGACTGAGGGGTGGGTGAAGCTGCCGATGGCTAGGATGTGGCAAGCACCCCCGCCCCCTAACCCCCTCCCGCCAGGGGCGGGGGGACTGTATCGCAAAATGCAGGCGCTGATTTTCTCAGCTTGCTTCGCCGCAACCCTTGCAATAAAGTAACGAGAACAGAAAACGGCCGCCTGATGCGGTCAGGAGATATTATGATGCAGGAAAAACCAAAAGCCGTGGTCCTCCTCAGCGGCGGCCTCGATTCGGCCACGGTCCTGGCCATGGCCATGGCCGAGGGCTATGAATGCTGCTGCCTCAGCTTTGCCTACGGCCAGCGCCAGCAGGTGGAGCTGGAGCGGGCCAAGGCCAATGTCGCCCGCAGGGGGATCGAGAAACACCTCATCCTCCGCCTGGACCTTGACGCCATCGGCGGCTCGGCCCTGACCACGGATGCAGCGGTGCCCAAGGGCCGCAGCCAGGCCGAAATGAACGCCGCCATCCCCATCACCTACGTGCCGGGCCGCAACACCATCTTTCTCTCCTATGCCATGGCCTGGGCCGAGGTGCTGGGCGCGGGCGATGTGTTTCTCGGGGTCAATGTCATGGATTACAGCGGCTACCCCGACTGCCGCCCGGAATTTCTCGAAGCCTTTGAAAAGATGGCCAATCTGGCCACCAGGACCGGGGTGGAAGGGGAGACCCGGTTCAGGGTCCATGCCCCGCTCCTCAGGCTGACCAAGAGGGAGATCATCGAAAAGGGGTTCGAGCTCGGGGTGGATTACGGCCTGACCCATAGCTGCTACGACCCGGACCAAAAGGGGAGAGCCTGCGGGAGTTGCGATAGCTGCCTGTTGCGGCTGAAAGGATTTGCCGAGGCCGGTCGGGTTGATCCGGTGGAGTATCAGTAATAATGCAGAGCAAAGAGGGCACTATGAAGAATGCATTGGGCGGGCTGTTCATGGTCGGCCTGCCAGGGACGGAGCTGGATGATTCCACCCGCGACCTTATTAATAGGTATGGGATCAATAATTTTATTCTCTTTAAAAGAAACGCGGAGAATCCGGAGCAGATCCGCACCCTATGCCTGGGGCTGGCCGAGGCCTGCCGGGCGGCCGGGCTGGGGGCGCCGCTGATCTCCATTGATCAGGAGGGCGGCACCGTGGCCCGGCTCAAGGGGCCGGATTTCACCGAGTTTCCCGATGCCAGGGTGCTGGCGGAGAGTGAGCAGGGTGAGGAGCTGCTGGTCGATTATGCCCGCACCTGCGCCAAAGAATTGTTGGCGGTGGGGATTAATATGAATCTGGCCCCGGTGCTGGATGTGAGCCCGGCAGGGCTTGGGTTGTTCATGGAAAGGCGGAGTCTGGGTGGGATACCGGAGCAGGTGGCCCGGTTGGGTGCGCTGGTGATTGCGACCATGCAGGAGAACGGCTTGGCTGCCTGCGCCAAGCATTTTCCCGGCTTGGGCGGCGCAACCCTGGACCCCCACGAGGTGCTGCCTGTGGTGGATCGTTCGCTGGAGGAGCTGCGCGGGTGCGATCTGGTGCCGTTTGCTGCCGCGATCCGGGCGGGGGTGGCTGGGGTGATGACCTCCCACACCGTGTACCCGCAGCTTGATCCCGAGTTTCCTGCCACCCTGTCGCCGCGGATTCTGGGCGGAGTGCTCCGTGATGAGCTGGGCTATGACGGCATGGTGGTAACCGACGACCTGGAGATGGGGGCCATTGAGAATGAAGGCACCGTGGCCGATGCGGCGCTTGTGGCCTTTAAGGCCGGGGCGGATATGCTGCTGATCTGCCATGAGCATGCGAAGATTATTGCGGCCCATGAATTATTGAGTGGGGCTGTGGGCGGGGAGGTTTCCGAGGAGAGGGTACGGAGGTCGCTGGAGAGGATTGGGGGGGTGAGGAGGCGGTTTGCCGGGGATTGAGAGCAAAGAGTTGGCTGTCGCCCAAGGGCAACCGGTCTCCGGAAACGGAGAACAAATTGGTAAGTATTTCTTTAAAGGAATATCATGCTTAGTTCTAAAATTGTTAATTCTATCGGACTGTTATTTGATATCGCAGGTGCATGGCTTGTGGCCTGGGAAGTTGTTAGGCAATATAAAGGCGATCAGTTTAAGACTCAAATGTTTGATGATATTGGCGATAGCTTAGCAAGAAGTTCTGATTATGAGGGATGGGAAAGCAATAAATATTTGAAGATGAAGTTTGGCCTTTTTGGATTGACAATAGGTTTTTTGTTACAAATAGCGTCGAATTGGCTTTAACTCCTAAGGGAAGCAGGAACGATTTTTTTTCTGATTACCAGCAATCTCGGCAGCCAGAGGACTACGCTTCATCCTTCTGTTCTTTTTCTTTGCTTGCCCAAAGAAAAAGAACCAAAAAGAAAAGGCACCCCGCCACTTGACCCGCCGTTGGCGGGATGCCCTGTGCTCCTCGATGCTGCCGGGGCTTTGCAAACTCGGCAGCGTCTCAAACAGTGCAAAGCCCTTTTTCGGCAGCCTCTGCGGTGCTCGGCTGCGTGGCAATGGGAGTAGGGGCAAAAGCCCCCTTCAATCCTGAATCGAAAATAACTGAGTGAATACATGGAACTCTCCCCTTTTCTGCAAGACCTTTCCCAACAACCCATTATCCAGCGGCTTCTGATAATCGCGGCCTATGCCCTTTTAGCCAAGGCAGTGGATATCTTTGTCAACCGCATCCTCAAGCGGTTGGCCGCCGCCTATACCACCAGCGAATTGGACGACAAGGTCATCTCCATCCTCCACACCCCCATTGTTTTCAGTGTGTTCTTTTTCGGGGTTTTTCATGCCGTGACCATGGAGCCGGTCCTTGCCCAGCCGTGGGAGAAGTTTGTGCCTGCCCTGGCGCAGAGTGTTGCTCTCATCGTCTGGACCCTGGCCGCGTTGCGCCTCTTTATGGTGGTGGGCGAGCATTATCTGAAATCCATTGCCGGGCGGGGCAAGATCGGGGCTGACCTCTTTTTGCTGCTCAAAAACGTGGTGCGGGTGATTGTCATTGTTTCCGCCCTGATCTGGCTGCTGTCCATCTGGAACGTCAATCTGGCGCCCCTCTTCGCCTCCGCCGGCATCGCCGGTATCGCCGTGGCCCTGGCGGCCAAGGACAGTCTGGCCAATTTTTTCGGCGGAATCAGCATCTTTGCCGACAAAACCTTCAAGGTGGGCGATTACATCATCATTGACGATGCCCAGCGGGGCGAGGTGGTGGAGATCGGGGTGCGCTCCACCCGGATCATGACCCGGGACGATGTGCTGATCACCATTCCCAACTCCATTCTGGCCAACAGCAAGATCATCAACGAGAGCGCGCCCATTCCCCGCTTCCGGATCCGGGTGCCGGTGGGGGTTGCCTACGGCAGCGACCTGGAGCAGGTTGAGGCGGTGCTCTTGGCGGTGGCCGCCGAAAATCCCGCCGTGGTCAAGGAGCCCGAGGCCAGGGTGCGGCTGCGCGGTTTCGGGAGTTCGTCCGTTGATTTCGAGCTGCTCTGCTGGGTCGCGGAGCCCCGGTTCAAGGGGCTGGAGATCCACAATCTGTTGAAGGGCGTCTACGCGGCCTTTGCCGCACATTCCATCGTTATTCCCTTTCCCCAGCAGGATGTGCATATCAAGGGGCTGCCGGAGTAAGGTTGGAGAATAGAGGCGGATTTATTTTTTCAACCGCATGGGGGCGCAGGGCCTATGGCACGCATCGCTGTCATCCTTTTCCTCACCGTTGCCGCCCTGTACCTTGGGTTCTGCCTTCTCTTGTTTGTCACGCAGCGTTCCCTGATCTACCTTCCGCAGCCGAGCGCTCTGGGAAGTCCTGCCACCACCTTCCGGCTGGCAGGCGTGGAGGTCGAGGTTCTGGTCTCGGTCCGGCCCCGTGAAGGAGCAAAGGCATTGCTCTACTTCGGCGGCAACGCCGAGGATGTCTCCCGCAGCCTGCCCTCGTTTTCAGAGGATTTCCCGGAGCACGCCATCTACCTCCTTCACTACCGGGGCTTTGGCGGCAGCGGTGGGGCGCCGTCGGAGGAGGCGATCCAGAGGGACGCCCTTGCCCTGTTTGACGTGGTTTATGCCGAGCATCCGGAGGTTTTGGTGGTGGGCCGCAGCGTGGGTTCCGGGGTTGCCGTCCGTCTGGCCAGCCAGCGGCCGGTCTCCCGGCTGGTGCTGGTCACGCCGTTGTACAGCCTCGAAGAGCTTGCTGCCCGGGCGTATCCCTTCATCCCGGTGAGGTGGCTGCTGCGCGACAAGTTCGAATCCTGGCGCTACGCGCCCCTGGTGGCAGCGCCGACCGTGCTGGTAGTGGCGGAAAACGATGAGATAGTTCCGCGCGCGGGCGCGGAGCGGCTCCACGCAAGCTTCGGCAAGGGGGTCGCCAGGCTGAGCATCATCCCGGGGGCGCGCCACAACACCATCTCCGAAAGCCCCCGCTATCTGGAAGCGCTCAAGGGCGCTCCGCAATAAAATGCGCTTGGGGGTATTTTATTGCCGCATTCCGTCTGTTTCCGGCCTGTTTTTTTCCTTTCCCTCCCAGCAGGGTGTTGAAAAACTCGTTTATCGAGCCCTGCGTTCGATCCAGATCTCGACGAGTTCTAACTTGTTGAAATTGTGAGATCGGACAGAATTCAGTTCCGGCCGATCGTGGTTGAAAAAAGCCAGGATGGCTTTTTTCAACATCCTGCTAGAAGAGAAGCTGTTTTTTGCCCGCCATCGTGGTAGAATACTATAGAAAGCTCTCCAGTCGGCTGCCCCTTGCGGGCGGCAATTTAATCACTTGTGATGGAGGAACTGCATGGAACTACAAGTTGAAGGACGGAACCTGGAAATTCGCAAGGCTTGGCAGGAAAAAATCGAAGAGGAGAAGGGGCGCCTTGATCGCCACCATCCCGGGCTTGTTCATCACCTCCGCGTCTCCATTGAGGAGACCGCCGGGCATAAAGCGGGCGGGCATGAGGTTCGCGTGGTTGCTTCCGTTCCCAATGACACCGTGGTTGTAAAAAGAAAGGGGGAGACGGTGCGGCCTCTGCTGGTGGAGGCATTCGACACCCTTGGCCTTCAGTTGAAGGAGCTGCAGCGCAAGCGGCGGCAGACCACCAAGGAGCCGGAGGCTGCGGCAGCCGGCCCGGTCATGGGCACCATCAAGAGCCTGTTCCCCTATGAATCCTACGGGTTTCTCATGACCCCGGACGGCCAGGAGGTGTATTTTCACGAAAACGCCCTCAAGGACGTGACCATGGCCCAATTGGCAGAAGGCGACGAGGTTCGTTTCGGCGAAGGTGAAGGGGATAAGGGGCCGACTGCCGCGTGGGTGAAGTTGGTTAAATAATAGCGGAGTAAAACAAGAGACAAACGCACTTGACGTCATTCCGGCGGAGGCCGGAATCCAGAAACTTCGGCACATGCGCCGCTCTGGATCCCGGCTTCCGCCGGGGTGACGGACTGGGCGGATAAAAGGCTCTTTTTTTGTTCAATAATTTGGATGAGGTTTTTTAGATTATCCGGGAGTGAAGGACAGAGAGATGACCGTGTTGCAGCAGGTTGAGCTTGGCTCGGAATACCTGCAGGAAAATGAAGACGTACTCTGCCAAAAGATTGCCGCCCGCAAGAAAGAGCTGGGCGGCAATCTTTTGATTTTGGGGCATCACTACCAGCAGGAGGCGACCTTCCGGTTCGCCGACCTGACCGGGGATTCCCTCAAGCTCGCCCGCAATGCCGCCGAGGCCAAGGACAGCAAGTACATCGTCTTTTGCGGCGTGCATTTCATGGCGGAATCCGCCGACATCCTCACCGCGCCGGATCAGGTGGTGATCCTCCCCGATCTCCGGGCCGGCTGCCCCATGGCCGACATGGCCACCAGCGAAGCGGTGGCCTGGGCCTGGGAGGATCTGGCCAAGGTGATCACTGGCCGGGTTATCCCCGTGACCTATGTGAATTCCTCCGCTCTGCTCAAGGGATTTGTCGGCAGGAACGGCGGTTCGGTCTGCACCTCATCCAATGCCGAGCGGGTGCTGACCTGGGCCTTGGCCGAGGGCGACAAGGTTTTCTTTTTCCCGGACGAGCATCTGGGCCGCAACTCGGCCAGCGCCCTGGGCATCCCCGAGGATGAGGTGGTGCTCTGGCAACGAAATAAACCCCTGGGCGGCAATACTCCGGCCCAGTTGCAGAAGGCCAGGGTAATCCTCTGGGACGGCTACTGCACGGTGCACATGCAGTTCACCGCCGGTCATGTCGCAGCATGGCGCGAGCGCGACTCGGAGGTGCGGATCATCGTTCATCCCGAGTGCCGCAACGAGGTGGTGAGCCGGGCGGACCAGTACGGCTCCACCGAGGCGATCATCACCGCAGTGCGCGATTCCCCGATGGGCAGCAAGTGGGCCATCGGTACCGAGGTCAATCTGGTGAACCGGCTCAAGAGCCGGTTTCCGGAGCGGGAGATCCATTCCCTCTCGCCCTTCCAGTGCCTCTGCTCCACCATGTACCGAATCAAGCCCGGGTACCTGCTGTGGGTGCTTGACAACCTGGCCCAGGGGCGGGTGGTCAACCGGATCACCGTACCCCCCGAGGTGGCGGCCGAGGCAAAACTCTCCCTGGACAGGATGCTGCGGATCTAGCCATGCAATCCATCTACTTCGACAACAACGCTTCCACCCCGCTGGCCCCTGAGGTGCGTGAGGGTATGGCCCCTTACCTGGCCGAATGGTTCGGCAATCCGGCCAGCTCCCACCGTTTCGGCGAAGCTGCCCGGCGGGGTCTGGATCTGGCCCGGGAGCAGGTGGCCGGGCTGCTCGGCTGCCATCCGGGCCGGATCGTTCTGAACAGCGGCGGCACCGAAGGCAATAACACCGCCATCTTGAGCGCGGTTTGGGCCAATCCCGATAAGAAGCACATTATCTCCTCGCAGGTCGAGCACGGTTCGGTGCTGGCGCCGCTGGAGTTTCTCGCCACCCAGGGCTACGAGGTGGAGCTGCTGGGGGTGGACGAAAACGGGGCGCTTGATCCGGACACGCTCAAGTCCGCGATCCGGCCGGACACCGCCCTGGTCACCCTCATGGGGGCGAACAACGAAACCGGGGTGATCTGGCCCATTGGGGAGATCGCGGATATCTGCAGGGAGCGGGGCGTGCTCTTCCACTGCGACGCCATCCAGTTGGCGGGCAAGGCGATTTTTTCTGCGGAAGCGCTGGGGGTGGATTACCTCACCATCGCCGGGCACAAGCTGCACGGGCCCAAAGGGGCCGGGGCGCTCTATGTCCGCCGTACCGCGCCTTTCACCCCGCTGATCATGGGCTCCGGCCAGGAAAACGGCCGCAGATCCGGAACCGAGAACGTGCCCGGCCTGGTTGGCCTGGGTGCTGCCTGTGGACTGGCCATGGGGATGGACGAGGCTGTGCACCAGCGGCTGGCCGCGCAGCGGGATAGCCTGGAGGCAGGGATTATCGCCGCGATCCCCGAGGTGCGGATCAACGGGACTGCCTCGCCCAGGCTGGTCAACACCACCAACGTCAGTTTTCGGCATGCTGCCTCGGCCGGGCTTATCCAGGATCTCGATGCGGGCGGCATAGCCGTTTCGGCCCATGCCGCCTGCGAGAGCGGCGACGTGGACCCCTCGCATGTGCTGCGGGCCATGCGGGTGCCGGAGCCCTTTCTGCACGGGACCCTGCGCATCAGTCTCAGCCGGTACAATACCGAGGCGGAAGTTGCGGCCCTGTTGGCCCTGTTGCCGCAAGCGGTTGCGAGATCCAGGCAGGGTTTCTCCCTCTAGGACAGTCTCCTGGAAAAAAGGAAACGGGGTACGAAGCAGTTTTAAAACTGTAATTTTGGACTGTAAACGATTGTAGGGTGGTGCAGATGCGCGGAAGAGGTCTGCCCGCTATACACCAAGTATGCGGGCAGCCCGATGACAAAGCAGATGTGCCGCCCTGCAATCGTTTACGAAACGGAGCGGAATATGTGCGGAATAGTCGGTTATGTGGGGCAGCGGCATGTGCTGCCCATTCTTCTTGAGGGCTTGAAGCGGCTGGAGTACCGGGGCTATGATTCCGCCGGGGTGGTGTATGTCCATGGCGGCAAGCTCCAGAAGCACCGGGCCGCGGGCAAGCTCGGCAAGCTCGAAGAGTTGCTGGAAACGGTGCGGGAGCGCGACAGCCATATCGGCTTGGGCCATACCCGTTGGGCCACGCACGGCGCGCCTTCCGAGCTTAATGCCCACCCGCACTGCGACTGCAGCGGCGATCTGGTTGTGGTCCACAACGGCATCATCGAGAATTACCATACCCTTCGGGAAGAGCTGAAGGGGCGCGGGCATGTCTTCTGCTCGGAAACCGACACCGAGGTGCTGGCCCATCTCATTGAGGAGCATCTCCCTGGCGGCGATCTGGTCAAGGCGGTGCGCCAGGCCCTGAAAAAGGTGGAAGGCTCCTACGCCATCGGGGTTTTGTGGGCCGGTCAGCCGGACAGGCTGGTGGCGGTGAGGCATCAGAGCCCCCTGGTTCTGGGGATTGCCGAGGGGGGCGGTTGCCTGATGGCCTCGGATATCCCGGCCCTGCTTCCATATACCAATCAGGTGGTTTTCCTGGATGACGGGGAGCTTGCCGTCCTGAAACAGGGGGAATGGCAGGTGATGGGGTTGGCCAATGGCCGGAAAGTGGCCAAGGAGATCAAGACCATCGAATGGAACGCGGCCATGGCCGAGAAAGCCGGGTACCGCCATTTCATGCTCAAGGAGATCTTCGAGCAGCCCCAGGCCATCCTCAACACCTTCCGGGGGCGGCTCGATCCGGAAACCGGCAAGGTGCAATTGCCGGAGATCGGCCTGAGCGCAACGGAGCTCAAAAAGATCAGCCGCATCTCCCTGGTGGCCTGCGGCACCTCCTGGCACGCGGCTCTGGTGGCCAAATACTGGCTGGAAAAATGGGTGGGCATCCCGGTGGAGGTGGATATCGCCTCGGAGTTCCGCTATCGGAGGCTGCTGCTGGACGACACCGTGATGGTGGTGCCCATCTCCCAGTCCGGGGAAACCGCCGATACCCTGGCAGGCCTCAGGCTGGCCAAGAAGATGGGGGCCAAGGTCATCGCCATCTGCAACGTTTTGGGCAGCACCATCACCCGGGAGTCCCACGGCACCATCTACACCCATGCCGGACCGGAGATCGGGGTGGCCTCCACCAAGGCCTTTACCTGCCAGCTCACCGCCCTGTTGCTGCTCACCCTATTCTTAGGCGAGATCCGCAAGACCATTGCCCCCAAGGACCGCAAGTCCATCGGCCAGGCCCTCCTCGATTTGCCGGGGCTCATGGAGCAGGAGCTGCCCCGCTTGCAGGAGGAAACCGCCCGCATCGCCGAGGCTTTCTCCCAGAGCCGGGATTTCCTCTATCTGGGTCGGGGGAGCAATTTCCCCATAGCCCTGGAAGGGGCCTTAAAGCTGAAAGAAATATCCTATATCCATGCCGAAGGGTATGCGGCAGGCGAACTCAAGCACGGCCCCATCGCCCTCATCGACCGGGATATGCCGGTTCTGGCCCTGGCCCCCAAGGACAGCGTCTACGAAAAGCTCATCTCCAACGTGGAAGAGGTCAAGGCCAGGAGCGGCCGGATTATCCTTGTTGCCCATGCGGGCGACAAAAACTGCAAGCGCATCGCCGAGCAGGTGATCACGGTGCCGGTCTGCCATGAGGAGCTGAACCCGATCCTCTTTGTCCTACCCCTGCAGTTGCTGGCCTACGAAATTGCCATTCTGCGCGGCTGCGACGTGGACCAGCCCCGCAACCTGGCCAAGAGCGTCACCGTGGAGTAGCGGCTTTTTGCATTCTTGGCAGCTGTTCCTGAATAATAAAGTTGGTAAACGGATAATAAAGTTGGGAAATGAAAAATAAAGTTGGCAAATAGTAAATAAAGTTGGGAAATGGCGGGCGAATAAGAATTTTCGCGCCAACACGGTTTTTCAGGCCTTTTCAGACAAGAGGGCTTCTTAACACATAACCCAACCGTATTAGCTCAATTCTTCCGCGCTAATAATATCTCTGCACTCCCTTTAGCAAATCGGCCTGTCGGCTAAAACAATACCATTTCAGCTGCACAGAGAACAACACATGACGATTGGCAGCGTTATGCCTCGAAGCGTAACGCTGCCAATCGTCATTTTATTATGCTCCGAAGCATAATAAAATAAGTCGCCGTCCTTCGAATGCCCCTCCCCCGCACAAGCTTGTCTAATAACACACTGTCCCGAGAAAGGCAGAAAAGGACACAGATAAATACTTTTATAAGTATTTTATAATACTTATTTTAGATTAAAAAATGGTTTACATATGTCAAAAAAAATACTAAATTTACACACAAACGATGAACCATACTTGAGGCTCTCAAACCGCAATGGCTACATATTTAAACACAGCAAAAATCCAAGATCTTAGAAGGCTAGTGCTTGGTGAGGCAGCGCTTCGTAACCTTGGCGTTGATGTCGGAGATAGGGTGGAGATTCATTTCGATGAGAAATTGGGGTGTTTATTGGTTTCGCCAGTCAAAAACGAGGATTCTGGCATTGCCAGTGAGCCACCTAGCTCCACCGGTCAAAAAAAGAAAAAACGATGAGTTCACAAGGTTCCGTGCGTGCATTTTTATTTCAGTTTTTGGATTTTAAGCAATTATTAAGGGGTTACTAAGTGTTGAGTTTCGTATTCAGCGGGCATCAATCATTCGCACCAAGAATAAGCTGGTTTCCGAAAGCTGTGGCCGCCATTGAAGCAGGAATCGATCCCTTTAGTGATCCGAGGAAGGGGATGAGCACTCTTGGGCTTGGTAAAAACATGGTCGAGTCTCTTGCTTTTTGGGTTCAAGCCGCAGGTGTTGCTGTGAAAAATGGGGGCGTGGTAAGCCTTACTGACTTCTCCAAAACAGTGCTTGTTTGTTCGGGCGGATTTGATCCGTTTTTGGAAAATCTGCAAACATTGTGGATTCTCCACTGGAACCTATGTCAAGGATGGCGCGATGGGGCGGGGCTTAAACGGCCGTATGCATGGCATTTTTTCTCCAGTGTTTTTCAAGACGATGAGATTATCGCGAGTGAAGCTATTGACCATTTTGCCGGGTCTATAGCGTTATTGCCAAAACCACTTTCAGCAGTGACTCTCCGCCAGCATTTCGACATATTTATGCGGACGTATGTGCCAGGAGAGAGTACTGGGCCCAGAAGTACCCCAGAGGATTCCCTCGATAGCCCACTAACAGCGCTAGCCTTGGTAAAACGATGCGGAGAAAAGAAGCTGCCGCACGGAAAGCGCGAGACTGTTTATCGCTTTAATAGTGCCCCGAAGCCCTCAATTTCAGATTACACGTTCCGCTATTGCCTCAGCGAGTGGTGGGATCGCGCATATCCGAACGAAATGCGCCTTACTCTCCGCGATATCTCTTTTTCAGAGGGTGGGCCGGGCCGAGTATTCCGTCTTCCAGAGGCCGATATCCACCGGCGATTAATCGCATTAACGAATACCCACCCAAAAGAATGGGCACTAATCGAATCACAAAACCAACGAGGCATTCAGCGGTCAAGTCGGCGCGACTCCAACTCACTTCTCAAATCAATTTACAATCGACTATCATGAAAAGCACACCAACCCATGACATAAATACGAGGTCTTTCAGCGTGGGCAATACAGTGCGCGACCTAATAAGAATCAATCCACGTTTTAGACGTTCTGTTCAAATAGAACTGGATTTGAACGATCGGACGTCAACCGAAAGCTATGTTGCCACAGACTTCGTGACTAATTGCCTTAAGCGCATCAGTGTCGCCTTCGAGCGGGGGAGCAGCCAAAGAGCATGGCGCATAACAGGTGACTATGGAAGCGGCAAATCTGCCTTTACTCTTGCGCTTGCGAAGGCTGCGGCAGGACGCGATGAAGAAATTCCTGCTCGTATGAGGGGAATTATTAGCGAGAAAGCAATCGCTACAGTAGTTGTTACTGGAGATCGAGAGCCTATCGTTCGAGGAATCGGGCGGGCAGTTATAGGCCAGGTTGCCGGACTCAAGGGAGCGCAACTTCCCACGACAACCGAAGAGCTTCTCACTCTTCTTGCAACGGCACGCAAGCAGGTCAAAAAAAATGGCGCCAAAGGCATTCTGCTCATATTGGATGAGCTCGGGAAAAATCTTGAATATTCGACCCTGGAACCACAAAACTCAGACGTGTACAGCTTGCAGCGCCTTGCGGAATTTGCATCTAGAAGTGGCGATAATCCATTAATAGTTCTAGGCATCCTCCATCAAGGCATCTCGTCCTATACTGCAGATATGGACACGGCAACTCGTCGTGAGTGGGACAAAGTTGCTGGTAGGTTTGACGAAATAATATTCGCACACCCTCTCGAACAGACAGTCCAGCTATGTGCAGAAGCCCTTAATATCGACACGGGCGCTCTGCCGGATCACATTTTACACGAAGCGCGGCAATCCATGAAATGGGCAGTTGACTCTGGATTGTATGGTAGTTCATCGACCGAAATATTGACGGATCTTGCGCCTAGGCTTTTCCCGCTGCATCCGACCGTATTGCCGCCTCTGCTCACTATATTGAGGAGATTTGCCCAAAATGAGCGGTCGCTTTTTGGTTTCCTCACAGGCTATGAACCAAAAAGCTTACAGGAGCACGCAGGGGTAAGCGTAGACCAGGCGAAGTTTTTCAGACTTGTCGACCTCTATGAGTACTTCAGAGCGAACCTTTCATATATGATGACTAATGGAAAGGCAACACACTGGAGAATTATCGAGTCTGTTGTGCGCCAAGCATCGGGTTCTGAGGCAACGGACCTTGCAACACTTAAAAGTATTGGCATTCTCAACCTGATTGATGACGATTCTCTTCTTGCAACCAAGGAGATGATTCAAGAATCAGTTGGAAGTTCTACAGCGAAAAATCTTAACAAAGCCCTCGAGTTACTAAAAAAGCAACATGTGCTTTACGAACGAGGCTCAGTACGTGGTTACTCTCTTTGGCCGCACACAAGTGTCCATCTTACTGATTGCTTTGAAGACGCCCGTCGACAACTGGGAGAACCAGCCGACCCGATGCGGATGGTGACTTCCCTGCTTGAAATCCAAACAATTGTTGCTCGGCGGCACTATATTGAAACTGGCAATCTAAGACACTTTGAAGTCCAGTTTCACCCTGCAAAAGATTACGAGCACTTATGCGCAAAAGGACTTCATTCAGCTGCTGGCGCTAATCCAGACGGTTATGCTCTCCTCCTTTTTCCCGAAAACGACCGGGAATTCATGGAGACATCAAAAAAATTGGTAGATCCAAGCTGTCATCCTGGGTCGAATGTTATTGTCGGTCTATTGCGTCCGCCGATAGAACTACTTGGCGCAGCTAAAGATCTACAATGCTGGAAGTGGGTTAGAGAGAACATAAGGGAGCTTGCCGGTGATGAGTATGCCCGTCAAGAACTGAAGTCACAAATACGTAACTCAACAGAGATGCTAGAAAACCGTAAGGAAATGCTTACTGGGCTTAATGTCACTGGCGGAGAGGCCTTCGTTGATTGGTTCTGGAGGGCCGAGCGAATTAAGGTTGGCAGTAACGGGATCGGCGCACACCTCTCATATCTTTGCGATATTTTGTATCCGGAATGTCCTGTTGTCACAAACGAATTGATCAACAGGAGGGTAACTAGCTCAACAGCATCCCGTGCCAGAACGCTTCTTCTTGAAGCTATGTCTTCGCACCCAGACAAACCGTTCTTAGGGCTCGATGATTCCAAAAATCCACCTGAAATAGCGATCTACATTTCATTACTACTTGCTGGAGGTGTTCATTCCCAAGATAAAAATGGATGGGGAATTAAGATCCCAGACGAAAAAATGGACAAGTGCCGCCTGCGCCCAGCATTGTTCACGATCGAGAGGCTACTGAAAAATAACGAAAGCCATCGTATATCGGTCTCGCAGATATTTGATGAACTCAGAAAAGAACCAATAGGGGCTCGTGATGGAATCCTACCGATCCTCCTTGCTATTTACCTGGGTGCTCGTTGGCATCAGACAGCTGCATATGAAGATGGGACTTACAAACATCGCCTTGGCGGCGAAGAGTTCCAGCGCCTCATTAAGGAGCCGGAGTGTTTCGAACTTCAGCGCTGTGCAATTGAGGGAGTCCGGCTGGATGTATTTCATGCTTTGAGCAAAGTCCTTGGACTTGAGGAGCGCGCCAATCCAGAAATCCTTGACGTTGTTCGACCGCTTGTTAAATTTATTGTAGAAGCCCCCGAGTACTGTCGCAATACTTTAAAGCTAAGCCGTGAAGCCTTGGCACTTCGAAAGTGTCTACTTGAAGCCAGAGACCCGGCAAGCCTAGTTTTCACAGAGATACCGTTAGCGGTAGGGCTGGCCTCCTCAGATCATGAGGCACTTGCGGCAAAACTTCCGAAGTTAATTGTGGAAATTCAGATTAGCTATGATAGGCTGCTCGAAAGACTTGCGTTGGCAATTACGGATTCATTCGAGACAATCAGCCCAATCAGAGAATTCCGCACTGAACTAACCTATCGATGCAGAGCAATTTCTGGAAAACTGGCTGATACAGAACTGAAAAGTTTCGTTCTTCGACTTGGCGACGACAAATTAGAATACCGTAATTGGCTAGAGTCTCTTGCAAATCACCTAAGCCGTAGATCGGCAACCCGTTGGCATGATAACGATGAGGAAGTATTCCACCAGCGGATGGGAATTTTAGTGAAACGCATGTTACGCGCTGAGGCGGCCAACTCTGATATCATAAGACATCCTTCTCCTGGAAATTCTGAGCGTGTCGTTTGGCTTGCGCTTACAAAGCCCAACGGTATAGAATGCACACAGCTTTTACACTGGACTAAATCTGAAGAGAATAAAGTCTTAGAGATAGAACGACAGATCAAAGCACTGATTCATTCCCACGGGCGGGTAGGTTTAAGCGCTGTAGCCCGCGCGCTCTGGAGCAAAATTGAAAACGATTGAGTCTGACCTTAAAGAATCAGCAAAACCTGTTCGGCACATCCTAAGCATTTCTGGAGGAAAGGATAGTGCAGCACTTGCGGTCCATCTCCGAGATCGGGTCGCGGATATGGAATATATTTTTCACGATACTGACAAGGAACTGCCCGACACTTATGAATATATTGATCGCCTTGAGGACTATTTAGGCAAAAAAATAGTTCGAACGACATTCGGCACCACGTTTGACGATTTGCTTCGTAAATATGGTGGCATGATACCCTCGAATCATCGTCGATGGTGTACCAGGATGATGAAGCTCAAGCCATTTGAAAACTATGTGGGAGACGACCCATGCATAAACTATGTTGGTATTCGTGCCGATGAGCCACGTATTGGCTATATTAGTCATAAACCGAATATCAAGGCGGTTTTTCCATTCAAAGAGGATGGCATAGATTACGAGGGGGTTCAAAAAATTCTTCGAGATTCGGGTATTGGAATGCCACCATATACAGATTGGGGAAGAACTAGATCAGGATGTTTTTTTTGTTTTTACCAACAAAAAATAGAATGGGTTCAGTTGAAAAGAAAATACCCTCATCTTTACGAAGAGGCGAAAAGTTATGAAAAGCCAAACCGTATAAACGGGAACGTCTTTTTTTGGTGCAAGAATGAGCCACTTGAAGATCTTGAACGACCAGAAAGGATGCAGCAGATCATCGAGAATTGGGAAAAGGCCCGGGAAAAACAACGCCAAAGTAAGAAGGATGTCCCATTAGCTGTAATTCTTGCCGGAATGGACTATGAGCCACCCAGTCGGGAAGGTTGCTTGATTTGCCAACTCTAAAGTGTGAATGGCACAATTATGACCGATGGTGAAAAATGGATTCGGCTACTGAGAGCCTATGGACCAGTACCAGATGACGAGGCCCAAGAGGCAGAACAAGTAGATAAATTGGCTGACCGTCTTGGTCTACGTCGTCTATCGTTCCCGCACCCAGCGTGGGGAGAACTCACAGAATGCTTCCCTCTTGACTCAGGAATCTTCAAAACTGTGGTACTGACTGGCACTGCTGGTGATGGCAAGACCACCTTGTGCTACCAGCTCGCAGAGCAACTGACAGGATCCCTCCCCCAACGCGACGAAAGTGACGCTGGCTTTCAGACATTCGAAGTTGTAACTCAAGCTGGCCCGCAACTCCTGACAATGATATACGACTTGACGGGATGGCGATATCGAGAAAACGGAATCTTAAAACCTGAACATGTCGTCATGCTGGAAGAAGCTGCCGCACATGTGTACGGAACCGGCGGGCATGCGTACGTTCTCGCAGTCAATGACGGTCAGCTTCTTGAAACGATTCGGAGTCTTCCACCAACCTGCACTGACGAACTCAAGGCGTTGAGTAAGGAATTGGTAACTCTACATGCCACGGGCGCGATGGAGATTGGGCAACTTCCTCTCCTGCGCCTCATAAATCTTTCCCGTATTCCCAGCGACCTGTTTATGCAGCTTTGTCTTGACGGTATACTTGGTCGTCCAGAATGGCGATGCTTTGAAGATGAAAAGGAGAATCCCCTTTTCGGAGACAAATCGCCCATTAGGGCTAACCACGCTATGCTTTGCCAGCCAGCAGTCAGGCACCGCTTGATCACTTTTGCCCGGATCGCCGACAGCACAAGCCACCACCTTCCACTGCGCTCAATACTGATACTGCTTTCAAATGCTCTTCTAGGTCATCCTGACGCTCCAGATAATGTCCTTCGGCCGGGCACTTCGGCAAAAAAAATTCTTGAACAAGACACACGACATAAGGCCGCCATCCATTTAAATATCTTCGGTTTTAACCTGGGCAAAGCGCAGAGAAACCAAAAGGATGTTTTCCGCTTTCTTTCAATGCTCCACGCCGGGGAGGAGACCACCAATGATCTCGATGAACTTATTATTTTTGGTACTCGGGACGAAGAACTCCTAAAAGAACACGCGGAACTAGTCGCGAATGACACATTCAAGCAGAGAAATCCAGCACTGGATGGGCTTATTCTTCGTTATATCCGCGGGGAGATCACAGACGGGCAAGAATCAAGCGAATTCCTCTCCGAGCTGGCACACGAACGTCGCCGTATTTTTCTTCATGCCTCCGAGGACCATCTTAAGCAGTACAAACTTTGGGCTATCACTGTCTTCCATCATGCCGGCGATTTTGTACACAGTGTCCTTAATCCAATCCGTGAGGGGCGCTTGCCTGCAAAACCGCATATACGTCGCTTAGCCTGTGGGCTAAACCGCGTGTGGACTGGACTTTTGCTCGACGAAAATGCTCATGAGGTCTACCTTGCCACCGGCCTTGACCTAAGCACGTCACCAGTAAGCGACCTACTGCTTGAGGAGCTTTCCATTGCCGCCAACCCTCCGGGATTTGACATCGTTCCAGATGGAGAATTTCCGAAGGCAGTTCTCAGGGCAAATAACTTGAGCTTCAGCTTTGACCTTACACTGCCTAGGTTTGAATTTCTCATGCGCATTGCATCTGGGGCAATGCCTTCCAGTTTTTCACGTGAGACATACGAGGACTTTCTCTCTTTGAAGCAATGCTGTCTGCGCGACCTCCAAATTCGTCCGAACTCTGAGGTTCTTATGCGTCTTGACGTTACTTCAACTGGCCAGGTCCACAAGGAGCACATTCACCTCAGTGAATGAAAGATCATCATGAAAATCACCGAAAAAGAGAATACGCAGCCCTACGCCGGTTCGAAAAAGGATTTTTCAGGCTGGTTCAACGAGGCGATCTGGGGGCATCGCCTGGAGAGCCAGCCAGGATCAGCGCTGTTGCTTGAGTTCCTTGGAATGGCAGAAGCAATGCATAGGGCGGGAAAACTGTTTGCACTGACTGAGCCCGGAAAGGATATCAGATATTCCGCGAATACAACAATTTATCTGCGAAGCATTCTCTTTAATAATCCCCGCATGGAGGAAATTCGTGCGCGGAGTCAAGGCAGCGATGAGGACGCATGGGAAGTGTGGCTCAAAGAAATTAAGAATCAGGCTGCCGTTGGTGATAAATTCACCGCCGATTTTTCATATCTTCGCCGTCGGTTCCACTCATTTAGCGACTTGGTTTCTCGTGTAACGCTCCTGAGACGAATCACAATGGACCCGGAGTCCGGTCGGACGTGGACTAGGCAACTGTTGTTCCCTATCGGGCCTGTAGCACTGTATGAGCCGAGCAATGAACGCCTGGAACGTGACCGGGTTTTGTTTACGCGTACCGGCGAGTTAGCTTACCTGATGCTGAGCCGTGCTTCGGAGTCGTTGCGACATTCTCTCGCAGAGAAGCTCTCCCCACTTTTCGATGCATCTACGGTCCGAAACAAGCTGCTCACCAGTCTTCTTCCTTCTGCTGAACCGGAAAAAGCGAGTGTTAAGGGTGGAACATATCTGCCATATAAGAATCACCCCGCTTTTGATCGTTTGGCCAAGGACGTTCTCAGCCTTCTTTCTCTTGGTTTACCAGATCAAGATGTGCTCGAATACCTCATGCACATCATAGCCTTCAACATTTACATCTATGCAATAGAAACATCGAATCATTGGCTAGGAATGGAGCACATTCCGGCTTGTGTTTGTGAGATCCCCGGTCCTCGGATGGACGTAGTCCGCAAGGCTTCCATTGCCACACGTGATGAGAACGAGGGCCGCGGAATGCTCGCTGTGCGGCGCTTCGTAGAGTTGGCAATCGGATGCAGTTCAGAAATTAACGAAAAGCTCGACTCCTCAGATATACCAGACGAAGAAAAGGCTGAGCTTCTTGCCGAGCATCTCGCCCAAATCTGTTCTGTTGAAGAGGATGACCTGAAGGCGACCAATGTCGACGAGGTTCGGCAGAAGATCATCTCTCTCGCAGAAAGCGGGTTTCGCGACGGTACTGCTGCAGCATTGCAAAAGCTTGGCCGCGTTGCCGGTCTACTGGACAAACGTGGCACCAGCAAAGTCCGTTACGCGCCAAGCGACCGATTGCTTCGCACGCTTGTTCTGGCGAATGTCACTCATAAAATAGAGGAGGATGAACTCCTTCGGATTCTCGCCCACCGCTACCGCCTAGTTTTTGGCCCTGATGAAGCCGCGACCGAGCTGCCAGCAAATTTTCATGACAAAGGTGACTTCAGCAAGAATAAGGAGCGCCTTACCCGGCGTTTAACCGGTCTTGGGCTTGCCCAGCGCATGAGCGATGCGTGCACCTACATCCGTAATCCCTACTTGAGATAACAGCTGTGACAGATCAAACACCTAGCCAAAAACAAAGTCTGCTACAGCCTGCGGCCCAAGAAATTGCCGGCGTAAAAGATACAGATCGCATCGTGGGGGCCGTTGCATTTCGATTGACGGCAGCAAAGTTTACCCCCCTGCTTGAGGATCCGGAGTTCAATGGGGCGTTCTTCGTCCTTTCGGGATTTACTGGTGCGCAGCTCGCGGGATTCATTCAAGCTGCGCAGGCCTCTGATGCGTATTGGACTTTACTTCGTCTCGGCTTTCCTGCCTCCGAACTAATAGGCTATAACCTTCCAGAGGAATGTCTCGTCCACTCTTCTGCGGTCAGTGTTCGCAATGCAGACCGTCACGGGAAAATTGTTATAACCACTGACAGCGAACCTGATGTCCGCGCATCGCTTAGTAATAAAACTACGATTACAGCCGATCAACTTAAAGAAGCTGACGAAGCCCCAAGCCACTGGGTTCAAGTAATAACTAAGGAATTGGGCCTGACACTTCCGCCTGAGCCTGCCAAGCAGGTAAGGGCAATGATAAAGGGCCTTTTTGAATGCGGGCGCTTTCCGATCGACACAGCAGCAAGATACATCTCGCAAGTACTTTCATCCTATAAAAATGGGACCCCCTTGCTTAGAGCTGCTGGAATATATCTTCCGGCATTGGATTTACCGATTTTTGAAGACTGTTTTGTTTCTCTGGGATCGGTAAAATCAGGTCAGCCTTCACAATGGCGCAAGCTTTTCGAGGACCACCAGAAACAAGATTGCTACCTCAACAAGCGCTATCCAAGTGGGCAACTCCTCGACCCTGACCAGTTGCGGAAATACCTTAATAGTCTGCGGAACGACGAAACTAACCCGCGCTTGTCAGTCCCTGTCCTTAACGCTTTTAGCCATTACATAGAAGCAGAGGGAACGCGTAGCAGCGCTACTGAAGCTTTTCTTTTCAATCACGATTGGTCGGTTGTCCGCAACTGTTTTGAGAAGCAACGAAAAACCACCGCACGGAATTTCTCCGAAAGAACCCGGAAAATCCTTGAGCTTTGCGATATCACAACTACCAATGACGACGAAGCTGTCCTGAAGGCACTTGAACTGAACCCGCGTAAAAGCGGGGGAGGTACAGATGAATTCCGTGATTTTTTTGAAACATACTCAGACGCACTTTCGCACGACCCAAAACTGCTTTTCGACTGGGAAGACTTTGTCTACGGCCAACGGATTGTATGTTCCGACCTCTTTGAGGGCATCCTAGACTGCATCCAACGCACACTCCGTCTCCGTACCCCTGGCCGACAAGCGTGGTTAGTTATTCAGGGTGAACGGCAACAAAAACCATTACATTTTGCTTCTGCTAATCGCCATGCGTGTGAATTTTTTGAGCGTCATTACGGAAAGTTGCCCGAACACTCAACCCAAGTGATCCGATTTGAAAAAACAAAGCTTCCCAGCTATTCCTCCGAGATTCGTCCAATACTCGATGGGGCTCCAAAAACAAAAAAGATCCGTAACCGGACCAACCCGAACAATTTCAAGTTCCAAGTCACCCTCTTTGAGACAGTGGAGGGCAAGGAGACGCGGATTGCTACTCTGCCGCTAACCTGGATCTTTCCAAAGGATTCAGTCCTAGCACAGGAGGGAGCAGACGTGGATGCTCTTTGCCGCTTCATGAAAAGATCACAGACATCGTTAGCTGAGGCCCTTGCGAATTACGAGACCGTCGGAAGGAAGGGTGTCCCCTTAACGTTATCTCTTCACTCAGTTCAAGGATTTGCATCACCCCCGGGAGCATCCGCCCGCGGCAGGTTCATTCCGGCACAAACAAAGATTATTTCTCTCGCCACTGAGTTCACTTCTACAATCGACCAGGCAGAAAATAGTAGGTCGCTCTCGGAAGACTTCATCGCCACATTGCGAACGGCTTTTTCAGAATTCAATATTATTTATAGCAGTGCAGTGGAGTCGCTCAGCAAGGATGCGCTCGAACGAAAAAATGTAGCTCCAGCAACCGCTGCTTATCGTGAACTGCTTGCACAGATTAGTGTCATACCACACGAAAATATCCGTCGCCGGATGCTCAGGACAGTTCTTCGCATTGGAACAGTGACCGTGGCAGAGTCCGGTCACAGACCAAAACTCGCTATCGTCTGTCCGTGGCACCCGCTCCGTATTGAAGCAGCAGCAGCCCGAAATGAACAGTTGTTGAACAACATCGTTAGTCTACTCTCAAAACGGGAAATCACCTTCTCCGATGGCGCTGTCGGGACTCTCTTTTTTCGTGACATGCGGGAAATCTTAAAACATCCTCTAAATCCAGAAATTGCTGTTTGCTGGGAGAATATGGAACCGCTCCCGCGCGTCGCAACACAGTCTATTGGCGCTTACACGCTTCACGAGCCAGTTGATCATGGTATGACAAATCGCTCTCTCGAAGACAATGCAGTGGAATCCGCTAAAACAATTTTAGGGGAGATTCAAGAATACCTCAGGCTCCAGCCTCACGAGCGCGATAATTTATCTGTTCTTCTGTACAATTGTGACTCACCAGAACTGCCCAGCACCTTGGTCAAATGTCTCAACAAGTTGAACCGGGAGTCGAAAGACGGGACAATTACGTGTCATGTATTGCTGATGCATCATGACGAAAATCATTTGCGACACCTCTATCGTGATCTTGTTGCGCGGTGTGATTACGATGGCGAAGATTCCTCCGAGACCACCGATGATTTCCTGTCAAAGGTGCGAATAAACATCACGGCGACAAACCGGTTGAAACGTGAAAGTCGTTCCCGCTCGCAACCTGTGGATATTGCCTACTGTAGAGATTTACTCTCTGCCGAGGCGAAGACAGAGTGGGTATGGATTGAGCGACACACTGTGGTACCCATAAATCACTACCCGCACCAGTGGAACCGGTTGCGCCCGTTCCGTGAAGGGGACCAAACCGTGCGAGTGTTGCTCTGTTGCCCATCTCAAACGGAAACCGGGTGGGCTTACCTTCATGCAATTGCCTCGGTTTGCGCAAACGGCGCCAGGCTTGCGTGGGCCAACATGCAGTGTCCGGTTCCCATGCGAACGCTTAATTTTGACAACCCCGGTGTCGAACGTATCCTACGCGATACGCACGATTTGGCAGTTTGGGTCGTCAATCAGGATGAACTCCTCGACCGCCGCCTTCTTGAGCAAAAGCAGGTGAAGGTCATCCGCTACATTCAAAGCACTTCGCAGGGCCGTAATCTCATCATTTCTTCCACAGCAAGAGATACTCTCCTCGTCAATACACTAAAGGAAAGACTGCGGATCATCCTGCCTTCTGATACGACAGAAAAAGTCGTCCAGTCACTGGTAAAACGCCTTATAGACGACGCCAACAGTATCTCAGGAGGTCTTGTACTGAAAGCAGCAAGACGTGCGAATAATACGAGTGAATTATTCGGCATGGTACTCTCCAGGTACCTTGTTCAGTCCGAACTCGGTCACGAACGTGCTGCAGCTTGGTGCTTCCTTGACGATTTCAGCCATTGGCTCGGGAAAAAGGAGGGGGCTAACATTGCCGACTTGCTCGTTCTAGCCCCAACGTGGAGTCCAGACGGGACTCCTCATTTGGACATCATTGTGACGGAAGCTAAGTTCATTGTGCACGAAGGCTTACATGCGGCCGCGAGAACTTCCGAGAAACAGCTCTCTGACACACTGGTCCAGATTTCCGAAGCACTCGTTCCCGAACCAAGTCCCTTCGACCAACAGGTTTGGTTGGCTCGTATCTCCGACATGATCCTTTCTCGTACCACGGGTACACATGGCTGCGGAGAAGTCAGCACTTTTGACCCTGAGAAATGGCGTTCCATAGTTCGCAACCGTGAATGTACGTTTAGCGTCTGGGGCTATTCCCATGTGTTCGTCCATTCACCGATGGACCTGGACACACCTGTTTCCGTCTGCAAAGGAATCGAAGCCCAAAGAGGTAAAACGAAAGCCCAAGCCCTACAGGAAATATTCGGACCGGACTTGACACGCTCACTGCTGCTCCAGCTAAACGAAGATCAACACGACAAGACTAGTTTAATGCGGACCCAACTAGGGCACCCCGGGTTCAACGCCAGTCTAGTACGAAAGCTTTGTCCAGAATCGGACATCGCAAATGACAATGATACGCTTGATAGAAGTTCCAATGACGAGCAATCAACAACGTCGCTAGAACAACCAAATGAGATAATCCCTCAGGAAGCAGTCAATGCCGACCAACCAGAAGTCAGTGAACACACCCCAAGTTCTCAAGTTCACTCCCTCGCGTTCGAGTCATCCGAAGCTGAACATCTGCAAGACACTGTCTCGTTCAAAGATGATATGAGTAAGGGACTTACCGAATACCTCACCCAATGCGCAGCCAAAGCAACCGCTTCTATCGAAGAAGGCCAACAGTGGCTCGAAAAGACGACAGCGGATCTGCGCTCTGCCCTGTTGGCACGCGGGCTGTCCGCAAAGCTGGCGGAAGATTTCAAGCCCATTTTGACTCCTAATGCCGCTATTATCAAGTTACAGGGCTCCAAGGACATGACGGTTCAAGCAGTCGAAGCTAAGGCAGAGGAAATCTTCACTTCAAGCGGCATTCATATCCTTAACGTCAGACCGGAATCCGGTCGAGTTTCGATCTCTGTCGCAAGGCCGGATCGCCAAATTCTCAATTACGCTCAAGTCCTAGTTGAACTTTTTCGAGGTTCACTCGATGTAAAGTGTAAGGAACAATTGCTTGTCGGTATCCGGGAAGAAGATGGATCCCCCATGTTTCTAGATCCTCTCAAGCAGCCGCACACGCTGGTGGCAGGCATAACTGGCAGTGGAAAATCTATCCTCATCCAGAATCTCATTCTCTACATTGCATTGACCAAGTCGCCATCTGAGACCCACATCTACCTCATCGACGCTAAGTTTGGAGTCGATTACCGGCCTCTGGACTTACTGCCACACGTTGTAGCAGGATCACAGACGATAATCGATGACCCCGCCGCTGCTATTGTCACTCTAGAGGGGCTTGTTGGCGAAATGGACCGTCGTTACCAACTCTTCAAAGAAGCCAAGGTTAAGGACTATCGTGACTACCGCAAAGCCTCTGGTAAAGAACTTCCGGCCTTATGGGTAATTCACGATGAATTTGCTGATTGGATGCAAACTGAGGAATACGCTAAACGTGTGCCTGATCTCGTCGGCAGGCTTAGCATCAAAGCACGGGCGGCCGGGATCTTCCTTATTTTTGCTGCTCAAAGACCTGACAACACAGTTATGCCCATGCAACTTCGTTCCCAGCTTGGAAACCGGCTTATTTTGAAAGTCGATAGTCCAGGCACCTCTGAAGTTTCAATGGGCGAGAAAAATGCCGGAGCAGAAAAGCTCCTTGGACAAGGGCACATGCTCGTTAAAACCGCAGACACACCGCACCCAGTCTTCGTTCAGGTTCCATATTTAGATATGTCTGAGGTGCCTAGAATCGTTCAAATGCTGCGCCTGATCCATGGATTACTTCCTTCGGATGAGCTTCCCGGGCTGTGATATACCTAGATAATAACGCGACAACGAAACCCTTTCCTGAAGTAGTGGAAGCCATGACCCAGTTCATGACGTCTCGCTTCTGGAATGTTTCGTCTGCCTATGGACAACTGGACGGCCTGGAGGAGATCGTTGAGTCAGCGAAAGCGGCTATCCGCACGTTGATTGGAGCGGAACCCAATGATGAGGTTATTTTTACATCCGGCGCCACCGAGTCAAACGTATGGGCTGTAGCTGAAGGGGCACGAAGATGTACAAGTTGCAGATGGATACTGAGCTCACAGATAGAACATCCATCAATCAATGAATCACTTGAAAATCTTCAAAAGCAGGGGGTGGAGGTCCGATGGGTTCCGGTAACCCGAAACGGAACCTTTGACCTGAATAAACTTGCGGATCTTGTTGACTATAATCTCTGCTTTGCTTCATTGATGTTTGCGCATAACGAAACTGGCGTCATTCAGCCTTTACGAGAGGCAGCGATTCTGATTCGTGAACGTGCCCCTCAATGCCTCATCCATACGGATGCGACACAGGCAATTGGGAAGATGCCAGTTTCGTTGTTAGATGAGTTAAGCATGGTGGATCTAATTTCTTTTTCTGGCCACAAATTTCATGGCCCAAAAGGAATTGGAGGGCTAATTATTCGAAACGGAAAAACGCTTCAGCCGCTAATTTGTGGTGGCGGCCAACAACAAAATTTACGTTCCGGCACGATAAATATCCCAGCCATTGCAGGAATATCAGCCGCGGCCACTAAATGTGGGAAGCTTCTCCAGGAAAACCGGCACATATCTATTCAACTAATTCGCGACAAATTCGAAGAACACATCCGTTTACACTTTCCAGATGTTTTTATTCTCGGGAAACAAGCACCACGGCTTCCAAACACAAGCTTTTGGGGGATACCAGGAATTGATGCGGACGATTTTGTTTATACCTCCGCTACCCATGGAATAGTTATCGGTAAAGGTTCAGCTTGCTCTGCTCAAAGCCTCAAACCATCCCACACGGCTATGTTGATGGGCTACAGCTATGACGAGGCGTCGTCATTAGTTCGGGTCTCGTCATCTTTCGATACGAGCCTCAATGAACTTATTGATTTCTCTGATAAAATACATGAATCATATCCATGAGTTACGCAAACAAGATATTCCCGACATAACTATCTCGCAACGTTTTATCCTGTTTTGCAACAGGACCTCGGGCCCTCTATTTCCAAAAGAAGAAGTCAACTTTCTGAGATCACCCATAAAAGGGTTAAGATAGTCGGATAATTCCCGAGCCGAATCGATTGTTCGTAAACCTCGAACCCTCGTCTTTCCCTCATCCATGGAAACCACGCTTCATTCGGAACTCTGACCATTCTGGTAGATTCCTTCCTCCCCCGGAATACCTCGCTGGACTCGCTTTCCGGGTGAAGCGGATGATGTTTCTCAATGCCTGGAATGGATGAATATTCCTTTCCTTTCCGCCACCAGCGGACTATTCCGTCCCTGGAAAAAACAGCCATGCAGTCTTCTTTTGAAATTTGTATGAATTTTACTGCGGCGGCGGTCAGCGACACATTGTATGCGCTGGAGAGCTCCTTGACGACCTCAAGAGATGGCGTGGCCGATCTGAATTCCTTGCTTGCGAGGCGAGTGGGTATGAGCAATTCGGAGGCGAAAGCATTTGCCTCGATTTCCATTGGGCTTCCAAGGTAGCCGCCGATGTCGTCCTCCGAACAAAATTTAAGCTGGGTCTCTTCTGAGTGCATTTCCCAATGACCCAGCTCATGCGCGATTGCGAAGCGTTTTCTGCCGGCCTCAGGGATGTCTTTGCGGACTCTTATGATCCCTTTGTTGCCTTTCCGGATTAGATAGGCCTCCGATCCGCGTAATGCACCCTCCCTGACCAAGACATTCCGGTCCATTGAAATATCCTCAAGGCGTATCTCGTCGGGCCTGGTGATAGCATATTCCCTTATGAGCGCGTCCGCCAATCTCCGGGCCTTGGCTTCGTTGGCCCTGGAAGGGTCATTCGAAAACATCGCCGTCACTTTCGAGTATCATCAGATCTTCCAAGATCGAAGCCATATCTGCTTCATTGGCCTCCTCAAGCTTCCTGAAATACACCGAGGCAAGTTTCGGCTGTGATTGGCTTAATCCATTGAGTATTTCCAAAACCGCGTCTTTGACGTTCGCCTTTTCATCGATGTACTTTTTGATCACCGATAGCCCTCCAAGGCGATGTCTCTTTTCCTTGGCGGCTTCGAGTCTTCTTCCTGCCAGTTTTTTGGAGATCATGAGGGTCACTTCGGAAGTCATTTGATCGACGTCAATGCCTTCTTTCCTGAGATCTTCCCGTATCTTGGCGATCGGAAGATCTTCTACCTCTTCCTCGGAATTGGTAAGCAGGCCGTGCAAACTTTCCAATACGTCGGAATATTTCTCAGGGCTATGCCTTGTCATTATTCGCCTCTCCATTCTTAATTTCCTGAAATGATTTGAGCCGCCTTTGGAGCTGCTTTTTCAGATTGTCGAACTCCTTCGCTTTTATGCCCATACTCTCGGCGATGTCCGCCCGTTTCTCAATCCCCTCTGCGAGGCGTTCAAGGATTGTTTGAAGCAGGGGAGTATCAGCAATGAATTCGTAAAATTTCCAGAAAAAATCCTCGCTCAAACGTTCTTGCTCCCTAGCAAGCACGATTTCTTCCGGACCGGAATTCGGACAGGAAACACTATCCCAGAATTCGGCTGTCTTCCCATCGCTGTTAGGTCTTCCTGACAGGACGGCTTCCCTGAAGAAGTGCCGATTCTCCCAACCGTCGATCAAGTGGCTGATCTCGCTGTCAATCACACTGATTAAATGCTTGAAAAGATTTTCTTGGGAATGGGGATCCCATGCCCTATCGCCATTCAAGATTTTTTCAATGCTTATGTGCACTACGTCTTTTGCTTCGATTCCGCTTGGGGCAGGCCCACCGAGAATACCCTGCCAGAAGAGTTTCCTCATTTTTCCAAGGGCATACCGTGCCAGCCTTGGGATGCTTTCGTCCCAAGGATGACTGGCCATCAAATTTAACACTTCATCTGAAACCTCTGCCATGGGACTCCCTTTAAATATATGCCGCCCCGGCCAGGGAAATTGCCGTTCGGGACGGAAATCAGGCTTCATAGTTGAAACTAAAACAATAAGACACATTGGCAAAGAACAACCAAGAGGTCAATCGAATAAAGCCCCCAGGCTGACCGGTCCCTGAACAGACAATCCGCAAAAAAATAATCGCGGCGGCAAATTTTGGAAGTAGCCCGGCAAAAGAACATAAGAAGAAAAATTTAAGCGAAAGGAGGTGATGGCAAAGATGGCGAAAAATCCCCCAGTCGGTGATGGCCACCGGATCGGCGCGGTAAAAGACCGTTCCCAGACCTACAATCCGCAGAATGATCGGTGGGTAAAGCGGGATACCGGGACAGGACAGTTTATTGACCAGAAAGCGGACGATAAGCCCTTCAAAGGTGTGCGCAAGGAAAAGTAACAGCGTGGCGGGCGAGTCTTCCGGGAAGGCTCGCCCGTTTCTAATTCGCCGCCGCTCAGCCAAATTCCCGTCTCGGGAGCCGCTCCCCCAACAAAAGGAATCGGTATGCCACGTCGCAAGATAACCAGCGCGGACAGAAAGCTTAAGCAAGGCCGCGGTCATGGGCATGGTGAAAAATACAAACCATTCTTGACGGTTCGCGAAGTCCCTTCACGCGGGCTCTCCCACCGAATCAAGGGGTGGACGACAAGCCGCGTTCACCACTTCCTCTCGAATCTCGAGAAGAATTACTTCTACCTGCTTGACTGGTCCTCTCTCGTCGTCGACATCCGCGAACAGTTCCCCCTGCCGATCGAGGACACTACGATGATCTCCGAGCGGCTCGGCGTCAGGCATCCCACAGACCCAAAAACCAAAGAATTCACAATCATGACCACCGACTTTCTTGTCGACCTTCTCTCCGAAGGAAGAAGCGTCATGGTGGCCCGGTCCGTGAAGATGAGCCAGGATCTCGGCAGCAAGCGGGTCCTGGAAAAGTTGGAGATCGAGCGGACCTACTGGGCAGAGCGGAAAGTCGATTGGGGGATCGTCACGGAATTGGATATTCCAAAGGCCGTGGCCGAGTATGTCGAATGGGTCCACTCATCCGCAGACATTGCAAGTTCTCCAGGACTCACGCCTCAGATTATCTCTCAGGCCGAGGCGGCTTTGTACGGCCTGATCACCGAAAACCCACGGGAGTCTTTGGCGCATGCCGCTCTTGCGATCGACCACGCCCTGGGGCTGAATGCGGGTTCGGGCCTGTGGGTCGTCAGGCACCTCATTGCATCCGGACGCTGGACGGTGGACATGACAAAAGTGATCGCAACCGACAAGCCCCTGCGTGTCGCGAGGGTGGCCGGACATCCAATCGAGCAGGAGCACAGTGCATGAACCGCCTCCTTGCTATCAATACCCTGATCGAATGGATTCCGGTGGAAGGCGACGCCACGCAGCGCCTGGAAAGGGTGCTCTGGACGGACAATGCCGGGGAGCAGGTCGTCGTTGTTTCGGTTTCCGATGCTGTCTCGCTCCCGCTTCCCGTTTGGAAACGAGGTTCGGAACTGGAGGCGGCAATCGCGGGTGGCCAAGCCTTCCGCCGTAAGATCGATCCCTTTGCGCAGCTCGCCATGCCGGATCCGGCTTTTCTTCACAAGCACAAGGACCGAATGGAGAGAGCCTGGGAGATCATCCGTGACTTGGTGGCGGTTGAGCCAGGGATTTACCTAGAGGAACAGAGGGGGCCTTTGGTCCGGAAGGCGGCGGAACAATTCAAGGTCACGCCGAAGGAGGTCTACAGACAGCTCAAACGCTTCTGGCGGGGAGGGAAGATCAAGCACGCTTTGCTTCCGGCGTACAAAAACTGCGGCGGCCCCGGAAAGGATCGGCTCATCAAGGAGTGCCGCCCCGACCAGCCCAAAAGGGGCAGGCCGCGCAATATCCTGCAGCTCGACCCGGAGTATGTCGGCGTTAACGTAGACGAAGAACTCCATAAGATTTTCAGAATTTCCACCGATCTTTATTACAACACCAAAGAGGGAAATCCCCTTCGGCGCGCCTACGATCTCATGATCGACAAGCATTTTAACATGGGCTACCGGAACGAGGGCGGGGTCAGTGTCCCGGTCCTTCCCCCGGCCTCCCAGCTTCCTTCCTTTCAGCAATTCCGCTATTGGCACCTCAAAGAACGGGATCTGACCCACTCGATCGTCTCGAGGCGAGGAGAAAAGAGATATTTATTGAAAAGCCGGCCTATACTGGGCAACTCGACCCAGATGGCTTTCGGCCCGGGGTCCATCTTCCAAATCGATGCCACTATCGGGGATGTCTACCTGGTCAGCACCCTCAACCGCAACTGGATCATCGGCAGGCCCGTGATCTATTTCGTCGTCGATGTGTTTAGCCGAATGGTAGCGGGAATTTATGTGGGACTTGAGGGGCCGAGCTGGGTAGGTGCGATGATGGCGCTCGCCAACGCTACTACCGACAAGGTGTCGTTCTGCTCGGAGTATGACGTTGAAATTGACTCCGAGGCTTGGCCGTGCCGGTATCTTCCCGAAATGATCCTCGGAGACCGGGGAGAGCTTTTGGGACTTGATTCCGATAGCCTTGCCGATTCCCTGGATATCCGCGTTGCCAATTGCCCTCCATACCGGGCGGACTGGAAAGGGATTGTGGAGCAGATGTTCCGGCGGGCGAACCTGAAAAGCATCCACTGGCTTCCCGGGGCGGTGAGGAAACGCGAAAGAGGAGACCCCGACCACCGTCTGGATGCCACTCTTGACCTTCGCCAGTTCACCAAGATCATTATTCTTACGGTGATTAAATATAATCTCCATCATCGGGTTGAGGAATATCCGCTGGACAGGGATATGATTGCCGACGACGTACCTAAAATCCCCGTCAATCTGTGGGAATGGGGCATTGGCAACCGGGGCGGCCACTTGCGTGAGAAGAGCCTGGAAACCATCCGGCTGAATCTAATGCCGACCGGATCGGCAACCGTTACCCCCAAGGGGATTCGGTTTCAGGGCGTCCATTATACGACAGCCCGGGCACTCCGGGAGCAATGGTACGTCCGTGCGCGAAGCGAGGGAACCTGGACCGTTCCGGTCTCGTATGACCCCCGCAGTATGGAAGTCATCTATCTGCGCGCAAGCGACAGCAGCAGTTTCGATCCCTGCACTCTTTTGCCGGACGAAGAACGATTCAACGGCGTGATGCTGGAAGAGGTGCTCGATTTCTTTGCTCTTAACAAGTTGAAGTCCCAGCAGCATGAAGGCCGGCGGCTGCAGTCCGATGCCGCGTTGCGGGCACAGGTCGCGGCCATAAAAGCGGAGGCCGCCAAGATGAAGGAGGAATCGGGCCCCCAGAAACAGAGTAACAATCAGCGCCTGAAAGGGATTCGTGACAACCGAGCCGAGGAAAAGAAGCTCAATCGTCGGGACGAGGCGTTCGACTTGCGGGCCGAACGGCACTGCGGCACGCCTGGAACCTTGCTTCCCCTGGCCAAGGGGGAAACGAGTGTCAAAGCCTCGTCCTCGGCCAAGCGAAAGGACTTCCTCGACATATTAAAAGCCGATGGCGAGGAGGAACAGCCATGAGAAAGGCGGGGGGCCGGGAACTTGGGCATTTCCTTATCGGCAATAGGGTAAATGCCATCTATCAGGAGAGCGAAGAGCCCCTCTATCGCCACAACTGTTTTATCGAATCGTTGCCGCAGGAATTGTCTCCGGAAAAAGCCGGCAGCTTGCTGAGGCGGATGCCGGCCTATTCGGAAGCCGAGAGAACCCTTCCCGCGTTGCGCAGATTGAACGCAGTTCAGAGAATTCAAAACATCGTCGTTCCTTTGCCAGAATACCTTGAGATAGAGCAGAAGTTCTCCCGGATGATCCGAAACGGGTATCTTGCGCGAAATCCTCTCTCGGCCGAGTGGGTCAAACAGATTCAGGCAGGGTTCCCAGATCTCGACTGGAATCGGGGCTCATCCTATCCCTACACACCCACAATCCGGTCGACCGCGGCCGGATTTTCGATCATCGGCGCCAGCGGGGTCGGGAAGTCGACGCTCATTGAGAGCATCCTTTCCCTCCTCCCTCAGGTTATTACCCACCGGGAGTACAACGGAGGTCCCTTCGATCAGCAGCAATTGGTATGGCTCAAACTCGACTGCCCCTATGATGGGTCTCCGAGAGGTCTGTGCAGCAGCTTTTTTCATGCGATTGATCGGCTCCTGGGAACCCGCTACGCGGAAAAGTATGCCAACCAGAGACGGACCGCCAACGACCTAATGCCCATCATCGCCATAATCGCGGCAAACGTCGGGCTGGGCGTCCTGGTGATTGATGAGATCCAGCGCCTGCGGGGCGCCCAAAAGGACAATTCAAACCTGCTGCTCAATTTCTTCGTCCAGCTGACCAACACCATCGGTGTGCCTGTCGTCATCATGGGAACCTATAAGGCCTTTGGCCTGTTCACCAAGGAGTTCTCCCTTGCCCGGAGGACCACCGGGCAAGGTGATGTACTCATGCACAATTTCGCCGAGGACCAAATTTGGGACTATTTTATCGAGCGTGTCTGGCGTTACCAGTGGACCGCCGTTCCGACTCCCCTGGAGCCGTCGTTAAAGAAGGTAATCTATGAGGAGTCGCAGGGAATCCTGGACATTGCGACCAAGCTCTACATGCTGGCGCAATGGGAGGTGATCGGCTCAAAGGATAAAACGGAAAGGATAACACCGCCTCTGATCAGGGTGCTCGCCCGGGAGAATCTTACGGCAGTTGCTCCGATCCTCAAAGCCCTTCGGATGGGCGATTTGGAGGCGCTGAAGGATATCTCGGACATTGGCCTGCCCGGAAACCTGCTACAGGATCATTTTCGGAAAGCTCTAGGCCGGGTGTCCCTGCAGGGAACCTTAAACACCTTGCGAAATCAAGTTGCAGTAGCCGAGGCGGATGAAGAAGGGCTAGGGGAATCTCCAGAAGAGCAACTCGCCGCCTTAATCGTCCAGGCTGGATACGCCCCGGAAATCGCGGTAAGGAGCGCCCAGTCCGCTTGTCGCCGTTTCGCCGCCGAGACGGACCTAAGGCTTGCAGGCAGTGAGGCCTTTCGCCTTGCCGCGGAGGAAACGGCCCTGAAGAAGGCGAACGTCGAGGAAAAAGCGAACCCTCAGGAGAAGAAAAAAAGACTGAAGGTCGTTTCACTCAGCGGCGACCTGCGAGAGATCGTCGCAAAGGCCGCCAAGGAAACATCTCCATACGATGCATTGAAGGCCGCCGGAGTCATTAAGTCTGCCGAGGAATTCCTGGCTGCGGGAGTTCCATAACCATGCTCGCATTTTTCCCGGCATTATATCCGGACGAGATGCTCTATAGCGCCTGCGCCCGTTACCATCGAAGAAGCGGAAATCTGAGCATTAAAGCCACCATGAAGGATCTTGTCGGGTCTACCACCGCCAGCGCAGTGGTAGATCTGCCAAACCGCTTGGATTGCCTACGAAGGCAGCTCCCTGCCGGCACCCTCACCACAGTTGATCGCCTGATCAAGGAAAATACCCTCCTTCCGCTCTATAGCCCCTTCTTGCCAAGGAATCGGGTTGACAAGATGATTGCCTGGATGAAGGGCTCCACCCACGGGGGCGGCATTCACATGGCCATGGGTATCATGGCTAGCAGCGTTCCAGCGCCCCGGTATCTTAGGTTTTGCCCAGAGTGTCTCGCTGCTGACGAGAGTCAGTACGGGGAACCTTACTGGCACAGAAGCCATCAGGCGGCCGGAGCCCTGCTTTGCCATAGACACGAGGTATGGCTTTGCGAAAGCGATGTTCCGACCGCCGCCCCTCAGAATAAGCACGCCTTCGTTGCCGCTCCCGAACCCAACGGGAAATACCTTCCGCAACCTTACGAGAGGTATTTCCAACACTGCCGGGAAATAACCCGTTCGGTGGCTTGGCTGCTCAGCCATCCGGAGACCGAAAGTCCCGGACTTTTCTTTCTTCGGAAAAAGTATCTGCATCACCTCCGGCAGATGGACCTTGCGAGCTATTCCGGACGGGTGGCTCAGCGCGAGTTTCTGGAGGGGTTTACCGCATATTACGGGAATTGCTTTCTGGAGCAAATCCACTGCCGCATAGACATCGGCTCTCAGGATAATTGGCTGAATAGAATTGTGCGCAAGCCGCGAAAGGCGAGCCATCCTCTCCGGCACATCCTTTTGATCCATTTCTTTGGGGCAGGGCTTGAGGAATTTTTCTGCACCAGCGTTCCTGAAAACCGTCCCTTTGGAAGAGGCCCGTGGCCTTGCCTTAATCCTGCAGTATCCCATTACCGGCAGGCAGTTGTCCGCAGATGCGTCATCTCCAGGAATTGTGAAACGGGAGAGCCGGTCGGTCATTTTTACTGTTCATGTGGTTTCAACTATGCCAGGACTGGCCCTGACCGGGAACGTAGCGACAAGTTTCGGAGGGGAAAAATCCTGGAAGTCGGTTCGGCGTGGGAGGCGGAATTGATCCGCCTTGCAGAAAAGGAGGGGAAAAGCCTGAGGGCAACCGCCCGTTCCCTTGGCGTGGATGTGAAAACAGTAATTCGCTACCTGGCCAGGCTGGCGGACTGCCAACAGGAGAAAAATTTTATTGAGGATGGGCAATCGCTGATTGAGCGCCGCACGCGCTGGCATGCGCTCATGGCCAAACATCCTCAAAAGGGAAGGAAAGAACTTAGGACGCTGGGTTCAGCCGATTATTGCTGGCTTTACCGTAACGATCGAAAATGGCTTATCGAGAATCTGCCTCCGGTCAAGTCCAGGAAGGGGACTGCTGGACGCCGGGTTGACTGGCCGGACCGAGATCGCGAGCTCGGGGCCCGGGTCGGTCCTGTCGCGCATGCCATCCGCTACGCGCCTGGGAGACCCGTGCGCGTCACAATCAGCGCCATCGGCAAAAAGCTCGGTGCGCTCGGTATATTGCAAAGGAATATAGACAAACTCCCCCAAGTAAGAACGAGTCTTGAAGGCGTTATCGAGACCAGGGCCGCCTTCGGGATTAGGCGCGTGAGGTTTGCGGAGAGAGAACTCTTGCGGCGCGGAGAGTCGTTGGAGGCCTGGCGAATCGTTCGCGAAGCGCATCTTCGGCCCGGATATCCCGCCAGCGTCGCGGCCGAGATCGAGCGGATAATTTATGCATTTGAAGAGGGGTGATGCATGGATATGAAATTTAAGGATTGGCCTTTTGACAAGAACGAAGACGTCTATCTTCACTGGCTTCGGTCGCCCTACCATGCGGGGCAACATAAACAGTGGCAGATGCAGGCTGTCTTCCGGCGGGAGAACGGCACGTTGCATGACCTAGCCATGCCTTGGGGGGCACTTCCTGCTTTTCGTCTCGGCTGTGCCTACCGGGATGGCAAACCGACAGGGGCAAACCATCTGGGCACTCGGATGCAAATCCGGTTCTGCTCCTCGCCGAAGGTGAGTATCTGCGATGCGATATCGGTGCCAAGGCAGTATGAACTGCGGACGAGATTCAATCTTCGGGAGAAATGCGTGGTTATATGGAATCGCGGGGAGCGGATCGTGGTTCCCTGCCTGGAGGTGATTCGGGCCTATTTCGCCCCCAACAGAATGATGGCAGCCGAATTGCTCGGGCCGGATCTTTTCACGGATATATGTACATCTTCCCTAACGGACGGCCAGGCTCATCTCAAGTTCTCAGAACGGGTCGCCATCGCCTCCCTGTCTACCGAAGTCATCAAAAGGATGGCCGTAGTCCTTTTTGACGGGGAGTTTCGGGCTGCATGGAAGAAGGTTTGGGTCTCCGCTTCTAACGGCGGCGGGGAGAACATGCGAGATGGGGGGTATGCGCATCCGCTTCATGCCGAACCGCCGGCCATCCCAGGCAGTAGCTGGGTGGTCAGGGGGATGAAAATCGAGAAAACCATCCTGGTCCTGGAAATAAAACAGTTCAGTTCCGCTGTTAGACTGCCCTTTTCCACCCTAACTTGCGAACATCCCGGTTTCAGAATATATGAAGGCGGAAAAAAGGGGAACGGGAGAGGCAGGACCAAGGAGGATCCAGAGGAAGCCGCCATTAACCCGGAGCCAAAGTCACCGAAAGGGATTACGGCTCCTTATGCGGTGAGACTCGACTTCACCACTGCGGATTTTGCGCAGCGGATCGAGGTGGTCAAAGTCCAGGAAAGAGTAAACGAAAATGGCCAAGGCGAAGATCGCTCTGGAGGCGGAGGGGTACGAATAGAGCACGTCTCTACAAAGGATGGGACTCTTTACGAGGAGGCAGGCTGCGGGGAGCTACCGTCAGTCGAATTTGCCCCGTTCAAGTCCGAGAGCGATGTTTCTTGGGGTTTTCGGAAGTTATTTAAGGCCCTATCCTACATCAAAGGGGCGAGCCTGTCGTTTTGCGAAGGGAAAGCCCCTGAAGGCTGCTGTCTCCCCAAGATACCTAAGATTTCCGGTAGCCCGCGGCAATATGTTCTGGTGGGCTTTTCGTTCTCAAATCGGCGTTTTTTCATAGTGGAGGTCGATGGAAGGGACGATCATGGGATTTCGACCCTTCTGTTTACGATGCCGAGGCGCGGATCCATCACTGCCACCGCATTTACCGAAAATCTGCTGAAAAAATGTATTGCGGGAGGAGGGCATTGGGACAAGGGGGAACTAAGAACGCTTTTCAGTGGAGGAAAGTACGAACTTGTAAAGCACACAAAATCCTCTTCGGAAAACTGGGGAATGAGACTGTGGAGGGCGGGGCGGAGATTGTTTTGACAATGGCGGGCGTAAGCAGAAATAATGAGCGAGCAAAATTAGAAAGACCTCTCGCAACGTCCATTATGCAAATCATCAACGATTTGTGACTCAGCCCCACTCTTTTATCAATGACCCCCTGTCTGCGGTTGACATTCTGCCGCAACAGGTTTTTTTCGATGGGCTGATAACCGGGCTGTGTTTTTTGAGTTTGCACCAAAGAGGCTGTATCTGATAGGGTAAGCCATTCACGTGAACCAAGAACCACAATGAATCTTTTTCCGTCTTTGCCTGAGGTCAAACTGTGATTACACATGACACCAAAATAATTAACGCTAAAGAAACAGCAGGTTATCAAGTGGCGTGAAATGAATATGCAGAATTTATAGGCACAATAGACAGAATCTGACCTTCCTCCATACCTGAATGAATTCTGTCTAATACAATGTTATACACCGGGAAAACCATGAAAACCGAATGGCAATTCTTCTTTGATACAAAGGACTTATTCTTCAAAAAAGAGCATAAGTACAAATGTACTGCCAACGGTGATGAAATTCACAGCGATGCTGTTTCTGGGGAGTTTTCGTTTGATTTGAAAATAACTCCAGACAAAGAGTGTAAAAATCCGCAATTAGACCAAACAGGGAAACTTCGCATCACATTGCCTTTATCCCGCGAAGAAGCAAAGCCCATAGTTCATGGACTGTTACATAATATAATTCAAAAAATTTCTTTTGATTCTGGGGGTATCTTCAATATTAATGGTGGAATGATGTTGGGTACATATATCCCAGAAACACCAGAAGAAGAAAAAGAAATTGGTGAACATAGACATTTTGCTGAAATGAACATGGTTGAGGTTTTAAGCCCTCCAGAATTTAATTCAGATAGTCTAGCAGAAATATCAAAACTTCCTCTAGATATGGGATTAATCTCCCAACATAATGCAACTAGGATCTCCAAAAATCCCATTGAGAAATTTTTGGGTTTTTTCAAAATTATCGAAAGTCAATTCCCCAAACAAAACAGGAATCAAAACCTCAGGGACTGTTTGGAAGCAAACGGAGACCTATTAGACATTTTTAAGCGGACATTTGAGTTTGCAACAGAAGACAAAGCTAATACTTCTTATATCGAGTTCATCAAAAATATTGTTCATGCTAGGCACAGGTGCGCTCACTTGAGGCGAAATAAAAATTTCGGCTATGTCCCATCAGATCCCAAAATTTCAGAAGAGGTTGAGCCACACCTAGGAGCACTTGAAATATTAACTTATGAAATAATAAAAAGTAGTGCAAAAGGTGTATAGCAATTAGCTTAACCAGACCGCGGGAACGTTTGCGGCGCTACGCGGCAAGTTCCTTGGCGCGGTCTGGTTAGCAAGGCGTTATGTGACAAACAATAAGGAAGCTTGATGATATTTGAAGATTGGCTTAGACATCGTGGTCTATCAGATTCTTCGGTTCTAAAATATGAAGGTGCGCTATCTGGTGCAATGTCACAATGGGCAATTGAAAGTGGACTAATCGAAGGCCCGCTTACATCAATCCAGAGCCATAGCAGATTTGAGGCAATCGCTAAATCTTTGAGGAACCTCCCTATCTACCTGGAAAGAAACGAGCGTGGGCACAATATGTACAACAGTGCCTTAAACAAATACTCTGAATACTTGGCAGAGGGTTTTGATAATGATGTGGAATCTGACATTGATAAAATTCTTAGTCAATCTAATGCCACCGAAACAGAAACAAGCACCTTATTAAAAACACGCATTGGCCAAGGTAGTTTTCGACAAAAGCTTATAGCGTACTGGAAGGGCTGCGCGGTCACAGGTTACAAAGATTGCTCCCTCCTAGTCGCATCGCACATTAAACCCTGGCGAGCATCTGCCAACTCGGAACGGCTAAATTATTTCAATGGCCTCCTTTTGCTTCCCAATCTAGACCGCGCCTTTGATTCTGGGTTAATAACGTTTGGAGAATCAGGAACAATAATTTTATCACCACTCCTAGAATATCCAGATTTACTTGGCGTCAGCGAAGACATGAAGGTGTTTCTTGATGATAGACATCAACCTTTCATGCATTTTCACCGTAATGAGGTATTTAGGGCCACATAACCAGGCGGTCGAGTTCGACGGGGTAAACGCTACCGCATTTACCCGCGTCTCACCTTAAACATTAGCTCACAAGAAGATGTTCAAACAAATCAAAAAAAATTACGAACGCGCAAAAGAGTTATCGTTTGATAACTGGATGAAGATAATTGGTATTTCTTTGTCACTTCTCACAGTTTGGATTGGTATTTATCAATATCGCGATGCCAAAGAAAAAGAATATAAAATGGTATTTTATGAAAAAAGATTCCAAATTTATATGGACCTTGCTGACACAATTGCCAAAATAGCGACATTGCCAGAAGGACAAAAAGAAAGGGCTGATGCAGTGCAAAGATTCTGGCAACTAATTTATGGTCAAGCTGTATTAGTTTCCGACAAAAACGTTGATGAGGCAATAAGGAAAGCGAGTAATTGGGTTGTGTTCTGTGTTGAAAAAAAAGGACCACCTCCAGAAGATAATATGTGCGTAGATATTGCAGGAAATGCGCACGCTCTTGCCATTGCTAAGTCCGCAAGAAATTCCGTCACCCAAGTTTGGAACATACCATTGGAAAAATTAAATGAAAAAAATCTATATTCGCGAAACTAAACATTTACCTACTCACCCAAGTGTCAGAAATTCAAATAAAATCAAAGAGCTAACAAGGCAATCCAGTGGAAAATTTGGCCTGCGGCCAATTTCCCACTGATCTTTGTCGTTATGCATAAAAAAATATCCCAATGACCGACACAAAAGAAATTTTTAGCTATTTAAACACAGAGATTGAGGCCGTTTTACATTTAGCCTCAGAACTCAAATTCGATTCAACACATGCCTTACATCAACACGTCATTAGTTTGTATGGCTCAATTGTTGAATTATCAAGTTCGGTTAAAGAACTTTATGTTGCAGGTCACTACTCTGCAATCCCTGTGGTACTAAGAACTATTTTGGAAGCTTTTGTTGATTTACGTAATTTATGCAAAAACCCGAAGTATGGGTATTCGCTAACCATAAATTCCAGCAAAGAATCCATAAAATTCTTAAAGGCTGCTAAAGACGACGAAAATGTTTACGCAGAAATGATCGCAAGAGATCCAAACATCGACAAACATATTTCCGACTATGAAAAACAAGTAGAAAGTCTCAAAAACAAAGGGAGTAATGGTTTAAACATAAGAGAAAAATTTGATGAAGCCGGTATGCTAGATGAATACCTTACATTCTACAATATGCTATGTGCCGCTACTCATAATGACATACGAGCTTTACGCGAACGTCATATAGTCATTGAGAAAGGTTCATTCTCCTTAGAGATTTTCAAACAAGAAGACTCCGAGTCCTTGTATGAATTTCTTGGCATAACGTCTGAATTGCTCTTGCGAGCAACTTATGAAATTCATACATTGCTAGGTTCAGAGAAGGACGAAGAACTCCAATTGCTAAGAGATGATTTGAATAGAATAAGAGGAGATGCATAACCAAAAAATTAAGCGGACGTCGTGAAGTGTTGCGGCGCTAACTCGGCAAGTTCACTGGCGCCGTCCGCTTATTTAGGTCGTTAGCGCTCATACAAGGATACGCAGATGACTCCAACGCCGTTTTACTTTGACTGGCAATTCTGGTCTGCCGTTGCCGCATTGATTGCGCTGTTTCTATCTCAGCTTCCACCATTGCATGTAATTTTCCGAAAGGCTGCCCTTGGCTGTGAAGCTTTCAGTCGTATGCACATAACGCATAAGGTGGGTAATCCCAATGCTCAATGGCATCTAATAATTGAAAACACTGGCGGTAGGTCGCTTCGAGTTAAAGGAATTACACTTACCTTTCGCAAAGCTGGGGGAGTGCAATTTAATTTGCCGGCACAAAGTTATCTCCGAACACCCGATTCGACTGACTCAGTAATGTTCACACCGTTTCGGCTTGCTCCAGGCGAGGAATGGGCGCACATCATTACATTCTTTGACTTATTCAGCCGTGATGACGAAAAGGAATATCGTCGACTTGAGTCCGATATTCGCTCCGATATACTGAGTCAAAAGGAAGACCCTTTGAACAAAGACAAGCTCTGTGAGGCAAACCCAGCAACAGTCGAAAAACTTATTGCTTTCTTTCGACGGCATTTCAAGTGGGAACATGGTGAGTATGAATTTGAATTGACGGTCATAACAAATATCGAAAAAGCCAACATCAATCGGAAATTCAGATTCTCTCTCTTCGAGACAGAATCCAATGAGCTCGCTGGTTACTCTGAAATGTATCGCATCGGTGCAGGTGTGTATTGGGTGTCGTCTGCACAGCCCGGACTTATTGTCCCGGTACATGAGAAATGAGCGCTAACCCAGCGTTCGAGCGGACGCCGCAAAAGCGCGGCGCCCCTCAACTTTACGTTAAGCATTTTAATAGGACATAGATCATGGATCTCAAATTGCAATCTGAACGCAGAAGCAAAGCCGCACTCAAAAGAAAAAATGACCATAGAACTTGTTCAGAACGAGATTTAGCCAGACTCATACATTCAGCAACATTCAGACGTCTACAGGCAAAAACACAAGTTTTAGGCATAGGAGAAGGGGACTTTCATCGCACAAGACTTACCCATTCAATGGAAGTTGCCCAAATAGGCAAAGGAATTGCCAAGAATATTCCTTCGCGGGGAAATCCACCTGCAGGTATTGAACAAATATTACCTGACAGCGATTTGATATTCTGTATAGGTCTGGCCCATGATTTAGGACACCCACCTTTTGGTCACGGTGGCGAGGTGGCTTTAAATTATTGCATGCAGGGTCATGGTGGTTTTGAGGGTAACGGGCAAACTTTAAGGATATTGTCGAAAATTGAGGCTCACACACCTGACTACGGCTTAGATTTAACAAGGCGTGCACTGCTTGGTATACTTAAATACCCTGTTAACTACAGTAAATTAAAGAGGATTGAAGATAGTGCTATAGAAAAACACTCCGTAGTCAAAGCTGCGGATTGGAAACCACCAAAGTGTTATCACGATGACGAAATTGATGTTGTAGGCTGGATTCTTAATCCTTTATCAACAGAAGATAGAATAGCTTTCACAAAACACTCAAAGCCAGAAAAAAATAAACATGGAAAACCAACTGAAAAATCACTAGACACTTCTATAATGGAGTTAGCCGACGATATAGCCTACGGAGTCCATGATTTAGAAGATGGCATCGCTTTACAACTCATTACTCGTGTAATGTGGAATGAGGTCGAAGAAAAGTTAGACAAAGAATGGGTAAAGGATAATGAAATACTTGAGATTGGAAATCAGCTTTTTGGTAATTCATCACAAAGAAAGTGTGCCATTGGAGCACTTGTTCATGCATTTATGACAAATGCTCAAATAGAACATAAATATATATACCAAGACCAATTGCTTGCAAATATTGTAACTCTCGATGAAACTTCCAGGATTGCTTTAGATCATTTGACATCTCTGGTTGTTAAAAATGTTATAAAAATACCTGAAGTTCAAACACTTGAATTCAGAGGCCAACAGATAGTCATACGGTTATTTGAAGCCATCGCGTCTGATCCCAAACGGTTCATGAAAAAAACATTTACAGAAGAATGGGAAAAAAAATCTTCAGAATCAGAAAAACTCAGAGTCATATGTGATTATATATCTGGGATGACTGACGAATATGCCACACGAATGTATGAAAGGCTTTTCCTGCCAAGGCATGGGACTGTGTTTCAAAGATTATAGAGTAGCTTAATTGCAGGCGTTATGTTTCCTAAGTGAGTTACAAATGAGATCCCTTGGAATACGAGTCAAACCATCTGAATTCACCTTCGCAGTTTACGATTCGGACAGCAACGATCTCGTAAACGTGGAAAAAGTGAAAGTTCCGAAGGCATTGGAAGCGCCTGAAGCTCTGAAGTACGTTCGCAATACGATTCTGGATATCCTCCGAGAATTCGAAATAGAGCGCGCTGGTATTCGGATCACCGAAAGCAACTCGCAGCACTTAAACATACGCCGCATCGAGATAGAAGGAGTGATACAGGAAGCTTTTGCAAGTAGCACAATTGTGGCATATTACGTTGGGCAGATTTCTAACATCTCATCACGAGTCGGAATCGAGCGAGCGGATTTCAAGCGTTATATCGATGGCGAGATTGATTGCGGACTGGTTGAAAATTGGGATAACTTGGACCATGACGAAAGAGAGGCGGTGCTCACCGCATTAGGTGGGTGCAATGCTTAAACCAATCAGCACCGCTGAGGTCAATTTCGAACTGGGCGACGAAATAGGCGCGGAAGGGAAAAACTCGCAAGTCTTTAGGGCGAGGGATGTTCAGCTCGACACAGAACTCGCAATTAAGAAAGTGGAAAAGACGCGGTTCGCCAATGTCGATGAGTTCTTCGATGAGGCGAGCCTTCTTCATCTTAGTAGTCACAGTAACGTCGTGCCTATTCACTACGCATGCCAAGACGCTGATCATATTTATATCGCGATGCCCTTCCTGCAGAACGGCTCCTTGAAAACCGCAATGGCGAACCGGAACCTTTCCGTGCGGGAAATCATCACATACAGCACGCAGTTTCTTAGTGGGCTACACAACATCCATTCGAAAGGACTAATCCACTTTGATGTGAAACCGGATAACGTATTGCTATCGCCTCGTGGAGAGGCAATGATTTCCGATTTTGGGTTGGCCAAACAAACCAATTTCGGCGGTCACGCGGGCCAAGATCGTATCTATGGGAAAATGAGTCCACCTGAGGCATTCACAACCGACGAATTCACTCGGAAGTTCGATATCTATCAAGCTGGACTGACGATTTATAGGCTTTGTGTAGGCGATGACTCTTTCTATCAGCAGTTTGGACAATTTATTGAGCATGGGAATGTCAATCGCGACAGATTCCGCTACGCAGTGCGAAACGGACAGTTTCCTTTGCTGGCTGATTTTCCGGAACACATACCGCAGCGTCTAATCACTACGATCCGAACATGCCTAGCTTGTGACCCCCAAGACCGATTTGCCTCTGCGAGTGAGATCGTAAACTCATTTGCTGATGTCGAAGGCGAACTGCTTGATTGGCGGTTGGAGGTAGCTCCAAATTACAGGGAATGGAGTAAGGTGGATGGGGAGCGTGTTTTTAGATTGCGAGTCAATGATGATGGATCAAGCGAGGCAACACGCAAAGTTGGCGACGGGCAAGAGCGGAGGCTTCGTGAATTTTGTCAGGCCGCCATCTCTCGGGCTGACATTAAGCGGTACCTGCGAGAACACTAATGGCCAATCATCGAGTAGGCAATAGCAAAAAGAGGTACATCTCACGGGCCCAGGTGGGAACAAAAGCTACACGACACAAAGGGGCTAGTGAAAAAATCCGTAGTGAATTTGAGTCGCGAAAGGACGGATACTTTGTTTGGCAAAGTGCCAAGAAAAACGAAACATAACGCCGCCAATTAACGCGGACGGCTATGGCCGCCGGTTATTGGCGGCGTTAGAGATCACTATGCGCCCTTTCTTCACGGTACATGTCGGCGAATTTCTCGTCAGTGAGTTCATATTATCAGCAAGATGAATATGGAAGACTGGCCGGCCTCACTGCCGGAAAGGCTGTGAGGCTTCGCGGGTATGGGATTTGAAGCAAGAATAGGTGGCGGGATTGGGCAATAATATGCAAACTTAGGACAGTGGCTATTTTGGGTTACCGGGTCGGATGGGCTTCCCTCGGACGCCTGATTGACGCACTCCTGGGGGAGACAATTTTGGAGCGTTATTGGCCAACTTTATTTTTTTGGCCGCTGTAGTCGGAAGGGGAGAAATTCCCAAACTTTAATTTTTTTTTGTATTTTCCTTAAATGAAAAATTATGGCATAACTTGCCGTAATTGGAAGGATCATGATTTTCCAACTTTATTTATCACAGACAGCAGCGGCGGCTTGAGAATTTACTGCTTCCAGAGTAGGATGTGCCGCAGAAAAAAAAGGTGCAGGTGTGATTATGGGCGCAGCGGCCCATGATTTTTTTTGTGAATAGGAGCAGGCCAAGACAGAACCAGTTGCGCGTGTCGCGGCAGGGCATTGGGAGCGGAGATGAAGAAAAAAGCATTGATTACCGGGGTGACAGGGCAGGACGGCGCCTATCTGGCGGAATTTCTCCTGGCAAAAGGCTACGAGGTTCATGGCCTGAAGCGGCGGACCTCCCTGTTCAATACGGATCGTATCGATCATATCTTTCAGGACCCCCATGAAACAAACGTCGCCTTCATCCTGCACCATGGCGATATGACCGATTCCAGCAGCCTGATCCGGATCATCCAGAAGGTGCAGCCCGATGAGGTGTACAACCTGGCCGCCCAGAGCCATGTGGCCGTCTCCTTCGAGGAGCCGGAATACACCGCGGATTCGGACGCCCTCGGCGCCTTGCGGATATTGGAGGCGATCCGAATCTTGGGGCTGGAGAAAAAGACCAGATTCTATCAGGCCTCGACCTCGGAGCTGTTCGGCAAGGTGCAGGAGACCCCGCAGCGGGAAACCACCCCGTTTTATCCCCGGTCCCCCTACGCGGTGGCCAAGCTCTATGCCTACTGGATAACGGTGAATTACCGGGAGGCCTATGGCATCTACGGCTGCAACGGGATTCTTTTCAACCACGAATCCCCGATCCGGGGCGAAACCTTTGTCACCAGAAAGATCACCCGGGGCCTGGCCCGGATCGGTGTCGGCCTGCAGAGTTGCATCTATCTCGGCAATATGAATGCCCTGCGGGACTGGGGGCATGCCAAGGATTTCGTCGAGATGCAGTGGCTCATGCTCCAGCAGGAGAGCCCGGAGGATTTCGTGATCGCCACGGGCGAACAGCACAGCGTGCGGGAGTTTGTCGAGGTGGCGGCCGGCGAGCTTGGGGTTCGGCTCCGCTGGGAAGGGGAAGGGGTTGGCGAGGTCGGCATCGTGGCGTCGCTGGCGGATGCCTCGGAAGGCATGGCGTTTTCCGTTGGGCAGGTCATTGTCCGGGTGGACCCCCGCTACTTCCGGCCCACGGAGGTGGAAACCCTGTTGGGCGACCCGACCAAGGCCAAGGAAAAGCTGGGCTGGACCCCGAAGATCACCTTTGCTCAGATGGTAACCGAGATGGTGCACGAGGATCTTGAGATCGCCCGGCGGGATAAAATGTGCAAGCAGAGCGGGTTTAAGGTTTTCTCCCGTCACGAACAGCCGTAACCTCTTTCTTCCGTGACGTTTCCATGAAAATAACGGTTTTGATAACCGGCGGCAATGGTCTGGTCGGGCGCAATTTTCGGGAGCATCCGGCTGCGGCCGGGTTCGAGATTCTGGCCCCTTCCAGCCGTGCGCTCAACCTGCTCGATTACGACCAGGTCGTCCAGTATCTCGCCGGCCACCGGCCCGAGGTGATCATCCACGCGGCAGGCCGGGTCGGCGGGATCGAGGCGAACCTGCGGGAGCCGGTCCGGTTTTTTCTCGATAATCTCGACATGGGCCGCAATCTGGTTTGGGCAGCGCGCCAGCAGGGCGTGCCCCGGCTCATCAATCTCGGCAGCTCCTGCATGTATCCGCGCAACGCCGCCAATCCCCTGCGGGAGGAGATGATCCTCCAAGGGGAGCTGGAGCCCACCAACGAAGGCTATGCCCTGGCCAAGATTGCCACGGCCCGCCTCTGCCAGTATATCGCCAGGGAAGACAGCGGCTATGCCTATAAGACCCTGATCCCCTGCAACCTTTACGGCCGGCATGACAATTTCGACCCGGCCAGCTCCCATCTCATCCCGGCGGTCATCCACAAGATGCACCGGGCCAAGGAGGAGAACCGGGAGACGGTGGAGATCTGGGGCGACGGCCTTGCCCGGCGGGAGTTCATGTACGCCGGCGACCTGGCCGATTGCCTGGCCAAGGCGGTGTGCTCCTATGACACCCTGCCGGAGCTGATGAACGTGGGGATAGGGCAGGATTGCACCATCCTTGAATATTACCGGACGGTTGCCGAGGTGGTCGGTTTTCGGGGCGCCTTTGCGCACAACCTGGCCAAGCCCGTGGGCATGCAGCGCAAACTCGTCGATGTGACACGGGCTGCCGCCTGGGGCTGGACCGCGCAAACCTCGATCCGGCAAGGCATTGCCCAGGCGTACGACTATTACTTGCAACAGCAGGAGCACCAAGCATGAGCAGATATCCCTTGGCATGTACCTCCTGGGACGAGGCGGAATATGAGGCCATGGCCCAGGTTATTCAATCCGGCAGATTTTCCATGGGCGAGCATGTCGCAGGCTTTGAGCAGGAGTTTGCCAAACATTTCGGCTCGCGCTTCTGCGTCATGGTCAATTCCGGCTCCTCGGCGAACCTGCTCATGGTGGCCGCCCTCTTTTACCGGGAAAACAAGGCAGAGCGGCTGGCGGCCGGAGACGAGGTCATTGTGCCCGCGGTTTCCTGGAGCACCACCTATTTCCCCCTGCATCAGTACGGCTTGAAACTCAAATTTGTGGATATCGACCCGGAAACGCTCAACTATGACCTTGCCCAGCTTGCCGACGCCGTCAGCGAGCGGACTCGGCTGGTCATGGCCGTGAACCTCCTGGGGAATCCCAACGATTTCGCCGCGATTCAGAAGATCCTGGCCGGCAAGGGCGTTATCCTCATCGAGGACAACTGCGAGTCCATGGGTGCGGCCTTTGCTGGGAAGATGGCCGGAACCTTCGGGATCATGGGCAGTTTCAGCTCGTTTTTCAGCCACCACATCTCCACCATGGAAGGGGGGATGATCCTCACCGACGACGAGGAGTTGTTTCACATCCTCCTCAGCCTCCGGGCCCACGGCTGGACCAGGAACCTGCCCAAGGTGAACAAGGTCTGCGGCGTGAAGGGGGATAATCCCTTTGAGGAGTCCTTCCGTTTCGTGCTGCCCGGCTACAACGTGCGCCCTCTCGAACTCAGCGGCGCCCTGGGGCTGACCCAGATCCGGAAACTTTCTGATTTCGTGAAAGTCCGCCGCGAGAACGCTGTGAAATTTTTGCGTCTCATGGGATCATTTCCGCAGTTCCAGGTCCAGCGCGAGATCGGGGCAAGCAGTTGGTTCGGCTTCAGTCTGGTGGTGCGGGAGGCGGCTCCGTTTTTCCGGGAGGATGTGGTTCAATCCCTGGACAGCCACGGGATTGAGTGCCGTCCCGTCGTGGCGGGCAATTTCGCCCGGTGCGAGGCGGTCCGCTGGCTCGATGCCACAAACCATGGCGATCTCGCCCAGGCGGACCGGATAGACCGCAACGGTCTTTTCATCGGCAATCACCACTATCCATTGGATGAACAGTTTGTGCTTTTAGGCGAGGCGCTCAGAAAATTGCCCTGCTGACAAGCATCTGATATTCTTGCCCCAAGAGCCCAGCGTTCTCATTATGAAAAAAATCTGGTCGGTTCCCTCGCACACGTCCATGCCGGACACAAAGCCCCCGGTGCTTTTTCTGCCCGGCTGGGGATTTTCCGGGCAGGTCCTTGACCTGTCCGACCGGCGGTATGCCTGGGCACGCCCGTCCTCCCCCCTGGACCCGGCCACCGCCCAGGCGGAGATTCTCGCTTTTTGCGCCCAACACGATCTTGAAACCGTCCAGTTGATCGGCTGGTCCATGGGCGCTTTCCTGGCTGTTGATTGTGCCCGCGCCTTTCCAGAAAAGGTGGCGTGCCTCACCCTGTTGGGCATGCGCGCTTCCTGGCCGCCTTCGGAAATCGCAACCATCCGTCAGGGGCTTGCGGCAGATCCCGCGGCATTCCTGCGGGATTTTTACCGCAAAAGCCTGCTGGGCTATAAAAAGGAATTCCTCCGTTTTGCGGCCGAGCAGCAGGCGGCGTTGCTGGAATCCCTCGATGTGCAGGTGCTTGGCCGGGGCCTCGACTATTTGAGCCAATGGCGTTTGCCCGCGCAACTTCCCTCCTGCCGGATATCCTGCTGGCACGGCCGGCGGGATATCATCGCGCCGGTGGCGGAAGCGGCCCGGATTCCCGGAGTCCGCGCTTCCATCATCGAGCACGGCGGCCACGCCCTTTTTCTCGACCGGGAGTTTGCCCCAGGTGAGTGAGACAGCAAAACAAAGAATCCGGCTGCGTTTTTCCCGCGCCGCCGGAACCTATGACGCCCATGCCGAGGTGCAGAAGGATCTGGCGGCCCGCTTGTTTCGGGAGCTTCCCGAGGACAGCGGGGTGGAGCGCAGCGAAGGCGTCCGGCGCATCCTGGAGATCGGCTGCGGCACCGGACGGTTCACCGCCCTGCTCGCCGAGCGCTACCCGGAGGGCCGGATCATTGCCCTGGATTTTGCCGAAGGCATGGCACGCTTGGCCCAAAAGCGGCTGGCGGACAAGGGGAATGTTTCCGTGCTCTGCGAGGATGGGGAACGGTTCCTGGCTGCCTGTTCCGGCCATTTCGAGCTGATCTGCGCCAACTCCACCCTGCAATGGTTTGATGATCTCGGCGCGGCCCTGGCGCGGATTGGCCGGTTGCTTTCAGCCCAAGGGTGTTTTGCCGGGGTGCTGTTCGGCCCCCGTACCTTTAGCGAGCTGGCCCAGGGATTGAGCCAGGTCTTTGGCCAGGAGGTGCGTTTGCCGCCCCATGGGTTTCCCGCCGGGGAGGATCTGGCCGGCTTGCTCGGGGCGATTTTTCCCCGTTGTGTCGTGCAGGAAGAGATCAAGGTGAGAAACTATGGGTCGCTCCTTGCTTTGCTGGACCATATCCGCAAGACCGGCACCGGCGGCGGCCAACTGCCGGGTGCTCTGACCCGGGGGCGGTTGCGCCAGCTTGATGGCTGGTTTCAGGCAACCCACGGCGGGTATCCCGCCACCTATCAGGCCTTTGTCGTCAGGGGGGAGAAATGATGAGTGCGATTTTTGTTGCCGGCACGGACACCGACGTGGGCAAGACCCATGTCTGCGGGTTGCTCCTTGATTTTCTCCTTAAAAAAGGCGTCAAGGCCGGCTACCAGAAATGGGCGGCCACCGGGCCGGAATCTCCGCCCGCCGACCTCAAGGCATGCCTGGCAATGGCGGGTATTCCTCTTGAGCCGGAGCTGGTCGGCAGTCAGGTGGTGTATCATTTCGCCCTGCCCGCTTCGCCCCACCTCGCCGCCGAGCAGGAAGGGAAGAGTGTTGATCCGGAGCTGATCCGCAAGAAATATCAGGAGATGTCGGCCCGGTATGAGCTGCTCGTGGTCGAAGGGGTCGGCGGGATCATGGTGCCGCTCAACCGGGAACTCCTGCTGGCGGATCTGCTGCAGGAGCTGAAGATTGCCACCCTGGTGGTGGCGAAAAGCGGTCTTGGCACCATCAACCACACCCTGCTCACCTTGGAGGGGCTGCGCCACAGGGGGATTCCGGTTCTTGGGGTGGTGTTTTCCGATGGAGCCTCCGACGAGGATGATCTGCTGGCCGAGGATAATATGCGCACCATCGCCGAAATCGGGCAGGTGCGGGTTTTCGGGCGACTGCGTCGCTGCCGTGATTCCGTCCAGGCCCGGGCGGCGTTTGCTCCGGTCGGCCGGGCGATTGCCCTGACCTTGGAAGGGTGATGTGTTTTGTGGGCCTCACAGGGCATGCTTCGTGCCTGCCGCTGACCCCTGAAACCTGTTGCATGCCGCACCCAGCACACTGCAGAGCTTTTCCGCGGTGATGGGCTTTTCGATCAGAACTTCGTCCGGGTCAAGAACCCCGTGGTGGGCGATGGCGTTATCGGTATAGCCGGACATATAGATGGTTTTGATTTCCGGCCTTCGTGCGGTTATGGCCTCTGCCAGTTCCCTGCCGTTCATGCCGGGCATGATGACATCGGTGAGCAGGATGTCGATCCGTCCGGCAAAGGCGTCGCTTGCCTCGATGGCCTCCGCGCCGCTCTCCGCCACAAGCATGGTGTAGCCAAGGGGTTGCAGCATGTCCTTGACCAGGCTCCTGATCAAGGACTCATCATCCACCACCAGAATTGTTTCATTGCCTCGGGGCAGGGGCAAGGGGGATGACTCCGGCGTTTTCCTGGCCGCATCCCGCGCAATGGGCAGAAATATTTTGAAGGTCGTGCCTTGTTCCGGTTCGCTGTAGACAAAGATATGGCCGCCCAACTGTTTAATAATGCCGTAGACCATGGCCAACCCCAGGCCCGTGCCCTTTCCCCGCTCCTTGGTGGTGAAGAACGGGTCAAAGATCTTGTCCTGGATTTCCCTGCTCATGCCCAGGCCCGTGTCGCTCACGGAAAGCACCACATACCGGCCGGGAATGACATCCGCATGGGTCTTGGCATACTCCGCATCCAGTTCCCGGTTTTTCGTCTCAATGACCAGGCTTCCGCCATTGGGCATGGCATCACGGGCGTTGACCGCCATGTTGAGAAGCACCTGCTCCATCTGCCCCGGATCGATGAAGACGGTATCGTCTTCGGCTGAGGGGCGAAACTCCAGGGAGACATCTTCCCCGATCATCCTTCCCAGCATCTTGGTCAGGTCATGGATGAGCTGGTTGAGGCTGCAGGGGGCCATGTGGACCACCTGTTTGCGGCTGAAGGCCAGGAGCTGTCTGGTCAGGGTGGCGGCCCGGTGCCCGGCCTCGTTGATGATCTGGACTTTTTCCCTGGCAGGGCTGTTTCCCGCCAGCTCCAGTTGCAACAGCTCGCTGTAGCCGAGGATGATGGAGAGGATGTTGTTGAAATCGTGGGCAACCCCTCCGGCCAGGATGCCGATGGATTCCATTTTCTGGGCCTGGAGAAGTTGGCTGGTGAGTTTTTCCCGCTCCGCTTCCGCCTGTTTCAGCTTGGTGATATCGACAAAGCTTCCGCGCCGCCCCATGGAACTGCCGGTTTCATCGTTGATCTCCGTGCACACATGGCTGACCCAGCGGTGCAGGCCGGATTTGGTAATAATTCGAAATTCCAAAGGGAGATCCATGCCTGCATCGTCCGTGGGATGCACATGGTTGGCCCATCTTTCCCGGTCTTCCGGATGGAAGAGCGCGTCCAAAAGCAAGGGGTCGGCAAGAAATTCATCCTCGGAATACCCGGTGTGCACTTCACAGTTCTTTGAGACGAAGATCATTTTTTTGTCCGGCGCCCGCCAGAAGATGAAGTCGGTGGCGAACTCGGTGACGGTGCGGTAGAGCTCCTCCCGCTGGCGCACATCCTCCTGCTGGCAGTCGAGTTTTTCGAGCATGGCGTTGAATGCCCGGGCCAGGGTGGCTGTTTCGTCCTGGGCCGTGGTGTGGAAAAGCCGCGCTTCTCCTTTTTTATCCGGCAGATCCGCCACATGCCGGGTCAGCGCCAGGAGCGGCGTGGTCAGATATTGGCTGAAATACCGGATGATCGCGAAGGCCGCGACAGTGATGAGCAGCATTCCGCTCAGGAGAATTTTTGCGCCTTGGGTGATCGGAGCATAGGCCTCGGCCTGGGGGAAATTCGCGGCCAGCAGCCAGTTGTTCACCTGCAGCCGCTTGAAGGAGGTGAGCATGGGCACCCCAGCGCCGCTCATATTTTCCTCCGTGCCCTCAAAGCCCTGAAGCGCACGGTCATAGAGGGGGTTTTTCCCTTCGGGAATTTTTTTGAAGATACGGCTCTTCTCCGGATGCATGATCATGGTTCTGTCCGCGGTGAGCAGAGAGAGGTAGCCGTTTTTTCCGATCTTTTTTTCCGCGAGCTTGCCCAGGATATTGGAGCTCATCAGGTCAAGGCTGCCGGCCAGAATGGCGATGATCTTGCCCTCCCGGTCAAAAACCGGCGCGGTCATCATGATCACCGGGTGTTTGTGGGGTTGGGTGGAGATGTAGGGGGCGGAGATAACCGGGGCGGAGGTGGCCAGGGTATCTTTGATGCAGGGGCGGAAAGAAAGATCCATCCCCCTCCGGTTGGGAAGAAAGGGGGCTTCGACGATGAGCCTGCCTTCCGGGGAGAAAAGGAAGATATTGTTGTCGAAGACCTTCTGCAGGGCTTTACGGTTGTCAAGGGATTCCTGGGCGATCTCCGCGGAAGCAAGGGTTTCCGGGGTGATGCGGGGAGCAACCGCGATAAGTTGGGCATGGGCCAGGGTGAGCTTGTCCTCCAGCGAACTTGCGACTTCGGAGAGCAGGGAAAACTGCTCGGTGGAGATAGTCTCCTTGATCTGCTGCTTGATAACGTTGAGCACCAGGAAGGAGGTGACGCCCATCATGCAGAGAAAGAGCAGGGAGACGGCCAGGGTCAGTCGGGTTCTCATGGTCAGCTTCATCAATGGTTTTCCCGTTGGCGGAAAAGATCAAACCGCCGCCGGCGGTTCGGTGCGCTTCGTTCAATGCGAGTGTATCACGGGAGAGGAGCTCCGCCAAGCGTCAATTGGGTTGGGCGGGAGGAGGGGCGTTGAGCAGAGGGAAAAGCGGAGGAGGCAAGCCGGGCAGCCCGGTTTGCCCCGATGGCGCGCACGTGGCCTTCGGTTTATGTGTGGCTGCATCCTCGGCCGGCACGGGTTTCCTGCACACCGAGTTTTTTAAGGATGATGGCCAGGGGGCAGAATTTGGAGAAGCCGTACTGGAAGAGGTTGGCTCCGACAAAGGCGGTGAAAAAATACCAGTAGGGGTGCAGCCAAGCGCCCAGGGCCAGGCTGATCAGGATGAAGGCGCCGGCAATAACATGAACCCAGTCTGTGATGATCATGGTGGAAACCTCCTCGGTGGTGTGGGGGATCAGGGGTTTTCGCAGAAAAGTTCCCGCATGGTTTTGATCAGTTCTGTCACTCTCCCTTCCGCGATCCGGTTGTAGATGAAATTCGCATCCTTGCGGTAGGCGATTATTCCTTGGTTGCGGAGGATGGAGAGATGCTGGGAAACATTGGCGTTGGTGGTGTGCACTTCTTTGTGGATATCACCCACGGTTAATTCCCCGGTCTGCAGCAGACAGAGGATCTTCAGGCGGATCGGATGCGACATGGTCTTGAGGAGCTTGGCGATGTCTTCGATGTGCTGGTCATGCATAAATCCGTTTCCTTCCCTGAAGTTACGCGTCGTTTTTCCGAGTTACCTGTACGGGATCACCCACTTCCGCCCCCAGAATCTCCGCGGCATTCCCCTTGGCGATCGCCAATTCAAGATAGCCGCGGCTGCCGATGAGCGCCAGCGCCTGGTTGTCCGCCCGAGAGGCGTAAGCGCTTGCCAGGCCGGTCACTTGCTGATTTTTATGAAAGATCTGGATGGACGCCGGATCATCGGACAGGCCGGCAAGATCACGCTGGTGGATGTTCGTGGTCAGGTTGCCGAAATGATCGATGTGGATCACGGACCCCGCCATGTTGCCACGAATCCGGTCAATTTGCAAGGCGGGGGATACAAGTTTTGTAAGATTTTCCTTAAGCGCTTGCCAGCCAAGGGAAGAGAGGGCGGCGCCATTGGCCAGGGCCGCCGCCACCGGGGCAAGAATATCGCGGCCATGGAAGGTGGCGCTGAGCGGCTGCAGGTACAGGTCGGCACAGTCAATGCAGATGGCGGACTGAAACCCGGGCCCGGCAAGAAAATAGGTGAGCAGGCCATTGTCCGGAGCGACAAAATAGTGGCCGGAGGCCTGCACGATCAGGAGCGCGCGCTTGGTTCCCACCCCAGGATCAACCACGGCCAGGTGGATGGTGCCCGCTGGAAAATAAGGGGTCGCCGCCTGGAGAACAAACCCGGCCTGGGCAATATCGTGGGGCGCGACAGCATGGCAGAGGTCGATGACCTGCGCCTGCGGAGCCCGTGCGGCAAGGATTCCCTTCACAACCCCGACATATTCATCCTGCAGGCCGAAATCGGTGGTCAAGGTGATGATGGGCGGCATGATGTCGTCTCCATTGGGAAGTGAAGATCGGCAGGGGCATGGTTCCATGCGCGCCTAGAGTGTAGCGCATTGCCCTTCTGTGCCGGAAGTGTAATCGAGAATCGGCTCCAGGGCGAGCAGGAAAGATGCTGCCTGCGTATCCTGTCGAATTTGAGGTGTTTCTTGCTGGAGGATTGACCGGGAGAGAAAAAAACAGTGTACAAGCCGGATATTTTTTGCGGATAATTGCCACAGGGGGAAGGAAGAGGCGCGGCGTTCAGGAAACAGCCATGGGAGGATGAGCATGATCGGCAGCAATGTTTCGATTGGGACAAAGATCGGCGGGGGGTTTGGACTTTTTCTGGTTCTGCTGGCCGTCATTTCGTTGGGCAGCTTTTTGGGCTTGCGCAACATTCAAGGCCATGCCCATCTCCTGTTGGAGCACAACAGAGACAAGGCCTTTTTGCTGGAAAAACAAATCGACCACCTGAACTGGCTGGGCAAGGTCAACGAGATCTTTCTTAGGGACGGGGTGAGCAAGCTGGAGGTGGAGACCGATGACCACAAATGCGGCTTCGGCAAATGGCTTTACAGCGAAGAGACCCAGGCCATGTTGCAGGAGGGGGGGAAGCAGGCAGAGCTGCTCAAGGGTATCGAGGTTCCGCACCGGAAGCTGCATGCGTCTGCCATCGAGATAGGGCAGGTGTATGGCTCCGGGGATATTGCCGCAGCGAAGCAGGTTTACAATACTAAGACCGTTCCCGCCTATGACGAGATCAAGGTGTTGCTGACCCAGGTTCGCGACCTTGCAGATAAGGAGATTGCCGAGGAAGACGAGGGTCTTGGAAAGGCCATATCCTTCATCAATGTGTCCACCATCAGCCTCTCCCTTTTCGGCATGGTCTTCGGGATTCTTGCCGCCTTCTTTATCACCCGGGGCATCACCGTGCCCCTGATCCGGGCAATCAGCGGCATCACCGAGGGGGCGGCCCAAGTGGACCAAGCCTCAAGCCAGATTGCCGACTCAAGCCAGATGCTGGCCGAGGGAACCTCCGAGCAGGCCGCCGCCATCGAGCAGACCTCCGCCTCCATGGAGGAGATGTCCTCCATGACCAAACAGAATGCCGACAATGCCAGCCAGGCCGACAGCCATATGCAGACCGCAAGCAGGGTGGTGGCGGAGGCCACCACGGCCATGCAGGAACTGACCCGGTCCATGGCGGAGATTACCAAGGCCAGCGAGGATACCCAGAAGATCATCAAAACCATCGATGAGATTGCCTTCCAGACCAACCTGCTGGCGCTCAATGCCGCGGTTGAGGCGGCCCGGGCCGGGGAAGCCGGCGCCGGTTTTGCCGTGGTGGCGGATGAGGTGAGAAACCTGGCCATGCGCGCCGCCGAGGCTGCCAAGAATACCGCAACCCTCATCGAAGGGACGGTGGAAAAGATCGGCACCGGCTCCCAACTGGTAACGAGGACCAGCGCCGCTTTTTCCCAGGTCTCGGGGAGCACCGAAAAGGTGGGCTCCCTGATCAGCGAAATCAGCGAAGCATCCAAGGAGCAGGCCGGAGGCATTGCGCAGATCAACAAGGCCATTGCCGAGATGGACCGGGTGGTGCAGCAGGTTGCCGCCAGTGCGGAAGAGTCGGCCTCTGCCGCCGAGGAGCTGCATTCCCAATGCGGCCAGGCCCAGGAACATGTCGCGGACATGGCCGGGGTGATTTACGGCGAGCAGGCCAAACAGGTAAAGATGGGCACAAGGCAGATCAAGCAAATGAGCCCGGCGGCGTCTCAGTGAACGAGGCGGTGGATGGGGACCAGTTCGGCGCGGGCGCGCAACTGGGGTTGATAGCGGCGCAGGGCCTCCACCGTGGCCGGATAGGGGTGGCCGATGCCCACGGCCTGGCCGTGCTCTCCGGCGAGCTGAACAAGAAGCTCAAGCTGGGCCTGGATTTTGTCCGGGTTCTGGTCGTTGTCCAGGAAAACGGTGCGGCGTTCCGTTTGTATCCCCATCTCCCGGGCAAGATCATAGGCAACGCTTTTGGCTCCGGTGACGCTGTCCAGGAAAAAAAGATTCCGCTCCCGGACCAGGGGGAGCAGGGTCCGCATTGCCTTGGGATCGGCGGTGAAGCGGGAACCCATGTGATTGCTGATTCCCACGGCGCCGGGGACGGTTTGCAGGGCCTCGCGGAACAGGGTCCGCATGGTTTCCTGGTCCATGGCCGTGGTCAGGGCGCCGCGGCCGGGGTTTGCCTTGGAGTCCACGGGTTCGAGGGGCAGGTGGAGGAGAATGTCGCGCCCCTTGGCCATGGCCTCTTTTTGCAACGCCTCGGAAAAGGGGGTGAAGGGCAGAAAGGCGAAGGAGAGGGGCAGGTCAAGGGCGATGAGGGCTTGGCCTGTGTTCTGCCGGTCGCCCATGTCGTCGATGACAATGGCCACAAGCGGTCTGCCCGAAAGGTTTTTTGTGACCGGTTTCTTGGCGCTGGCCGCGACCGGGGGCGCCTGGTGGGGCAGGGACGGTTCTTCGTAAAGCATTCCCGACAAGGCATCCGTTTCCCGGTTCGGGAGCTTCTTTTTTGATTGTCCGCTCAGGGTGGGTGTAGCGGGGTCCGGCGCGGAGCCAGGATAGAGCGCCATGAAATAGAAGCCGGCAACCAGGGTCGCGGCCACAAAAAGAAAGAGACAGAAAAGGCCAAAACCCCGGCCGCTCTTTTTTTTCGTGTCCTTTCTGGCTGTTTTTTTCGGGGAACCCTTGGCCATGCCTACTTGTCCCGGCTCAAGACATAGTGGGCCAGGCCCGCCAGGGGCGCGTTTGCCGGCGTCTCACCGAAGATGGCAAGCCCGGCCAGGGCCTCGGCCAGCAGCGATTCCGCCTGCCTTCGGGCCAGAACAAAGCCCTGGTATTTTTCGATGATGGCATGGGCTGTGGCCTGCTGTCCGCTGCGCTCTTGCGGCGTTGCCTTCAGCAGCCCGAGCAGCGCCTCGCGGTCTGCGGCGTCGGCGCGCTCCAGAGTCTTGATCAGCGGCAGGGTCATCTTGCCCTCCTGAAAATCGTTGCCCACCGCCTTGCCGGTTTTTGCCGGGTCGCCGAGATAATCCAGCAGGTCGTCAACGATCTGGAAGGCCAATCCCAGGTTGGTGCCGTAGGTGCGCAGGGCGGCCCGTTGCTCGGGTGAACCCTGGTTGTGACCAATGCCCGCCTCGCAGGCCGCGGCAATGAGGGCGGCGGTCTTGCCCATCAAAACCTGAAAGTATTTCTCCTCGGAGATGATGCTTTCCTGCGCGTTGTGCATCTGCAAGAATTCCGACTCGACCATGGCTGCGGTGGCGCGGCCGATCAGGGCCATGGCCGTGGGCCCGCCCACTTCGCTGGCCAGGGCCATGGCATGGGCGTGCAGATAATCCCCGGCCAGGATCACCGGCTCCATGCCCCAGATGGTGTTGGCCGTCTCGGCGCCGCGCCGCAGGGTGGCATGGTCGATGACATCGTCGTGCAGGAGGCTGGCTGCGTGGAGGTACTCGAAAGAGATGGCCAGCCGCTGGGTGTCGGCCGGCGGAGGCCCCACCAGGCTTGCGGCGAGCAAGGTGAGCAGGGGCCGGATGCGTTTGCCGCCCTGGAAGATGGCGTGGCGGATGATCCGGGCCAGGAGCGGGCTTTCGACGATGGCCAGATCCGCCTCCATCACCGCGTCGATCTGCACCGCTTTATCTTTGAACAGGGCCAGCAGGTGGGCATTGTTCATGGGACTTCCTCCGCAGAATGTGTGGCCCTCCTCAGCAAGCGAGCAGGGAAAAACGTCGGAAAGACTGCAGCTCTCGCCAAGCCGCAAGGCACGCGGAGAATTTTGTCTTTTTCTTTGCGTGCCTTGCGCCTCTGCGAGAGCCAAATGTATTGTAAATGCTCAACGGCGAAGCGGTGCTTGTGGATATTTACGGCTCCTCCTTGAAGAAATTCCGCACCGCGGGAATCTCGCGGCAGACCGGGCTTGGGGGCAGGCTTTTGAGGAAGAGCTTGCCGTATTGTTTGCTGAAGAGGCGGACATCGCAGATGGCCAGGACCCCCCGGTCGGTGGCGCTGCGCATCAACCGGCCCACGCCCTGGCGCAGGGTCAGGATGGCGCGGGGGATCTGGAAATCGTAAAAGGGGTTGCCGCCCTCGTTTTTGATCCGTTCCATGCGGGCCATAATAACAGGGTCCGAGGGGACTTCAAACGGAAGTTTGTCGATGATCACGCAACTGAGCGACTCGCCCGCCACATCCACCCCCTCCCAGAAACTGGCCACGGCCAGCAACACCGAATGGGTCTGGTCCCGGAACTCTTCCAGCAGGCGTCCCTTGGGCGCCTCCCCCTGCATCAGCACCGGAAAGGGCAGCCGGGCCAGAAGAACCTCGTGGGCTGCGCGCATGGCGCTGAGGCTGGTGAAGAGCAGCAGGGTGCGGCCGTTGGCGGCCATGATCAGCTCCTGCATCAGGTGCTGGCTGGCCGCGGGAAACCCTCGATCCGCTGGCTCGGGGAACCCCTTGCCAGGCACGAACAGCAGGGTGCGCTGTTCGTAGTCAAAGGGGGTGGGCAGGGTAAGGGTCGGGGTGTCGCTGGGCAGGCCGAGGCGGCTGAAAAAGTAGGTGAAGGTGTTGTCCGTGGTAAGCGTAGCCGAGGTAAAGATCACGTTGCGGGTCTGCTCGTAAAGAAAGTCCTGCAGCTCTTCGGCAATGTCGATGGGCGAGGCGGACAGGGCCACGGTTTTTTCCCGTCGTTCGTACCAATACACCGCGGAGGAATCCTGCGCCTCGGTGATGGCGGTAAAAGCGGCGAGCATCTCCTCCGCCCGGCGCTGCATGCCCAGCCAGGACTCGCCGTTCATGGCCGCTTTGGCCAGTTGATTGCAGAGCCCCTTGATCTGGTCGGCCATGCGTTGTCGCTCTTCCTCCCAGTCCGGAAACCGCTCGATGAATTGCCGCAGGGCAAAGCGGCCCCGTTCCTTGGGGAAGAGTTCGGCAAAAAGGTCGGCCTGCTTGGCCAGGGCCCGGGCGGTCTGCACCACCCCCTCCTTGGCGCGGCCTGTCAGATCGGCCTGGGCCGCGGTTTCCACGTCTTTGACCAGATCGATCACCTGATACTGGCTGAAGGAGGTGCCGAAATAGCGGGTCGCCACCCCTTCCAGGTGGTGGGCCTCGTCGAAGATCACCGATTCGTAGCGGGGCAGGACCTCGGCATGCCCGAAACGGCGCAGGGCAAGGTCAGAGAAAAAGAGGTGGTGGTTGACCACCAGCAACTGGGCCTGGCCCGCTTTTTTGCGCAGCCGGGTGATGAAGCATTGGGAGGTGTCCGGGCAGTTGCCGCCCAGGCACTGGCTGGCCGAGGCGGTGATCGCCTGCCAGAGCGGGGCGTTGTCCGCCAGCCAGTCCAGTTCGCTGCGGTCCCCGGTTTCGGTTTCCTCCAGCCAGTCCGCGACCCTTTGGGTATCGCGGTCATCGGCCAGGACCGTGCGCTGGGGCGAGGCGAGGAACTGCTGCCAGCGGTAGATGCAGAGATAGTTCTGCCGCCCCTTGATGCAGAGGACGTTCAGCCTCGGGGCCAGGTGCTTCTTGATGAAGGGGATTTCCTTGGTGAGAATCTGGTCCTGCAGGTTCAGGGTGTTGGTGGAAACCACCACCTTCTGGCCGCTCAGTATAGCCGGGACCAGATAGGCCAGGGTCTTGCCCGTGCCGGTGCCCGCCTCCACCGCCAGCATCCCCGGCCCCCCGCTGCCCTCCATCTCCAGGGTGGAGCCGATGGCTTCGGCCATGCGGAGCTGGCTGGGGCGCGATTCGTAGCCGGGCAGTTTGTCGGCCAGGATGCCGCCTTGGGCAAAGATGTCGGCCATGGCTTCGGGCTGGGAAGTGGACATCGGGCTTACTCTTACGGAGTCAAGGGGGTGTCTCTCCAGTTGACAAGGGGAAAAGCATTCTGCTAGCCTGATCATGGAGAGGGAGTAACGGCCAAGTGGTCGCGGTTAAATTCTGACATCTATACCATAAGGAGGGGAAATGAACGAAATTAAAAAGATTCTGGTTCCCGTGGATTTTTCGGAGAATTCGCAGAAGATCCTCCGCACGGCCGTAGACTTTGCCGCCAGATTCAAGGCGGAGGTGGTGATTGTTTTTGTGGTGCAGAGCTTTGACGATTATTCCGGTTTTTTCGTGCCCCATATGCCCATCATCCAGCTTGAGGAGGAGATGGTCAAAAGCGCCACGGAAAAAATGAAGAGCTTCGTGGCGGAAACCCTCAACGGTTCGGTGCCGCACAGCACGGCGATCCTGAGCGGCGACGTGGTCGAGGAGATCAACCGCTTTGCCGGGCAGGAGAAGGCGGACCTGATCGTCATGGGCACCCATGGCTACAAGGGGCTGGACAAGATTCTTTTCGGCAGCGTGGCCGAGAAGATCGTCAAGACCGCACCCTGCCCGGTGTTGACCATCAACCCGTACCGCTAGGCGGAAAATCAGCTCAAAACCGCGAGAAGCCCGGTGGCTTTCGCCGTGGCGGTCCGTGTTTCGCCGCAGAGTTCGGCGAAGAGTTCGACCAGGGAGGCTCCCTCGTAGGCGTAAAAACGCATGGTCTTTTCGGTGGGGCAGTTCTTCAGAAAAGGAAGGGTTGCCCTGTTCAATTCGTTTCCTGCTCCCTGCAATTCTTCCAGCCGCTCGGCGGAAAGTGTCCCGCTTGCGGCAATCCCGAGCAGCAGCCGGTTGAAATGGACCCTGGCCGGCCCGGTGGCGGTCTTGAATTGCTCCGCCTGGGCCGGGAGAGTGAGGCTGATCAACTGCATCGGGGGTCTGCCGGTGAGCGCCTCGTAGACCTCCGCCAGCACTCCCTGAAGTTCCGCCTGGGTAGTAACCAGCAGAGGGAATTCCGTTGCCTTTGCATCCCGAAGGTAGAGGTGGCCCCAGGCCTTGGCCAGCCGGGTCAGGTTGATCGCCGGCCCGGTCGGCGTTGCGGCTGCGGCAAGCTCCAGCAGGGTGCGCGCTTCTTCCTCGTCCTCTCCTTCCTCTTCTGTCTCCTCGCCCCGGATGGCGGCAAACAGTTCGGCCTCTTTTCCCGAGATGGTCAAGAATCCTTGGGCGATCTCCCGCTCCTCTTCCCGGAACATCTCGGCCAGTTTCAGGAGGAGCATGGCCTTCCAGAGCGTTGCGCCCGTTGTTTTTGGGGAATCGGCGCTGTTCCGGCCGGAGCGCAGACTGGAAGCCAGCGACCCGGCCGAGGCCTCGTCCCGGTCGCCATGGCCGGCGGAAAGGGAGGCCAGGAGCCCGCCATGGAATTCCGCTTCATGGCCCTTGAGTTCCCGGGCAAGGGATTGAAAGCGGGCCTGCTCTTCGTCGGCAAGGTGCACCGGCGCGTAGCCCGTCATGAATCCCTGTGCCGCGGTTTCACCCGGCTCGCCCGGCAGGGAATAAAAAAAGAGGGTGTCGCAGAGCAGGGAGAAGGGGTGTAATTCGGTGGGATGGGGGTTTGTTTCCGGTGAAAAAAGGGCGTTGAGCGATTGTGTCATTTGTAATTCCTGTTACAATGGGCTGGAGTTTTCCCCGGGGTGGGGATATCTGGAAAAACCTTTCAAGCAGGGTGCATATGCAAACAATACGGGGGCACCTTTCCCTGGCAGTCCTGGCCGTTGTCTATCTGCTGGCCAGTATCCGGTATTTCCCCGGACGGGCCATGCATTCGCTGGTGGAAACCCTTATCCACATGCTGTCCGTGGCGCCGATCAATCTGGGGGCCACCCTGGTGATTGTCGCCGTCCTGCAGCGGTTGGTCAAGGAGCGACCGCCGTTCAGCAAAACCGCGCGGCTTTTTCTCGTGGTGGCTATTTGCCTGGAGTTCATCCTCGGCCTTGCCCACTATTTCGAGATAAACGGGGCTGTCTAGATATGCCAAAATCACGACAGTCCCGAAAGAGTAGCCAGTCAGCAGTGCCGCAGATGCGTGTGTCAATTGTCGGCGGCAGTGCCGACCAAGAGGCCTGTTCGCCATACACATGGTAGGCGAACAGGCCGATGACAGCTAAGCGAGCACAGCAAGACTGCGAAGCAGGTGCGGTGCTGCTGGCTGGCTACCGGATCAGCGAATTGCTGGTGTGCCAACCGGAAGGTACTGTGGTGTTGGGCAGGACAATGGATCTTTTCCCGAGCACCGTGCCGGGGTTGGTCACCGCGTTGCAGCCTGTCTGGGCCTTGTCGCCGAATATTGCCCCGAATTTCCGCAACCCCGAGCTGATGGGGCCGTCCGGGGTTTTCACCGGGACGTCGCCGCCGGTGAAGCGCAGGTTGGCCAGTTTGGTGCCCGCCCCCAGGTTCACCTCGTTGCCGAGGATGCTGTCTCCCAGGTAGGCGAAATGCCCGGCCTTGGCATCGTCGAGGAAGATGGCGTGCTTGACTTCGGTGACGTGTCCCACCACGCAGCGGGCGCCCACCAGGCAGTGGCCGCGCAGATAGGCGCCCTGCCGGACCTCGCTCTGATCGCCGATGATCGCCGGACCCTTGATAAAGGCCCCGGATTCAACCAGCACCCCTTTGCCGATACTGAGCGGCCCGCCGGCCAGCACCGTCCCGGCCATGAGCACGCTGGCCCCATCGAGCAGCGTGCCTTCGCGAAAAACCTTGAGCGTGCCCTTGGTGGCGTCGCCGAATTCGATGGCAAGACCGGTACCCTCCAGCAGCATCCCGTCGTGGAGAACCAGGGTGGCTGGCAAGGGGCCTGGGGTCTGCGGCCAGGGGATGTGCGGCCAGGGATACTCCGCCATGTAGCTCTTCAGCCGTCCCAGCGCCTGCCAGGGGTATTCCCCGGCCGCGAAAAGAGCGGCATGGGCATAGCGGCTCAGATCAAAAAAAGAAAGGTTTGCAAGGTTCATCGGGGTCGGTTGCCGGTTGTTTTTTGTTGGCCGTCATGGCATGATTGTTGGAAATGCGTCTGTTGCGCAGGATGGAGCATTCTGCCGTGCGCAGGCGTTACTATGGTGCAAAACCGAGATTTCTTCAAGCATATTTCAGGACTGGCCCGGCCCGACGATATCGCCTTGACTTCATTGATAGGGGTGCTTATGTTGCCCAGCTTAAACCATTGTACTTTCCGGCAGGGCCGGTTTGCCGATAAAATATAACCTGGAGGCATGTTGTGGATATTAATGATTCCATGACCTCAGAGTTGAACGATTTCCACGATTCCGAAGGGCAGGAGATTCCTGGCGAATTGCCGCTCATGGCGGTGCGTGACGTGGTTATCTTCAATTATATGATCATCCCCCTCTTTGTCGGGCGGCCTGCTTCGGTGGGCGCGGTCAACGACGCCATGAGCAAGGACAAGCTCCTCATGCTCGTCACCCAGAGGGACGCCTCTCTCGATGAGCCTCAATCCGAGGATATGTACGATGTGGGCATGGTCTGCATGATCATGCGCACCCTCAAGCTGCCGGACGGCCGCCTCAAGGTTCTGGTCCAGGCCCTGCGCAAGGCGCGGGTCGAAGCCTTTATCCAGGAAGAGCCCCATCATATCGCCCGGATCGAGCTGATCCAGGATGAAGAGGTGGAGGAGGTTTCCGTGGAGATGGAGGCGCTGATGCGCAATGTCCGCGAGCAGACGGAAAAGATCCTCTCGCTCAAGGGCATCATGTCCTCCGACCTCATGGTCATCCTCAACAACGTGGAGGAGCCGGGCAGGCTTGCCGATCTGGTGGTCTCCAACCTCCAGCTCAAGGTGTCCGAATCCCAGGCGGTGCTGGAAACCTTTGACCCGGCCCTGCGTCTGAAAAAGGTGGCGGAGTACCTGCAGAAAGAGCTGGAAGTCTCCACCATGCAGGCCAAGATCCAGTCCGAGGCCAAGGAGGAGATGAGCCGCACCCAGCGGGAGTACTACCTGCGCGAGCAGTTGCAGGCCCTGAAAAAAGAGCTGGGTGATATCGACGACCGCTCCCAGGAGATGGATGAGCTGCGGGACAAGCTGGCAAAATGTAGGATGCCGCCCGAGGTGAAAAAAGAAGCGACCAAGCAGTTGAAAAGGCTGGAGACCATGCACCCCGACGCCTCGGAGGCCTCCATCGTCCGGACCTATATCGACTGGATTTTGGACCTGCCCTGGCGCAAGGGCTCCAAGGACCGGCTTGATCTCAAGGTCGCCAAGGCGGTGCTGGACGAGGATCATTACGGCTTGGACAAGGTCAAGGAACGTATCCTCGAATACCTGGCCGTGCGCTCGCTCAATAAAACGACCAAGGGGCCGATCCTCTGCTTTGTCGGCCCTCCCGGGGTGGGCAAAACCTCGCTGGGCCAATCCATCGCCCGGGCCATGGGCCGCAAGTTCCACCGCATCTCCCTGGGCGGCATGCGCGATGAAGCCGAGATCCGCGGCCATCGCCGCACCTATATCGGCGCCATGCCGGGGCGGATCATCCAGGGGTTGAAAACTGTGGGCACCAACAATCCGGTGTTCATGTTCGACGAGATCGACAAGGTCGGCGCCGACTACCGGGGCGATCCATCCTCCGCCCTGCTCGAGGTGTTGGACCCGGCCCAGAACAGCGATTTCACCGACCATTACCTCAACATGCCCTTTGATCTTTCCAAGGTCATGTTCATCACCACCGCCAACATGGCGGACACCATTCCGGCCCCGCTCTACGACCGGATGGAGGTGATCCGTCTGGCCGGCTACACCCTGGAGGAGAAGATCGAGATCGCCCGCCGCTATCTGGTCCCCCGCCAGCTTGAGGAAAACGGCATCACGGCCAAGCATCTCCAGTTCGACGACGCGATCTTGTCCAAGATCATCACTAACTATACCCGGGAAGCGGGGTTGCGGAACCTGGAGCGGGAGATCGGCTCCATCTGCCGGAAAAACGCCCGCAAGGTTGCGGAAGGCAGCAAGGGTCCGTTTCCCCTCACCGACCGGACCCTGAGCAAGTATCTTGGCCCGCCCAAGTTCACGCCCGAGTCGGAAACCGAGATCATCGACCAGCCGGGCATGGCCACCGGCCTTGCCTGGACCGAGGTGGGCGGGGAGATTCTCTATATCGAGATCTCCATCCTCAAGGGCAGGGGAAACCTGACCATGACCGGCCAGTTGGGCGAGGTGATGAAGGAGTCGGCCCAGGCCGCCTTAAGTTTCTGCCGTTCGCGCCTCAAGAAGCTCAAGCTGGCGGACACCTATTTCGAGGAAATCGACATCCATGTGCATGTGCCGGCCGGCGCCATCCCCAAGGACGGTCCGTCCGCCGGGGTGACCATCGCCACGGCCATGTATTCCGCGCTTTCCCGGAAAAAGGTGCGTCAGGATGTGGCCATGACCGGGGAGATCACCCTGCGCGGCCGGGTGCTGCCCATCGGCGGCCTCAAGGAAAAAGCCCTGGCCGCCCTGCGGGCCGGGATCACCACGGTGATCATCCCGGAGCAGAACAAGAAGGATCTGGTTGAAATCCCGGAGGATCTCCGCAAGAAGATCAAATTCATCCCGGTGAAGAATATGGACCGGATTTTGTCCATTGTGTTTGAGGATTAGGCCTGAATAAAGGCATAACGCCATTGTCTCCCATCTGCGCGGGGGCAATGGCGCCTCAGTGTAATAATCCGCAGGAGATCCGTTTTTGGGCCAGGTCAGGGGAGTCCGAAAAAAAGACACACACCGGTCCGAGACGATCCGCCGCCTGGCGGTGTGGCTCTGCGGCGTTGCCTTTCTGGTGCTGGCCGGGTTCGGGCTCTGGCTCTGGTCCTATGCGGTTACTCCCCTGCCCGTGCGGGAAGAAAGTGAGCTGCAGGTCCTGATTCCGCCCAAAACCAGCCTTGCCGGAATAGAGAGAATTCTTGCCGAAAGCGGGGTGATCCCGCCGGGGCGCGGCTTTTATGTTCTTGCCAGGGTTTCCCGGCTCAGCCAGCGCTTGCAGGCCGGAGAATACCGGTTCAGCCCCGGGCAAACCCCGTACCACATCCTCCGGGCTCTTGCAGCCGGAGCCACGGTGCGCTGGTCGGTCACCATCCCCGAAGGCAGCAACATCTATCAGCTTGCCGACATTCTCTCCCGGGGCGGCTGGGGGGAGCGGGAGCTTTTTCTCGAGTTGACGCGTGACCCGGAGATCATGGCCCGGCACGGGGTGCGGGCGGCAAGCCTGGAAGGCTATCTGTTCCCGGACACCTACCAGTTGGTGCGCGGCCAGAACCCCAGGGAGATCATCGCCTTGATGCTTGAACGGGGCAGGCAGGTGCGGCAGGAGCTGGGCGATCTGCGCGACAACCCCTTGGGCCTTACTCCCCACGAGGTGCTGACCCTGGCCTCCATAGTGGAGAAGGAAACCGGCGCGCCGGAAGAGCGGCCCCTTATCGCGCAGGTTTTTTTTAACCGGTTGCGGCAGGGTATGCGGCTGCAGACGGATCCCACCGTGATCTACGGGCTGACCGACTTTAACGGCAATCTCACCCGGAAGGATCTGCAAACACCCACCCCGTACAACACCTACATGATCAGCGGCTTGCCTCCCGGCCCCATCGCCAACCCGGGCCGCGCCGCCATCGTCGCCGTGCTGCAGCCAGCCCCGACGTCCTATCTTTATTTCGTTTCCAAAAATGACGGAACCCATTATTTCTCCAACGATCTGGCCGAGCATAACCGGGCGGTGTTCAAGCACCAGAAAGGGGGAAGTTAACGCGGTTTCGCTCCTCCGCGTTCATGGGGAACCGCCGGTCAGCAAACGCAGTTGCCGACGCATGGCCGCACCCTTCTTTTTTTCGCCAAGATCATCATACAGCCGGGAAAGCAATGCAAAGCCCCAGGGGTTTTCGGGTTGCTCCCTGGTCAGAATCAGCAGGATTTTTTCCGCCCCGGCCAGGTCGCCTTGTCCCAGAAGCTGAAAATGGCGGGCAACGGTCCGGACCAGGTTCGGCGCTGCTTCCGGCGCAACCTCCTTTGTGCGAAACCCTTCTTGCGCATACAGCGCGGCCAGCGCCTGCTGGTATTTCTTTTTCCATTTCCGCGCCGAGGCTGGGGAGTAGAAGAGGACCTCGCCCTTGGCAAAAAAATGCTCCGGTTCCACGCCCTGGGCAAGCCAGGTGCCTGGATACAGGGCAAGGGGGGAGGCCACTGCGTCAAGCAGGCCGGATTGCTTGATGAAATTGAGGGTTTCCTTTCCCTCACCCTCGGTTTCGTCCATCCCGTAGATAAAATAGCCGAAGGGCCGGATGGCCTGGCTCCGCAGGGTGCGGATCGCCGTCGCTATCTTGGGGGGAGAGCCCTGCTTGTTGAGCAGGGCCAAGAGCCGGGGGGGGATGGTCTCGATGCCCATCTGGATCTGGTCGCAGCCCGCCTCGGCCAGGGTGCGGGCCAGGTCGTCGTCAAGCAGGTGGGGCGAGCCCTGGGCGTTCCAGAGGTAATGGAGACCGCTGTGCGTGAGCGCCTCGGTGAATGCCTGCACATGGCTCCGGTCGACCAGGAAGTTCTCGTCCCGCAGGCTGAAATAGATGGCTCCGGTTGCGCTGCGCAGGTCGTGGAGGTAGCGGAGCAGCAGATCCACCCGGTGATGGCGGACCCGGTTTTGCCAGAGCACCGTGGAGGAGCAGAAGGCGCAACGGAAGGGGCAGCCCCGGGAGGTGATGAGCACGGCGAAGTTTTCCGGCCGGACCCCCTGGCAATGGTCCATCACCTCGGAGGGCAGAAAAAAGCAGCGGTCGATATCCGCCAGCAGTTGCGGGGGATTTTCGCTGATGCCGCCGGCCGGCGAACGGAACACCACGCCGGGAACCGAGGCAGCCGGGGTCTTCCCGAAGAACAGGGCGTCGAGCAGGGCCACGCTTGCCTCTTCGCCCTCACCCCGGATGAGAAAGTCGATCTCCGGGACCCTGGCCAGGATGGCCGGTCCGAGCACGGAAAGGGGGCCGCCCAGGATAACGGGAGTCGCGGGGGAGAGCTTCTTTGTTGCCCGGGCCAGGCCATACGCCTCATGGTGGCAGCCGAAAAAGGCCGAAAGGAGATAGGCTGCCGCATTAAGGCTGCGCAAGGTCCCGGGCAGATCGGCGCGGGGCGTATGGGAAAGGTTGTGCAGGCTGGCGTCGTAGCCCGCATCGCGCAGGCTTTTCAAGACATTGAACAGCCCCATGGGGACAAAGGAGGAAAAATCATCCTTCCCCTCATGCTGCGGCCCACGGTAGAGCAAGGCGACCCGGATATTTTCCCGTTTCATGCGTGGTGTACTCCGGGGAGCTGGGATTCAAGCGGAGGCAAAGGGTGGTGCGGAACCTGGGCGCAGGCATGCGGCCATGCGCCCAGGCGGCGGAGATTATTTCTTGCGTGAAGCCATCATTCCTTGAGGAAATCGATCTTGCTTTCGGTGGGGGGCATGACCGGGTCCGGGGTAATGGTGATCTCGACCTGATGCTCCTGTTCCAGCTCGATCAAGTCGGCGCGTTTTTTGTTCAGGATGTACTGGGCAGCCTCCATGGGCAGACGGCAGACCACCCGTTTGATCTCCTTCCTGGCCACTCCGGTCTGGATCTGCCGGAAATGCACCAGGGCCTGGGTTTCCACGGAACGGACCATGCCGCGCCCCTGGCAATGGGGGCAGAGGCGGTAGCTGCCCACGGAAACCGGGGCGGCCATCTTCTGCCGGGAGATCTGCATGAGGCCGAATTTGGAAATTTTGGAGAAATCCACCTTGGCCTTGTCGCGCTTCATGCAGTCGCGCACCTTTTTTTCCACCTCGCGGATGTGCTTGGAATCCCGCATGTCGATGAAATCCACGACGATGAGGCCGCCGAGATCCCGGAGCCGGAGCTGGCGGGACAACTCCTCGGCCGCCTCCATGTTGGCGAGGAAGATGGCGTCTTCAAAGCTTTTGTCCTTGCCGGTGCGGCCGGAATTGACATCGATGGCGACCAGCGCCTCGGTGGGGTTGATGACAATGGAGCCGCCCGAGGGCAGGGGCACGGTGGGCTGGTAGATCTGCTCGATCTGTTTTTCCACATGGTATTGATGGAACAGGGGCTGGGTTCCCTTGTGCAGCTTGGCAACCGTTGATTTGCGCTGGGCCGCGGGCAGCAGTTCGAGGAAGTTGTCGACCTGGGCCAGGGCCTCCTCGTCGTCCACCAGGATCTCTTCGATCTCGGAGGTGAAGTGGTCGCGCAGGAAGCGGGAGACGATGTTCTGTTCCTTGTGCAGCAGGGCCGGGGCCTTGACGGTCTGGCCTTTTTTCTTGATTTCCTTCCAGAGGTTGAGCAGGTAGCGGACATCCTGGGCCAGCGCGGTTTTGGTGATCTCCTGGCTGGCGGTGCGGACGATGTAGCCGATGCCCTCGGGGATGCTGACGCTGTCCACCATCTCCCGCAGCTTGTTGCGCTCTTCCTCGGACTCGATCTTGCGGGAGATCCCGGCGCTGTCGCTGCCGGGCATCAGCACCAGATAACGGCCCGGCAGGGAAAGATAGGTGGTGAGGGTCGCGCCCTTGTTGCCGGTGGCCTCCTTGACCACCTCAACCAGCACTTCCTGCCCTTTGCTCAGGACATCCTGGATGGGCAGATCCTTCCAGTGGGTGTCCGCGGCAACCTCGTTGCCGTAATATTCCGGATGGATGTCGCCGAAGGGCAGGAAGCCGTTCTTTTCCGTGCCGTAATCGACAAAGGCTGCCTGCAGATTGGCCTCCACCGCCGTTACCCTCCCCTTGTAGATGTTGCCCTTGGTTTGCGCCTGGCTGACGGTCTCCACGTAAAAGGATTCCACCTTGCCGCTTTCCAGAAGCACCAGACGGCATTCTTCCGGCTCATCGGTGTTGATGAGCAGCTTCAGGGTGGTGTCGCCCTTGACAGGCTGGCTGGTCGCGGAGGGTTTCGGCGCTTCCTTGGCGCGATCCGGGGATTTGCGGGGCGGCCGCTGGCGCGGAGGCCTGGCCGGAGCCGCAGCTTTTTCTTTTGCCGCTGTTTCAACCGAGGCCGAGACAGGTTGCTCGCCTTCGGCGGTTGCTTCGATTTTTTGGCCTTCCGGTTTAGGTCCTTTCGACCGTCTCCGGGGAGGCCGTTTCCGGCGGCGCGGCTTGTTCCCCGTGGAGGCGGCGGGATCGCCTTCGGGCCGTAAAGTTTCGCCGGAGGCAGGGGCTGCATCCGTACGGTCTGGGGTGGAGGCCGGCGGGCTGGCGGTGTGGCTTTCTTCTTCCCCTGGTTTGCCAGGCTTTTTCAGCCATTTGCTCACCCGGGAGAGAATTCCCCGCTCTTCGCCGTTGTTCTCGGCGCTGTGGCTGTCGGGCCGGTCATCTGCTGGTTTGGTAGTATCGTTTGTCATGGTGTGTCGTCTCTATGATGCGGCCGCTGGCGGCCAGTTGTTGTAACATGCTCTGCGTGGTGTCCGGGTCCAGATTGAGGGCCTCGCTGACATCCGTGGTAGTGCAGGGTCTTCTTTTCAGCATTTCAATAATTTCGTTTTCGGAAAGAGTGCGGAATTTTTCCCGCTCCCTGGTGGTGAAATCCACCAGGATCTCCACCTCTCCAGGGAGTTGGCGGGCGACAGCTTGAAGCTCCTCCCGGGTCAGGGGTTTGGCAAAACTTTCCAGGGGCGGCCGGGCCACGGTGTTGAGCTGCACCTTGTCCGGCCTGATTTTTTGCACCGCCGCAACCAGGGCGGCAATGTCTTCCTGGCTGTCATTGATTTTACTGGCCAGGAGGATTTCCAGCCAGAGTTTTCCGGAAAATTCCTGCCGAAAAGCGATCAGCCCTTCGATCAACTCCGCCAGGGGCGAGCAGGCGGCCGGCCGGTTGATGCGGCGGTAGCTCTCCTCCCTGGCCGAATCCAGGGAGGGGATGACGATATCCGCAGCCAGCAGATCCTGGCGCACTTCCGGGAGGTGGAGCAGGGCGCCGTTGGTCAGGACCACCACCGGCTTGTCGGACTTTTTCTTGATATAGCGGATCACCTGGCCGATGCCGCTGTGCAGGGTGGGCTCCCCGCTGGCGGTGATGGTGAAAACATCCAGGTGGGCCATGAGTTCCCGGTCGGCCAGCACCGCGTCGATCTCCGCCAGCAACTCGGGCAGCGGAATATACTCCTTGCGCTCGCAGGTGTGGGTGGTGGTGGCGCCGATCTCGCAATAGATGCAGTTAAAATTGCATATTTTGGGGGGGACAAGATCAATGCCTTGTGAAATTCCCAGACGGCGGGAATTAACCGGGCCAAATACATATTTCATGGGGTTTTACGGGTCCGCGGCGAAACGGCTGAGGATAGAGGTGTGTGCGTCAAGGGTTGCAGGGCATTCCCTCCGCTGGTAGGGGATTTTTTCTTGTTTGGCAAGGTATAACAATCCGGGGGTCTTGGCAAGGCAAATTTGGCGTATAGCAAAGGGGGAGTGTTACTTCTGACGTTTTAGGATTGCGAGACCCGCTCCATTGATTTCAACCAGTTCCCATCCTTCGGCACCAAGTTGATTTAAGATCACTTCCAGTTGCTGAGGTGTCATTACCTTCTTTAGGTCGACGGCCTTGTAGTCAAATTTTGCGGCTGCTTCCGCAGTTAAAACGGAAGAGCCTGCAAGTGTGACCGCTAGGATTATGGTGAGCAGAAAACGAAAAGCAGTATTCATGACGATTCACCTATGCGAGGGAGAGATAAAAGGTCATCACAGCAATGAACGTAATTTTGCCAGTTGGTTACTTTTTTTCTGATTGATATCCGGATATTACGATCCTATGTTATGGGAAATGGAAAGTCAAAGAAAAATAAGCGGGCGTGTAGCAGTTTTCCTCTGTTTTGCTCGTCAAATTTGGGGCACAGCAGACTTTTGCCTTGACAGCAGGCAGCGTCCTGCTAGTATTCTCAAGTTTTGATCAACCTATGAAAAAATCAGGACAATCGACGGGAATCGACCTATGAAAAAGATGCGCAGTGATGCAATACGCAAAGGGGTGGAGCGGGCGCCGCATCGTTCCCTGCTCAAGGCCATGGGCTACACCAACGAGGAGATCAGGCGGCCCCTGATCGGCATTGCGCACGCCCACAACGAGATCATTCCCGGTCATATCCATCTTGACAAGATTCTCGAAGCGGTGAAAACCGGGGTCCGCATCGCCGGAGGCACCCCCATCGCCTTCGGGACCATCGGGGTCTGCGACGGCCTGGCCATGAACCACAATGGCATGAAGTATTCCCTGGCCAGCCGCGAGATCATTGCCGATTCGGTGGAGATTATGGCCATGGCCCATCCCTTTGACGCCCTGGTGATGATTCCCAACTGCGATAAGGTGACGCCGGGCATGCTCATGGCCATGCTGCGGGTCAATATCCCGGCCATCATGGTGAGCGGCGGCCCCATGCTCACCGGGCGTTTCCGCGGCAAGGACGTGCATCTGGTCAGCGTTTTCGAAGGGGTTGGCCGGGTGAAGGGTGAGACCATGAGCCTGGAAGAGCTGGACGAACTCGAGGATCATGCCTGCCCCGGATGCGGTTCCTGTGCCGGGATGTTCACCGCTAATTCGATGAACTGCCTCACCGAGGCCATCGGCCTCGGCTTGCCTGGCAACGGCACCATTCCGGCAGTGGCCGCGGCCCGGATCCGGCTGGCCAAGGAAGCGGGCATGGCGGTGATGCGACTGTTGGCCGACGATATCCGTCCCCGGGATATCGCCACCCGCGCCGCCTTTGAGAACGCCATGGCCATCGACATGGCCCTGGGCTGTTCCACCAATACCGTCCTCCATGTCCCTGCCATCGCCAAGGAGGCGGGGGTGGATTTGCCCCTGGCCCTGTTCAATGAGGTGAGCGAGCGGGTGCCCCATCTCTGCAGCCTGATTCCCGGCGGGCCGCACAGCCTGCAGCAGTTGGACGAGGCCGGCGGAGTGCAAGCGGTGATGCGCGAACTGCTCAACACCGAAACGGGCCTGAATCTGGAGGTGATGACCGTCACCGGCAAGACCCTGGGCGAAAATTTGGAAAAGGTCCGGGTGCGGGACGCCGATGTCATCCGGCCCGTGGATGAGCCCTATCACGAATTCGGCGGCATAGCCGTGCTTTACGGAAATCTGGCTCCGGACGGCTGCGTGGTCAAGCAGTCGGCGGTGGCCGAAGAGATGCTCAAGCACAGCGGCCCGGCCCGGGTGTTCGAATCCGAGGAAGAAGCCCAGGCGGCTATTTTAGGCAACAAGATCAAGGCCGGCGACGTGGTGGTCATCCGCTATTGCGGTCCCAAGGGCGGACCCGGCATGCCGGAAATGCTCTCCCCGACCTCGGCCATTGTCGGCATGGGTTTGGGCAAGAGCGTGGCCCTGATCACCGACGGGCGTTTCAGCGGCGGCACCCAGGGCGCCTGCATCGGCCATGTCTCTCCGGAAGCGGCGGATGGCGGCCCCATTGCCTTTGTCGCGGAAGGCGACCGGATCACCATCGATATCCGGCACAAATCCATCGAACTGGTGGTGGCGGAAGGGGTTCTGGCCCAGCGGCAGCACAACTGGCAGCCGCCAGCGCCCAAGATCACCAGCGGCTATGCAGCCCGATATGCCCGGATGGTGACCTCCGGCAGCACCGGCGCCGTTTTGAGAGACGATGCCTGCAACCGGCAGGCGGATTGAGGATTGAAGGCAAGCGGGCGGAGCGCAGGGTTGATCCGGCAGCGCCGCATAACGCCTGACGGGGAAGACATGGCAGAGAGACGGATAACTCCAGGCGGCGTCCTGTGCAGCATGGTGGTGACCTTGGCCGTCCTTGCCGGCGTCGGTCCCGTTCGGGCGTCGACCGGGCCTCTTCCCTGGGAGATCACTGCGGACAGCCTGGTCCGCCTGGACGAACCGAACAGTATCCTGGCCGAGGGGAATGTGGTCATGATCCGGCCCAAAAATCTGGGGCCCGGCGGCATGTTTATCAGGGCGGACTGGGCCCGGTACGATGTGGAGCGCGGCACGGTCAAGGCCCGGGGCAATGTCTACATTCTGTCCGGCCGCGACGAGATCACCGCCAATAGCGTGGATATGGACCTTGGGTCCGAGACCGGCACCTTCAGGGATTCCACCATCTTCATGGCGGAAAACCACATGTATGTCACCGGGCAAGAGGTGGTGAAAACAGGGGAGTTCAGCTACACCCTGAAAAAAGGCTGGGCCACAGCCTGCAAGCCCGAGGAAGGGAAAAGCCCGCCCTGGTCGTTCACCAGCAGCACCACCAAGCTCACCGTGGACGGCATGGCCCAGATGACCAACGCTGTTTTTCATGTGAAAAACGCCCCCCTGGCCTATACCCCGTATTTCACCTTTCCGGCCAAGACCAAACGGGAAAGCGGCCTGCTCTTTCCGGAATGGTCGCATTCAAGCCGGAGCGGGTTGGGCCTGATGATTCCGGTTTTTCTCAATGTCTCTCCCAGCACGGACATCACCCTGTATCCCGGCTACCTCTCCGAGAGGGGCGTCCAGTATGGCGGAGAATTCCGCTATGTGAAAGGGCCTGAATCCTACGGAACCTTCATGCTCAGTTACATGCGCGATGATCTTGTCGAGGGCGCGGATCTTACGAATGAATACAAAAACGATGGCCTTATCCGGAGAGATGCCAACCGGTACTGGCTGCGGGGCAAGGCCAACCATGATTTCGGCGACAACCTGACCGGCAGACTTGACCTTGATCTTGTTTCCGACCAGGATTATCTGCAGGAATTCGATGAAGGTTCCATGGGCCACACGGCGAGCAATCTCGTGTTTCTCGATCAGTTCGGCCGGGATCTTCGGGAGGAAACCATCTCCGAGCGGGAGTCTTCCCTGCAGTTGGTCAAGGTGTGGTCGAACATGGTAGCCAGCGGTGAATTGCGGACCAGGCAGGATACGCGCCATGACATCCTGCTTGGCACGGATGACGGGGACGGGGTGCTGGAAGCCGGGGAATACTCCATTGTATCCCGGACAACCAGTCCGCTGCAGGCCCTGCCCCGGCTTGACTTCACCGGGCGCATACCCATCAGCGGCACGCGGATGAGCACCGCCTGGGATTCCGAATACGTCAACTACTGGCGCGAAGATGGGATCGGAACCCAGCGGCTGGATCTGCACCCCAAGCTGATCTCTTTTCTGCCCCGGGGCGGATGGCTCGAGGGTAAGCTCAGCGGCGGGGTTCGGGAAACCGCCTACCAGCTTGAATCCTACGGGGATTCCACCTGGGATAAGGAGCGTTTCCAGGATCGGCAGGCCTATGATTTCACCGGCAACATGGCAACCATCCTGCTGCGCGATTTTGACCTGGGAAAATCCGATTGGCTGGAGCACATGATCCGGCCCAACCTCGTGTATGAATACCTGACCAGAACCCAGGAACTGCCGAATCTTGGCGACAGCCTCGGGTATTTTGACGGCGTGGATCGGTTGGAGCGGAAAAACTGGCTGACCTGGCAGTTCAATAACTATTTCACCTTGGGCGGCGTTACGAAGAAGGGCGATTTCTGGAACCGCAATCTCGGGTTGTTCCGGGTCTTGCAGACCTATGATCTGCGGGAGGAAAATCCGGCAAGTTCCGGGTTGCCCGCGGAAGGAAAGCGGTATGACTGGTCCGATCTCAGGTTTGAGGCGACAGTATCCCCGGTGCCGAACTGGGCCCTCGGCTATCAGACCAACGTGAGCATGTATGGGAAAGGCGTGACCCGGTATGAGTTGCTCAATCAGTATAATTTCACCGGCGGGCACTTGTTGGGCCTTAATTACCGCTATTTGCAGGACAGCGGCATGATCGCCCCCTATTTTTATACCGATCTCGGGGAATCGACCCATGACCTGATCGGCATGGCCGGGGTGCGGCTGACAGAGACCATTTCCGCCTCCTACTATTTGGTTAAGTCTTTTTCCGAGGACCATACGGTGGAATCCCGGGTTCGCCTGATCTATCAACCCGCCTGCTGGATGATGGAGCTGGAGACAAGCAGGACTCCCGACGACGAGCGGGTAATGCTCATCTTTTCTCTCGACGGCGTGGGCCGCGTTGCCCGCCTGGGCAAGAGCAATCTCTGATTCGAGCGCAGGATGGCGGCATGACCACGAAGTATTACGACATCTTCAACGGGGATGCGGACGGCATCTGCGCCCTGCACCAGCTTCGCCTGGCAGAGCCTCGCGAGGCCACCCTGGTGACCGGGGTGAAGCGGGACATCCGGCTGCTTGAGCAGGTGGCCCAGGTGCGGGGGGCAGAGCTCACCGTGCTGGATATCTCCCTGGACAGCAACCGGACCGCATTGTTGCAACTGCTTGATTCCTGCCGGGTGTTCTATGTGGATCACCACTTTGCCGGTGATCCGCCGCTCAGTCCCAACCTGATTTCCCACCTTGATCCCAGCCCTGAGATCTGCACCTCCCTTATTGTCGATGGACTCCTGGGCGGACGTTTCCGGGGATGGGCTGTGGCTGCGGCCTTTGGCGACAATCTTCACGATTCGGCCCGCAAGGCGGCCGCCGCCCTGGCTTTGTCGGAGGCTCAGGTGGAGGGGTTGCGGGAGCTGGGCGAGTTGATGAACTACAACGGCTACGGGCACAAGGTGGCGGATCTGCATCTGCCGCCCCAGGCGCTCTACGCGGCGGTACAGCCCTATGCCGACCCCCTGGACTTTTGTGCGGAATCGCAGATTCCGGCCCTGTTGCGCCAGGGTTTTGCCGATGATCTCAGGCTGGCCAGGGAGGCGAAACCCCTGCGGGAAAAAGCCCATGGCCGGATTTTTGCCTTTCCCGCGGAAAAATGGGCCAGCCGGGTCGCCGGGGTGTTCAGCAACGAACGGGCCAGAGAGAAACCGGACATGGCCCACGCCCTGCTGGTGGACAATGGCGACGCCACCTTTATGGTCAGCGTGCGTGCGCCCCTTGCCCGGCGTTTTGGCGCCGACAATCTGTGCCGCGCTTTTCCCACCGGCGGCGGCCGGGCCGGAGCCGCTGGGATCAATGCCCTGCCGACCGAACAGGTTGAGGATTTTTTTCAGAAATTTTTCGAGGTGTTTTGCCCATGAGTTTTTCCGTGTTGCATGGAACCGTTGCCGGCCTGTTTCTTCTCTTATCCTGCGTCATCTTTCCCTGTCCGCCGAGTTTTGCCGGGGCCGGGGAACCGTTGCCTCTGGCCGCCGACTTGGTCGAGGAGGGTCAGGTTATCGATCTTGCCAGCCCGCGCTATCAGGAGCTGTTCCAGGAACTGGCGGCGCAGCACGGCTTCAGCCGGGAAGAGCTGGACCGCCTTTTTTCCGGGGTCACCATTAAAAAGCGGGTGCTGGAGCTCATGGATACCCAGTGGGAGGCCAAGCCCTATTTCGAGTACTCGCCGCGATTCATCACCCCGCAGATGGTTCAGGAAGGAAAAAGGCTTCTGCTCGAACACCGGGAGCTGCTGGACCGGGTTGAAAAAGAACTTGGCGTCGAGCGGGAGATTGTCGTGGCCATCTGGGGAATTGAAAGCAGGTTCGGCGAGCACAAGGGGGGGTTCAGCATGTTTCAGACCCTCAATACCATGTTTGACGCCTATCCCCGCCGCAGCAAGTTCTATCGGACCCAGTTGATCGAATATCTGCTGCTGTGCAGGGAGAACGGGGTCGATCCGCTGGCCATCACCGGCTCCTATGGCGGAGCCTTTGGCCAGACCCAGTTCATTCCCTCAAGTTTCCGCCTGTATGCCGTGGATTTTGACGGGGATGGCCGCCGCGATGTCTGGGAGTCGGTGCCCGATGTCCTGGCCAGCATTGCCAACTATCTCCAGCGATTCGGCTGGACTTTCAAGGGGCCGGTCTACCACGAACTCGGGCCGAAGCTGAAGGGGGAGAAGCTGGAAAAAGCCTATGCCCAAGGGCGGAAAGGCTTTGTTAGCCGCACGGCGGTGAAAAAGATCCAGAATGTCGACCTGCCGCCATCTCCGGAGAACAAGGATCTGACCATTGTCGGTCTTGAGCTGTTGGATGGCGGGATGCGCTATGTGGCGGGCTATCCCAACTTCCAGGCCATCACCAAATGGAACAACTCCAACCGTTACGCCATGGTCGCTGTTGAACTGGCGGAAAAACTCAAAGAGTAGCCCCACCGCTTCTGGCTCTCTAACAGGATGTTAAAAAAAGCCGTCCTGGCTTTTTTTAACCACGACCGGCCAGAAGTGAATTCTGTCCGATCTCACAATTTCAACGGGTTAATACTCGTCGAAATTGGCGATCCATCCCGGGATCGCACGCAGGGCATCGAAAAACGAGTTTTTCAACACCCTGCTAGGATGGTGCGCCTCAGCGCTGAAAATACCGCTCGGTTTCCGTCTTGACCACCTGAGAGAGCAGCAGCAAGCCGACAATGTTGGGAATGGCCATCATCCCGTTCATCAGGTCGGAAAAATTCCAGACGAATTCCAGTTTCATCATCGCCCCCACAATCACCACCGCCACGAAGACCACCCGATAGGGGGCAATGGCGCCGCGTCCCGCCAGATATTCGATGGCCTTTTCCCCGTAATAATTCCAGCCGATCAGGGTAGAGTAGGCAAAGAGCGCCGTGGCCAGCGCGACAATCATCACCCCGGTGTGGCCCAGGGTCTCGCCGAAGCTGGCGCTGGTCAGTTGTCCCGGCGCGACCCCTTCCAGCCAGGCGTGGCCGGTCAGGATCACCAGGGCGGTAATGGTGCAGACCACCAGGGTGTCGATGAAGGTCTGGGTCATGCTCACCAGCGCCTGCCTGACCGGATCGCGGGTGCGGGCGGCGGCTGCGGCAATGGGGGAGGAACCCAGCCCCGACTCGTTGGAAAAGACGCCGCGGGCAATGCCGTAGCGCATGGAGGCGGCCACCGCCGAGCCGGCAAAGCCGCCGGAGGCTGCCGCCGGGTTGAAGGCATGGTAGAAAATCAACCCCAAGGCGTGGGGGATTTCGCTGAGGTTGAGCGCCAACACCAGCAGCGCGGCACTGACATAGCCGACGATCATGAACGGCACCAGCAACGAGGTGAACCTGCCGATGGACTTGATGCCGCCCAGAATCACCAACCCGGTAAGGAGCATCAGCACCGTGCCGGTGAGCCAGGGTTCGATGTTGAAGGTCGATTGGAAGATGGTGGCCACGGCATTGGCCTGGGTCATGTTGCCGATGCCGAAGGTGGCCAGGGCGGTGAACAGGGCGAAGAGCCAGGCCAGCTTGGGGAGACCGGCGCCCTTGGCCAGGTAGTACATGGGGCCGCCGCGCATGCCGTGTTCGCCCTTTTCCCGGTACTTCACGGCCAGCACCGCTTCCGCGTATTTGGTGGCCATGCCGACCAGCCCGGTCATCCACATCCAGAACACCGCCCCTGGCCCGCCCAGGGTGATGGCGGTGGCCACGCCGACGATGTTGCCGATGCCCACCGTGGCGGCCAGGGCGGTCATCAGGGCGGCAAAATGGCTGATGTCGCCGTCGCCGGCGTGCTCCTTGCGCCAGATCAAGCGCAGGGCGTGGGGCAGGGCGCGAAACTGCATGCCGCGCAGGATGACGGTTAGGTACAGGCCGGTGCCCACCAGGAGCACCAGCATGGGTGGCCCCCAGATCCAGCCGGAGAGGGTGGAGATCAATAATTCGATGGAAGCCATGGATGCGCCTTATAGAAAAGGTTTTTGACCGGGCAACGTGGGTCTGCCCGGTCAAAATACCTGAAAAGGCGGGGGAAGCAAAGGGGATAGTGGCCAGTGGGTCAGTTTGAAAAATCACAATTGCGGCTGCGTGCCAATGGAAATCTCCCCCATTTGTCCTGCCGCGCCTCGCAGACGGGGGCGGAAAAAGACGCGGGAACTGTCTGAGGGCGAAGCCCGAGTTTTTCCGCGTCCCGCTCCCGGCGAGAAGCAAGGGAAGCCCGCAGGGCCAGGACTGGTTGGGGTGCCTTTTTCTTGTTTCTTCTTTTGGGCACGCAAAAGAAGAAAGAGAAACAGCGAAAAGGCCAGCGCCCCCCCCCTCAAAATTCCCGGATGCAACAAAAAAAGGAGCCGGGGAAAAATTTCCGGCTCCTTTTTTATTGATGCTATGAAAAACTCTGCTTACTTGACGAAATCCTTGCTGCCGTCCACCAGGGTGGACACCACGGAAGGATCGGCCAGGGTGGAGATGTCGCCGAAGTCATGGGCTTCGGTTTCTCCGGCCGAGATCTTGCGCAGGATTCTCCGCATGATCTTGCCGCTTCTCGTTTTTGGCAACCCATCGGCAAACTGGATGAATTCCGGGGTGGCGATGGGACCGATCTCCTTGCGGACATGGGTGCGCAAGGCGGCGCGCAGCTCATCGCTTGGCTCGATCCCGGATTTCAGGGAGACATAGGCGTAGATGGTCTGGCCCTTGATCTCATGGGGCGCGCCGACCACCGCAGCCTCGGCCACTTGCGGGTGCGCCACCAGGGCGGATTCGATCTCGGCGGTGCCCAACCGGTGACCGGAAACGTTGATCACGTCGTCCAGCCGGCCCATGACCCAGAAGTAGCCGTCCTCGTCCTTGCGCGCCCCGTCCTCGGGATCGTAGATGCCCTCGTAGCGAGAGAAATAGGTCTTTTTGTAGCGGGCCGGATCGCCGAATACGCCGCGGAGCATGCCGGGCCACGGTTTACGGATCACCAGATGGCCGCCTTCGTTGGGGGCCGCCTCGGTGCCGTCCTCGCGGAGAATGGCCGCGTCGATGCCGGGCAGGGGGTGGGTGGCCGAACCGGGCTTGAGCGGGGTGGCGAAGGGCAGGCCGGAGATCATGATGCCGCCGGTCTCGGTCTGCCACCAGGTGTCGACAATGGGCAGTTTGCTCTTGCCGATGTGTTCGTGGTACCACATCCATGCTTCCGGATTGATGGGTTCGCCCACCGAGCCAAGGACGCGCAGGGAGGACAGGTCGTGTTTTTCCGTCCACCTGGTTCCTTCGCGCATCAGGGCGCGGATAACGGTGGGCGCGGTGTAAAAGATATTGACCTTGAATTTGTCGCAGATATGCCAGAAACGGTCCGGGGCGGGCCAGGAAGGCACCCCTTCGAACATCAGAGTCGTTGCGCCCAGGGCCAGCGGTCCGTAGAGGATGTAGCTGTGGCCGGTGATCCAGCCGATATCGGCGGTGCACCAGTGCACATCGTCGTCCTTGATGTCGAAGACCCACTGGGTGGTGTGCGCCACATAGGTCAGATAGCCGCCGGTCGTGTGCACCACGCCCTTTGGTTTGCCGGTGGAGCCGGAGGTGTAGAGGATGAAGAGGTTGTCCTCCGCCTCCATGCTTTCCGGCGCGCACTGGCCGGTGATGCCGTCGGCAGCCATTTCCGCATGCCACCAATGGTCGCGGCCCTCCTGCATGGCAACCTCGTTGCCGGCTCGTTTGACCACGATGCAGTTTTTGACCGACTCGCAGCCCTGAAGGGCATCGTCGGCAGCGGGCTTTAAGGGAATGGTCTTGCCAGCCCGCAGAACGGCGTCGGCGGTGACCAGCACCTTGGCCTCGCAATCCTGGATGCGGCTCTTGAGGCTCTGGGCGGAGAAGCCGGCGAATACCACGCTGTGGATGGCGCCGATCCGGGTGCAGGCCAGCAGGGTGATGGCCAACTCGGGAACCATGGGCAGATACACGGCAACGCGGTCGCCTTTTTTTACCCCCATCTTTTTGAGGACATTGGCGAAACGGCACACTTCGGTGTGCAGCATCTGGTAGGTATAGACCCGGACATCTTCCTCGGGTTCGCCCTGGAAGATGATGGCGGCCTTGTTGCGGCGGCCGTTGGTGAGATGGCGATCCAGGCAGTTGTAGGAAACGTTCAGCCTGCCGCCCTGGAACCATTTGATCTCGGGCTTGTGCATGTCCGCCTCGAGCACCTTGGTCCACGGTTTTTCCCAGGTGAGCAGCTCCTTGGTGCGGTCGCCCCAGAAGCCTTCCGGGTCTTCCATGGAGCGCTTGTACTGCGCCTCGTAATCAGCCATGCTCTTGATGTGGGCCTGTGCCTGGCCGGCTGCCGGCGGGGCAAAAAGGCGGTTTTCCTGCATCATGCTTTCAATTTTTTTATCGTCGCTCATCATTACCTCCGAAAATTGCTGGATTCGCATAAATGAAAAAAGCCACAGGTCCGCAATACAGGGAGCGATCCTGTGAGACTAAGAAATCAAAAGGCTAAAAAAAAACCGTTGCCGGTCGTGTTCGTATCCCGCGGTAATCGGAGCTTTGCGCTGGCTTCAGAGTGCTTTCTAAGACCTGGAATATAGGAGTATATACCTAAGTGAGTAGGGATATATAACGAGAGTCCGCGACAATTGCCACATTTTTTTTATCGCGGATCGTCCGGGCAGTAGCCTGCAACAGGCAGGCGGAGCAGGGAAGAGGCGTGGCGGGGATCGCACTTCGCCGGATGCAATTTCGGTTGTTTACTGCTATGGTGGAAAGCGGCCGGATACCAGAAGGAGGCGCGGAGCGGATGCGGGTTGGGGCGGAAAAAATACGGATTTTTTTGGTACTCTGTATCCTGGGCTGCGGGTTTACCCTCGCCTTGGTTCAGCCCGTGGCCAGCCAATGCGATCCTGCAACCACGGCGTTTTTGGTGACGGAGCCGCCGTTGTTCCAGGACGATCTGGAGTATGACTCTCTTGCCTCCGCCATTGACCGGAGCGTGGACTATCTGAGCCGTCTTCCCGAGGGAAAGGCTTTTGCCCTCTGCGGAGGAGAGTATTCCGCCGGTCGGTTCATCGAATCCCTGCTCGCCTTCAAGCGAATCATTGCGGAGAAGCCTTCCCCGCAGAAACTGACCGCGATTCTCACCAGGGATTTCGTGCTCTGCCGGGCACAGGGCAGGGATTCTGACCAGAGGATGTTCCTCACCGGGTATTATGAGCCGCTTTTCAAGGCCAGCCTGACGCGGACCTCCGTCTACCGTTATCCCTTGTACCGCGCCCCACAGGATTTGGTTTCCATTCCGGGGGCACGGGGGGGGGAGGGGCGGACAGGCCGGATGGAGAACGGCAGCCTGGTCCCCTATTTTACCCGAGGCGAGATCGAAACAGGCCGGTTGCTGGCCGGGCAGGAACTGGTGTATCTGGCTGATCCGGTGGAGGCCTTTATCCTGCATGTTCAAGGGTCCGGCCGGATACAGCTTGCGGACGGTACCCTGCACCGGGTGCAGTTTGCCGCGAAAAACGGGCGCGAGTATCGCAGCATCGGTCGGCTGCTGGTGGAAAACGGCGCCCTGAGAAAGGAAGAGGCGACCATGCCCGGGATCGTCCGTTATCTCAAGGAACACCCCGAGGAGCGGGAGAAGATCCTGCGCCATAACGAATCCTTTGTCTTTTTCCGCTGGGGGGATGATTCCGCCGCCGGTCCCATGGGTTGCCTGGGTGAGCCGCTGACCGCGGGCCGGTCCGTGGCCCTGGACCAGAGCTGCTTTCCCCCGGGCAGCCTTGCTTTTCTCGCCACCCGCAAGCCAATAGCCGATGCGGCCGGTGAAATCATCGGCTGGGAACCCTTGCGCCGTTTTGTGGTGAATCAGGATTGCGGCTCCGCCATCGCCGGACCGGCGAGGCTTGATCTGTTCTGGGGCGGCGGTCGTTATGCAGAGGCGGCGGCAGGCAATATGAAGCATCCTGGCGCGCTCTATTTTTTGGTGAAAAAGAAATAGTTGTCAGAATCCGGGCCGGTCTTATACAATCCTTGTAGCAAAGGGCCAGGCAGACTACGGAACATGGCGGAGAGGGGAAGGGCATGAAACAAACGGAGATAGACTACTGGATCACCAGCATGTTGGAAACCTACGGCAATGTTTCCGATCTCAATATCACGGTGGGCAAGCCTCTGCAGGTGGAGGCCTCCGGGCAACTGGCGCCGGTGACCGTGGAGCCGCCGGTGCCTTCGCTTACCCCGTTTCAGGCCGAGGTGTTCGCCCTCAATCTCATCGGCGGCAACAAGAGGCTGCTCGACGACCTGGTCAAGCACGGCTCCTGCGATCTTTCATACTGGCTGGGTCAAAAGGCCCGGTTCCGGGTCAATGTTTTCTCGCAAAAGACCAACCTTTCCACGGTGCTGCGGAAGCTGGAGATGAAAATCCCCACCATCAGCCAGTTGAATCTGCCCAAGCTCTTCTACAACATGGCCGAGGAGCGCAACGGCATCATCCTGGTTACCGGCGCCACCGGTTCGGGTAAATCCACCAGCCTGGCCGCGCTGCTGGACAAGATCAACGACGAGAAGCCGGTGCATATCGTCACCCTGGAAGACCCCATCGAGTATGTGCACCAGCACAAGATGGCCACTTTCAACCAGCGGGAGCTGGGCAATGATTTCGACTCCTTTGCCTCGGGGTTGCGGGCCGCCCTGCGGCAGGCGCCCAAGGTTATCCTGGTGGGCGAGATGCGCGACCGGGAAACCATGGAGATCGGCCTTTCCGCCGCGGAAACCGGGCATCTGGTGCTCTCCACCCTGCATACCGTGGACGCGGGCCAGACCATCAACCGAATACTTGGCATGTTCGAGCAGGAGGAACAGGCCCAGGTGCGCAACCGGCTGGTGGACACCATCCGCTGGATCGTCTGTCAGCGGCTTCTTCCCAAGGTCGGCGGCGGCCGGGTGGCGGCCTTCGAGATCATGGGCATGAGCCTGCGGGTGCGCGAGCTGATCATGAACGGGGAAACCGAAGACAAGACCTATTATGACATTATTGCCGACGCCAAGGCCCTCGGCTGGCAAACCTTTGACCAGCATATCCTTGAACTTTACGAGGACGGCCTGATCACCGAGGAGACCGCCGCCAGTTACTGCACCCGGAAAACCGCGGTCAACCGGGGGCTGGATTCCATCAAGTCCGCCCGGGGCGAGTCCACCACCGGGATCACCGGCCTGGCCATGGATGTGAAACAGGAAGAGAAGCGGCGCTCGGGGTTTTAGGAGCCGTTTTACAGCTTATAGCTATAAGCTACTATCGGAGGAAATCCATGCTTGCCCAGTGTCCCCATTGCCAGCAGACCCTCATGCTGAGCGAAGCCCAGCTTGAAAAGATCAAGAGCGCCCTTGCCTCGCTGTCTCCGGGCAGAACCCTGAAGATTGGTTGTCCGAAATGCAAGCAGCCCATCGAATTGAACAGTGACGGCTCAGTGGCCGGTCAGCCTGCGGGCGCCTTAATGGACGTGCTTTTTGCCGAGCACACCGGCAATGAGGATCAGGCTGCGGTGGGGATGGTGGCTGCGGCGCAAAAAAAACCCCAGCCGGTTCGCCTGCCGCCGGACGCCCCCAAACCGCCGGATCTCGGCTGGCTGTCCAGCGGGGTGTACAGCGAAAAGGAGGCGGTTGAGAACGTGCCCCACGCCCTGATCATGGCCGGGGACGAGGAGATAACCACCCAGGCGACCATGGCCTTCGGTGAGATGGGCTACCAGCCCACCTATGTTCGTTCGGCGGAAGAGGCCATCGCCAAGATGCAGTTCATGAATTTTGAGGCGGTGGTGCTGCACAGCAGGTTTGAGGGGGATGGGCTGGACGGCTCCGCGGTTCACCAGTATATGCGGGAAATGGCCATGTCCCGGCGGCGCTATGTCTTTTATGTCCTGGTAGGCCCTGAGTTTCGCACCCTGTACGATCTGGAAGCCTTGGCCAACAGCGCCAATCTGGTGGTCAACGACAACGACGCCGGCTATTTTTCCATCATCCTGAAAAGGGGCATGAACGATTACAACGACCTGTTCGGGCCATATCTGGAAGCCCTTGGCAATTACGGGGTGAAGTAGGCCTGTAGGGCAAGGCACTGCTGGCGCAGGGCGAAAAATCCCAGCAGAGTGATGGCTGAGGAAAGCAGCATGAGGCGGTTGGCGCGGAGGATGTCCCGCGGCTCGACGGGTCGGGCGGCATCGCCGATGGTGGGTTTTTCCACTACTTTGCCGAAATAGAGATTTGTTCCGCCAAGTTGCACACCCAGCGCGCCGGCCACCGCCGCCTCGGTATGGCCCGAGTTGGGGCTGGCATGCTTGAGGCGGTCCCGCAGGAGAATAAAAAGAGCGCCTTTTGCATCAAGGCGTAGCAGAAACGCAGCAGCCGGGATCATCAGCGAAGTCATCCGGGCCGGGACAAAATTGGCCAGATCATCCAGCCGGGCCGCAGCCCATCCGAATGTGAGATACTGCTCGTTTTTATACCCGAACATGGAGTCCATGGTGTTGACCGCCTTGTAAAGCAGGGCAGCCATGGGCCCGCCCAGCACCGCGAAAAAGAGCGGCGCTGTCACCCCGTCCACCATGGATTCCGCCACCGATTCCACCGCAGCCCTTGCCACCCCTGCCTCGTCGAGGTTGGCCGTGTCCCGGCCAACGATCATCCCCACCCCCCTGCGGGATTCAACCAGATCACCTGCGGCAAGCGCCGCATACACCTGCCTGCTGTGGCTGGCCAGATCGCGGGCTGCGATGGTGGTGTAGAGCAACAGTGTGGATACTGCGGTTCCCAGCCAGGGGTGGATCAGGGTTGTCCCGGCGATCATGGCCCAGGCCGTTGCTCCGGTGAGTCCCAGAACCAGGATGACCGAGGAGATTCCGGCGGCCAACGGCGGCAGCACGGCGCGGGTGAGCCGCTCGCAACCAACGCAGGCCGCGCCGATGATCCGCACCGGATGTGGCAGCCAGCGCGGATCGCCGATGAGCTGGTCCAGGAGGATGGCGATGAGGATTTGGTATTCGAGGGAGATCATTTTTTCAGCAGCCGGTAGATGGCTGTCATGTCGATCTGACTGCGCACCGCTTCGGCCAACCGGTCGAAGGCCGGTTCCAGATCGTAGGCGGCCTGCACCCGGTTAAGTGGGGCAAGCCCCCGCCGTAGCCGCAGCCGGTCGATGAACCAGCGCCGGAAGGGGTCCGCATCGAAGATGCCGTGCAGGTAGGTTCCCCAGATGGTGTGCGATGGGTTGCCCTTCCCGCCGCTTTCCCCGTTGGCGAAGGTGAGCGTCTCGCAGATACAGTTGGCCCGGCTCTGGCCGTGGTGAATTTCGTAGCCATGCACCGGAAGGCCCGAGGCGAGATGGCTGCCGTGCTGCCGGGTCAGGGTCTTGTTCTTTTCGAGCACCGTGGCAAGATCGAGCAGGCCGAGGCCGGTGAGGGTTTCACCGGCAGATTCGATATGGTAAGGGTCGTCGATGCTGTGCCCCAGCATCTGGAAGCCGCCGCAGATGCCGATGATCTCCTTCCCCTTCTGGCCGTATTTTTTTATAGCCGAAGCCAGGCCTGAGTTGAACAACCACTTGATGTCAGCGATAACGTTTTTGCTGCCCGGCAGGATTATGGCGTCAGCGCCTTCAATGTCGGCCGGGGTTTTGGCGATTTTGACAAACAGGTCCGGCTCGGAGAGAAACGGCTCGAAATCGGTGAAGTTCGAAATATGCGGCAGGTCGATGAGCGCAAGGGTGACATGCTCTCCCGCAGGCCGGTGCGGGCTGAAAAGGCCGGCCTTGAAGTTCACCGAATCTTCCTCCGGCAACCCCAGGTTGGCAAGGTAATCCACCACGCCCAGCACCGGCTTGCCGGTTCTTTTTTCCATGTAATCGAACGCTTCGGAGAGCAGCGATTTCTGGCCGCGAAAGCGGTTCACCACGTATCCGGCTATCAGCTCCCGCTCCCAGTCGTCCAAAATCTCCATGGTCCCGACAAAGGAGGCGAACACCCCGCCCCGGTCGATATCCCCCACCAGCAAGACTTTGGCCTCGGCATGCCGGGCCATGGGCATGTTGACGATGTCGTGGCCCTTGAGGTTCACCTCGGCCGGGCTTCCCGCCCCTTCCAGGACCATGACCTCGTATTCGGAGGCAAGGGAATCGTAGGCGTTCCGCACCGCGACAAAGGCCTGCGGCTTGTATGTCAGATAATCGTTCACCGTCATGTTGCCAACCGGCTTGCCGAGAAGAATAACCTGGCTGCCTGTGTCGCTTGAAGGCTTGAGCAGGACCGGGTTCATGCGCACATCCGGATCAAGGAGGGCCGCCTGGGCCTGCACAACCTGGGCGCGGCCCATCTCGCCGCCGTCCCGGGTGACAAAAGAATTGAGCGACATGTTCTGGGCCTTGAACGGAGCGACCCGCAACCCATCCTGCAGGAGGATGCGGCAGAGGGCTGCGGTGAGCACGGATTTGCCCGCGTTGGAGCAGGTGCCCTGGAACATGATGGCCGGAGTTTTGGGGGTGGGCATGATGTTCACGCGCCTTCTTTGCTGAAGATGACCAGGTTGCGGACCTTGCCGGAAAAGGGCAGGGTCAGTTCGATAATTTCCTGTAGCCGGTAGGAGCTGTTTGGTTGGGTAAGCTGCCAGGCATTGATTTCCTCCCCTGCCCGGGGGCCTTTCATGCAGATGACCCGGCCGCCCGCCGGGCTGACCGCTTCGGTGTGCAGGAGAAACTCCCCAATGTCGGTGAAAGCGCGGCTGGTGATGATCGGTATGGAAAGAATGTGTCCATCCACCTCGGCGGAGGTTTTTTCCAGACGGCCACAGAGCACCTCGATATCCTTGAGGCCCAGGGTGCGAATCACATGGCGCAAAAACGAAACCCGTTTCTGGCGGGGATCCACCAGGATGACCGGCAGCTCAGGCCGGGCCGCCTTGAGGGCCAGGCCGGGAAAGCCCGCGCCGGTGCCGATGTCGAGGAGCGGCTGTTGTTGGCTTCCTTGGGGAGGAAGAACCCGGAGTAGGCTCAGGGAATCGAGGAAATGGGTTTCCCAGATCTCGCGCAATGGGGCCTTGGCCACCAGATTGATCTTGGCGCCCCAGCGGATCAGCTCGTCGCAATAGACCGCAAGCCGGTCGCGGGCTTGTGCGTCCAGGGCGATGGACATGGCGGTGAGACCTTGCTCTAGAATGTCTTTGCCCTGTGTCTCTGTCATGGCCGGTTTGCTGGTATTCGGATTACGCTTCTTTTTGTTTCCGTTAAGGCGAATATTTCTTACACCGCTTCACCCTGTTTTGCAATAAAAGGGGTTACAAGACCTGCTCGAGTTTTAATCCAGTAACAAAGTTATGGTATCCTAAAAAAAGACTTGACCCCCACAAACACAGCTTGTATAAGGAGCGCACGGACAAGAGTGAGATTCAACTAACTCTATTAGTAAAGCCTGCTTCCGGTTAATGGCGCCGCAAGCAGGTTTTTTTGGCGCCTACATGTTAGGTTGGCATAACTTAATCGTATAGCTTGAACTTTTACTGGAGGAAAAATGAGGAAAAGAATGCGCAGTGTTGTTTTCGGCTGCTGTGTCGGGTTGGTGGCGATGCAGTCTGGTTTTGCCCTGGCCGCCACCGGTGAGGAAGCGAGGATTCAAGAGCTTGAGCGACAGATGCAGGTTCTTGTCGGCGAATTGAAAAATAGGCAAGGAAACATTGATGCGTTGAGCCGTCAGGTGGCGATTTTGGAAGGCAAAATTTCCGAAAGGCCCAGGGCTGAATCTGGCTTGAGTCCGGCCCAGGACAAGGAGGATATAAAGACCCTGGTGGCTGAAGCTGTAGCCGAGCAGCAGAAGGATTCGCCTCTGTCCAGGTTCAGTTTTGGCGGCTACGGGGAGATTCATGCCAATTTTCAGGAAGGCTCCACCTCCGGCAAGTCCAACGACAAGTTGGACTTTCACAGGATGGTGGCGCTGGTCGGTTATGAATTCACCGACTGGATCAAGTTTCAGTCGGAGATCGAGCTTGAGCACGCCTATGTTCAGGACACTAATCTGTAAAGCGGAAGACCGAGCGGATATCTGATGCTGGAACAGGCATATGTGGATTTTCTCCTGTCGGATCGGGCCAACATCCGCGCAGGCCGCTTCCTTGCCCCGTTGGGCATGACCAACCAGAACCATGAGCCGATCAGCTTCTACAGCGTGGAGCGGCCCACTTTCGATAGTGTCATCATCCCTTCCACCTGGTCCACGGACGGCATCGGTATTTTTGGCAACCTGGCTTCCAATTTGAGCTACGAGGCCTATCTGGTGGCCGGGCTTGATGGGAGCAAATTCACAAGTTCCGGAATCCGGGAGGGCAGGATCAAGGATGAGTCAAGCTTGAATGATATGGCCTTTACGGGACGCCTCGATTTGTATCCTTTCCAGGAGGGCGGCTTTGACTGGGCGCAAAGTTTGCGGTTGGGAGCCTCAATGTATTATGGCGGGATCAATAACGGACAAAAAGGCAGCGATCCTAAGGTGAGCGGCGATATCGGCATATATTCGGCAGATGCTTCGGTTGCAATAGGGGACTTCGATGTGAAGGGAACGGTGGCCTTTACCGAAATCGATGGGAGCGGCCTGTCTGCCGGTGTTGCCGAGGAAATTTTTGGTTATTCGGTGGAGGCCGGCTACCACATAATGCCGGCGGCCTGGAAAACCGGTAAGTTCGCCAAGTTCGACCTGGTGGCCTTCGTGCGTTATGACGAATACGATACCCAACATCAGATGCCCGCCGGCGTGGCGCCAGACTTGAGCAAGGACATTTACGAGTGGACCTATGGCCTTGCCTTTTATCCGGTGCCCAGTTTCGTGGTAAAGGCCGACTACCAGGGCAGAGAGGCAGAGCAGGGGGATCTTGACAACAGAATTAACCTGGGCCTCGGCTGGATCTTTTAGGGGGTGAGGATATGCTTAAAAAAAGGGTTTTGTTCCGGCGCGGATTGCCGGTGCTCGTAGCCGTAATCCTGTCCGGTTGCGCCTCCGGCCAGGGCCACGGGCCTCAACACAAGGCGACAGCGGAAAATCCCGGCATAGGCAGGCAGGATGCTTCCCTGTCAAAGGGCAGGGGGTATTTCATGCGCGAGTGCACCAGGTGCCACAGGGCCTTTTATCCTGAAGAGAGAAAGGCTTCGGAGTGGGCTGGGATTCTGGCTCGAAAGAAAACCAAGGTGTCTCTGAGTGCGGAGCAGTACGCGCAGCTCACCGAGTATGTGATTGGGGCGAGCAGGCGTCAGGAGGAAAAGGGACCTTGACGTAAGAGGGTTGCGGTTATGTGTTGCGTGGGAGCCGGAAGGGGCGAGATTGTCCCTCTTCCGGCTTTTATTTTTCACGGCACGCACGGGGGGTGGAGCGGTAGGCCAGGGAGAGGATGGTCAGCACGCAGGCGATCGCCCCCATGTCCGCGTTATAGAGCAGCAGGCTCGCCACGCTCATTGCCAGGGCAAGGGCGGTGAGCATGGCGTTTTGCCAGAGCAGGGCAAGGACGGCAAGGGCCAGGCTTGTCCATCCCAGGGTCTGGTGGTAAACGAGCACGCCAAGGGCGGAGCGCACAGTGCAGATCAGGGTGTTGGGGGAACTGGCGCAGACATCCACCAGCGATTCCGCCTGGAATATCCAGTGGCGCAAGGCAAGAGCGGCGGCAACTCCAAGGGCGGCAACTCCGGCCCAGGGGAGCAGGGCTTTGAGCGAACTGCCTTTGCCATCCTGCCAGAGCGGCCAGGAGAGGAGCAGGCAGAGCGTCACCCAGACATCGGCCTGCAAGTTCAGCGGCGTTTCGTTGACCAGAATTCCCAGGCCGGCAAAGGCGAGCAGCAGGGCGCAGAGCAGTTCAAGCTGCCCTTTGCTGGGCTGGAGGACCCGATTGCGAGGAAACCATGCATAGGCGAGGGCGGGGATGAGGAAGCCGAAGTTGTTAAAGCTCCGGTATCTCGCGTCACAGAGCAGGACCAGAGCGGCGATCATGGCGCAGGTCACGATGCCGAGGCGGAGAAGGCCGAAAACGATTTCACGGGTGATCCGCACATTTCCTCGCACGAAATCCATGGCGGCATAGAGGCCGGCATGGCCGGGTTTTTCCCCGGAGGCAATGGCGGCAAGGGCCAGCAGCCAGACAGAGGCTGAAAGGCCAAGCACCGCGAAGGCCCAAGCGTATTCCCACAGGCTGCGGGAGATGACGGCAAACTGATGTCCCTGCAGCACGATGAGAATGGCGCCGCCAGCCATGGCCACTGAAAATTGCAGCCAGCGGGCTGCTCCCATGTCGCCATGGCCGCGGGCAATGAGCAGGGTCAGCAGGCCAATGGCCGCGGATTGGGCAAAGAGCATGCGCCAGTTGGGGAAATTGGAGACCGGCCCGGACAGAATGTGCTTGTCGGTTCGGTCGGTGCTGTACAATCCCCAGTAGCCGCCCACCGCCCCTTCCTTGACGCGTTTCCACGGCTGGTCAAAGGCCTCAATCAGGTTGTATTGCCAATGCTCCTGTTCGGCCAGAGCGATGAAGCCGCGAATGAAGCGAGCCTGGTTTTCCAGGCTGGGCAATGCTCCTTCCCGCATCCGTCCCTGGGAGGGCCAGCCGGTTTCGCCGATGAGGATTTTTTTGCCCGGGATCTTTTCGCCGATCTCTTCCCGTACCTTTTTGATGTGGCCCATGGCCTGATCGATGCCAACCGGGTTGTCCTCCCAGTAGGGCAGGATGTGGATGGTGACAAAGTCGCAGGCGGGAGCCACTTCGGGATGCTTGAGCCAGAACTCCCAGACATCGGCATAGGTGACCGGCACCCCGGGCAGTTCGGTTTTTACCTGGCGGATGTATTCGGCAAGCTGCGGTCCGGTGATCTCCCGGCGGAGCAGGACTTCGTTGCCCACCACCACAGCCCGGACGCTTGTGGGATGTTGCTTGGCAAGGGCGACAACCTTTGTCAGCTCCTGCTGATTAAGTTTGGGGTCTGCGCCAATCCAGGCGCCAAGCAGCACCTGCATCCCGTATTTTTCCGCATACCGGGGCAAGGCCTCAAGCCCGGCCACCGAATAGGTGCGGATGCAGGAAAAACGGGTGGAGAGAATGGCCAGATCGGCGTCGATCCGGGCGGGGTCAATGGTCATGCCCTTGGCAAAATCAAAGGGGGACTGGTCCTTTTCAAAGGGCGCATAGGATACGCATTGCAGGGTGTGGTGGTCGGCCAGTTCCGCTTCCGGAATCGGGCGCGGCTGGCCGACGGTATACCAAAAACCGAAAATCGCGGCCAAGGCCAGGGCATAGGCAAGCATGGTTCGCATAATTGTTTTCATAATCACCTGTGTGCGGGGGGCGGAGGAATTTCTCTCTTGTACCCTGCGCCGGTTTGGAGGTCAACGGCAAAGAGGCGATTGCTGGCTGGGGGGGCGGATCAACCCGGAGGGGGTGTCGGCAGGTCGTTGCATTCCTGCGGATTGCGGCGGTAGTGGGCCGGATTGCGGGGGTCCTGGTGGATGATGACATCGGCTCGGGGAAAGGAGGCCATAATGGCGTGTTCCACCTCTTTTGCCACCCGGTGCGCCTCGGCAAGGCGCAGTCCCTGGTCAAGATCCAGATGGAGCTGGATGAGCATGATCTGCCCGGATTGGCGGGTGCGCAAATCGTGGAGGCCGAGCACCGTCCCATGGGCCAGGACGATGTCGCAGATGCGCTGGCGGGTCTCCTTGGGCAGTTCGCGGTCCATGAGAACCTGCATGGCTTCCTTGCCGATTTGCCAGGCGCTGTAAAGGATATAACAGGCAATGGCCATGGCGCCCAGCGGGTCGAGCAGGGGATGGCCTGCGGCGGCCAAATAGAGGGCTGCGATAGTGGCTGCATTGGTGAGCAGGTCGGTTTTGTAATGCAGGGCGTCTGCGCGGATGGCGGAAGAGTTGGTCAGCTTGATGACATAGGCCTGAAAGACCAGAAGCGCCAGGGTGGCGGCCATGGCAAAAACCATGACCCATAGGCCGATACTGATATCCTGCAAGGGTTGCGGACGGTTCAGCCGTTCGGCTGCGTGCATGAGCAGGAAGATGGCCGAACCGCCGATGAAGCAGGCCTGGCCGAGCCCGGCCAGGGATTCCGCCTTGCCGTGGCCGAACTGGTGGTCCTCGTCCGCGCATTTCAGCGAATAGCGCACGGCCAGCAGGTTGATGAGCGAGGCGGCCGCGTCCATGAGCGAATCCACCAGGGAGGCCATGACGCTTAAGGAACCGGTCATGAACCAGGCCATGCCCTTGACCCCGATGAGCACCATTGCCGTGGCGGTGGAGGCGTAGGTCGCCAGCCTTAGCAGGGTGTCGGTATCGCGGGGCGTTGCCGCTTTCATGAAAGGTCCTGCTCCCTGGCCATGGTGACCACCCGCTGCGGGAAGGGGATACGGATCCCTGCCCTGCCCAATGCCTGATATACCGCCAGGTTCACCCCGTGCATGGTTTCGATGTAGCGCCGGGTGGGCGCCCAATACCGGTAGCCGATTGCCACCGAGGAATCGAGGAAATCTTCGATGCCGACCTGCGGCGCGGGACCGTTCTGTCTCTGGGGAAAACCTGCAAGGGCCTGGGCGATAACGGCGATGGCTTGGGTCGGGTCGGCGTCGTATCCGATGCCCACCGAACTCTCAATAATGCGGTATTCCCCGGAGTTGTGCAGAATCTCTCCGACAATGTGCTTGTTGGGCACGGTGATCTTGACTCCGTCTTCGGTGCGCAAGGTGGTGTGGGCCAGGGTGACTTCCTCAACCACCCCGAAGACACCGGCCACGGCGATGGTGTCCCCCACCAGAAAGGCGCGGCCCAGGATGATGGACAGTCCGGCCCCGTAGTTGGAGAGCGGCCCCTGGAGGGCGTAAGTGGCGCCGAAGGCAGCCGCGCCGATGGCCGCGATGAAGGGGGCGATGGTGATGCCGAACTTGCTCAGGGCCATGATCACCGCAAAGGCGATGACCATGATCTTGGCGAAGGAGGAAAGAAAATGGCGCAGGGTGACATCCAGCCCCCGCTTTTCGCAGAGCTTGGCCACGGCCACGGCCACCCAGTTGCCCAGGAAAAAACCGGCAGCAAGGATGATGATGGCCCCGACCACCTGAAAACTGTAGTCCACCAGGTAGGTGATGGCCCGGTCGGCGATGGTGTTCAGGGATGCAAGCGGCTGCTCCATGGCAGGTCCTCCTCCGGTTGATGTTTCTTTTCCATCATAGCGGGATTGGGGGGTGCTGTCGAGGGGGTCTGGAAAGGATAGCGAGAGTTTGCTTGAAACTGGTGCTTCGACACGCTCAGCACGAACGGAATATCAATAGACAAAGTAACATCCGTTCGCCCTGAGCGGGTCGAAGGGCCGTTGTTGTGAGTCCACCAAGTTTGCCGGTTGTCGGACAAGGACCCTGTGAGTTGTCGTTGCATACGGCCTTGCCGCAGCCGATTTCCCTGGTGGTTGCCCAGACCATCTGGGTGTAATGGCCGCAGGTTTTTCCGGGGGGCGCGTCGCAGGTGTCGGTGGCTGCCGAGTACCACGGCTGTTCGGCGGCCCAGGCGGCGACCACGTTTTCTTCCTTGATGGGCTGCGGGGCCAGACGCCCTTTCATGGCGTTTTTGCCCTTTCTTCCGGCGCCTGTTTTCAGGGGGCTGGCCCAGTAAAGGTTTTCGCCGAACTTGGTGCGGCTGTGTTTCATTTCGCAGCCTGTCTTTTTGAGTTCCTCGGCCCAGGCCGCTGCTTGCCGGGCAAGGGCATCTGACCAGCGCAGCTTCGGAACGCTTACACTGGCGCGCAGGCTGTTGTGTTCCTCCACCATGCACATGGCGTCAACCCCGTTATTCTGGGCCGCGCATGGGTTGGCCGGGACAAGGCAGAGGAGAAGTGCCACGCTGAGTGCGGCATGCGCTCTCTGGCTCCGGCGGGTTACCGTCTGTTGCTGTTGCATTGGCAGGTCTGGGTGATGGCGAGGTTAAGGTTGCTGAAAAAGAGCAACGCCTCCGGATCGTCCGGGTTCTGCTGAAGCCGGGCCTCGTAAAGGGCAAAGAGCCGGGTGACCACATGATGCATCTCTTCTTCCGGCAGGGAGCCCAAGGCATCCCAAAGATCTGAGGTACTCATGGGCGGGCAGCCTCCGGTTCGCTGTGATCGGTTTCCGGCAACCGATCCTGTCCATGGTCGCGGGCCACCAGCATGTAGATGGACGGCACCACGAAGAGGGTGAACAGGGTGCCCACGGCCATGCCGCCCACCAGCACCAGGCCGATGGAATTTCTGGCCGCGGCTCCGGCGCCGGTGACCAGGGTCAGGGTGAAGTGGCCAGCCACCGTGGCGGCGCTGGTCATGAGAATGGGGCGCAATCGGGTCATGGATGCTTCTCTGATGGCGGTCAGCTTGGCATGGCCTTTTTCCTGAAGGGTGTTGGCGAATTCGACGATGAGGATGCCGTTTTTCGCCACCAGCCCCACCAGGGTCACCAGCCCCACCTGGGAATAGATGTTGAGGGTGGTGGTCCAGCCGTTGGTCCAGAAGGGGGTGTTGGGGTCGGGGATCTTGAGAAAGGTGAAGATCAGCGCCCCGAACATGGCCAGGGGCACCGAGCCGGCCAGGATGACGAAGGGGTCGCGGAAGCTGTTGAACTGGGCGGCCAGGACCAGGAAGATCAGGACCACGGCCAGAGCGAAGGCGGGCAGGAATTTGTTGCCCTCGCTGCGCAACTGGCGGGACTCGCCGGTGTAGTCCAGTGCGTACCCCTGGGGCAGGATCGTGGCGGCCTCGTCTTCCAGGTAGCGCAATGCCTCGTCCAGGGGGCGGATGGCAACGCCGCTGATTTTGACCGCATTCATCTGCTGGAAGCGGTTCAGGGATCGTGGCACGGTGGAGTTCTGGATGGTTGCCACGGTGGAAAGCGGCACCAACTGGCCGTTTGGCCCGGTGATGTGGATGTTTTTGAGCTGTTCCGGGTTGAGGCGGTCGGTCCGGGCGATTTGGGGGATGACCTTGTAACTGCGGCCGTCGATGTCGAAGCGGTTGACGAAGTTGCCGCCAACCATGGCCCCGAGGTCTGCGCCCACCTGCTCCAGACTGAGGCCCAGGTCCGCAACCTTGTCGCGGTCGATGATAAATTCCGCCTGGGGCTGGTCGATCTTCATGTCGATGATGGGCGGAAAGGCGAACATCCCGCTGTGCATGGCCTTCTGCTGGATCTGCTGGGCAAATTCCAGGATCTTGGCGGGTTCGGAGGTGGAGGCCAGGATGAATTCCACCGGAAACTGGCCGCCGCCGGGCAGGGCGGGCCGCAATACGGGGAAGATCCGGATGCCGGGCAGAGCCTGGAGCTTCTGCTCCACCTCGGGCATGATCTCAAAAATCGAACGTTGCCGCTGGTCCCACGGCTTGGTGACCATGCCGCTGAACCCGGAGGTCGGCTGGGTGAGCTGGAAGGTGAAGTCTGTTTCCGGCATGGAGAGAAAGACCTTGTTGGCGGCGGCGGTAAAACCGCTGGTCTGATCCAGGGTGGAGTTGGCCGCCGCGTCCACGATGCCGAAGATGACCCCCTGATCTTCGTTGGGAGCCAGTTCCTTGGCCGACATGGCGAACATGGGGATGCTGAGCAGGCTGATGACGACCCAGACCGTGTAGACCGCGGGCCGGGCGGCGAGGGTGGCGTCAAGCCATCCGCCATAGGCTTCCCGCAGCCGGGCAAAGCCACGGGCGATCCTGCCCGCCAGGCCGCGCGCTTCGAGCCCCGGTTTGAGCAGCTTGGCAGACATCATCGGCGACAGGGTCAGGGCCACCACCCCGGAGATGGTCACCGTCCCGGCCAGGGTAAAGGCGAATTCCCGAAAGAGCGAGCCGGTGAGCCCCCCCTGGAAGCCGATGGGCGCATAGACCGCGGCCAGGGTGATGGTCATGGCGATGATAGGCCCCACCAGCTCGCGAGCCCCCTGCAGGGCCGCGTCCAGCGGCGACTTGCCCTGGCTGAGGTGGCGTTCGACATTTTCCACCACCACGATGGCGTCGTCCACCACCAGCCCCACCGAGAGGACGATGGCCAGCAGGGTGAGCAGATTGATGGAAAAGCCGAAGATCTGCATGAGAAAGAGGCCGCCGATGAGCGACAGGGGGATGGCCACCACCGGAATCAGCACCGAGCGCAGGGAGCCGAGGAAGAGGAAGATGACCACGATCACAATGAGCAGGGTCTCGCCCAGGGTCTTGAGCACCTCGTCGATGGCGTTGTCGATGTAGGCCGTGGCGTCGTAGGCGATGCGCCCCTTGAGGCCGCTGGGCAGGTCATTTTCAATGGCTGCCATCTCCTTGCGGACCAGCTTGATCATGTCCAGGGAATTGGCATTGGGTAGGGGCCAGATCCCCATGAAGGTGGCGGTCTGGCCGGAAAAACGCACCTCGCTGTCATAATCCTCGGCCCCCAGGACCACCTCGCCCACGTCGGCCAGGCGGACCACGGCTCCGTTTTCTTCCCGGATCACCAGCCGTTTGAATTCCTCCACCGAACGCAGGTCGGTATCGGCGGTGAGGTTGATCTGGATGAGCGAACCCTTGGTGGTGCCGATGGCGGCCAGGGAGTTGTTGGCGGCCAGAGCCTTGCGCACCTGGGCAGGGCTGACGTTGTAGGCGGCCATCAGGTCGGGCTTGAGCCAGATGCGCATGGCAAAGGTGCGGCCGCCACGGATGTCGGCGCGCTGTACGCCTTGGATGGCGGAAAGACGGGGCTGCACCACTCGGGTCAGATAATCGGTGATTTCGTTCTGGGTCAGAATCTCGGATGTGAAGCTGAGGTAGGCCGCGGCAAACTGGCTGTCCGCCGACTCGATGTTGATCACCGGCACCTCGGCCTCGGGGGGCAGGTCGCGGCGAACCTGATCCACCTTGGAGCTGATCTCGGCCAGGGCCTTGGTGGCATCGTAGTTGAGCTTCAACCGGGCGGTGATGGTGGAGATGCCCTGGGCGCTCCGGGACTCCAGATAATCAATGCCGTCGGCCGCGGCAATGGCACGCTCCAGCGGGGTGGTGATAAAGCCCCGCACCAGTTCGGCATCGGCCCCGACATAGACCGTGGACACGGTGACCGCCGCGTTTTCGCTCTTGGGAAACTGGCGGACATTGAGGCTGCGCAACGCCTGCAACCCGGCAATGACGATGAGCAGGCTGATCACCATGGCAAGCACGGGGCGGCGGATGAAGAGATCGGTGAATTTCATGGATTTTGACTCAAAAAAATCAACTGTTGCCCGGCTCGGGATCCAGGCTGAACTTCGGGCTCAGCCCGTTGTCCACCACCACGGACTGGCCGTTGCGAAGCTTGAACACCCCGGTGCTGACTACGGTTGCCCCATCCTCAAGGCCCGAGGCCACGGCGACGAAATCGCCGCGCCGTTCCCCGAGGCGGACAAACTGCTGGCGCACCGCCAGGCCGGACTTGCCGGTTTTTTCGTCTTTTTGCTCTTCAACCACAAAGACCGAATCGCCGTACGGCGCAGGGAGCACCGCGGTTGCGGGGATTGCCAGCACCTGGTTCTTGCCGGGCAGCACCACGGCCACCGTGGCGAACATGCCGGGTCGCAACAGTTCATCCTTGTTGGCCGCGGTGGCCTGCACCCGGACATTGCGGGTGGCGCTGTCCGCCTGCGGGTTGATGGCGGTGATCTTGCCGGCCACGGTCCGGTCGGGCAGGGCGTCGGAGGTTATCCGCACCGGAAGCCCCGGCCGGATGCGGGCCAGATCCTGCTGGGGCAGCATGAAGTTGATGAAAATGGAGTCCATGGCCTGGAGGGAAACAATGGGTTCGCCCTCCTTGAGGATCTGGCCCAGATTGACCAGGCGGATGCCGAGGCGGCCGGAAAATGGGGCGCGGATGGTTTTTTTGGCGATGGTGGCCCGGATCGTGTCGGCCTGGGCCATGGCCTGTTTGTGTTTCGCCTCGCCGTCATCGTAGGCGGCCTTGGAAACGGCATTGGTCTCGACAAGCATCCTGAGCCGCTCGAAATTGACCTTGGCCAGCGCGGCTTCGGCTTCCGCCGCCCGCAGTTGGGCCTCCTCGGAAGAGGTGTCCTGCTGGAGCAGGAGGCTTCCCGCCTCTATCCAGGTTCCGGGGATAAAAGCCAGGCGCGTCACCTTGCCCGGCAGCTCTGCGGAAACGGTCACGCCCTGCGCCGCTTCCAGCGAGCCTACGGCGCGTAAGGCAACCTCCCAGGATTCCGGGCGGGCCTTGGTTGTGGTCACCGTTTCCGGCGGGGGGGTAAAGCTCTTGCCTTTGCCCACCATGGTGAAAATCTGCAAGCCCTTGATGCCGGCAAGGATGCCGGCCACCAGCAACAAACCAAGGAGGGTGAGGAGGATGCGTTTTTTCATGGCTACTGTTTCTGAGTAAAGGGTAGGGGGCGGCTTTCCGCGAAAAATAGAGGGAGGTCGTGTCAAAATCCCGGTCCGGGTGTTGCCGGCAGCGTGTCGGCTGTCTGTGGAGAGACGTTGCTGATGGAGTTCTGTGGCTGTCGCAAGCCTATCGAGCATTCATCTCTTCATTTTACGGATAAGTTAAATGTACATTTGACTTATCCTCCCTGCCGCGTCAAGGTTTTTTTCCCTTCGCTCAAAGCGATTTCGTTTTTTGTATGGGTTTCAGGCCTCGGCGACAGTATCAGGTGCCTTGGTCGCAACTGTAGGCACCGCTAAAACACTCCCTTCACTTTTTGTGGTGCCTACAAAAAATGTAACAAAAAAGTTTCACACGGATGCATATTATTAACAAAAAAGTAATTTATTTTTCTGGCTGTGGAATTCCACCGTGGATGGCGCCAGGTTGGTAAGGTTTATGAAATCAATGAGTTGCATGGTATGTGTTTTCTTTTTTCAGGCGTTGGCACGCTCTTTGAAAAAGAAGTAATCGAATTGTATCACGCGCTGTGTCAGCGGAAAATGTTTTCATTGAGGATTTTGGATAAAAGGAGGAAGCGGAATGAAGAAAATCGAGGCGATAATCAAGCCGTTCAAGCTTGATGACCTGAAGGCTGCCATGGCTGAGATCGGCGTTCAGGGGATGACCGTTACGGAAGTCAAGGGTTTCGGCCGGCAAAAGGGGCACACCGAGGTCTACCGGGGGGCGGAATATGTGGTGGACTTCATCCCCAAGGTGAAGGTCGAGATTGTGGTGGCTACGGAGATGGTGGACAAGGTGGTGAACACCATTGTGGCCACAGTCAAGACCGGCAAGATCGGCGACGGCAAGATATTTGTCCTGCCGGTGGATTCCATCTGCCGCATCCGGACCGGTGAAACCGATAAGGAGGCCATCTAGGTATCATTATGGCTCAGATTAAATCAACGCATAAGGACATTTCAATGAACAGGTCAATTGCAAAAAAAATGTGCCTGCCCCTGACCATGGCCATGGTTGCTGTGGCTGGAACCGCCATGGCCGCGGAGGGTGCAGCCGAGATAACAGGCGCTGCCGCTGCCTATGTTGTCAATAATACTTGGATGCTGGTTGCCACTTTTCTGGTGTTTATCATGCATCTCGGGTTTGCCACCCTGGAGACAGGATTGACCCGGGCGAAAAATACGGTCAACATCCTTTTCAAGAATACCGCAATCGTGGCCATCGGGCTTTTGACCTATGCGGTGATCGGTTTCAACCTGATGTATCCCGGTGATTTTTCCATCCCCGGCATTTTCGGTTTTTCCGGCTTCGGCATCGGGGTGAGCCCGGAAAATATGATGGTTGCCGGAAAAGACGGGGTGGGGATCTACACCTACTGGACCGATTTCATCTTTCAGGCCATGTTTGCGGCCACCGCGGCGACCATCGTTTCCGGCGCCGTTGCCGAGCGGGTCAAGCTGCACAGCTTTTTGATTTTTTCCATGATCTATGTGGCGTTGGTGTATCCCTGGGTGGGAAGCTGGAAATGGGGCAAGGGCTGGTTGGATGCCATGGGGTTCTATGACTTTGCCGGCTCCACCCTGGTGCATTCCGTTGGTGGATGGGCCGCACTGGCCGGCGTTATCCTGCTCGGACCCCGTCTTGGCAAGTATGTCGGAAACACCATCAAGCCGATCATGGGTCATAACATGCCCCTGGCAACCATCGGTGCTTTTCTGCTCTGGCTCGGTTGGTTCGGTTTTAATGGCGGCTCGGTGCTTTCCGCTGATCCTGCCTTGGTATCCTTTGTCTTTGTCACCACCTCTTTAGCGGCGGCTGCCGGCATAGTCGGCGCCAGCGGACTGAGCTGGATGATCCAGAAGAAACCGGATCTGAGCATGGCCCTCAACGGTGCCCTTGCGGGCTTGGTTGGTATTACAGCCGGCGCCGATGTGGTCAGCGTGATGGGTTCGGTTGTCATTGGCCTGATCGCCGGCGGTCTGGTTGTCGCCTCGGTTATGATTTTTGATCGCCTGAAGCTTGATGATCCTGTCGGCGCTCTTTCCGTGCATCTCGTCTGCGGTATCTGGGGTACCCTGGCAGTGGGCATTTTCAGCGCGGCGCACTCCTTTACGACCCAGTTGATCGGTGTGGCTGCCTACGGCGTGACATGTTTTGTAGCCGCTTTTATCATTTTCTATCTCTTGAAGGTTACCATTGGTATTCGGGTGGACGCGGAAGAGGAGATGAAGGGGCTCGATGTCGGCGAGCACGGCATGGAAGCATATGCCGGTTTTGAGATTAAAAACGTTTAGTTAGTGTCCTTCCGGAAACAATGTTTCCTGCTGGATGCTATCAGCGGTAAGCTATCAGTGTACAGCAAAAAACTTAATCAAGTAAGCACGTTAAGCTAAAAGCTGATGGCTGATAGCTTACCGCGTTCATCTGGAAAGACGAGTTTCCGGATGAACACTAGTTAGCCAACCAGCACTGCAAGAAATCCGGAACCGAAGCGGGTGTTTTTCGGTTCCGGATTTCTTCTCTTGAAGAAAAATACTGAAAACAAAAAAATGAAACTCCTCATTTTGCAACATACCCACTGGGCCGGGCCAGGGCGGCTGCTTCTTGAGGCGTTCGGCAAGCACCGGCTCGAGTTTGATCTCGTCAAGGTATGGCAGGATTGGATCCCCGACTTCAACGATTATGGGGCGATTATTCTTTTGGGCGGTTCTCCCAACGTCGATCAGGAGGAGAAATACCCGTTTCTTGTAGAAGAGAAACGGTTCATCAAGCGGGCGATTACCGCGGACAAGCCGATCCTGGGGTTTTGTCTCGGCCATCAACTGCTTGCTTCAGTGCTCGGCGCCCAGGTGGGGCCGAATTTTAAGCCGAGCATCGGTTTTGTCCAGGGGCATCTCACCCATGACGGCCGCGAGCATCCTGCGTTCAAAAATCTCGGCAAGGCCATTCCCATGTTCAAGTGGCACAGTCAGGCCGTGCTGGAGCCGTTGCCCAAGCATTTTTCCCTGCTCGCCACCTCGGCGCAATGCCAGGTGGAGTCTTTTTCCCTGGAGCAGCGGCCGCATATCCTCGGGGTGCAGTTTGACAACCATGTGGCGCTTGCCGAGGATATCAGCCTCTGGCTGGAGCAGGACTGGCAGTGGTTGGCCTCGTTTCGATCCCTGGTGGTAAAGCCCGGTGATCTGCTGGCCGAGGCGAGGCGCTTGCGGACGCAGATATCCGATGATTTCCAGCAATTTTTCAGCGATTATCTGGCCCTTATCTCCTGACGAACTCGTAACGAATCGGAATTTGTTTCAAGCCGGTGCTTCGCCAGGGCTCTCCTGAGCTTGCCGAAGGACTCGGCACGAAGGGAATATCAACACGTTAAAGTAATTCCGCTCGCCCTGAGCCTGTCGAAGGGGTGTTGTTGCGAGGACCTCATCTGCTGATTGTGCCCCAAGGCATGGGGCGGCAAAAAAATGGAAGCCGGGTTTACCCTTTCGGGAGCACCCGGCTTTTTTTAGTGGAGAAAATCCGGCAGAGCAATCCCGTATTTCTTGATGCGGTAACCCATCTGGCGCTGGGTCAGCCCAAGCTCCCGTGCGGCCCGTGCCTGCACCCATCCGTGCCGACGCAAGGCCGCGACCACTTCTTCTTTTTCCATATCTTTTAAGGACTTGTGCGTAGAACTGTCGGGCAGAGGGGTGCGTGTCAGCTCTGCGCTTCCGGCGGTTGGGGCTGCAATGCGACACGACGGTGCGGCAAAGTCCTCTGCTTCCGGTTCCGCGGTGATGTAGCTCGGCAGCTCGCGGGCGACAATGGTGTCGCGGTCCGCCATGATCACCAGCCGCTCGATGAGGTTCTGCAGCTCGCGAACATTGCCTGGCCAATTATAGCCGCAGAGGAGCTGGACCACCGAGCTGGAAAGCCGCACCTCCCGCGTGTTCATGCGGTTGCTTTCCTGCAAAAAATGATCGAGCAGCAGGGGGATGTCTTCCCGCCGCTCCCTGAGCGGCGGCAGCACCACGGGGACCACGTTGAGGCGGTAGAAAAGATCCGCCCGGAAGGTTCCCTGCTCGACACACTCCTCCAAGCTGCGGTTGGTGGCGGCAATGACCCGGACATTGACCGTGATGGTCTGGGTGCCGCCCAGCCGCTCGAACATCTGCTCCTGCAACACCCTGAGCAGCTTGGCCTGCAGGGCCAAGGGCAGCTCCCCCACCTCGTCGAGAAAGATGGTGCCGTTGTCGGCCAGTTCAAACCGCCCTTTCTTGAGGGTGGCCGCGCCGGTGAAAGCGCCTTTCTCGTGGCCGAGCAGCTCGCTCTCCAAAAGGTTTTCCGGCAGGGCCGCGCAGTTGATCTTGATGAAGGGCTTGGCTGCGCGCGGGCTTGCCTGATGGATGGCCCGGGCGACCAGCTCCTTGCCGGTGCCGGATTCGCCCAGGAGCAGGGCGGTGGCCCGGCTTGGCGCCACCTTGTCGATGTAGTTGTACACATCCTGGATCCGTTTGCACTGGCCGATGATGTTATGCTGGTTGTATCGGCTGCGCAGCTCTTTCTTGAGCGACAGGTTTTCCTCCACCAGGATCTGCTGCTTGTGGGAGACCGCCTTGTGCAGCCGCAGAAACTGGGCGATGAGCATGGCCACCACGGTGAGAAAACGGATGTCTTCCTCGGAGGAAATCTCCTGGCCGAAGAGCCTGTCCACGGAAAGGACCCCGACTGGTCCTTCCGGCAGCATGACCGGCACGCCGATGAAGGAGATCTCGCCCTTGGGGAGATTGGCGCGGGCCCCGGTCCGGTTTAAAAAAAGCGGCTCGCTGTGGATGTCCGGCACCACGAAGGGAAAGGCGGACTGGAAGATGCGGCCGATCACCCCCTCGTTGGGGCGGTAGATGCCGCGCCGCTCCTCCTCCTTGCTGAGGCCGTATGAGGCGGCAATGGCAAGGTGCTCGCCGCCTTCTTCCTGTAAAACAAGGGTGGCCCGCTCCATGCGCAGGGTTTCGTTCAGGATCCGCAATACCTCGGACAGGGTTTTCTTGATGTCCAGGGCAGAGCCGATGAGCTGGCTTATCTGATAGAGCGCCTGCAATTCAAGGCGTTCGGTTGGGTAGTCGGGTTTGGTCATGGGCTGGCTCCGCCTTGTTTGTGTTGTGTTGGGGATGAATTTTTTGGTGCATGCTCCCTGTGGTATCGAATTAGCAAAAAATGTTCCATTGCTTCAAAAATGTAACATTGTACCCGAAGAGTTCTTGTAACTAATTGAAAATAAGAATGAATATATTATTCCCTGCACTGCAGGGCAGCGCGTGGTGTTTGCAAAAAAGTTACATTTAAAGCAACCAGTTTCATTTTTTGAGACATAAATGTAATAAAACACCCAAATGCTTCCCCTTCCTCTTCCGGTCGCGCTCATTCCTTTTTGTAGTCAACCTTACAAAAGGGAACAGGCTCCACAGCGTCCCGCCTGCTGTTTGTTTCAATAAAAACAGTAATACCGGCATGTTAAGCGAAAAGTGCCCGGCTGCGTTCCGCTCTGGCACACCCCTTGCGATAGAGACAATCGACGGCGGTGCAAACCAATGGAATGTAACAACCCATATTCAATACAGAGCAAGGAGGAGTAGCAATGCGCAAGGTGGCAATTTACGGCAAAGGCGGAATCGGCAAGTCAACAACCACCCAGAACACCGTGGCAGGGTTGGTGGAGTTGGGCAGGAAGGTCATGGTGGTGGGCTGCGATCCCAAGGCGGACTCGACCCGGCTCCTGCTGGGCGGCCTGGCCCAGAAGTCGGTACTTGATACCCTGCGCGAAGAGGGCGAGGATGTTGAGCTCGACGATATCCGCAAAAAAGGCTACGGCGGCACCTGGTGTGTTGAGTCCGGCGGACCCGAGCCCGGCGTTGGCTGTGCGGGACGCGGCATCATCACCTCCATCAATATGCTGGAATCCCTTGGCGCGTATGAAGAGAGCGAAGGTCTGGATTATGCCTTCTACGATGTTTTGGGCGACGTAGTCTGCGGCGGTTTCGCCATGCCTATCCGCGACGGCAAGGCGGAGGAAATCTACATCGTTGTTTCCGGCGAGATGATGGCCATGTACGCGGCCAACAACATCAGCAAGGGCATCATGAAGTTCGCCCAGAGCGGTTCTGTACGCTTGGGCGGCCTGATCTGCAACTCCCGGGCCGTTGACAACGAGAAGGAGATGATCTCGGAGTTCGCCAAAAAGCTGGGCACCCAGATGATCTACTTCGTGCCCCGCGAAAACGATGTGCAGCGCGCCGAGATCAACCGGAAGACCGTGATCGAATGGAAGCCCGATGCCAAGCAGGCCGACGAATACCGGGGGCTGGCCAAGTCCATTGACGAGAACACGATGTTCGTGATTCCCAAGCCTCTGGAGATCGAGGAACTGGAGAAGCTTCTCATGGACTACGGGTTGATGAACTGAAAGCTATAGGTCCTATAGGACTTATGAGACCTATAAACAAAGAAAAGGAGAAACAACCATGTTGACTATGATCAGAGCAATTGTCCGGCCGGAGAAAGCAGACAAGGTTCTCGCCTCCCTCATGGAAGCGGGCTTCCCGGCGGTTACCAAATATTCCGTGGCCGGCCGCGGCAAGCAGCGCGGCATCAAGATCGGCGAGGTCACCTATGACGAGCTTCCCAAGGTGATGCTGCTGAGCGTCATCAACCCGGCGGATAAGGATTTTTTCATCGATACCGTGATGAATACGGCCCGCACCACAGGCAAGGGTGCGTTCGGCGACGGCAAGATTTTTGTCTCCGATGTTGAGGAATCCTACACCATAAGCTCCGGCGTCAAGGAGACCGCCTATGCCTCGGAAGGAGGGGCGTCATGAAAGAGGTCATCGCCGTCGTGCGCATAAACATGATGAACCAGACCAAGCAGGCCCTCACCGATTGCGGAGTGGATGCCTTCTTTGCCCATGAGGCACAAGGCCGCGGCAAGGGTTTTGTCAGCCCGGCCATCCTTGAAGGTACGGTGCAGGGGCATGAAGAGGCCGCCGCCCTCTTGGGTGAAAAGGGCAAGCTCTACCCCAAGCGGATGATTACCGCCGTGGTGGAAGACAAGATGGTGCCTTGCGTGGTTGAGACAATTATCAATACGAATCAGACCGGCATGCCTGGCGACGGAAAAATTTTTGTCCTGCCCCTTGGCGATGCGGTCCGGGTCCGGACAGGCGAGACGGGCCTCAAGGCCATCTCATAAGGAGGAGTAACAATGGCAACAGCAACAAAGAAAAAGCTGGTGCAGTGGGGTCCCGCCGAGGTCAAGTCGGCGCTCCTTGAGAAGTATCCGCCCAAGGTGGCCCGTAAACGCGCCAAGCAGATCATGATCAACGAGGCGCAGCAGAACGAGACCCCGGAGCTCACCGCCAACGTGCGCACCATTCCCGGCATCATCACCATGCGCGGCTGTACCTATGCCGGCTGCAAGGGCGTTATCATGGGCCCGACCCGCGATATCGTCAACCTGGTGCACGGCCCCATCGGCTGCAGTTTTTATGCCTGGCTGACCCGCCGTAACCAGACCGATGCCGGTCCGGACGGGGAAAACTACATGAACTACTGCTTTTCCACGGACATGCAGGAGCAGGACATCATCTTCGGCGGCGAAAAGAAGCTGGCTGCGGCGATCCAGGAGGCCTATGACCTCTTTCATCCCAAATCCATCGCCGTGTTCGCCACCTGCCCGGTGGGGCTGATCGGCGACGATATCCATACCGTGGCAAAGAACATGAAAGAGAAGTTCGGCGATTGCAACGTCTATGCCTTTTCTTGTGAAGGGTACAAAGGGGTGAGTCAGTCCGCCGGCCATCACATCGCCAACAATCAGGTGTTCAGGCATCTGGTCGGGCAGAACGATGAGGTGAAGCCGGGCAAGTACAAGATCAACCTTTTGGGCGAGTACAACATCGGCGGCGACGGTTTCGAGATCGACCGGATCTTCCAGAAATGCGGGATCACCTGCATCTCGACCTTTTCCGGCAACTCGACCTATGACCAGTTTGCCTCCTCCCATACCGCGGATCTCAATGCGGTCATGTGCCACCGCTCCATTAACTATGTGGCGGACATGATGGAGACCAAATACGGCATTCCCTGGATCAAGGTGAATTTTATCGGCGCCAAGGCCACAGCCAAGAGCCTGCGTAAGATCGCCGAGTATTTCGGCGAAAAGGCCCTCATCGACACGGTGGAGAAGGTTATCGCCGAGGAGATGCCCGAGGTGGAGGCGGCTCTGGCCGAAATCACTCCCCGGACCGAAGGCAAGACCGCGATGATGTTTGTCGGCGGCTCACGGGCCCATCATTACAAGGAACTCTTTGATGAGCTCAAGATGAAAACCATCTCGGCGGGCTATGAGTTCGGGCATCAGGACGATTATGAAGGCCGTCAGGTGCTGCCCAATATCCAGTTGGATGCGGACAGCCGCAACATCGAGGAGCTTGAGGTTGAGCCGGACGAAACCCGTTTTAAGCCGCGCAAAAGCGACAAGGAGATGAAGGCCCTCGAAAAGGCGGGCTACAGGTTCAAGCATTATGACGGTCTGGCTGCGGACATGGACAAGGGCACGCTGATCATCGACGACCTGAACCAGTACGAAGCGGAGAAGCTGGTGGAACTCATGAAGCCCGATATCTTCTGCGCGGGCATCAAGGAGAAGTATTCCATCCAGAAACTGGGCGTGCCCATGAAGCAGCTCCACAGCTACGATTCCGGCGGCCCCTATGCCGGTTTCCAGGGCGCGATCAACTTCTATAGGGAGATCGACCGGTTGGTGAACTCCAAGGTCTGGGGTTTCATGAAGGCCCCATGGCAGAAGAACCCCCAGTTGTCGGGCTCCTTTGCTTGGGAATAATGAAAAACGGTGCTCAGCAACGAACCTGCGGCGTCAACGGCCGGGCCGCATAGCGGGCTATGGCGGCCCGGCCTCTTCCTTGCATTTTCGGCACTGAACAACGTTTTTCTGGATGAACGAACATAATCATGACCTGTTTTCACAGGTTTGCGAGGTGAGACAAATGTTACTAAGACATACACCCATAGAGATTACCGAGCGTACGGCCTTGACCATCAATCCGGCCAAGACCTGCCAGCCCATCGGCGCCATGTATGCGGCTCTCGGCATCCACGGATGCCTGCCGCACAGCCATGGCTCCCAGGGTTGCTGCGCCTACCACCGCTCCGCCCTGACCCGGCATTACAAGGAGCCGGTCTCCGCCTCCACCAGCTCTTTTACCGAGGGCGCCTCGGTGTTCGGCGGCCAGGCCAATATGCTGCAGGCGATCAACAACATATTCACCGTCTATAACCCTGAGGTGATAGCGATCCACACCACCTGCCTCTCCGAGACCATCGGCGACGATCTGCCCCAGATCAAGAAAAAGGCGGCAACGGAAGGAAAGATCCCCGAGGGCAGGTATGTGATCAGCGCCTCCACCCCGAGCTATGCGGGATCGCACGTCACCGGCTTTTCCAACATGGTCAAGGCCATGGCCGGGATGGCCGAGCCGACCGGGAAGAAGAACGGCAAGGTCAACATCATCCCCGGCTGGGTGGAGCCCGCGGACATGGAGGAGATCAAGCGGATCACCAATATGGTCGGGGTGAAAACCATCCTCTTTCCGGATACCTCCGGCGTGCTCAACGGCCCGCTTTCCGGCGAGTACAAGATGTTTCCGGAAGGCGGCACCACGGTGGCCGAGCTGAAGTCCACCGGGGACTCCAAGGGGACCCTGGCCCTGGGGGAATGGTGTTCCGCCGACGCGGCCCGTGAGCTCGATAAGAAGAACAAGGTTCCCTGTTCGATATTGGACATGCCCTTTGGCCTCATGGCCACGGACCGTTTCATCGAGGCCCTGCGGACCATCGCCGGGGTGAGTATCCCCGAGGAGATTGCCCACGAGCGCGGTCAGTTGGTGGACATGATTTCGGACATGCACCAGTATCTTTACGGCAAGAAGGTTGCCCTGGTCGGCGACCCGGATCAGCTCATCGCCATGACCGAGTTTCTGGTCGCCATGGATATGAAACCGATCCACATCGTCACCGGCACCCCGGGCAAGAAGTTTGAAAAAAGGATCAAGGAGCTTACCAAGGACATGGGTTGCGAGGTCAACGTCAAGGCCGCGGGGGACATGTTTCTGCTCCATCAGTGGATCAAGAACGAGCCGGTGGATCTGATCATCGGCAATACCTACTGCAAGTATATCGCCCGGGACGAGGATATTCCCTATGTGCGCTGGGGCTTCCCCATCCTGGACCGGCAGGGGCACCAGTATTTCCCCACCGTGGGCTACAAGGGCGGCCTCAGGCTGCTGGAAAAGATCACCGGTGTTTTGCTCGACCGCAAGGACCGGGACGATTCCGAGTCGAAGTTCGAGCTGGTACTGTAACCCCAGGCACATATGGCCGTCATTCCGGCGAAAGCCGGAATCCAGTCTTTTAACGGAGTTCTGGACCCCGGCCTTCGCCGGGGTGACGGAGGAAGATGACGCCTGGCACCTTAATTTACTGACGTTGACTGGAGAAATGGTTTCCCGTCGCGCCCTGATCATTACCCCGGAGGCTGGTGTGACCATTATCCATTTTCCCAAGACCAAGCAAGGGTGCTGCGGCAAGATTCCCCAGTGGCTCATCCTGCCCATGGCCCCCCAGGCTGCAGCCAGAATCCGTTTTTGCGGGGAAGAAAAACTGCCCCAGGCGGTGCCCCTCCGCGGCGCGCTTACCTGGATCGCGGATCTGCTGGCCCAGGGAAACGATATCGGAGGTCTGGACCTCCATGGCCCTGGGGACCCTTTGGCCACGGTGACCATGACCACAGAGATACTGGCCGTGTTGCGGGAGCAGCATCCCGGTTTGCCCCTGGGCATTACCACTCTGGGTCTTGGGTTGGCCGAACATGCCGGGGTGCTGGCTGAACTCGGTGTTGCCAGGGTTACCCTGCTGGTGGATGCGGTTACTCCCCAGACAGTCAAGAAAATCTACACCTGGATCCGGCCGAGCAAGCGGAACACCCCCCTGGCGGAAGCGGCCGAGATCCTGATCGAGGCGCAGGCCAAGGGAATCGAGGCCTGCAAGGCGGCAGGGATTGCGGTGTCCGTTCAGACCACGGTGTATGGAGGGATCAATGAAGACGAGATTGAAGAGATTGCCCGCAAGGCGTCCGACCTCGGGGCCGACTCCATAAGCCTGCTGGCCGGAAAGGGATGGCTGAACCCGGAAGCAAAACTGCCGCTGGTCCCGGAAGAGACCATGGCATCCCTGGCAAAGAAGGCGACCCAGCACATCCCGGTTGTCTGCCTGCCGGAGCAAGCGCTCCAGGGCGAGGGTATCCCGTCGGCAGACGCAGGAGTCCTGTCCGTTCCCAAGCCGACCGCGGCCAGACCCAATGTGGCCGTGCTCAGTTCCAACGGCATGGATATCGATCTCCACCTCGGTCAGGCCATCAAGGCCCTGATCTATGGGCCAAGGGAAGACGGCTTGGCTTGCCTGCTCGGCACCCGGGATCTCCCCGAGCCCGGCAGCGGCGACAATCGCTGGCAGCAGGTGGCGGAAATTTTACAGGATTGTTTTGTACTGCTGGCTGCCAGCGCCGGGCAAAAGCCGCGGGATATTCTAGGGGGCCAGGGCCTGACCGTGCTGTTGCTGGAGGACAATGTCGAAGGCACGGTGGATGTGCTGTACGGCGGCGGCAAGAAAGGAAAAAACAGGAAATAGTGGAGTCTCTTGCGAAAAAAAAGAGCCCCCTTCGACAGGCTCATGGCGAACGGTAGCAGTCTGAAATCATTATAGTTTCTTCCGTTCGTGCTGAGCCCGTCGAAGCACAATAAAGCTTTTCGCAAGAGCCTCGGTATTCTCAAAATACAGGAGACACCTCAAATGGCCATACCAGCGCGTCAGATCATCGTTTGCCAGAGTTTCCGGGTTGCCGGCGACAAGAAGGGCATTTGCCACAAGCAGACCGAAGGGTTTTTGCAGTACATCGAAGAAGAGGTGCTCGATCGTGGGCTGGACTGCCTGATCAGCGCCACCACCTGCCTCAAGCAATGCGAGTCCGGCCCCATCATGGTGATCCAGCCGGAGAACTGGTGGTTCAAGGGTGTGGACAGCGAAGAGGCCATCGACGCGATCCTGGACGGCCTTGAGGATGGCGAGCCTCCCGCCAAGTACCTGATCACCGCATAGGATGGGGAGCAGATGACCTTTCGATCCTATCTGGAATCCGGGGGCACCACTTGCCCTAAATGCGGTTCCAAGGCCATCAAGGCGAGTGCGCCACCGGAAAAAACCGGGCCCGGCCAGGTGCAAGTGTCCATGCTGTGCGCGACCTGCGGCGCCAGATGGCGGGATACGTATATCCTCAGTAAGTCCGAGGAGTTATGATCCGCAGAGAAGATTGTGCACACAGAGCAAGAGGGGGGATTTCGCCATGGGTCTCAAACCGTTGGGAAAGGTCAAAACCATAGTCGAGGCGGCGGGGATGGGTATCTCCTATGCCTATGATGATCTGGTCTTTCTGGAGCACAACTCCTTTTTGCTCCAGTTCACCGACAACGACCGGGAAATCACGGTCCATGTGAACAGCGAAGCGGACGAGGCCACGGTGCACGCTGATATAGAGCGTCTGCAAGAGACCGCTTGCAATCATGCCATGCAATGTACCCGAGGGGGGCATTACACCCTGGTCCCGGAGGGAGAGGACTCCATCCGCATCGAATTCAGCGGCTGAACCGGAGGGGCACATGACGCACGCGGTAATACGCCCCGCCAACCCTGACGACCTCGATGCCTTGGTGGATCTGCTCCGGCTTCTTTTTGGTATCGAGGCGGATTTTGCCTTTGATGCCGCCCGGCAGCGCCAAGGGCTGGCGATGCTCTTGGTCCATGAGGCTGCGGTGGTTCTGGTTGCCGAGGCGGCAGGGCAGGTCATCGGCATGTGTTCCGGGCAACTGACCATTTCCACGGCAGAGGGAGGTTTCGCCCTCCTGGTGGAGGATGTGGTGGTTGCGCAAAACTGGCAAGGCAAAGGGGTGGGGCGGGCATTGCTTACGGCCCTGGAGCAGTGGGGGGCAAGCAGAAAGATCGGGCGTCTTCAGCTTCTGGCCGACCGGAACAATGCGGCGGCCTTGGAGTTTTATCGCAAACTCGGCTGGCAGGGTACGGAGCTTATCTGTCAACGCAGACGAATTTAGCACCTTGTAATTTGCTGCAAACAGGTGCTTCGACAGGCTCAGCACGAACGGAATATCAATACGTTAAGGTAGTGCCGTTCGCCCTGAGCCTGTCGAAGGGCAGTTGTTGCGAATCCATCACCTTGATTCCCTCCCCCTTGGCGGGGGAGGGTTAGGGAGAGGGGGAAGTTGGCCATTACAGCAGCAGGTTGTCGCTACCCCCAACCCCAACCCCTCCCGCAGGTAAGCGTAGACTCCGGGGGGAAGGGGAGGTTTTCAGAAATATTAAACTAGGCTAAGGAGGGCAAATCATGTCGGAATCAGGCAAGGGTGCAATTGCCAACCTGGCTGGGTTTCCCACTCCCAACAGCCAGTCCATCAAGGGGTGGGAGGAGTATCTGCGGGAGGGCAAGCAGTTCCTGGCCACGGCCAACAATGCCTACACGCAACGGAAAGAATCTTTCACCACCGCGATTCTGTACAACCTGGTGGCCATGGCCATTGAAAAACTGATCATGGCCCTGCTCATGAAAAACGGCAAGCTGCCGTATAACCACACCATGCACGATCTGGTGGAGGCCATTGATGAGTTTTTGCCCGGCGAACTGGAGGGCCTTGGGGCAGAGCTTAAGGCCTGGGATGGGTTTCAGGATATCTGCGATATCGAGAGCTACTCCATCACCCCTCCGACCATGGGGCAGATAGGCGGCATGCTCACCCTGGCTCTGGAGGTTCAGGCGCGCGTCATCGCCTCTGTTATCGACCGTTAATATTACAACCTATTGATCATATAAGAAGGAGAACGACCATGGCGAGAAAAGACGTAGAGGCATTGCTTGTTGCCGGCGGCGGAGATAAACATTTACGGGCCAAATACGATGTCCCCGGAACCCGGGAGGAGTTTGTCGCCCTGGCGGCGGAAGACGGCTACCATTTCACCGTGGAGGAGCTCGACACGGTGCTCAAGGAGTCCGGCGATGTCTTTGAAAAAAACGGCAACCCGGCCAAGCGGCAGATCTGGTGGGTGTGAGGGATGTGTCCGGCAGGCCAGCCGCTGGTCTGCCGGGAAAAAGAGTTGAGGCTGTTACGACCCGAAGGGGGCAGACGAAAATGTCTGCCCCCTTCTTTTTGGATTGCGGGCATGGAATTCCGCCCCAACCAGTGTAAGACTGCGCAGCTTTTTTCCTTGAAAACGACCATAAACAGAGCTATATTTGTAGCTGATAATTCAAGGAGGGAATGATGGATACGATCTACGCCGACTACTCGATCAGCATGTCCGAATTCAAGAAGAACCCGGCGCAGGTGTTGCGCTCCGCAGGCGAAAAGCCGGTAGCGGTGCTCAATCACAACCGTCCCGCTTTCTACATGGTAACCCCTAAACTTTTCGAAGCCTTGGTCGAGAAGTTGGTCGACCTGGATCTGGTTGAGCTTGTGCGCCACCGACTGTCACACAAAGATACGGCCATCGAGGTGGATATTGACACAATCTGAAGTCGCTCCAGGTATCCCGAAGTACCGGCTCAAATTCATGCCGGAAGCACTCGAGGAGTGGAACGGTCTCGACGGGAGCATCAAGGCGGTGTTGCGCAAAGCGCTCAAAAAGCGTCTCGAACAACCCTGTCCGCCTGGCTCGCACCTGCATGGCGACCTGCGCAATTGCTACAAAATTAAACTGCGCAAGCAGGGCTACCGTTTGGTTTATAGCGTTGAGAACGATGTGCTGGTCGTACTGGTGCTGGCTATCGATAAACGCGAAGACCTGGCCGCCTACCGATCAGCGGTTGAGCGCCTGCTCTCGGGTAAGCAGGAAAAATGATACGGTAAGATTTACTGTTCAAGACCTGAGCCCCAGAGCCCCCCAGCAAGAAACGCATCAAATCATGGGCGTCCCCGAATTCTGCACGGCCCCCTTTTCGTAAAACACCACCCCGACGCGCTCGATATGTTCCCGCAGTTTTGCATGGGCGATCTGGGCAAAAATCGAGAGGTCGATCTGGTAGGGCAACAGCAGGTCGTCAAGTTCCTCGGCGATGGCGCCAAGTTCCGTCGTGGTCAGGGCCTCGCCGTACAGGGTCAGATCGATGTCCGAGCCGTTCTTGTAGGTGCCCTTGGCGCGGGAGCCGTACAAAACCGCTTTCTCGATGGCTGGAAAGCGGCTGAATACGGAGTGGATTTTTTCCACCGTCTGCGATGGCAGGCCGTGGTTCATGGGTTGGTTTCCGGCTGGCCGGCAAGCGCGCCGAAGCGTTGTGCCATTGCGACAAAGGCGGGATGAAACCGGGTCAGAATGTCCTTGGCAACCTCCTCCGCGATGTGAGGATCGTAGGAGTGTAAGGCCAGGTTGCGGGCCTTGATCATGTCCATCCATGTTTCCCCATCATCGAGCAGCCCGTTTCGGAAGGCTTCGCGGGTTGCATTCCTGGAACCGACGATGCCGACAAATCCTTGTTCTTCGAGATAATCCTTCAACACATTCCAGGCAAGTTCGTGGGTAAACTCAAAGCCCTGAATCACCCCCTGCTGTTCCAGTTCCGACAAATCACGCTGTCTGGATAATTCCACCGCCCGGCTGAGGGTTTGCAACGCATTGGTGTAATTGTCGAAGCGTTGTTTCCAGCGAATATCTTTCACTCCGGGCTCCTTGTTATGTGGGGGTAAAGCGGGACGGCTAGCAAGCAATCACATCAAACGTGGTCTGACCCCGATAAGTTCCCGAGTGGAAGTGAATTAGATATACTGTTTGAATGCATAAGTAATTGAAAACGGGAGCCTCCAGGTGGCGGACAGCTCATATAATGAGCGAGCGGGGTCGAATAAATCGCCCCGAGTCAGACCCACAAGGAGGCTCCCTATGGAAAGTATTTACTACATCGGCCTGGACGTCCACAAGAAAACCATCGCTTACTGCATCAAGACAGCCAACG